>CAWDQG010000029.1:0-127685 GCA_963804405.1 uncultured Alphaproteobacteria bacterium | reverse complement strand
CTGCGGATAATCGGGCTCGCCCAAAGCCACGAAACGTGACGCCGAGTTTTTGCGCGCACGCGATTTCGCGCATCGCCTCGTCGCGCGAACAAATCTCCACCTCGCCGCCGGCGCCGCCGCGCCGTGCCAGCGACGGCAACGCCGCCAGCGCCGCTCGGGCGCCGCCGAAATGATTGACGAGCGAGCGGAACGTCCGCGGGCCAATATTCGGCCAGCGGATGAGCCGCAGCCAGTCGATTCGCTGCTCGTCCGTCAGGCGGACGCTGTCTACTTTTTGATCTTTTCTGTCGCTCACTTCGCCCCCGCCGTCCACCCTTGTCGGCGACGAGCATAACCGAAAAACAACGCGAGAGGTGGGCGCGTGGCGGGAGACTGACCAAACGCATCTGTCTGCCGACACGTCGCGAATACGAAAATGCATGGTGGCTCTCCGTTGATCTTGAGAGCCACATGGACCCTGGCGACCACGGAAACCCACCCGATTTCGGGGCGCCGCCACAAAGGAACCGCAACCATAGCTTACAATCGGTGGTAACGGGGGAGACGGGAAGCCTCAGTTGCAATATGGTGGACGAGCCTGCACAATTTGCCGCGAGGCTGATCCGGATCGTATCCGCGTTGAGGGGTTGCCGTGGGGACGCGCGCTTTCAGGGTCGCGCTGATCAAGCCGTCGCATTATGACAGCGACGGTTACGTCATTCAGTGGCGGCGCTCGTACATACCCTCAAACAGCCTGGCCAGCGTCTACGGGCTGGTTGCGGAGTGCGCGCGCCAGCGCGTGCTCGGCGCCGACGTGGATATCGAGATCGAGGCCGAGCGACGAGTGCAACACCATCGTCGACGTCGGTGCCGTGGCCAAGCGGATTCGCGCTGCCGGCGGCGGGATGGTCGGCCTCGTCGGCGTGCAGTCCAACCAATTTCCGCGCGCGCTTGATCTCGGCCGGCAATTTCGGGCGCTAGGCCTCCCGGTCGTCGTTGGCGGCTTTCATGTCAGCGGCTGCCTGGCGATGCTGCCGACCTTGCCGGCGGAAATCCAGGACGCGCTGGCTCTCGGAATTCACGTGTTCGCCGGCGAAGCCGAGGGTCGCATGGCCGAAATCCTGCGCGATATCGCCGCCGGAACGGCCAAGCCCGTCTACAATTTCATGAACGACATGCCCGAAATGGCGGGCGCCATTGCTCCGATACTGCCGCGCAACCTCGTGAGCTTGGTGGCGACGCAATATTCCAGCTTCGATGCCGGCCGCGGCTGTCCATTCCAGTGCAGCTTTTGCACCATTATCAACGTCCAGGGGCGCAAGTCGCGTTACCGCACCGCCGACGATGTCGAAGCCATCGTCCGCGCCAATAACGCGCAAGGCATCACCCGGTTTTTCATCACCGACGACAACTTCGCCCGCAACCGCAATTGGGAACCGATCCTCGACCGCCTGATCGAATTGCGCGAGCGCGAGAACTTCCAGATCAAGCTGATCCTGCAGGTCGACACGCTGTGTCACCGGATTCCGCATTTCGTCGAGAAGTCGGCGCGGGCCGGCTGCGCCTTCGTGTTCATCGGATTGGAGAACATCAATCCGGAATCGCTGATGGGCACCAAGAAGCGGCAGAACAAGATCTGGGAATACCGTGAAATGCTGCTGGCCTGGCGCCGCGCCCGCGTCATTACCTATGCCGGCTATATCCTCGGCTTTCCCGACCGACACGCCGGAATCGATCGCCCGCGATATCGACATCATCAAGAAGGAATTGCCGGTCGACATTCTGGAATTCTTCTGCCTCACGCCGCTGCCAGGATCGGAAGACCACCAGAAACTGCATGCCCGCGGGGTGCCGATGGACCCCGACATGAACAACTACGATCTCGAGCATGCCTGCACCGGCCATCCGCGGATGTCCAAGGAGACATGGGCGAAAGTCTAACCAAGACGCCTGGAAACAATATTACAGCGACGAGCATGTCGAAACGATCATGCGCCGCGCCGTCGCCACCAAACTCAACCGCAGCAAATTGCTCAACCTCTTGACGATCTTCTCCGGCTCGGTGCGGATCGAGGGCGTACATCCGCTGCAATTTGGCTTCGTTCGCCGTAAGGCGCGCACGCAGCGCCGGCCACGGCATGCCGATTGTCAATCCGCTGGTGTTCTATCCCTGGCGCCTACTCGACTTCGGCAAAGCGTTCGCGCGATGGCTGACGCTGTACTTGCGCTACTACCGGACGCTGGAACGAATTAAGAAGGACCCGGCGTCGCAAAGCTACATGGACGAGGCGCTGCGCTTGCATACCGGCGCCGACGATCCCGACAAGCTGGTCGAGGCCTTTGCCGACAAGATCCCGCACACCCACGGCGCGCCAGTGCGCGCGGTGGCGCCTGCTCAAAGCGCTGCGATCTCTGATACGATGAGTGCGGCTTAAATCGACGCGAAGCGTTCAAGCGGCGGGGGAAATATGAAAAAGTCGATTATCGTTCTGTCGTGCGTGTTCACGTGCTTGCTGGCGCAAGACGCTTTTGCGGCCATCAAGTTCAAAAGGTTTCCGCATTGCCCGGACGGTCCGGTCAGCGCCAAGACTTGCGAGTGCCATGCGACCAATTCGCGCCATTGGCACTTTTGTCACGCCGGGCAGTATTGCCACACCTTTGACGGCACGTGCTCGAAATAACTCAGCCCGTCATTGCGAGGAGCCAACGGGTTCGGCCCGAAGTGACCGACCCGATGACAAGCTCCGCGACGAAGCAATCCAGCGTGCCGAAATGTCGCTGGATTGCTTCGCTTCGGCCGCAATGACGAGGTCGCCTAGGAAGCGCTGGCGCTCGGCGATCGCGCGCCGATCTTGCCTTCCGTGCCGCTGAGCAGCCGCCCGATATTGCCCCGGTGCGTGATCCAGAGCACCACCGACAGCAACAAGAATACCAGCGCCTCGGTCGTGTCGCCGCGCCACCACAGGAAAATCGGCGTCACCGCGCTGGCGATCAAGGCAGCCAGCGACGAGTAGCGGGTCAGCGCCGCGACCGCGAGCCAGACTGCACAAAAGACGATCGCCGCCGGCCAGAAGATGCCGAGGAGCACGCCGATATAGGTCGCAACGCCCTTGCCGCCGCGAAAGCCGAGCCAGACCGGAAACAGATGGCCAAGGAACGCGCCGACCGCTGCGACCAGCGCGAAATCATGACCGAGCACAAGGCCGGTAACGAGGACGGCAATTGTGCCCTTGAGGATGTCGCCAATCAGTGTCGCCGCCGCCAGGCCGCGCCGGCCGGTGCGCAGGACGTTGGTGGCGCCGATATTGCCGGAGCCGACGCTGCGCAAATCCGGCCCGCCGGCGAGCCGCGTCAGCAAAACGCCGAACGGAATCGAGCCGCAGAGATAACCGAAGACGAAAGCCGCGGCGCAATACTGCAGAGCTTGGACCATGGCGGAAGATTACTTGTCTGCTGATGCCGGCGAAAGCGCAGATCCGACCCCGCGGAAATGCCGACGGCGACCGCCTGACAGCCAAAGTTGTGCGCCATCTGAATCAAAGTCTTGCAAACTTTGGCGCTGCGCAAGTTGGTCGCGCGGCGCTGCACGAGTGAACGCCTGTCACCCTGACGAGGTTCAGCACTTGGCTTGCATGCGAGAGAGGCGGGTTGCGTGCTGGCAGAGGCCGTTCTATCGTTCCTACTATAACCTCAATTTCTTGCAACGCGGAATGCAGGCCGTTTCAGAAAAGCATATTTCGGCTTCGTTTCGTTCATGGCACGGTGAAGCACTTGCAGCATGATATTTGTCGCCGATCTACTTCAAGGTTCAAGCACAACAAGTCGACGGATGCCCGGAGGGCGGCGATGCGCTTCCGGCGTTTCCTTCTGTCGTCTGTCGCAATACTCGGGGCTGTGTTGGTTGGCGCGTCTTCACTCGGCGTGACTAGCGCCAACGCGGCGGCGAGCTTTCAGGTTGCCAATCCGGACCAAATTTTCGTGCTTGGGTCCGATGGCAACCTTTGGCTCGAACACTCGCCGTTTGGCGCCGTCCCACCCGCCCGAGTCCAAGTCGATGCCACCGTACAGGCCTTCCAAGGTCTCGGCGAACAGGCGGCGCTGGTTCTCGGAACCGACGGCAATTTGTGGCTCGAGCAGGCCCCCTTCGGCGCCGTCCCGCCCGCCCGCGTTCAGGTCGATGCCACCGTGCGCGCGTTCGAAGGTATCAACGATCAGACTGTGCTGGTGCTCGGAACCGACGGCAAGCTGTGGCTCGAATCTGGCCCGTTCGGCGCGGTCCCGCCCGCCCGCGTTCAGGTCGACGCCGACGTACGATCCTTCAAGAATCTCGACGGACAGAACGTGCTGGTTCTTGGAACCGACGGCAAGTTGTGGCTCGAGCGCGGCCCCTTTGGCACCGTCCCGCCGGTCCGCGTGCAGATCGACGCGACCGTGCAGGCCTTCCAGCCGCTCGACGATCGGACCGTTTTGGTGCTCGGCACCGACCGAAAGTTATGGCTCGAACGCGCTCCTTTTGGCGCCGTCCCGCCGGCCCGAGCCCAGGTCGATGCCACTGTGCAAGCGTTCCAGGGGCTCAACGAACAGACCGTTCTGGTCCTTGGAACTGACTGCAAGTTATGGCTCGAACGTGCGCCGTTTGGCTCGGTCCCACCCGCCCGGGATCAGGTCGACGCCACTGTGCACTCCTTCGAAGGTATCAACGATCAGACCGTGCTGGTTCTCGGTACCGACGGCAAGTTATGGCTCGAACACGGTCCCTTCGGCGTGGTTCCGCCCGAGCGCACCGTGATCGACACAAACGTGATGACGGGTCCGGGCTGCGGTGCTCCGGCAGTCGTGCAGGCCAACGATGACACGGGCGACACGTACGTGGCTGACGGTCAGACTTACGGCTGGTACGACGACGGCTGGGATGGCCCTGGCTGGTACATCATCGGTTACGAATTTCGTCGCGGCTTCGGCTTCGGCGGCCGCGAGGGCTGGCGCGGCTGGAAGCATCACGGCAGCCACTCTCACACCCGTTCGGCCGGCGGCCACGGCGGAGGTCACGGTGGCGGAGGTCACGGCGGCGATGGTGGCGGCGGCGGGCATACGGGCGGCGGGCGTGTCGGTCATCGTTTCGTCGGCGTTCCCGCCGGCTCCGGTCATCATCGTTACGGCGCCGTTCATGCCGGTCACGGGGGCGGCGGCGGCCACGGCGGTGGTGGCGGCGGTGGTGGTCACGGCGGCGGCGGTGGTGGTGGCCATGGCGGCGGACGCCATCGCTAAGTCGACGAAGCAAGCCAAAGCTTCGCCGCACGTTGAGGTGACGTGAATCTCCGCAAAATCTTTTAGCGGACCGCCCAAGGCGTGCTAGCTCGGACTATTGTCGCCGCTCGGCCCGTCAACCAAGCGCTATGTCAACAAGCCCGAGCAGCGGATGTCGGATTAAGATCAAATCTATTGGATAAGTTCGAGCACAAAATCCATCGGTTCCGCGACTGAATAACCGGAGTTGAGCAGCATCATAAAATCCGGCCCTTTCTCCGTCAGTGGAATGAACTCTGTCATGACACCGACAAGATGAAACTGGATTTCGGCACCCTCCGGATCGATTTCAAACACCGGTCCCCCGCTGTTGCCCCTGTACACCGGGCCGTCGATGATCAGGGAATGCTTCTGCGGATCCTTTCCAGCTATGAAAGCCCTTCTCAGGAGCGGTCGAAGCGGATCAAATTGTTGGGTGTCGGGAAGACCCAGCGACACCGGATACCCGTACAAAATAGCGTCGTTGCCGACCAGAACTTGGTCGAACTTTCGGAGTGCAGCCATGCCGGCACTGACCAGGCCGCTTTCGGCAAATTCAACTTTGGTAACGCCCGGCGAGAAGAACGTCATCAGCGAATGATCCGGCTCTTCTTTTAGAGCCCCAAGCTTGACGGCCGCGACATCTCTCGTTTTGTGCGCTCTCACATCACCTTTATCGAGCAGCATTTTGAAATCGACGCTGAGCAAAATCCGCTGCGGGGTCGGCAGGTCCTTTGAGTATGATACCAGTTGAAGAACCAAATCCGGCACTTCGGCCTGGTGCGTCTTTTCGTCGGGCAGACCCATCGCGATGACATGCTTTGCGGTCACCAAATACTCGGCATTGGCGGTACCGAAATAGAAACCCGAGCCAAAGCCAAATGTCGTTCCCCCCTTATTTTTCAGAATAATCAAGACAGGGTATGCCAGATTGTCGTCGGGGATCATGCGCCTGGCCTGAGCCAAATTGATCGACACGAGGGTGAAAGCAATTGCCAGGAGCGAGCGACCAATTTGAGAGCATCGGTTCATCGAATGGTCCTTTTCAAATCAACTGAGCACAGGCCCTTCAATATCACATTGGGTATTGGAATGGAGCCTTGAACATCTCGCATCTCGGCCCATTTCCGTTCACGAGATCGAAGATTGCGGTCCGATGAATATCATCAAGCGGGGATGTTATCGGGTGCCGTGCTCAACCCCGCGCGACTAATCCAGTAGCTAGGTCGCGCTGCCCGCGACGACAGGTGTCGCCCCGTTTCTAACCGGCGCGCGCTTTGTTGCCGCCGTCGCGCGGCGCAAAGCCCGCCGCCTCGGCTTCGGCGTCGCTGCTGTGGATGATGAGATGCTTCCACTTCTCCGCCGGCGCCCGCGCCAGCGCGCCCAAGCCCCGCGAATAGGTCTTTCGCGTCGTGTCGCTGACGACAAAACGCGCGGCCACCTCGGCTTCGATATCGGTCTCGCAGTAAAGGCAGCGCAGCCGGGATTGCTGCGGCGCCCTTTCTTCGACGAGATAAAATTTGTTGGCGGCGTATTGGCGCTCGGCCGGGTCGTGGGTGATGCAGTTCGCATTGACGCATTCGATGCCCGAGCCGATCGGCTGCACATGCAGCGGATGGTCCGGCTTGGCGAAGCCGCCGGCGAATTTGTGCAGCGATTTGTTCTTGTGCAGATGCAAAAGCAGCGAAATGAGCGCCATGCGCACCGGTACGCCATAGGCCGCCTGGCGGAAATAGATGGCGCGGCGGTCGGTATCGAGCGAGGCGTCGAGCTCGTTGACGCGCGGCAGCGGGTGCATGACGCTGGCCTGCGAGTATTTGGCCTCGCCGAGAAATTTGGCGTCTATTTTCGGATATGGCCGCTCTTTCTCGCTCCAGCGCTCCTTCTGAAACCGCGTGACATACACAGCGTCGATCTTCTTCTGCAGGATGAGCCCGTAATCGACTTCTTCCGGCTCGGCATAGAGCGAGAGCTGGTGGGGCTGGTCGGCGGTGACATAGAGCGCGTCGATCGAGCCGTCGGCTTGGTCGGGCGCTTTGGAGATCATGCGGCAATGAAATTCCTCGCGCAGCCTGCGGTCGACATGCGGCGGTAATTCCATGCCGGGCGCGGGGAGGGGATCGATGGTCGCGCCGAAGCGGGCGAGCGCATAAACGAACGAGTGGATAGTGCGGCTGCCCTTGAGGTCGCCAGAGATGGCGATCTTCATATTCTTGAGGCCTTTGTTCTTCGAGCGCAGCGTGAACAGGTCGCAGAGCGTCTGCGTCGGGTGTTCGTGGCTGCCGTCGCCACCGTTGATTACCGGGATTTGCGAATATTCCGCCGCCAGCCGGACGGCGCCATCGCGCGGGTGGCGGATGACGATGATGTCGGCATAATTGCCGATGACGCGGATGGTGTCGGCCAGGCTCTCGCCCTTGGCCGCTGAGCTCACCGCCGGATCGGCGCTTGTGATGTTGGCGCCGCCGAGGCGGAGCATGGCGCTTTCGAACGATAGCCGCGTGCGGGTGGACGGCTCGTAGAACAGGCTCGCCAGGATGAATTTCGAGGCGATCGAGGTGCCGCGCCCGATCCGATAGGGGATATTGCCGTCGGACAGTTCTTTCAAAAACCCGTGCGCAACCTGGAAGATCGTTTCGATCTCCCTGTTGGTCAGATCATTGATCGAGACGATGTGGCGCGTAAGCGGCGGAGCTTTCGTCATCAAAGCGCTGCTATAGGCCCAATCCACGCGGTCCGGCAAGCCCGCTCTGACGAGCGGAAGGGAATATCAACCACGGATGTGGCGAAATCCGGCGGACGGATCGTGCTACGATGCCGTTGCCCGGGAGTCGACCGCCATGAACACGCTGCCGCGCTTCGATACGCCTGACGTCTTCAATCAGTCGCCGCCTTACGAAAACATTGACCTTTATTCGAGCGATATACCGCTGCAGGAGGCGGTGCGAGCGAATGGCGCCGGCGGCGAGGCGTCGGCGCTCGCCGACTTCGGGCGGCAATGGGGCACGGCCGAGATGTTTGCGCTGGCCCGCCGCGCCAACGAAAACACCCCGAAACTCTACAGCTTCGATCCGAAAGGCTTTCGCCGCGACGTCGTCGAGTTCCATCCGGCCTATCACGACCTGATGCGCGCGAGCATCGCCGCCGGCCTGCATGCCTCGACCTGGACGCGCTCCGGCGCACGGGCCGCGCCGCCGGCCGAAGTGGCGCGCTCGGCCCGCTATTACATGGCGGCGCAGATCGAAAGCGGACATTTGTGCCCGATCACCATGACCCGCGCGGCGCTGGCGGCAATCGCGCCCAATCCGGCGCTGCTTGAGCAAGTCGCGGCCAAGGTGGTGACCCCGAGCTACGACCCGGCGTTCCGGCCGTGGTGGGAAAAGCCGGGCATGACGCTCGGCATGGGCATGACGGAAAAGCAGGGCGGCACCGACGTGCGCGCCAATATCACCACGGCGACGCCCAGCGGCGATTTCTACGCCATCGACGGCCACAAATGGTTCCTGTCGGCGCCGATGTGCGACGCCTTCCTGGTGCTGGCGCAAGCCGCGGGCGGGCTCACCTGCTTCTTCGTCCCGCGGTTTCGTCCGGACGGCTCGGTCAATGCGCTAAGGCTGCAGCGGCTCAAGGACAAGCTCGGCAACCGCTCTAATGCGTCGAGCGAAGTTGAGTTCGCCGGCGCTTACGCGTTGCGGGTCGGCGACGAGGGCGAGGGCGTGCGCACCATCATCCAGATGGTGCAATTGACCCGGCTCGATTGCGCGCTGGCTTCGGCCGGCTTCATGCGCATGGCGCTGGCGCAGGCGATACATCACTGCCGCTATCGTTCGGTGTTCCAGCGGCACTTGTACGACCAGCCGATGATGCGCGCGGTGCTGTCCGATCTGGCGCTGGAAGTCGAGGGCGCGGTGGCGTTGGTCATGCGGCTGTCGCGCGTCTTCGATCAGGCCGCCACCGACCCGCGCGAGGCGGCCTATGCGCGGCTGGTGACGCCCGCGGCCAAATACTGGATCTGCAAGACCGCGCCGAGCTTCATCTACGAAGCCATGGAATGCCTCGGCGGCAACGGCTATGTCGAGGAAAGCGTGCTGCCGCGGCTCTACCGCGAGGCGCCGGTCAATGCGATCTGGGAAGGCTCGGGCAACGTCATGTGCCTCGACGTTCTGCGCGCGCTGCGTCGCGACCCCGAGGCTGACGAATTCTTCCGGGAGCTGGCGCGGCAGGCCTCGCCGTTGATCGGCAAGGAAGCGGACGTGTTCGCGCCGACCAACGAGTTCGCGAGCGAAGCGGGCGCGCGCATCACCGTCGGCAGGCTCGCAACGCTGGCGGCGGCGGCCGCGCTGGAAGCGACCGCGCCGCCCGCCGTCGCCGAGGCCTTCGTGCGGACGCGGGTCTTGCAGCAGCACGCCGCGCTTTACGGCGCCGACGGCATCGAGGCGCACACCGCCGGCACGCTGCTCCAGCGCGCGCTGCCAGAACAGTAGCAGCGCCTGTGCCTGTCCCGAACGCGGTGCAGCGCGGCAGCGGTGCGCCGCTGATCCGGGACCGTCCCAGACACAGCGTCTGCAACGATCCCGGCTCTCCGAAGTATCACCAAAATGTGCGTGAACGCGCTTTAGGCACCGCGCTGCGTGCGGGACGCGCTGAGCAGCCGATCGAGCGCGCCCTGCAAAATGTAGGCGGCGGCGTGCTGATCGATCACCGCCTTGCGTTTGCTGCGGCTGACGTCGGCATCGATCAGCGCGCGTTCGACCGCGGCGGTAGACAGCCGCTCGTCCCACAAGGCGATCGGCAGCTCGGTCAGTTTCGCCAGGTTGCGGGCGAAAGCGCGCGTCGCCTGCGCGCGGGGACCTTCGCTGCCATCCATATTGATCGGCAGCCCGAGGACAAAGCCGACCGCGCGCCGCTCGCCGGCGAGCTTGAACAATTGCTCGGCGTCGTCGCGGAAGCGCGTGCGCAAGATGGTCTCGACCGGCGCGGCAAGACGCCGGTCCGGATCGCTGGTGGCGACCCCGATGGTCTTGGTGCCGAGATCGAGACCGATCAGCGCGCCGCGCGCCGGCAGGAGCGCCGCCGCATCGGTGAGGGCCAGAACGGGCATGGCGTTTTCGTTAGCACGCACGGCAATGCGCGGCCACGCCGCGCCACGTCGCGTCTTTCGCGTGCCACGGGGCCCAACTATGCTGCGCGCGTTACGCATTCCCGCAATGTGTTGCAAGAACGATCAGCCCAATTGAGCGAATCGCTGGCGGCGAGAGGAGACGGCACATGGCGTTTACGGTCACGAGCAACAGTTTCAAGGACGGCGACTATCTGCGGAGCGACTTCATCCTGTCGGCCGATTTTGGCTTCGGCTGCGCCGGCGGCAACAAGTCGCCGCATCTACGCTGGTCGGGCGCGCCGGAGGGGACGAAAAGCTTCGCCGTCACGTGCTACGACCCCGACGCTCCGACCGGCTCGGGCTTCTGGCATTGGCTGGTCGTCAATATCCCGGCGAATGTGAGTGAGCTTGCCGAAGGCACGGGCAGCGCGGGTGGCAAGCTGCCTGCGGGCGCGTTGCAGACGCGCACCGATTTCGGCGCGCCCGGCTATGGCGGCCCGTGCCCGCCTGAGGGCGATCATCCCCACCGCTATCTGTTCACGGTATTTGCCGTGAAGGCCGACACGCTCGACCTCAAGGCCGACACGTCGGCGGCCGTCGTCGGCTTCAATTTGCATTTCAATACCTTGGCGAAGGCGGCAATCATGGGGCTGTTCAAGCGGTGACGGCGGCGGCGACCGCCATCCACAAAAAAATAGCGCCCGCGAATCGGCGGGCGCCATTTTGTGACGTTTGACCCCAGCACTAGCCGTGGGTTTCCTCGGAGGCGATCCGGTCGATATCGGAGCGGGTAATGCCGATATCGGCCAGTTCACGGTCGGTCAGGTGCGAGAGTTCGCGCCGGACCGCCTCGTGTCGCTTCCACGCCTGATACAGGCGGGCGATCGATGCAAGCATGGTCTGCGGTTCCTTTCCCCGGCGGTCCCCCGGCGAAAACGCCGGAATCACAAAGGAAATATAGGTTCCACTGTGCGCTGCACCACGGATTGTGCTGCAGTGCAGCTAAGAGCCTGGCGCATGCCGCCGGCTCATGTTTTCAACAGATTTTTAACCCTGCCCAGCCGGCACGATGCCGTGCGTGTCGGCGAAATGCCCCGCCGTTATTAACCCTCGGCGAGCCCGCATTCGGCCATCGGATGATCAATTCTCCGCCGCACTTGGTGGGTCATAATCGCCGTGGTGGTGGGTTGTCTGGGCTTGGGCGGCGTCGCGTTAGTCGGGGAGTGTCCAATGGGGAGCGATCGGGATCATCGAAAGTGCGCCGAAGAATGCGTGGCGATGGCGCGGGCCGCCGAGGACGCTAAAGACAAGGCGCTGTGGATCACGCTGGCGCAATCGTGGTTGCGGCTCGCCGAACACGTCGCGCACGTCAGCGCTGCCGGGTACAGCGCCGAGGCCGGCGAAGAGGCTCTCGCGGCTCAGTCCGCAGAGTAAGCCTGAATGACAGTGTGTGGTGATTGAACGCGGCGCGGCGCGGGACGCCTCGCCGCCCGTTTCGTCACTGTCCGTGACTGGCCAGCACTTCGTTGCAGGCCTTACTGATCCTGTGCCGGTTGGTCTGCAGGCAGCTGAGAATGCCGAACACGTCGGCATTGGCGTCGTCCTTGATCAATTCCTTGCAGAACTTGACCACGTCGGGATGGCAGGCCGCCCGTTCCCTGGCGTCGCCTTGGCCGAGACCACCGGACACCGGCGGCGGCTGCTTTGGAATGGTCTGCGCCGACGCACCTGCGGTTGCTGTCAGCACCAGCAAAGTCGTCAGCACGAACGTACGAATCATGATTTTCCCCTCAGGCGGAAAGCCCGCTGCAACAACTATGTCATAGTCGCTCGCGGTGCGTCACGCTAGCGCAGAAGCCGCCTGCGACTTTCATATACTGTGTTGCAATCGCGCATCGGGTTCCGCCCTTGCGCGCCGGCATTGTGCGGAGATAAATCACGCCCCAGGGCGGTTAGCTCAGTTGGTAGAGCGTCTGCTTTACACGCAGAATGTCGGCGGTTCGAGTCCGTCACCGCCCACCAGCCCTTTGCCGCTGCACAGCTGTGGCTGGCAAGCCGGCTTCCGTTCGCGAGCGAAGCGCCGCGGAGATCGCCGCGTCGTTGCCGTAGCGGAAAAGACGGAATGTTGTGGAGGCCGTGGGTGGCGGCGCGGAGGCAGATGACGGAGGACGAACCTCTGTCTGTCCTCCAATCTCCGTCATCCGATTTGTTGTCCGCCTTAGATGGCTTCTTTCAATTCCTTCGAGGCGCGGAAGGCGACTTTCTTGCTTGCCTTGATCTGAATGGCCTCGCCGGTGGCCGGATTGCGGCCCATGCGCGCGGCGCGTTTGCGTACTTGCAGAATGCCGAGGCCGCCGATGCGGATACGCTCGCCCTTTTTTAGATGCTTGACGATCTGGCCGACCAGACCGCCAAGGATGGCTTCGGCCTGCTTTTTCGTGAGTTCGTTATCCTCTGCGAGGCTCGCCGCGAGATGCTTCAATGTTACGGTTGTGGCTGGTTTGGTTGCCATTAGGCCCTCCTCGATGAAGCTGTGACGGGTGAAAAGTGCCCGTCACATCGATGCGTTAGACGATTCGGCTTCGACTGACCACGCTTGTTTTGCCGATTCCACCGATGTTTTCGCGCCTCCGACGTTATCTGGATGCGCCCAACTGCGTGCAAAAGGCAAGCGGAAACGGCCGAATTTGGGCCGGAATCCTTGACTTGGAAGCAGCCGAGCCTTAATTGCCGTCGGCGCCCGCGGGGGCGTAGCTCAGTTGGTTAGAGCGTCGGCCTGTCACGCCGAAGGTCGCGGGTTCGAGTCCCGTCGCTCCCGCCAGTCTTTTCAAGACGTTAGCGCCACCCGTCTGATCACTTTCGACTCGTTCGGCAGCCGGCTTTCAACTCGTCGCTCGCAACGCGGACGCCGGCTACGCGTTCTCCACAACGTAGCGTCGCACCGCCGCATTGGCCCGCGCACAGGCTGGCTTGCGCCCTTTTGTGCACTGCGCTAAGGGACGAAAGTCTGTGTTCCAGCGCGAATCCGCTTGAGATTTGGGGCAAATCGGCGCGGTCCCGGCTTGCGCGGAATTGTCGTATGGGAGGCATGTTCCTGAGCTAGGGACGAGGGCTGTCCGACGATGGCCGACCAGAGGAGCCGCCGATGACACAGTCTACGATGTCTCAATCGCTCCACGATCTCTTGCTCGCCTACCTGCCGCTGGTCGTTTTCATCGCGGTGGCGGCGGCGATCGGGCTGGCGCTGCTGCTCTCCGCCTTCCTGTTGGCCTACAAGCAGCCGGATCCGGAAAAGCTCTCGGCGTACGAATGCGGCTTCAACGCCTTCGACGACGCGCGCATGAAGTTCGACGTGCGCTTCTATCTGGTCGCCATTCTGTTCATCATTTTCGACCTCGAAGTGAGCTTCCTGTTCCCGTGGGCGGTTGCCTTCGGCAAGCTCGGCCTGTTCGGCTTCTGGTCGATGATGCTGTTCCTTGCCGTCCTCACGATCGGCTTTATCTATGAGTGGAAGAAGGGAGCGCTCGAATGGAACTGAGCGAACCCGCGGTCGTTACGCCGCGCCAGAATGCAGCTGCGGCGCGCAGCGGTAAAACCGGCGCCGGCAACGACCCGTTTTTTACTAATATCAAGAGCGAGCTGTCCGATAAGGGCTTCCTGGTCGCGGCGGCCGACGATCTCATCGCCTGGGCGCGCACCGGCTCGCTGATGTGGATGACGTTCGGGCTCGCCTGCTGCGCCGTCGAGATGATGCAGATGTCGATGCCGCGTTACGACGCCGAGCGCTTCGGCTTTGCGCCGCGCGGCTCGCCACGGCAGTCGGACGTGATGATCGTCGCCGGCACGCTGACCAACAAAATGGCTCCGGCGCTGCGCAAGGTCTACGACCAGATGCCGGAACCGCGCTACGTGATCTCCATGGGATCGTGCGCCAACGGTGGCGGCTATTATCATTATTCGTATTCGGTGGTGCGCGGCTGCGACCGCATTGTTCCGGTCGATATCTACGTGCCCGGCTGCCCGCCGACCGCGGAAGCGCTCCTCTACGGCGTGCTGCTCCTGCAGAAGAAAATTCGCCGCACCGCCACGATCGAACGCTGACGATGGATGAAGCTCTCGACACCCTCGGCCGGACCATTGCCGACGCGCTGCCGGCTTCGGTGACGGGTTATACGATCGCGTATCACGAGCTGACGTTACAGGCGAAAGCCGCCGACATCGTCGCCGTCATGCGCTTCCTGCGTGACGACCCGCGCTGCCTGTTCTGGAATATCATCGATGTCACCGCGGTCGACTGGCCGGGCCGCGAGCGCCGCTTCGACGTCGTCTATCACCTGCTTTCGCCCAAGCACAATGCGCGCGTGCGGGTCAAGATCGAAGTCGACGAGGGCACCCCGGTCAACTCGATCATCGGCGTCTTTCCCGGCGTCGACTGGTTCGAGCGCGAAGCCTACGACCTCTATGGCGTGGTGTTCGCCGGCCATCCCGACATGCGCCGGCTCCTGACCGATTACGGCTTCGAAGGCCATCCGCTGCGCAAGGATTTTCCGCTCACCGGCTTTGTCGAGGTGCGCTACGACGACGAGCTCAAGCGCGTCGTCTATTCGCCGGTGCGGCTGGCGCAGGAATTCCGCAACTTCGATTTCTTGTCGCCATGGGAGGGCACCGAGTACGTGCTGCCGGGCGACGAGAAGGCGGGCAAATCATGAAAGCCACGCTCAAGCCCGGCCTTACCCACCGCGTCGTCTACACCGTGACCGAGCGCACCACCGTCCCTTACACCTATCCCGACTCGGCGATCATCGCCGCCATGCCCAAGGTGTTCGCCACGGGCTTCATGATCATGCTGATGGAGCGCGCCTGCACCGAATTTCTGGGCGCGCACCTCGATCCCGGCGAGGGCAGCGTCGGTGTGCATGTCGATGTGAGCCATCTCGCCGCGACGCCGGTCGGCATGACCGTTGCCGTCGATGCCGAATGCGCGCAAATCGTCGACCGGCGTATCACTTTCAACGTCAAGGCGCATGACGGCCTCGATCTGATCGGCGAGGGCCGTCATGAGCGCTTCGTGGTTGACTGGGACAAGTTCAACGCGCGGGTGGCGGAGAAGGCCATGCGCGTTGGGAAGTTGGAAATGGCGAATAGCGAATAGCGACAGCATGACCGCCAACGCCGAACGCAACTTCACGATCAATTTCGGGCCGCAGCATCCGGCGGCGCACGGCGTGCTGCGCCTTGTGCTCGAGCTCGACGGCGAAGTGGTCGAGCGGGTCGATCCGCATATCGGGCTTCTGCACCGCGGCACCGAAAAGCTGATCGAGCACAAGACCTATCTGCAGGCGATCCCGTATTTCGACCGGCTCGATTATGTCGCGCCGATGAACCAGGAGCATGCCTTCTGCCTGGCGGCCGAGAAGCTTCTCGATCTTGCGATCCCGCGGCGCGCGCAGCTCATCCGCGTGCTCTATTGTGAGATCGGCCGGTTGCTTTCACACCTCCTCAATGTCACCACCCAAGCCATGGACGTCGGCGCGCTCACCCCGCCGCTCTGGGGATTTGAGGAGCGCGAAAAGCTGATGGGCTTCTACGAGCGCGCCTCCGGCTCGCGCATGCATGCCGCGTATTTCCGCGTCGGCGGCGTGCACCAGGACCTGCCGCCGAAACTGATCGACGACATCGAGGCGTTCTGCGATCCGTTCCTGAAGGTCTGCGACGATCTCGAAGAATTGCTGACCGAGAACCGCATCTTCAAGCAGCGCAACGTCGATATCGGCGTGGTGAGCCTCGAAGACGCCTGGGCCTGGGGCTTTTCCGGCGTCATGGTGCGCGGCTCCGGCGCGGTGTGGGATTTGCGCAAGGCACAGCCCTACGAGTGCTATGCCGAAATGGACTTCGACATTCCAATCGGCAAGCACGGCGACTGCTACGACCGCTATTGCATCCGCATGGAGGAGATGCGCCAGTCGATCCGCATCATGAAGCAATGCGTGGCGAAGCTGCGGGCGCCGGATGGGCAGGGCCCGGTGGTGGTCGAGGACAACAAGATCACGCCGCCGCGCCGCGAGCAGATGAAGCGCTCGATGGAGTTGCTGATCCATCACTTCAAGCTCTACACCGAGGGTTTCCACGTGCCGCCGGGCGAGGTCTATGCCGCAGTCGAAGCGCCGAAGGGTGAGTTCGGCGTCTACCTGATCGCCGACGGCAGCAACCGGCCGTACAAGTGCAAGATCCGCGCGCCGAGCTTCGCCCATCTCCAGGCCATGGATTTTCTCTCGCGCGGGCACATGCTGGCCGACATCTCGGCGATCCTCGGCTCGATCGACGTCGTCTTCGGCGAGGTCGACCGATGACCGTCCGCCGCCTCGCCGAACAGCAGCCGCCAAGCTTCGCGTTCACGCCGGAAAATCTCGAATGGGCAAAGGCGCAGATCGCCAAATATCCGCCGGGCCGTCAGCAGTCGGCCGTCATCCCGATCCTGTGGCGCGCGCAGCAACAGAGCGGCGGCTGGCTGCCGCAAAAGGCGATCGAGGCGACCGCCGAATTGCTCGGCATGGCGAAGATCCGCGTGCTCGAGATCGCGACCTTTTACACGATGTTTAACCTTTCGCCGGTCGGCCGCTTCCACGTGCAGTTTTGCGGCACGACGCCGTGCATGCTGCGCGGCGCCGACGCGCTCAAGAAAGTGCTGCACAAGACGATCGGTCACGAGAACGAAGTGACCGCGGACGGCACCTTCTCCTGGATCGAGGTCGAATGCCTCGGCGCCTGCGTCAATGCGCCGATGGTGCAGATCAATGCTGATTACTACGAGGACCTTACGCCGGAGACGCTGACGCGCGTCCTCAACGACCTGGCGATGGGAAGGACCCCAAAGCCGGGTCCGCAGATCGACCGGCAGAATTCGGCGCCGATCGGCGGCCCGACCACGCTGACCGATCCGTCGATCTACACCGTGAGGTCTGCCGGTCAGGCTGGCGCCGCGCCGCACGACGGCGCCGCATCCGATCCGAAACCGGCATAGAACCAGACGCGGACAGCAAATGCTCGCCGACAAGGACCGCATCTTCAAAAATCTCTACGGCCATCATGGCTGGGGCCTCGATGGCGCGCGGGCGCGCGGCACCTGGGATGGCACCAAGGCGATCCTGGAAAAAGGCCGCGACGCCATCGTCAACGAAGTCAAAGCGTCCGGCCAGCGCGGCCGCGGCGGCGCCGGCTTCCCGACCGGGCTGAAATGGTCGTTCATGCCCAAGCAGTCCGACGGCCGGCCGGCCTACCTCGTCGTCAACGCCGACGAGTTCGGAGCCCGGCACCTGCAAGGACCGCGAGGTCATGCGGCACGATCCGCATCTCCTGGTCGAGGGCTGTCTGATCGCCGGGTGCGCCATGGGCGTGCACCATTGCTACATCTATATTCGCGGCGAATTCATCCGCGAGCGCGAGCGGCTCGAAGCCGCCGTCGAGCAGGCCTACGAGGCCAAGCTGATCGGCAAGAACAACGTCCACGGCTACGATTTCGACATCGTCGTACATCATGGCGCCGGCGCCTATATCTGCGGCGAAGAGACGGCGCTCCTGGAAAGCCTCGAAGGCAAGAAGGGACAGCCGCGATTGAAGCCGCCGTTCCCGGCCAATATGGGCCTCTATGGCTGCCCGACCACCGTCAATAATGTCGAGACGATCGCGCAGGTGCCCGACATCATGCGGCGCGGCGCCGCCTGGTTCGCCGGCATCGGCCGGCAAAACAACACCGGCACCAAGCTCTATTGCATCTCCGGCCATGTCGAGCGGCCGTGCACTGTTGAAGAGCAGATGGGCATTCCGCTGCGCGAATTGATCGAGCGGCATGCCGGCGGCGTCCGCGGCGGCTGGAACAATCTGATGGCTGTCATTCCCGGCGGCTCGTCGATGCCGCTCATTCCGGCCGGACCGGATCAGGCCGACACGCTGCTCATGGATTTCGACGGCTGCCGCGACAAGAAATCCGCGCTCGGCACCGCCGCGGTCATCGTCATGGACAAGAGCGCCGACATCGTGCACGCGATGGCGCGCATCTCTTATTTCTACAAGCACGAAAGCTGCGGCCAATGTACGCCCTGCCGCGAAGGCATGGGCTGGATGTGGCGCGTGCTCAACCGCATGGCCGAAGGCCGCGCGCTAAAACGCGAGATCGACATGCTCTGGGAAGTCACCACCCAGATCGAGGGCCACACCATCTGCGCGTTCGGCGACGGCGCCGCCTGGCCGGTTCAGGGCTTGCTGCGGCATTTCCGCCCGGAGATCGAGCGGCGCATCGACCAATACACCGCCCATGCTGATGCGCAGGGCGTGCGCGAGCCGGTGTCGGTAGCGGCGGAGTAGGGCGGCGAAGCCATGAGCGAACAACGACACCTCGCCCAGCTCAATATCGGACGCTTTCGCTATCCGACCGACGATCCGCGCATGGCCGACTTTATGAACAATCTCGACCTGGTGAACGGATTGGCCGAGCGATCAAAAGGCTTTGTTTGGCGGCTCAAGGACGAGAGCAACAACGCCACTAATTTCCGCCCGTTCGACGACCCGAACATGGCGGTCAATTTGTCGGTGTGGGAAAGCGTCGAAGCGCTCGAGCGCTTCGTCTGGCAGACGGTGCACAAGCGCTTCTATGGCCGGCGGCCGGAATGGTTCGGCGCGATGGACACTCCGCATTTCGTCATGTGGTGGGTGCCGGCCGGCCATCTGCCGACGCTCGAAGAAGCCAAGGAACGGCTTTCGCACCTAAGCGCGCACGGTCCCGCCGACCATGCATTCGGCTGGGAGAGCGTTCCCGCCGCGCAATTGTGGAAGACCGCGCGCTGCGGCGCGATGGATGGGCAGGCGGCATGACCAAGCTCATTGTCGACGGTCGCGAGATCGACGTCCCGCCGGAATACACGCTGCTGCAGGCGTGCGAAGCCGCCGGCGCGGAAATTCCGCGCTTCTGCTACCACGAACGGCTGTCGATCGCCGGCAATTGCCGCATGTGCTTGATCGAGGTCGTCGGCATTCCCAAGCCCCAGGCGTCGTGCGCGATGGGCGTCAAGGATTTGCCGCCGAACAAGGACCAATCGCCGAAGGTCATCTCGACGCGCTCGCCGATGGTGCGCAAGGCGCGCGAAGGCGTGATGGAATTTCTGCTGATCAATCATCCGCTCGATTGCCCGATCTGCGACCAGGGCGGCGAATGCGATCTGCAGGACCAGGCCATGGCCTACGGCGTCGATCAAAGCCGTTACCGCGAGAACAAGCGCGCGGTCGAGGACAAATATATCGGCGCGCTGGTCAAGACCTCGATGAACCGCTGCATCCAATGCACGCGCTGCGTCCGCTTCGCCACCGAAGTCGCCGGCGTGCCCGAGCTCGGCGCCATTGGCCGCGGCGAGGACATGGAGATCACGACTTATCTCGAAGAAGCAATGACGTCGGAATTGCAGGGCAACATCGTCGATCTCTGCCCGGTCGGGGCGCTGACCTCGAAGCCTTATGCGTTCGCGGCGCGGCCGTGGGAGCTCAACAAGACCGAGTCGATCGACGTCATGGACGCGCTCGGCTCGGCGATCCGCATCGACACCCGCGGCCGCGAAGTGATGCGCATCCTGCCGCGGATCAATGACGACGTGAACGAGGAATGGATCTCCGACAAGACCCGGCATGTGGTCGACGGCTTGGGCACGCAGCGGCTTGATCAGCCTTATGTGCGCGCCGGCGGGCAATTGCGGCCGGCGAGTTGGAGTGAGGCGTTCGCGGCCATCGCCGCGAAAATGGCGCGCGCCAACGCCAAAAGGGTCGGCGCTTTGGTCGGCGATCTCGCGTCCGTGGAGGAGATTTTTGCGCTGAAGGATTTGATGAGCCGGCTCGGCGTCGCCAATCTCGATTGCCGGCAGGACGGTGCGGCGCTCGATCCGAAATGGGGCCGTGCCAGCTACCTGTTCAACTCGACCATTGCCGGCATCGACAGCTGCCGACGCACTGCTCCTGGTCGGCGCCAATCCGCGCCGCGACGCGGCGGTGCTCAACGCCCGCATCCGCAAACGCTGGCGCACCGCCAAGAGTTTTCCGATTGGGCTTATCGGTCCGAAAGCGCCGCTCACCTACACCTACGATTATCTTGGCGCCGGCACCGAAACCCTTGCCGACATTGGCCGCCACAGCTTCGCCGAGGCGATGCGCAAGGCCGAGCATCCGCTCCTCATCGTCGGCGCTGAAGTGTTCGCGCGGCCGGACGGCGCAGCGGTGGCGTCGCTCGCGGCCAAAGCGGCGGTCGATCTCGGCGCCGTCAAGGACGGCTGGAACGGCTATAGCGTCCTGCACATGGCCGCCTCGCGGGTCGGCGCGCTCGATCTCGGTTTTGTGCCCGGGGAGGGCGGTCTGACCGCGCGGCAGATGGCGGCGTCCGGCACGCTCGATATTCTGTTCCTCCTCGGCGCCGATGAGATCGACATCGCGCCCGGCGCATTCGTTATTTACATCGGCACCCACGGCGACCGCGGCGCGGCGCGTGCGGACGTGGTGCTGCCCGGCGCCGCTTACCCGGAGAAATCCGCGATCTACGTGAACACCGAGGGGCGGGTGCAGATGGCGACGCGCGCTGCCTTCCCGCCGGGCGACGCGCGCGAGGATTGGGCGATCCTGCGCGCGCTGTCGGACGTGCTCGGCAAGAAGCTTCCCTACGACTCGCTCGCGGCCCTGCGGCAGGCGCTCTACAAGGCCCATCCGCACATGATGCGCCTTGGACAGATCGCGCCCGGCGATGCCGCCGATGTGCACAAGCTTGCGGCGATGGGCGGCGCCGCCGACAAGGCGGCGTTCCGTTCGACCATCGCCGATTTCTACTTCACCAATCCGATCGCGCGCTCGTCCGCGGTGATGGCCGAATGCTCGGCGATCGCCCACGGGCGCGCGGCGAAAACGGCGGCGGAGTAGGCGCGTGACCATGGCCGAGTTTTTCTGGGATTATATCTGGCCGCTGATCATCATGGTGGTGGAGAGCGCGGTGCTGCTGATCATCCTCTTGATCGCCATCGCCTATGTGCTCTACGCCGACCGGAAAATCTGGGCGGCGGTCCAGATCAGGCGCGGCCCCAACGTCGTCGGCCCGTGGGGATTGCTGCAATCGTTCGCCGATCTGTTGAAATTTGTGCTCAAGGAGCCGGTCATTCCCGCCGGCGCCAATAAGGGCGTGTTTTTGCTGGCGCCCCTTGTCACCTGTACGTTGGCGCTCGCCGCCTGGGCGGTGATCCCGGTCAGCGCCGGCATCGTCATTTCCAACATCAATGTCGGCATCCTCTACATCTTCGCGATTTCCTCGCTGATGGTCTACGGCGTGATCATGGCCGGCTGGTCGTCGAACTCGAAATATCCGTTCCTGGCGGCGCTGCGCTCGGCGGCGCAGATGGTGTCCTACGAAGTCTCGATTGGCTTCGTCTTCATCACCGTGCTGCTGTGCGTCGGCTCGCTCAATCTTTCCGCCATCGTCGAGGCGCAGAACACCCGCTGGGGTTTGCTCGGCTGGTATTGGCTGCCGCTGTTGCCGATGTTCGTGATCTTCTTTGTCTCAGCGCTGGCAGAGACCAACCGGCCGCCGTTCGATCTGGTGGAAGCGGAATCGGAATTGGTCGCCGGCTACATGGTGGAATACGGCTCGACGCCGTACATGATGTTCATGCTCGGCGAGTACGTCGCCATCGCCACCATGTGCGCCATGGCCACGATCCTGTTCCTCGGCGGCTGGCTGCCGCCGTTCCCGGTGGTGCCGTTTACCTGGATCCCGGGCCTGATCTGGTTCGTGCTCAAGGCGAGCTTGGTGTTCTTCATGTTCGCCATGGTGAAAGCGTTCGTGCCGCGCTACCGCTACGACCAGCTGATGCGGCTCGGCTGGAAAGTGTTCCTGCCGATCTCGCTCGCCATGGTCGCGATCGTCGCCGCTGTTCTGACCGTCATCCGAGGCTGACATGAGCTTAGATCAAGCCGCCCGCTCGATTTTCCTGCAAGAGTTCGTGCAGGCCTTCTTCCTGTCGATGCGGTATTTCTTCAAGCCGAAGGCGACGCTGAACTATCCGTTCGAGAAGGGCGCGCTGTCGCCGCGCTTCCGCGGCGAGCATGCGCTGCGCCGCTATCCCAACGGCGAGGAACGCTGCATCGCCTGTAAGCTGTGCGAGGCGATCTGCCCGGCGCAGGCGATCACCATCGAAGCCGGTCCGCGGCGCAACGATGGCACCCGCCGCACCACGCGCTACGACATCGACATGGTGAAGTGCATCTATTGCGGGCTGTGCCAGGAGGCTTGCCCCGTCGACGCCATCGTCGAGGGTCCGAACTTCGAATTCGCCGCCGAAACCCGCGAGGAGCTTTACTACGACAAGGACCGTCTGCTGGCGAACGGCGATCGCTGGGAGCACGAGCTCGCCAAAGCCATCGCGCTCGACGCGCTGTACCGCTGAGACGCTTCGCCGATGGTCCTGCAAGCGATCTTCTTCTACCTCTTTGCCGGCGTGTGCATCGCCTCGGCGATCATGGTGATCGCGGCGACGAATCCGGTGCATTCGGTGCTGTTTCTCATCCTGGCCTTCGTCAATGCCGCCGGTCTGTTCGTGCTGGTCGGCGCCGAATTCCTGGCGATGATCCTGATCATCGTCTATGTCGGCGCCGTCGCAGTGCTGTTCCTGTTCGTGGTGATGATGCTCGACGTCGATTTCACCGAGTTCCGCCACGGCTTCCTCAATTACCTGCCGGTCGGCGGCCTGGTCGGCCTCATCCTCTTGTTTGAACTCATATTCGTCGCGTTTACCTGGGTGGTCGTGCCGGGCGTGCCCAAGGTGATCACCGCTCCGATCGCGAGCGACGTCTCCAACACCGAGGCGCTCGGTCTCGTGCTCTATACCCGTTACGTCTACTTCTTCGAGGCGGCCGGCATGATCCTTCTGGTCGCCATGATCGGCGCCATCGTCATGACGCTGCAGCGCCGGCCCGGGGTCAAACGCCAATCCGTCGCCGCGCAAGTCGGGCGCCGGCGGTCGACCGCGATCGAAGTGGTCAAGGTGAAATCAGGGCAGGGGCTGTCATGACGATCGGGCTCGGCCACTATCTCGTTGTCGGCGCCGTCCTGTTCACGCTCGGGATTTTCGGCATCTTCCTCAACCGCAAGAACGTCATCGTCATCCTGATGTCGATCGAGCTCATCCTGCTCGCGGTGAACATCAATCTCGTCGCCTTCTCCGCCTTCCTCGGCACCAACGGCGACATTGTCGGTCAGGTCTATGCGCTGATCGTGCTTACGGTCGCGGCGGCCGAAGCCGCCATCGGGCTTGCCATCCTGGTCGCCTATTACCGCAACCGCGGCTCGATCGCGGTTGACGACGTGAATTTGATGAAGGGCTAGCGGGAATGTTCGGGGGCATTGAACACTCGTTTCCCGGGCGGGGCGCGGCATGTAGTGACGCGCCGCAGACCCGGGATCGTTGCGAACGCCGAGATTGGGACGATTCCGGATCAGCGCTGCAGCACTGTGCTTCGCTCGTGCTGCAACGCGTCCGGGATACGCGAGGGGTGTAAGCGGCAATGTACGAAGCAATCGTCTTCCTGCCGCTCCTGGGCGCCATCATTGCCGGCGCCATCGCGCTTATTGGCGCGCGCAACCGCCTGCCGGGCGAGGATCCGCCGCCGCCGCATGACGATCATGCGCCGGCGCTGGTGTCAGCGGGTCAGGCGCATGGCGCGCCGTACGCCGAGGCGGCCCATGCCGAAATCGCCCACGCCGACGTCGCCCATGCGGCCGACGACCAGCATGGCAGCGCCGAGCCTACCGCCGGCTCGCGGTCGGCGGAGCTGATCACCACGACGCTCCTCGCTATTTGCTGGGTGCTGTCCTGCTACGCATTCTACGACGTCGGCTTCGCCGGCCATGACGCCCATGTCACCATCTTCAATTACATCACCTCCGGAGATCTGAAAGTCGACTGGGCGCTGCGCATCGATCCGCTCACCGTCGTGATGCTGTTCGTGGTGACGACGGTATCCGGGCTGGTGCATCTCTATTCGATCGGCTACATGGCCGACGACCCGTACAAGCCGCGCTTCTTCTCCTATTTGTCGTTCTTCACCTTCGCCATGCTGATGCTGGTGACGGCCGACAATCTGGCGCAATTGTTCTTCGGCTGGGAAGGCGTCGGGCTAGCGAGCTATCTGCTCATCGGCTTCTGGTTCCATAAGCCCGAGGCCAACGCCGCGGCGATCAAGGCGTTTATCGTCAACCGGATCGGCGATTTCGGCTTTTCGCTCGGCATCTTCGCGGTGTTCCTGCTGACCGGCTCGATCAATCTGGAGACGGTGTTCGCCCAGGCGCCGGACCTTGTCGGCAAGAGCTTCCATTATCTGAGCTTCAACGTCGACGCGCTGACCGTGATCTGCTTGCTGCTGTTCATGGGCGCGATGGGGAAGTCGGCGCAGTTCTTGCTGCACACCTGGCTGCCGGATGCCATGGAGGGACCGACCCCGGTGTCGGCGCTCATTCACGCCGCGACCATGGTCACCGCCGGCGTGTTCATGGTGGCGCGGCTCTCGCCGCTGTTCGAGCTGGCGCCGCACGCCAAGGCGTTCGTCATCTTCATCGGCGCCACGACGGCGATATTCGCCGCCACCGTCGCCCTGGTGCAGAACGACATCAAGCGCATCGTCGCCTATTCGACCTGCTCGCAGCTCGGCTACATGTTCGTCGCCATGGGCTGCGGCGCCTATTCGATCGGCATGTTCCACCTGTTCACCCATGCTTTCTTCAAGGCGCTCCTGTTCCTCGGCTGCGGCTCGGTGATCACGGCCATGCATCACGAGCAGGACATCCGCAACATGGGTGGGCTGTGGCGGAAAATTCCGTTCACCTACGCGACCATGCTGATCGGCACCCTGGCGTTGACCGGTTTTCCCTTCACCGCCGGCTTCTTTTCCAAGGACGCGATCATCGACGCCGATGACGCCGTCACCGGTACCGTGGCGAGCTACGGTTTTATCATGACCGTCGGCGCCGCGGCGCTCACCTCGTTCTATGCCTGGCGGCTGATGTTTCGGACCTTCCACGGCGAGCCGCACGACCGCGCGCACTACGAGGCGGCGCACGAGAGCCCGCTGGTCATGCTCATTCCGCTCGGCCTGCTGGCGATCGGCTCGATCGCCTCGGGCTTCCCGTTTGTTCACATCTTCGAGGGCGACGGCGCCGCCGAATTTTTCCGCAACTCGCTGATGATAGGGCCGAACAATCACGTGCTCGAAGACATGGAGCGCTTGCCGCTCACGGTGAAGCTCGCGCCGACGGTCATGATGGTGATCGGCTTCCTGGTGGCCTTCCAGTTCTATATCCGCCGGCCCGATCTCCCGGCAGCTTTGGCGCGCGATCAGGGCGTGCTCTACCGCTTCCTGCTCAATGCCTGGTACTTCGACCGCATCTACGATTTCCTGTTCGTCCGTCCGACGCTGTGGCTCGGCCGCCTGTTCTGGAAACGCGGCGACGGCTTCATCATTGACGGCTTCGGACCCGACGGCGTGTCCGCGCGCGTGCTCGATGTGACGCGGGGCGTCATCCGGCTGCAGACCGGCTATCTCTACCACTACGCCTTCGCCATGCTGATCGGCGTCGCCGCGGGCGTCACCTGGTTCATGTTCGCCGGGGGATTGCACTGATGACCAGTTGGCCGATCCTGTCCGTCATCACCTTCCTGCCGATCGTCGGCGCGCTCTGCATCGCCTTGCTGCGCGACGACGAGGCCGGCGCCCGCAACGCCCGCTGGTGGGCGCTGTGGACGACCCTGATCGTCTTTATCACCTCGCTGATCCTGGTCCTGCGTTTCGATCAGAGCTCGGCGGAGTTCCAGTTTCCGGAAAAATACACCTGGCTCGGCGGCACCATCTATTATTCCATGGGCGTCGACGGCATTTCGCTGCCGTTCGTGATCCTCACCACCGCGCTGCTGCCGATTTCGATCCTGGCGAGCTGGACCTCGATCCAGACCCGGGTGCGCTCGTACATGATCGCCTTCCTGGTCCTCGAGTCGCTGATGGTCGGCACCTTCTGTGCGCTCGATCTGGTGTTGTTCTACGTGTTCTTCGAAGGCGGCCTGATCCCAATGTTCCTGATCATCGGCGTGTGGGGCGGCCCGCGCCGGGTCTATGCGAGCTTCAAGTTTTTCCTCTACACGTTCGCCGGCTCGGTGCTGATGCTGCTTGCCATCATGGCCATGTACTGGCAGGCCGGCACGACCGACATTCCGACGCTGTTGCATCACGCCTTCCCGCGGACGCTGCAAACCTGGGCGTTCTTTGCCTTTCTTGCCTCGTTCGCGGTCAAGCTGCCGATGTGGCCGGTGCACACTTGGCTGCCGGACGCACACGTCGAAGCGCCGACCGCCGGCTCGGTCATCCTGGCGGCGATTCTGTTGAAGTTGGGCGGCTACGGGTTCCTGCGCTTCTCGCTGCCGATGTTCCCGCACGCCTCGATCGACTTCGCGCCGCTGATTTACGCGCTCTCGGTCATCGCCATCATCTACACCTCGCTCGTTGCGCTGGTGCAGGAGGACGTCAAGAAGCTCATCGCCTATTCGTCGGTGGCGCATATGGGCTTCGTGACGATGGGGCTGTTCGCGCTGACGGCGCAGGGCGTCGCAGGCGGCATCTTCCAGATGATCTCGCACGGCATCATCTCCGCCGCCCTGTTCCTGTGCGTCGGCGTCATCTACGACCGCATGCACACCCGCGAGATCTCCGCCTATGGCGGGCTGGTCAATCGCATGCCGATCTACGCCTTCGCCTTCATGATTTTTACGCTGGGCAATATCGGATTGCCGGGCACGACCGGATTCATCGGCGAGTTTCTGACGCTCATTGGCACCTTCCGCGTCAACACCTGGGTGGCGACGCTGGCGGCGATCGGCACCATTCTGTCGGCCGCTTACATGCTGTGGCTCTACCGCAAGGTGATTTTCGGCAAGCTGGAGAAGCCGAGCCTATTCAACATCAAGGATCTTGGCTGGCGCGAGATGGTGATCCTGGCGCCGCTGGTGATCCTGACCATCGTGTTCGGCATCTATCCGAAGCCGGTGCTCGACATGTCGGCCACGTCGGTGACCCAGCTGATCGACAATGTCCAGCACGCGGTCTCGAGCGTGCAGTCGGCGGCGGTGGTGAGGTAGCGCGATGAATGCGGCGGTAACCTGGACCAGCCTGACACCGGTCCTGCCCGAGATTGTGCTCGGCATCGGCGCCATGGCGCTGCTGATGCTCGGCGTCTTTCGCAGCGAGCGCTCGACGGTGCTGGTCGATGTGCTCTCGATCGCCCTTCTCATCGTCGCCGGCGTCGTTGTCGTTTTGCTGCCGCCGGGCAAGCTCGTCACTTTCGGCGGCAGCTTCGTGGTCGATGACTTCGCACGCTTTCTGAAAATCCTCGCCATCGCCGGCTCGGCCGCCGCCATCCTGATGTCGATCGACTACGACCAGCGCGAGGGCCAGCGGCGCTTCGAATATTCCGTGCTGATCGTGCTCTCGACGCTCGGCATGCTGATGCTGATCTCGGCCGCCGACCTGATCGCGCTCTATCTCGGCCTCGAACTGATGAGCCTGCCGCTGTATGTGGTGGCCGCGAGCCATCGCACCTCGCTGCGCTCGACCGAAGCCGGGCTGAAATATTTTGTGCTCGGCGCGCTGTCGTCGGGCATGCTGCTGTACGGCGCCTCCCTGGTCTACGGCTTCACCGGCACGGTGAGCTTTACCGGCATCGCCCATTCGGCCGCCGACGCCGGCACCGGCTTGATTTTCGGGCTGGTATTTCTGTTCGCCGGCTTCTGTTTCAAGGTTTCCGCCGTGCCGTTCCATATGTGGACGCCGGACGTCTATGAAGGCGCGCCGACGCCGATCACGGCGTTCTTTGCCGCCGCGCCCAAGGTCGCCGGCATCGCCATGTTCGTGCGCGCCGCGGTCATGGCCTTTCCCGGCATCACCACGCAGTGGCAGGAGATCGTCTCGTTCGTCTCCATCGCCTCGATGCTGCTCGGCTCGTTCGCGGCAATAGGCCAGCGCAACATCAAGCGGCTGATGGCCTATTCGTCGATCGGCCATATGGGCTTTGCGCTGGTCGGCCTTGCCGCCGGCACGTCAGAAGGCGTGCAGGGCGTGCTCGTCTATATGGCGATCTACATCACCATGACACTCGGCGTGTTTGCCGTGATCCTGTCGATGCGGCGAGAGGGCGGCATGGTGGAATTGATCGACCAGCTCGCCGGCCTCGCGCGCACCCATCCGGGGATGGCGTTTCTCATGGCAATGCTGTTGTTCTCGATGGCCGGCGTGCCGCCGCTCGCCGGGTTTTTCGCCAAGTTCTACGTGTTTCTGGCCGCGATCAAAGCCGGCCTCTTCGTGCTGGCGGTGATCGGCGTGCTGGCGAGCGTGGTCGGCGCCTATTACTATCTGGCGATCGTCAAGACCATGTATTTCGACGAGCCGGCGGAAGGTTTTTACCGCATGCCGGATGAGCTCAAAGTGGTGCTCGGGGTTTGCGCGCTGTTCAACCTTGTCTTTTTCCTCTATCCGGGACCGCTGGTCAGCGTCGCCAGCGCGGCCGCCCATTCGCTGTTCTGATGCAGCTTGCCTCTGCGGCTGCGGCGGCGGGTTATCGTCTGGCGGCCCATGACACGCTGGCGTCGACCAATGCCGAAGCGTTGGCACGCGCGCGCGCCGGCGAGCGCGACCCGCTCTGGATCGTCGCCGCGCAGCAGACCGCCGGCCGCGGCCGCCGCGGCAACGAATGGATGTCGCCGCCCGGCAATCTCTACGCGACATTGCTTTTGACTGATCCGGCGCCGCCGGAATGTGCCCCGGAGCTGTCGTTTGTCACCGCGCTGGCGCTCCACGACGCGATCCTCGAGCGCGCGCCGCAATTGCGCGCTGTGCTGGCGCTGAAATGGCCGAATGACGTCCTCTGCGGCGGCGCCAAACTTGCCGGCATCCTGATTGAAGGCGAGCGCGCCGGCGACGTGCTGGCCGTCGCCATCGGCATCGGCGTCAACTGCCAAAATCATCCGGGCGAGACGCGTTATGCCGTGACCGACCTGAAAGCCGCCGGCGCCGATATTTCGGCTCAAGATTTGTTCGAAACTCTGTCGGCGGCCATGCTGCGCCGGCTCCGCCAATGGCGGCGCGGCGCCGGATTTGGCGACATCCGCGCCGACTGGATTGCACGCGGCGCCGGGATGGGTGGCGACATGCGGGTGAAGCTCCCGGACCGCGAGATTTTCGGCCGCAGCGAGGGGCTCGACGAGCGCGGCCGTTTGTTGCTCCGGCTCCCAGATGGCTCGGTGCAGCCGATTGCTGCCGGCGAGGTGTTCCCGCTGACGAGCGCGCCGCCGTGCATCGCGCCGGCGCGGCGGGGCACGGCAACTGATGGCCGGCCCCGAGCTTGTGTTCGCGCCGCTCGGCGGCATCGGCGAGATCGGGATGAATCTCTCGATCTACGGCATCGGCGACGAACGGCGGCGGCAATGGCTGATCGTCGATTGCGGCGTCTCCTTTGCCAGCGAAGAACAGCTGCCCGGCATCGATCTCATCCTGCCGGACATTCGCTATTTGATCGAGGAGCGGCGCAACATCGTGGGCCTGGTGCTGACACACGCCCACGAAGACCATATGGGCGCGCTGATCGATCTGTGGCCGAAGCTGAACGTGCCGCTTTACGCGACGCCGTTTGCGGCGGCTTTGTTCGAAGCGCGCCGGCTGTCCGAGCCGGGTGCGCCGCCAATCCCGGTCAACGTCGCGCCGCTGAATGGACGCGTCGAGCTTGGGCCGTTCACCGTCGAGTTCATCAATGTCGCGCACTCGATCCCGGAATCGAACGCGCTGGCGATCCGCACCTCGCTCGGCACGGTACTGCATACCGGCGACTGGAAGATCGATGCTACGCCGGTAGTCGGCGCGCCGACCGATCAGGCCAAGCTTACCGCGCTTGGCGATGAAGGCGTGCTCGCGCTCATCGGCGATTCCACCAACGCCGTGCGCGACGGCCGCTCGCCCTCGGAAGCGGACGTGGCCAAGACGCTGACCGAGTTGATCCGCACCGCGCCGGCGCGCGTCGCCGTGACGACGTTCGCCTCCCATGTCGGACGCCTTCGCGCCGTCGCCGACGCCGCGCGCCTGGCCGAGCGCGAAGTGGTGGTGGTCGGCCGGGCGATGGAGCGGGTGGTGCAAGTCGCCCGCGAGACCGGATATCTCGACGGCGTGCAGGATTTCCGCGCCGCCGAGAGCTACGGCTATCTGCCGCCGGACAAGGTCCTGGCGCTGTGCACCGGCAGCCAGGGCGAGCCGCGCGCGGCGCTCGCCCGCATCGCCCAGGACGAGCATCCGGAGGTCACGCTGACGCGCGGCGACCGCGTGATCTTTTCCGCCCGCACCATTCCCGGCAACGAGAAGGCCGTGGCGCGCGTGATCAACGGCTTGGTCACGCAAGGCGTCGAGGTGATCACCGACCGCGACCACCTGGTTCACGTGTCGGGCCATCCGCGGCGCGCCGAGCTGCTTGACATGATCAAGTGGGTCCGGCCGACAATTCTCATTCCGGCGCACGGCGAAGCGCTGCATCTCGCCGAGCATGCCAAGCTCGCCCGCAACGCCGGCGTGCCGCAGGTGCTGGTCTGCCGCAACGGCGACCTCGTAAAGCTCGCGCCCGGACCGGCGGCGATCATCGACGAAATCCCCTCCGGACGGCTCTACAAAGACGGCTCGCTCCTGATCGACGCCGAGGCGCCGACCGTCGCCGCGCGCCGGCGGTTGAGCTTTGCCGGCATCGTAACCGTGGCGCTGGCGCTGAGCGAGAAGGGGCAGTTCCTTGCCGATCCGGAAATTGAGCTGATCGGCATTCCCGAGACCGACGCTGCCGGCAAGTCGATGGCCGATATCGCCCGCGACGCGATCGAGGAGGCATTTGAGTTGCTGCCGAAGCCGCGGCGTCGCGATCCCGACGAGGTCGCCGAGGCAATACGCCGGGCGGTGCGCGCGGCCATTGCCGAACGCTGGAATAAAAAGCCGGTCTGCCACGTCCATGTGCTGAGCGTGTAAGGCTTCTGGTATTTCCAGCGCGCATTGTCCGAGCCGCCAAACTCCTCATATTTATAGCGAAATCCCGGATCGGCCCGACCAATGCTGAAGTGGTTTGCTCCGCTTGTTGCTTTTTGCCGGCAAGCCGGAGGTTTTGATCCGCCTCCTGGTCGCTATTCTTGCCGGCGTCGTGCTGTTCTTCGGTGTCTGGCTGATATCGAACATCGCGGTGACCTTCGACGCGCTGAAAAATCCAACGATCGCGGCGGCATACGCCGTGGTGCTGCTCTGCTTTTTCGTCGTGGTCGGGACGGTGGCGTGGCTGCGGCTGCGCGCCTGGCGGCGCCGGCGCGTCGCATCGGCACGCGCGCCGACGCCGGAAATGCCGCCGTTCACAACCGAGATCGTCAGCAAGCGGGCGAAAGAATTGTCCAACAAATGGGAGGCTGAAAGCCGCCGCGCCGACCGCGGCGCGCGAAAGCCTGCCGAACGCACCGCCGTATCGCCGGAAGTCGCGGCCAGCGAGCCGCAGCAAGCAACGCGCCCGGCGCGGGCGATATTGACCGTCACGGGCCCGGCTTACGCCGGCAAGACCGCGCTGATTGGAATGCTGGTCGACAGGCAGCCGGGCGCAATCATCGGATACGAGCGAATCGGTGCGCCTGACCGATGCCGGGCCGATTGACGGCGACGACCGGCATGTCGAAGCGCTGGTCGCGCGCGCCGCGCAGTCCGACGGCGTGCTGTTCGTGGTCGATCAGGATTTGCGCGCTCCCGAGGTCGCCGCGATCAAGCGCTTCCTCGCCACCGGCAAGCCGCTCTATGTCGTCCTGAACAAGGCGGACCAGTTCACTGCCGGCGATCGCGACGCCATCCTGGTCTCGATCCGGGCGAAGATGCCGAAGGACTTTGCCGCCGGCCGATGTCGATCGCGACTGCCGGCGCGCCTACGCCGGTCGAGCGCGAGATCGAGGACGCGCGCGGCGCGGTGCGGGTCGAACTGCGCCGGCCGTCGAGCGACGTCGCGGCGCTGACGAGCTTGCTGAGCCGCGTCATTGCGCCCGGCGCCGGGCGAACGCTGCGCTTTGAAGCGCTTCGTAGTCGAGGGGCAGGGGCCGCATGCAAGATCAATCGATACTGCCCGACACCATCGAAGCGCTGCGCAAGCTGTCGGCGGATTCCCGGCTGCGCCCGCAGGAGCGCGCCAGCATCGAGAAGGAGATGCACGAGATCGAGGATTTCACCGCCAAGCTCGAAAACGGCCGCGTCGAGATCGCGGCGTTCGGCGAAGTCGGCTCGGGCAAGAGCGCGCTCCTCAATGCGCTGGCCGGCGAGAAGATCTTCGCGGTTTCCGCCGAGCACGGCTCGACCGACAAAGTCGCCAAGACCGGCTTCAAGAACACCAAGCTGATCCTGGTCGATACGCCGGGCATCAACGAGGCGGCGGGCGAACTGCGCGGCAAGCTCGCCGAAGAAACCGTGCGCTACACCGACCTGGTGCTGTTCGTCGCCGACGGCGACCTCAACCGGGTCGAGGTCGACGCCTTCACCCAGCTCAGCGATCTGCACAAGCCGATCCTGCTCGTCATCAACAAGGCCGACCTCTACGGACCGGCGCAGATCAAGGAGATTTCCGAGTCGATCCTGCGCAAGGTCGGCAATCGGATCGGCGCCGCCGACATCGTGTTCGCCGCCGCGGCGCCGCGCGAGAGCGAGCGCGAAATCCACAAGGCCGACGGCACGCATCGAAATCGTGCGCTTTCAGCCGAAGCCCAAGATCGAGGCTGCTCGAAGCGCGCATGCTCGAAGTCCTCGACCGCGAAGGCAAGGCGATCATCGCGCTCAACGCCAGCCTGTTCGCGACCGACGTCAGCGACCGATCAAGCAGTTGAAGCAGCAGGTGCGCGGCAAGGAGGTCACGCGGCTGATCTACTATTTCATGCTGGGCAAGGCGCTGGTCGTCGGCGCCAATCCGGTGCCGGTATTCGATATTCTCGCCGGCATCGCGAGCGACGCGCTGATGGTGCAGCGCATCGGCGCGATCTACGGCACCGACTTTTCGCTCAAGAACGCGCAAGGCATGGTCCTGGAGATTTTGCGCGCCTGGGGGCTGATGGCCGCCGCCGAATACGGCCTGCATCTCGCCGCCGACCTGCTTGCGCACGGTCACCATTCGGCACCAGCACGGTCCTGACCGCTGTGCCGCAAGGGCTGGCGGCGGCCTGGAGCACCTATGTGGTCGGCAATGCCGCCAACATCTATTTCCGCGATGCCGGCTGGGGCGGGCGCTCGCCGAAGGACATCGTGCAGGACATCCTGACCGGCGCCGAGAAGCAGAAGACCAGCATCCTGGCGCCGATCCGGGACCAGCTGAAGGCGAAATTCGGCCGTACAATGATGACAATACTGCCGGGAAAGCAGGAGAGCATGGAGACCATGATCGGCAGGCTCAATCACGTGGCGATCGCCGTGCGCGATATCGGCAAGGCGGCGGCGGTTTACCGCGACGTGCTCGGCGCCGATGTTTCCGCCGCGGTGCCGCAGCCGGACCATGGCGTGACCACGGTGTTCATCACCCTGCCGAACACCAAGATCGAGCTCCTCGAGCCGCTCGGCGAAGGCTCGCCGATCGCCAAATTTCTCGAGCGCAATCCCGACGGCGGCATGCACCACGTCTGCTACGAGGTCGACGACATCCGCGCTGCGCGCGACGCACTGAAGAAGACCGGCGCCCGCGTGCTCGGCGACGGCGAGCCGAAGACCGGCGCGCACGGCAAGCCGGTGCTGTTCCTGCATCCGAAGGATTTTTCCGGCACGCTGGTCGAGCTGGAACAGCGTTGACATGCCGGTCACCACCGCCGTCGCCATCTTTTTCCTGATCTGGTGGGTGGTGCTGTTCGCCGTGCTGCCGTGGGGCATCCGCAGCCAGCACGAAGGCGGCGAGATGCACGCCCGGCACCGACCCCGGCGCGCCGACGATCCGCGGCTCGGGCCGCAAGCTCCTCTGGACGACGCTGGTCTCGGCCGTGATCTTTGCCGGCTGCTACGTGGTCTATGTCGACCACCTGGTGACGCTGGAAGGCCTGGTCGACGCCGCTTCGGGATGCGGCTGAATGGTGCCAATGGGCGCCCAGATAGAAGGCCAAAAAAATAGCAGGGCCAAAGCCCTGCCAGGAGATCCTTATCTGATCCTTGACCCGCGCTTCGCTGATTCGCGATTTTTGATTGTCAGCGTGGCGGCAGCGTTGAACCCGCGCCGTTGGACCATCCTCCCAAGACTTGGACCGCCTTCCCGAGACGCCGATACGCCGCGTCCGGGACCGCGCACTCGGTACGTACTCGATCTTCGGCCCAATGTCATCAGCTTAGCCGCGTCTCGAGTGACAAAAAAATTTAGTCCCACCATGTTCTGGCACGTGTTCGCTGCAAGATGGCCGGCGCAGCCGCCTCTTGTAATTCGCGCCGCCGTTGCGGCATTCACTGCCGCTACGATTCCGATCCCGCAGCCGACGAGATTTCATGCGCCTTTCCCGCTACTTCCTGCCGATCCTGCGTGAAACGCCGAAGGAAGCGGAGATCGTCTCCCACCGCCTGATGCTGCGCGCCGGCATGATCCGCCAGGAGGCGGCCGGCATTTATGCCTTCCTGCCGCTGGGGCTGCGCGTTCTCGACAAGGTGTGCCGGATCGTGCGCGAGGAGCAGAACCGCTCCGGCGCCATCGAGCTCCTGATGCCGACCATCCAGTCCGCGGATCTCTGGCGCGAAAGCGGCCGCTACGAGGCCTACGGCAAGGAGATGCTGCGCATCAAGGACCGCCACGAGCGCGACATGCTGTACGGCCCGACCAACGAGGAGATGATCACCGAGATCTTTCGCGCTTACGTCCGCTCCTACAAGGACCTGCCGCTCAATCTCTATCACCTGCAATGGAAGTTCCGCGACGAGGTGCGGCCGCGCTTTGGGCTGATGCGCGGGCGCGAGTTCCTGATGAAGGACGCCTATTCGTTCGACCTCGATTTCGCCGGCGCCAAGCACGCCTATAACCGCATGTTCGTCGCCTATTTGCGCACCTTCGCGCGCATGGGCCTGCAGTCGATCCCGATGGTGGCGGAGAGCGGCCCGATCGGCGGCAATCTCTCCCACGAATTCATCATCCTGGCCGACACCGGCGAGAGCGAGGTGTTCTGCCACCGCGATTATCTCGATTTCGAGGTGCCGGGAGCCGGACGTGGATTTCGACAGCGTTTCAGGCCTGCAGGCGATCGTCGACAAATGGACCGCGCTCTATGCGGCGACCTCGGAGAAGCACGACGCCGCTGCCTTCGCCAAGCTGCCGCCGGACAAGCAGATCTCGGCGCGCGGCATCGAGGTCGGCCAGGTCTTCTATTTCGGCACCAAATATTCCGAGCCGATGAAGGCCGTGGTCGCCGGTCCCGACGGCGTCGAGCGCCCGGTGCATATGGGCTCCTACGGCATCGGCCCGACCCGGCTGGTCGCCGCCATCATCGAGGTGTTCCATGACGAGGCCGGCATCAAGTGGCCGGAGGCGGTCGCGCCCTTCACGGTCGCGATCCTCAATCTCAAGCAGGGCGGCGAGCGACACCGATCGCGGCCTGCGAGCGGCTCTACGCCGCGCTTGACGGCGCAAGGGCATCGACACGCTCTACCACGACCTCGACGAGCGGCCGGGCTCGAAATTCGCCACCGCCGACCTGATCGGCATCCCCTGGCAGATCCTGGTCGGGCCGCGCGGCCTTGCCGAGGGCAAGGTCGAGGTCAAGCGCCGCTCCGACGGGTCGCGGGAACTCATGACGCCGGCAGGACGCGCTCGCCCGGCTTGGCGCTGAGGTTCCATCGGCGCAAAAGCTGTGCGCTGTCTGCGACGCGGTGCGCTGTTTCGCGGCTTGAAACCGCCAGAATCATGTGAAACTCCGGGTTCTCGCGGGGACCCGACCAAATGCGCCGAGCCGACCGGCACCCATCCCTTCGCGCCGTTCGAGTGGATGCTGTCGCTGCGCTACCTGCGGGCGCGGCGCAAAGAAGGATTCATCTCGGTCATTGCCGGCTTCTCGTTTCTCGGCATCATGCTCGGCGTCGCGACGCTGATCATCGTCATGGCGGTGATGAACGGGTTCCGCCAGGAGCTGCTGACAAAGATTCTGGGCCTCAACGGCCACCTCCTGATCCAGCCGCTGGAATCGCCGCTGACCGATTGGGAGGCGGTCGCCGACCGCGTCTCCAAGGTGCCGGGCGTGCGGCTTGCCGCGCCGATCGTCGAGGGCCAGGCGCTGGCGTCCTCGCCGTTCAATGCCTCCGGCGTGCTGGTGCGCGGCATCCGCGCCGCCGATCTCGGCAAGCTCACCTCGATCGCCAGCAACATCAAGCAGGGCACGCTCGACGGCTTCGACGAGGGGCAGGGGCTCGCCATCGGCAGCCGGCTCGCCGAGCAGCTTTCGGTGCGGGCCGGCGACAATCTCACGCTGGTCGCGCCGCGCGGCGCGGTGACGCCGATGGGCACGACGCCGCGCATCAAGGCCTACAAGATCGCCGCGGTGTTCGAGATCGGCATGTCGGAATACGACGCCGCCTTCGTCTTCATGCCGCTGCCCGAGGCGCAGGCCTATTTCAACCGCGCCGGCGACGTCACCGCGATCGAGGTCTATACCGACGATCCGGATCGCGTCGACCGCTTCCGCCGGCTCGTCACCGACGCCGCGGCGCGGCCGATCTACATGATCGACTGGCGCCAGCGCAACGCCACGTTCTTCAATGCGCTTCAGGTCGAGCGCAACGTGATGTTCCTGATCCTGACGCTGATCGTGCTGGTCGCGGCGCTCAACATCGTCTCCGGCCTGATCATGCTGGTGAAGGACAAGGGCAGCGACATCGCCATCCTGCGCACCATGGGCGCGACCCAGGGCGCGATCATGCGCATCTTTCTCATCACCGGCGCCTCGATCGGCGTTGTCGGCACCGTGGTCGGCTTCCTGCTCGGCACCATCATCTGCCTCAACATCGAATCGATCCGGCAGTTTCCTGTCGTGGCTCACCAACACCGAGCTGTTCTCGCCCGAGCTTTATTTCCTGTCCAAGCTGCCCGCCGACATGAATGCCAGCGAAACCACGGCGGTGGTGGTCATGGCGCTCGGGCTGTCGCTCCTGGCAACGCTCTATCCGTCGTGGCGGGCGGCGCGGCTCGATCCGGTCGAAGCCCTGCGCTACGAGTGACGGCGCGCGATGGATGAGATAACGACCATCATCGAGCCCGCGCCGTCGACCGCCGGCCGGAGCTGCCGCAGCGGCCCGGATGCGCCGCTGGAAAACCATCCGATCGTGTTCCTGCACGGGATCAGCCGGCAGTTTCCGCCAGGGCGACTCCGACGCTCGACATTCTCAAAGGCGCCGAGCTTGCGGTCTGGCCCGGCCAGTCGGTGGCTTTGGTCGCGCCGTCGGGAGCGGGAAAATCGACGCTGCTGCACATCGCCGGCCTGCTCGAGCATCCCGATGCCGGCGAAGTCTATATCGACGCCGTCGCCACCTCGCACCTGAGCGACATCCAGCGCACCCGCATCCGCCGCACCGACATCGGCTTCGTCTATCAGTTTCACCATCTGCTGCCGGAATTCTCCGCGCTGGAGAACGTCATGCTGCCGCAGATGATCCGCGGCCTCAAAAATCGCGAGGCGCGACGCCCGCGCCGCCGAGCTGTTGTCGTATCTTGGGCTGAAGGACCGGCTGACGCATCGGCCGGCGGAATTGTCCGGCGGCGAGCAGCAGCGCGTCGCCATCGCGCGCGCCGTCGCCAACGCGCCGCGCATTCTGCTCGCCGACGAGCCGACCGGCAATCTCGATCAGTCGCACCGCCGAACGGGTGTTCGCCGCGCTCACCCAGTTGGTGCGCGCCTCGGGCGTTGCCGCCATCATCGCCACCCATAATCTCGATATCGCCGCGCAGATGGATCGCCGCGTGACGATCCGCGAAGGCGCGGTGGTGGAGCTGGAGTAACCCCTCCGCTCATTCCCGCGAACGCGGGAATCCACCGATTAACTCAAGCGTAAAATACTGGGTCCCCGCCTGCGCGGGGACGAGCGGGGCAGGGAACAAAAAAACGAGGCCGCCCGCAGGCGGCCTCGCTGTGGATTTGCTGTTCGCGCTTTTCGCTCACCAGCAGGGAGCGCACCAGCAGCGATAGGGGCCGCACACGCGGTGGCGGCCCGGCGGGCACCAGCGGCCCCAGAAGCCGTTGCACGCGGCCTTGTGGATGACGGTGGCATTCTGCGCCTGCGCATTGAGGCTCGAAGCGCCTTGGGTTTGCGCATTGGCGATCGCCATCGATCCGATGACAAAGATCGCGGCAGCCAAAGTCATAGTGATTTTTCGCATCAGAACCCTCCTTTAGAGGTGTGTGGGGATGGAGCGACGAGAAAGACCGTCAGAAAGCGTGGTTCGAACGTCCCGAACGATAGCCGGGCCGAAATCATATCGGCCCGGTTGGTCGCGAACGTCGTCATTGCCTTCCTAGCAGGGAGCGCCTAACGTAGCGAAGTGCTAATGACATCAAATGGTTAACAGGCTGCAAATTGCACGCCGGGTAACAAAACGGGTAACGGGCACGCCAAAAAAATGGGGCGGCCGAAGCCGCCCTCGCTTGCTTGTTATTTCTGATCTGGTTTCTTGATTGCCTCTAGCCATTCACCGCATGCCTTTTTGACCGCATACGGGTCTTGCTGAGGACGCGACAAAAATTTGATTGCTGGTGGAATGCGCTTAAGCGGTGACACAAACGCGCAGCTCTGCCCAAACGGTCGTCGGAGGTCGTCGGCGCAATCGGACGGCAAGAACTGGCCACAGGTCAGATTTCGCAGAACATCGCCAGCGCTGCTGAAGGAAGGTTGCCGTTTGATCCAGCCCAGTTCATTGCGAACATCTTTCAATGAATGTGGGCGAAATGCATCATTGCTGAGGCATCAGCTGACCAACGCGACGGGCGTCCGCACCGAAGTTTTCACTCCGCTTTGTGTCAAAGCGACCGCCATAATCTTGTCAACGGTAGCGCGAAGCGAGTCTTGCACGGATTCGGCACCGGCGGTGGATGCCTCGTCGTCCTCAACGCTCATGGGCCGTCCAAGAGAAGCGACGATAATCGAAACGTCGGGAATACGGCGACGAATGCGGCGAATTGCATATCGGATCTGAGCGGCCGTGGCTGCCTCAAGATAGCAAAGGCAGACTAGCTCAACACCTGCTGTGTCCCAGCTCAAGATGCGGGACATTGACAACGCATCCACCTGCTCGGCGCGGGCACCAACTCCCCGTTGTTCGACCAGGTGCGTGACAATGGCCGCCAAAGCCTCGTCGAGCATAGTTGGTCCAGGTATGCACAGCACAGGTTTGCCGCTGCGCCAGCGTTCGGGAAGCGTGTGTTCTTCAACCTTCGCCTCGGCCTTTTCGAGTTGGGCAAGGGGAGAATTCTCCTCTGTCGGACCTGTACGCTGCTCGTCTACATCAGCGTGCGTCGCAAGGTCGTCGACGATCTCGGCGACCGCATCGCGGATGCGGCGCATCTGATCTTCGTCAAGCGAACCGCGCTGCGCGTCAGCTTGTGCGAGCCTCAGACCCTCCAACAGGATTTCGTCGTAATACGCCGTGAGCGGCCTCTCCTTCAAAAAGATACGGGCCTGATCGGCCGCCTCAACGGGGTCGCGCGCCAGCATGCGTTGGTAAATCAACTCCGCGGGAGTAAGTGGCGGCTCATCGCCGAACATCACGTCAAGAAACTTGAGCTGATCGACATGGCGACCTAGGACCACCAGGCACATCGTGAGCGGAGTTGCGAGGATCAGGCCGATTGGTCCCCATAGCCATGTCCAGAAAGTAGCAGCGGTGATCACAGCTACTGGCGATAGACCTGTGCTATGACCATAAATGAGCGGCTCAATAGCTTGCCCGACAATCGTTTCAGCGACCAAAAAAAGCGTGGCGGTCATAAGAACCATCGTCCAACCATGACCAACGGCCGCCGCAAGTACTAAAGGGAAAATTGCGGAGATAAACGCACCGATATACGGCACAAAACGCATAATCATTGCGAGCATGCCCCACAGTGGAGCGCTCGGTACGCCGATGAGCCACAACGCGGCGCCGATCACGAGGCCGAAAGCAGCATTTAGCGCAAGTTGCGTAAGAAATAACCGGCTCAGCCTCTGACCCGCATCATCAAGAGCCGCCGTCGTGCGGTGAAGGTCTTTCGCGCCAGCGAGGCGCACAAGCCGATTTCTCAGATCGTTCTGCTGAAGCAAAATGAATATTACAAATATCACCACGATACCCGTCGTGGTTAGAGGATGAATAAGGGGCTCAATGAGAGCCGCTAGCACCTGAAGAGCGCCAGGATCGGGCTGCCTGAGCTCGACGGGTATTGGCCGATTAGGTTGTGCCTGGCCACCAAGGGAGGGTTCTGCCGGCGACACGTTTCCGGGCTTTTCAATTTCTCTTTTGAGATCCTTCAAAACGTCCGAAGCACGTTCCAGAGGACCCGTGCCTGCCGCTACGCCCTGCAAACTCTGGATCTTGTCGGTCAGGTTCGATTCGTAGCGAGGTAAATCGTTTGCAAGTTGGGAAACTTGCGACACCATGAAAGCGCCGAGACCAAAGATGGTTGCGAAAGCGAAGATTGCTACAGTAGAGACGGCAACGATGCGCGGAAAACGCCAGGACTGAAGGCGTCTGACCAGCGGCGCAAGCACGAAGCTCAATAAAAGTGCCAGCGCGATGGGAACAAGAACCTCACGCCCAAAATAAAGGGCAGCAACCATTCCCCCAACTACAAGAATAACGGTGAGTGTCGAGCCAGATATCGTCGAACTCGCACGCTTGCTGGGAAGCAACTGCACCATTTGGGCGTCGGACTTTTGGGGGCGGGGGGCTTGAAAGCGCCCGGCATCTTTTGACTTTGAGCCGGATCGCTTCTCGGAATCTGTATCAAATAGCTCATTTTGAGCTGTGGTGGAAAATGGGATAACCCCACACGTGCCGGCCGAATTGACCAAACCCCGTCGCTTCCCGCCGCTTTGGACGGTACTGGCCTTTTCCCATGTCAGTGGGCTTATCTTCAACAAATAGCGAATACTAATCAAGATTCAGGGCCACGAGAGCTCTCGCTCAACAGCAATCACGGCCACCCCACCGTCGCGGCTACCGCACATCCTGCACTGTTCAAAGGACCGGGAATCATTGCGGCGCATCCGGGCAAGCCGATCGCCGCTGTGACACCGGAAGGTCATCGGAAAGCGCTTCCCGCCAATCCGGCAGCCATTCCGGGCAACAAGGCTGGTCCCGGCAATGCGGTAACAGGTCCGGGCAACAAGGTTGGTCCCGGCAATGCAGCAATCGGCCCGGGCAATCAGCCCGGTCCCGCGATCAAGGAGCACAAGGGTAATGCCGGTGGTGGCGCAACGCCTAGCGCTGGCAACACCGCCAGTCCCGAGATCAAGGAGCATAAGGCCAACACCGGTGGCGGGCCGCCGCCCGGCCGCGGTTCTGCAACGCAAACGAAGCAGCTGCCGACCGTCGTGGCCCATCCACCGTCGCAGCAGATTGTGCGGCCGACGCCTCCTCCGCCGCCAACCGGCGCAGCTTTACCTCCGCCGCCGCCACCGCGCGCCGCCGCACCTCCGCCACCGCCGCACGTGGCCGCACCGCCCCCGCCTCCTGAGTGCGGCCAGCAGGCGCACATGGTGCGGCTGGGTGTGGGTGCTCCGCAGCAAACGCACCGTCGCCCCCCGGCTGGCATCCTGCGACTATCCGCGCTGCCGGGGAAATGGAGTTCGTTCGAACGTCATTTGGATGGTGTTGCCCGAAGACCTTCGATCGGAACTACTGACATCCTATGGCCGAGGCGAGCTCACGAACTACCATCGCAATTTGCTCAGGGCCGTTGAGTTTGGCGTGACCAGGGCGTTTGGCGTGTTTGCTCCCGATGAAGGTTGAGCATTCGGCTCCCGCAATGAGGAAGTATTAAAATCTTGGGGTAGTGAGGATAAATTGTTCCATTTTGGAGCGGTCAACAGATCGCTTGGCAGCCTTATAATGAAACACTGAAGTTCACGACGAGTGACCCCGAGATGGAACTAATCCATGAGGTCTCGCAAGGATCGATCGCCGCTTTTCTGTACCGGGGCTAGAGGCATTTGGGAAAAATGGAAAGACCCGGCTTGGTACTTGGGGTGCTGGATGCCGAAGTCAGAAGACGAACGTAAAAACGCAGTCGCACCATTGTTCAGCGTTGCCGCTCTGAAGATAGATTGAAGCGGCTGCTCAGAATGCGCTTTATCTTTGACGCTCCACGCCTGAACCGAGACTTGTTAAGAACTTGCGCCCTCACAACAGCTTTTAGTGTCGCCTCGGCCCTCGCCGTTATCTGGAAGCGCCCAGTCCGTTCTTCAGGAAGCAGCACGCCCAGAGCGAGACCGCCCCACAGTTGATCTCGAAAGGCTGGAGCTGGGTGGGCAACCCCCGGAACGAAATCAAGTTCCACTACATGAACCTGGGGGTTGTATGCCCATTGTGCTCGTCGGAGGCCATCTCGGCAGCCTGGATTGAAGCTGTCGTGCATGACAATATAAAGTGGGACACTCGGACGAAATTGCAGCAGATGGTTGATATCTTTCCGCACGCCATCGGGTGAGTGATCGCCATCTACTAGGGCAAACGCCAAGGGGCCCGTTCTCGTTGGAGATGGTCTAAAAGGGGAGGGAGTTTTTCGTCGGATGACCCTATCAAGAACTCCACGTTGGGAAATTCACCACCCAAACGGGTTGGAACGTCTGGATCAATGTCAATTGAGTAGACGCGGTCGCAATATCGAGACATCACTTGCAGGCTGCCACCGAATTGAGTGCCGATTTCTATAGCAATCTTCGGCCGCAGCTGTGAGAGTAAGAATATCAGGGCAATCTGTTCCGCAGGGGACATCATCCAGGAATGGAGCTTCGGTTGCCCGATGGCCTGGGCAATTAGCGGAAAGTACGCCAATCCTAGGCCGGCTAGCTCCTGATCTGCGTCATCTTCGTATAGGACCCGGAACTCCTCGCCCGAAACACAGTTCGCAAGTGAAGAACTGGACATTGTTTCTCTCCGAGAAGATTGAAGACCCCATGGCCCGTTCAACGCTTTGCGTCAATAGGTTCGGAGCCGGTTGTGCGCGTGCGCGTCAAAAGGAGACACGGCGGTGATGAAAAGAACGCGCACGGTGGCCCAAGTGGGTAGGCTCTTGCGCAGGCCCCCAACACCAACGGATCTTTGGGCACTTTGAGGCCGGATGCCATGTCGGAGATGATTTTGCTCCTCCGCGTGCTGCTGTTTGGTTTTGCCTGCGGATAACACCAGTATCAAAATCCGCTGAGTTTGTTTGTTGAATTAAGGAGTATTCTGAAAAATTATCGTTTTCCGCCTCTTGCGGCATCAGTAGGTTAGCTTCCAATTCAGAATGGCGGTGTGCTTTCGCGTCCGTCATATCGGTGGGCGGCGGCTCCTCCGCTACAAGCCGACCCAAAAAGCGAATCCATGAATTGCTGAAGGGCAATACGGCGCGGTTGGTGAGCGAGGTCGCAAACGCGGCGAGAACGGCACGCCCGCAACGCGCTGTCGCTCAATGCCGCTGCTTACGATCCCCTGCGCCGCTTCGCGGTACCGCCTCGGGCAGCTCTCCTTTCGCCGCCGCCCGCTTCTGCAAAAAAATAGAGGGAAGCCGGAACTTCGCAAGAGCTGAAATCGTTAGCGTTCAGGGATGGAGCCAACGATGACCCAACATGCGGCACGAATTCAGGAGCGGCGCGTCGTCGCTAAACATCTTTTCGATGCCCTATGTGCACGGTATCCCGACAAATATATCGCTTTGATTTAACCACGCGATGTTGTGGACGACCGGCTGCCCGCGCCTGAGCTTATCCCCGAAAGGCACCGGCGGCTCGATAAAACTGCGATCCAATAGAACGCAGCGGCGCTAGTGGTGCCAACCGATCGCCGCCCCCTTGGCGCGCCGGTGCAAGGCACCCACAAGATCGCGGCGCTCGCGACTTCGCCACCGCAGTCACATCGCCACCGGCCAATCTGCCCCGAATCCAGCCTAGCTAGGGCGTGAACCCATAAATTCATAGTGGTCGGCGGAATGTCCGCTTCTCTAATCGGCCATTCGGGGTCAAGCACTTTCAGACTATCACCACCACTGCAGTGTCGATGTCGCTCACGGGCTCGTGCTTCTCTTCGGAATCGGCACCACGGCCCTTCCATTATGGGATTCGAGAACGAGGTGGAACAATCTATTGCGCGGCCTTGCCGTCACACTGACGGCAGGTCCAAGCGGACATGCGAACTCACCTCATCCATCGTCCCGCGAGGGACATCATTCCACCGCTCGGTGGAGCTCGAGTTTCCTCCTATCGGATGTGATCCTGCACGGCGTATGAGAGCGGCGAGGAAAGCTCAGGTCGAACGTTATGCGGCCAATATCCTGCCAATCATTCGAGAAGTTCAGGCCGGAGGCCATACGAGCTGCAATGCGATTGCTGCTCAGCTCAATGCACGCAAGGTGTCAACGGCTCGCGGCGGTCGGTGGACACACGTTCAGGTTGGACAGATCCTCAAGCGGGTGCCTGTTGCAGGCAGGTAAAAGGTTATGCGTTGAGTGTTCAGTGCTCGGTGACGTGCTTCTCGACCCATTCTTGTTCGCTCATAGGCTGGTCTGAAACTGCATAGTTTATGTTGGTGTTATTTTGTTCGGTACGTTCGACCCACCGCCCTAGAGGCCGCGCAAGGTGACAAGGACCTGCTCGAGATATGCGTATCGCTTCGCCTCGTATTGGCGCTTGAGGGCGTCGAATGCCTGATTAAGTGACGCCCCGCCGCTTACCTCCGCCCTGGACGTTCGCAGAGAACAACAACGCGTGCTTCATCGTCCGCGACAAAAGCGGGATGGCGCTAGGCTATTTCTACTTTGACGATGAACCACAGCGCCGGTCGGCCGCCAATCTGCTGAGCCGTAACGAGGCGCGGCGGTTGTGGCTTCTGGTCGGACGCCTTGTATTCAAAGAGTTCGATGCTTGATCCGGTTGTGCAGCGTAGCATGCGTAGGCGACTGATCTCGGCTTTCGGATCGACGTTGAGATGAACTTGCATCCAATCGTCGTTGGACTTGAACGGTCCTGCCGTGAAAGCGAGTTGGCAGCCCAGAACATCGGTGAAGAAAGCCGTCGCCTGGTCCAAGTCTGGTACAGTCACACCTACATGATCTGTGCCACGGATGCCCGGCGGGGTATCGGCCATCGTCGGAGTGCAAGCCATCAAAGCAAGGGCTATGAGAGCGGCGGAAACTATTATGCGCATTGTCCGTCTTCAAATGCTTTGGGACAAGGTGCGGAGTTTGGAACGGAGGCTCTGGCTCGTGAGCAGCCGGAACTCAGCCCACGCGAGCTGGCGACCAGGTTCACCGACACCAACAGCTAATTGAGGTCTCGCCGCGCAGGCCATCGAGCACAATGCGGATCTTCTTTTCGGCCGCGTGGTGCTTCCGGGTTGCCCGCCGGATGTTGCGGACAAGCGTCTCGGACGACGCCGGGGTGGAGTTGGATTTCTGTCTCATCTTCGCTCCTTGAGGGCTACGATGAGCCAGAAATCCTCCGTTCCTCAAGCCATTAGTTTTGTCTCACAAGTGCTGAAGCGGGACAGCCGCGTCTAAAGAAGCTGTTCGAGCTTCAGCGGCAATTCGCGCACTCGCACGCCGGTTGCGTGATAGACGGCATTGCTCAAAGCCGCGGCGACGCCGGCTAGGCCGATCTCGCCGACGCCCCGGGCACCGAGCGCGTTGAGATTGAAGTCCGGATATTCGATGAAATGGACATCGAGCGCCGGCACGTCGGCGTTGGTGGCGACGATATAATCCGCGAAATTCGAATTAATCGGCGCGCCGGTGCGCGGGTCATATTCGGTGCCCTCGAACAGGGCCATGCCGATACCCATGACGATCGCGCCCTCGATCTGATTGCGCGCGGCGAGCGGGTTGAGAATACGGCCGGCGTCGATGACCGAGACCACCCGCGATACACGCAGCCGCGTAATTTCCGGCCGCCAAATCACCTCGACGAAATGCGCGCCGAAAGAATGGCTAGAGCGCTTCGGTTTCCCTTCCGCGCCGAAGGTGCCTTCGCCCGAGCCTTGGCCGGAGACCGATTCGACCTTCAACGCCCTCAAAACTTCGTCGAATGCCATGGTGCGGCGACCCCTCTTTGCCTCGATCCATCCCTTATTGAACGCAAGCTCCTTTACCTTAACGCCGCTGAACGGCTTGTCCCGACCGTCGATCGCCAAGCCGATCAGCGCCTTGCCCGCTGCCGCAATCGCCGCCTCGATCGGCGCGACCAGCGAGGCCGTGAGCATGGAACCTCCGGAAATCGCGCCCGGCGTCAGACTGCTGTCGCCGATCACGACCTCGACTCGTTCGATCGGGATGCCAAGCGTCTCGGCCACCATCTGGGCCATCACGGTATAAGTGCCGGTGCCGATATCCTGCGACGCCGATGCGACACGGACCGTGCCGTCGTCGCGGAGCTCGATTGAAGCCGTGCAGTCGAAGCGCGCGGCAATCCAAGAACATGAGGCCATGCCCCATCCCAGAATCGCCCCGTCGCGGTTCATCGAACCGACCTGTGGGTTGCGCTTCGGCCAGCCGAATTTTTCGGACCCGAGCGTCAGGCATTCCTTGAGATGCCGTGACGAAAACGGCACACCAAGGCTTTCGTCGAGTTTCGGCTCATTGATCAGATGCAATTCGACGGGATCGATCCCGAGCTTGACCGCCAGTTCGTCCATCGCGGACTCGGTGGCGAATAGCCCCGGCACAGCGCCCGGCCCGCGCATGGCGGTCGGTGTGCCGATGTTGCGTTTGGCCAGCCCCGAGGTCACCCGCAGATTGGCGACGCTGTACATGAGCGGCGTGGCCTCGCCGCAATTCTCCTCGTAATCGTCGAGCATCGACGTTGTATTCACATAGTCGTGCTGAAGTGAAACGAGCTTGCCGTCCTTGTTCGCGCCAAGCCGGATGCGCTGCTCGATACGCGGCCGATGGCCAACGCTGTGGAACATCATTGGCCAACTCAGCACCAGCTTGATCGGCCTGCCGAGCTTAATCGCAGCCGCCGCGGCAAGCGGCGATTGCGTCCACGGCCAGAGCTTTGAGCCGAAGCCCGAACCGATGAATTTGGAAATCACCCGCACCTTGTCGCGCGGCAGGCCGAGCATATCGGCGAGCACGTTGCGATGGTTCACGACGCCCTGTGAAGTTTCGTAGAGCGTCAGAACGTCGCCATCCCAGACCGCGACCGTCGCGTGCGTCTCGATCGGATTGTGGGTCTCCGGCGAAATCCCATAATGCGCGTCGATCGTAACCGGCGCTCTGGCGTAGCTCCTTTCGGCATTGCCGCGTTTGTTGACGACTTTTGTGTCTTTCGCAACGAGATGCAGATCGACGTTGGGCGTCTCGGCCGCGTAGGATACGGCAACGGCGTCGGCTGCCGCCTTGGCCTGCTCAAACGTGTCTGCAACAGCCAGGGCGACGTATTGGCCGTAGTAACGGACGATATCGTCGTCGAACGGCGGCCGCGGCTCGTCGACCATCAGCGATGCGCTGAAGTCCGGCGTGAGGCGCTTCATCGACGCGAGGTCGCCACGCTTCAATACCGCGCGAACTCCCGGCATCTGCCGTGCGCGAGATGTGTCGATGGCCGTTATCTTGCCTTTGCCGACCGTCGCTCCGACGGGAACGGCGTAGAGCATGCCCGGAAAGCTATGGTCGGAGGTATAACGCGCGGCGCCGGTGACCTTGAGGGGACCGTCGATGCGGGCGCGCGCCTTGCCGATGAATCCGGTCGAGGATGCTGCTGGCGGCTCTGACATGGGTTGCCTCAGCGCGTGACTTGTTTGAAGGCGTGGACAATGCAACGTTTTGCTAGCTCAACCTTGAAGCCGTTCTGACTCTGCGGCCGCACACCGTGTAGGCAGATGTCGGCGGTGTTGCGGAACGCAGCTTCGCCTGGCGCTTGGCCGATCAATGCGCGTTCGGCTTCGGCTACCCGCCATGGCCGCGTCCCAACGCCGCCCAGCGCCAAACGCGCGGTCTAAATCTTGCCACTTGCCAGCGTTACGGCGGCCGCGGCCGAAACCAACGCGAATTCGTATGAGGCGCGGTCGCGGAGCTTCAAATAAGTCGACCGTTCGCCGCCCGGCCGCCGCGGTAGCGTGACATGAATGACGAGATCGCCGGGCGCGAGCACGGTCTCGATATCCGGCCGATCCCCCGGCAGAACGTAAAAGTCCGTTAGTGGGATCTGCCGGTTGCCGGAAACGCCCTGGAAGTGGACGACTGCGTCATAAGCCATCATAGCCACCGCCATATCCGACGGGTGGGTCGCAATGCACGCTTCGCTGCAGCCGAGGATCGCGAGCGTGCGGTTGGCGCCGCCGATCGCCGCGCAGCCCGAGCCGGGCTTACGCTTGTTGCAGACGCTGGCGAGGTCGCGGAAATACGCACAGCGCGTCCGCTGCAACAAGTTGCCTGCCGTGGTCGCGGCGTTGCGTAATTGCGTCGACGCGCCAGCCAGGATTGCTTTCGACAGCGCGGCATAGTTTTCACGGACGTATGGATGGTGCGCAAGATCGCTGTTGCGGGCGGTCGCGCCGACGAACAAGCCGCCGTCTGCTTCCGCGCGAATGTCGGCAAGCCCGAGGCGATTGATATCCACCACGCGATCGGGATGCTCGACGCCGAGCTTCATCAGATCGACGAGCGTGGTGCCGCCGGCGAGGAATCGCACGCTGGCGCCTTGTTGTGCCGTGTGCGACTGCGCGCCAGCGGCGACGGCAGCCGACGCGTCGGCGGCGCGAACGAAATCGAAGCTCTGCACGGTCAAGCTCCGCCGGATTGGGCGCGGCGCACGTGCTGAATTGCCGCGACGATGTTCGGGTAAGCGCCGCAGCGGCAGATATTGCCGCTCATGAATTCGCGCACGTCGTCGTCTGATGCGCCGACGGGCTCGGTGAGCAGTGCCACCGCCGACATGATCTGGCCCGATGTGCAATAGCCGCACTGATAGGCGTCGTGCTCGACAAAGGCCGCCTGCATCGCGTGAAGATGACCGGGCGAGCCAAGGCCTTCGATTGTCACGACCTCATCGCCGTCATGCGCGGCGGCGAGCGACAGACAACTATTGTAACGGCGGCCGTTGACGTGAATGGTGCAGGCCCCGCATTGGCCATGATCGCAACCCTTCTTGGTGCCAGTGAGCTGCAACACTTCGCGCAGGCAATCGAGTAAGGTCATGCGCGGATCGATGGTGAGCTGATGCTCCTGGCCGTTCACCTTCAGGGTAACGCTCCGCCGGCTTTCGTCACGATCTCCGGCTGTTACAGTATTCTGTCCAAGACTTGTCATTGCGAAAGCGATCCGAATGCAGTCGTCGGCACGCCCTATAAATGGATGCCTGTTAGCAGAAGTTCCGTCAACAAGCATCAAACACTGGCGCGGCCCGAAAGGAAATCGGCGTGTCGACTGACGTGGCCGAATGACTGACTTTGACCGGCGGTCTCAACCGGGGGGCCAGTTTGGCGATAAATAACGATGACGGCTTGCCAAACGCTCGCCCGAACGCTTCCAGCGAGCAGTCCTCCGCAACCAGCTATCCCACAACGTGATTTTCTCTGCCGGCCTCGTACCACCACGAAATCACTGACTTATCGGCCTATAATTGATCTTTTCCCTCCAAGATAAAGTGTTGCGTCGACCGGTTGAGATCACCCCCCGAGATCAGACATTCATTTGATAGCCCAGCAGGTCCGTTAAGGGCCAGAATCCGGAACTGTCCAAAGGGCGGGCCCGTTAACGGGGGCAGGCCTTGGTTTTTGCCGAGCTTGCGACTGAAGAAATCTAAGGTACGCAGCCGGAACTAAGAAATTAGGCATGAGGATTCCGAGGGAAGAACGGAGGACGCTGTGGGCTTCTTTCGAAAGAACACCTCAAATGATCTAGTTCCCATCCATCCGGACAACATCAGCAGCAACGATTGGGTGATTTTGTTGGAGGTCGGCACCATCATCGGCCCTTCGCCGCAGCGCATTCGCGTCGCGCGCTGGATGCAGGAAAGGAAGATCGTCAAGAAATACGATATGTTCCTGCGCGCGAAATACTTCATTGTGGTCGAAGGCTTTAATCCGCGCATTCATGCGCTTTATTTCTGTCCGCAGCTCTTCCGCCACGACTCCGACAAGCTCGTGCCGTTGGAGGGTGAGGAAATCGGCGAACTAATTGCACGTGCAGTTGAGGCCACCGCCGCCGAGCGCCGCCCTTGGTACGAGCCGATGGAGAGATTACCGCAGCAGCCGTTGATCAACACCGCGGACTTGGGCGAATTCGATACGCTCGTAGTCGAAATGCCTCGGAAACGGGAATCTTTGCCCGCCGCAGGCCAGCAACTGTTGGGCCGTCCTAGCCAGCCAGCCAAAGCCTCTTGAGCTCGGTGTAGCCAGCGACCAGACGGATGGTCGGCTCAAGCTGGTCGCGGGCGCGCGTTCGGTCACTCAGACTTCGGCAGCGGATAATCATCAGCTTCGTACAGGCGTTGGATCTCGCTACTGCTGAAGCGCTCATCCCCAACCTCAAGCCATGCGCCGAAGGCTTTGGGTATGCGTAAGTCCTCAACGGCGTAACGGAGCGCCTCAGCCGCAGTCGCGAAACGGCGATACTTGGTGCGGCTACCCTTCGCTGGTTTGGAGAGGAACAGTTCAGCGGGAGCCTTATAGTCGAATGAAGACATGCCTCAACTCTAGCGCACAAGGTTACGCACTACGAAGCTCGTTTTCTTTGGCTACGGGGGTCGCTCTCTCGGATTGGTAGTAACTTTCGGTCCTTGAGACGCTTCTCAATCGAGGAACGCGCACTCGGCCTCAATCGTTATCGTACATGGCCAACGAGACGAAAGCTCAGGAAACGATCCTACTCGTGGAGGACGAGGTCTTGGTGCGTATGCCAATTGCGCAATACCTTCGCGACTGTGGATATAAGGTCGTTGAAGCCGTTAATGCCGATGAAGCGATAGCGGTGCTAATGCACCCGGAGACCGTCGTTGATATTGTCTTTTCCGACATTGAAATGCCCGGCTCCGTCGATGGATTTGGATTAGCGAAGTGGATACGCGAACATCGGCCCGGACCAGCCGTATTGTTGACTGGCACTGTGCAGCGCTCGGTTGATCGCGCAAAGGACCTGTGCGAGCAAGGCCCCATACCGAAACCTTACGACGCGCAGATCGTCCGCAATCACATTCGACAGTTGCTTGCTGCGCGCCAGGCAAGCAAGTCATCGGAATGAGCGCTATATTCCTACCGCAAGCTCACCCGTTACGGGATCAACAAGGTGAGTTCGTCCGCAGGAAGCGCACGAAATCAGATGAAACCTATGTGGCTTTGTCGCGCAGTGTGGCGTCACCGTGCTCGGCCTTGGACCACGCCGACCTATTTCTACTGCTCCTTCAGACGTTCCACGAGCCCAATCAGTTCAGACGGCAATTCCTGTGGCGCGTCGCTTCGAGCCCTTAGCTCCCGAGCAATAGCGGTCTGCATTGCTTGCAAGATTGCCTTCGGATTGACTGCCTGCTCGCCCGGGTCCTCTTGAGGTCCATAAGCCATTCAGGTTTCCGACTTTTGGGGTCAATCGACACGCGCAAGTTCTTGTTCCGACCTGCTTTTTTGGCCTTTGCGTTATCCCGCGTTCAGGAAATGAGCGGAATACGACATTTGCCACATCGGCTTGGCAACAACTTAGCACTTAGGGCTGGGGCTCGGCTGGAGGCGCGGTCACGGATAGCTTCACCGACGGCGATCTGCTGATCACCGAGGAATTGCTGCCTGTCTTTGACGGCGGTCTCAACCTGCCGTCGCTCGTCTGGCCGCCTTTGCGACCGCATGACCCGTCCTTGTTCGCACCAGCGCGATTCGACCGGCCTTAAGCTGCGTAATGGTAGCAGGTGAAAGAATAGGAAGCTTGCGCGCTGCGACAGCGACAGGACCGCGAAGCTGACGCGCATGAGGCCGAGACGCTCGAAGATTGCCACGGGCAACGGTCACGGGACGGCGAGCGTGGCTTTTAGGGGATGGACTGATAGACACGCCGCCGCCGTCTACCACGCTGTATCTATTGGCGAGGTGCTCGATGCGTCCTGTCCACAGACTAACGAAGTCGCCGCTTTGTATCTTATCGACACTCTCGAAGGCTTGCTTCCATTCCGGAAGTAGGTTTCCCCAAATGCACTTCCTGCACCATTGCTCACCCTTTAACATGCCCTCCTCGGTCGCACACATGGACCGCCACGCAACGCGCTCGGGGTGTGTGTAGTGTTCAATAGCGCCTTGGATGCCTTGCTGATGCACCACGTATCTCTCGGCGTAATCTGGATAGTGACCAAGCGCCCATCTAAACTTCTCGGCTTGAACCAGAAACAAGTGCGCGGCTGCGCGGGCGTTGTCCCTCGCGTCCAAAATGCTGCCGTCACCGTACTTCCTGAACTCGTAGTCGCTCAGTTGAAAGAGCCCTTTGTATGAGCCGGTTCTTACGCGGGGATTGAAGTCACTCTCGACCTTGGCGATTGACATCATCATGGCCAAGTCAAGCCCGTACAAAGACGCCGCCTCCCGGATTTCGTCACGCGGATCGTCCGTCGTCGAGTGCGGTTGATAGAAGCGGGCTTCAAACAAACCACCAAGATACCCGAGGGCGTCGAGCGGCATTTCCTGATCTGGAGCTAACCGATCCGGAGTTTCCTCTGGAAGAGTTGTCCGGTCCATGGAGTTGGCTTCGCCGACGCCTCCCAATGAAACGACTGCAACTACAGTTGTCGTCGCCAACGGCATCAACAAAAAAGGGACAACTATCGACGCAATTGACCGCGAACATATATTCCGATGCATGACCGCCCCCAGACAAGGTTAATTTTGAACCGGTCAATTCCGGGGGAACACAACGGCTTTTCAATGGTTTAATGCGACCTGACGCGGTTTATGGTTAACTGTGGCCGTCGAATTACCCCCACCAGTCGCCCGAATCACCGCCGCGAGGATTACATGAAGCAGGGCGTTTTCAAACAGCCAGGGTCAATTGCTAGTGCGCCGGGAGACCGGCAAAGAGTAGAGGGTGCAAGTCCCTTACGATGAAGGAGTAGCGAACCATATCGACCCCGAGTTCATGCGCGGTCGTTCGCGAGGGCGGTCGTGAAGCGTTGACAGGGGAGAGCACAGGCCAAGCTATTGAGCCGCGAAAGTGACCCGCAGGTCCGAGCGGCGATCGGGCAACAGTTGCGTGCTGAATTAGAAGTGCCACGCGACCTGCCGCCTGACTTGGCCGCACTTGTGACCCAACTGTGTTACGCCTAGTCGCGATCGAGACTCCACGCGCGGCTGTGGCCGATTGCGCGGCTATCTTCGTCACAACAGCGCCAGCGCGCCGAAGCGACGCTCAAGGCGGCGACGGAAACGATCAACAGTCTGGTGTTCGACCTGGCGCAGCGGTTTCGCGACACGGCGGGAATTTCGGCGGAACTGATCAAGGACGTTCTCGGCCCGGCGCGCGCTTTGCAAGAGCAGCTCATCCGCGTCGCTCAATGCTTAAAGACACCCTTTGCATACAGGTGCTTCTGAAGTCATACGGTAAGCAACGCGGTCTTGAAACGAAGGAAGCGTTTAGTCACATCATCTTTTACTACGGTCGATGCTCTAGCGGGAGTCAACCTAGAGCGCGCCATGAGCGCCGCCAGCATCACGAACGCCATTTTGAATCTCCACAGCACGAACAGCGCAACAAATATCAGCGCCACCATGACCCAAGGCGGCATGATGTAGCGGCGGCGGATCGTGACGCGCACCACCTCGGGCTGCGGCGGTAGGACTTCAACACGAAACCGGTGTCGCGGCGGCCGGTCCCGTGGTTCTTCTCTCATGCGGCGGCCTCCTGCCGTGGAGCGTGGCGCGCTATGCCCTTTTCCATTTTTGGATGCGGCCAGCTTTCCGCAAAAGGAAATACTTCATGACGAATTTTCCTTCGCGGCCAGAAAGCGGCCCACCACAAGCGCGGCATGTTATCTCGCGATCAGCGGATTCCGGTCCGGCTTCAACTTTGATGATGTGGTAGAGAGCGTTGCAATTCGGGCACCTGAAGAACGGCCTGCCCGTCCCTGTATGACGTGCCGCGTTGCTCATTAGCATAGACGCCCCCATCTACGTAGCGTCTAGCATACGTCGCTGAATGATTGGGGGCAACCGCGCCCGTAACGTCGCACAACAAAAAAGGCGGCCGAAGCCGCCCTCTTTGCTAGCATTGTTTACGCCGCACCCTTGTTAATAAGGCGCCACGTTCTCAAAAGGCGTCCCGACGTACGGATCGCGCTGTTGAATTCTCCCGGCAGGGGCCACTCCATTCCAGTAGTCCCCGTTGTAGTAGGACTGAGAGTAAGGGGTTTGGGCGCTGGTCCAGGACCCATGCCTGCCCGTCTGCGCCGATGCAACGCCGGCGGAACCGAGCACTAGTGCCGCGACCACCGCGGCAGTGATCTTGCTAGTCATCTTAATCTCCATCTCGCTTCGTAGAAGCGCCAAACTGACGTATGGCGGTCAACGCCTTTGACTATTGCCGGATGATTAAACAGTGTCTTCAGGCGCAACGAACGATCAATACATTACTTCGAAAGAGTGCGGCCGAAGCCGCAGGGCGTGTACTCATAAATCCCGGCGCAATCCAATGTCGGTTGTTAGCAGGTGATCTCAACCGGTCGACGCAACACTTTATCTTAGAGGGAAAAGATCAATTATAGGCCGGTAAGTCAGTGATTCCGGGGTGGTACGAGGGCGGCAGAGAAAATCACGTTGTGGGATAGCTGGTTGCGGAGGGACTTGCTGAAAGCGTTTGGGCGAGCGTTTGGCAAGCCGTCATCGTTATTTATTTCCAACTGGCCCGGTGTTGCGTCGACCGGTTGAGACCGCCGCACAAAAGCAGACATCAGCCGGATAGTTCTGCATGTCGCTGAATGACCCTGGCTGTGTAAAAACGCGCTGCCCCGAGTGATTCTCGCATTATGATTCCTGCGCAGTTGCGGAGGGATCGGATGAAGCGCTTCGTTGAGGGCACGGACCGCGGGCAGAACACGCTGTTTCCCGAATGCCTGGCAGACTGGATCGACGAGAACAATCCGGTTCAGGTGATCGATGTCTTTGTCGACGAACTCGATCTGGCGCAGTTGGGGTTTGACGGGGTCGCTCCTGAGGCAACTGGCCGACCTTCGTATCATCCATCTGTGCTGCTGAAGCTGTACATTTACGGCTACCTCAACCGTGTTCAGTCCAGCCGCCGGCTTGAGCGAGAGGCTGGGCGCAATGTTGAGGTGATGTGGCTGACGGGCCGGCTTGTCCCTGATCACAAGACGATTGCCGACTTCCGCAAGGACAATGGTCGCGCCATCCGTCAGGTCTGCGCTCGGTTCATTATGCTTTGCCGGACTGTGGGGCTATTCACGGAAGCCAGTGTTGCGATTGATGGCAGCAAGTTCAAGGCGGTGAACAACCGCGACAAGAACTTCACACGAGCGAAGATGGAGCGGCGGCTGGCGCAGATCGAGGAGAGCGTTGCCCGCTATTTACGCCAACTCGACAGCGCCGATCGGCAGGAGCCGTCGCTGGCGAGTGAGACCAAGAGCAGCCGCTTGCAGGAGAAGATCGGGAAGCTAAAAGAGGAGATGCAGCGCTTGCATGGCCTTAAGGCGCGGATGCTGGCGACGCCTGACCAGCAGATGTCGCTGACAGATCCTGATGCCCGCTCGATGGCGACCAGCGGCCGAGGTTCTGGCGTCGTTGGCTATAACGTCCAGGTCGCAGTTGATACCAAGCATCACCTGATCATCACGCATCAGGTGACCAACGTCGGGACCGACCGATCGCAGCTTTCGTCTGTGGCCAAGGAGGCCAAGGCGACGCTGGGAGCAGAGAGCCTCGATGCCGTCGCCGACCGCGGCTACTTCAGCAGCGAGGAGATTCTAAAGTGCGAGCAAGCCGGGATCACGGTGACATTGCCAAAGCCGATGACCTCAAATGCAACGTCGGAAGGGCGCTTCGGCAAGCAGGACTTTCGCTACCTGGCTGAGGAGGACGCTTACCTTTGCCCTGCCGGAGAGAGGCTCGCCTATCACTATACAAACGAGGAGAATGGACTAGTTCTACGCCGTTACTGGACCAACGGCTGTCAGAGCTGCGCCATCAAGCATCGCTGCACTACCGCCAAAGAGCGACGGATCACGCGATGGGAGCATGAGCACATTCTCGAAGCTGTTCAACGCCGGCTCGATGAGCATCCGGAGAAGATGCGCCAGCGGCGCGAGACCGTCGAGCATCCTTTCGGCACCATCAAAGCCCGGATGGGAGCCACGCACTTTCTGATGAAAACGCTGCCACGGGTTGCCTCAGAAATGGCGCTGCACGTGCTGGCCTACAATCTCACGCGTGTCATGGCCATCATGGGCATCCAGCCGCTCATGACCGCGATGAGGGCATAGTCTAGAAATGCACTGTGCATTGCCCCAAGATCGCAACGCTCTAGCCCTTCCGTTACAGCGTTTCCACACGACCAAGACCCGAAGCCGACATGAGCCGCCTGAAATCGCAACTTCGATTTCAAGCGACTTTCATCAAAGCGACTTCCTTCCGCGGCCGCGTGGTTTTCCTTAAGCCTGAATGAGCAATGAACAGCCGCGCTGAGCGTGAAAAATAATTCAGCTTGGGGCCACAAGACGTGAACAAGGCCGGGCCCGGCAAAGCGATAGACTGTCGAGTGAAGCGTAACTCGGAGGACGAACTCATGCGCAAACTGTTTCTCGCCATTGCCGCGGTGACGCTTGTATCCGTGGTGTCTCTAAGTTCCCATCAAGCGGAAGCGACTGTGCCAGCGGGATCAACCGCTATCCACGCGGCAGTCCAGGCAGGGAATTCAATCCAGCCCGTTGTATGTGCCATGCGCCGGGTCTGCGCTCGCGGCGTATGCGCAACGCGCAGGGTCTGTGGCTAAAGCACTGCGTCCGGGACAACGTCACGACCCGGTCGTTCAGGGTCGTGTTGGTGGTACTAGACAACAAGATGGCGCGCGACCGTGGTTTCACATTGAAGGCGCGCCATTTTTTATGTCGCCCCCGAAGCCATGCCCCGCGACAAAGGACACCGTCATGATCACCAAACGCCAACTGCTTGGCGGGGCCGCTCTTGCTGCTTCGTCTGCAATACCTAGTCTATCGCCGGTCAAAGCCGCAGCACCTCACCGACCAGGATTTCTCGCCGCCAAGGATATTGCAGAAGCTGGCTTCATCTTCGGCCTGCCAATCGTGATGAACTACGGCGTCATGTACGAGTACGCCGTAGATCGTAGCTCGGGGCAGTTCAAGGCACCGTTCAACAAATTTCTTTCCCGCACCGACATGCGGGCAGTTCGGTGCAACCGGGTACCAATAGCCGCTCAAACGCAGACATCGAGTTCACCTGTCGATGACGAACCTCAGTACGATTAGCTAACGATTGGAGCTGTGCAAAAGGGCACAGTTTTGAAATTAGGACCAACAAGATTTTAAGGACAGAAGACTCGGCCAGCTAAGGCGTCGCACCCGACGCAGGGCGCGACGCGCCGCCGGTCGATGAACTGCTTACCAACTGTTATAGGTGCTGCCGCAATTGGGGGTGCCGTAGTAGGGGCCGCCGTAATCGCAGGGATCGCCAGCGTATCCATAAAGGCCAGCGCCCATACCTGCACCTACCGCGCCCAAACCGAGCCCATAGCCTCTGCCAGCGCCACCGCCATAATGGCCGCCGCCGCCAGCAAAATGGCCACCGCCACCGCCGCCGTGACCGCCACCACCGCCGTGACCGCCACCACCACCATGGCCCGCCATAGCGCCGGTCGTCATCGCCGCCATGCCGAGCGTCGCGGCCGCCGCGATCGCAATGATTGTTCTACGCATTAAAGTATCTCCTTTTCTCGGCCCAGGGCCGTTCGTAGGAGCCAACACCCCCAACACACGATTGGTTGCGTGCCGCGCGTTCCTAACAAAAAAAGAAAGAACGATGCAACAGTCGCAGCGAGTGGCCGAGTGAGCATTTTTGCACAGACAGCCGGCTCCAATTGGCAAAGGCTCCGCGGTTAGGAAGAAGCCAATAAGGTGTCTCCTAAGCGGGAGACCGCCATGAAAGAAGCAGATCTGTTTCGACAGTATGCCAAGGAGGCCATGCGCTGGTCCTCCGGCAAATCTACGAGCGAGGATGAGAAGCGCGCACTAATCAACCTTGCTTGTAGGTATGCAAAGCAGCCTCGATGAGTGAGGGGTTGTGTTGGGGTCAAGCTTTGTTCCGTCGCCCCGTCACCCAGCGCTAAAGGAGACTCACCCTGTCTTTTGATCTTTTTATGGACGATACCTGCCCGAAATGCCGCAAGCCATTAAGGCTGGCCGTTATAGAGCCACATGCAACTCGCCGCGACCTTGCTGTCCACAAGTTCGACTGCGCGGACTGCGGGTGTGTAAAAACCAAGATCCTGTTCCGGAAGCAGGCAGTTGTCGTCTGAACTGACTGGCTCGACTGTGTGAGCGCCTCGACTGGAAGGAGGCTGCACGTTAGCTGTCTTACGGTAGGTGAACGCGATGATGACCAAAGACGAAGCAAGGCGTGCCTTAGAAGCGGAGCTTCGGTCACGCAAGCTCGCGAAGCCGATGATGCTTGAAGAACTAAACGTCTTCTGTGAGGAGATGTACAAACGGCTGGAATTCAAATCCCACAGCGAACGGCTCGCAGACATTCTGAAATGGGCCAAGGCTTGGCAGTCTAAGAACTTGCCCCGCTCGGCGGCCTGAGATCTGTTTATAAGCGATCTGCGCAGGGACGCCGGCGCGGTTTGTTTGGCAGCATCGGGTTGATCACAACCCACTCGTGGTCGGTGACTTCATAGCGCATGTCCAAGGTCTAGTTTGAAGCCTTGAATTATGGCTCGCCGGCCGGCTCCAACATTGTCTGCTCTGTAAACGGGCTAGGGTTTTTCGGTCGCTTTTGCGCCGGGAAGCGGAAGTCTTATGCGACCCTCCACTGAGGCGATCACTGGTCCACCATGGCGATGACCTGATAAAACATGCCAACGAACACTGCCTCTCCGGAACATATCTCCGGCACATTGTCCTGGATTTCGAGAATGGCGAACTCCAACCAGATACACTCCCCAAGTTATTTCCGGACCTGCAAATGGTGGTGACCAATACCTATCGGCACACCTGGGATAAGCCGAGGTTCCGGGCAGTAATCTTCACCAGCGAGGTCATGACGCCTGAGGTCTATGCTCTGATTTATGGTTGGATTGCGGATAAGCTTGAGGAAGCTGGCTACAGCGTTAATCGAAGCGGCAGACGCCGAAAGACCTCAGGCCCATCGAACTCGCGTCCTTCAGGACTGGATTGGAAGCAAAGCGACCCATCAGCCTCTTCTGGCTCCCATCCCAAGCAGCGCAATCGCAAGACAGCTTTTTCAATGAATATCTAGAAGAACGGCATCCCTTGAGCCCATCGATCTGGATCGAGAATAGTGTGATTCCTTTGCAGCCGACAATTGAGATCGTTGAAATTGATACTCACCAACCCGGTGTCAATTCGGACGCAGTTCAATCAGCTATACAGACTTGGCGGACATCGAGTTCGTCTCAGGGACTGGGTAACGCGATGTTCTTCGATCTGGCGCTTTCGCTCAAGCGTGCAGGAATGTGCTTTGGCCAAATCGAGAGCACGCTTCGTTCCGAAGCCCCATATGCTCGAACACCACACGAGAGATTAGCCCAAATACCCTCCATTATGGCGAGTCTCCGCGTTTACTCCGCCTCGTGGAGAGGGAGGACACAGGTGATTGCGGTGCCAGCAGCGTAGGCTAGCTAAGCGTGTTTAGGAGGGGAAGCTGGTCGGCAGTCCAATGTCGCCTTCGGGGCCAACAACGGAAGTGGCAATCACTCCATCACCTGGTCTGCGGTGGCGAGGAGCGTCGGTGGGATGGTCAGGCCGAGCGCCTTGGCGGTCTTGAGATTGACCGCGAGTTCAAATTTTGTCGGTAGTTGCACTGCCAAATCGGCCGGTTTGGCTCCCTTTAAAATCCGATCGACATAGGTCGCCGCCCGACGTTGCAGATCGGGTAGGTCGATTCCGTAGGAGAGAAGTCCGCCCGAGGTGGCAAACGGAGTGAATGGATAAACGGCCGGCAACTTTGCTCGATTGACCGATGACACTACCAGATCACGATGCGAAAATGTGAAGGTATCGGGAAGGATGATCAAGCCCGCATGAGGATCCTGCGCAGATGCAACGATTTCGGTCTCAATCCCAACCGTGTTGCTAATCGGAGCTGGTCTTGTAGTGATCCCTAGTGCAGGCGCAGCCGCCTCTACAGCTTGCCGGTAGTAATCCGCTTGCGGCGCGGTCGCGGGGTTATAAAGCATTGTAACTCGCGTCGCTTCAGGTGCCACCTCCTTTAGCAATTGAAGCCATCTACCACCCATAGAGGACTCGATGTTGATGAATCCGGTAGCGTTGCCGCCTGGATGTGAAAGGCTCTGAACAAATCCAGCTCCGACAGGATCGGACACCGTTGAAAATACTACAGGAATAATGCGGGTCTCATTCAGCACGGCCGCAGTGCCCGGTGTACTGGTGACTTCCAACACCTCTGGTTTGTCCGCGACTAGCTCCTTTGCGATAATCTTGATGCGTTCGTTGTTGCTATCGCCGTAACGAATATCGACTTCCAGGTTGACGCCGCGCTGCCATCCCAGCTCCTGCAGTCCCAAGAGCAGCGCCTGCACCCATCGTTGGCCTTCAGGATCGGTCTTGGCAAGCGAGATGAGTACACCGATGCGCCGCATCCTAAGAGATTGCTGCGCCCGCGTGGCAAGCGGCCAAGTGATGGCCGTGCTGCCGAGGAGCGTGACGAATTCGCGCCTTCTCATCACCTCAACCGGGCTTAGGAAACGGCACTTACGAGCTTAAACTAGTGGTCTAATTCATTCGGACAATTCCCAAATGGTCCGAAGCAGTTCAAGCTCTCGACATGAGAGCAGGAATTGTTGTGAACGTCACACGAGCCGACCGCCGTCGGCTTGAGGCGATCGTGTTGGATCGCAGCGCGCCGCAGAAGCACGTGTGGCGCGCCAACATCATCATCGCCACGGCCGACGGTTGCGGCACGGCCGAGATTATGCGGCGATCGGGCAAATCGAAGCCGGTGGTATGGAGATGGCAGGCGCGGTTCATGGCAGAGGGCGTCGATGGGCTGACGCGCGACAAGACGCGCAAGCCCGGCAAACAACCACTATCGACCGACACCGTGCAGCGGGTTGTCGACCTGGCGCTCGGACCGCCTCCGGGAGAAGAAACCCACTGGACCGGCCGAATGCTGGCAAAAGCGGCGGGAGTGAGCCTGCGATCGGTGCAACGTATCCTCGAGGCCCACCAACTCGCGCCGCATCGCATCCGCACGTTCAAGCTGTCGACGGACCCGAAGTTCGCCGAGAAGCTCAAAGACGTCGTCGGCCTGTACGTCGATCCTCCCGCCCATGCGGTCGTTCTCTCGGTCGACGAGAAGAGCCAAATCCAGGCACTCGACCGCACCCAGCCGGGATTGCCGATAAAGCCGGGCCGCGCCGGGACGATGACACACGACTACAAACGTCACGGCACCACCACGCTGTTCGCAGCCCTCAACATCCTCGATGGCACCGTCATCGGCCGCAACATGCAGCACCATCGCCACCAAGAGTTCATCCGCTTCCTCAATACGATCGAGGAGCAGGTACCCTGTGGGAAAAGTGATCCACGCCATCGTCGACAATTATGCGACCCACAAGCATCCAAAGGTGCGCCAATGGCTTGCGCGGCACCCCCGCTGGACGTTCCACTTCACCCCGACCTCAGCCTCCTGGCTCAACGCGGTCGAAGGCTTCTTCGCCAAACTCACGCGCCAGCGCCTCAAGCGCGGCGTGTTCCGATCTGTCATTGATCTGCAGGTCGCCATCAATCGCTTCGTCGCGGAGACAAACGTCGATCCCAAACCCTTCGTCTGGACCGCCGACCCAAAACGCGTCCTCGCCGCTGTCAAACGGGGGAAGCAAACGTTAAAGTCAGTCCACTAGCACATTGCTGCAGCGCGAGCACTGGCGGTCGAGTTGCTGGCCGATGTCTCAGATGGGTCATTCACGTCGTTTCAGGCGTGCGTCAGTGCTTCCGTTCTCGCCTCATAAGCCGACATTTTGTAGGCGCACATCGCCTCGTGTCGAAAAGGGCGAGAAGCGGCAAATCCAAGTGTGCGCCGGCAACGTGCGGTCAGCTGCCGGAGCCCGATATCACCTCGCCAAATAGCCGCCAAGTGGTCCCGTCGAATTTCTGCAATTGCATCTGCTTGATGGGCGCGAAGTCGTTGGCGCTAGTCGAGACGATGATGCCGGGCAGCAACATCGGCAGCCGGAGGTCATGGATGCTCGCCGCTTGCTTCATCAGATTCTCGCGAGTGAGATTGTTGCCGCATGCCTTGAGCACGGCGACCATCGTCTGCGCCGCCGAGTACCCATAAACGGTGTCGGCGTCGGCGACATTGCCCGATGTATTGTATTTCTTCATCCAAGCCAGCCATTCGTTGTATTCGGGCGTGTTCTGCCACTGCGGATCGGTGGGGTCCTTGCCGTAGGTCGCAGAAATGATGCCGGCAGATTTCTCTAATCCTGCAGGCCGCATCACCAAACCAACCGAGCTAGATACGTTGCTCAGAATGTGCGTCGGCTTCCAGCCGATGTCGTCAATCTTGCGTATCGCTTGCGCGGCGAATTTGGGAATCGCTATCGTCAGTAGGACATTGGCGCCGCTCTTCCCAAGCAACACAATTTGCGAATGGACGGTCGCATCGGTGGTTTCGTAGCTCTGCTTCGCTACGACCAGCCTGTCCGCCTTATCACCAAGGCCGTCGCGCAGGCCGATGACAAAATCCTTGCCAAAATCGTCGTTTTGATAGAGCACCGCGATCTTAGCGTCGGGGATGTTCTGTAGGATGTAACGGGCATAGATGGCCTCAATCTGATAGCTGGGCTGCCAGCCCATAGTCCACCAGGGATAGTGTGCTGGATCGTTCCACATGTTGGCGCCGGTACGGACGAACAGTTGCGGCACCTTGTTGTCGTTCAAGTACTCCCGGATCGCGGAGTTGGGCGCCGTGCCGAACGTTTGGAACAGCGCCAGCACGTTGTCCTGCTCCACCAGCTTGCGAACCTGTTCGACGGTCTTCGGCGGGCTGTAGCTGTCGTCCCGACTAATAAAGTTGATCTTGCGACCATTGATACCGCCCTGCTCATTGATCATGTTAAAATAGGCCGCCTCGGATTTACCGATAGTACCGTAGGGCGAAGCCGGGCCACTGTAGGGCATGGTATTGCCAATCTTGATCTCGGTATCGCTAGCGCCGGGTCCATACTGGCCCGCGGCAAGAGCAAGCCCGCCGCCGACAATGAGGCTGGCTAACGATAGAGGCGTCAGGCTGATCCGATTTATCATCAATGATTTCCTCCCTTTACAATTCTTCCTCCATTTCCGAGTGCCGCCATCGCGTTAAGCCATGCCTGCTGAGTTTCAAAGAGGGTATAATACAGGCTTCCCACTGGCTATGCCGTGCGGATTTGAACTGAAGACGAACCGATGGCCCGTCACGCGGCGGCGTAGGAGCCGTCCAAAGCATCACAATCAGACATACATCGCCCGGGCCTCAGTCCAGTGCCGATTATGGACCTGCCGCGGCGGCGGTTCTAATCTCACGGTCGTTTAGCAGCTCGGTGAGAGTGCTTTCCAAACGTTAGACTGCAGGTGACTGCGATGAATGTCTCACGGATATCCATAGTGGGAGGCGGCATTGGTGGTTTGAGTGCGGCGCTCGCGCTGCAGCATTTCGGCTATCGCATTTCTGTGTTCGAGCAGGCGCGGCAACTTCGAGAGATCGGTGCAGGTGTGGTTATCACGCCGAATGCGATGCATGCGCTCAACTTCCTTGGCGTTGGCGAACGGATCTCGAAAGAAGCCGGGCCCACCGAGGCGTACCTGATACGCCATTTCAAAACAGGCGAGGTAATAAAGATCAGGGCGAACGGAACCGATTATGTCGAGAGATTCGGCGCTACCTATCACCAGGTTCATCGCGCCGATCTTCACGCTGCGCTCTCCGATGCCATACTTCGAAACGATCCCAATTGCGTGTTCCTCGACCATTGCTTCGAGGCTCTCACTCAGGCTTCTGATCATGTTGCGGCGACGTTCACAAACGGTAAAACATATACAAGCGATGTCCTGATCGGTTGTGACGGCGGTGCCTCTAAGGTTCGGGCCTGTGTCTTCGGAGATGAAGTGGTGAACTACACAGGCCAGGTCGCATTTCGTGCCCTTTTGCCGATGTCGAACGTGCCGCCCGGCGTCACGAAGATTCCTTATGCCATGTTCGTTGGTCTTAACCGGGCGCTGCTCCATTACCCATTGCGGCACCGAACAATTATGAACGTGATTGGCATGGCCCGTGAGCCAAACTGGCAGGAGGAAGGATGGGCGATTCCCGCGACGATTGAGGAGTTCACCAGACTTCACAGCGATTTTCACCGAGATGCATTAGAACTGATGCACGCCATTTCACCGGGAACGCTGTTCAAATGGGGTCTTCGGGATCGCGAGCCACTCCGGCAATACACGAAATGGCGTGTTACCGTGCTCGGTGATGCTGCGCATCCGATGACGCCATTTCTAGGTCAGGGCGCGTGCGTCGCCATTGAGGACGCGATGGTGCTTGGGCGCGCGTTCGCGGCCGCGAGTACTTTTGAGGAAGCATTCGGCACCTACGAAAATACACGAAAGGAACGCGCTAACGGTATCCAGCTCGCTTCCCGTCAGCAGGCTGATGAGATTCAGGGCGTCACGAAAAGGGGACCAAATCCCGGAGCAACAGCCGATGACCGCGGCTTATATTTGTATAATCCCGTCGCAGTACCACTCGCACCAGCGGGCGAGATGCCTTTGTAATCGTTAGCCATCGGCAATTCAAACGGTTGGTTGTGCCGATCTTCTGAACAATAACTGCCGCTGAATTCGGTCTTGGCAGCGAGGTCCAAGCGTACCCCGCATCAAATTCGCACGATGCACACTCCGGAGGTCTACCAGCAGGCGTCTTATGCTGACTTCAGCTTGCTCCTCTGCGGGCACACCCATGGCGGGCAAATTTGTCTTCCGGGGCGGATTCCAATCACTTTGGATTCGGTCCTGCCACGCCACATGGGCTCGGGAGCATGGAAGTACCGAGATATGATTGGCTATACGTCGGTCGGTGCCGGCTCCTCTATAGTTCCGGTGAGGTTCAATTGCCCCCCGGGAAATCACGCTCCATCGCCTGCGCCCAGCCAGATAGCCGGGGGGCAATAGGGACGATACGCGGATGTTTCAGTTGAGCAGCAGTCGAGAAAGAAGGATGTCGGATTACGGGGGTGTGAGGTCGGAGAGCTGAAGCGCGACGCGATGGTGCCCATCCACAGGTTTGACCTCAGACCAGTCAACCCTAGGTCGCTCTTACGCAATTGCGCGACCTTCTCTGTGTAACGCTTGGTGTATTGCGCCCCCATTGGACCAACCATGACGATCCAATTCGGATCGTCTGATTTGTTCAATGGTCGCTCGGTGAACACAATGGCACACCCCTTCGGCGGTTGAACATGCCGGACCAATTCTTCCAAGACGGCTCGGGCGTGTCTCATGGGAACGGCAGTTTTGCCTTGCCCCTCGACGGGCTTCCAGAGATGAACGGGGCGATTTACGTTTTTTCTATCGAGGCATCCTCGCAATGACCTGAACCAATAATCGTCGTCGTGACGTTACCCCCTGTCTGCGATCCGGCGTAAGTGAGCGTACCATCGTTGCGATTGAACTCGTATTGAACATCGTCGTTCTTTGCACTGATCCAGGATTTGTCGAACCGATCAATTCGCAATTGTCGGCCATCAGTGAGCGTCAGGGTTTTGTTTCCTTCATCGACCCAGAAGCTCATATGCTCTTCAACCTCGATCACCATGTCAGTGATGATGAGTTTTTTTGTCACGCAATTGAACTGAGTGCGTGACCACGCTGGTTGGCTAAAAGCGCAAAGCGCGACGACGACGATTGCAACGTACACGATTCCGGTAGCTATCCCATTTCAGTACCCATTGTGGTGGCATTTTCGCGAAGAGCTAAGAGACAATCCATACTTCCTCCAGCGTCGGAGGAAACTGACCACCATTTTGTTGGTCGCTCAGCGTACTATTGCGACGTTTATGCTATATTAAGCAAACGGAAATAGACACGGCAAAATCGCGGCGGCGGTCGGTTTGCGGATGGCTGCACGCGAGACCGCCAGTTCTTGCCTCCGTTCAGGTCCGACTTTGATGCTCGTGCCATTGGCGCACATGACAGTGATTCTCGTTATCGGTGCAGCTGGTTTCTATCTGATGCACATATTTGCGCGGTAAGAGCCTTGATGGGGTACTGAGTTAAGTAGACGGAGTTGTTGGGGGACAATGATGCCCGACGAATTTGCTATCGAAGAGATGCGCATACGCGCAGAATGTGAAAAGATGGATGCTGCGTTTTGTGCGGCGATGCTCAGAGCAATTGATGCGGGTGAGGAGCACGCACCGGAGGCTATATGCAAAGAACCCGGCACGCGAAACCCGATCTTCATGCTGGCCATTAGCGCCCCTGCGTTGGAAGAACTCCTAGTACGTTAAGCTACAACGCCGATAACGTTGTAAGCCGCCAGAGGTCGCCTGATCCCTTTCAGCGCGAACTCGCCCACCGGTTCCACTGTGACGGCGTTCTCGACCTTGGTTAGCACTCGCGGGCTGATCAAGATTTGTCCCGGCTTGGCCTCATCGCAAAGCCGAGAGGCAACATTGGATACCGTCCCGATGGCGGCGTAGTCGAAGCGACCCTCGAAGCCGATGGTGCCGAGCGTGGCAAACCCGTGCGCTATGCCGATGCCGAAGCCAATGTCGTGCCCCCACCGACGCCACGTTTCGGTCAGGGCTCCGATGGCATCACGCATTTCCAGCGCCATGAGTACGGCTTGAAGCGCCGGGTTCTCTACTGGCACTGGATCGTTGAAGACGACCATGACGCCGTCGCCAGCGTAACGCTCAAGTGTCCCGCTATACTTGATGATGCTCGCTCCGAGTGCCTCATGGTACTCACGCAAGAGCGTCATCACATCTTCCGGGTCCGCACTTTCTGAAAAGCCAGTGAAGCCGCGCAGGTCACAGAAGAGCGCGGTTATCTCGCGGCGATGGCTCTCCAGTTGCTTCTCTGCCCCAGAGGCAACGATCAGATCAGCCACCTGCGGCGGCAGAAAGCGCCGCAGCCTGCTCATCCGCTCGATTTCGCCCACTTGGTCGGCGACGCGCTGTTCGAGTTGTTGGTTGAGCTTAACGACCTCTTCTGACTGTGCCTGCAACTGGTCGGTTCTTTCGCGTAGCTCCTGGAGCAGCCGTGCGTTCTCAATGGCTATTACCGCCTGATCAGCGAACGTGGTGACTAGCTCAATCTGTTTGTCGGTAAAAGGCTCAACTTTCAGCTTGTACAAGATGAAAACGCCGACGAGGTCGTCACCTCGAAACATAGGCACGCCAAGTTCGGTACGGATTGGTTCGGTGTCGCGCAATGCGTATGTGTATTCCGCATCTTCCTGCAAGTCAGCGACGTGGATAACCCGTCGTTCAAGCGCGACCCTAGCTGTGATGGTGTGCCGCCCAGGTTCTATGGGATGGCTTCTAACAAACTCGACAAGATCCGGTGTGGCGTTGTGGAAGGCGGCGGCGCGATACAGGTCACCGTCGCGTCTGAAAATGACCCCTCGCTTAGCACCGCACAGACTTGCGGCTGTCTCAATAAGGGTGTCCAGAACTAACTGAAGGTCAAACTGCGAGCGGCTGATGACTTTTAGCACCTCCGCAGTTGCGGTCTGCTGCTCCAGCGCTTCCGTGAGATCGGTGGTGCGCTCGGTGAGGTCATCAGTGCGCTGGCGCAATTCGTTGAGTAACCGCGCATTCTCGATGGCGATGACGACCTGATTGGCGAAGTTCTTCACCAACTCAATCAGTTTCTCGCCGAAGGGGCGCACTTCTTGCCGATAAATGACGATGGCGCCGACGAGATGACCTTCTTTGAGCAACGGCACGGCGAGGAGTGTCCGTATTCCAGCCAATTCGACTGCTGTGACGACGAACGGATCACGATTGAGGTACCTTTCCTCCGTCCTCAAGTCGGCGATTTGCACGACTTGCTTTGTTACGACGAGACGACCGAGACCGCTGTCGGATGGCGGATGAAACGACCCGCTCATGCGAGCCTTGGCGTACGCATCCGGCGCGTTGTACATCGCGACCGTGCGGAACGCGCCGTCCTCGTGCAAAAACATATTGCCGAAATGTGCGCCGCAAATGGCGACGGCATTGGCAAGCATGGATTGAAATACCGGCTCGAGATTGCCAGGAGAGCTGCTAATCACCTCGAGCAAGTCGGATGTTGCCCTTTGTTGCTCCAGCGACTCGGTCAGGTCTGTGGTACGCTGGCGCAGTTCGTTGAGCAACCGCGCGTTCTCGATGGCGATAACGGCTTGGGAAGCGAAGTTCTTGACCAACTCGATCTGCTTAGCGCTGAACGGGCGAACTTCCTGGCGGTACAGAATGACAGCGCCGATCAGCTTTTCGTCCTTCAGCATCGGAACGGCTACAAATGTCCGAATACCGCCCAATTCAACGGCCGCTACAACTTCCGCATCGCGTTTCTGGATGTAGCGCTCGTCCAGAGCTAAATCGGCAACGTGAATTGCCGCGTTCGCCTTCAACATTTCGCCAATAGGATTTCCTTGGTTCGGACGAAACGGCACCCGCCTGCGATGTTCGGTAAAGCCAGGCGGTGTATTGTGGGTCGCGACAAGCCACAGGGCATCCCCATCCCAACGGAAGATATTGCCGAAGTTGGCGTCACAAATCCGCGCGGCATTCTCCAGCATGGCCGCGAATACTGGCTGAAGGTCGCCGGAGGACCTGCTGACAACCTGAAGAACCTCAGACGTTGCCGTCTGCTGCTCTAGCGCTTCCGTGAGGTCGGCTGTGCGCTCGGTGAGGTCAGTGGTGCGCTGGCGCAGTTCGTTAAGCAACCGCGTGTTCTCGATGGCGATGACGGCTTCATTGGCGAAGGTGGTCACTAACTCGATCTGCCTTTTGGTAAACGGATCGACGGAGGTCCGCAGCAAGCCAATGACGCCGATTGCAGTACCCTCAGACATCAGTGGCACCCCAAGCATGGTGCGATGTCGCCCAAGGCGCGCAGCTTCGTGAAGTGTGTAGTCAGGGTCGGTCTGGCAATCTTTGATATGAACCGAGCGGCGCGCGAGGGCTGTTCGGCCGACCAACGACCCTCTGTTCAAACTGATCGGGCGTTCAGAAAAGAATTTGACGTATTCTTCTGCGGCGTTATTGGAGCAAGCCACGTGGTACGCTCCGTCTCGCAACCTAAATAACATCGCGTACTCAGCCGCGCAGAGTTCGCCTGCAGTCCGCATGATAGCTTCTAGAACAGGCTGGATGTCGTTCGGGGAACTAGAAATCATACGCAGAACGTCGGCTGTGGCTGATTGCTGCTCCAAAGCCTCATTCAACTCACGGCGAAGCTGCGCGACCTCAGGCTCTTCGCCAGCTAACGACCTGCGACCAGTCACAGCCTTTGGTGCATTGGCGCGCTTTGACCCCACCGTTTTGCGGCCTTGCGATTTGACCGGCTTGCCGCTTGACCTGGACTGCCTTCTCATGGCCTCGCTCTGGCGTCGGATAAGTCATCGTAGCCGGTCAAAGACCCACGCTGGAAGGTGGCGTTGGTGTAACAAACCGTTTGACGCCAACTCCTCCAGCAGCGCCTTCGCCTCGTTCAGATCGCGCGTGTCGAACCCCTCAGTGAAGCACTGCTATAGGCGCGAGCGAGGACTATCGTGGGCCTAATCCACCTTGCCCTGATCCAAGCGGGCTCACACTGTAAACCGCTCACATGTCCGTGGACCAGAACTCGTCCTCGGTCTGTTGATCACCTTGGTACTGCCAGAAGACTGTGGCGCAGCCGTCGCTTACCGTCCAGACGTGCACCTGCGGAGACGACCAGCTTCGTCCTCCACGTTGGGCGCTTTCTGTGCATAGCACCACAACCCGGTCGCCCTTGGCGAGAACATCATCGATCTGAATGCGGAATGTGCCGCTGGACAATTCCATGAAATGTGAGAAGAACCCGAGCACCTCGGCGTGGCCGCGGTAGTCGCGCGATACCGGTCCGCGGCCGGGAATGTGCCAGAGAATATCTTGGGCGAAGACCGCGAGCGCACCCTGAACGTCACCGCGGGCGAAGGCATCGTAACCGCTTCTGATCAATGCAGCGTTGGCGTTGGCTTCCATGATACTGGCATCGGTCATGCTTTTGTCTCCTTCTCGCAAGTCGGTCGGGATGCCGATGCCGAGCTTGCGGCACTTCGACTGTTTGATTGACCTGCGCGATCTGACGGTTCGAGCGAACCGTCACGGGCCAGCCGGACCGGCGTTTGCGCGGCTATCCGTTTACGGGCTGTGGGCGGTTGTGGCGGTCACTCACCGACCACGTCCCGCCATTAACCCGGGGTCAGAAAGCGTAGCTCATCAAGCAGCATCTTGGCCTCCTTCAGATCGCGCGTGTCAAATCCTTCGGTAAACCAGCCATAGACCGGAGCAAGCAATTCGCGAGCTTGCTGCGGCTTCCCCTGGTCACGCCAGAGGCGCGCTATGCTCATGGCGGCGCGTAGTTCCCAGGACTTTGCTTGCTGCTGACGTGCAACCGCAAGCGCGCGCTCGAAATACTTTTCAGCCTTTGCCGCATCGGGCTCGCGATTTGCGCGCGATTTCCCCTGCGATGCGGTGGATGTCGGCTTCCCACAACCCTTCCTTAGTTGTTTCTATCGCCATCATCGCTTCGCCGATGCAGCGCCAGGCATCGTTGAGTTGGCCGATTTCTGCGTAAGCCTTCGCCAAGTATGACAAATAGTTCGGCATCCACAGCTTTGACCCGATTGAACGCCATGCCGTTATGCCTGAGTTGATCATTTGGACCGCGTCGGCGGCTTTATTGGTCAGAGCAAAGAGCCAACCTTGGTTGAGCTTTCCAGCCACATTGTGCACTAAGGCGCCTTTTTCATCCGACAGCGCGATAACTTCCTCGATCACCGTGGCTGCTGTAACGTAATCTCCGCACCATAAAAGGGCCAAAGCTGCGTGGCCCAATGCAAACATCAAAGTGGCAGCTTGGCCAGTGTCTCGCGCATCGCTGATCGCTTGGTCCGTGTCTGCGAGCGCGGCTTCGGGGTAGCCCAGTACCCACAGGGCCAGCGACCGATAGGATAAGTTTGCCACCCGCACATCCTGGCCAAATCGTGCCGCCAGCGCACGATGTTCGGCGGCATTGTAAAGGGCAAGCGCGCGGTCGCAATGCGCGCGGCCTTGCGCCACATCCGCTGTGAGCACCAACGAGGTGCCCATGAGGCCATGACCGATCATGAGTGGCACAGTCGCCCCTTGTTTCTGCGCCAGCGCCAGGAACTGCGCGGCAAGCTCACAGACAACCTCGCCGTTAAACGCTACATAGTTCGCGACCCAAAAGCCGAAGAGGACCGAGAACAACAGCAGCGGGTCTTCAGGAGGCTCTCCAAGCGCTTCCGCTTGGTCGATCAACAGGCGGGCTCGCTCCACCGCCGCCTTGGTTTCCGGCGCGGCATAGCCTTTCACATGCAAGAGCGGGGTTATGAGCGCGACCTGAAGCTCGATCTGCTCACGGCGCAGCGCGGGTGTTGCGGGCAAGGTGGCCATCTGGTCGAGCGCGCGGGTAAGCTGCGCTATGGCCTCGACGAGCGCCGACCGTACCAGCGACCGCCGTCCCGCTGTGGCCCAAAAAGCGGTCGCCTTCTCGATCAGACCAGCCTCGGTGCAGTGACGCGCAAGTAGCTCCGGTTGGTTCTCAGCGATTTCCGGGAATTGTGTTTCCAAGGCTTCTGCGATGCGGTCGTGCAACGCACGTCGGCGCTCGCGTAAAAGGGTGCTGTAGGCCGCATCCTGCACCAGGCCGTGTTTGAACAGGTAAGTCGCGAGCGGCGGCATACCCTGCCGGAATAGCAGGCCCGCTCCTGTTAGACCGTCAAGCGCCGCTTGAAGTTCGGCTTCCTCCTTGCGCGCCACCGCAGCCAACAGAGCATGGGAAAACTCCCGACCAATCACCGCTCCGATCTGCGCCACTTCTTTCGCAGGGCCGAGCCGGTCAAGCCGCGCCATTAGTGAGGCGTGCAGGCTCGCAGGAACCGCCAGCGCTGAGGATGGAACGGCGGCGGCGGTCTGCCGCGCGTCGCCTTCGCTCTCCGCCTCCAACACCGCCTTCGTCATTTCCTCCACGAACAACGGGATGCCGTCAGTGCGCTCGATTATGTCCTGCCGAATGCTCTGCAGGCAGCGGCTTATTGCCAGTGACGCTGTCGATCAGGGCAGCGATTTCGCGCTTCGCCAAGGCGATTGAGAGTGAGTGCAGTGACGTGGGGTCGCCCGATCCACGGCGGCTCGAACTCAGGCCGGTACGTAACAATCAGCAACGCCCCAAGTGTTCTCAGCCGTTCCACCGTCCGTCCGAGCGCTTCGAGACTAGTCGGGTCAATCCAATGCACGTCCTCGAAGATCATCAGGACCGGATTAGACCGCGACAGCGCCTCCATTTGTGCAGTTAGCGCTTCCAGCGTTTTCTGCCGGCGCTGCTGCGAAGCCAGTTCGAGGGTGGGATAGCGTCCGTCGTTCGGCAGCAACAACATTTCGGCAAACAGTGCGGCGTCCCGGGGAAGCGTAAAACTCTGCGCGAGCAGGGCGTCGAGTTTGTCTCGCTTCGCTTGCGGCGTGTCGTCGTGCGCGAACCCAGCGGCGCGCTCCATCTGACTGATGATCGGATATAGCGCGCTATCAGTATGCTGCGGGGAGCAGAAGTACCGTAAGCGAGTGTGTCGTTCTGCAGCGAGGCGTTCCAACAGCGCCGCCGTCAGTCGCGACTTGCCAATACCGGCCTCGCCGGAGAGCAACACCACCTGGCCTTCGCCGGTCTTTGCTTTTGACCAGCGTCGCAACAGCAATTCAAGTTCTTCTTCCCGCCCGACGAGCGCGGTCAGTCCGGTGGCGTGCATCGCCTCGAAACGGCCCTCCGCCGAACTCGCCCGCTGCGCCGCCCAGGCTTGCACCGGCCCTGCAATGCCCTTCAGTTCTATCGCCCCAAGGTCCTCAAGCTCGAACAGATTGCCCACGAGCCTTCGGGTACTCTCGGCAATCACGACGCTGTTCGGCTCTGCAACGCCCTGCAAGCGTGCTGCAAGGTTCGGCGTCTCGCCAACGATCGCTTGCTCCTGAGAAGCGCCCGACCCGATCAGATCGCCGACAACCACTAGGCCCGTTGCGATGCCGACACGCGTCTGCAGGGGCGCATGGGTCTTCAGAGCACCTACAGCCGCGACCAACTCCAGCCCTGCGCGCACGGCTCGCTCGGCATCGTCCTCATGGGCCTGCGGGTAGCCAAGATACACGAGCACACCATCGCCCATGTACTTCGCGACGAAGCCGCCGAAGCGCTGCACGGTCTCGGCGACGCACTTCTGATAGGCCGAGATAACTTCCCGCAAATCCTCGGGGTCCATGCGCGCCGATAGTGCCGTTGAGCCGACCAAGTCGGAGAACATCACGGTCACTTGGCGGCGCTCGGCGCGGTCTTCGGGAGTGGTGTCGGTTTTAGGAGCGACCGTAGCTGACGGCGTCCTCGCGCTCTCCTCAGCACGCAGAGCGGCAATGGTGTCGAGGATTTTACGGCGATGCCCGACGATGCCGACGCCCAAATCCTTCAGGTCGTCCGTCGTCAAATTCGGCAGGATCGTCTCGTCTATCTCGTTCTCACGGAACGCAGCCTCATACTGTCCAAGGCCAAGGCTCCGCAGCCAGACCACGATGTCCATGATGAAGCCCACAATCGCGGGTGGCGTGCATCATCCGCCGGGGAAGCGAGGGTGTCCAGGGTGGCGTTGGGGTTCTCAGGGCTCCACAAAATACGTCGAGGTCTAACGGCAATAGCTGGTCTTTAACCCTTTTGTGAAACAGAGGGCTGGGGTCGAAATTCCTGAGTTTGAAGCGAGGGGAAGGACCCGTTCGCGGTGAGCGCTGACCGAGGCCGCAGACGCTGGCTTCAGCGCCGCAAGTAAATGGAGGACGAGTTGATGAGACGCATTATCCTAGCGGCGTTGATTGCCTGTTTCGCGGTTGGTACGGCTGCGGCGCAGTCCTGCGAGAGCCAGGCGGTGAGCGCGGCCGGCCAGCCGCTCCACGGTGCCGCCAAGACGAGTTTCATTAAGAAGTGCAAGCGAGACGCCTGCGCTGGCAAGGCGGTGAGTGCGGAGGGCAAGCCGCTGCACGGCGCGGCCAAGAATAGCTTCATGGCGAAGTGTATGAGGAGTGCTTAGAGCGCCTGGCCGCCGTTCGGCGTCGTCCGCACAGCTTAGACCGCCGCCGACCTTCTGTTGCCGAACCGCTCCGACAGGCGGCTTCTCGCTTGGACCTTCCTCGCCGTTGAGGTCCGGTTGCTTGAAGACGAATTGGCTACTCGGGCTGAACGGTACGAAGCGGGATGTGCTCGACGGAAGGACTTCTTCCACTAGCCGTGCTTCTGCTTCCGACCGCACCATAAAAATCTCTGCCAGCATCGCGACCACCTTTTCGGATCAAAACAGCCGGACAGCGATGCCGATAAGGGAGGCCTGTCCCTCCGAAAAACTTTGATCGGCAGCACAACATTTGCGGGGTAGGGTCACTACGATTTCTATGCTTGCGGTTCTACGTGTTTAGACAGCGCGCGCTGATGTCAGGCGGTGCCATTGCCCTTTCAGGCTCTTTTTTGGAAGCTGGGGATGGGGTCACACTCTGAGATTTGTCGCCAAGGGGGCCCAATCAGTCTCGTTGCGAACGCGCGCGCGTGGGCGCTCGGTCACTTAGGCTTGCGTAATGGATATTCATTAGGCGTGCGCCGCCCTTCCAACCACACATCGGATTGGGTAGTTATCCAATCAGTTGCCGAGGAATGATCGTTAAAAGTGTTGATGCGCTCAAGGGTGCCGTCCGGCCACTCGGCCTCAACCGCCCACTGATCCCGGTCACATAGGGCGACGTAAAGTATTGGCTTTGGTCTTAGCATGCTGGCGTCAACGCCTCTCTGGTCGACGGACGGCAAGCCGATGGGAAGGCGACGACAAGCGATCTGTCCTCCACGAGGGCAGGCTCAGTCGTGGGAGCACGCGATGCAAACGAGACGGACGAAACATGTGCTCTCGATTTTTGCAGGTCGAATATCCATTGGTCCACCTTCGACTTGAGGTCATCGGTCGGATCGCTCCGCGCAATCGCATGTCCGAAGGATTTGGACCGAGTTGGAGAGGATACTGGGACGGCTTCCTCGACTGATTGGGCAATAGCGGCGCCCGCATCATGATGAGAGTGCGTCAGGCGAACTTGGCGGAGCCGACCAATGATCTGGAAGACTAGACCGGCAACAAGGACCGCCGTCGCAAGCGCGCCTCCGAGAAACATTAGATCAGTCCCGCCACCGCGAGGGAGGTTCTGGACTCCAACCCGCTTCCCCTCTGGGAATGGGCCTACAGGCGGTGATGCTTCAGGAGCGGAATGGGCAGAGTAAGTTATCGTGGTGACCATTTTCGGAATTAAATCATCGGAAGTTGGAAGATCGACCAAGAGCGGCTGGTGCTCTGAGGCCGTCGATTGTTCTGAGGCCGCTGCGCTCTCTATTTTTGCAGGCTGTGCAGACGCTACCTCTGGCGTGACTTGACCGCCTTGTGGTGCGTTCGACCCTGCAGTCGCGTCAGGAGCATCGACGCTATGGCTCCGGCGTGAGGCTGGGCTCATGCGGGTATGGGCAACCAAACTTCTAGATGTGAGAAACCAACAATGGCGGTGATCCACGCGATTGATGTGATATTGCCACCGGCTGCCTACCGGGGCTGTCGAGTTGGGCTTCGCCTTACAATCGGAAGCATCGGACGCCGCTTTGAGGGTCGTTGGATATGTCGCCACCCCAACGATTGCAGGCAGCACGACTAAGATTGCCGACAGCACTCTTCGCCCGCGCATCGTACCCGCCCCCAATACTCCCCTTGCAATCCAAAAAGTCCGGTGAGATTAGGGCCTTAGTGAGTTGCAAATCTGGCGGCAAAAGGCCATTATCCACAGCTTATCCACAGCCGTTGAGCTGACCTAAGGTTTCCCAGCGCTTCACAAGCCGCTGAGGTCATATCGCGCCAGGGCAGTCTTTAGCTCGCGTTTGAAACTGGGGGCCCGGTCGGAAATTCCTGAGTTTCTGGCGGAAAGGGGACCCTATTCCGTTGCCTGCTTCGGTTTGCGCAACGGATAGTCACCGTCTTCGTACAAGCGTTGTATGTCGCTGCTGCTGAAGCGCTCATCCCCGACCTCAAGCCATGCGCCGAAGGCTTTGGGTATGCGTAAGTCCTCAACGGCATAACGGAGCGCCTCAGCCGCAGTCGCGAAACGGCGATACTTGGTGCGGCTACCCTTTGCGGGCTTTGATAGGAACAGTTCGGCCGGGGCGCTGTAGTCGAAGGAAGACATGGCTTACGTCTGCTCGGCGTCAAAGGCTCATGCGTAAAACATACACGGGGTCTACGCGAAGGCACACTGCCCGCTGAGTCTGCCGAGCCGTTGGTCCTCTCGTGGCGGCCATCAAGGCTGCACTCGTCGCCGGCAAGGGCATAAGGCGGATCGCGCGCGAGCTCTTCGATGTCGGGGGCGCAATTGGAACGTGGACCTCTCGATCGCGGATGTACGCTGCCTGGGAGCGCCGCCCAGCGTCAGTAGTCGGTGCGTTTGTGACCGGGCGGCAGCCCGCCGCATCGCGCTAGGCACGAGTCCCATTCTTGCCCACACTTCGTCGCAAGGGGCTGACCATGCATCCCTCCGTGCGTATTGCTCCCGTGTGCGTAACATTCCCGTGCGGTGGTGGCGCACGAATATCCCTGCTCGTTGCTGCACGCGACACGAACGATTGTGCTACCGGGCTCGAGAGGCCGAGGTGACATCCAGACGAGTTTGATGGGCTCGGCGACCGCCGAGCTCCATGCAAGGAACGTGAGAACGACTGCTGATGCGACAGCAACAAAATCGTGGTGTCGTGGCATCATCGTTTTATGCGTCCGCGCTTAAATCGGCCAAAGGGGGCTGATCCGGCGCACTGTGCTCGGTTTGACTCCAAATCAATCCGCAATCTTGCGCACGCCTTCGGTGCGCCCCGGATTGGCTGTGGTCGATCGCGTCTGGTGAGACGCCGCTTGTTATGTCTATTTGGAGCGCATCGATCGGAAATAATGTTCGGCGTGCTGATAGTAGTTCTTTGCCGCGACCGTATTGCCATTTTGAGCTTCAGCACGGGCCATCGCCAAATATCGCTCATAGGCTCTTTGCAACCCCTGAAAGCCGTTTGGCTCGGGTCGGGATGTGGGCGATATCCAGCGCTGTGGCCGAGTCGCGAACTGTCGCGCAGCCCGAGCTGAGTTTCTGCCATTTCGCATGTCCCACTCTTTGAGGGGCGTCCGGCCGATGTTGCGCTGCTATGTCTCGCAAACGCTCCAGCGCGCCAGAAAACGCGATTGTGGGGCCTTGTCAGCCGATGAGGAGCGCCCGCCGGAGCGTTTGCTTTGGGGGCATCACAACTGCCGCCGGCGCCCCTGAGGCGAATCGCAGCCTCCACGCAGCGATTGTATTGCGACGCCATGCCCGGGGGAAGCCCCAGCGCCGCGGGCTCACTCGCGCGCCAGGGCCCCGGTCCAGTGCGACACCCTTGTTGAAATTTCCCGTCCCACTGTCCCGGCCACACCTATAATCCGGCGCGGTTAGCGGCGGCTTAAGGGCTGTTCACGCAAACAAAAGTTGCGGCAAGCATGCGCATGATCGCCCTACTGCTTGCCTTAGCTCTGGCAGCTTGGCGATGTTTGCCGCGATGCGCTACCGCGCATCCAAGACGGTCGTGTAATGCTCCCCGAGTAGGATTCGTCCCATTGCTCGATGGCAAGTTTGCCAGAGCAGCTGACGGATAACCGCAATGCTGGACGGCAAGCGTTATTTCCTGACGAAGATCCGGAATTGCAACCGCGCATCCTCGATCGCATGAGGCCGCAGAGGCCTCGGCGATAACCGCGATGACACCTATCGGTCGTTTGCGTGCGTTGCCTGCGCGGGGGTGCACCTGGTCAACCTGAAAACCCGGAAAGGTGCTGGATAAACCCTCTACCCTTCACGACTTATTTCACGCGCCGTTTCCTGTATCGCCTCTACGTATTTTCTGTCTAACTCCCGCACCTCTGGTGTAAGTTCGGAAAACGGGACGAGTGATTTATGGCTTGGATCGGTCTTATTTTTCCATATAGCCCACGCTTCATGGACATCAACGAGTTCGGTATCACTGCCTGTCGTAAAGACCAGGAGCGTATATACGTCAAGCAAATCCTCCTCAACGTCTATCTTTTCCGCAAGGATACTGCGCGCTTTCTGGATATAGTTCATGTGCTTGGATGCCATCTTCTGTAGGCTTTTCGTGGTAGCGCCTGTAGTTGTAGTGCTCGACGAAGCGCGCGATCTGGTTTTTTGAAGGCGCCATCAGACCCGGAGGCTGCGTGGTCTGACAGTTTTTCACAGTAGTTTATTGTGGCGATGTTTCAATACGCTTTGGCAATTTTTCGGTCCGCGCTTTCTGAGCGATTGGTCAAGTTTCTTTCCCTTGCAACCTTCAACCTTGCTCGCCGGCATCCTTGGCCGCCAGTCCGCCGATAGCCGACCAATCGAGCTCATCGCCTCCATGGGCCATTAAGGTCAGGAAGCGGTCACGCAGGAGGCTGGCGAGCGGTAATGGTACGCGCAGCTCTTCGGCCGCCGCGAGGGCGAGACGGATGTCCTTCTGGCCAAGGGATGCCGCGAAGCCGGCGGGCGTCTGACAGTTTTTCACAGTAGTTTATTGTGGCATTGGCGGACCGGTGTATACGGCGCACGAAATCGACCGGCTGCATGGGGGCCCGAAGCCGGAGTGACGCCCCGCCGCCCTGGACCAATGACGCGTGTACCGAACCAGCAAGGCGTAGGGCGGTAGTATGGCGTCGGCGATACGATCCTGAGATAGGCCATGAAGATAGAAGGCGAACCAATGAAGCCGTGGGCTGTATGGCGGCTCGACGGTCCCGACGGTCGGCAGATCGAGTGCATCGCCGAGGCCGATACGCGGGAGGAGCTGGAGACTAAGTACCAGCGCCGGCTCAATTCCTATTACGGCATCTATCACAATCGCCAGCTCGTAAAACCTTGAGACCGGCGTTTTGAAGCCGCCGCTGCCGCCGCCGTGGACTGTCGAACTGGCGATCAGGGAAACCCTCGGGCGACACCAATGATAATTCATTGCCCATCTGCAATGCTGAAGCGTCTTCACTTCCGAGAACCGGCCTGGCGAACGGATTTGACTGCCCAAACCACCGCCTCAAGCTGGCGCTCACGCCCGCCATTGATGAGCGTGTCCGACATGGGCCGCCAAGATTACGGTCGGCGCTGGCCCATTTTCCCATTGCGGCTACGGGAAGGGTGTTCTATTATGTGCAACGCTCGTTGGATATTTTGAAACGTCCTAGGCCATGAGCACGAAGCACTCCGGCCGCTATGTTGCCTACTACCGCGTCTCCACAGCACGGCAGGGCAGGTCCGGCCTTGGCCTAGAGGCGCAGCGGCAGGCGGTCGGCGAGCACCTAAACGGTGGGAATTGGAAGCTGGTCGCTGAGTTCACCGAGGTTGAGAGCGGAAAGCGCTCCGACCGGCCAAGGCTGGCAGAAGCCCTGAAGGCGTGTCGCCTTCAAGGTGCCAAGCTTATCATCGCCAAGCTGGACCGCTTGGCCCGCAACGTCGCCTTCATTTCCAACTTGATGGAGTCAAAGGTCGAATTTGAAGCAGTGGATTTCCCGCAAGCGAACCGTCTCACGATCCACATCATGGCGGCCATCGCCGAGCACGAAGCGAAGATGATTTCTGATCGCACGCGCGCGGCCCTTGCGGCGGCAAAGGCGCGGGGCAAGCGGTTAGGCGGGTTCCGGGGTCGCGCTGGCACGGCGGCCGATTGCGCCAAAGCCCGACGGGCCAAATCGCTCGCCGCCACATCTCGCGCCGCCGATCTAGCGCCAGTCATCGAAGACATACGAACTGCCGGTGCAAATTCGCTGCGTTCAATCGCGAAGGAATTAAATGAACGCGGGATTTTCGCACCACGCGGTGGGGTGTGGTCGGCCGCCCAAGTGCGTGCTGCAATCGCCAGAATACGGGCGTTTCGATAGGAGCGTACTGCGACTTTGTCGGGACAATAACATCATCCTATGCGCGGGGTGTTCAGTGCTCGGTGACGTGCTTCTCGACCCATTCTGTTTCGCTCATAGGCCGGTCTGAAACTGCATAATTCACGTTGGTGTTGTTTTGTTCGGTACGTTCGACCCACCGCCCTGCCAATTTGGCCTTCGCTATGAGAGCCGCAATGGCAGCTGAATATTGACGACCGTCGGTGGCCTTCTGCTGGATGTCCGCAGCTTCACGGATCAACGTGTCTATGGTCACGGCGGCTCCTTCCGCAGCCACATTCTGCAGCTGCGTGACCCGGGCCCGGATGTTGACATTTGTTGACAGACGGCTCGCCGCAGTTCGATCACCATTATAACCAGCTAATTCATAAGCTTTAGTGGCAGACTTCCCCGCGGCAAGCTCCTGGGCGAAGCGCTCGTGCCTGGAATTCTTCAGGACCATCGGTGCCACATCAGGATTTGGACACGCTTTCCAATGGAAGCTCGTTCATGCCCGCATGATATGAACTTTAATGTTCACTTTACCAAGCGCAATATCGATTTTTCGCTACCGACGGGCGGCGTTGAGGGTGAGCCAATCAAGCCAAACACAAAGTTCTCGACTTCGTTGCAGGGAGATTTAACTGCGAAACGATCTGATTTTTTGAAATCCTATCGCTCCAGAATTCAGTCAAATGCCCGTTCGCAGGCACGAGGCCGTGAGCAGGGGCATGTCGCATGTAGCGTCGCACCTTGCGTCGCATGTTGTCGCATATGCGACGGCCCATAGACTGTCTGCACCTGTCGCAGCACGTCGCACCTTCCTTATAAAGGTGCGTAAGTGCGACAGTGCGACGGTGGGCTCAGCTGCCAGGATCTACTTTCCAAACGAGCTCATTTCGGACGCCAATGATATGGCGTGCGTGAAGCTGGTTCTGGACTCGCCGGAAATCTTCGCGGGGATTAGCGGCAGCTGGATCGATAGCACCGCGGGCGGTCATCTCTTTGCGCCATAGCTCGATCGGCACCACGATAGTGCTGGCTGGCAATTGGAAGCTCGTTGGTGCGGCTTGTCCTGCTGTGGCGAGACTTTCGGTCAGCGCGTCGATCGCGAGCTGCTGTCGTGCGCTAAGTTTTCGGACGGGCAGCGGCCGGACTGGCCGCCCCTCGACGGGGACGATGACGCAGGAGGTGACGGGCTCACCGTCATCATCGAGACCGAGCTCGACCTGTTCGAGCGCGCTGACGATGATATCGCCCTCTGGGCCGTCTTTCATCCATTGCACAGTGACCACAATGTTATTGGCGGCATCGCGGGCTACGGAATGCTGGGCGTCGGCGGCGCCGACCAGGGAGGTGTGGCCGCGGGGTCGCGTAGCGTCCACGCCGGAATGGTGCACGACAATGACCGCACAATTGAAAGCTTCGCGCATCGTATCGGCAGCTCGGATATAGGCCGCCATATCTTCGTCTTTGCTTTCGGATCCTGCCAGCGATCGATTAAGGGTATCGATGATGACCAACGCGGGCACGTCAGTTCCAGTCTGTGCCCGGATTGCGGCGATAAGTGCCCTGTGATCCTTCACGAGATCAACGCGATTGATCATGAGGAAAAATGGCGCGTTGGTATCACCATGCGTTCTACGAAACGCCTCGATCCGAGCGCGAAATCCGTAGCCACCCTCAAGGGCGAGGTAGACGACGGCTCCTTGCTGCACGCGGCGGCCACGATAGGAGATGCCGAGCGCGACGTGCATCGCCAAATCGAACGTCCAGAATGACTTGCCGCACTTGGGCGGACCCCAAACTATGACTAAGCCGCCACGCGGGACGAGCCCTTTGACCAAATAGAAGGCCGTCGATGAGACCAACACCGCACTAAAGCGCGTAAGCTTAAAGCGGAGCTTGGCGCCATTAACCGGATTGTCTCGCCGCCATCGCGTGTCTATTTCGCTCACGGTCTCGGCGCCAAATTTGTCAGGCATCGGCGGCCTCAAAATAGTGCTCAAAATAATACTGAAATACGTAAGCAAGAATCGTTTGAACAGCGTTCTGGCCGAGCTCTTTGACTAGACCGTCGCGCTCAGCATCGAACTGCAGAACATCCACGGCCTCATGTAGATGATATTCCCCGATCGCCCACAGATACCCGCGGACGTTTGCTCGCAATTTAAACGTTTCGAGCAAGTCGGCGCGTACCGCTGCACATTCGCGGCTAATGGCGGCTGTGCGCTCATTCATCGCCGCACCTTCGCGAGCAGATCGGCCCAGACGCGCCAGGGCAGCACCACCAATGGCGGCCTATTGTTCGACTTCAGAAACAGCGCATCGAATGAGCCAAGCTGGCGCTCGATGATGGTCCAGCCAGCGCCATTCTTGCGCGCCTTGACTTCAGCGACTGCCGGAGCAGCGTCGGGGCCGTTGATGTAAAGGTCGATGTCATGTCCGCTGTTGCGAAATCGGCTCGCGCCGCTCAGCGGATATCGTTCGGCGTGGATGCCAAGCGCGCGATGTAGCGCGACGATCTCGCGCTCAATCCGATCGCCTTTTTGCCGATGCCGAGCTCCACTCATAGCCGTTCCCAATTCGTGCCGCTTGCGCGGCGGTTGAGTAGCGGCTATGTGTCGCTCGCCAGAGTTGCTGACATAGCCGATGAAGTTGGTGGAGCGGTCCGGGGAACGATCCCGATGCGGCGTTGGTTTGTTAGGCCCTGCCGCAGCGCGCCAGCACACCGCCCTGAAAATGCAAACGCCCAGCCGCAAGGCTGGGCTATTTGCGTCTAGGCGGCCTGACCTTCATGGACAGTCCGCTGGCGATCATGCTGTTCGACTTGCTCTTCGTCCCAGTACCTATAGCCATTGATGTACATTGGCTGAGGCAAGATGCCCGCCTGCAGTCCATCGATCAATTGTTCTAGTGACGACGTTGTACCGCTCGCACAACATGCGAGACGTAAGCTTGCGCTTGCGGAGTCTCTTATCGCTCATCGAAACACCTCCTGTCTTGCGGTGTTTCGACTAGGTACGGCTTGTCGGGACGACTGTAATCCCGGAAGTTTTTAAATCTTTCCGGAAGTCCCTATTCGATGCTTTTCGTGGCGCTGTGAAAAATTTCGGCGTTCGTTGATGATGTCTTTCTTGGCGTAATAAATTTCGGAGGCTACGGTGCCGCTGACACCAAATTCCTCGCCAACGGACTCAAACAAATCTTTCGTAATAGATTCTCCGGCCTCATGGCGCTCCCGAACACGCTCAAATATTGGCTCCATCAACTCCAACTTGCGACGTTCGGCCATCAATTGTTTCCCCTTTTCCAGCGGGCGGCCGAAAACTTCATCCCATGACTTGATCTGGAGGTATTCGCTCTGGCGACGGCGTTGATGAGCGCTTTCTGCGCCCACTCAGGGATAGGGTTATTAGTTAAGAAGCAGTCACTTATGCAATTAAGAGCTTCTCGCGCCTCCTTGCTACTGAAGTCAAAACCTGCATTGGGCTTCCGCGCCTTCATGACCGCACCAGCCGCTCGACGTGATCGGCCCACTGCTGCAATGCCGCGCGCTTTTCTTCTGCGAATTCGTGCCGCTGATAGACACCCACGATGCCGGCGAGCGAACCGGAGACGTGGTTCAGAACCTTCTCGATCACCACCAGACTGACGCCAAGCCGCGCCATGCCGCTGGCGGTGGTCCGGCGCAGGTCGTGCACCGTCCAATCGGCGACACTGGAAATTCTATCCAGCGTCGCTTTGGCATTATGAAAGCCGCAGATGGGTTTGTCGCCGAGGACGAGAACACGAATTGGTCGCTGATGCACGGTTGCTGATCGATGAGCTCCGCCGCCTGCCGCGATAACGGCACCACGTGCACCCGGCCGTTCTTGGTTCTCGCTCCTGGCAGCGTCCAGTTGCCGTCGCGCAGTTCGTCACGCCGCATGCCGGCGATTTCGCTCCGGCGCTGGCCGGTAAGGATGGCGAGCTTCACGAATACGCCGAACGGATAACCAATCTTATCGGCCGCCAACCAAACGCGGCGCAGTTCATCATCAGTGAGAACGCGCTCGCGCGACTTGTCCTTGTGAAGCTTCTTCAGACCGGCAAACGGCGAGCTGGTGAGAATGTCGGCCTCTACGCACCAGGAAAAAAATCGCCGAAGCGTGTTGTATGTCTGGTTGGAAGCCGACGGCGCCACGATGTCGGCCAACAGTGACCGCACGTCACCCTTGGTGATGGTTTCTAGCCGCCGGCCCGCGCCATGTGGTCACCGCCACACCCATGGCGCGCTCGCAGTCGCGCAGTGTCGAGGGCCGGTGTCGCGGCCGTGCGTATGTCCGCAGAACTGCTCGATCGCATCCTCGACGGTGCCAGCCGCGCGTGGTGTTGGGTCGCGTCCTTCAGCAACGTTGCGCAGGATACGCGCTGCGCTCTCACGCGCCTCTACAAGGCCGATGCGGGGATAGGGGCCGATCGTTATCTTGGCTGGACGGCCGTTGCGGCGGCAGCGCACCGCCCATGATTTATGGCCGGTACCCGGCTGAACGACCAGATAGAGGCCCTGCATAAGGCTGTCAGGAATCTCGCGCCGCGTGACGCTACCCTGAGCCGACTCAACGCTCTTGACGGTAAGCCGTGCCATTTTTTGCCCCTTCCCGGGTATTCCACGGGTAACGGGTAACGCCAGTAGCACGTCTTGTAGTGTCCGGCAATATCAGGACATTAAGGTACACAAATCCTTATGGGATAGGCATTTCTGGCGTGTTTAATGTCGGGGGCTGTCTGGACGTGGCGGGGACTAAGAACTTCCTAGCAGGGAGCGCACCAGCAGCGGGCGGGGCCGCAGACCCGGCGCATTCCCGGCGGGCACCAGCGGCCGAAGCCGCCGCACGCCGTCTTGTGGATGATCGTCGCGTTCTGCGCCTGCGCGTTCAGCACGCTCGAAGCGCCTTGCGATCTGCGCATTGGCCGACAATGCAACCGATCCCAAGATCAAGGCGGCTGCCGCCAAAGTCAGAGTAAGTTTGCCCATCAGAGCCCTCCTATTGTGGTGAATAGACGAAGACGACGAACGCGACACTACGGAACGGAACCATCCCTACTACCGGCTCGATGAGCGGCCGATGAACGGGGCTTTCGGATAGATACGGACAAACAGGGAATTCGGTTCATTGCCCGGCATTTTTCTGGAAGAATCGCGCTCTAAGGCGGCGTCGCCGCTGCCAGTTTGACCGGCCCGGTGCCCTGCCTTTTGCGCAGCTTTCGTCGGCCGCAGGTCATGCGCGCTTGCCAGCCGGGCGGAAGCGCGCATAGTCGGGCTGATGCCCGAGCCACGGAAAATCGCCCGACATATCATTGATGTGCTGCTGATTTTTGTGCCGCTGTCGGGGACGCTGTACTTCCTGTTCGACCCGGCGGCGTTCAACGCGTTTTTGGCCTGGCTGGTAAGCGTTCTTTAGGCGCGGCCTTGGCCAATTGGCGGCTGGCAACCACGCCGCCCACTTTTGGCTTTGCCGGCCAAACCGCCCGGCTCATACTTGGCCGATGCCCAGCGCTTGGAAAATTATCGCCTATCGGCGCCCGAGGGAGATCGAAGAGCCCTCGGTCCGCGAGTTCTACTTTGTCGCCCTGCCGCAGCAGGAGGCCGGCGATCGCCGTCCTTCGCATGCGCCATGGCTTCGATGACGCCGAGCTCGAGGTCGCCGGGGAGGCGCCTGCCGAAACGCTGGAATGGCTCGACATCAAGCCCGGCCAGATTTTCCGGGTGTCAGCCGTAAAGGAGTGACGAGGGGCGGGATGGCCCGCCCGTCGCCTTGGCGTTTGGATCTACTTCCAGCCGGATTCCTTGTCGCAGGCGGCGACTTCGGCCGGATGCGTCTTCTCCCAAGCGGTAATCGACAGGGTCTCGTTGGACGACATCTTGTTGTTCATGCACGAGCACCAGGCGGCGACCACTTCCGGGGTCGCGCCTTCTCGCTTGTTGTCACTGACGCATTTCTTGATCCAGGCGGCGTCGTCCGCATCGGCCCGCGCCGGCGTGACAGACGAGGCGACGCTCAAGCTCATGACTACCGCCACAGACACAAAGATAGCCCTCATATCATTCACCCTTTCCCTCAATGGGGTTGGAGACCCCCGCGGCTCGCATAGCACAGATGTTTGCCAGGATTGAAACAGGCCACTTGCCGCGCTTGGGCAGTGGTCAGTTCGAACGGGATGCCGCCAATGGCGTCCGCTCGACGGTAGTGAGTCCGTTTGAATAAGGCAGGCCACTTTTGGGCTTGCGGGCTAGGCCGATCCCGCCATATTCGGCCTCATGGCAAAAGAGCGCGTCGTTTTCAAAATGAAGCGGATCGCCGAAGGCGATTGGCAAATTGAGGCCCATTATCCAGGGGCCGAGATTAGGTACATCAAGGGTCTCAAGAGTAAGACGGAAGTCGATGAATGGCTCCAAGGGCCGCGCCGCATCGAATGGTTGAGATCGCAGGGCTATGCGAAATGACTTCCCTGCAAACGGCCTAGGGACTTCTCCCAAGCCGCCAAGCTGGTTGTGAAACTGACCCACCCCGCAGCGGTCATTATCGGACTCGCTCCTCGAACAATCCATGAACTATGTTCACTATCCGTTCTAGGTAACGGAAGGGGAGAATCATATGGTTCGCGCGGTTGCAGAGGAAGCGTTGGCGCTGGCGTCGATCTCGTTGTTCCTAGCCATGGTCGCGGTGTGGGCGCAGGTGCTTATGGTCGCCTAAGGCGGGCCGAAGTCGCCAGCCGATAAGCAGCGAGGCCAACATCCTGTGCGCAGCGGTGATCGTATAGCGCCGGGCGATGGACTCCGCCGCGTGCCGTCCCGCATCCTCGCCTCTCGCAGAATCGGCTTGAGCGAGTATCTAGCGACATGCCCGCCGCGACCCCCGGCTTCGTCCACCTGCACGTCCATTCGTCCTATTCGCTGCTCGAAGGCGCGCTGACCATCGCGCGGCTGGCGGAGCTGGCGAAAAAGGACAAGCAGCCGGCGCTGGCGCTGACCGATACCGACAACATGTTCGGCGCGCTCGAATTCTCCGAGAAGATGGCGGGCGCCGGCATCCAGCCGATCATCGGCTGCGCGCTCGGCCTCGATTTCGGCGATCAGGACAATCGCGGCGGTTTTGCCGGGCAGGGCATTGGCAGCGCTGGCGGCAGGGCTTTGCGCGCATCGTGCTCCTCGCCGCGCGCGAGCACGGCTATCGGAGCCTGCTGCGGCTCTGCTCGCGCGCCTATCTCGGCACCGAGCAATCGGAGCAGCCGCACATCAAGCTGTCATGGCTGGCCGAGGAGGCGGGCGGCCTGATTGCGCTCTCCGGCGGGCCGAACGGACCGCTCGACACCGCGATCGGCGCCGGCCAGAGCGCGCTGGCGCACTCGCGCTGCGAGGAATTGCAGCGGCTGTTCGGCGACCGGCTTTATATCGAGTTGCAGCGTCACGGCATGGCGGCCGAGCGCGCCGCGGAACCGGCTTTGATCGAGCTCGCCTATGCGCGCGGGCTGCCGCTCGTCGCGACCAACGAGCCGTTCTTCGCCGCACGCGAGGATTACGAGGCGCACGACGCGCTGCTTTGCATCGCCGAGGGCCGGCTGATTGCCGACGGCGACCGCCGCCAGCTTACCGCCGAGCACCGCTTCAAGACCCGCGCCGAAATGGCCGCGTTGTTCGCCGATCTGCCCGAGGCGCTGGCGACGACTGTCGAAATAGCCGAGCGCTGCGCCTTCCGGCCGCGTACCTTGGCGCCGATCCTGCCGCGTTTCTCGACCGGCGAAGGGAAGGCGCCTGAGACGGTAAACGAAGCGGAGGAGCTGCGCCGCGCCGCGCGCGCCGGCCTGGAGCGGCGGCTCAAGCGCCATCCGCTCGCGCCCGGCCACACCGTCGAGGAATACCACGACCGGCTGACCTTCGAGCTGGGCGTGATCGAGAAGATGAAATATGCCGGCTATTTCCTCATCGTCGCCGATTTCATCCAATGGGCGAAGGCGCAGGGCATTCCGGTCGGGCCGGGCCGCGGCTCCGGCGCCGGCTCGCTGGTGGCCTACGCGCTCACCATCACCGATCTTGATCCGATCCGCTTCGGGCTCCTGTTCGAGCGTTTCCTCAATCCCGAGCGCATCTCGATGCCAGATTTCGACATCGATTTCTGCCAGAACCGCCGCGACGAGGTGATCCACTACGTGCAGGAGAAATACGGCCGCGAGCAGGTGGCGCAGATCATCACCTTCGGCACCTTGCAGGCGCGCGGCGTCTTGCGCGACGTCGGCCGCGTGCTGCAGATGCCCTACGGGCAGGTCGACAAGCTCTGCAAGCTCGTGCCGCAAAATCCGACCAACCCGATCTCGCTCAAGCGGGCGATCGACGACGAGCCGCGCTTGCAGGCCGAGCGCGATCGCGACCCGGTGACCCGGCGCGCCTTCGACATCGCGCAAAAGCTCGAAGGCCTCACCCGCCACGCCTCGACACATGCCGCCGGCATCGTTATCGGCGACCGGCCTTTGACTGAGTTGGTGCCGCTTTACCGCGATCCGAAATCGCTGATGCCGGTCACCCAGTTCAACATGAAATGGGTCGAGCCGGCGGGTCTGGTGAAGTTCGATTTCCTCGGCCTGACCACGCTCACTGTGCTCGATCTTGCGGTCAAGCTCGTCAAGCGGCGCGGTATCGACATCGATCTGTCCAATCTGCCGCTCGACGACGCCAAATCCTACGAGATGCTGGCGCGCGGCGACACGGTCGGCGTGTTCCAGGTGGAAAGCGCGGGCATGCGCCGCGCGCTGATCGACATGCGCCCGGACCGCTTCGAGGATTTGATTGTGCTGGTCGCGCTCTATCGCCCGGGGCCGATGGCGAACATTCCCACCTATTGCGCGCGAAAGCTCGGCCACGAGCGCACCGACTACCTGCACCCCAAGCTGGAACCGATCCTGCAGGCGACCTACGGCATCATCACCTATCAGGAGCAAGTGCAGCAGATCGCGCGCGATCTCGCCGGCTATAGCCTGGGCCGCGCCGATATCCTGCGTCGCGCCATGGGCAAAAAAGACAAAAAGGAGATGGCCTCGCAGCGCGACATTTTCATTTCCGGTGCCGTTGAGCGAGGCATCGCGCAATCAGATGCCGAAGCGATCTTCGAAACCTGTGCGAAATTTGCCGAATACGGCTTCAATAAATCGCATTCCGCGCCCTATGCCTTGTTGACCTATCAGACCGCCTACATGAAGGCCAATTATCCGGTGGAGTTTCTCGCCGCGTCGATGACGCTGTCGATGGGCAACACCGACAAGCTCGCCGAATTCCGCGCCGAGGCCGAGCGGCTTGGCATCAAGGTCGAGCCGCCGTCAATCAACCGCTCCGGCGTCGAATTCGACGTTGCCGGCAACACCATCCACTATGCGCTGGCGGCACTCCGCGGCGTCGGGCGGCAAGCGGTCGAAACCATTATTGCCGCCCGCGGTGAGCGGCGGTTCGCCGATCTCGGCGATTTCGCCCGCCGCGTCAATCCGCGCGCCGTCAATAAGCGCGTGCTGGAAAGCCTGGTCGCCGCCGGCGCCTTCGAGGTCGTCGAGAAAAACCGCGCCCGCGCGTTCGCCGCGGTCGACGCCATGATGGCGACGGCGCAGCGCGCACACGAGGATGCCGCGATCGGCCAGGCCGAGCTGTTCGGCGGCGCCGCCGCGCCGGCGCCGATCGTCTTGCCGGCGGTCGAAGCCTGGCTGCCGGCCGAGCGGCTGCAGCGCGAGTACGACGCCGTCGGCTTCTTCCTCAGCGGCCATCCGCTCGACGATTATGCCGCCGCGCTCAAACGGCTTCGCGTCCAGTCCTGGGCGGAATTTTCCCGCGCGGTGAAGGCGGGCGCCGGCGCCGGCCGGGTCGCCGGCACCGTGGTAGCGCGCACCGAACGCCGCACCAAGAACGGCAGCAAGATGGGCATCATCGGCCTGTCCGATCCGAGCGGCCATTACGAAGCGGTGCTGTTCGCCGAAGGCCTCGCGCAGTATCGCGACCTGCTCGAGCCGGGCACCGCCGTGCTCCTGTTCCTCACCGCCGAGGTGCAAGGCGACGAAGTACGCGCCCGCATCCAGTCGGTCGAGCCGCTCGATGCGGCGGCGGCGAAAATGCAAAAAGGCTTGCGGGTGTTCGTGCGCGACGACGCGCCGCTCGAAGGCGTGGCGAAGCGGCTCGAGCCGATTTCGCTCGCCGCCGGCCGCAACGGCGCCGACCATGGCGACGGCGAAGTCTCGATGGTGCTGATGCTCGGCAACGGCAACGAGGTCGAGGTGAAGCTGCCGGGCCGCTTCAAGGTCTCGCCGCAGATCGCCGGCGCCATCAAGGCGGTGACCGGCGTGGTGACGGTCGAAGCTTTGTAAGGGCACCATACTCCGCTCGTCCCCGCGTAGGCGGGGACCCAGTTGCTGGATTCCCGCCTTCGCGGGAATGAGCGGACAAAGAACCGGCGTGCAGGATTTGAAATCCGGGGCACCCCTCGCTATCTCACCCGCATCGCGCTAAGAGAGCGCGGTTTTCTTCCACCCCATCGTTAGTTCGGCGGCCGCACGATGCTTCGGATCGAGAATCTCGTTTTTGACGCCTGGGGCCGGCGATTTTTCGATTCGGCGAGCGTCGCGATTCCGTCCGGCACCAAGGTCGGCCTGATCGGGCGAAACGGTGTCGGCAAGTCGACGTTGTTCAAGCTCATTCTCGGCGATCTGGTGCCGCTCTCCGGCGAAATCCTGCTGCCGAAAGCGGCGCGGATCGGTTCGGTCGATCAGGAGCATCCGGCGACGCCAGTCAGCCTCCTCGACACGATCCTCGCCGCCGACACGCGGCGCGAAGCGCTCAACGCCGCGCTCGAAACCGCCGAGCCCGAAGAGATGGCGGACATCTACCAGGAGCTCAACGCCATCGATGCCGATCGCGCGCCGGCGCGCGCGGCGGAAATCCTAAGCGGCCTCGGCTTCGCCAACGCCGACCTCGATCGGCCGATGGCGGAGTTTTCCGGCGGCTGGCGCATGCGGGTTGCGCTCGCCGCGGCGCTGTTCGCGCGAGCCGGATTTGCTGCTGCTCGACGAGCCTACCAACTATCTCGACCTTGAAGGCGCGCTGTGGCTCGAGGCGCGCCTGAAGAAATACCCGCACACCGCCGTGATCGTCAGCCACGACCGCGAGCTCCTGAACAATTCCGTCGAGGCGATCCTGCATCTGAGCCAGGGCAAGCTGGAGCTTTACTCCGGCGGCTACAATGCCTTCGAGACCCGCCGCGCCGAGAAGACGCGGCTGCAGGCCGCGACCAAGGCGAAGCAGGACGCCGAGCGCGCGCATCTGCAACGCTTCATCGACCGGTTCCGCGCCAAGGCCAGCAAGGCGACGCAGGCGCAGTCGCGCATCAAGCGCCTGGCCAAGCTCGAGCCGATCGCCGAAGTGGTCGAGGAGCGCGTGGCGCCGTTCACCCTGCCGTCGCCGACGCGGCCGCTGGCGCCGCCCTTGATCCAGCTTGAAGGCGCCGCCGTCGGCTATGACGGCACCCCGGTGCTGCACAATCTCAATCTGCGGCTCGACGTCGACGACCGCATCGGGCTTCTTGGCGTCAATGGCGCCGGCAAGTCGACCTTCGCCAAGATGGTGGCCGGCGCGCTGCCGCTGCAGGCGGGGGAGATGAAGCGCGAGCAGCGCATCCGCGTCGGCTGGTTTCATCAACATCAGATCGAGGCGCTCGATCCGGACGACACGCCGTTGGATATTCTGCGCCGCGAGCGGCCGGACGACAGCGAGTCGTCGCGCCGCTCGCGGCTGGCGCAGTTCGGGCTCTCGTTCGACAAGCAGGAAACCACGGTCGCCAATCTGTCCGGCGGCGAGCGGGCGCGGCTTCTCCTCAATCTCGTGGCGATGGCGGCGCCGCATCTGTTGATTCTCGACGAGCCGACCAACCATCTCGATATCGACAGCCGCCGCGCGCTCCTTGACGCGCTCAACGACTATGAGGGCGCGGTGATCCTGATCACCCACGACCGCTCGCTGATCGAACTTGTGGCCGACCGGCTGTGGCTCACCGCCGACGGCCGCATCAAGCCGTTCGCCGGCGATATGGACGACTATGCCCGCTTCGTTTTGGAGCGGGCGCGGGAGGATGTGTCGCCGGCGCAGAGCCTCAATGGCAAAGGGGCCGCGAGCGACGAGGTGGCCGATGCGTCCCAATTCGATGCTGCGGCCGCCGCCCGCTTGGCGGCCAAGAAGGCCGCCAAAAAGCGCCGCCGCCGGGGCCTTTAAGCGCGTCGGCCCGGGCTTTGCGCCCGCCCCAACGTTCAAGTTGCGTCGGACGGCGATATCCCTATATAAGGCGCCAACTTCACACGCGGATCTTGGCTTAAAGCCGTCCGGTGCTCATTCCCTCCTTACCTCCGCCGCAAGCGGGGGGAGGTAAGGAGGGGGTGGGCTCATCGGTCCGCGGCGGATCAACCGGAGAAGGTTAATGGCGCTGCCCGACTACAGCATGCGCCAGCTGTTGGAAGCTGGCGTCCATTTCGGCCATCAGGCCCATCGCTGGAATCCGAAGATGGCTGAATACATCTTCGGCACCCGCAACAACATCCACATCATCGACCTGACGCAAACCGTACCGATGCTGCACCGCGCCTTGCAGGCGGTCAGCGACACGGTGGCGAACGGCGGACGCATCCTGTTCGTCGGCACCAAACGGCAGGCGCAGGACGCCATCGCCGAAGCGGCCAAGAAGTCGGCGCAGTATTACGTCAATTCGCGCTGGCTCGGCGGCACGCTGACCAACTGGAAGACCGTGTCCAACTCGATCAAACGGCTGCGCGCGCTCGACGAGATGCTCGCGTCCAACGAAGCGCAGGGCTACACCAAGAAAGAGCGGCTGACGCTGCAGCGCGAGCGCGGCAAGCTCGACCGGGCGCTCGGCGGCATCAAGGACATGGGCGGGCTTCCCGACCTGGTGTTCGTGATCGACACCAACAAGGAAGACATCGCCATCAAGGAGGCGCGGCGGCTCAACGTTCCGGTCGCCGCCGTGGTCGATACCAATTGCGATCCGGACGGTATCACTTATGTCGTTCCCGGCAATGACGACGCCAGCCGCGCCATCACGCTGTACTGCGATCTCATCGCCAAGGCGGTGATCGACGGTATTTCGCGCGGCCAGGGCGAGCGTCTCGACGTCGGCGCGTTGGCGGAACCGGTGGTCGAAGAGTTGCCGCCGGAAACCGACAAGCTGGGCTTCCAGCCGCTGTCGGGACCGCGCGGCGTCGCTGACGATCTCAAGAAATTCCCCGGCGTTTCGCCGGCCATCGAAAAGCAGCTCAACGATCTCGGCATCTTCCACGTCCGGCAGATCGCCGAGCTGTCGCCGATTGCCGCGTACAAGATCGGTGAAGAGGTTGGCTTGCCCGGGCGCGTCGAAGGCTGGATCGCGCGGGCGAAGGAACAGATGGCGACTGAGGCTGAATAGGCTTCGGGCCGCGACGCCGTCATTGCGAGGAGCGAAGCGACGAAGTGATCCACAGTTCGCTGCACCAGACTGGATTGCTTTGCTTGGCTCGCAATGACGATAAGTAACAAGGACGAGCAATGGCGAATATCACCGCAGGCATGGTGAAAGAGCTCCGCGACAAGACCGGCGCGGGCATGATGGATTGCAAAGCGGCGCTCAACGAAACCGGCGGCGATGTCGAGGACGCGGTCGATTGGCTGCGCAAGAAAGGTCTCGCCAAGGCCGCCAAGAAGGCCGGCCGTGTCGCCGCCGAGGGTTTGATCGGCGTCGCGCTCGCGGCCAACAAGGGCGTGGTGGTCGAAGTCAATTCGGAAACCGATTTCGTCGCGCGCAACGACCTGTTCCAGGGTCTGGTGAAGATGATCGCCAATGTCGCGCTCGACGCCGGCACCGACGTCAACAAGAATTCTTGCGGCGCCGATCGGCGATCGCACGGTGGCCGACGCCATCAATGAGACCATCGCCAAGATCGGCGAGAACATGACGCTGCGCCGCGCCGCTGCGCTTTCGGTTGGCAAGGGCGTCGTCGCCAGCTACGTGCATAGCTCGGTCACCGACGGCCTTGGCCGCATCGGTGTCCTGGTCGCGCTCGAATCGTCCGGCAAGACTGACGAGCTCAAAGCCTTCGGCCGGTTAGTGGCCATGCATGTGGCAGCCGCGAACCCGCAGGCGGTCGACCCGTCGAGACTTGATCCGGCGGTGATCGAACGCGAGCGGGGCGTGCTGGCCGCGAAGGCCGAGGGCAAGCCGGCCAACGTTGTCGAGAAGATCGTCGAGTTGGGGCTTAAGACCTTCTACAAGGAGGTCTGCCTGCTCGAGCAGGGCTACGCCATCGAAGAAGGCAAGAAGACCGTCGCCCAGGCGATCAAGGAGGCCGAGGGCAAGGTCGGCGGCCCGATCAAGGTCACGGGCTTTGTGCGCTTTGCGCTTGGCGAAGGCATTGACCGGCCGGACGGCGATTTCAGCGGCGAGGTGGCGGCGCTCGCCGGCGCGCATTGAGCGAACCAGACCACGCCCCGTTGTTTCGCGTGCTGATACGATAGCCGTAAAGCCGGGGGCGGCAGAATCGGCGCCGAGGGGCGAACGTTGAAATGACGAAGCCGAACTATCGACGGGTCATCGTCAAGCTCTCAGGCGAAGCCTTAAGCGGGCCCGAGAAATTCGGCATCCACCAGGCGACGATCGACGGTTTTGCCGCCGACCTGGTCGCGGCTCATGAGATGGGAATAGGCCTAGGCGTCGTGGTCGGCGGCGGCAATATTCTTCGCGGCGCGACGATTTCCGAGAATGGGCTGTCGCGGCCAACGGCGGACGCGATGGGCATGCTGGCTACGGTGATGAACGCGCTCGTCCTCGAAACTGCGATTGAACGCGCCGGCGTCAGTGCCCGCACCATGTCGGCGCTGGCGATGCCGCAGGTTTGCGAAACCTACGAGCGCCGGCGCGCGCTGCGCCATCTGGAGGACAATCGCATCATCGTTTTCGCCGGCGGCACCGGCAATCCGTACTTCACCACCGACACCACCGCCGTTTTGCGCGCCGCCGAGATGGAGTGCGACGCCGTGCTCAAGGCGACCGACGTCGACGGCGTCTACACGGCCGACCCCAAGCGCGATGCCAGCGCCAAAAGGTATGATCGCCTGGACCATCAGGAGGCGCTCGACCGCAATCTGAAGATCATGGACGCGACGGCGTTCGCGCTTGCCCGGGAGAACCGTATGCCTATCATCGTTTTTTCGATCCGGGCGCAGGGCGCAATCGAGACCGTCTTGCGCGGTAAGGGTCACTTCACCACCGTCGGCTAAACGGTCGCGTGACGAAGAGACGGCGACCACCGGATCGCGGAGGGCACCATGGCAACAGCGACATTCGACATGAACGATCTCAAGCGTCGCATGCAGGGAGCAATCGCCGCGCTTAAGCAGGAGCTTGGCGGCTTGCGCACCGGGCGCGCCTCGGCGGCGCTGCTCGAACATGTGCAGGTCGAGGCTTATGGCAGCCACATGCCGCTCAATCAGCTGGCGACGATCAGCGTGCCGGAGGCGCGGCTCCTTAGTGTGCAGGTCTGGGACCGCTCGATGATCCATCCGGTCGAGAAGGCGATCTCCGACGCCAATCTCGGATTGACACCTTCGACCGAGGGGCAGGTGATCAAGCTTCGGGTGCCCGAGCTGAACGAGGAGCGGCGGCGCGAGCTGGTGAAAGTCGCGCACAAATACGCCGAAGCGGCGCGCGTCGCCGTCCGCCACGTGCGGCGCGACGGCCTCGATCTCCTCAAGAAACTCGAAAAAGATCATAAGATCAGCGAGGACGATCACGAGCGGCAGTCCGGCGAAGTGCAGAAGGCGACCGACGCGACCATCGGCGAGGTCGACAAGATGCTCGCCGGCAAGGAAAAGGAGATCATGACCGTTTGAGCGACGCGGCAGCACGATCGAGAAGCGGCGCCGAGCCGCTCCCGCACGGGGGCGACTCGTTCGAGGTGCCGCGGCATGTCGCCATCATCATGGATGGCAATGGACGCTGGGCCGCGGCCCGCGGCTTGCCGCGGGTCGAGGGCCACCGGCGCGGCGTCGAAGCGTTGCGCCGCACCGTGCGCGCCGCCGGCGATCTCGGCATTTCGGTGCTGACCATCTTCTCTTTCAGCTCGGAGAACTGGGCGCGGCCGCCGTCGGAAATCTCAGACCTGATGGGACTGTTGCGCCGCTTCATCCGCAAGGATCTTGCGGATCTGCACAACAGCAACGTGCGGGTACGCATCATCGGCGAGCGCGACGACCTCGATCGCGACATCTGCCTGTTGCTGCAGGAGGCGGAAGACCTGACGCGCAACAATGACGGTCTGACGCTGGTCGTGGCCTTCAACTACGGCGCCCGCCAGGAGATCGCGCGGGCGGCGCGCCGCCTCGCTATCGAAGTCGCCGCCGGCCGGCTGTCGGCCGACGACGTAACGCCGGAGCGGCTCGGCAGCTATTTCCATGCGCCCGACATTCCCGATCCCGACGTCATCATCCGCACCAGCGGCGAGCAGCGGCTGTCCAACTTTCTGCTGTGGCAGGCGGCGTACAGTGAGCTTGTCTTCGTGCCGATTAATTGGCCCGACTTCGATCGCGCCGCGCTCGAAGGGGCGATCGCCGAATATCGTCGCCGCGAGCGCCGCTTCGGCGGGTTGGTCGCCAATACCGGATCGTGACACTGTCTGACCATTCCGAAGGCTCCCGCGGTAACGGCGCGGGCGCCGGCAACCTGATGCTCCGCGTGGCATCGGCGGCCGTGCTGGCGCCGTTCACGCTTGCGATCACCTACGCCGGGGGATGGTTATTTGTTGCGCTGTGCACGATCTCGGCCGGCGTCATCCTCTGGGAGTGGACGGCTTTGGTCTCGCGCCGCGCCGATGCACGGATCCTGATACCGGGATGGGCGGCTTTGATCGTCGCCGCGGTGCTCACCGGCTTTCACCTCGGCAGTGAAGCTTGGGCAGCGATCGCGCTGGGCGCGCTGTTTGCGAGCCTGGTCGTTGCCATTTTGCCGCGTGCCGAAGGGGACGCAGCGTCGACCGACGGAACTTCCGAGGAACCAGCAGCTGCAGCGCTTTGGGCCGCCGGCGGCGTGGTCTATGCCGGAGCGCTATTACTTGCGCCTGCCATGTTGCGCGGCGATCCGGACTGGGGCCTGACCGCGCTTCTATTCCTGTTCGCCGATGTCTGGGTCACCGACATTGCCGCGTACTTTTGCGGGCGAGCGATCGGCGGCCCGTTGCTGTGGCCCGAAGTCAGCCCGAACAAGACTTGGTCCGGCGCCATTGGCGGCTTGGCCGGGGGGGTTGCCGCCAGCGTCGCCGTCGCTTATGCGAGCGGTATCGGCAAGCTGGGGATCGTTGGCGTCATGGCGCTCGTTCTTTCGGTCCTGGCGCAAGCCGGCGACCTGTTTGAATCCGCTGTCAAACGGCGCGTCGGCGCGAAAGACGCAAGCCATTTGATCCCCGGCCACGGCGGTTTGATGGACCGCCTCGACGGCTTCCTGATCGCCGCACTGGCCGCCCTCCTGATCGGAATCATTCGTCAAGGGACGGCTGCGCCGGCCCGCGGCTTGCTGATATGGTAGCGCCGATGAAGAAGAAGCAGCCGCTGGCCAGAGTGGATTTGGCGCCGGTGCCGCGCACGGTGACCCTGTTGGGCGCGACCGGCTCGATCGGCTCGAGCACGGTCGATCTGCTGCGTCAGGAGGCGGCGCGCTATCGCGTCGAGGCAGTGACCGCGCACCGCAATGCCGCGGCCCTGGCGAAGCTTGCCCGCGAGCTCGGCGCCCGATTTGCCGCGGTGGCCGATCCCGACGCTTACGGCGAACTCAAAGCCGAGCTCTCCGGCTCCGGCATCGAAGCCGCGGCCGGCGCCGACGCCGTGGTCGAGGCGGCACAGCGCCCGGCAGACTGGGTGATGGCGGCGATCACCGGCGCCACGAGCTTGAAGCCGACGCTCGCTGCGGCCGAGCGCGGGGCTTTCGTGGCGCTTGCCAACAAGGAATGCCTGGTCTGCGCCGGCGCGCTGTTCATGCGGCGCGCTGCGGCCGCGGGCGCGACCGTGCTGCCGGTCGATTCCGAGCACAACGCGATCTTCCAGGCGCTGGGCGCGGGCCGCCGCGAAGACGTCCGCCGCATCGTCCTGACCGCATCGGGCGGGCCGTTCCGCACCTGGACGCGCGATGCGATCCGCAAGGTGACGGTCGAGCAGGCGCTCAAGCACCCGACCTGGACGATGGGACCGAAAGTCACCATCGATTCCGCCACGCTGATGAACAAGGGCCTCGAACTGATCGAGGCCCATCACCTGTTCGCGCTTGCACCGGACGCACTCGACGTGGTCGTGCATCCCCAGTCCGTGGTCCACGGCCTGGTGGAATTCCGCGACGGCTCGGTCGTCGCCCAGCTCGGCTCGCCGGACATGCGCATTCCGATCGCCCACTGCCTGGCCTGGCCGGTGCGGATGGCGACGCCCGCGGCCCGGCTCGACTTGGCGCGCGTTGCCTCGCTGACATTCGAACAGCCCGACCTCACGCGCTTTCCGGCTTTGGCGCTGGCCCGGCGCGCGCTCGCAGCCGGCGGCGCGGCGCCGACAATCCTTAATGCGGCCAACGAGATTGCCGTGCGCGAGTTTATCGGTGGACGGCTCGGTTTCGGCGGTATTCCGGCCCTGGTTGAGGCCACCCTGGACGCGGCGGAACGGCAGGGAACAATGGCCGAGCCGCAATCGGTCGAGGATGCGATCGCCATTGACCATAATGCCCGAAGGCTGGCGGCTGACCTCTTGCCCGAAATTGCCGCAATGGCATCCTACGGTTAAGGACTCGGGGTCGGGCGACAGGGTGGGGCAAAGGGCGTCATGGGGACCTATATATTGGCGCACATCAACGCGCTAGGTGGTGGCGTGATCGCCTACGTTATTCCGTTTCTGTTCGTGCTGAGCCTGGTCGTGTTCTTTCACGAACTGGGCCACTTTCTCGTTGCCCGCTGGTGCGGGGTGCGAATTCTGGTGTTCTCGATCGGTTTTGGGCCGGAAATCATCGGTTTCAATGACCGTTACGGCACGCGCTGGAAAATCTCGGCCATCCCGCTCGGCGGCTTTGTGAAGTTCTTTGGCGACGAGAACGCCGCGAGCGTGCCGGACCACGAACGCCTCGCCGGCATGGACGAGGGCGAGCGCCGGCAAAGCTTCATGTTCCAGCCGGTGGCCAAGCGCGCGGCCATTGTGGTCGCCGGACCGCTGGCGAATTTCGTCCTGGCCGTGGTGATTTTTGCCGGCGTGTTCATGCTCTACGGCAAGCAGACGATGAGCGCGCGGGTCGACGCGGTGCAGCCCGGCAGTGCGGCAGCGGAAGCGGGCTTCAAGCCCGGCGATCTGGTGGTCGCCATCAATGGCCACGAGGTCGACAGCTTCTCCGACATGCAGCGCATGGTCGGCTCAAGTGCCGGCGAACCGCTTGCCATCACCGTCGATCGCGAAGGGTCGCGTCTGGTGCTGACGGCCACGCCAACGCTCAAGGAGGTCAAAGACAATTTCGGCAACGTGCAGCGGGTCGGCATCCTGGGCATCAGCCGCTCCATGGCGCCGGAAGACCTGAAAATGCATCCGGTCGCGCCGCCGCAAGCGGTGTGGCTGGCGGTGCAGGAGACTTGGTCGGTCATCGACCGCACGCTGTCTTATATCGGCGGCGTCATTGCCGGCAGGGAGGCGGCCAACCAATTGGGCGGGCCCATCCGCATCGCGCAGATGTCAGGGCAGGTGGCGAGTTTCGGTTTTGTTCCGCTGATCCAGCTTGCCGCCGTCTTGTCGGTATCGATCGGCCTGCTCAATTTGTTTCCGATACCGCTGCTGGATGGTGGTCACCTTTTGTTCTACATCATCGAGGGCATTCGCGGGCGTCCGCTCTCGGAAAGAGCCCAGGAAGTGGGCTTCCGCATCGGCCTCGCGATCGTGCTGATGTTGATGATATTTGCAACTTTCAATGACATCGTTCATCTGACGACATCCTAGTGCGACCGCATAGGGGAGCGGTCGTGACTGGGCACGGGCGGGGGGTCCGGGGCGTCCATTCAGAGCAAGGGGGGATTTGTCACCGAATTGAGACGGAAGCTGAGGGAGACTGCCACGATCCGCCCTGGGGGCGGCTACGAGGGGAATAAGGGCGCGTAGCGCATGGACATGTGTGTGCGGGTAAAACGAGGGCTAGTCGTGGCCGGCTTGCTCCTCGGCGTAGCATTGTTTGCCGTCGCGTCCTTTGCGGCACCCGCTGCGCATGCCCAAGCCGAGACCGGCGCGACCTCGATCGTGATCGAAGGCAACCGCCGCGTCGAAGCCGAGACCATCCGCTCGTACTTCAAGGTCCCCCCCGGCGAGCGCCTCGATGCCGCCAGGGTCGATGCGGCACTCAAAGCGCTCTACGCCTCCGGCCTGTTTCAGGATATCCGCATTTCGCAGTCCGGCGGCCGGCTCATTGTGACGGTGGTGGAAGCGCCGGTCATCGATCGGCTCGCCTTCGAAGGCAACTCCAAGCTCAAGGACGAGCAGCTCCAGCAGGAAATCCAGTCGAAGGCTCGCGGTACGCTGTCGCGCGCCATGGTGCAGGCCGACGTCACCCGTATCATCGAGGTCTATCACCGCAACGGACGTTTCGACGTGCAGGTGGTGCCGAAAATCATCGAGCGGCCGAACAATCGCGTCGACCTGGTTTTTGAAATCAGGGAAGGCGAGAAGACCGGCGTCAAGACCATCATCTTCGCCGGCAATCACGCCTACAGCGACTATCGGCTCAAGGATGTCATCAAGACCTCAACGTCGAACTTTCTGAGCTTTCTGCAGACCACCGACGTCTACGACCCCGACCGCATCGAAGCCGATCGCGATCTGATCCGGCGCTTCTATCTCAGTCATGGCTATGCCGACGTGCAGGTTGTCTCCGCCGTCGGCGAATACGACCCGGGGATCAAGGGCTTCGTCATCACGTTTACGGTCGAGGAAGGCCCGCTCTACCGCTTCGGCACGGTGGAAGTTCAGTCCAATATCCGCGCCGTCGATCCGCTGTCACTGCGGCCGGTGCTGCGCATGCACTCCGGCGAAATCTATAACGGCGACTCGGTCGAGAAAACCGTTGAGGACGTCACCGTCGAAATCACCAAGCACGGCTATCCATTCGCCTCGGTGCGGCCGCGCGGCGACCGCAACCCGGAGCAGCACACGATCAGCGTCGTCTTTGTCGTCGACGAGGGCGTGCGCGCTTATATCGAGCGCATCAACATTCGCGGCAATACCCGCACCCGCGACTACGTGATCCGCCGCGAGTTCGATATTTCCGAGGGCGATCCCTACAACCGCGCCCTGATCGATCGCGCCGAGCGGCGGATCAAGAACCTCAACTTCTTCAAGAACGTGAAGATCAGCAACGAGCCGGGCTCGGCGCCCGATCGGGTGGTGATCAATGTCGACGTCGAGGAGCAATCGACCGGCGACTTCTCGGTCATGGGTGGCTATTCGACCGCCGACGGCTTTATGGGGCAGGTGTCGGTCTCCGAGCGCAACCTCATGGGCACCGGCCGTTACGCCAAGGCGTCGGGCACTTACGGCCAATATATCCGCGGCATCGAGCTCGGCTTTGTCGAGCCGTATTTCTTCGACCAGCGTGTTTCCGCCGGCATCGATTTGTTTGCGCGCGATACGCTGGCGAGCCCGTACCTGTCGTACGGCACGGCGACGTATGGAACGACTCTGAAAGCCGGCGTGCCGCTGCGCGAAGACCTGTCGTTCCAGGGGCGGTATTCGATCTATTGGAACCAGATCAACCTGCTTTCCAACTTGAACGATTGCAACAACGTCAGCCCGAATTTCCTGACGACATTTCCGACCATCAACGCCGTCAACGCGGCATCGGCTGCCGGTCTCATCAACCAGGCCTATCCCGGATTTGCCAACGCGGTGGCCGGCGGCGGCCAGTCGAACTGCATGATTCAAAACGGTCTTAACACCAACGTCGCCTCGCTGCCGATCCGCGAGGAGCTTTCATTTGGTGGTTATCTGACGTCGATGGTCGGTTACGGTTTGACCTACAACACGCTCGACAACAACAAGCGCCCGACCAGCGGCCTGCTGCTGAGCTTCGGTCAGGACATCGCCGGCCTCGGCGGCGCCTCCAAATACATCCGCACGGTGGTGGATTTCCGCACCTATTACGAGATCGTATCCGATCTCGTCGGCATCGTGCATCTCCAGGGCGGCGACATGATAGGCCTGGCCAAGGGGCCGAACGGCGAGCCGAACTACGTGCGCATGCTCGACGACTTCAAGGTCGGCCCCAATGTGGTCCGCGGCTTTCAGCCCGCCGGTATCGGGCCGCGCGACATCACCCCCGGCACGTCAAACGATGCGCTCGGCGGCACCTACTACTGGGGCGCCAGCCTCGAAATGCAGTATCCGTTCTACTTCCTGCCAAAGGATTCCGGTTTCCGCGGCGCCGTGTTCGTCGATTCCGGCGCCGAATGGGGCTACAAGGGCGAGACGTCGTGGCCGGCGAACGGTGAAGTCAACGGCCTCATCACCACCAGTACCGGCACTCAATTTGTATGTGGCAATTGCGGACTGCAGTTCGCCGATACCGCAGCGCCGCGCGTGTCGGTCGGCGCCAGCTTGATCTGGGACTCTCCGTTCGGTCCGCTGCGCTTCGATTTTGCCTATCCGCTGCTGAAGCAGTCGTACGACCGCACCCAATTCTTCCAGTTCGGCGGCGGCACGCGGTTCTGACCGCGCCTCGCGATCCTTCGTCGAGGGCGTATGCCGGATTTCTTCGCAACCAAACGCGGGCTGACGATCGAGGAGATCGTGACGCTGACCGGCGCCAAGCTGCGGCCAGGCGCGCCGCCCGGCGGACGCATCGATGATATTGCGCCGTTGGATCGCGCGCGTCCTTCCGACATTACCTTTCTCGACAACGCGAAATATCTTGACGAGCTCGCCGTGACGCGCGCCGGCGCGTGCTTGCTGACGGCACGCTTCGAGGCCAAGGCGCCTGAGCGGCTGGTCGTGCTGGTGGCGGCGGAGCCCTACCGCGCGTTCGTGGCTGTGGCGCGCGCGCTGTTCCCCGCGGCGCTGCGGCCGACCTCGCTGTTTGGCACCAGCGGGCGATCCGCTGACGCGCGCGTGCACGCCTCGGCGCGGATCGAGGCGGGCGTGACCATTGATCCATTGGCGGTGATCGGACCGGACGCCGAAATCGGCGCCGGCACTTTGATCGCCGCCGGCGCCGTGATCGGTCCCGGCGTCGCCATCGGACGCGACTGCGCCATCGGCGCCGGCGCCACATTGCTCCACGCCTTGATCGGCGATCGCGTCATCATCCACGCCGGCGCCCGCATCGGCCAGGATGGATTCGGTTATCTGCCTTCGCCGCGCGGCCATCAGAAAATTCCGCAGACCCGACGGGTCATCATTCAGGACGACGTCGAGATCGGCGCCAATACCACCATCGATCGCGGCTCGACCCGCGACACCGTCATCGGCGAGGGCACCAAGATCGACAATCTGGTGCAAATCGCGCACAACGTCAGCATCGGGCGACATTGCCTGATCGCGGGCCAAACCGGCATTTCCGGCAGCTCCCAGGTCGGAGATTTCGTCATGATGGGAGGACAGGTGGGCCTGGCCGATCACCTGACCGTCGGCTCCGGCGCCATGCTGGGCGCGCAGAGCGGCTACATGTCGGACGTTCCCGCGGGCGCGCGGTGGATCGGCTCGCCGGCGCAGCCGGTGCGCGATTTTATGAAGAGCGTGGCGCTGTTGCGCAAGCTCACCCGCGCCGCCGGCAAGAGCGAAGGGGACGAATGATGAGCGACGAAGTCCTCGGCGTTGCCGACATTCACGAGATCCTGCGGCTGTTGCCGCATCGTTACCCGTTTCTGTTGGTCGACCGCGTCATCGATATCCGCGGCGACGAGCAGGGCATCGGCATCAAGAACTTGACGATGAACGAACCGCAATTCGTCGGACATTTTCCTGAAAATCCGGTCATGCCCGGCGTGCTGGTGATCGAAGGCATGGCGCAGACGGCGTGCGTCTTGTGTCTGCGGATGTTGCCGCCGACCGAGAAACAGCGCGTGTTCTTTTTCCTCACCATCGACAAAGCCAAATTTCGCAAACCGGCGCTGCCCGGCGACACGCTCGAATACCACATGCACAAGATCACGCGCCGCCGCAGCATGTGGTGGTATCGGGGCGAAGCAAAAGTCGACGGCGTCCTGGTCGCCGAAGCGGAACTCGGCGCCTATTTGACTGAGGAGTAGATGGCGATCGATCCGACGGCGCGCGTGGCCGACGGTGCGCGCATGGGAAACGGCGTCGAGATCGGTCCGTATTGTCTCGTCGGTCCAGGGGTCGAGCTCAAGCACGGCGTCCGCCTGATCGCCCACGTCAATGTCGCCGGTGTCACCACCATCGGCGAACATACCGTTGTCTTTCCGTTCGCGTCGCTCGGCACGCCGCCGCAATCGGCGCATTATCGCGGCGGCGCGACCCAGCTCGTCATCGGTGCGCGCTGCGAGCTGCGCGAAGGCGTGACCATGAATACCGGGACCGAAGACGGCGGCGGGCTGACGCGGATCGGCGATCGCTGCCTGTTCATGGTGGCTTCCCATGTTGGCCATGATTGCGATGTCGGTGATGACGTAACATTTGCCAACAACGCGGTGTTGGGCGGTCATGTCAGCGTCGGCAGCAACACCTTCCTCGGCGGTAATGCGGCGGTTCATCAATTCGCGCGCATCGGTGAGGGCGCCATGGTGGGTGGCCTGAGCGGCATATCTGGTGACCTCATTCCGTTCGGTTTCGGCAAGGGGCAGATTGCATCGCTCGCCGGGCTCAACATCGTCGGGCTGCGGCGCCGCGGCGTGACCCGTGCCGGGCTGCAGCGGCTGCGCCGGGCCTATCGCGCGCTTTTTCTAAGCGAGGGCGTGTTTGCCGATCGGGTCAACACCGTCACCGACGAATTCGCCGACGATCCCATGGTGCAAAAGATCGTTGCGTTCATCCGCGCCGGCGGTAAGCGGCCTTTGATGCACGCCAGCGCCAAACGGGCGGCCGAGGACAATGCGGGCGATGGGTCCTGACGCGCCCAGCACAGCCGCTACCGCGGGTAGCCATGAGCCGCTGGCGATCATCTGCGGCGGCGGCAGTTTTCCCGGCGCAGTGGCCGACGCGATCGAGCGGCGCGGCCGCAAGCCCGTCATGTTCGCGGTGCGCGGCTGGGCCGATCCCAAAGTCGTCGAGCGTCACACGCACCATTGGATCGCGATCGGACAGGGCGGCCGCTTTTTTCGGCTGGCCCGCGCCGAGCATTGCCGCGAAGCCGTGTTCATCGGCACGCTGCTGCGGCCGCCGCTCACGCAAATCCGCCTCGATTGGCACACGATCCGGCTGATGCCGCGCATCGTCGGCGCATTTCGCGGCGGTGACGACCGGCTCTTGTCCGGCATTGCCCGGCTGTTCGAAGAGGGCGGTGTGAAGGTCATCGGCGTCGAAGAGGTCGCGCCCGAGATCATCGTGCCTGCCGGCACGCTCGGCCGCTACCAGCCGTCGCCGCGCGATCGTGCCGACATCGCTCGCGCGCTCGACGTGATTACCGCGCTCGGGCCGTTCGACGTCGGCCAGGCCGTGGTGGTCGCCGACGGCCATGTGCTTGCCGTCGAAGCCGCCGAAGGCACGGACAATTTGCTGGCGCGCGTTGCGCAATTGCGCGCGCAGGGACGCTTGACCAAGCCGGAAGGTGTCGGCGTTCTGGTCAAGGCGCCGAAGCCCGGACAGGACCGCCGCTTCGACCTGCCGGCGATCGGGCCGAAGACCATCGAAAACGCCGCGCGCGCCGGTCTTGCCGGGATCGCCGTTGCGGCCGGCAGCGCCATCGTCGCCGAACCGGCGCAGGTCAGCGCCGCGGCCGATCGCGAAAAGATTTTCTTTGTTGGCGTTGCCGGGGACGCGCCGACATGAACGGCGCGCGCGAGCCGCGACCGCTGTCGATCTATCTGGTGGCCGCCGAGGAATCCGGCGACGCGCTCGGCGCCGCGCTCGTTCGTGCGCTGGTCGCCGGCGCCGCGGGCGGCGCGCTGAAGCTCGCCGGCGTCGGCGGGCGGGCCATGGCGGCGGCCGGGATCGATAGCCCGTTCCCGATCGACGGCATCGGCATGATCGGCTTCAGCTCGATACCGGCGCGCCTGCCGATGATTTTGCGGCGCATCCGCGAGACCGCCGACGCCATCGTCGCCGCGCGCCCCGATGCGCTCGTGATCATCGACAGCCCGGATTTTACCCATCGCATTGCGCGCCGCGTGCGGGCCGGCGCGCCGTCGATCCCGATCGTTGATTATGTGTCGCCGTCGGTTTGGGCGTGGCGGCCCGGGCGAGCGCGGGCCATGCGCGACTACATCGATTGGGTGCTCGCGATCCTGCCGTTCGAGCCGGCTGCGCATGCCCGGCTCGGCGGCCCGCCGTGCGTCTATGTCGGCCATCCACTGATCGAGCGCCTCACCGAGCTGCGCCCAAATGCGCAAGAGGCGCAACGCCGGCGCGCCGATCCGCCGCTTGTTCTGGTGCTGCCCGGCAGCCGCTCAAGCGAAATCCACCGGCTGCTTGCAATTTTCGGTGCGGCGATCGGGCGCGTCCGCGAACAGATCGGAGCGATGGAGCTGGTGCTGCCGACAATGCCGCACCTTGCCGACGATGTTCGCGCTAGCGTTGCCGGCTGGCCGGTGGCGCCGCGCATCGTCACCGAGCCGGCGGAGAAATGGGCCGCGTTCCGCTCGGCGCGTATGGCACTCGCGGCGTCGGGCACGGTGACGCTTGAGCTTGCGCTTGCCGGTGTGCCGACCGTCGCTGCTTATCGCGTCGCCGTGATCGAGGAAATCATCGCTCGCGCCGCGCGGCTTCGCCAGCGGCTCGCCAGTGTGATCCTCGCCAATCTGGTGATCGGCGAAAATGTCGTGCCGGAGCTGTTGCAGCGCGATTGCACGGCGGAGCGCATTGCCGACGCGCTCGTGCCGCTCGTGTCCGATACGCCGGGCCGGCTGCAACAGATCGACGCTTTCGCGCGTCTCGACCGGATCATGGCGCTCGACACGGTGCCGAGCGCAAAAGCAGCCGCGGTTGTGCTCGATCTGGCGCGGCGCGGTCGTAGCGATCCCGAAACGACCGTATCTGGCGCAAATTAACGGCTTATTCGCAGCTGAACGCTATGTGTGGCTTAGCCATTCTGCTAGCGGGGACCACACGTAATCGGATACCCTCGCTTGTCCACGGGCGCATGAGCAAGACAACCAAACAGCGAAAATCCGGGATCCGCGCCGCCATTACCGGCGTCTACGGCTATGTTCCGCCGGACGTGCTCACCAATGCCGCAGTTGGCGCGGATGGTGGACACCAGCGATCAATGGATTGTTGAGCGCACCGGCATCAAGGAACGCCACATCCTCAAGGGCAAGGGTTTGGGCACGTCGCACATGGGCGCCGAAGCGGTGCGCGGCCTCCTCAAGAAGACCGGCACCGCGCCGGGCGATGTCGATCTTCTGATCTGCGCCACCACCACGCCCGACTTCGTGTTTCCCTCGACCGCCAACCTGATCTGCGACATGGCCGGCATCCGCGAGATCGGCAGCTTCGATGTGCAGGCCGCGTGCTCCGGCTTCGTCTATGCGCTGACCATTGCCGCGCAATTCATCGAAGGCGGCGCCTATCGCAAGATCGTGGTGGTCGGCGCCGACAAGATGTCGGCGGTGCTCGACTATACCGATCGCGCCACCTGCGTGCTGTTCGGCGACGGCGCCGGCGCCGTGCTGGTCGAGCCGAGCCGCAAATACGGCGTCATCGATACGCTGATTTCGTCCGACGGTTCCGGCGCGAAACATCTGCACCAGATAGCCGGCGGCAGCCGCATGCCGCCGACGGCGGAAACCGTCGCCAAGCGGCTGCACTATGTCCACCAGGAAGGTGCTACGGTCTATAAGTTCGCCATCGCGCGCATGGCCGAAGTCGCAACCGAGTTGATGCGCCGCAACCGCCTGACCAAAGACACGCTCGACTGGCTGGTGCCGCATCAGGCCAACATGCGCATCATCAAGGCGACGGCCGAGCGCGTGGGCCTCCCGCTTGAACGCGTCATGCTGACCATCCAGAAATACGGCAACACCACAGCGGCGACGATCCCGCTTTGCCTACGGGACTACGAGAACAAGCTTCGAGCCGGCGATCGGCTGTTGCTGGTGGCTTTCGGCGGCGGCTTCACCTGGGGCGGTGTTTATTTGACCTGGGCCTATGACACGCGCCCATCGCGACGCCAACGCGACGCGGGGAGGGACGCCGGCCGCGAGCGCTGGGGAGAGCGTGACCGCGCGGCTTGCCGATATGGTGCAGAGTCGCAAGGCCTGCTTGTGCCCTAGGCAGCGTCATTGTTCGGCACGGCTCGATGCCGAAAGAAGCAGAATGCTGAAAATACTCCGGCTCAACGCGCTATAGTGAGCTCCGCGGAGGAATGCCCATGCATGACACAACGGCCGTGGCCGCGCCGCCGCAGCGGCCGCTCGCTGGCTACAGCCAAAATCCGCGCTTTGCGCAGTTGCATCTGCACTATCCCAGCATCGGTTATCTGCGCCGCCGCGCCCGCCGGCACATTCCTCATTTCGCTTTTGAGTATGCGGACGGCGGCTCCGGCAACGACGATGGCGGAATCCGACGTAACTGGGCGGCGCTCGATGCCGTCGAGCTTGTCCCGCGCTACGGCGTGATGCCGTCGCTGCCGCCGTGCGAGGTGGAGCTGTTCGGCCGGCTTTACAGCGGCCCAATCGGGGTGGCGCCGATGGGCGGCCCATCGATCATCTGGCCGGGCGGCGACGTCCATCTGGCGCGCGCCGCGCAGCGCGCCCGCATTCCCTATACGCTCAGCACAGCCGGCGGGGCGACGATCGAGGAAATCGCCCGCGTCGCGCCCGACGTTTTCTGGTTCCAGCTGTATCGCCTGGCCAAGGATCAGCACGCGATCGGCCTCGACCTGGTGCGCCGCGCCGAGGCCGTCGGCTGCCGCACGCTGGTGCTGACGCTCGACGTGCCGGTGCGCACCACGCGTCCGCGCGAGGTGGCGACCGGGATCGCCGGCGCTTTCAACGTCACCCCGGCGATCGTTTGGCAGATCGCGCGCGCGCCCGGCTGGGCGTTGGCGGTGTGGAAGTACGGCGTGCCGCGCTTCGAGAAGTCTGCGCTCGTATGTCGGCGCCAACGCTTCGCTGAACGACGTCATCGCCTTCGCGCGGCGCGAGATGCGCGGCGCGTTCACCTGGGACGAAGTGAAGATGTACCGCGACCGCTGGAAGGGCACGCTGGTGGTCAAGGGCATACTGCATCCGCAGGATGCCGAAACGGCGGTATCGCTCGGCGTCGACGGTATCGTTGTGTCCAATCACGGCGGCCGCCAGGTCGAAGCCTTGCCGGCGGCGATCGACGCGCTCCCGTCGGTTGTCCGGCAGGTCGGCAAGCGTGCCACCGTCATGATGGATTCCGGCGTGCGCAGCGGCAGCGACGTGGTGCGCGCCTGCGCGCTTGGCGCCGCGGCGGCTTTTGCCGGCAAAGCATTCTTGTGGGGACTGGGCGCGCTGGGCGAGGAGGGGCCCGGCCACGTCATCGATTTATTGATCGAGGAAACCCAGGCCGCGCTCGGCCAATTGGGCGCCCACAGCATCGCCGAGACGCGGGCGCTCACGATCCGCCACCCGGGCGCGCTGCAATTTTAGTCTGACTGCCGGCGCGGCCATGACGGCGGAGCCTCGGCGCATATTGGCTCGCGGCTCCGGCGGTGAAGCGCTGGTGAACCAAATGTGATGCAGATCAATTTCATTGGCCGGCGATTGCGTATAGCATCCTCTCAGTAGCTGCGAGGGATGAGCCATGAAGACATATTGGATCGCATTGTTGGCGTTGGGCGGCTTGGCGGCGACGCCCGCCTCGGCGCAGGTGATCGGGCCGAGCCTTACTGGCCCTTACCAGTGCGTCCAGAACTGCGCCGGGACGTTCGCGGCCTACGTCACGCAAAACGGCTGGGAGCTCAACCTGACCAACGAAATCGGCCAGCCGACCAGAGCCTGGATTGACTGGCCGGGCCATCTCTGGGCCGAGTATTGGCACGAAGGCGCGGTCTATTCTCCCGATGGCGCCACCATTCAATTCGATAATGGCAGCGTATGGCAGCGGATCATTCCGCAGCCGGTTGTGCAGCCCGTCTTCAACAGCCGATATTAGGTCTTCGAGGCTGTCGCTTCTCGGTTTGCCTGCGGCAAGGACGGCGGGCTCGAGTAACGCCTCGATCGTCAGGCTCGCCACCGTAATTTGTCCGTCGGCGACATAGTGGTTGACATGCTCCGCGGGGAGCTTTTGGCGCGGCTGATATGAAGCGACCTCGCCGATGACGCCGGTTTTGCGCAGCTCGGCAATGATATAGTCCCGTTCCGCATTGGTGTCGGAATCGGTGGCGTGGGTGACCTGAAATGTCAGCCGCGTGAGCGAGAAGCCGGTATCTTTGGTGCCGGCGCCGATCCAGAAAACCTTGGCATGATCCGGCGGCCGGTCGGTGTTCAGCCAAAAGCTCGCCGTTCCCATCACGGTTTGCGCCCGCTGCAGGCTCAAGGCCCAGAAACGAATGTGGTGGCGCTTGCGCGGGCTGTTGTCGATCGCCTTCTGGAAACCGACGTCCTGGCCGCGGCCGTAAAGATAAAGCGTGCTGAATGGCGCCGTTGGGTACGGCAAGTTGAGCATGAACGCGCGGACCATGCGCCACGAGCTTCTCAGGCTCAACCGGTCGGCCTCCGACCAGCCGGCGCGGGCAAAAGCGGCGTCAAGCTGCGCCCGCGTGCCGGTGAGCACCAGATTGACCGGGTCGCCCGGCAGCCCGTCGCCGGTGATGGTGTAACGCGGCACACGTTTGCGCTGCAGAATTTTCAGGCCGAGGCGCACCGCGCGCGGCAGGATAATGTAGGCCGCAATGCCGTAAGTGATGGCGACGGCGAGGATCCAAGGCAGCCGATTGTCGGCAACGCGAAAGACCACGAAGACGATCAGCCAGACAGCGAAGACGCCAAGCGCTACAACCAGCAAGCGCCGAACGAAACGCCTCAGCTTTCTCACCATCTAGCGGCCCTACCCATTGCCTGGATTCAACCACCGTCTGCCCAAACGGCCAAGTCGCGGCGGGGACGCTGCCCCCACTCGATTTAGCATGCGCCGAATATTGCCGACACGCCGTCCGCTCGTATAGGATCGAAGAATTACTAGGGTGGGAGGAGGAAAGCATGTTGAAAATTTGCGGCGCCACGCTGCTGGCGATCGTTCTATCCGTCGGAATGGCGCAGGCGCGGATGGGGGTTGCTCATCCCCACAAGCATCTTGGGGCGTGTGGCGACGGCGCGGCCAAGGCCGCCTGCGTATGCGGCGCTAAAGGCCACTCGCAGGTCTGCAAGGCCGGGCAGTGGTGCCACGGCTTCGAAGGCGCCTGCCGCGCGTAAGCGGCCGCGCTCGAACGCGTCGTTCGGGCTGCGGGGGCGGTCCAGGCAATCAGCCTCTACGCCAAGGTGACCGGCCAACGGGCGGCCGGTCACGCCTTGGCGCCGTGCCTGTTCAGGTGCGGCGCTTTTTGCTTCAGGAAATTTTGAGCGCGACCTCAACGAGGCCCTTGCGGTGCTTCGTCCGTGCGCTTAGTCCGCAGTTCTGAAACATTTTCAGAATCGGCAGGTTTTTTGGCAGGACTTCCGCTGTCAATTCCCTGATCCCGGCATCGGCAAAAGGTTCCAAGGTGCGGCCCGGAACGCGGCTCGCGGATGTCGGCTGGTTACAATTAGACGCTGCGCGCTAAGTAGACATCAATGGATAGGAGCGCAGCATTGGAGGGGGAGGTGAGTCCACGGAGACTCATCATGATGCGACTAACTTTTGCGATTGGCCTTTTGGCCATCAGCCTTACCTCGGCGACTCCAGCACGTGCAGATTTCGGCGTGGTGGCTTTTAACAGCGGCTATTGCCGCGTCTGGACTGAAACCGCATTTGGCCCGCAGGACGGGCATTATTTGTGGTTCCCATCGCCGATCGGTTGGCATTTCCGCTTCCTCACCTGGGAAGGGGCCGACTTGGCGATGCATCGAGCGGTCGCGTGGAATCGCTGCCATCACTGGTGGTGATCCAAGCTTAGAAGTCGGTTTCAGCGCGCCCGCCATCAGGCGCTGCCTGCTGCGCGACGGGAAGCCTGAGACATGCCGTAGCGGAAATCAGCAGCCCCTTGTGACGTCATTCGTAACATTAAGCGTCACATCAACGACGCCCGCACGGTGTTTGGTCTGCAAATCCAGGCCGCTGTTCTGAAACACCTTCAGCATCGGCAGGTTTTCCGGCAGGACTTCCGCGATCAGTTCCTTGATCCCGGCGGCGCGGGCGAGCAGCGCGAGGTGGCGCATCAGCGCCGCGCCGATGCCTTGTCCCTGATATTCGTCGACGACCGCAAAAGCCAGCTCGGCCGCTCCCGGCCGCACGACGATATAGCGGCCGCCGCCGACGATGACGCTTCGGCTGCCTTCTTTCGCGACCGCGACCAAGGCGACGTGGTTGACGAAATCGACGTTGAGGAAAAACGCCTTCTCGCTTTCGGAAAAATGCCTTTTGGCGCCGAAGAACCGGCGATAGAGCGATTGCGCGCTGGTGCGGTCGACAGCCGCAAGCATGTCGTCTTCGTCGGCCGGCCGCAGCGCGCGAATTTCGATCTCGCGGCCATCACGCAGCCGCTCTACCGCCGAGTATTTAGCTGCCTCTGTCATGACCGAAGGTCCGCGCGCGGAGGGGCGGCCGCTAGGGTGCTCGATACTTCTTTCACGAAAGGATTATTCGCGCCCGGTCCGCCATCCTTCGATCAGGTAGCGATCGGTCAGCCCGAACTCGTTCTTCAAAGCCGCCAACATTCTCAACAATTTCTTCTGTCGCTCCTCAGAGTGCGGCTGATGCGCCAGCTCTGGCATCAACCGCGCTTTGAAAGGCCGCGACAGCCAGCGAATAGAATTCCGCGCTGCCCATGAAGTGACGACTGGCGATTTGGCGCGCCCGCGCACCGAGCTGGTCAGCGGGCACGTCACCGCGGAAATAGCCGTTGAACAGGTCCATCAATTGCAATCGTTTGGCACGGAGCCGGCGGCTCCAGTAGGCCAGAAAGATCGATATGAGGATGCCGAGCAGAACGACTCCCCACACGATGTACATGATGGTGTCGCCGTCCATGGGACTAGCTCACGCCGATCACCACGTTGCGTTCTCGCAGTCAGTGCTGGTTTTGAACCGCGGTCGGAATGTGTGCTCCCGCCCTGATCCAGTGGCTGTAGCTCTCGACCTTCAGACCGAGCTTCTCGTAATACACCCGCAGATAGCCGTCGGGGCCGCGCACGACCGCCGCCGGCATGACCTGCTGCACGTCCTGCGCCATCACCCCGACATAGGCCTTGTCGCTGCCGTTGTAACTGAAGCGATAAAAGCCAAGACCGTTGTCGAGATAGCCGAGGAGGGCGACGTCGTGCTTGAGCCTGATGTCCGAGCGCCGTCCGCCACCACGCGGCCGCCGCCGCCTCCACGGCCGCCGCCGGCGCGCATTCCGCCACCATGACCTCCGCCGGCCCGAACGTGGCCACCGCCACCGCCGCCAGCGTGCACTCGGCCACCCCCGCCGCCGCCGCCGGCGCGCACGTGGGCTCGCGTGACCGCCGCCAGCCCGTGCGTGGCTACCGTGACCGCCGCCGCGATTGGTGTGCGCGACGTGTTGGCCGCCGCGTGACCCCTTGTTGCCGCGCAGGCGGGACGATTGGCGGCATGGTGTCGTTCGCCTGCGTTGGTGCGGCCGCCGCCGCCGGGCTTGAGCACCTGCTGACCGCCGCTGCCGCGGAAGTTCAGCTGTTGCCGGCCACCCCGATTGCCGGCTCTCTGACGATGTTCGACCCGGGGCTGCCACCTGTTGCCGATGTTGTTGCCGCCGCCGATCGGCCGATTGACGACGAGATTGTTCCCGCCCCAATTGACCCCGCCGCCCCAATAGCGGCCGCCCGTCGCCCAACGGCCAAGCGCGTATCCGGCGCCGAACGCAATTCCGGTCGCGATAACGCCGGCAGCGATGTAGCCGGGCGCGCCGAAGTAGTATGGCGGATACTCGGGATACGGCCAGTCACCGTACACGACGCCCGGATCATAGTACGGCACATAAACCGTATTGGGGTCCGTCGGCTCGATGGCGATGACCTGTCTACCTTGCACTTGCTGCACCGTGACGTTCTGCTCTTTGGTCGATGTCAGCTTGTTGTTGGCCTGAGCCTTGGCGCGCAAGCGCTGGATGGCATCCATCACGTCGGCCTGCTGAGCAACGACCGCGTCGCCGAGCTTCTCGGTCCAGTCGAGCTTGGTGCTCATCATTTCAAGGACGGACGGCGTAGCGACCAGTGACTTGACGCTCTCGTCCCACGGCTGTTTGTCGACGGCGGCTTTCAACTGATCGCCCGCGAGATTCTTGTTCGCTTGGACCCAACGCTCGGCTTGCACGATGTCGAGCGGATAAGCCGACGCCATCAGGACTTCGGCCAGCAAGGTATCCGGATAGAGCGCAATCGGCGCAACGAGCTGATCGAGTTCCGCCGGTTTCAGAAGCTGCGTCTGCGGCGCTGCGGCCTGTGGCGTTTGTGCATTCGCGCCAAACGGCATGAGAACCATAATGGCCAATGCTATTGACCGGATCGTCGATAAAGACATCTTCGCCTCCCGTGCCGGCGCGTTTGATCCTCGGCGCGTTGTTATTTCCTGTTCGATTGCTGCGCGTCCCTAGTCGATGATGTGATAACCGCCATCGATGTAAAGGGTTTCGCCGGTGATGAGACGCGCGGCGTCGTGGGCCAGAAACGCGGTGGCGACGCCGACGTCGCATCTTGGGTCAACGCTGAAACTCGCCAAACGGAATGTGGATTGATCTTGGTCAAGGAAGGAACTAGCGTGCCCGTTATGCACTAAGTGTCTCTTCGGGATCGAATAGTTCTCTCCGGAACTTTCAGAGGACACTTGCAATGCACCATCGCTTTCTTTTTGGCGTCCTCCTTGTATTCGCCTTCGCGGTCGGCAGCGTGCCGTTGCCTTGCGCGCTGACGCATTCGTCGGTCGCTGGATTGCTGTCTTCGACCGCGGAAGCGAAATCAAAATTTCAGCAATATGCTCGACCGCGTGCTCGGCCGATCGATGCCCGACGGCATCTACAAGACCAATGGCCGCATCGAGGCTACGCAGGTCGATGTCGCAGCGAAATATCCCGGCCGGCTCATCGATGTCAACGTCGAGGAAGGCAGCGAAGTCAAAGCCGGACAGGTGGTCGGCCGGGTGTCGTCGCCGGAATACGAAGCGCAGCTTCGGGCGGCGCAGTCCAATCTGGAGAAGGCCAGACAGGCGCTGGCGGAGGCGGAATCGCTGATCGATCAGCGCAAGGCCGTGCTTACCGCCGCCAAATCCGACTTCGAGCGCGGGAAGGAACTCGTCGGCAAACAGATCATCACGCAGCAGACGTTCGACCAACGCCAGCGCAATTACGAAAGCGCCGAGGCAAGCGTTCAGGGAGCGATCGCCCAGCGCGAACAGGCCGATGCCGCGATCAAGAGCGCGCAAGCCGAGGTCGAGCGCATCGAATCCATTTTGCACGATCTGATTCTGGTGTCTCCCAGAACCGGGCGCGTGCAGTACCAACTGGCGCGCAACGGCGAAGTGGTCGCCGCGGGCGGAAAGGTCTTTACGATCCTCGACCTGCACGACGTTTACATGACCGTTTTTGCGCCCGCGGCCGTTGCCGGCAGGCTCGAGGTCGGCGGCGAGGCCCGCATCATTCTGGATCCAGTGCCCGAATATGTGGTTCCCGCTTCGGTGAGCTTTGTCGCTGCCGACGCGCAATTCACGCCGAAGACCGTGGAGACCAAGGACGAGCGCGAAAAGCTGATGTTCCGCGTCAAGCTGCAATTGGATGCGGAGGTGCTCAAACAATATAGCCGGCGGGTGAAGACGGGCGTCCGCGGGCTTGGCGTCATGCGCACCAACACCGCGACCGCCTGGCCGGAAGACCTGCAAGTCAAGCTGCCGTGATGACCGACGCGGTGGTCGCCCGGCTCGACGGTGTGTCGCACCGCTACGGGGCGACCGTCGCGCTCGACGATGTCTCAATCGAGGTCCCGGCCCGCAAAATGGTCGGGGTGATCGGGCCGGACGGCGTCGGCAAGTCGACCATGCTGGCGCTGATTTCCGGCGTGCGCACGGTGCAAAGCGGGAAGATCATCGTCTTCGACGGCGACGTGACCAAGCGGTCGCACCTCAAAGGCCTGCGCGCCCGCGTCGCTTATATGCCGCAAGGCCTCGGCCGCAATCTCTATCCGACACTGAGCGTGTTCGAGAATATCGATTTCTTCGGCCGGCTGTTCGGGCAATCGGCCGCCGCAGCGGCGCGCGAAGATTACGGAGCTCTTGACCGCCACGGCGCTTGATCCATTCGAGGATCGGCCAGCCGGCAAACTCTCCGGGGGCATGAAGCAGAAACTCAGTCTTTGCTGCGCGCTGATCAACGATCCGGATTTGCTCATCCTCGACGAACCGACCACCGGCGTCGACCCGTTGTCGCGCGGCCAGTTCTGGGACCTGATCAACTCCATCCGCGCGCGCCGGCCGCAGATGAGCGTGATGGTCGCGACCGCCTATATGGACGAAGCGCAGCGCTTCGATTGGCTGATGGCGATGGACGACGGCAAGATCATCGCCCACGGCACGCTGCAGGAAATGCTGGACAAGGCGGGAGAGCCGACGCTCGAGGAAGCGTTCATCGCGCTGTTGCCGGAGCAAAAGCGCGCGCAGCATCAAAAAGTGATCGTGCGGCCGCGAGTCGCCGCACCGGATGAAGTGCCGGCCATCGAGGCCGAAGGATTGACGCGGCGGTTCGGCGATTTTGTCGCCGTCGATCACGTCAATTTCCGTATCGCGCCCGGCGAAATCTTCGGCTTCCTCGGCTCCAACGGCTGCGGCAAGTCGACGACGATGAAAATGCTGACGGGATTCCTGCCGGCGACCGAGGGCTGGGCCAAGCTGTTCGGTAAGCCGATGGGCTCCAACGACATGGAGATGCGCCGCAACGTCGGTTACATGACGCAGGCGTTCTCGCTCTATGGCGAGCTCACGGTGCGGCAGAATCTCGAGCTGCACGCGCAGCTCTATCATCTGCCGTCGGATAAAATCGAAAGCCGCATCAAGGAGCTTTTGCAGCGCTACGACCTGGAAGGGGTCGCCAACTCCAAGCCTGAGAGTTTGCCGCTCGGCATCAAGCAGCGGCTGCAGCTCGCCGTGGCGGTGTTGCACGCGCCCGCGATTCTCATCCTCGACGAGCCGACTTCGGGCGTCGATCCGATCGCCCGCGACGCGTTCTGGCGGTCGATGATCGATCTGTCCCGCGACGACGGCGTTACGATTTTTCTTTCCACCCACTTCATGAACGAGGCGGAGCGCTGCGACCGCATCTCTCTGATGCATGCCGGCAAGGTGCTAGCGGTCGGCGCCCCCATGGACCTGGTGAAGGAGCGCGGCAGCGACTCCTTGGAAGACACCTTTGTCGGCTATCTCGCCGACGCCGCGGGCATCGACCGGACCAAGAAGGTCGAAGCGCCGCCGCCGGATGCGACGCCGAGCGAAGCAGAACAGATCCGGCCGCCGCGACGGTTCGATATCGCGCGGCTGTGGGCGTACGCGCGCCGCGAGACCGTTGAACTGCTGCGCGACCCGATCCGGCTCGCCTTTGCCGTGGTAGGCCCCATCATTCTGATGTTGGCCTTCGGCTACGGCATTTCGTTCGACATCGAAAACCTGCAACTGGCGGCGTTCGATCAGGACAATACGCCGCAAAGCCGGCAACTGCTCGACGGTTTTTCCGGCTCCCGGTATTTCTCGGTGCAGCCGCCGATCACTTCAGCGGCCCAAGCCGATCGCCGCTTGCGCAGCGGCAACACCCAAGTGGTCGTCGAAGTACCCGCCGGCTTCGGCCGCGATCTGCTGCGGGGCGCCAAGCCGGAAGTCGATGGCACGGTCGACGGCGCCATGACTTTCCGCGGCGAGACGGCAAGAAACTACGTCACGGGGGTGGTGCGGACGCAGGGTGACGAGCTCGAGCGCCAGCTGCGCAAGGCCGGCAGCCCGAACACGTGGAGCGACCAGGATATCCAGACCCGCTTTCGCTACAACCAGGCCTTTCTCAGCGTCAACGCCATGGTACCGAGCGTGTTCATGCTGATGCTGTGCTTGATCCCGGCCATCATGTCGGCGATCGCAGTGGTGCGCGAAAAGGAAACTGGCTCCATCGCCAACTTTCGTTCGACGCCGATCACCAAATTCGAGTTTCTGCTCGGCAAGCAGGTTCCCTATGTCGCCGTCGCCATGGTGAATTTCGTGTTCCTGCTCTTAATGGCGATCTTCGTATTCGGCGTGCCGCTCAAAGGGCCGTTCCTGACGTTGCTGATCGGCACGATCGTTTACGTGATCTCGACCACCGGCTTCGGCCAGCTGATTTCGTCCTTTACCCGCACCCAGGTCGCCGCGGTATTTCGCCACGGCGATCCTGTCGATCGTGCCGGCGGTGAATTTCTCCGGGCTGTTCGCGCCGGTGTCCTCGCTCTCCGGAACTGCGAAAATCCTCGGCCTGACGTTTCCCTCGGCCTGGTATCAGCCGATCACCGTCGGCGTGTTCGCCAAGGCGCTGGGGATGTCCGCCCTTTGGTTTAACGTTGTCGCGATCTGCATCATCGCGCTCGCTTATCTGATCCTGTCGCTGTTGTTGCTGCGCAAACAAGAGGCGTGAGATGGATACGCCCAGCACGCAACCGGTTCCAAAATTGGCCGAAGCGCGGACGGTGACGTTGCGCGATCACCTGGTCAATATCTTCCGCTTGGTGATCAAGGAGCTGCGGAGCATCCGGTCGGACCCGACCATGCTCATCCTGGTCGTGTACGCGTTCAGCATCTCCGTCAACACGGTGGCCACCGGAGCCGTAACCGAAGCGACCAATCTCTCGGTCGGCATTGCCGATGAGGACGGCTCGGAACTGTCAAGGCAGATCGCCGAAGGGCTGGTGCGGCCGACGTTCCAGCCGGCTGTGCAGATCAGGGCGTCCGAGATCGATGAAAAAATGAACAACGGCGAGCTGCTATTTGTCGTCGAGATACCCCCGAACTTTCAGGCCAACGTCCTTGCCCAGCGCAAGACCGAGACCCAAATCAACGTCGACGCCACGGCGGTAGCACAGGCCGGTAACGGAGCAAACTATCTAAAAACCGCCATTTCCAACGAAGTGCAACAGTTCATGAATGCGCGCGGTATCGCCGGCGGCTCGCCGATCAACCTGGTGGTGCGCGCCGATTTCAATCCGAACTTGAAGACTGCCTGGTTCTCGGCGATGACCCAGGTCATCAATCAGATTACGCTCCTGACCGTGATCCTGACCGGCGCCGCGCTGATCCGCGAGCGCGAGCAGGGCACCGTCGAGCATCTTCTGGTCATGCCGGTAGTGCCCGCGGAAATCATGCTGGCCAAGATGTTCGCCAACGGTCTCGTCATCCTGGTCGCGGCGATGCTGTCGCTGCAATTTGTCGTGCATTGTGGATCGGCGCGCCGATCGCCGGCTCGATCTTTCTCTTCCTCCTCGGCGCAGCACTCTATGCGTTGGTGGTGGCGGCGCTCGGCATCCTGCTCGGCACATTATCGACCACGATGGGCCAGTTCGGGCTTTTGGCGATGCCGGTCCTGATCGTGACGCAATTGCTGTCCGGCAGCAGCACGCCGATGGAGACGATGCCGGTCTGGCTGCAATATGTAATGCGAACGATCAGCCCGACGCCGCATTTCGTGTCGTTCGCTCAGGCCGTCCTGTTCCGCGGCGCGGACATCACGCTGGTCTGGCGGCCGCTGGTGGCCATGCTCATCATCGGCTCGGTCTACTTCTTCTTCGCATTGAGCCGCTTCCGGCGGGTCATTTTCGGGAGTTGATCGCCATGGCCAAGGGCAAAACAGCGAAGGACAGAAGCGCCGACGAAGCCGCCGATGACGGCAAGATGAAGCGCAAGCCCTACGAAAAGGAGCTGCGCAAGCTTCAGGTCGAGCTTTGCCACGTGCAGGACTGGATCAAGGCCGAAGGGGCACGGGTCATTGTCGTGTTTGAAGGTCGCGACGCCGCCGGCAAGGGCGGCACGATCAAAGCCATCACCGAACGCGTCAGCCCGCGCGTCTTTCGGGTGGTGGCGTTGCCGGCGCCATCCGATCGTGAAAAGACCCAGATGTTTATTCAACGCTACGTCGAGCATTTTCCGGCCGCCGGCGAAATCGCCATTTTCGATCGCAGCTGGTACAACCGCGCCGGCGTCGAAAACGTGATGGGATTTACGAGCCCCAAGGACGTCCAACGCTTCCTCAAGGTTTGTCCGGAGGTCGAAAAATACATTACCGATGCAGGCGTCATGCTCATCAAATTCTGGCTGGAAGTCGGGCAGAACGAGCAGGAAAAGCGCTTTCTGGCGCGCATCAATGATCCGCTTCGCCAGTGGAAGCTCAGTCCGATGGACGTGGATTCGTATCGCCTCTGGTACGAGTATTCGCGGGCGCGCGATGTCATGCTCAAAGCCACCGATGTCCGCTATGCCCCTTGGCATATCGTGAAATCGGACGACAAGAGGCGCGCGCGCCTCAATTGCATCTCCCAATTACTTGAATTAATTCCGTACAAAAAACTGTCACGGCCGAAGGTCAAACTGCCGAAACGCTCAAAGCGAGGCGCCTACAACGACCAGGCCTCGTTGCGCGGCAGGCACTTTGTCGCCGAGAGATTCTAACCGCCCGCGCCCCGCTCAAGCGGGTGTGTCATTTGTCCGTCGCATTCATTTGTCCGTGGCATCCATTTGCCTGTCGCATTGGTTTGCCCGTTGTATAAAGTGGGGCGCTGTCGGCGCAACGAACAACGGTTTCAGCATGACTACTGCGACAGATGTCGCCGAAGGCAGGTCCATCCATCCCGAAGGTAACCTGGGCGGATTGATGCTGGGCGCGCTCGGCGTCGTCTATGGCGACATCGGCACGAGCCCGCTCTACACGCTGAAAACCGCGCTCGAATGGGCCGGCGGCGCCACCGCCGAAGTAGCGATCGGCATGCTGTCGCTGATCATCTGGACGCTCCTGATCACGACCTCGATCAAGTACGTGGCCGTTGTCATGCGTGCCGACAATGACGGCGAAGGCGGCATTCTGGCTCTGATGTCGCTTCTTGGCATCAAGCACGGCGAGCGGGTCGCGGTTATCGGCATCGGCATCCTCGGCGCCGCGCTGCTTTACGGCGACGGCGCCATCACGCCGGCGATTTCGGTGCTCAGTGCGCTCGAGGGTCTCAAGACGCCGGTGCCGTCGATCGCGCCCTATATCGTGGCGTTGTCGGCGGTAGTTTTGATCGGCTTGTTCGCCCTGCAGTCCCAGGGCACCGACCGCATCGGCAAGCTGTTCGGCCCGATCATGACCATCTGGTTCGTGACCATCGGACTGCTCGGCCTTGGCGGTATACTGAGCCACCCGGGCGTGCTCGTGGCGCTCGATCCGCGCTACGGGTTTAGCTATCTGTTCAGTCACGGCTTCACCGGCTTTCTGGTTCTCGGCGCGGTGTTTCTGTGCGCGACCGGCGCCGAGGCTCTTTATGCCGACATGGGCCATTTCGGGCCGCGGCCGATCCGGTTTGCCTGGTACGGCCTGGTGCTGCCGACGCTGGTGCTCAATTATGCCGGCCAGACCGCCGTCGTCGTCGATGACCCGACTGGCGCCGGCGACAATCCGTTTTTCACGCTCTGCCCGCAGGCTTTTCAGATCGCTCTGGTCGGTCTTGCGACCGTTGCCACCATCATCGCCAGTCAATCGATCATCAGCGGCGCGTTTTCCATGACGCGGCAGGCCATCCAGCTCGGGCTGTGTCCGCGTCTGCACATTGTGCAGACCTCCGCTTCGGGCTACGGCCAAATCTATATCGGCTTCGTCAACTGGGTCTTGATGGCGCTGACGCTCGCTCTGACATTGGGTTTTCGCTCGTCGGATAGCCTTGCCGCCGCTTTCGGCATCGCCGTGTCGATGACCATGGCGCTGACCTCGGTGCTGTTGTTTCTGACCATGCGTGAAATTTGGCGCTGGAGGCTGCCCTCGCGCTGGGCACTGGCGGGTGTTTTCATCATTGTCGACTTGGCGTTCGTGTGGGCCAACTTGATGAAAGTACTTCAGGGCGGCTGGTTCCCGCTGGTCGTCGCCGCGCTGGTGTTCTTCCTGATGAACACGTGGCGGCAAGGACGCCACGCGCTTCTGCGAGTGCTGGAACGCGACACCTTCTCGCTCTCGAGCTTCATCGCTCAGGTCCACGACAAAACGCGAGTGCGCGGCACCGCCGTCTATTTGACCAGCCGACTGACATGGTGCCGGTACCGCTTCTGCACAATCTCAAGCACAATAAGGTGCTGCACGAGCGCATCGTATTGCTGCGCGTCGTGACCGGGAATATCCCGCGCGTGGCCATCGGAAGATCGCGTCCAGGTCGTCGATCTCGGCAGTGATTTTCATTCCATCACCGTCCACTACGGCTTTATGGAACAGCCGGACATTCCGCGGGCGCTCGACGATTGCCGGGCAAGGAATCTCGTATTCGCATGATGGATACGTCGTTCTTCGTCGGTCGGGTTTCGATCATCGCCGCGAGACGCTCGCGCTTCAGTTCGTTCAGGCGTGGGGTGTTCGACTTCATGCATCGCAATGCGCTCCCGGCCACGGAGTTTTTCCGCATCCCGCCGAACCGCGTGATCGAGCTCGGCGGCCAAATCGAGATGTAGCCGGCGCTGCGATCGCAACATGAGACGACGGCAATTCATCAATTTGCTCGTGGCCGGCCGCGTGGCCGTTTGCCGCAGGCGCGCAGCCGGCGCCGGCGTCGCCGCTGTGCGGGTCGATCGGCGTTCGGGTCCATCCGATGACGACGGCATTCGCCCAAAGCCTCGGCATGACCGAGCCCTATGGAGCGATCTTCGGCCGGCCCCGCCCGGGCAGCCCGCCGCCAAAGCGGGGATCGAGCGTTACGACGTCGTCACCGCAATCGAGGGCGTACCGCTTCGGAGCGCCGCGATTTTGCCCCGCAATTGCAAAGATGCGCCCCGAACGGTCATTCATCTCACCACCTGGCGGAGCCGCCAATCGATGCAAACGCGGGTGATCGTTGGTTCGGCCAGCTGCGGCAGCGGCCACCGAAATTCCGCTGATCGCGATCGTCGCTCGCATCCGCCTTTCTTCAAAACCGCTGCGAGATGCCAGCAATTACCTGGATATTCGGCGTCGAGTTGGTGAGGCCGACATCGGCGCCGAAATCGACCTGCAGATTGGGTCGAACCACCCAGGCCACCGCCATGTCGAAGCTCAATTGCGTGGTCCTTTGCCCCGGATCATTGTTGTAGTCGGACCACAATTCCACATACATCGTGACGTCCTTGACGACCGTCCGGCTGATATTCACGAGATTGACGAAGTTCGCATGGCGGCCGTTGTCGGCGCTATTCTTGAGCGCATCGACCTCGGAATTGAACACCAGCGTGAAATCGTCTGGCAGGCTGAACGAAACCGGCGCGATCAGGCCTCCCTCGGTGGCGCCGTTGCCGATTCCCGCCGGCGCCGTCGGCGCCTTGACGTAGGGAATCAGCGCCAGCGCGCTTTTGCCGCCGTCGTTTCCCCAGAGATTGACCTTGGCGCGGATGAACACGTCGCCGATACCCCATGTCGTGCTCGAAACGTTGGTCGCGGCATTGAAGGTGTGGACGCCGACCGATGTCGGGGCGTTGACCTCAAGATCGGTGTTGTTGGTGAGGCCGACCTTGAAGGTCGGATTGGGCGTGAGAAGCGTGTTGATGCTGATCTGCCCGGTTGCCAAGGTGGCAAAATTGACGATGTCGGTCTCGTATTGGAAGTGACCGGCATCGACCGTGTATGGCACGTTGGCTTTGGTCGGACGATCGGTGTTGAAATCGCGCATCTGATCGGCCGGCACCGGGTTCAGGAGCCAGTGCTGGCTCTTGTCCGGCGCGACGACGATTGCGCGAACGCAGGCGATGCCGCACTCGCGGCCAGCCAAATTCCCAGGCTCGCTAAAGCTCTGGCCCCGATTTGCATGGACCCCGGTCCCCGGCGACGACGATACCGGAACTCTGCCGCAGACTCCAGATGGGCTTTCGTTGGCGGCATTCGGACCAGTCAAGGTAACGTGCGTGCGGCGGATCGCTCGATGCCGGCGGCTTCGGCGCAACGCCGACGTCATATTTTGGCAGCGATTGATTCAAGTTCGACGTTGGCCGCTGGAAGCGCCGGTCCCTCAAGCGTTTATCGTGTGGTAGTCTGCCCCGCGACGACGCCTTGTCTTCAAGCTGTGGGAAGGCAATGAAAGCGCGCTCCAGGGCCGGCACAACCTGGAAATCGCGCCGCCGCAAAGCGGCAAAGTCGCCGCGCCGTGACGCGCCGAAGCCTGCGTCCGCGTCCGCCTCGACCGAAGGAGAGATCGCGCGGCTTACCCGCGAACTGACCGAAGCGCTGGAGCAGCAGGCGGCCACTCTGGAAGTGCTTAACGCTATCAGCCGCTCGACCTTCGACCTCCGGACTGTTCTGACACCCTTGTGGAAACCGCGGCGCGCCTCTGCAAAGCAGACAAGGTGCAAATCCTGCTTCCCAGCGACAATACAAATCGGGTCTATTCCGCCGGGAGCTTCGGCTATTCCGCCGAATATAATGAATATCTCAAAACCATCACGTTTGCACCGGGGCGGGAGGGTGTCGCTGGACGCGTTTTGGCGGGAGCGCAAGCCGGTGTATATCGTCGATGCTCTGGCCGACCCCGAATACAGCTTGCGGGAGGTTCAGCGATTGGGCGGGTTTCGTACCCACCTCGGTCTGCCGCTGCTTCGCGAGGATAACGTGATCGGCGTGCTTCTTGTCAGTCGCCCGGTCGTTGAGCCGTTTGACAATAAGCACATCGAGCTGTTGGGCACTTTCGCCGCCCAGGCCGTCATCGCCATCGAGAACGCGCGGCTGCTCAACGAGCTGCGCCAGCGCACGAGCGACCTTACCGAAGCGTTGGAGCAGCAAAGAGCCACATCCAATTTGCTCCAGGTGATTAGTGGCTCTCTAGGCAATCTGGAACCGGTATTCCAAGCGATGCTTGACCACGCGGTCACGATCTGCGGCGCAAACTTTGGCAACATGTTTCTGTACGAGAACGATGCGTTCCCCTCGCGATGTACAACGCGCCGGAAGCGTACGCCAAGGCTCGCACGAGCGGGCCATTTCGTCCGCCGCCTGAGAGCGGCCTCGCTCGCCTCGCCGTAACAAAGGAAGTCTTTCACGTCGCCGACACGCGTAAGTTGGAGGGATACGCTAATCGTGATCCGATCCTCCAGTCGCCGCCGTAGAGTTGGCTGGAATACGCACGTTAATCACCGTGCCGTTGCTCAAAGAGGGTCATACCCCCCGCCATAACCATTTATCGGCAGGAAGTGCGCCCATTCACCGACAAGCAGATCGAGTTGGTTGAGAACTTCGCGGCCCAAGCCGTGATCGCCATCGAGAACGCGCGGCTGCTCAACGAATTGCGCAAGCGCACCGACGAACTCGAAACATCGCTGGAATACCAGACCGCAACGAGCGATGTGCTCAAGGTCATCAGCCGATCGGTTTTCGATTTGCAGAAGATATTGGAGTTCGTCGCGGAAACCGCGGCGCGACTTTGTGCGGCCAAACAAGTCGGCATCTTTCTCCTGGAAGATAACGTCTACCGTTTAACCATCGGTTTCGGGCTCCACCCCTGCCTATCGCGAAATCGAGGAACGAGCTGGCACTCGAGCCCGCGCCGGATACGCTCGTCGGGCGTGTGGCGCTCGAAGGTGAAACTGTGCATATCGTCGATGCCTTGAGCGACCCGCACTATGGTCCGAAGGACGATATTCGGGCCGCGCAGGTTCGCACCATCCTTGGGGTGCCGTTGACCCGCGAGGGCAAGGTGGTCGGCGTCATCGCTCTGGGCGCGTGAAACCGTGTCGTCCTTCAGCAGCGAACAGATCGAGCTGGTCCGGACATTCGCTGACCAAGCAGTCATTGCCATCGAGAACGCGCGACTGCTCGACGAGTTGCGCCAAAGGACCAATCTACCTGACGGAGTCCCTTGGGCAGCAAACGGCCACTTCGGGAATTCTTCAAGTCATCTCAAGCTCTCCGGGTGAGCTCGAACCCAGTGTTCGCTGCAATGTTGGCCAGTGCCACGCGCATTTGCGAAGCGAGAGTTTGGCAATTTTTTCCTTCGTGAGGGAGAGGCCTTCCGCGCGGTCGCCTGGCATGGTGAGCCGAAATATTTGTCGAGAATTGGCGGGGGAGGCGCTGA
>CAWDQG010000028.1:0-49128 GCA_963804405.1 uncultured Alphaproteobacteria bacterium | reverse complement strand
AAACTGTACCATTCACTACATCAGACTAGAGGATTCGTAACCGCGAACCCCCGCGCTGGGGCCACCTCCGGAAGTTTTTTCAGCGCCCAAAAGTGTAATGCGACCTTGGCCGTTAGTTCGGCAGTCCCGCCATGCGAGACCCTCGCCGACCCGTTCGACATCCTCTTGCCGGAAGGGTTGTCGACTGAAATGTTCTCTGAATGAGTATTTCGGATTGATCTCTTTGAGTTCGGACCAGACGCGACGGGCCTCATCGATCTCGCCGAGATGACCAAGGGCGGAAGCGAGTACGGCGCGGGTAAAATCTGTTCCGGGAACGAGGAAAACCCGCTGCCTTAGCAGAGCTGCCGCTGTCTCATACTTGCCGGCAAGCAGATACGCTGTGCCGAGGAAGTGGAGATATTGCTGGCCCCAAGCGGGGTCGAGGCGCATGGCGCGCTCGATCACCGCAATCGCTTCCAGCGGCCGGCCCGAGTAGGTGTGAATGCTACCGAGACAGTTGTAGGCGAAGGCGTAGTTCGGGTTGAGGGATAAGGCGCTTTCCACCTCGGAGGTCGCCCGATCGAAATCCTTCTGCAGCAGCGCAGCCAATCCTGCCATTGCTCGGGCAAAGGGTTCGTTCGGGTCCTTATCGACTGCCTGATCAACATTCTGTCTGGCGAGCCGCAGGGAGCTATCAGGATCATCAGTCCAACGGTTGAAGTAGTCGAAGATATACGCCCAGCCAAGTCCCGCATAGCCTTGCGAATAGTCGGGATCGAGTTCGAGCGCCCTTGTGAAGAAATTTTTCGCTTGTTCGAACTTTTCACGGTTCTTGTTTTCCCCGTACAGGAACTCGCGGCCGCGCATAAAATAATCGTAAGCTTCGACATTGCAGGCTTCGCTGTTGGCCAGCCGCGCCTTTTCGGCCGCGCTGAGGGTCACTTTGAGCGCGTCGACGATGCGGCGGGTGACGTCGTCCTGGACCGCGAAGAGGTCAATCAGGTCGCGGTCGTAGCGCTCGGCCCAGAGGTGTCCCCCGGTTGCGGCGTCGATGAGCTGGGCGGTGATCCGCACGCGATTGCCCGAGCGCCGAATTGAGCCCTCGAGCACCGACCGCACGCCAAGATCGCGGCCGACGGTGCGGGTGTCAACCGCGCGTCCCTTATAGGTGAAGCACGAGTTGCGCGAGATCACCATGAGGCCGGCGATCTTCGACAAGTCGGTGATAATGTCTTCGCTGATGCCGTCGGAGAAGTACTCCTGCTCCGGGTTGCCCGACATGTTGGTGAACGGCAAAACGGCGATCGAGGGCTTGTCCGGCGGCGCGAGCGACGGTCGTGCTGGGGCGCCGTCGAGGCGAACATTAAATACTCTTACCGGCTGGGCGATGTTCTTAAGTTGGTGCTCGCCCATGTCGCTGACTTCGAGCGCGAGTTTTCCCTTGATCTGCTGGTAGGCATTTTCGGAAAGGCAGATTGCGCCGGGACTGGCCAAGGTCTCCACGCGAGCCGCAATGTTGACCCCATCGCCGTAGATATCACCCTCGTCGATGATGACATCGCCGACATTGATGCCGATGCGGAACTCGATCCGGCGATTGCCTGGAACGTCCGCATTGCGCCCAGCCATGGCACGCTGGATTTCCAAGGCACAGCGCACGGCCTCGACCGCGCTGGCAAACTCCACTAGCGCGCCATCGCCTGTCGTCTTGACGATGCGACCGCGATGTTCAGCAATCTCGGGATCGATTATTTCGCGCCGGGCCGCCTTGAGCGCTGCAAGAGTGCCTTCCTCGTCAACCCCCATAAGCCTGCTATAGCCAGCGACATCGGCCGCGAGAATGGCGGCCAGCCGCCGTTCTACCCGTGCCTCGGCCATGAAGATCGTCCCTGCTCGATGCGGTTCTGACCGAGTTTATGGTTGCGAAGTTGGGTGTGTCTATCGAGGTAGTGATGTCCGGTCCGGGTCAAACTCGGTCTTTCGGCGATGTCCGCGTCACGTCCGCTTTCCCGGGTGCCGGTTCAACCGGTCGACGCAACACTCGGGGTCAGGCGGCAATAAATAACGATGACGGCTTGCCAAACACTCGCCCAAACGCTTTCAGCGAGTCCCTCCGCAACCAGCTATCCCACAACGAGATTTTCTCTGCCGCCCTCGTACCACCACGAAATCACTGACTTATCGGCCTATAATTGATCTTTTCCCGAGATAAAGTGTTGCTGCGTGACGAATTGCGCAAACATGACCTTGTTGAACTGTTCCCAACCGGCGCCGCGCGGCATCTCGGACTTGAAGGTCTCGGTGTCAGAAAACACGCGATGCACATCGGCGTAGCGGCCGACCACGACTTGCGGCGGGCCCTTGTCGAGCACATAGAATGGGCGTCGTCGCGCCCATTCGGCCATGTAACGGTGCGCGTTCGCCTTGAACTCGGCACTGCCGAGATCGACGTCGACGACGTTGCTGCGATCCAGTTCCGCCGGTAATGACATCATGTTTCGACTATCGCATTCCGTAGAGCGCGAGTGAACCCGGGATTGCCGAGATGAACCGGGAATTGGCGTCAATGGTAGTTTGCGCGCACTAGGTCCCGCTTGTCCCTCAATTTCAGACACGATGTCGCGGCGTCGCAGGCACCGGGCCCGATCCAAAGCTAACGACTCCGGCACTGACTGACGATGAGCAAACCTAAGCTTTGACACGGATTGGCACTGAGACGCTTTGATACGGCGGGATCCTCATCGCGACCTGTCGTCAACTGAGATATCGCACGGTATTTGCGCCGTGGAATACTGAGGCAATCAGGCCTTCGGGGCGCCGTTTTTGGCATATTTCGTGATGCATCGTTGGTGGCCAGTCATGACTAGTACTGAGGTTTGAGGATGCGCTCAGTAGAAAAGCAAGCGCTCGTCGGACTTGACGGCGCTCGTGGTAATGCATGGGCGTACCGCATCGTGGCAACAGCAGTCCTGAGCGCTTCTTTGGTGACTTTGCTGCTCGGCGCTCCAATTTTTGGTTTGACTGAGAAGGTATTTGGGGCGAGCGACGAGCGAAATGCAACGGCGACGGCTATTAAATCAGGCGGTCAGATGGCCGTCTTATTCCGCGGCGAACGCTACGACGCACGTCAATTCTTGCGCGCACTTTTTTTCGAATTGGCCGCGCCCGACTTGTCGGACATGACCGCGGACCGCGACATGGACGTAAGCGCGGCAAACGTTCAAGGATTTAACGGCGAAATAGCTCATGACGTGAAGATTTGGTTTTCGGAAAGACAGCGAGAAATCCTGGAATTTTTGTTCGTCGGCAAAATCGGCCAGGGCGACTTCAAAGCCGAGATTCGAAACGATTCTGAAAACCGTCGCGAGATCTATCTTGAGGCCGAGGACGCCGGGGCCCTTTTCCGATTCACCAACGTTTATCGGCATGGGGAGAATGGTCGCGTTCGAAATCGCGCTGAATATCGACTCATCGGCCGGTGCGGAGCACGAGGGCGTCATCGACCTCGAGGATTTCACGGTAAGCCGCGAACCGATTCTGAGGTTTTTGACCCCGTTTAAAGGATCAAAGCGGCACTCCAGCGACGCTCTTAGCGTTTCGCATTCGCGGCTTTCCTTCACGCTGGCGTCGGAGGATGTCGTAATCAAGCATGGCACCGCTGTCGGCCCCCTGTTCGGCGCAACCATATCCGGGAAGATTGATTTAGCGAGGGAGGATGTAAAACTGCGCGGCGTAATAGTACCGCTTTTCGGTTCCGACCCGGCGATCTTCCGGCCAGCGTATCTGGATCCCCCGGAGACGCTGATCAGCTTGAACTATGGGATCGAAGGCCGACCCGAAGCACGATCTTTGCGTCTGGACCCTTTTGGTCCGCTGGCGCCTGCGTTACTCCGCGAACTGTTTGCGTCGGAGAAAAGCCGGCGATGATTCCGATCGGCCGCGGGCACAAGCACGACCCAACTTCGGTTGTGGTTGTAAGCCGCCCCCGCGGCCGAGCTTGTTTCGGAATATTTTGACCGTGCACCTGCGATCGAGGCGGCTAAGGCTCCCGTGACAGACGGCTTGGGGCCTTAAGAAATCGGTCCTGGGCAGAGGCTCTACGCCCTACGCCCAGGAGAGGCAAAGACGGCGCGGGATTTCTCTTGTGGCCGCTTGATGAACCGCTCCTCAATCTCTGTGTAGACCTTATAGAGCCACTGTTCGGCGCGAGCTGCCTTGTCCCGGTAAAGCCCAACCTCGGCTTGCGGGGTCGATTTGTACCTCGATCAGCAATCGATCGACACGACGACGCCAGCCGGGCGTCTGATGTTTCAAATCACCGGCGCCTTCGCCGAGTTCGAGCGCAGTATTATTCGTCAACGGGTTCGTGCCGGGCTAAAAAGAGCCGTGGAGGCCGGTAAACAGCTTGGGAGGCCCAAGATCGACCCCGCCATCGAGAAACGCGTACAAGCTGAATTGCGGGCCAAAAGGGTATGCTGGCAATAGCGCGGGACCTTAAGATTGCGACTGGCACCGTGCAGCGGGTTAAACGAGAAATGGAGGCGGCCGGCCCTTTCGAAGGCGTCGCAGCCGCGTGAGACGATCGTGAACTTTCGAAAGGTCCCTTCGAGCGCGGCGTCGCCAGCAATTTGTCCACTCCGTCGGTCAATCGCTTCCTGGCTTTAGGCGCCCATTCTCCGCTTTACGGCGGTTGGCGCCCGCCATTTGCTTCGATGATGGCGCCCGTGATGTACCCAGCGCGCATCGAGGCAAGAAAAGCAGTCATATCGGCAATGTCCTCGGGCGTTCCAAGTCTACCGATCGGAATTGCCGCTTCGATCTGCTCTGGCGTCAAATCTCCATGCACTGCTGGCGTATCTTTCAATCCGAGTGCGACGGAGGCAGGTCGCTTTTTGAGCCCTCGTCGCCCTTGTGGATGATTGCTGCAGGCTTAACAACGGCCGGCCAAAAATGTTAACCAATTCGGCTATACTGATTTGCGCCATTCGGATGTAATGCATCGTGGCACGAAGCGACCTTCTGCTTTCCATCGTTCGAGCGGGCGCAGCCGGCGATCGCGATGCCTTGCGGTCGTCCGTCGAGGCGGTCGTCGCGGAAGAGCGTGGCAAAAACCACCACATGCTGGCGGATCGTCTTCAGCGCGCCCTGAACGCCGTGAGCGTTACGTCGGCGGCGCCCCCACAACCTACTAGCCAGGCCGGCAAGGATACGATCCTTGAGACGACACCGCGGCGGCGCCTTGAAGAACTGATTTTGCCCTTGCCGGTCAGCGAATTGGTCAAGCAATTGATCGATGAGCAGCACAGGGCCGATTTGCTTCGCGCCCACGGCATGCAACCCAGACACCGCGTGCTCTTGTCCGGTCCACCGGGCAACGGCAAGACCTCGGTCGCTGAGGCCATCGCAGAAGCGATGGCGGTGCAGTTCTTTACGGTTCGCTATGACGCCATCGTCGGCTCCTATCTCGGGGAAACGAATACGCGCTTAGCCCGCCTGTTTGACTACGCGCGAACAGTGCCCTGCGTTCTGTTTTTCGATGAGTTCGACTTGGTAGGGAAGGAACGTGGCGATATACACGAGACCGGCGAAATCAAGCGGGTGGTCTCCTGTCTGCTCATGCAGATCGATCAGCTCCCAAGTTATGTCGTAGCGGTCGCTGCCACGAATCATGCCGAACTGCTCGATCGCGCAGTGTGGCGGCGGTTTCAGCTGCGGCTTGCTTTGCCGCAGCCGTCGCTCGAAGCGCTTGCCGTTTTCCTCGATCGTCAATTCGAGTCATGGCCGGAGCCGGCAGGCATTGAGGCCGACAAGCTTGCCGCCAGATTGGGACGGAACAGCTTTGCCGAAGCACTTGAATTTTGCCAAAGCGTCCGGCGCCAGCACATTCTTTCTCTCGGAAAACGTGCCCTAAGAGATATCCTTTACGAGCACCTTGAACTTTGGAGCACCAGAGTTGCACCGCCGGAAGAAGCCGATGCCCCACGATCCGGAGAAACCTCTCACCGCCAAGATGACATGGGCTGAGATCCTGGCGCTGTATCGGCAAAGGCCGCGCCGAATTCATCCGAACCGGTGAAGGGAGCGGATTCCGAATATCTGCTTACCGAATGCTTGCCGTAATTTGCATTACGCGCCCGCAATCTTCACGGCGACCAGTAAGCTATTGATTTTGCTGGTACAGCTGGGTGGACTCGAACCACCGACCTCCTGATCCACAGTCAGGCGCTCTAACCAACTGAGCTACAGCTGCACGGCTTGCGGTCGGCAAGCGGCCGAAAGCTAGCGCATGATCGTCAAAAGTGAAAGCCAGTTCTCCGAAAAGATCACGCCCCGCCAAAACGTTAGAACGCCATCCGATCCAAAAGGTAGTGCACGAACGCCAACTGGTTCAATCCGCTGCCCTCCAACATCGATCTGCAGGCGCCGCAAGCCGCGCGCTGCTGGCGAGCCACGACCCCCAAGACAAGCAAAAGCCCGGGCCAAGAACCCGGGCTTCGCCCCATCACGCAATGGGGTTGAAAAATGCGAATTGACGCGCCGCTTAGTTGGCCTTGTTGAACGCCTTGTTGATGCCGGTCTTCATCGGCTCGGCGGTCTCGGTCGCAACCTTCTGCGCCAGCGCGCCGAGTTCCTTGCTCTGCGCGGTGAGCACCTCGAATTGCTTGCGGGCATGGGCGCTGGTCAGCTCCACGACCTCCGACAGCGTCTTCGCCGCCATGATCTCGCCGGCAAAATCGAACGCCGCGTTGGTGTTGGTCCGCGCGACTTCGATGACCTTCAGACCATAGTCCGAAGCGCCTTTGGTGGCGGTCGAATAAGTGGTCTCGAGAACGTCGGTCGCCTCTTCGGCGGCGGCCTTCATCTTTTCGTAGGTGTCCTTGGCCTGAGCGACGCCGCGCTCCGCGAATTCGCGGAAGGCGGCCGGCATCTCGACCTTCGGCATATCGAACTTCGGCATTTCGAATTTAGGCATCTCGAACGCGCCCGGCTTGGTCGGCTTCGCTTTCGGGGCAGCAATTGTGGCTTCCGCCATGACACTCGATCCTTGTTCTCTCATGCTCTCGGGCTGTTCTTTGGTCGCCATTCCTGGTGAGCCCCGCCGCCCGCCGCACGAGGCATCACACGCATTTCATTGACCCCGTAGCTGACTCAGCACTAAGCCCGGGACTTCCGATCATTCGTATAGCAGGGATTTTGGTGCGATGCAATAGATTTTTATTGCATTGCACAAAATGACGCAGTTGTTTGATTTTTCGCTATTTTTCGGAGTGATGCCAATGGATTAGGCGGATCACTTCTTCGCCTTCGAAGCGTCCATGACTATTTTGGCAGCACTTTGCCCGAGCTCTTGGGCCTGGCTCGACAGCGTCTGCATCTGGCGGGCGATAAATTCCTGCTGCAGTCGCAAGACCTCGGTTGGATCCTTGGCGTGCATCAGCTTCTGCGCGAAGTCGAACGTCGCCGCCATATTTTTCTCGGCATAAGCCATCGATTTATGGGCGATTTCGCTGGTGCCCGCGCGGGCTGCCTGGGCCTGGCCTTGCCATTGCGCGACCGCCTGGGTTGCCGCGGTGGCGATACCATCGAACGCCGCCCTCGCCTGGGTCACGCTTTGCTCGACGAAAGCGCGGACCTCATTGGGCATGGCAAATTGCTCGAAGGGTTCCTTGGCCATCGTCAGCTCCTCGTACCCCTGACCAAAGTCATCCTAGGCGAATTCACCGCCGGCGTGCACCCCGATATTGCCGCCCGATCAAGGCCCCCGGCGGGGTTAAGGTTATCCGCCCTGACGGGCGCAGAGCCTGCGGCCTGGCATGGACGCCAGCGACGGCCCGCTTTATTAAGAATTCCTTAGGCAAATAACGTATCCCTCGCATGGCCCTTTTGGAGTCAACGCTCGCCCGTTTGCCGCGCGATCCGGGACTGGAAAACCGGCTCGCCGATCACGCAACAAGCGCTGCGCCCGCTTGGCTGTGGAGCGCGGACGGCCCGCGAATTCTCTGGGCCAATGCCGTCGGCGCGGCCATCTTTGGCGCCGCCAATACCGGCGAATGTGCATCACGCCCATTCGACCCCAAGCATCCAGCCGCGACCGAGATTGCCCGGCTTGCCGCGACGCTGCCGCCGCCGGGCCAAATGCGGCTTGAGCGCCTGCGCGGCTTTGGCGGAAGCTTCGGCCGCCCGCTCACATGCATTTGCTCGCGCATTGCGCTCTCGGACGAAGCACCCGCGATCCTTCTCGTCTCGACCGAGCCGGCCGGCCCGTCGCTGGCGCTGCGCGAACGGGTGAGCCGGTTGTTCAAAGGTCGCGGGCGGACGCTGATCGCTTTCGCGCCCGACGGCACGTTGCTCTACGCCACAACAAAGGCGCGCACGCGGCTCGGCGACGCGCCGAGCCTGTCGGCGCTCGGCATCACTGGCCTCGCCGCAGACGCCCTTGCGGCCGGCAGCGCCAACGGGCCGACTCCGCACGGAGCAGTCACGATCGAACGTCTCGGTCGCGATGCGTCAGCAGTGCTGGTCGCTCAATTCGACGCGCAGCCGAGCAACAACGCTGCCGAAAGCGTTGCCGCACAGATCACCGCCGTCGCTGCGCCGGCTGCCGCGGCGCCGCAAGGCGGCTCCGGCCACGCGCGTGATGAGCCGGGCGCGGAGCGGCGCCACCCGCTTCGTTTTGTCTGGCAGATGGATGCCGACGGCCGCTTCGTGGTCGGCTCGGACGAATTTATCGAGCTGATGGGGCCGCGCACCACGGCAGCGTTCGGCCGGCTGTGGGGCGAGATCGCCGCCGAGCTCAAGCTCGATCCTGAAAATCAGATCACGCGCGCGGTCGCCACCCACGAGACCTGGAGCGGCATCACTGTCTCCTGGCCGGTGGACGACGGCGGCGAGCGCCTGCCGGTCGAGCTGTCGGGGCTTCCGGTGTTCGACCGTGACCGCGAGTTTCGCGGCTATCGCGGCTTCGGCGTGTGCCGGGATCTGACCCGCATCAATCAACTCGCGCGCGCGCGCCGCGAACGCCCGATTGGATTCATGACCGCGCCGGAGACGCCAGCCGCGAGCGCCGCGGCGGCCGCAACAACGATCCACGCGGAGGCGCCCGCCGCGACGGACGGCGCTGTCACTGCGTCGCCGACTGCGCCCGACGCGAGCGCCGAAGAGAGAGCATCTGCCGCCGCCGAGAACACGTCCCAGATTGAGGGGCCGTCGCTCAGCGTCGTGCCGGCGTCTGCCAATGTGGTGCCGTTCCGCAGCGGAACAGGACCCGAGCCGAAGCCGCCGCCGCTGAGCCCGGTCGAGCGCAAGGCGTTTCGCGAATTGGCGCAAGAACTGACCGCGCGCTTGCAAGGCGTTCGCGAGGATTTCGCCGGGGCGAACAGCTCCAGCGTTCCAGCGGCCGAGAGTGAGACCCCTGCAACTGAACTAGCGGAAACAGCCGCGGCGTCTGAAGTCGCACTGCCGGCTACCGGCGAAGACATCAGGCCCGACAGCGAGCAGAGCCAAGCGAGGCCGCAGCAGGTTACGTCGACATTTGCATCGGCGCTACTCGACCGGATTCCACTGGGCGTGCTGCTCTATCGGCACGACGGCGCGCGCGACACGCTCCTCCACGCCAATCGTTATTTCCTCGAATTGAGCGGCCACGAAAGCCTTGACGCACTTGTGTCAGCCGGCGGCTTGGACAAGCTTTTTGCCGAGCCGGGCGCGGACGCGCTCGCCCAGACCGGCAGCGTGCAATCGCTGGCGATCGTGAGCCGCGACGGCACATCTCGCCCGGTGGAAGGGCGCTTGTTCACAGTCCCATGGGGAGAAACCTCGGCGCTGGCGCTTATTCTTGGCAATGGCGAGGCCGAAGAGCGCCGGCGCTCGCACGCGCTGTCGCTTGCGGCGGCGCAGGGCGAAATTCGCGAGCTCAAGACGCATGTCGAAGCCTTCAAAAAGACCGAGGCGGACATGCGTGCCGTGACGCGCGAGGCGCAGAAAGCGGCGGCGGCACACGCGGAGTTCGTCAACAAGATCAGCCACGAGATCCGCACGCCGCTCAACGCCATCACCGGCTTCGCCGAGATCATTATCGCCGAACGCTTCGGCCCGATCGGCAACGACCGCTACCGCGACTATCTCAAGGACATCCATGCCGCCGGCGTGCACGTGGTTTCGCTGCTCAACGATCTCCTTGATCTTTCCAAGGTCGAGAACGGCCAGCTCGATCTGTCGTTCGGCAATGTCAGCCTCAACGATCTCACCCAGCAATGCGTCGGCATCATGCAGCCGCAGGCGAGCCGCGCGCGGATCATCATCCGCACCTCATTGACGCCGGGATTGCCGCAAGTCGTCGCCGACGAACGCTCGCTGCGCCAGATCGTTCTCAATTTGCTGTCGAACTCGATCAAATTCACCGGCCCCGGCGGCCAGGTGATCGTATCGACGGCGTTCGCCGACAGCGGCGAGGCGGTGTTGCGGGTGCGCGACACCGGCGTCGGCATGAGCGAAAAGGATGTCGAGGCGGCGCTCGAGCCGTTCAAGCAAACGGCGACCGCCGGCAGCTGGGGGTCCGGCGGCACTGGCCTCGGCCTGCCGCTGACCAAAGCGTTGGCCGAAGCCAACCGCGCGCATTTCAGCATCAAGAGCGCCCCCAACGCCGGCACGCTGATCGAAGTGGCGTTCCCGCCGACGCGCGTCGCGCGCTAATCCTGCACAGCTTTTCGTCACGCCACGCGGATGACGATCTTGCCGAAATGCGCGCCGGATTCCATGTGCGCGTAGGCCGCGTGCACGTCGTCGAAACCGAACACGCGATCGATCACTGGCTTGAGCTGGTTTGCGGCAATGGCGGCATTCATCGTCTCGAAGGTTTGCATCGAGCCGACGGAAATGCCCTGCACATTGGCGCGCTTGGAGAAGATCAATCCCGGATTGAGCTCGCGGGCGCCGCCGCTCAAGCCACCGATGATGCTGACTTTGCCGCTGACCCGGATGGCGCCGAACGAGAGCGTCAGCGTATTGGCGCCGCCGACTTCAAGCACGTGGTCGACGCCGCGGCCGCCGTTGCAAGCGATCGCCGCCTTGTCCCAGTCCGGCGTGGTCTTGTAGTTGATGCCGTGCGCGGCGCCGAGCGCCGTGGCGCGCTTAAGCTTGTCGTCGCTCGACGACGTGATGATCGCGGTGATGCCCATCATGTGGGCGAGTTGCAGCCCGAAGATCGAGACGCCGCCGGTGCCTTGCAGCAACACCGTTTGCCCGGCGACCAGCTTGGCGTGATTCATCATCGCTTCCCACGCTGTCACGGCGGCGCAGGGCAGGGTCGCGGCTTCTTCGATCGATAAGTGTCCGGGAATTTTGACGACGCCTTCCTCTTCCAGGACGATGTACTCGGTGAGCATGCCGTCGATGCCGCCGCCAAGCGCGGACGCATGCACATGCGGGCCTGGCTCGCCGCCGGGCCAACGCTGGAAGAAGCAGCCTGCGACCTGGTCGCCAGCCTTCACACGGGTGACGCCGGGACCGACTTCGACCACTTCGCCGGCGCCGTCGGAAAGCGGAACGAGGTTTTCGCGGATCGGCTGACGATAGCTGCCGCGGACAATGCCGAGATCGCGGTAATTCAGCGAACAGGCGATGACTTTGACCAGCACCTGGCGATGCAGCGGTTTTGGCATCGGCTGATCGACTTCGACGAGGCCGTCGATGCCGGCGCCGCCCTTGGGCAATTGATAGGCACGCATGCTCAAAGCTCCCCGAAGAGAAACATGTTACTCGACCGGCGTGACGCCGACGCCGACGTCGATCTGCTGGCCGCCTGAGCCAACGATCACGCCGTCGATCGGCGCAACATCGGTATAGTCGCGTCCGAGCGCCAGCACGATATGCTCATCGGAGGCAAGGATAGCGTTGGTCGGGTCGAGCCCGATCCAGCCGGCTTCGCTTCCGCACCAGACCAGCACCCAGGCATGCATGGCGTCGACACCCTGCAGTCTTGTTGCACCAGTGCGCGGCGTAGTTCGCAAATAGCCGCTGATATAGGCGGCCGGCAAGCCGATGCCGCGCAGCCCAGATATCATAATATGCGCGAAATCCTGGCAGACGCCGCGACGGAGCGCGAACGACATCGGCGGCGTGGTCGTGACCGTTGTTGCCCCGATTTCGTAAGTCATGTCGGACTTGAGCCGATTTGTCAGTTCGATTGAGGCATCGAGCACCGGCCGGCCGGCACCAAAGCTCGAGCGCGTATAGTCGCTGATCTCCGGATCGAGCGAAATCATGCGGCTCGGAAACAGAAAGTGCACCGGCGAAATCGGGCCGATGTCGCTCGTGGCGAACGCTTGTTCGCGGACGGTTTCCCAGGCCGGCGTCGTCAGCGGCGCCGGCTCGACCACGGCGTCGACGCTCACCCGCGCGGTCAATTTGACCGTCAGCGTCCGGTGCGGTTCCTCGACGTCGATCCAGGTCAGGCGGTTGCCGAAGAAATCCTGCCCCTCGCGCCGATGCTGTGGCTCGGGCGCGATCTGCAGGGCGGCGACCTGAACGCGCTGACCGATGCGATTGATCGGCGTCAGACGCAGCACATGATGCGCGTGCGCCACCGGCGAGGCGTAGACGCAGGCGGTTGTTTGGCGGACGTCGTAGATCACGCCAGCGCCTCCCAGGCGGTATCGGCGCGTTCGTTGTTGGTGAGATAGGCGGCGGTGACCGCGTCCGAAAGCTTCATCAGCGCGTGTTCGGTGTCGACCATGAGCGCCTCGTCGATCGCGGCGGCGTCAACGGTGCGCAGCCGCGTTGCGATCGAAGCGGCGATCTGCTGCACCGGCGACAGCCGTCCGGCGGCGCTGCGTCCGGGCAAAGCCGCCAGGTGCGCCTCGATGTGGTCAAGCTGGAACGCCACCGAACGCGGATTGTTGGGATCCAGTACGACGAGGTCGATGACCGGCGCACGCGCGGCCACCATCACATAGCGCTGCCGGTAGGTGATCTGGCTGTCGGCGAGTTCGAGCAACACTTCGAGGCTGCCCTCAGGCGCCCCGGCAAGCGCGAAGCAGCGCGCCAGCCGGCCGGTAATGATGGCGCGCTCGATGCGGCGGCCGAGTTCGAGAAAGCGCCAGCCGGCAAGTCGCGTCATGTTTTCCTGCGCCAGGCCCGACAACGATGCGACGATCCGCAATGCCGCCTCGACCCGTTCGATGATGGCGCTTTCAGCGGGGCCGAAGGCCAGCGGCATGGCGATGATGGTGGCGAGATCGTTGATCGCGCGCCAGGCGTCCGGCGAGAAGCGGTCGCGAATCGCGGACGCCGCCAAACGCGCGGCGCCGGTGAGAGAGGGCAGCGATCCCGACAGATCGATGCGCGTCAGCGCGGCACGCGCCATAAAGTCGGCGGACGCACCGCCGGTTTCGTTCGGCACCGCATTCCACGCCTGCAATAGCGAACCGAGCGCCGCGATGACCGGCGCGGTCGTCTCGTCGGTCTCGGCGGCCCGATTCATCACGGCGCGCACCAGACGCAGCGTGGCTTCGGCGCGCTCGACGTAGCGTCCGACCCAGAACAGATTGTCGGCGGCGCGACTCGGCAACAAGCCGGTAGCGCGCTGGACCAAAATCCGCTCCGGCGCCGGCAATAGCGTCGTCTCGGCGACCGGGCCGCGCGCCAGCACCCAGGCGTCCGCCGTGGCCGCGCCGCGCTGCAGGCTTACCGCGCGCGCGTCGGCACTATCGGCGATGCGCACGAAGCCGCCGGGCATCATCTGCCAACGGTCGCCGATCCTGGCGAGGTAGAGCCGCAAGATGAAAGGCCGCGGCTGCAACCGGCCGTCGCGCCATACCGGCATGCTTGAGAGTGTCACCGCTTCCTGCGCCACATAGTCGACGCCGCGATCGCGGATTGAGCGGATCAGCGCCTGGCGTTGCGCGTCGTCAAGCTTCGCGCCCAAGACTTCGCTGGCTCTGCGCTCGTCAATCTGCGACTCGAACGCCGAGGCAATGACCATGCTGTCGAGCTCTGGCATCATGTCGTCGCGGATGTCGGTGCGGCCGAGCCACCAGGTCGCCACGTTCGGGATCGCCAAGTCGGTGCCGAGCACGATCGGCGCCAGCGCCGGCAGGAAGGCCAGCATGGCGCGCGCCTCGACCAGGCCGGCGCCGAGCGCGTTGATGATGACAATCTTGCCGTCGCGCACGGCTTGCAGGAGACCCGGCGCGCCGAGCCGCGACGCAGCATTGAGTTCCAGCGGATCGGCAAAGTCGGCGTCGACGCGCCGCAGCAGCACTTCGGTGCGCTGCAGGCCGGAAACGGTGCGCACGAACACGCCGTCGTCGCGCACGCTCAGATCCTCGCCCTCGACCAGCAGCAATCCGAGATAGCGCGCGAGATAAGCGTGCTCGAAATAGGTCTCGCTCATCGGCCCGGGCGTGAGCAAACAGATGTGGGCGTCGTCCTGAGGGCTGAGCCTTGCGAGCTCGGCCTGAAAAGCCTGGAAGAACGGCGCGACGCGCTCGACCCGCGTGGTGCGATAGATGTCGGGGATGGCGCGCGATAGCGCCAAGCGATTTTCGATCGCATAGCCGGCGCCCGACGGCGCCTGCGCGCGGTCGCCCAGCACCCACCAGCGGCCGTCGGCGCCGCGTCCAATATCGACTGCATAAAAGCGCAAATGCGCGCCCCCCGGTGGGGTGACACCGACCAGCGGCCGCAAGAATTCCGGATTGCCGGCAATCAGCGCCGCGGGCAGGCGGCCTTCGCGGCTGAGCTGCGAGGGTCCGTACGCATCGGCCAACACCGCTTCCAGCAACGTGGCGCGCTGAATAAGTCCTGCTTCCAGCTGGCGCCACTCGGCGGGCTCGATGATCAGCGGCACATGGCTGAGCGGCCACGGCCGCTCGATGCCGGCGGCGTCTTCGTAGACCCGGTAGAAAACGCCGGAGCCGCGCAGGTAACGATCGGCGGCGCCAAAGCGGCGATTGATCTCATCGGCCCCGAGCGCTGCCAGCATCGAAAGAAACGGCCGCCAGTGCGCGCGCACATGGCCGTCACCGTCCATCATCTCATCGAAAACGTCGGGCAGCGGCCGATAGCCGGCGACGAATTGTTCGAGAGCCTGTTCGGGGCTGGTGGTCCCGCTTTCGACAATGGTGTCGAGTTTCGCTGCCATATGCAGAATGTGCTAGATCGTGCGCCGCAGGTCGAGCGTGGTCGGATATTCGAGACTGATCTCGAGCGGCGGAACGTCGATCAAGCCAGGCGTATGGCCGTGATCCTGGAAGCGCGCGCGGCGGCGCGCCTCAGCCTCGTAGGAGTTGACCGGGAAGGTTTCGTAATTGCGCCCGCCGGGATGGACGACGTGATAGACGCAGCCGCCGAGCGAGCGGCGGCTCCAGGTGTCGACGATATCGAACGTCAGCGGCGCTTGGACCCCAATGGTGGGATGCAGACCCGACGCCAGGTTCCAGGCCTTAAAGCGCACGCCGGCGACGAACTCACCGGCGCGGCCGGTCGGCGTCAGCGGCAGGCGGGCGCCATTACAGGTGACGGCGTGACGGCCTTCGGTCACGCCGCCGACTTTGACTTGCAGCCGCTCGACCGAAGAATCGACCAGCCGCGCGGTGGCGCCGGCGACGCCCTCTTCGCCCAATACATACCAGGGCTCGATCGCCTGGCGCAGTTCAAGCCTCACGCCGGCGTGCTCGACCGCGCCGCAGACCGGGAAGCGGAATTGCCGCTGCGCCTCGAACCAAGCCGGGTTGAATTCGTAGCCAGCGGCCGCCAGATCGTCCAACACTTCCAGAAAATCGTTCCAGACAAAATGTTCGAGCATGTAGCGGTCGTGCAAGGCGGTGCCCCAGCGTATCGGTTTGCCGTCAAGCGGCGCGCGCCAAAATTTGGCGACGAGCGCCCGCAGCAACAATTGCTGCGCCAAACTCATGCGCGCATCGGGTGGCATCTCGAATGAGCGGAATTCGACCAGGCCAAGCCGGCCGGTCGCACCGTCGGGCGAAAACAATTTGTCGATGCAGATTTCGGTGCGATGGGTGTTGCCGGTCACATCGACGAGGATATTCCGGAACAGGCGGTCGACCAGCCATGGCGGCGGCGCGGTCGCGTCCCCCTTCCCGCCCTCTCCCGCTAGCGGAGGAGGGTTGGGTGGGGGCGGTGGTACATGACGGAGCGCGATCTCAAGCTCATAGAGCATGTCCTGGCGTGCATCATCGATGCGCGGCGCCTGGCTGGTCGGGCCGACGAACAGGCCGGAAAACAAATAAGACAGCGACGGCCGCCGCTGCCAATACAGCACCAGGCTTTTGAGCAAATCAGGCCGCCGCAGAAACGGGCTGTCGGCGGCGTTGCCGCCGCCAAGCACGACATGATTGCCGCCGCCGGTTCCGCCGTAGCGGCCGTCGATCATGAACTTGTCGGTGCCGAGCCGCGACAGATGCGCTTCCTGGTAGAGGCCGCTGGTGATGTCGACCGCCTCGCGCCACGACGACGCCGGATGGATGTTCACCTCGATGACGCCGGGGTCCGGCGTCACCTTGATGACGCCGAGCCGCGGATCGGGCGGCGGCTCGTAGCCCTCGACGTGCACCGGCAGGCCGAGCTCTGCGGCCGTCGACTCGACCACGGCGAGAAGCTCGAGATAGTCCGCCACCGTCTCGACTGGCGGCATGAAAACGCACAAGCGTCCGTCGCGCACCTCGACGGTCAGCGCGGTGCGAACCGGCGTGCCGGTGTCGGGCCCTGGCGCGCTGGGCGCTGTGTGCACCACCAGCGACTCCGGCGCGAGCGGCGGCGAAGTCTCTTTGCCGCCCGCGGTGCGCAACGCATGAGTTCCGATCGGATGCGCGACGCGCGGATCAGGGAGCGGCTTCTGTGCGCCGAACGGATCAGCGGGAACGAGATGCGGATAATTGACTGGGTCAACATAGGGCAACGATTGCAGCGGCAACCGGAAGCCGAGGGGCGAATCGCCCGGCATCAGAAAAAGCCGGCCCCGCCGGGTCCGCCACACTTCGCTCAGCCATCCCGGTTTGGTCTGCGCGGTCCAGCGCTGCACTGGCAGCACGAATCCCGCGGGCTTGCTGAGGTGGCTGTCGAACAGGCTCAAGATGCGGGCGCGCTCGCGGGGGTCGTCGATCTTCGGATCGCCGGGATCGACATTCTCCGGGATCAGACCTTGCTTGAGCATCCGGTCGGTCGGGTCCTCGTAAGCGGGCTGCACGTAGTCCGCCATGATTTCAAGGCGCGCGGCAATGCCCTCGGCGAGGCGCCGTGAATCCTCGGCCGTCGGGCTCTGGCTCGCCGCCTCGCGCGCGATCAGGCTTTCGTCGCGCCAGATCGGGACGCCGTCGCGGCGCCAGTAGAGCGAGAAGGCCCAGCGCGGCAGCGGCTCGCCGGGATACCACTTGCCCTGGCCGTAATGCAGGAGCCCGCCCGGCGCGAAGCGATGACGCAAACGCCTGATCAGTTCGTCGGCGCGGATGCGCTTGGTCGGCCCGACCGCGGCGGTATTCCATTCGGCCGACTGATAATCATCGACCGACACGAAAGTCGGCTCACCGCCCATGGTGAGCCGCACGTCATTGGCAACAAGATCGGCGTCGACGCGTTCGCCGAGCGCATCGAGCGCAGTCCAGGCATCTTCCGAAAACGGCATGGTGACGCGCGGATGCTCGGCTATCCGCTTGACGCTCATGTCGTAAGAGAATTTCGCCTCGCTCGGTTCGACGAGGCCGCTGATCGGCGCAGCGGAGCGATGATGCGGGGTCGCGGCGACCGGCAGGTGGCCTTCGCCGCAGAGCAGGCCCGAGGTCGGGTCGAGCCCGATCCAGCCTGCGCCTGGCAGATAAACTTCGGTCCAGGCGTGCAGATCGGTGAAGTCGCGCTCGGCGCCGGCGGCGCCGTCGAGCGGCTTGATGTCCGGCCGCAATTGAATGAGGTAGCCGGAGACAAAACGCGCCGGCAGACCGATGTGCCGCAAGAGCTGCACCAGGAGCCACGCGGTATCGCGGCACGAGCCCGCGCCCGAGCTTAAGGTCTCCTCCGGCGTCTGCACGCCAGGCTCCATGCGGATCAAATAACGGATCATGCGCTGCAGGCGCTGATTGAGATCGACCAGGAAATCGACGGTGTTGCGCTCATCACGCGGGATCGAACGGATCAGTTCGGTGAGGCGCGGGCCGGCAGGTTCGGGCTCGACAAAAGCGGCGAGGTCTTCATGCAGCTCCGGCGGAAATGCAAACGGCCACTTTTCCGCATGCGGCTCGACAAAGAAGTCGAACGGATTGATCACCTCCATGTCGGCGATCAGATCGACGGTGACGGAAAACTCCTTGGTCTTTTCCGGGAAGACGAAGCGCGCCAGCCAATTGCCGTGCGGATCCTGCTGCCAGTTGACGAAGTGCTGAGCCGGCCTGACGTTAAGCGAATAGCTCGGCACGCGGGTGCGGCAATGCGGCGCCGGCCGCAACCGCACGATTTGCGGTCCGAGACCGATCGCGCGGTCGTAATCGTAGCGTGTGGCGTGATGAAGCCCGACAAGGATGGACATGCTGCTACGCGGTACCGATCAATTATGCCGATTTTGCCCCAGGAAGCGGCACTTTCCATGCAATTTCCGGGCCGCCGTCAGCGGTTGAGTTAGGCAGCGGTCAGCGTAGCACGCTTGCCATCTACCCTTGATGTCAACCCGCAGCCACGCCCACCGGCTCGCCCTGCCGCTTGTCGCCCAGCCGCAACAGCGGGACCAGCACGAAGGCGAAGGCGGTGAAGGCCGCCGACACCAGAATGAGCGGCTTGAGATTATTGTGGAACAGATGATCGAACAGGAACGATCCGACGATATCGCCGGATGCAGTCGCCAGATTAATCAGCGACATCATCACCGCAAAACTGAAGCCCTCGGACCGGTGCGGGGCATAGTCGGCGGCGAGCGTCACGGTCGCTACCGTCGCGAGCATGGCGGAAAATCCGCTGCAAAAGCTCAAGATCGCCGCGGATACTTCGTTGAACAGCAAAAGGTACGATACTGTCGTCACGGTGCCGAGTGCAATGCTCAGGTTGAGGAGGCGCTTCGACGACATGCCCTCGAACAGCAGCGGATAGAGCAGCGCGCCGACAATCCAGCCGGCCGATGCGATCGATCCCAGGATGCCGATATAGGCTTGCGGGAATTTAAGACTGTCGGTCATGGTGTAGTAGAGCGGCGTGGCCAGCCCCGGATTGAAATAATAGAGAAACAGAAACAGGCCGACGAGCCACAGCTCGCGCTTCTTCAGCGCGGCGACGAGACCGCCGAGCGCCTCGCGCAGCGCCGGCCCGTCGATGCGCGTCTTCTCCTCCGGGATCAGAAACAGCGTGCCGAGCAGCACTGCGAGCGGCGCGACCGCGACGATGGCGGCGGCGGTGTGGAGCGCGGAGGTCGGCGGCAGCCATTGCACCAGCTGACCGCCGGCGATCGCGGACGCCATTGCCGCGGCGTTGAACCAAAGCCACTGTTGATTGACGAACCGGCCGCTCTCTTTGAGCCGTTGGCCATTTTCGACCAGCACGGCGCCGCACACTGTGCTCGATATCGCCATGGCATAGGCGGTGAGCTGCAGCGCCCATACCAGCTGGCTCGGCGCCGCGAGCTGCGTGCACCAGAGATAGGCTGCCGCGGCGACGACATTGGCGCCAATCAGGTAGCTTTTCCGTCGATAGCCGAACAGCGGCACCAGATCGGAGAACACGCCGTAGATCGGCTTGATGATCCAGGGCAAATTGAAAATTGCGAGGAATGCGGTGACCTCCGATGCGCTCCAGCCATGAGCTTGCTTCAGATAAAAAGTCAGCGGTTGCGAGATCAGGCCGCTGATCTGGCCGACGCCTTCGACCAGATAGACCAAAGCGAAAAACACCATGAGGCGCTGGGTAGACGCGCGGCGCTGCGCCGGCGTATCGGCGGGCGCGGACGAAGACGGATCTTTCATCGGATGCGGTTCTCGCGGTGGACAGCCGCCAAGCCATTGCGGGCTGATCGCTTTTCGGTCAAGATTTCTCGCATGCAGCCGCTCGCGGCGGGAGATGGAAAATGATCGCGTCAGCCGTTCGTTCGACCGAAATCAATCCAGCCAAACTGGCGTTCCTGTTCAAGAAGCAATTCGAGATGTGCAAGGTGAGGCCGGGCGAGACCGTGGCCTGCGTCAGCGATCTGGCGACGCGCCGCGAATATATCGAGGCCGCCTTCGCCGCCGCCGAGTTGCTTGGCGGCGACGTCTACGAGATGTGCGTGAATTCGATTCCGTCGTGGACCAAGGTCGGGGTGCCGACGATCGGCAAGTGCAAGGGCACGCTGGAGGCGATGAAGGCTGCGGACATCGTCGTAATTTTTCACGTGCCGCTGTTCACCAAATGGCTCAAGGAAGTCATGGACACGGGCACCCGCGTGCTGATGATCATCGACGCGCCGGACGATCTCGAACAGCTGATGGCGCCGCCCGGCCTCAAGCAAGCGCTGAAGTACGCCGAGGAGCGCTATCGCAAGACCCGCGAGGTCCGTGTCATCTCCGAAGCCGGCACCGATTTCACCTATAGCTGCGGCGAATACCCGGTGATGGTGCAGTGGGGCTATGCCGACGAGCCCAGCCACTTCGATCATTGGGGCGCCGGCCATATTCATACCTTCCCCAACGAGGGATCGGCCAAAGGCGTCGTCGTCATTCAACCGGGCGACATCATCATCTTGCCGTACTGCCGCTACGTGCAGGACCCGATCCGGCTGGAGATCGCGGATGGCTTCATCACCAAGCTCGAGGGCGGGCTCGACGCCAAACTGATGCGCGACTGGCTCGACGACGGCAAGGCGACTGCCGGCGATCGCGATCCTTACGCCATTTCACATCTTGGCTGGGGATTGAATCCCCAGGCGCGCTGGTACGGGCTTGCCATGAACGGCGACGCACCAGAGCGGCACCGTGCATCGGCGCGGGTCTTTGCCGGCAACTTTCTGTTCTCGACCGGGCCGAACTCACAGGGCGGCGGCAAGCGCACGACGCGCGGTCACTACGACGTGCCGATGCGCGACTGCACGGTGATGCTCGACAACGAAGTCATCATCGATAAGGGCAAGGTCACCGACCCAAAGATGCGGGTTGAGCGCGTCGCCATGGCATAGAGCGCGCGGTGTTCGCCGGGGTGACGGATCTGCGGCCTTACTGCTGCGCCTTGAGCGAAAGCCAAATGTCCGCCTGACCGAAAGCGTCAGCCTGATCGAGCAATACGCCGATCGGCGCCCGCATCGATCCGCGATCGATGAATTCGTTGCGCGTCAATAATCGATTGCCGAGCGACACGGCGGTCGCAGCGATCACGATCGAAATAGTGAGGCCTGCGGTGGCGATCAGTTGGATTGCGGCAGCGCGTTTCCTCGCCAGCGTCTTTTCGCTGCGGGGTGCGAAACCGGGGCTGCCGGTCAGCTCGGCCATCGTCGTGATCCTTTGCGAGTGAGTTTGGCGAATCAGTTTCAGTTCCGTCACACTGTCGCCACCGATACCGGCACCCGTTCGGCGGGATTTGGGCAACGCCGTTGACGAAGAAGGGCGATTTGATGGGTTTTGGTTAATGTTTGGTTAACGCGCCGTGCACGACCGTCGATAAATCGAAAGTGTGGCTTTGCCGCCACTCACGCGCCGTGAGCCGCAAAAATGAAAATGCAGGGAGCAAACAATGCTGTGCGATGCGTCGCGTCGTCGCCGCTCCGTGGCGCTCCACTTCGCTCCGCACTTTAACGTCCTTGCGTGGCGCTTCACTTCGCAGCGACGGCGGCCGCCGGATTGAAATCCATCTTGACGTGGTCCGGCTGCGCGGCGACGCGCTTGAGCCAGCGGCGTATCGCCGGATACGGCGTGAGGTCGAAGTCGCACAGATGCGCGACGTGAGTGTAGGCATAGAGCGCAATGTCGGCGATGGTGTAACGGTCGGCGACGAAGAAATCGTACTGCGCGATGTGCTTCTCCATCACGCCGAGCGCACGATGGCCTTCCTCCATCCAATCCTCGAAGGCGTGGCTCTGCAACTCACGTCCGCCCTTGACCAGCGTCAGCCAGAAATAGGCGGCGCCAAGATTTGGCTCGATGCTGTGCTGCTCGAAGAACATCCATTGCAACGCTTCGGCGCGCTCGACGCGATCGTCGGGCGCGAGCGGCGTGCCGCCGGCCAGATACCAGAGGATCGCATTGGATTCGGCGAGAAAGCGTCCCGGCGCGACTTCCAGAAGCGGCACCTGGCCGCTCGGATTCTTTTTCAGGAATTCGGGCGTGTGGCTTTCGCCCTTGAGAATATCGACCTCAACAAGCCGATAGGGCACGCCGAGCTGCGCCAAGGCGAGCCGCGCCTTGTAGCTGTTGCCCGAGCGTTGCATCGAATAGAGCGTAAACATGAGCGCTCCCAATCCCGTGCCGCCAAGTCCTCTTCTGACCAAGTCTCTTGGACGAATTTCTCTTAGACAAGTCTCTAAGCAGGTGTCTCTAATCATGACTTATGGGTCGAACGCGGCGATGTCGTGACCGCGCGACGTGCCGCAATGCGGCAAATTATTTTAGAAGAAACGTGCCGGAAAAAGCCACCGGCGGGGCAAAGTGAAACGTGCTGCGGCGCAGCAGCAGAATGAATAGTGCGAGCATCACCGGTACGCCGATTGGAACGAGCGTAATCTGCGCCACGCTGCGGGCGAGGAGCGGCATCAGCCAGAGCGCGGCGAGCGCGGTCTTTTCCCAGGGGCCGAAGCCGCGGGCAGCGCCGTCCGTGGCGAAGAAGGCGATCGCCGGCGCCAACAGCATCAGGTCGTAGTCGAAGGTGAAGGGCGTGGCGAGGATGGTCGCAAGGCAAAGCGCCGCCGCCTTGAGCGGGTAGGGCGCCGCGCTGCGCCAGAGCCAGACCAACGCGGCGGCGAGACCAGCAGCCAGCGCCGCTTGCAGTGCATAAGCCAGCGGGATCGGCGCGCCCCACATCCGGGCCCAGGCGAACAGGCTTTGCATTTTATGGAAACCCGGATCGCCCTGTTCGAGCACCACGAGCCGGGCAAAGCGGGTCGATTCGAAAAAGGCGTGCCACACGTCCCAGCCGAGCGCGAGGGTGGTGGCAACGACGAGGAGCGCGACGGTAGTCGCGGCGGCGGCAAACGAGCGCCAGCGGCCGCTCGCCGCCAGCACCAGCGGAAGCATCAGTCCGAATTGCGGCTTGTAGGCCAACAATCCAAAGAGGATGCCGGCAACGACCGGGCGGCGATCGAGTATGGCGAGCGCGCCGCCGAGCAACGCCGTGGTGAGGAAGCCGTTCTGGCCATGCCCGAGGTTGATCACGACGGCGGGGAAGGCCAGCGCCAGGAGGAGCCAGTCACCTCTCCCCGTGTACGGGGAGAGGTCGAATTGCCAACGGGTCCGGCCCGAAGTGGCCGGCCCGATGACAGGTTCCACAATTCGGGTGAGGGGGCCTCTCCGCGATTCTGAGCCCAGCGGAGACGCCCCCTCATCCCGACCTTCTCCCCGCAAGCGGGGAGGAGGAGAAGCAATCGCCCGGATCGCCAGCAGATAAAGACTGAGCGTGACCGCCTGCCAAGCCACGAGCGCGGCGCCGTACGGCAAAAGCGCCAGCGCGGCGGCGATGAACAGAAAGAACGGCGGATAAAGCCAGCCATAGAATGGCGTCGCCGGGCCGAAAATCGCCTGCTGGCGGGCATGCTGGCGGGCGATGTCGTAGGGGGCGTCGGGGTGACCCTCGAGAACATGCGTCCCGGCGGCGTAAAAGCTGGAGAAATCAGTCCCCAGTGGACGGCCCTGCGTGTCGACGAGGCCGTGGGCGGTGACGACGAGATAGAGGAGCGCAACGATGGAAACGCCGAGGATCGCGATCGCCACCAGGCGGATGCGTTCGTGCGTGAGCCAGGCCCCGCTGCGCAGGAGGTCGTATGCCCGGTTCATCGCCGCTCCGCTTATTTTCGCGTCGCGCATTAGGCCAGCGGAGCCTTAACGGAGAATTGAGCCGGCCGATCCGGCTTACCCTTGCCTGGACGCGCGCATGGCTTTAGGAAGCACGCGCCCTATTGGAGAATTGTGATGGCCTTTCTTGCGGACCGGACTGCGCGCATCAAGCCTTCCGCCACCATCGCGGTGACGGACAAAGCGCGTGCGCTCAAAGCGGCAGGCCGCAACGTCATCGGCCTGGGCGCTGGCGAGCCGGATTTCGATACGCCGGACAACATCAAGGAAGCGGCCATCAAGGCCATCCGCGACGGCAAGGCGTCGAAATACACCGCCGTCGACGGCATTCCCGAATTGAAGGCGGCGATCGCGCGCAAGTTCAAGCGCGAGAACGAACTCGTCTACAAGCCGTCGCAGATCATCGTCTCGACCGGCGGCAAACAGGTGCTGTTCAACGCGCTGCTTGGCGACCCTCAATCCCGGCGACGAGGTCATCGTCCCTGCGCCCTATTGGGTGAGCTATCCGGAAATGGTGCTGCTCGCCGGCGGCGAGCCGGTCGAGGTCGCGACCACAATGGAATCCGGCTTCAAGATGAAGCCGGAGGCGCTGGAGCGGGCGATCACGCCAAAGACCAAATGGATCATCTTCAACTCGCCGTCGAACCCGACCGGCGCCGCTTATACCCGCGCCGAGCTCAAGGCGGTGACCGACGTGCTGCTCCGTCATCCGCAGGTCCACGTCATGTCCGACGACATGTACGAGCATCTGGTCTACGACGACTTCAGGTTCTTTTCGCCGGCGCAGCTCGAGCCGCAACTTTATGAGCGCACGCTGACGGTCAACGGCGTGTCCAAAGCCTATTGCATGACCGGCTGGCGCATCGGCTATGCCGGCGGGCCGGAGCCGCTGATCAAGGCGATGGCGATGATCCAGTCGCAGTCGACCTCGAACCCGACGGCCGTCTCGCAATGGGCCGCGGTCGAGGCGCTCGACGGCCCGCAGGATTTCATCGGCAAGCACAATAAGATTTTCAAGGAGCGCCGCGACCTCTGCGTCTCCATGCTCAACCAGGCGAACGGCATCCGCTGCCCGAAGCCGGAAGGCGCCTTCTATGTCTATCCGTCATGCCGCGGCACCATCGGCAAGATGGCGCCGACGGGTAAGAAACTCGCAACCGACGAGGATTTCGTCACCGAGCTTCTTGAGGCGGAAGGCGTCGCCGTTGTGCAGGGCACCCCGTTCGGTTTGGGGCCGGCGTTTCGCATTTCGTATGCGACCGCGACCACGGCGCTGGAAGAAGCCTGTGCGCGCATCCAGCGCTTTTGCGGCAATTTGAAATAGCTTTTGTCATTCCGGGACGCGGGCACTGCCCGCGGACCCGGAATCATATTCACAGTCTTCACGCTTCGTACGCTGAGCCCCGTTCGCGGATTCTTGGTCGTTATGGATTCCGGGCTCGTGCTTCGCACGCCCCGGAGTGACCGGTCGTAGAAAACGGCGGGAGACGCCGACTTTTTTCTCGCTTACAATCCGCGCGACAAAGGCCCCGATTGGGGGGAGCCGGGTGAGGGAGTATTCATATGTTTCGCAATGCTTTCGCCGCGCTAGGCATTTTGGCGGCCGCGCTCGCGACCGTTACGGGGCCGGCGGACGCCCAGCCAAGGCGGATTGAGGTAGGCACGCTGACATGCTCGATGTCGGCCAGTATCGGCTTCATTGTCGGCTCGCAGAAGAACGTCAATTGTATATTTCGGGGCCAACCTGGTGAGCCGGAGGAAGCCTATACCGGCACCATGACCACGATCGGTTTGGACATCGGCATCACCACCGGCGGCGTGATCGTATGGACCGTGTTCGCCGGCACCAACCGCTATGCGGGAATGCTGGCGGGCAGATATTCCGGGGCGACTGCCGAAATATCGATCGCCGCCGGTCTCGGCGCCAATGTCCTGGTCGGCGGATCAAATCGAACGGTCGCGCTTCAGCCAATATCGTTGCAAGGCCAGCTTGGCCTCGACATCGCGGCCGGGATCGGTTCGTTGGAGTTGCATCCCGCGCAATGAGACTTGCTGCGGTGCCAAAAGAACGGAACCGCTGAGCTAATCAGTTGGGGGCGCAACGTCGCGCCCCTTGACCAGCCCTGCCGCTGCCTGAAACGATAGTGTTGCGCGGCCCGCGCCGAAACGACGGGTCAGCGCGGGAGGCAGTTATGGCAGCCAACGGCAACAACGCCACGCGTGCGACCGGTTCTCGCTGTGTCGCGCTGGTCGGCCCGTTCCAGAGTGGCAAGACGACGCTGCTCGAGGCGATCCTTGCCCGCACCGGCGTCATCCCGCGCCAGGGCACGATCGAGGCCGGCAACACCGTCGGCGACTGCAGCGCCGAAGCGCGCCATCATCGCATGAGCGTCGAGCTCACCGTCGCCACCACGAACTTCATGGGCGACTCCTACACCTTCCTCGACTGTCCGGGCTCGGTCGAATTCGTCCACGACATGCGCGCGGTGCTGCCGGCGATCGACGTCGCGGTGGTCGTCTGCGAGATGGACGAGAAAAAGATTCCGCAGCTGCAGCTCATCCTGCGCGAGCTGGAGGAACGAAAAATTCCCCGCGTTCTTTTTCTCAACAAAGTCGACAAGGCCGATGCCGGCGTGCACGACGTGCTCAATCTGCTGCAGCCGGCGTCGCGCACCAAGCTGATCTTGCGACAAATCCCGACCTTCTCCGGCGAAATCATCACCGGCTTCGTCGATCTCGCGCTGGAGCGCGCCTTTGTCTACAAGGAGCACGCTCCCTCGGAGGTTGTCGCGCTGGAAGGCGATGCGGCGGACCGCGAAAAGACCGCGCGCTTCTCCATGCTAGAAACGCTCGCCGATCACGACGATGAGTTGATGGAGCAATTGCTCGAAGACATCCAGCCGCCGCGCGACAAGGTGTTCGACGATCTCACCCACGAACTGCGCGAGGGGCTCGTCTGTCCGGTGTTGATGGGCACGGCGACGCGCGCCAACGGCGTGTTGCGGCTGCTCAAGGCGCTGCGCCACGAGTTGCCGGGCATTGCCGAGACCGCCAAACGGCTCGACATCAAGGCCGCCGGCACCGATGCCGTCGCTTATGTGCTCAAGACCCAGAACACCACCCACGGCGGCAAGATGTCGATCGTGCGCATGCTTGCCGGACAGGCGGGCGACGGTACCACCTTCTCATCAGGTGACGAAGAAGCCGGCCGGGTCGCCGGCGTCTTCAAGCTTGTCGGTCAAACCACCGAGAAGCGCGGCCCGGCGACCGTCGGCGAGACCGTTGGGTTCGCCAAGCTCGACAAGGCCAAGACCGGCGACACGCTCACCGCCGGCAAGCAGGCCCATCCGGCCGTCGCCAAAATCGAGCCTTATCCGCCGGTGCTCGCCATCGCCGTCTCGGCCAAGGAGCGCAAGGATGACGTGAAGCTCGGCCAGGCGCTCAACAAGCTCGCCGAGGAAGATCCCTCGATCACCATTGCGCACAATCCGGAGACGCATGAAGTGGTGCTGTGGGGCCAGGGCGAGATGCATCTGCGCGTCACCACCGAGCGCCTTGGCGACCGCTACGGCGTTGGCATCGAGCGCCGGCAGCCGTCGGTCGGCTACCGTGAAACCATCCGCAAGGGCGTGGTTCAGCGCGGCCGGCACAAGAAACAATCGGGCGGCCATGGTCAATACGGCGACGTCGTGATCGACATCAGGCCGATGCCGCGCGGCGCCGGCTTCTCCTTCGAAGACAAGATCACCGGCGGCGTGGTGCCGCGCAACTACATCCCGTCGGTCGAGGAAGGCGTCATCGACGCGCTTAAGCACGGCCCGCTGGGCTTTGCGGTGGTCGATCTGCACGTTGCGTTGATCGATGGCTCGTATCACACCGTCGATTCCTCCGACATGGCGTTTCGTACCGCCGGCCGCATCGGCATCGTCGAGGGGCTGCCGCAATGCCAGCCGGTGCTGCTCGAGCCCATCCATCTGGTCGAGATCGTCTGCCCGACCGAGGCGACGGCAAAAATCAATGCGCTGATGTCCGGACGCCGCGGCCAGATCCTTGGTTTCGACACCCGCGAGGGCTGGGAGGGCTGGGACGTGGTCCGCGCCAAAATGCCGGAAGCGGAAATCGGCGACCTCATCGTCGAGGTTCGCTCGGCGACCGCCGGCGCCGGTACCTTCACGTTCAAGTTCGATCACATGGCCGAGCTGACCGGCCGCACCGCCGACCAGATTATCGCCGCGCGCCGCGCGGCGGAGTAGATCTCAGACGTTTTGCAGCCCGAGCACGGCTGCGGTGTCGGCCCGGACCTGACGGGTAAGGGCGGCGTCCTCGATCAGGGAATGTCCGTACGACGGAATGATTTCCTGAAGCTTGGTTTTCCAGCCGCCGTTCAATTGCTTGGCGAAGCACAGCTCGATCACCTTGATCATGATCCAGGCGGCGGTCGAGGCGCCCGGCGAGGCGCCAAGGAGCGCGACCAGGGAGCGATCGTCGCACGCCACGATCTCGGTGCCGAACTTGAGAATGCCGCCCCGCTGCGGATCGCGCTTGATGATCTGCACGCGCATTCCGGCCACCTCCAGCTTCCAGTCGTTCTCCTGCGCCAGCGGATAATATACGGTCAGCGTCTCAAATCGCTGCTTCGGCGATTGCACCACCTGCTCGACCAGATATTCGTCCAGGTTGAAATTGTGCAGTCCGACTTCCATCATCGGCAAAATGTTGCCGAGCCTGATCGAGCGAAACAGGTCGAAGTGCGATCCGTGCTTGAGGAATTTGGTGGAAAAGCCGGCATAGGGTCCGAACAGAATGGAGTGCTTGTCGCCGATCACGCGCGTATCGAGATGCGGAACCGACATCGGTGGCGAGCCGACGTCAGCCATGCCGTAGACTTTGGCGTGATGGCGCTTGTTGATCGCCGGATCGTCGGAGCGCAGCCAGATGCCGCTGATCGGAAAGCCCGCGTAGCCGTTTGCCTCCCGAATCCCGGATTTTTGCAGCAGCGGCAAGGCGCCGCCGCCGGCGCCAATAAAAAGGAATTTCGCCGTCCTCGATACTGACGTGCCGTCGGCGGTGTTGTGCGCATCGAGGCGCCAGCCGCCATTCTGTTCGCGTCGAATGCCGGTGATCCGGTGTAAAAAGTGAATGGCAAAGCCGCCGCGCCGTTGCAGATAGCCAACGAGATTGCGGGTCAGCGCGCCGTAATTCACGTCGGCGCCGGTGATCATCCGGGTCGCGGCGACGACCTCGGTATCAGGCCGGCCCTCCATGACCAGCGGGACCCATTCCCGCAAAGTCTGCTTGTCCTCGATGTACTCCATTCCCTTGTAGAGATGATGGGCCGTCAGCGCCGCATGCCGCTTCCTGAGAAACGCGACGTGGGCGGCGCCGTGAACGAAGCTCATATGTGGAACTGCGTGGATGAACAGGTCCGGCGATGCGATCGCCTTTTTGCGGATCAGGTAAGTCCACAATTGCCGGGACAGATCGAACTCGACATTGACGCTTAATGCTTTCGAGATGTCGATGCTGCCGTCGCTGCGTTCGGGCGTGTAGTTGAGCTCACAAAGCGCCGCGTGACCGGTGCCGGCATTGTTCCACGCGTCGGAACTTTCCAGGGCGGCGCCGTCAAGCACCTCGAAAATCTCGATGCGAAGCGACGGATCGAGCTCCTTGAGAAACACCGCGAGGGTGGCGCTCATGATGCCGGCGCCAATGAGGACAATGTCGGTATCCGCGGAGCGAGCTTGATTTATGGTGTTGTCTCCGGTCGAAATGAGAAATGGTTAGATATCGCGTTGGCGCATGATCTGTTGCGAAACCCCGGTCCCTTCCCGGGGCCGTGATCCAATAGGCGGGGCATCATTTATGCGACCGGAACGGAACGGCGGCGCCGGGCGAGAGCACCACATAGGCGCGGCGCCAGGGCTGATCGTCGATCAGCTTCCAGCTATGGCCGCCGCCAACCGTATCTTCCGCCAACAAAATGTCGCCGGGCCGCAGCGTGAAATGCTGTCCACTTCGGGTTTCGAAATCCAATGTGCCGCTCAAGGTCACGACAAGCTGGCGGACCGGCGCGGTATGCCAATCGAGTTTGCCGCCGGACTTGGTTTCCTGGAATGAGACGCTGGTAACCGGCAATTTGCCGGTGAGGACATCGCCGTGCGAACCGCGATCGAGGTCGATCAAGCCTTCCTCGAACAGTGAATTGTCGTTGTCCCCGGTCCAAATGCGTACGCATCGAATCATCGCGGTCTCCCTCTTTGTGTCGCCGACGCTTTAGTTCGCGCCCGCTCCAGCAAGACTTGGACAATCAAACCTTTTTGACAATCAAACCTTGCATAAGGATGACATGCGAAGCTGTCATAGTCTTTACAGAAAGGAGATATTTCGCCAATTCAAACGATCATTCGATTGCTCAGGTTCATGTCGGACGAAAAGATCAGCCGGGCGGTTCCATTGGTTTTTGCCCGCTCGCCGGTGATGTGCGCGCCGGCCGCGGAGCGAGGTCTCCAAGGCGGTGTCATGGGAACTAACGTCTGACAGCCAACGTTTGAGGACCAACGGTTGATCTTCGCCTGCCGCCGTCGCGGTAAGTCCTTCTCCTGTACGTCATTGTCACTGCTAGGTCATTGTCACTGCTACGTCATCGTCACTGCGGCTTGTGGGCATTTGCTCAACGGAAAAGAAAACATGGCAAAAACTGTAGCAGATCAATTTGCGGAGATTTTAGCTGCGGCGGGCGTCAAACGGATTTATGGCGTCGTTGGCGACAGCTTGAACGGTTTGACCGACTCGCTGCGCCGCCAAGCCAAGGTGGCGTGGATACATGTCAGGCATGAAGAGGTTGCCGCTTTTGCCGCCGGCGCCGAAGCGCACCTGACCGGCGAGCTTGCCGTTTGCGCCGGCAGCTGCGGCCCCGGCAATCTGCATCTGATCAATGGACTGTTCGATTGCCACCGGTCACGCGTGCCGGTGCTGGCGATTGCCGCGCAAATCCCGTCGCCGGAGATCGGCGCCGGGTATTTCCAGGAAACCCATCCGCAAACGCTGTTCAAGGAATGCAGCCACTATTGCGAGTTCATCTCTCAACCGCAGCAGATGCCGCGCACGCTCGAGATCGCCATCCGTGAGGCGGTCGGCAAGCGCGGGGTGTCGGTGGTGGTGCTTCCCGGCGACGTCGCGCTCCAGGCCGCCGCCGATGCGCCGCCGACCAAGCTCGGCGGCCTGCTGCCGGCTCAACCCGTTGTCACGCCCGCCGCCGCGGATGTTGAGCGGCTCGCGGCGCTGCTGAACGGCGACGACAGCGTCACGATCCTGTGCGGTTCGGGTTGCCAAGGGGCGCATGACGAGCTCCTCGCACTCGGCAAAAAGCTCAAAGCGCCGATGGTGCATGCGCTGCGCGGCAAGGAACATGTCGAGTGGGACAATCCTTACGATGTCGGCATGACCGGCCTGATCGGATTCGCGTCCGGCTACTATGCCATGCTCGACTGTGACGTGCTGCTCATGCTGGGCACCGATTTTCCCTACCGGCAGTTCTATCCCAAGGAAGCTGGCGTCCGCGTCGCCCAGGTCGATCTGCGCGCCGAGCAGATCGGCCGGCGCGTGCCGGTCGATCTCGGCGTCGTCGGTGACGTGAAGGCGACCATCGCCGCGTTGCTGCCCATGCTGAAGGAGAAGCGCGACGACACCCATCTGGCGCAGGCCCGCGACCATTACGCCAAAACGCGCAAATCGCTCGATGAATTGGCGGTCGGCAAATCGGGCAAACGGCTCCTGCATCCGCAGCAGGTCGCCAAGGCGCTCAGCGATCAGGCCGCAACCGACGCGGTTTTTACCTGCGACGTCGGCCTGCCGACAGTCTGGGCGGCACGCTACCTGGCGATGAACGGCAAACGCCGCTTAATCGGATCGTTCTGGCACGGCTCCATGGGCAACGCGATGGCGCAGGCGATCGGCGCGCAGGCGGCGTATCCCGCCCGGCAGGTGATCTCGCTGTCGGGCGACGGCGGCTTTAGCATGCTGATGGGTGATTTTCTCAGCCTGTCGCAGCTCAAGCTGCCGGTGAAGATCGTCGTCTTCAACAACGGCAAGCTCGGCTTTGTCGAGCTGGAGCAGATGTCGACCGGCTTCCTGACCACCGGCACGGATCTGGTGAATCCGAATTTCGCCGCGATGGCCGAAGCGACCGGCGTGCGCGGCATCAGGATCGAAACTCCTGACGAAGTCACAGACGGCGTCGCTGCCGCGCTGGCGCACGCCGGTCCGGTGCTGATCGACGCCGTCGTCGCACCCACCGAGCTCGCCATGCCGCCGGCGATCACCGTCGAGATGGCCAAGGGCTTCACGCTCTATATGGTCAAGGCGGTGATGAGCGGAAGGGGCGACGAGATTGTCGATCTGGCGAAGGGAAATCTTTGGCGCTAGACCATGATCCGATCAATTTAGATCTGGTCATGGCCTGGATTTTACATTGGAGCATGATCTTTTCGGAGCATGATCTTTCCCGAAAACCGGTTTTCACCCCGGGTCAAGTTCGGGGCGGGCTTTTTCGGGATCACGCTCTTAGCAGGAGGCTCTCGTGGAGATCACCGCATTACTCCTGTCGCGGCTGCAGTTTGCGTTCACGATCTCGTTCCACATCGTCTTCCCATCCTTCTCTATCGGGCTGGCCGCATGGCTGACCATCCTTGAGGCTTTGCATCTTGCGACCGGCCGCCCGGCATATCGCCAGGTGTTCGAGTTCTGGCTCAAGATTTTCGGCGTAGCGTTCGGGATGGGCGTGGTGTCCGGAATTGTGATGGCCTTCCAGTTCGGCACCAACTGGGAGGTGCTGGCCCGCATGGTCGGCCCGATCCAAGGCGTGCTGCTGTCCTACGAGACATTTACGGCGTTCTTCCTCGAGGCCAGCTTTTTCGGGATTCTTCTGTTTGGGCGCTCTCGCGTGCCGCCGTGGTTCTACCTGTTCTCGACCGCAATGGTGGCGCTCGGCACCACGCTTTCGGCGTTCTGGATCATGGCTAACAACAGCTGGATGCAGGCACCGATGGGCTACGTCCTCGAGAATGGCGCCTTCGTCCCCACCGACTGGGCCAAGATCGTTTTCAGTCCGGTGCTGTGGGTGCGATTTCCGCACATGCTGCTCGCGTCCTTCCTCACCGGGGCCTTTTGCGTCGCCGCGACCGGCGCCTGGTATCTACTCCGCGGCAAATTCACCGCCGAAGCCCACATCATGCTGCGCATGGGCCTCTTCCTCGGCGCCATACTCGTACCGGTCCAAATCTTTTTCGGACATCTCAATGGCGATTACGTCCACGACTATCAGCCCGCCAAGTTCGCCGCGATCGAGGCGCGCTGGCACGACGAGCAGCCGGCAGGCGAGGTGTTGATCGCGATCCCCGATCAAAAAACGGCGACCAACTATTTCGAGATCAAAATTCCGGTTCTTGGCAGCCTGATCGGCAGCATGAGCTTCGATTCGAAGGAAGTCGGGCTTACTGATTTTCCGCGGTCGGATTGGCCTCCTGTCCTCATTCCATTTCTTACATTTCGGATTATGGTCGGCTGTGGCCTGGTCATGCTCTTTCTCGCCTGGGTCGGCTCGTATCTGAGCATCAAGGAGCGTTTGGAGCGAAGCCGCCTGCTGCTGTGGCTGATATTCTTAAGCTGGCCGCTGCCGTTCATCGCGATATTGACGGGCTGGTTCACCGCCGAGGTCGGACGTCAGCCCTGGACGGTCTATGGGGTGTTGCGAACGGCGGACTTGATAACTCCCTTCCTAACGGTGGGCGCGGCAATGGTCTCGCTGATCGTCTTTTGTGTGGTCTACACGCTCATTTTCGTCTTCGGCGCGCTCTACATTCACCGGCTGCTGCGCATCGGACCGGTGGGGCGTCTGGCCGAGCCGGCCGTCGGCGCCGTTCCCAACCGTCCGATGTCGGTGGTCGACGAGCCGCTCGCGCGCTCGCATCCGGGGGCAGGAGAATAGCCATGGTCTGGTTCTGGGTGTGCGTCCTGGCGATCAGCGTGCTGCTCTACGTCCTGCTCGACGGCTTCGATCTCGGCATCGGGATTCTCTTTGGCCTGACGCGCGATGAGGCGAAACGGCGCGGGATGATGGCAGCGGTAGCGCCGGTGTGGGACGGTAACGAGACTTGGCTGGTGGTCGCCGGCGTCGTGCTCTGGGGCGCATTTCCCATCGTCTATGCGACGTTGTTTTCCGCCTTTTATCTGCCGCTGTTGCTCATGCTTGCCGGCCTGATCCTGCGCGGCGTCGCGTTTGAGTTCCGCTACAAGGCCGAGCGCATGCGCCCGGTCTGGGATGTCGGCTTTGCCGGAGGCTCGTTGGCGGCCGCCTTCATTCAAGGCTTGATGGTCGGCGCCCTCGTCGAGGGGCTGCCGGTGGCCAACGGCCATTATGTCGGCGGCGAGTTTGGCTGGCTCAGCCCATTCGCGCTGCTCTGCGGCGTCGGCCTTTGCCTCGGTTACACGCTCCTCGGCGCGTGCTGGCTGGTGCGCAAATGCGAGGGCGAGCTACGCGAGTCCGCGTATCGTCTGATCCCCTATCTGTCGATCGCGCTGTTGATCTTCCTGATCGTCGTGTTCGGCTATGCGCTGGCCGAGAATCTGCGCGTCATCGGCCGGTGGCTCGAGCGGCCGTATTTGTTCGTTTTCCCGGTGATCGGCGTTCTGGCGGCCATCGTGCTCGCCGTGAGCGTCCGGCAGCGCCGCGACGACCTGCCCTTCTACATGGTCTCGCTCATTTTTGTCGCCGCGTTCGGCACGCTGGCGATCTCGTTCTGGCCCTACATGATACCGTTTTCCATCACCATCGAGGACGCGGCCGCGCCGCATTCGAGTCTCGCCTTCATGTTCTGGGGCGAAGGCCTGTTTGTCTTCCCGCTGATGCTGGTCTATGCCGTCGTCAACTACACGGTCTTCCGCGGCAAAGTCAGCGCCACCTCCGGGCACTACGAATAATGCGGCGGGCATGATGGTCCGCTATTTCAGGAGCGAGCGATGAGCGAGTTTCGCACCGAGACCGACAGCCTTGGCGAAGTCCGCGTGCCCGCCGACAAATTATGGGGCGCCCAGACCCAGCGCTCGCTGGAGCACTTCAGCATCGGCCAGGATCTGATGCCGCGCGAAATGATCACCGCCTACGCCATCCTGAAAAAGGCCGCGGCCAACGCCAACCATGCCGCCAAAAGGTTGGACGACAAGGCGCACGGGTTGATCGTCAAAACCTGCGACGAAATTCTGGCCGGCCAGCATCACGACATGTTCCCGCTGCATGTGTGGATGACCGGCAGCGGCACCCAATTCAACATGAACGTGAACGAGGTGATCTCTAACCGCTGCAGCCAGCTTGCCGGCACGCCGCTCGGCTCTAAGACGCCGGTACATCCCAACGATCACGTCAACATGTCGCAATCGTCGAACGACACTTTTCCGTCGGCGATGTATATCGCCGCCGCCGTCGGCGTCACGAAGCGCCTGATCCCGGCGGTGAAGGCGCTGCACGACGCCATCGCCGCCAAGGCCACTGAAATGGGACGACATCGTGAAAATCGGCCGCACCCATATGCAGGATGCGACGCCGCTCACGCTCGGGCAGGAATGGTCGGGCTATGCCGGCATGCTGGCCGACGATCTCGAGCGCATCGCCGGCGCACTCAAGGGCGTGTATCGCCTCGCGCTTGGCGGCACCGCGGTCGGCACCGGCATCAATGCCGAGCCCGGCTTTGCCGAAGCCGCGACCGCGCGGATCGCCAAGTTGACCGGTTTGCCTTTTGTCAGCGCGCCGAACAAATTTACCGTGCAGGGCGCCCATGATGCGCTGGTGCAGCTGTCCGGCACGCTGCGGACGCTGGCCGTATCGCTCTACAAGATCGCCAACGACATCCGGCTGATGTCGTGCGGCCCGCGCGCCGGTTTTGCCGAATTGTCAATTCCGGAAAACGAGCCGGGGTCGTCGATCATGCCCGGCAAAGTCAATCCAACCCAGTGCGAGGCGCTGACCATGGTCGCCGTGCAGGTGATGGGAAACGATGTCGCCGTCGGCTTCGGCGGCGCCAGCGGCTATCTGGAAATGAACGTCTACAAGCCGCTGATGATCTACAACATCACCCATTCGATCACCATCATGACCGACGGCTGCACCAATTTCCGGCGTTTCCTGGTGGAAGGCACCAAGCCGAACCTGAAGAAGATCAAAGAGGATGTGGACCGTTCGCTGATGTTGGTGACTGCGCTCGCGCCGGTGATCGGCTACGACAAGGCCTCCAAGATCGCCCATTACGCAATGGACAACGACCTCACGCTCAAGGCGGCGGCGCTCAAGCTCGGCTTCGTCACCGAGGCCGAGTTCGATCGCGTCGTCGATCCCGCCAAGATGGTCAAACCGTATGTCGCGTCGGGGCGCTAGACCATGATCCCAAAAAGCCTGCCCCGGACTTGATCCGGGTGGAAACCGGTTTTCGGAAAAGATCATGCTCCAACGTAAAATCTAGACCATGATCCGATTCAACTTGATCGGATCATGGTCTAGCCCGGTTGATCGCTTGGAGCAAGGGGAGGCCATAGCAACGCGATCCCGCGAGCCGCTCGCTGCGGCGGACGTTCTTGCTCTGCTGGCAGCCACCGCCAGGCTGTTGTTCACCAACGGCGAGACCACACGGCGAATGATGGTCGGCGTGGAGCGGCTGGGCGCCGCGCTTGGCGTCAACGTCGCGGTTTTGCCGCGCTGGGGCGCATTGACGCTTCGGATCGACGATCCGAACGCGCCACGCTTGGAGAGCATCACCGCCGAACCCCTTGGCGTCGATATGACGAAGGTCTCGGCGACCAATGACCTGATCGACCAGGTTTGCGATCACCGCATCGGCGCCGGCGCATTGCGGCCGGCGCTGGCGGCGATCAACCATCTGCCGCCGTTTTCGCTGGCGCGCTTCGTCTTGCTGACGGCTACGGGAGCCGCCGCGCTCGGCGTGATTTTCGGCGCCAGCCATTGGTTCACGCTGGTCCTGATTGCGTTCAGCGCCGGCGCCGGCGCTGGTCTGCGCCGTTGGTTGGCCGGGCTAAGCAGTAACCCGTTCGTCCAGCCGTTTTGCGCCGCACTGCTCGCCGGCGTGATCGGCGCAATCGTGGTCCGATTGCAACTCAGTTCGCTGATGCGTCTGGTCGCGGTCTGTCCCTGTATGGTGCTGGTTCCCGGCGCGCATTTTCTCAATGGCGCCATCGATCTCGCGCGCGCCCGGATTGCGCTTGGAGCGTGTCGCGTCGGCTACGCTTGCCTGATCACTTTGGTGATCAGCGCCGGCCTCCTTGCCGGGCTTTCGCTCGCCGGTATTGACCTGCCGGTATCGCCGCCGCTGGCGGCGGTGCCGCTCGGCTACGACGTGATCGCTGCCGGGATCGCGGTTGCGGCTTACGGCACTTTCTTCGCCATGCCGTGGCGCATGCTGCCGATTCCCATTCTTATCGGCATGCTCGCACACGCCTTGCGGTGGCTGGCGATTGTGGTGGTTGGCACCAGTGCCGAGGCTGGCGCGCTGGTCGCCTGCCTTGCGGTCGGCATCATTGTCACGCCGGTTGCCGATCGGTTGCGCATGCCGTTTGCGGCGTTTGCTTTCGCTTCGGTGGTGTCGCTGATCCCCGGCGTATATCTGTTCCGCATGGCCGGTGGGCTGCTGAGTTTGATACGCGCCGGCGACGCCGCCTCGTCCGACCTGCTGCTCGGTACCATCGTCGATGGGGCAACGGCGCTGCTGATCATCCTGGCGATGGCGTTCGGGTTGATTGTGCCGAAAATGTGCATCGAATATTTCTTCCCGAACCTGACCGATGCCGAGCCGCCAGCATCAAGTCGATAGCGGGTCTGCGCCGCCGATGTTAAGACGATGGCGCTCGCGCATTCCGCGGGCAGCCATGCTTTGCAATTGGAGAAGCCAATGCCTGCTTATTGGGTCGCGCGCGGCAAAGTGAAGGATCCGCAGGAGTACAAAAAATACGCCGATCAGGTGCCGCCGATCCTGGCAAAGTATGGCGGCAAGCCATTGGCGCGCGGCGGCCGTTTTCAGATCATGGAAGGTCCGGAGAAATTCCAGCGCTTCGTGGTGATCGAGTTTCCGACCTTCGAGCAGGGCGTGGCTTGCTTCACGTCGGAGGAATACAAAAAAGCTGCGACCTTCCGCCGAAGCGGCGCCGGCGAAGTCGAGATCGTCATGATCGAAGGGCTGGAAGGGGTGAGGTAACGCGCTCTCTATCCGCTCGTCCCCGCGAAGGCGGGGACCCAACAGTTTGCATTGCTCGGATGGAGCATCCCGCTCTGGATTCCCGCCTCCGCGGGAATGAGCGGCAGAGAATTACGCCGCCGCGCGCGGCTCGCCGCCGCCCGGCGGCGGCACCGGTACGCCGTCGGCGGCGTACTCGTTGAGCTTGTTGCGGAGCGTGCGGATAGAGATGCCGAGCACGTTGGCGGCATGCGTGCGGTTGCCGAGACAATGCTTGAGCGTTTCCAGAATCAAGTCGCGCTCAACCTCGGCGACCGTGCGGCCGACCAGCGCACGCGACACTTGCTCGGCGGCGAGTGCCGCGTGCGCAACCGATGACGCGCTGCGCTGCTGGTCGAGACGCGCGCCGTCGGGAGCGAGAATGGATTCCGGCCCGATGTCGGCGCCGGTCGCCAACAGCACGGCCCGATGCATGGTGTTTTCCAGCTCGCGCACGTTGCCCGGCCAGTAATTGACCGTCAGCGTGCGCCGCGCCTCCTGCGACAGCGGCCGTGCCGGCACGCCGTTGGCCGCCGCGTATTTGCCGATGAAATATTGCGCCAGCTCGATCACGTCGGCCGGCCGTTCGCGCAGCGGCGGGATTTTCAGGTTGACGACATTGAGGCGAAACAGCAGATCCTCGCGGAATACGTTCTCGCGCACCGCGTCGGCGAGATTGCGATTGGAGGTGGCGATGATGCGGATATCGATCGGCACCGGCCGCGTGCCGCCGACGCGATCGATGACGCGCTCCTGGATCGCGCGCAGCAGCTTGGCCTGCAGCCGCACGTCCATCTCGGAAATCTCGTCGAGCAGCAGCGTGCCGCCATTGGCCTCCTCGAACTTGCCGATCCGCCGCGCGATCGCGCCGGTGAAGGCGCCCTTCTCATGGCCGAACAGCTCGGATTCGAGCAGGGTTTCGGGAATGGCGGCGCAATTGACGCAGATGAACGGCTTCTTGGCGCGGTTCGAGCGGCCATGCAGATAGCGCGCCACGACTTCCTTGCCGGTTCCCGACTCGCCGGTGATCAGCACCGAGGCGTCGCTCGGCGCGACCTGCAAAGCGAGCTTGACCACCCGCGCCATGGCGTCGTCGCGATAGATGAGTTCGCGCGTGTCATCGGCGACGGCGGCGAGAACGGCAGCGATCAATTCCGGATCGGGCGGCAGCGGGATATATTCTTTGGCGCCGGCATGAATGGCGGCGACGGCAGCGCGGGCGTCGGTGGCGGTGCCGCAGGCCACGATCGGCGCGTGGATGTGCTCGGCTTCGAGCGCGGTCACCAGCTCGCGGATGGCGACGGCAACATCGACCATCAACAGGTCGGCGCCGCGCCCGGAGCGCAGCACGGCCAGCGCCTGGGCGATATCGGCGGCGTGGGTGACCGTCGCGCCCCGATCCATCGCGATTTTGGTGGCGGTGGTGAGCTGGCCATTCAGCGTGCCAACGATCAAAAGCCGCATGGTGAGTTTCCTTTTTGTCTGCCATCCCGGCGATCGCGAATAGCGAATAGCGGGCAGCGAACAGCGGACGAACTGCCGCGCTCGCGCAGCCCCCTATTGCTATTCGCCACTCGCCATTCGCTGTCTTCATCACCGCTCTGCCTTGATGATTTCCGTCATGGTCACGCCGAGCTTCTCCTCGACCAGAACGACTTCGCCGCGGGCGACCAGGCGGTCGTTGACATAGATATCGATGGCCTCGCCGACCTTGCGGTCGAGCTCGAGCACGGTGCCGGGGCCGATCTTGAGGAGATCGTTGATCTCCATCCGCGCTCGGCCGAGTACGGCCGAGACCTTGACCGGAACGTCGAACACCGCTTCGAGATCGGCGGCGATCCGCGTTGTCGGCTCGTCCGGTTCGGGCGCGGCCGGCACATCGGGTTGCGCCGCATGGTCTTCGAGATTGGGCAGGGGCACCTTGCCATCCTCACTCATTCTCGCTCCTCCTGATCATCTCACATTGCATCGACGATGCTGCGCCGCGCGCTGATATAGCGAGCGACCGCTTCGCCGATGGCGTTGTCGGCTAGCGCCGACGTCGCGGTTGATGCCACCGTCCGCCCATTCGATGCGGCAATCGCCGACTCCGACGCTGGGTTCGCCGAGCACGACGAGCCGGCCCTCATAGCCGTGGGCGCGGGTGATATCCTCGAGCTTTTCGCGCGCGGCCGCATAAAGCGAATCATTGATGCGCACGACGATATGCGGCGCCGCGACCAGCTCGCGGAAACAGCTGCTCGCGAGCGCCGAGATTTCGGCGAACGGCTCGCGCTCGATCAAGGTTGGCGCCAGCTTGCGGGCGACCGCCACGGCGACCTCGACGGCTTCGCATTCGAGCCGCGCTTCGACCGTCGCCAGCGCCTTGGTCGCCTCGGCGAGACTCGCCGCGATGCGCTCGAGCGTGCCGGCGATCCGGCGTCCGGCCTCGACCGCGGCGTCGCTTTGCGCTTCGGCGTAGCCGCGTCGATGCGCGGCCGCCTCGGCCTCGGCGAGCTTGGTACTGCATGTTCGGCGAGCGCGACCGTCGCTTCGCGTTCGTGGCCGGCGGCGAAATCGACGTCGAACAGGAATTTTGCCGGAGCGCCCATCAGTAGATCAGCTCCTCTTCGCCGCGGCTCTTGGAAATGACGATTTCGCCTTTGGCCGCCAGATCCTTGGCGAGATTGACCAGCAGGACCTGCGCTTCGTCGACGTCACGCAGCCGCACCGGCCCCATGGCGCCCATATCGTCAACGAGCATCTTGGCGGCGCGGGTCGACATGTTGGACATGAAGAACTGCCGCACCGGCTCGGCGGCGCCTTTGAGCGCCACCGCGAGCTTGTCCTTTTCGATGTGGCGCATGAGTGTTTGCGCCGATCCGGGATCGAGCTTGACCAGATCGTCGAACGTGAACATCAGCGTCTTGATGCGCTCGGCGCTCTCGCGGTTGTCCTCCTCGAGCGCGGTAAGAAACCGGGTTTCCGTCTGGCGATCGAAGTTGTTGAAGATCTCAGCCATCACCTCGTGAGCGTCGCGCCGGCGCGTCTGCGAGAGGTTCGACATGAACTCGGTGCGCAGCGTCAGTTCGAGACGCTCCAGCACTTCCTTCTGCACCGCTTCCATCCGCAGCATGCGGTTGACGACATCGAGGGCCAGTTCCTCGGGCAGGATGGCGAGCACGCGCGCGGCATGCTCCGGCCTGATCTTCGAAAGCACCACCGCCACCGTTTGCGGGTATTCGTTCTTGAGATAATTGGCGAGCACCTCTTCCTGCACGTTGGAGAGCTTCTCCCACATGTTGCGGCCGGCCGGGCCGCGGATCTGCTCCATGATCGCGCCGACGCGCTCGGGCGGCAGGTATTGCTGCAGCAAGCGCTCGGTGGAATTGTAGCTGCCCATCAGCGCGCCGGATGCCGACATGCGGGTGACGAATTCGAGCAGCAGGTTTTCGACCAGTTCCGCTTCGATCGCGCCGATGGTCGACATCGCGACCGAAAGGTCGCGAAGCTCGTCGTCGTCGAGCATGGCCCAGATTTTGGCGCCGTAGCTTTCGCCGAGTGCCAGCATCAGGATGGCGGCGCGCTCCTTGCCGTTAAGCTGCCGGCTGCCGGCGGCTGCGGGCGCGCCGCGGGCGGCGAGCGTCGCCATGGCGCCGGCGATGTCGCGGCGGGTCGCGGCGGCCTCGACTTCGTTCTTCTCTGGCGACGGCGGGCGGCATGGCTATTGATCACGCTGCCTGGCTTTCGCTCATCCACTGGCGGATGATGGAAACGGCTTCGCTTGGGTTCTTGTCGGCAAGCTCGCCGACCTTTTGCACCGACTGGGCATGAACTTGGCCCTGGATTTGGGCGATATCGATCATCTTCGCCGTCGGGCTCGGCTCTGCCGCCTTGGCTGCCTCGGCGGCCAGCGCTTCCGCCAGTTGGGCGTCGCCGGCGCCCGCCGGCAGCGCAACGAGGCGCTGTTCCGGCGCAAGGACACGGCGCACCAGCGGCCGCACGACCATGAGCAGCACGACAAGGCCCAATAATCCCATAACCATCATTTCGATGGCGCGCATGATGTCGTCTTTGGTCAGTTGCAGCGCCGCCATCCAGCCGCTCGGTTCGGTGATCGGCGTAGCCGGCGTCTCGGCGAAACGCAGATTGACGACCTCGACCTGGTCGCCGCGTTTCTGGTCGAATCCGATCGCCGTGCGCACCAGCGCCGCGATCTGATCGATTTCTTCCTTGCTGCGCGGCTGATAGATAATGTCGCCCTTGTCGTTTTTGCCGTAGGTGCCGTCGACCAGGACGGCGACCGAAATGCGGTTGACGCGGCCGCCCTCGATCACCTCGGTCTTGGTGGTCCTGGAGATCTCGTAATTGACGATTTCCTCGGATTTCCGGCTCTGGTCGCGAGGAGCCGCGTTGGCCTCGGGCGGCTGGCCCGGGCCGCTGATTGCCGCCGCCGGGTATCTCGTTGCCGACCGTGACCTGATTTTCGCGTTCGTTAGTTGCCGACGTTTCTTCGCGCGTTTGGCTCGAACGCACGACGCGGCCCTCGGGATCGTATTTGTCCGAAGTCTGCGTCACGCGGTTGAAATCGAAATCGGCGCTGACCTGGGTGCGGGCGCGGCCGGGCCCGACAACGGACGTTATGATGGCGTCGATCTGATCGCGCAGTCTTTTCTCGAACGCCGACCGCCGTTCGTCGCCGCTGATTTCGCCGACCCCATCTTCGCCGCTGCCGTCGGCCAGGAGGCGGCCGGCTTCGTCGACGATCGACACCCGCTGCGGCTTGAGCCCGTTGACGGCGGAGGCGACCAGGTGGCGGATGGCCCGCACCTGCTGCGGCTCCAGCGTGCCGTGGACCTTGAGCACGATCGACGCCGACGGCTCGACTTTGTCGCGCGAGAACAGCGGCCGCTCGGGCAGCACCAGATGCACGCGCGCGGCCACGACGCTGTCGAGGCCACGGATGGTCCGGGCCAGCTCGCCCTCGAGCGCCCGCAGATTGTTGATATTCTGGACGAAGCTCGTGGTGCCGAGCACGTCCGATTTGTCGAAAATCTCGTAGCCGATGCCGCCGCCTTTGGGCAGGCCTTCGCCGGCCAGCGACATGCGCAGGCGGGCAACGCGATCCTTCGGCACCATGACGATGCCGCCGTCGTTGCGCAGCTCGTAAGTTGACGCCTTGCCGCTCGAGCTCCTTCACGATCGCGGCGGAGTCCTCGTAGGACAGATCGGTAAAAAGCGGAGTCATTTGCGGCGCCGTGACGCGCAGGATGAGGAAGGCGAAAAAGCCGACCAGCGCGATCGTGACGGCGGCCATCGCGGCAATGCGCGGCGCGCCAAGCGTCTTGGCAAACTCGAGAAAACCCCGCACCGATCGTTATCTCCCACGCGCGAAACCTTCGCGCATCCCGCCCGGCAAGATTTGCCCAGTTTATGGTTAGCGCCGGGTTAATAGCGGTCGTGGCGGCAGAAGAAATCGCGGCCCGGTGGAAGATCGGCGCGCCGTCGCGCGCGCGTCGGCGGTGTCCGGCTTTCGGTGCGGGCAAAAAAAAAAACGCCGCCTGCGGCGGGCGGCCGGCATTGACGGATCGGTAAGACGTATTAAGCGCGCGTTACTGGCGATACTGCTGAATGCGGGTGGTGCGCAAGCCGGCCAGGCCGTGTTGGTCGATCGAATATTGCCAGGAAAGGAATTCTTCGACCGTCAGGGTGTAGCGGCTGCACGCTTCTTCCAGCGACAGCAATCCGCCGCGAACGGCGGCGACGACTTCGGCCTTGCGGCGAATCACCCAACGCTTCGTTCCCGGCGCCGGGAGATCAGCAATCGTCAGAGGCGAACCGTCCGGCCCGATGACATACTTGACCCTCGGGCGATGAGGCTCAGTCATAGCAAGAACTCTCACACTCGACACTACAGGCCTGGACGTTACGCACCGCGGCTTAAGATTTGGCTAAGCGCAAGCGTCGATTGCTGGCTTTTGGCTGCAAGCCGCGGCATGTTCCGGTTTGCGACGCAGCACGATGGTCGCTCGGGCGCCACGCCGATGATCAGTGGCTGATCGATGTGATCTGGCTGATTTGGACGTTCTGTCCGCCTACGGTGAGCGTCGGCGGATTCGAACTGAGGCTGACGCCGCTGACGGTGCCTTGGACCTGGGTCGACACCGTTGACCGGCTGGCCGTTGGCGCCGGTAGCGCTGACCGAGAGCTTGTAAGTGCCGTCAGGCCAGGTTTGGCCGTTGTTGCCCAGGCCGTTCCAGGAGAAGTTTTGTGCGCCGGCGTTGAGCGCCATCGTTTTGGTAAAGACCGTCGTGCCGGCGGCGCTGGTGATTGTGAGGTTCGCGGTCGCCGGCGTAGGCGCGTCAGGCTCCAGATGGCCGAGGTGCTGGTCGCGTTGGATAGCGTCGCGGAATTGCCGCCGACCGTGACCGTTGGAACCAACCAGTTGCAGCGCCGAGGTCGCCTCGCTGGTCTGCTGCATCGAAATGAGCGTTTGCAGATTGGTGTTCATGTTGATCTGCTGCTCGACGCCGGCAAACGCGACGAGCTGTTGGGTGAATTGATTGGTATCGAGCGGATCGAGCGGATTTTGGTTCTGCAACTGGGTGGTCAGGAGCTGCAGAAAGGTATCGAAATTGCCGGCGAGCTGTTGTGAAGCGCTGGTATTGGCGGCCTGCGCGGTGGACGAACGCGGAGGAGGCTGGAGGAACTGGCGTTGGAGACGTTCGATTGGCGAGCTGCGCGTTCGCCGACTGCCCGTTGTTGATCGCCTGGAGATGGTGCTCATTGCTCTCGTCCTTCGATCACGCCATCGCGTTCAAACGCGGATGTCGACGCCGCTGCCGAGACCGGCGCGCGCATAAACTCTGCGTCGCGGCGACCGGCGGCAGATCGGCGTCGGGAATGACCATCTGCGCGGGATTGTTTGTCTGTTGCGAGCCAGAGCCGTTGTTCTGCCCGCCGGCAAAGGATTGGTCGCGGAGGGTGAATTGCAAGCCATTGTCGGCGGTTTTCAAGCCGGCATCCTGCAACGCTTGTTCGATCTGCGGCTGCTGGCTCTGCAGCAATTGAAGCGTATCGGCGCGGTCGGCGGTCATGTGCGTCGTCACCTGGCCGGTGCTGTCGACGTCGAGGCGCACGTCGATCCTCCCGAGTTCGGGTGGATCGAGCCGGATGTCGAACTGGTTGGATCCGGACTGCGCCCGGGCGGCGATCGCGACCGCGAGCCGGCAACCGGCACCGCGGCGGCGGTCGAGCGGCACTGGATGACGTCGACCCGGCGGCGTTCGACGGCGTTGTTGCCGCCAAAGCGGTGAAGCCGAGATTTGGCACGCCGCTCGCGTCCGCTTTCGCTGCGCCGCTGCCGTTCTGCGGATTCGACTGTCCAGCGTCACGCAGACGTCGCGGAAACATCCGTCGGCCCGGGCGCTACATGATCGGTGTTCGCCGGCGCGGCGGTGTCGGTCGGGCTCGATGCAGTCGGGGCCGTCTCGTGTCGCTTCGCTTGAGCTTGAGTTTGCTGGATGGCGTTGCTCGCGGTTTGCGTCTTGCCTCCGCTCACGGCTGCAGCCGACATCGCGTTGTCGCCGCCGCTGTCGCTCGTTGCCGGTGGCCGGACGCCTGGTTCGCTGGCGCCGTGTCGCTCGCGTCCGGCGCCGGCGCGGCATCTTGCTCGGCCACCGTCGCCGTGGCGGGCTTGGTCCGTCCTTTGGTTGCGTCGCCGATCGCTGCGGTTGCGGCGCTGGCGGTGTTGACCGGCGTTGGCGGACTGACCGGCGGAGCGACGGTGATCGCGGCGGCTACCGGTTGCGGCGGATTGGCGGCCGCGATCGCCGCCGCAGCGGTCGCCGCGTCGGCTGTCGCCGTGCCGCTATTGTTGCTGCTGTCGTCGTTTTTGCTGTCACTGGACGATGCTTTCGCCGGCGTGGCCGACGCCGACCGTTACGACCTGGCTCGGATCGGTCGGCGGGACCACTGTTGGTCTCCGTCGGGTTCGGCCAGGGAAGTCGGCATTCGCTTGGGACATTTGCTGCATTTGCCGCGGCGCCGGTCGGCGTCTTGGGGTCCGGTATTGCTGCTGGTTGACGCGCGCGACGGCGTCTTCCCTCCGTTGACGGCCGGCGGGCTCGCCGCGCCAGGTTGCGGCGCCGCCGCTGCCGTGCCGCTGATTGGCGTCGCGGCCGGATCTGAGCCTTCGGCTTGACGGCTGATGGCTGGGAGGCGCCTTGGCCCTGTGAAGGCGCGCTGCTCGCATTCCTTGGTGCGGAATTTGTCGACCCGGTATTCGTCGACGCGGGATTCGCGGCGAGGAACTCGTCGGCGCTGGATTCGCAGATGCCGGGTTCGTCGGCGCGGAATTCGTCGGCGCCGGGCTCGACGACGCCGAATTTGCCGGCGCGGGATTGGCAGGCGCGGGGTTCGCCGGCGCAGGATTGGCGGCGGGTGGTGGATTTACCGGTGCGGTGGTTGTGTCCGGCGTGGCTCGTCGCATCAAGCAATGCCGCGAACGGTTGGGAGTCTGCTTGCGGTGCCGGCGGCGCGGGCGCGAGTGCCTGCAACCACTGCGACTGGGCGAAAGATGACGTTGAATTGACGTCCGACGCTATACTTGACACTGCCAGACCCTTGAAAGCGAGAAGCTGGCATCTCCGCTTGCAACCGCCGGGCCAGCACGCCGCCGCGTAGAAACGACGTAAATTCAATGGATTGGGCGACCACCACCTAGGTGCCATGCGGCAGTGTTTGCGCCAACCCGGCAAGTTTTGCCGGCTTTTTGTCGTGAATTCCGGGAAGCGCGTCGCTCCGCATCAAAGCCGCGACCGTGGCGGAGCGGCCGGCTGACGCCTATAGTATTGGCTGGTCGAGGCCGCCGTCGGCGTGAACAAAGCTGCGCGATTGGCCGCCGGGAAAGGACCTTTGCGTTGCCATGCTGAATAGTCTCGATATCGAGGGACGGCCGTCCGACACGCGCGTTGTCGTCGCCATGTCGGGTGGCGTCGATTCGTCGGTCACGGCGGCGCTGCTCGCTGAAGCCGGCTACGACGTCATCGGCATCACGCTGCAGCTTTACGACCATGGCGCTGCCACCCACCGCAAAGGCGCTTGCTGCGCCGGCCGCGATATCCATGACGCCCGCATGGTCGCCGAGCGCATCGGCATTCCGCACTATGTGCTCGACTACGAGGGCCGATTTAAGGAAGCGGTGATCGACCGCTTTGCCGAAAGCTACATGGCCGGCGAAACGCCGGTGCCGTGTCTGGAATGCAACCAGTCGATCAAGTTTCGGGATCTGTTGCAGACCGCGCAGGAGCTCGGCGCCAAGGTCTTGGCCACCGGCCATTATGTCGCCTCGCGGGCGCTGCCCGGCGGCGGCCGGGCGCTCTACCGCGCGCGCGAAGCCGAGCGCGACCAAAGCTATTTCCTGTTCGCGACCACGCGCGCCCAGCTCGATTTGTTGCGCTTTCCGCTGGGCGACCAGACCAAGGCGGAAACCCGCGAGCTGGCGCGGCGTTTCGGGTTGACGGTCGCCGACAAGCAGGACAGCCAGGACATCTGCTTCGTTCCCACCGGGCATTATGCCGACGTGATCGAGCGGCTGCGCCCCGGCGCCGCGGCACCGGGCGATATCGTCGATCTCGATGGCCGCGTGCTTGGCGGTCATGACGGCATCATCCATTTCACCGTTGGCCAGCGGCGCGGTCTCGGCATTGCCACCGGCGCGCCGCTCTATGTCATCCGGCTGGACGCGCATTCGCGGCGCGTCGTGGTCGGCCCGCGCGAAGCGTTGCGGACCAGCCGCATTCGGCTGCGTGACGTGAATTGGCTCGGCGCCGACACGATCGACGAAGCGATGGAGCGATGCGCCGAAGTTTACGTCAAGGTTCGCTCCACCCGGCCGCCTCAGCCGGCGTGGCTGCGCGGCGGTGCCGAGGGCGGCATCGAGGTCGAGCTGATCGCGAGTGAGGACGGCGTGTCGCCCGGCCAGGCTTGCGCTTTCTACGATGCCGCCGACGGGCAGGCGCGCGTGCTCGGCGGCGGCATCATCGCCAGCACGTCGCGGCGCCGACGGCAAAGCGCGTCGTTCCCGCCAATCTCGCCGAGGCGCACTGACAAAAGCATGATCCGGAAAAGTGGCAGCCGGTTTTCCAAAAGGATCATGCTCCACGAAAAAAGCTAGAACGCAATCGTTTCAATCTGAGACGATTGCGCTCCAGCCGCGCACGCGGCCGCGACAGCAGGACATAGGCGACGGGCGATGGCGACGGAGCTCGACAAGGACGCGGTCGCCAAGGCTTATGCCCGCTGGGCGCCGATCTATGACCTCGTCTTTGGTGCGGTGTTCGAGCGCGGCCGCAAGGCCGCGACTGCCGCCGCTGAACGCATCGGCGGCCGTATCCTTGAGGTCGGGGTCGGCACCGGGCTGTCGCTGCCGGATTATTCCTGGACCAACCGCCTCACCGGCGTCGATCTCTCGCTGCCGATGCTGCGCAAGGCGAAAGCCCGCGCCGTCGAGCATCGCCTGACCAATCTCGACGGCCTCGTGGTGATGGACGCGCAGCGCCTCGGCTTCCAGGACGGCAGTGTTCGACGTCGTCGTCGCGCAATATGTCATCACCGCGGTGCCGGATCCCGAAGCGACGCTCGACGAGTTCGTCCGCGTGCTCAAGCCCGGCGGCGAGATCATCCTGGTGAACCATCTCGGCGCCGAGGGCGGCCTGCGCGCGTCGTTCGAGCAAGGGTTCGCGCCGTTGGCGCGCCGATTGGGCTGGCGACCCGAGTTCCGCTGGGAGCGACTGGCGCAATGGGCCGCGCAGCACGGCGGCGTGCGCGTCATCGAGCGCCGCCCGATGCCGCCGCTCGGGCATTTTTCGCTGATCCGCTTTGCCAGGACCGAGCCCTTCGCTAGCGCGCCCGTTGTTCTGGCGGCGGGAGCGGCG
>CAWDQG010000027.1:0-64374 GCA_963804405.1 uncultured Alphaproteobacteria bacterium | reverse complement strand
GCTGATCGTGGCAGGCTGCGCCACGCGCGCGTTGCAGCCCCTCACCCGGCAGTGTTTGTTGAGCGGCATGCGTTGCCCTCTCCCACAAGGGGAGAGGGCGCGATCCGGCAGGCCGCATTTGCTGATGCGCCTGTGAGTTGCCGCGGACAGAGAGGGTCATGCCCTCTCCCCTCGCGGGAGAGGGCGGCTCGGCGTCTTAACAACAAGAATGGGTGTGGGGGCCTGGCCGAAAAAATCAATTCGCGCCGGCCGGCTTCTTCGGCTTGGGCCGCACTTTCGGCGGTCCCTTGGACTGCGTTTCGGCCGCGAGCGGATCGAAGCCGACATAGACCAGATAGTCGTCAAGCAGCGCGGTCGGCGTTGGTATCGGAAAAACCATCGCCTCTTCGACGTGGGTAAAAAGCGTGTTGCCGGTCGCGTCGACGTTCACCGGCACGATCACGAGTTTGGTCACGACCGGCCGCATCCCGGACGGGGTTTCCTGCACGACGGCGAAGCGCAACGGCACGTTGACCGGGCCGGGGCCGCCGCCCGGTCCGGCGACGACGCGGCCCTCGACGCCGACCTTCATGATCATGTTGCCGTCGGCGACGGCACATTCGCGCGCCGCGCGCACGAAGCTGCCCTGGTATTTTAGGGTCATCGCCGAGCGCTCGCCCGGCGGTGCGATGGTCAGCGTCGCCGCGCCGCGGCGAATTTCGACCGCCGGGCAATTGACGTCCGGTTGCGCGCCGGCGACGGTCTGCGGCCCCTTGGCCGTCGAGCCGGTGAAGATCTCGCTCAAGGAGCCGGAGCCGGCATAGCCTTGGGAAACGTCCGGTGGCGGCGGAGCGCTGGCGCTCGGCGCGCCGACGCTGGAGCAGCCGGCGGCGAGCAGCGCCAATAGCAGCATGGGCGCAGCCAGCGCGCAGCCGCGTTCTTCCGTGCGTTGACCGGTCCCCCGCATTGCGCTTTGCGGCCCTACCCTACCGAAATGTCCCCATGCCTTTGTTATATCAAGCGAACCGTGGCCATCCCAAGGCGGCATCAACAGCGTGGTTAAGGCTTTGCCAGCAGGCGTTTCCCAGGCGCAGCGCACCGCGAAGTGGTGCGCTGCAGAGCCGGGATCATAGCAGACACAGCGCTTTTTCTACGCCGAGTTTGTAACGACCCCGATCAGCGGTGCACAAGCATAGCGCGCGACAGACGCGCGTGAACGCACTTATGGCGCTGCACCGCGTCCGGGGAACGCGTTCATCTGCCTTGCCCGCATCGCCCTTAAGGCTTGGCATCCTTCAACCGCCCGTACAGCAGATGGTCCTGCCAAACGCCGTTGATGCAGAGATAGTCGCGGGCATAACCCTCCCGGACAAAGCCGGTATTTTCCAGAAGCCGGATCGACCCCGCGTTGGTAGGGATGCAGGCCGCCTCGAGGCGGTGCAGCCGCAGTGTCGCAAAGGCAAATGGGATGACCGCGCGCACCGCCGCCGTCATGTGACCCTGCCGCACATAGGGCAGCCCCATCCAATAGCCGAGACTTCCGGCCTGGGCGACGCCGCGGCGGATATTGGCGAGCGTCAATCCGCCGACCAGCGCGTTGTCGGCGCTGCGGACGATCAGAAAGGCATAGCTCTGGTCGGTGCGCAGGTCCTCGGCATAACGCCTGATCCGCCGGCGGAAGGCGCTGCGGCTTAAGTCATCGGCCGGCCAGGTCGGCTCCCAGGGCGTGAGAAAGTCGCGGCTTAGTTCGCGCAGCGCCGCCCACTCGCCATAGTCCGTCACCTGCGGCGTGCGCAGAATGATGCCCTCGCCGATCACCGACGGCACTGGCTCGGAAAAATTGATGGTGCGGAAGAACGCCATCGGACCTGCTCAGCGCCATGATCCCCCGTTCCGCTCATTCCCGCCCCCGATCAAGTCGGGGATAAACTCCAGCGGGAATCCAGCAACTCCAAGAACCTGGGTCTCCGCCTACGGGGCTCCCATCGCGCTTGCGCGATGGCGACCCCTAACGGAGACGAGCGGACCGCCAACCCTATCATGCCGCCTGGCGCGCGAGAACTCTCGGCAATGGCGGCCGCGCTTTCAAGGCCGGAGCCGAGGCCGATCACCGCGATCGCCGGTTTGCCGCGGCGGATCAGCGCTTGTCCGGCGGCGCGTGCGCGCTCGACCGTGACCGCTTCGACCTTGGCGACCAGCTCGTCGAGCGGAATCGGCCGGCCCCACGCGATCATGTGGCGCGCCAGCTGGCCGATGCGCTCGCCGGAGCTCTCCAGCGCCATCAGCAGGCCGGCCTTCATCTGCGCCTTGGCGCGGGCGATCTCGGTCTCGGAAATGGTCTCGGCGGTGTTGGCGATCTCGTCGACGACGAGCTGCATCAGCTCGGTGGTGTCGGCAGCGTCGGTGCCGGCATAGAGCCCGAACATGCCGACATCGGAATAGGCGGCATGGAAGGAATAGATCGAATAGCACAGCCCGCGTTTCTCGCGCGCTTCCTGGAACAGCCGTGACGACATGCCGCCGCCAAGCACGTTGTTGAACACCTGCAGGCTGTAGAGCGAGGGATCGTTCTGCGCCACGCCGGGAAGGGCGAGCGCGATATGGACCTGCTCGAGCTCGCGCTTCTCCACGTGGGCGCCGCCGCCGAAGCGCGCCGGCTCCGGCGTCGGGCTGGCGGGGCCCTGGAAGCTTGCGAATCTTTGTTCGACTTCGGCGACGATGGCCGCATGGTCGACGGCGCCGGCGGCGGCGACGATGACGTCCGGCGCCCGGTAGTGGCGGGCGAGATAATCGCGCAATTTGGCGGCGTCGAACGAGCGCACAGTCTTCGGCGTGCCGAGGATGGAGCGGCCGAGCGGCTGGTCCGGAAAGCAAATGGCCTGCAGGTGCTCGAAAACCAGATCGTCGGGCGTGTCGGCGACCGCGCCGATCTCCTGGACGATGACGTTGTGCTCGCGCATCAGCTCCTCGCGATCGAATGCCGGCTCGGAAAGAATGTCGGACAAGACGTCGAGCGCGAGCGGCACGTCGGCTTTGAGCACGCGGGCGTAATAGGCGGTGGTCTCGGCGCTGGTCGCGGCGTTGAGATCGCCGCCGACCGCCTCGATCTCCTCGGCGATCTGCCGCGCGCTTCGCCGCCGCGTGCCCTTGAACGCCATGTGCTCGAGGAAATGCGAAATGCCGTGCTCGTCGCGGCGCTCGTCGCGGCTGCCGGAATTGACCCACACGCCCAGCGAGGCGGTTTCGAGATGCGGCATGGTGTCGGTCACGATGGTGATGCCGGATTTCAAGGTGGTGACCGCTACGGTCATGCTGCTGCTCCTTCTTGCGCGGCTCGACTCGTCGCCAGGACGAAACGCTCGACCGCTGATTGATCGACCGGCAGCGATGTCAGGCGCTCCGGACGTTGATTGAGATCGCCAAGCCATTCCGGCAGCCGGGGCCGCGCCCCGCACGCCGCCTCGACCGCTTCGGGAAACTTGGCCGGGTGCGCGGTCGACAGCACCACCATCGGCAATACCGGATCGCGCAGCTCCTTTTCCGCGACCGCAATGCCGACGGCGGTGTGCGGATCGACGAAATGCCCGGTCTCGCGCTTGACGGTTCGCATGGTGGCGGCGACTTCGCCCTCGTCGGCGCGATCGGCGGTGAACACCGCGCGGATCTGCGACAGCGCCCGCGCCGACAGCGTGAAGCGCCGCGATTGCGCCAGCGCGCCCATCAGGCTGCGCACCGCGCCGGCATCGCGGTCATAGGCGTCGAACAACAGCCGCTCGAAATTCGACGAGACCGCAATGTCCATCGACGGCGAAGTCGTCGGCACGACGTCGCGCAATTCGTAAGTGCCGGTGGCGAGCGTCCGGGTAAGGATGTCGTTGACGTTGGTGGCGATGACCAGCCGGTCGATCGGCAGCCCCAACAACAGCGCCACATAGCCGGCATAGATGTCGCCGAAATTGCCGGTCGGCACCGTGAACGCGACCTTGCGGTGCGGCGCGCCGAGCGACACCGCGGCGGTGAAATAATAGACGACCTGCGCCACGATCCGCGCCCAATTGATGGAATTGACGGCGGAGAGCCGCACCCGATCGCGAAAGGCTGTGTGATTGAACAGGCCCTTCACGATCGCCTGGCAGTCATCGAAGGTGCCCTCGAGCGCGATGGCATGGATGTTGGCCGCCTCCGCCGTGGTCATCATGCGCCGCTGCACGTCGGAGATGCGACCGTGCGGAAACAGAACAATCACGTCGACCTGACTGCGGTCGCGGAAGGCTTCGACCGCGGCGCCGCCGGTATCGCCCGATGTGGCGACGACGATGGTGCGGCGCTCGCCGCGCGCCGCCAGCACGTGATCCATCAGCCGCGCCAGAAGCTGCATGGCCACATCTTTGAAGGCGAGTGTCGGGCCATGAAACAGCTCGAGCGCGAATGTATTGACGCCGAGCTGGGTGAGCGGCGCCACTGCCGGGTGGCGGAAAGCTGCCGTAGGCTTCGCGCGCCATGCGGGCGAGATCCGCGCCGGCAATAGCGTCGCCGGTGAACAACCGGATCACCTCGACGGCGACTTCGGCATAGGGCTGGCCGGCGAAGCCGGCGATGGTCTCCGGCGCCAACCGCGGCCAGGCGTCGGGCATATAGAGACCGCCATCGCGGGCAAGGCCCGCGAGCATGACTTCGGCGAAGCCGAGGCCTGAGGCTTCGCCCCTGGTGGAGACGTGACGCAATCACAGACTTCCTGGCCCGGCGCGAACCCCGAGCGACATAAACCATTGATTTTCCAGGATGTTCGCTGCGGGCGGCCATGCGCCGCCGCTCCCGGACTGCCGTCACACTAATAGATAAGACCGCCCATTCACAAGGAAGGCGAAAAGCCGCCCGGCGGCTCGCCAGCGCCTTCGCGACGGGCCTCGCGGCTGGATTTAAGGGCCCAGACGACAAAAACAACGACCAGGACGAGCGCCAAGCCGTACCAGGTCACGACATATTGCAGGTGGTTGTTGGCGAGATTGACCGCGAGTCTTGCCCGGCTGCGGCCAGCCGCCTGGCGGCACCGGCGACTCCTGCTCGACATAAAACGGCGCCACCGCGCCGATCCCCTTGGCGGCCGCCATCGAATGCGGATCGCGCACGAACCAGAGATTATGCGCGGGATCGTCGGCAGGGGAGAACCACGCGCCGGCCTCCGGCCAGCGGATCACGCCGACGATCTCAACCGGACCGCTGATCTGGCCGGCGGCTCGCGCGGCTGCGTCTTTGCGGTCCTCGGGCACGAAGCCGCGATTGACGATGACGACCGCGCCGTCAGCGAGCCGGGCCGGCGTGAAAATCCAATAGCCGCGGCCGGTGACATCGGGACGGAACGCCGAAGCGGCGGCATAGACTAAAGCTTCCTTGCCATGATCGAAGGTGGCGGTGAATTTGACGCGGCGGTATTCGTCGCTCGCTTGATCGAGGCGTGCCCATATGCTTGGCGCCGGCAATGCCGACGGCGGCGTCGCCAGCCGCTCGGTCAGCGTCGCGATCAAATCCTCCTTCCAGGCTTTGCGTTGCAGCTGCCAGGTGCCGAGTGCGATCAGCGCCGCCAACAGCAACAAGACCGGGACCAGCAGGCCAAGCCAAGTACGATGCCGAGTCCGCCGCCGAACACGCGGCTTTGTTGCCTGGTCCGGCGCGCTCAAAGATCGCGTCCGCCAAAGCGCCCCTCGGCGGCCTGGTGATGATATTGCAAGGCGATCATCAGTCCCTTCATCGGCCGCAGCGGTCCGAGCGTGACGATCGCGATCAGCGGCAGCCACAGCGCCGCATGCACCCAGAACGGCGGCTGATACAGCACTTCCGTCACCAACGCCGCGCCGACGACGATGAAGCCGGCCAGAAACATGATAAACACGGCGGGGCCGTCGCCGGAATCGGCGAAGCCGTAATCGAGTCCGCAAACATCGCAGCGCGGGCGCACCGTCACAAAGCCCTGGAACAGCTTGCCCTTGCCGCAGCGCGGGCACGCGCAGGACAAGCCGGCGAGCGCCGCTCCAGATAGTGTGTCGATGGGTTTGTCAGTCATTCGCGCTGCCAAAACACGTATCCCGGGCGCAGCGCAGCGCGACAGCGATGCGCTGCAGAACCGGGATCGTCTCAAACGCCGCGCCTGCGGCGATCCCGGATCAGCGGCGCAGCGTTTCACGCTGCACCGCGTCCGGGAAATGCGATGGCTACTCCGGCACCGGAACGCCGGCGCCCCACACATAGATGCAGGCGAACAGGAACAGCCACACCACGTCGACGAAGTGCCAGTACCAGGCCGCGAACTCGAAGCCGAGGTGCTGCATCGGCTTGAATTGTCCGGCGAGCGCCCGCAACAGGCAGACGAACAGGAAGATCGTGCCGATGATGACATGGGCGCCATGGAAGCCGGTCGCCATGAAGAAGGTGGCGCCGTAGATGTTGCCCGAATAATGGAACGCCGCGTGCGCGTACTCGTAAGCCTGCACGCAGGTGAAGGTCATCCCGAGCAGGATCGTCAGCACGAGGCCCCAGACCAGGCCTTTGCGGTCGTTTTCCAGGAGCGAGTGATGCGCCCAGGTCACCGTCGTGCCCGAGGTCAGTAGGATCAGCGTGTTGAGGAGCGGCAGATGCCAGGGATCGAAGGTGTGAATGTCGTGGGGCGGCCACACGCCGCCGATAAACGCCGTCCGCACCACGTCCCTCAGGTCGGCCGGAAACAAAGCGGTGTTGAAATAGGCCCAGAACCAGGCGACGAAGAACATCACCTCCGAGGCGATGAATAGAATCATCCCATAGCGGTGCGAGATCTGCACCACCGGGGTATGGTCGTGCTCGACCTCGGCTTCGTAGATCACGTCGCGCCACCAGCCGATCATGGTGTAGGTGATGCCGATGCCGCCGATGCCGAACATGACCGGCGCCCAAGGCACGTAATGGTGCATCCACAGGATCAGGCCGAAGGCGGTGATGAATGCCGAGGTCGCGCCGATGGCCGGCCACGGGCTCGGATTCACCAGGTGGTAGTCGTGGTGCGGTTTGGCGTGCGCTGCTACGTCAGCCATCTATGGTCTCCACCTTGGCGCCGCCCGCTTGCCCGACCGCGCCGCTGTTATTTCCTTGATCAGATACGTCCGGATTTCGCCGGTGTTGCACTCTCTACGGCCGCCTGATCCGGAACGCGCACTGGATAGAAGGTGTAGGAGAGAGTGATGAGATCGAGATTGTTCTGCTCGGAATCCTCGGCGAGCTTGGGATCGACATAGAACACGACCGCCATCTGCCGCTTTTCGCCCGGCTTCATCGTCTGCTCGGTGAAGCAGAAGCAATTGATCTTGGTGAAGTAGGCGCCGACCGTTGGCGGGCTGACATTATAACCGGCCTGTCCGGCGGTGACGCGGGCGACGAGGTTGGTGACGGAATAGTAGACGGTGACGACCTCACCGAGCTTGACGTCGATGGTGCGGCGCTCGGGCTCGAACCGCCACGGCAGCCCGGCGGCGACGTTGGAATCGAAGCGCACGGTGATGGTGCGGTCAGAAACTTGCGTCGGCCGCTCTTTGGATATTTGCGCGGTGCCGCCATAGCCGGTGGCGCGGCAGAACCAGGAATAGAACGGCACCGCGGCAAACGACAGCCCGACCATCGACGCGACCAGGCCGCCGCACAGAAACGCGACGAGCAGATCGCGGCGCGGGGTGGAGGCGATGTCGGGCTTCGGGCTCATGGCGTCGTTTCACAGCGGGCGATGCAGGACGCCAGGGCCTTTGACCAGGGTCACGATGTAGAACAGGATCACCAGGAGGCCAAGCGACACGGCAATGGCGATCGAGCGCGCGCGGCGGGCGCGCAATTGCTTTTCCGTAAGCCTGATGCCGGGCTCGGGCTTGTTGTCCTCGCTCATCACCCACACTCTTCGTCATGCGGCGAAATGGCCGAACCACGTCGCGGCAAAGCGATCGACCAGCAGCATGGCAAACAAAGCGAACAAATAAAGGATCGAGAAGCCGAACATCTGCTTGCTGGCGGCATTACCTTTTTCACCACGGATCCGCAGCGCCAGCGTAATCATCGCGGCGCCGGCGATGACGGCGGCCATGCCATAGAGCGGTCCCGCATAGCCGAGGAGCCAGGGCGCGGCGCCGAGCGGCGCCAGAATGAGGCGAATAGAGCAGAATCTGCCGGCGCGTTTCGGTGACGCCGGCGACCACCGGCAACATCGGCACGCCGGCGCGGGCATAGTCCTGCGTCCGGTAGAGCGACAGCGCCCAGAAGTGCGGCGGCGTCCAGAAAAAGATGATGAGGAACAGCACCGCCGGCTCGACGGCGAAGCCGCCGGTCACCGCCGCCCAGCCGATCATCGGCGGCAGCGCGCCGGCGGCGCCGCCGATCACGATATTCTGCGGCGTGCGGCGCTTGAGCCACATGGTGTAGACGAGGATGTAAAAGGCGATGGTCGCGGCGAGGAGCGCGGCGGCGACGACATTGACCAGAAGGCCGAGCACGACGACGGAAAAGCCGGCCAGCGTCACGCCGAAGGCGAGCGCCTCGCGCGGCGCGACCCGCCCGGCCGGAATCGGCCGCTTCTCCGTGCGCGCCATGCGGGCGTCGATGTCGGCGTCGTACCACATGTTCAGCGCACCGGCGGCGCCGGCGCCGACCGCGATGCAAATCAGCGCGGTGAGGGCGATCACCGGATGCAAATGCCCGGGCGCGATCACAGAGCCCGACCAACGCCGTGAACACCACGAGCGACATCACCCGCGGCTTCATCAGCTCGATATAGTCGCCGACACTCGCGATGCTGGGCTCGGCGTGTGAGACCGTGACGCTCATTTGATCAGCGGCAGCGTGTCGAACTGGTGGAACGGCGGCGGCGACGGCAGCGTCCATTCGAGCGTCGTAGCGCCGGCGCCCCAGGGATTATTGCCGGCCGGCACCTTGCGCATGAAGGCCTGCGCCAGGCCGAACAAGAACACCAGCACGCCGACGCCGGAAATGTACGACCCGATCGATGAGATCCAGTTCCAGTCGGCGAAGGCGTCGGGATAATCGGCGATGCGGCGCGGCATGCCGTTGAGCCCGAGGAAATGCTGCGGGAAGAACACCAGGTTGACGCCGATGAAGGTCAGCCAGAAGTGCAGCTTGCCGACGAACTCGCTGTACATGTAGCCGGTCATCTTCGGGAACCAGTAATACCAGCCGCCGAAAATGGCGAACACGGCGCCGAGCGACAGCACATAGTGGAAGTGGGCGACGACGTAATAGGTATCCTGCAGCACACGGTCGACGCCGGCATTGGCCAGCACCACGCCGGTGACGCCGCCGACGGTGAACAAGAAGATGAAGCCGATCGCCCATAGCATCGGCGTCTTGAAGTCGATCGAGCCGCCCCACATCGTGGCGATCCAGGAGAAGATCTTCACGCCGGTCGGCACCGCGATCACCATGGTGGCGGCGATGAAATAGGCCTGCACGCTCGCCGACATGCCGACGGTGTACATGTGGTGGGCCCAGACGACGAAGCCGATGCCGCCGATCGCCACCATGGCGTAGGCCATGCCGAGATAGCCGAACACCGGCTTGCGCGAGAACGTCGCCACGATCTGGCTGACCATGCCGAAGCCGGGCAGGATCAGGATGTAGACTTCCGGATGGCCGAAGAACCAGAACAGATGCTGGAACAGCAGCGGATCGCCGCCGCCATGCGGATCGAAGAAGGTGGTGCCGAAATTCCTATCGGTCAGCAGCATGGTGATGGCGCCGGCAAGCACCGGCAGCGCCAACAGCAACAGAAACACCGTCACCAGCTGCGACCACACGAACAGCGGCATCTTGTGCATGGTCATGCCGGGCGCGCGCATGTTGAAGATGGTGGTGATGAAGTTGATGGCGCCGAGGATCGACGAGGCGCCGGCCAGATGCAGCGACAGAATGACGAAATCCATCGCCGGGCCGGGATGGCCGTAGGTCGATAGCGGCGCGTAGATGGTCCAGCCGGTTCCGGCGCCGTTGGCGCCGGGCTCGCCTTCGAAGAACATCGAGGCGACGAACAGCCCGAATGACGCCGGCAGCAGCCAGAACGAGATGTTGTTCATGCGCGGGAACGCCATGTCCGGCGCGCCGATCATCAGCGGCACCATCCAGTTGCCGAAGCCGCCGATCATCGCCGGCATGACCATGAAGAAGATCATGATCAGGCCGTGGGCGGTGACGATGACGTCGAAATAATGCGTCTCGTGGAAAATCTGCAGGCCGGGATACATCAGCTCGGCGCGGATCAGGATCGAGAAGATGCCGCCGATCAGGCCGGCGATCAGCGCGAACACCAAGTACATCGTGCCGATGTCCTTGTGGTTCGTCGAATAGACATAGCGGCGCCAGCCGTGCGGGATGGCATGCCCGTTATCGTCGCCGTGTTGTGCCGCGTGTGCCATCGTATCCATTGTCGGTCCTTTTATAGGTCCTTGCGTCTAGCGCGCGTTCTTGGTCGCCGCGCCGGCCGCCGCCAGCGCGGTCGGCGACGCGCCGTCGAGGCCGGCGTTCTTCTTCTCGGCGGCGACCCAGGCGGCGAACTCGGTATCGTTCACGACCCGCACCGTGATCGGCATGAAGGCGTGATCCTTGCCGCACAGTTCGGAGCATTGGCCGTGGAACAGGCCTTCGCTGGTCGCCTTGAACCAGGTGTCGTTGAGGCGGCCGGGCACGGCGTCGATCTTGATGCCGAACGACGGCACGGCAAACGAATGGATCACGTCGGCGCCGGTCACCAGCACGTGCACGACCTTGTTCACCGGCACCACCATCTCATTGTCGACGGTGAGAAGCCGCGGCTGGCCGGGCTTGAGATCCTTCTCGTCGACGATCAGCGAGTTGAATTCGAAATTGCCGTTATCGGGATAGTTGTAGCTCCAATACCACTGCTTGCCGGTGGCCTTCACCGTCAGGTCGGGCTTCGGCGTATCGAGCTGCACGAACAGCAGCCGGAACGAGGGGATCGCGATCGCCACCAGGATGATCACCGGAACGATGGTCCAGATCACCTCGATCAGCGCGTTGTGCGTCCGCCGCGACGGCGTCGGATTGGCCCGCGCGTTGAAGCGGATCATGACGATGAGCAGGAGGATCAGCACGAACGCGGTGATCGCGGTGATGATCACCAGCAGGAAGTTGTGAAAGGTGATGATGTCCGACATGACCGGGGACGCGGCAGGCTTGCAGACCGAGCGCCCAAGGTGTCGGCTGCCCGGTATCGGCGGCCAGGGCGGTCCCGGCGCCGCGCGAGCAGGGTGCCAATGGCGGTCAGCGCATATGCGCTCAAGCGTGAGAACACCGGCCTCTGCATCACGGCTCCTGTCTTGTCGTTGTCAGGGCTGCCGTTGTTCGGCGGCTAAACCGGCGCGACCGCGACAGCTTGACGCCGCCTGCTGCCGATGAGGTTTGCGCCACGGATCGGGTCCTTCAATCAGGTCCTTGGATCAGGTCCTTGGCAGGCCTTGACGGGATGGGGGAATCCCAGCTCCTCAAACCACAAATCGCGCGCTACCGCAATGCACTCATCGCCGCGCACAGGCGCGGTTTTGCACGCCGGTTTCGGCCCCGCGCACCGGCGCGTTCGCGTCCTTCGCACGGCCACAATGGCTTGCTGTTGATGCGACCTTGACACGGTGGGTTCTACATGTAGGCAGGCCCGCTCGGTGATAAGCCGGTACGGCGGTGATTCGCACCGCAGAACCTTGCCGGCCGGAGCCGGCGCTGGGCCGCCAAAGGAAGCGACCATGGGGATTTTCGAAGCGAGGCGGATGCTGCGGCAGGGTGCCTCGGCGATCGGCGCCGCCGCCGTTGTGCTAGCCGCGGTCATGACTTCGGCGCGCGAAGCCCATGCCCAGGGCGCGGTGCGCTCGGTGCACGGCGATTGGCAAATCCGCTGCGACACGCCGCCCGGCGCGCAGAACGAGCAATGCGCGCTGATGCAGAGCGTGACCGCGGAGGACCGGCCCAATGTCGGGCTGACCGTGATCGTGCTCAAGACCTCCGACCAGAAGTCCCGCCTGATGCGCGTCGTCGCCCCGCTCGGCGTGCTGCTGCCGTCCGGTCTCGGACTGAAGATCGACAACAACGACGTCGGCCGCGCCGGCTTCGTGCGCTGCCTGCCCAACGGCTGCGTCGCCGAAGTGGTGATGGAAGACAAGCTGATCGAGCAGATGCGCACCGGCCAGACCTCGACCTTCATCATTTTCCAGACGCCCGAGGAAGGCATCGGCTTCCCCATGAGCCTGAAGGGCTTCGGCGAAGGCTTCGACAAGCTGCCGTGACAGATCCGCGTCGCGTCCGGGCGGGATAAATCGGCCACCGCCATTGCCGGCGCCGTTGCTGCCGTTCCCAGCATCGCCGTCGCCGCCGTGGTCATCGCTACCGCTTTCGCCGGCATGATTGCCATGTCCGCCATGTCCGCCGGCGCCGCCGCCGTTGCTTTCGACGACTACGACCGGGTCCGGCACTTCAGCGCCGAAGCTGGGAGCCGGCCGCAATAAACCAACGCGTCTGGCTCGTGCGCGGTGGTGTCGTCGATACGCACGGTCATCCCATCCGGCAACAGTGCGGCAAGGCAAGCCCTTCGCTCGGATTGCATCGGCCAACGCGAGTTTGCACGGCGAACTTTATCTCGGCATGAACCGCGCGTTCCGGCGTCATCGCATAACTGAGCCGCGGAACAGCTCGTATCGTCCGAGCTGCCCATCCGCCCAGACGGCAGAAGCTCATCCACTTCATCCGCTTTTGCGGCAAAGCCGACATCTTGGAAGTATACGGCATGCACGGCCTTTAGCGAAGGCCCGCCATCACGCGATTGCGTGTAGCCTTTTACCCGCGGCGTTTGTCACTATCTTAGCGGCATCGCATGTCATCGTCAGATGGGCGGCACGGCCATGGATTCTAAGCTGGACACCAAGCACTATCCCGTTACCCACACCGACGCCGAGTGGCGGAAGATCCTCACTCCGGAACAGTTCCGGGTCATGCGCGGGCACGGCACCGAGGCGCCGGGAAGCTGCGCGCTCAATTACGAGAAGCGCCCCGGCACCTTCAGCTGCGCCGGCTGCGGCCAGCCGCTGTTCGCCTCGAAGAAGAAGTTCGAGAGCGGCACCGGGTGGCCGAGCTTCAACGATCCGGAGCAGGGCGCGGTCGAGACCTCGACCGACTGAGCTACGGCATGGTGCGCACCGAAGTGCATTGCAGCCGCTGCGGCAGTCACCTCGGCCATGTTTTCGAGGACGGGCCGCCGCCGACGCATCTGCGCTACTGCATCAACGGCGTGGCGATGAACTTCAAGCCGGAGTAACGGCGCGTGGCCGCGTAGCCGGATTGAGCGAACGCGAAATCCGGGACTAGCGCGCGACGCGGCCAGGCCGGTGCGAAGCCGCCGCACGGCTCCCGGGTTTCGTTGCACTCAACCCGAGCTACAGACCTTAAGTCCGGCCCGCCGCCGTTGCCCGGAGCGCCGCGGCCATGCATGCTGCGCCGCGCGACAGCGGGGAGGAGCATCATGAAAATCCTGGGCGTCGATATCGGCGAGACCGAGATGGAAAAGAAAATACTTTTCCAAATCAACGAAGATTGGCTGGCGCTGCAGCAGGAGGAGCCGATCGATCCGGCGATGCCGATCATCGATCCGCATCACCATTTGTGGGACCGCGGCGGCTCGCGCTATCTGCTCGACCAGGTCAAGCGCGATATCGACAGCGGCGGCCATAATGTCCGCGCCACGGTGTTCTTGCAGTGCGATTCGATGTATCGCGCCGACGGCGACCCGAAACTCGCGCCCGTGGGCGAGACCGAATTCGTCAACGGCATCGCGGCGATGGCGGCGAGCGACGGCTATGGGCCGGCGCGCATCTGCGCCGGCATCGTCGGCTTCGCCGATCTTCTGCTCGGCGCCGATGTCGATGCGGTGCTGGAGGCGCATGTGCGCGCCGCCGGCGGGCCGGGCGGGCGCTTCAAGGGCATTCGCTATTGCTCGGTGCTGGGACCCCGATCCGACGATCAAGTCGACGCCGATGGACTTCCCGCCAGGGCTGTTGCTCGACGAGAAGTTCCGCGCAGGCTTCGCGCGGCTTGTCGCGCTTCGGCCTGTCGTTCGATTCCTTGATCTACCACCCGCAGATTCCGGAACTGACCGATATGGCCCGCACGTTTCCGGACACGCTCATCGTGCTCAATCACATCGGCATGCCGCTCGGCATCGGCGCCGCCTATGCCGGCCGCCGCGACGAGGTGTTCGCCGATTGGACGCGCAACATCGTCGAGCTCGGCAAGTGTCCGAACACGCGGCGTCAAGCTCGGCGGCATGGGCATGCACATGTTCGGCTTCGATTTCGAGAAGCGGCCGAAGCCGCCGTCGTCGGAAGACCTGGCCGAGGCTTGGCGGCCGTTTGTCGAGACCTGCCTCGAGGCGTTCGGCCCGAAGCGGCTGATGTTCGAGAGCAACTTTCCGGTCGACAAGCGCTATTACAGCTACGGCGTGATGTGGAACGCCTTCAAGCGGCTCGCAGCCTCCATGAGCGCCGGCGAGAAGGCCGACCTGTTCTTCAACACCGCCCGCGACACCTATCGGCTGCCGATCACCGCGTAGCTTGAGCGCACGCGTCGGAGGGAGCGTTCTCAATCACTGGAGACGTGGCCTTGACATATGTCACCGATATTGTTACCTATCCGATTGCACCTTGCTCACCAGAGGGCCGCCTTTCGCGAGGGCACTTTCGGAAGACGGGAGCGAGTGCGGTCCCCGCGCGCGGATGCATGCGATCCGCTCCCGGGCGGCTCTGGGTCACCGGTCGGCCGGCACAAGGACCGGTCTGCACGGAGCGCGCTTAACCGAGGGCTAGAGGCAAGCGGGCAAAACACCCAGCGAGCTTGAGACTTCGGGAAACCCGGTTCTGGAGCTGAGCCATCGGGGTAGTAGCCGGTGGCGAGTGCCGCGGTGAAGCGCCGATAGGCGGGCGCGTCCAGCAATGGATGCGCTGCCGCGCAAGCGGCGATTGGTAGGACAATGCGCCTGTCGGCGCTTCGCCTCCCTTTTGTTGCCGGAGGCGAGATTCTTGCCGGAAGCATCTATTTTTTGCGATGGCGTCGTGGTGGTGGGCATAGCTCGGACGCGTGAGGCGCCGCGAGAACGACTATCGTTTATCCGCCCCCGCGAAGCGGGGGAGGGGGACCACGCGAAGCGTGGTGGAGGGGGCCTCTGAGCAAACGAGTATGAGAGCGCCTGGGAAAACCATCGGTAACGCGCAGCAACTGCGCCGCACGCTTTCAACGCCGGAAGTCCTACTGTGGAGCCGATTACGTAAGCGCGAACCAGGGAAGCCAGTGTTTCGGCGTCAGCATCCGATCGGTCCGTATGTGCTCGACTTTTACTGTGCGAAGGCGCGGCTAGCGATCGAATTGGACGGCGCCAGCCATGACATGGGCGATCGTCCCCAACGCGATATGCGTCGCAATGCGTGGCTCAAAGCTCGCGGCATAACCGTGATGCGCATTCCGGCAAACGATTTGACACGCAGGCTCGATGAAGCGGCGGATGCGATTGTTCGCATGGCGGTGGATTTGCTGTGAGGCCGAGCGCCCCCTCCACCGCGCTAACGCGCGGTCCCCCTCCCCCGCTTCGCGGGGGCGGATAAGGATCGCGCCGCGAGAATGCTTGCATTTTCACCTTCTCCCCGCACGCAGGGAGAAGGAGAAATAAACCTAAGGCGCCATCTTCTCCCACACCAAGATGCTCCGCCCCTCGCGGCCGTCGGTGAAATTCTTGGCGGGCGCAGACGTGATGGTCAGCGTGTTGCCTTCGAGCTTGTAGAAACGGACTTGATCGGTGCCCGTCCAATTTTGATTCCAGGAAATATCGACATGATGGACAACTTTTTCAGCATCCACCGTGTACGTGCCGGCATAGGAAATCATGCTGCTATAGAGCTTGATGCGGTCTTCATCGGTCGGGACGATGTCGTGTCGGACGCGGCGCGATTGTCCCAGGTGATGATCGCGTACATGCGGCCGTCGGCCGAATAATTGAGATAACCGTTCGGGTGCTCGCCGCGCTCGTTGTAGCGCTCGCCCGTCGCCGCCACTTCGCGGACGTAGGATTTCAGTTTCCAGGTGCCGAGCAGCGGATTGTCGCCGGCAAACGCCGACGTTGCCAGGTACGATCAACAACCATGCCAAAAGGGCGCCGGCGACTTTGGACATATCAAGCTCGCTCGTCTATGGAATGAACATTGACGGAATGAACTCACCCCTCGCCGATCTCGCGCAAAATCTCGGCGGTGTGCTCGCCGAGCCGCGGGGCGGAGCGCTCGGCCGACCGCCGGCGCGCCGTCGAGCACGATCGGCGTGCGCACGCCGGGGATCGATCCCGCTGCGGCCGCCGTGCTCGGCGGGTCGACGCGCATGCCGCGATGGATCACCTGCGGATCGGCGAACACTTGCGCGAGATCGTTGATCGGGCCGGCGGGAACGCCGACGGCTTCGAGTTTTTCCAGAAGCGCGGCGCGCGGGATTTTGGCGGTGAGCGCGCACAGACGCCCGATCAGCTCCGGGCGATGCGCCAGCCGCGCTTTGTTGTCGACGTAGCGCGGGTCCTTGGCGAGCTCGGGCTCGCCGAGAACGGCGCACAGCTTGGCGAACTGGCTGTCATTGCCGGAGGCGATGATGATGTGGCCGTCGGCGACCGGAAACACCTGATAGGGGATGACGTTCGGATGCGCGTTGCCCATGCGCTTCGGCGGCTTGCCGGAGATGAGATAATTGAGCGCCTGGTTGGCGAGAATGCCGACGGTGGTGTCGATCAGGGCGGTATCGACCAGGCCGCCGCGGCCGGTCTTCTCCCGCCGCGCCAGCGCCGCCAGGATGCCGACCGCCGAATATACGCCGGTGAAGAGATCGGACACCGGCACGCCGGCGCGCATCGGCTCGCCGTCGGGATTGCCGGTCAGGTCCATCATGCCGCCCATGCCCTGCGCCATCAGGTCGTAGCCGGGGCGCGGCGCATACGGCCCGGTCTGGCCGAAACCGGTCACCGAGCAATAAATCAGCCGCGGATTGTCGGGCGCGAGGCTCGCATAGTCGAGGCCGAATTTGGCGAGCCCGCCGACCTTGAAATTCTCGATCAGCACGTCGGAGCGCGCCGCGAGCTTGCGCACGATGCGCCGGCCTTGCTTCGCTTTCGAAGTCGAGCTCGATCGAACGCTTGCCGCGGTTGGTGCCGTGAAAATAGGCGGCGCCGAGATGGCCGCCGTCGGCCGCCGGGACGAACGGCGGCCCCCAGCCGCGGGTGTCGTCGCCGGTGCCGGTGCGCTCGACCTTGATCACGTCGGCGCCGAGATCGGCCAGGATTTGCCCGGCCCACGGACCGGCCAAAATGCGGGCAAGCTCCAGGACGCGCAGACCGGCCAACGGACCCGGCATCGACACTTCTCCTACGCTTCGCAACGGCTGTGCGGCAGACCGTTAACTGACAAAGCAGGGCGAATTTGTCCACCGGCGCATAATTGGTCAGATTGATCCAGAAAATGGAGCGCCCGATCTGATCGGATTCTGCGCTAGCTCAGGCTTTCGCTAGCTTGTCATCGCCGCCGGCGATCATTAGCTGTTTGGTGTCGGGCGGATGGACTGATTGATGGTTGCGGTGAACACCTCGTTCTTCAGCGACTTGCTCCAGAGCATCGCCGACCGCAGCCGCTCGTTGATCTCGCGCCGCGAGCCGGACCGCGACCGCTCCGACGGCATCGCGGAACTCTGCGAGGCGCTGTTGTCCGGCCGCGGCGAGGCCTCGGGCGTCGCGCTGGCCAACGAAATTCTTGCCGACTACGGCGAGCTGACCACCGGGCCGCGCATCGCCTTCTTCGAGACCCTGGCGCGGACCTTCGGCCACGATCGCGCCCGCATCGACGCCGCGATCGCGGCCTGGCGGCAATCGCCGACGGCGGATACCGCCGCCGACTTGCATCACGACAGCGAGCCGCGGCGGCTCGAGCTGTTTCGCCGGCTCAATCTCGCGCCCGGCGGCACCGCGGCGCTGGTTCGCATGCGCGAGCAGCTTCTCGACGCCTTGGATCATCGCGACGACCTCGCCATCGTCGACAACGATTTCGTCCATCTGTTTTCGTCCTGGTTCAATCGGGGGTTTCTGGTGCTGCGCCGCATCGATTGGTCGACGCCGGCTTCGATCCTGGAAAAGATCATCCGCTACGAGGCCGTGCACGAGATCCGCGACTGGGAGGATTTGCGCCGCCGCGTCGATCCGCCCGATCGCCGCTGCTACGCCTTCTTTCATCCGGCTTTGGTCGACGAGCCGCTGATCTTCGTCGAGGTCGCGCTGACCCGCGACATACCGGGCGCGATCGCGCCGATCCTGTCGGACAAGCGCGAGGAGATCGAGCCGGCGCGCGCGACCACGGCGGTGTTCTACTCGATCACCAATTGCCAGCGCGGGCTTAACGGCGTGACCTTCGGGCACTTTCTGATCAAGCAGGTGGTGGAAGAAGTCAGCCGCGAGCTGCCGCGCATCTCGAACTTTGTGACACTGTCGCCGGCGCCGAATTTCGCCGCCTGGCTCAATCGCGAGCGCACCAGCGAGGCCTCGCTGGCGCTCGATGAGGACGATCGCGAAGCGCTGGCTGCGCTCGCGAAGCCCGATTGGTGGCGCGATCCGGCTTCGGCCGCGGCGGTCCGCGAGCCGCTCCTGCGCGCCGCCGCCTGGTATTATCTGCGCGGCCGCAACGCCCGCGGCCTGCCGCTCGACTCCGTCGCCCGCTTCCATCTCGGCAACGGCGCGCGGCTCGAACGGCTCGATTGGCTTGGCGACACTTCCGGGCGGGCGTTGGCGCAGTCGCACGGCCTGATGGTGAATTACCTCTACGACCTCGATTATATCGAGCAGAACCACGAGGCTTACGCGCAACAGCACGCCATCGTCGCCGCCAGCGCCATCAGCCGGCTGGTGCGCGCGCCGGCGCGCGAGGTCGTTCCGATCTCGGGGTAGACGTCGTCATGCCCGCACTTGTTGCGGGCATCCACGTCTTGAGGCGTATTCGCAAACAGAGGCGTGGATTCCGGGCTCGCGGGCAAGGCCCGCGCCCGGAATGACGAATCGAGGTCACCGATGCCCGATCTGCTTGGCGTTCTGGAAACGTGTCTCTACGTCGAAGAATTCGAGCGCGCCTGTCCGTTCTACGAACAGGTGCTGGGCTTGAACAGCATCTATCGCGATGGGCGGCTGTGCGCCTACGACGTCGGCGGCCGCGGCGTGCTGCTGTTGTTCCTGCGCGGCGCCTCGCTCGCGCCCACGCCATTGCCGGGCGGCACGGTCCCGCCGCATGACGGCCACGGCCCGGTGCATATGGCCCTTTCCATTGCCGCCGACGCACTCGCGGAGTGGGAAGCGCACCTAGCCGATGCCGGCGTGGCGATCGAGAGCCGAGTCAAATGGCCGCGCGGCGGCGAAAGCATCTATTTCCGTCGATCCCGACGGGCACGTGCTCGAACTGGCCACGCCGGGATTATGGCCGGGATATTAACAAGTGTCTCACTCCGCTCGTCCCCGCGAACGAATGGCGGGGACCCAGCGCTGGATTCCCGCTTTCGCGGGAATGAGCGGAAGTGTCTGCGCTACGACTTGCCGTACACCGGCACGACGGCGCCGCGAGTGACGCGATTCTCGGGCGACGCCAGAAACATGATCGTTGCGGCGACTTCCTCGACCTTCGGCCACAGATCGTAGTTGGCCTTGGGCATGGATTTGCGATTGGCCGGCGTATCCATGATCGAAGGCGCTACCGCATTGACCAGAATGCCGTCCTTGGCGACTTCCTCGGCGAGGGCCGAAGTCAGCGCGGCGACTGCCGCCTTGCTCGCCGTGTATGCGGTCATGCCGGCGCCGCTTCGCCATTCGAGCGCCGCGCGGGCGGCGACGTTGACAATGCGGCCGCCATTGCCGGCCATCGCGGTCACGGCGGCGCGGCAGCAGAGCAGGCAGCTCATCAGATTCATGTCGATCTGCTGGCGGATCGTCGCCACGCTGGTCTCGCGCAGCGCGCCGGCGGCAAAGCCGCCGGCCAAATGGATCGAGGCCCAGAGCGGCGAGATCCGGCTGGTAGAGGCGGGCGACGGCCGCATCATCGGTAAGACTGCCGGTGACGATGAGCTTGACCTGTTTGTTGGCGCGGAGCGCAAAGCGTTGTGCTTCCGCCTCGTCCATGCACGGCACATGGCAAATGGCGCCGGCTTCGATCAGCGCCCCAACAAGAGCGGTGCCGAGCGCGCCGGCGCCGCCGGTGATCACGACATGACGATCGCGAAAGTCCATGAGCTGTGCCTCCTGCCGACGTGTTTCCCATTCGATGCGCCTAGTCTATATAGGTAACCCGTTTGATTGTTGCTGGTTCGGACGGGTGGGGGAGCAAATGCGCCATTCGATCACGATGGTGAAAGGCGCTGCCGTCACAGCGCTCGCGGTCGGTCTGTTGGCTGCATTGCAAGTGGCGGCATTTCATGGGTCGCCGGCGCTGGCGCAGGCGCTGCAGCCCAACCCGCAAATCCAGGTCGAATATGTTCCGCCAAAATACAATGCCGCCGCCGCTCAAAATCAATACAACGATTTCACCGTGATCTACGCCTGGCTGCGCGTGCGCCAGCCGCTGGAGGAAATACAGAAGCTTCTCGCGCCGCTGCGGTTGCCGCGTCCGATCAAGATCGAGGTCGACACCTGCGGCGCCGAGCGGCGCGCCTATGTATCCGGCGCTCCGGTCACCGTCTGCTACGAGCTGATCGACAAAATCCAAAAAACCGCCGCCGGCATAAAGGGCGACGACGCGCTCAAGCAAATGGTGATCGTCGGCACGTTCACCCAGGCCGTGCTCCACGAATTGGCTTATGGTGTGTTTGACGTGCTGCAAGTCCCGGTCTGGGGCCGGGTCGACGACGCCGCCGACCGGCTGGCCGCGTTCGTGCTGCTGCAATTCTCCGGCGAAGTCGCGCACACCGCGATGGTCGGCTCCGCCGAATTCTTCCTGCTGTCGCGAAAAACCTGGACCGGCAGCGCCTTCGCCGACGCCAGACTCGCCGGAAGGCCAACGCTTCTACAATTTTCTCTGCATCGCCTATGGCGGCGACGAACTGGACTTTGGCGGCTGGGCGCAAGCCCCGCCGGGCAAAGATCCGCTGTTGCCGAAATTCCGTGCGAGTGCAGTGCCCGCACGAATACGAGCAAGTTCGCGCCGCTTTCAATTTGCGGATCATGCCCTACGTCGATCCGGATTTGCTGCTGCAGGTCAAAGCCGGGCAGTGGTTCCTTCCCGGAGAGCTGAGCAAATGAAGGCCGCGCAGTCGGCGACGATGCCGAAGGCGCGTCATTCGCACCAAGGCGGAGCGTTGCAATGAATTGGCTCAAGTTTGCTGCGGCACTGACGATCCTGCTGGCGGTCCAAGGCGCGGTCGCTGCCACGCGCACTGGCGGACGAATGCGTTGCCGATCCCGGCCCAAAGTACCAGCCGGTCGCCGGGCTGAAAAACGACGGCTTCCCGGTCTGCTATCTGGCGCCGAACGACGCCAACAAGGCCGCTTACACCGCGCTGCAATCGCGGCACATTCTGGAAGCGTACGGTCAGTTCCTGTCGCCGTTGCGTCTGCCGCATCCGCTGACGCTGGTCGCTTTGAATTGCCAGCCGGACTTCCACAGCGTCAGCCCGTTTTATTCGTCGGCCGATCGGGCGCTGCACTTCTGCTACGAATGGTACAATGTGGTGTTGCAGTGGGCGCCGAAGGCGCCGACGCCGGAAGGCGTGACCCGCGCCAATGTCATCACCGGGATGTGGGCGGGCACGCTGCTGCATGAAACCGGCCACGCCATGTTCGACATGCTCGACGTTCCGGTATTCGGGCGCGAAGAGGACGCCGCCGACGAGGTCGCGGCTTTTATCGCCCTGCAATTCAACAAGGACGTGGCGCGCACGATCATCAAAGGCTTCGCCTACTTCTGGGAGATGGCGGCCAAGGCCGGCAACGATCCGCCGACGGCGACCAATGCCAATCCGTCCAAGGACGCCGAGCAGCGCTGTTTCAGCGATCCGCTGTGCGCCTATGCCGACGTGCACGGCACCGCCAGCCAGCGCCTCTACAATACGCTCTGTCTCGGCTACGGCGGCGACCGCGAAACCTTCAAGGACTTCGTTCAAATGAAATGGTTGCCGCCGGCGCGCGCCGACGGTTGCGAACGCGAGTATCGTCAGCTCGAGTCCGCCTTCATCAAAACCATCGTGCCGTTCATCGACCCGGACCTGAGGAAGAAGGTGCAATCCACCCCATGGCTGCAGCCGACGGAGATGCAGTAATAAGCAACGCGGCTGCCAACACTGCTCGCGGTCCTCGCTACGCCGTTGATTGCGGCGTCATTGTCGGCTGACGGCGGGCGATGTTGGAGGAACTGCTTCCGCCGCTCGTTCTTTCCGTCGGTCTGACCGGGCATCGCAGCGTCGGCATGACCGGAGCGGTGGCCGAAGCGACCGGGCAAAGCATCGGCGCCGTTTTGCAAGCGCTGCTGCGCGCGCTGCCGCCGGTGATCGCGCAGGACACCGGGTTTTACGCCGCAGCCGCGCCGGTCATCCGCCTGATAACGACGGGCGCCGAAGGCGCCGGCCTCCTCGGCATGCGGGCCGCGGTCCGCAATGGCTTTAAGATTTCCTGCGTCATTCCGTTTGCGCTTGACGATTACCGCAACGACTTTTCACCGGCAGCCGCAAATGAGGCGGCGGACATATTTGCCGGGGCGGAATCGCTCCTCGAGCTTCCGGGACGGCGCGACGAAGGCCCGCGCGCTTACGAACGCGCCAATGACGTCGTGCTTTCCAATATCGACCTTCTGGTCGCCGTCTGGAACGGCAGCCGGGCGCGCGGCCGCGCCGGCACCGGCGACGTCGTGCACGGCGCCGTCATCAGGAACATTCCAACGATTGTCATTGATCCGGAATCGCCAACGGCGCCGACAATTCTCGCCGCGCCATCGATCCACGATGTCGAGCCGCCGGTCGCCAGCGAACTGCGGCGGGAGCCGCTGCCGGCCGATCTCGCCGCGTTCCTTCACGGCATTGTCAGCCCGCCGTTGCGGCACGCGCAACGCCAGGCGCTGGCCGATCTCATCGCCGAGACGCCGCAATCCACTCAATGGCGGTTCGAGTATCCGCTATTGCTGAAGCTCTTGGCGCGTCGCCGCAAAGCCGCACACAAGCATTGGGGCGTTGCGGCAAAACCGGCGGCGCCGGACGAGGCAGCGGCGGCGCGTGCGGTCGCGAATGCCGGGCGGCTCGCGGCAATCGATCGCCCGCGCAAGATCATCGACCAGCTTGCCGTCCACTATGGACGGAAGTTTCGCTCCAGTTCCGTCAGCCAGTACCTCTTGGTCATTCTCGGCGCCTGGCTCGCCGGGGTCGTCGGCCTGGCGTTCCCTTCGCTATCGGCGGCGGCCATTGGCTTCCAGCTTTTAGCCAACGCGCTGGTGATTGCTGACGCCACGTTGCGCGCCCGGCACCGGTGGCAGGAGCGGTGGCTCGATTACCGGGTCGCCGCCGAACGATTGCGCTGGCTCAGCTTTCGCACCGCGTTCGGTCTTGGCGGCGTGCGCCGCGTGCGGCCGGGTCTGCTCCGTTCGACCTCCTGGATCGACTGGTATCTTCGGCGCACCGCACACGCGGTCGGCCCTCCGCAGGGCAAAATCGACGCGGCTTCGATCGCGGCGGCCGCGGATCACCTTTCCGAAGTCGAAATCCCCGAACAGATCGAATACCATCGCGGCACCTTTCGGCAGCTTGGATTATTGGATCGGCGGTTGTTCTTCTGCGCCTACGCGGCACTCGCGACCTCGCTGGTCGTCGCTGTGCTGCTCGGCATCTCGGCGCTGCGCGCCGGCAGCCTGAGCGCTGTCGGCTGGATGTCGGTTGCCAGCGTGTTGCTTTGGATCCTGCCGGCCACCATGACCGCGTTCAATGGCTTACGGGTGGAGGCCGACCTCGCCAGGCTGATGGAACGCTCGGCCCAGACCATCGCGCTGTTGTTTCGCGTCAAGCGCAATATTCTTGGCGGCCCCCGCGACTATGACCATGTCGCCGTCAACATGCAGCGCCTGGTTTCGATCATGATGAACGAACTGGAGGAATGGCGCTTCGTGATCGAAAGCCGTAGAGCCCGCAGCGGCGGCCGCCGCATCAAACGGAAAAAGAATTTTCTTCGCTCCGCCGTGCCGCAAAAGCGGCTCGCTTCGGGCGATCCCGGCTCAGGCTCGCCGCCGCCTTAAGGACAAGGGGCATGGCCGATTTCGATCTCGCGATCGTCGGCGGCGGCATCAACGGCGCCGGCATCGCGCGCGACGCCGCCGGGCGCGGCTTGAAGGTCGTGCTGTTCGAACAGAACGACCTGGCGTCGGGCACGTCGTCGGCGTCCTCGAAGCTGATCCATGGCGGGCTTCGCTATCTGGAACACGGCGCGTTCCGCCTGGTGCACGCAGCGCTCAGCGAGCGCGAGGTGCTGCTGCGGATGGCGCCGCACCTGATCCGGCCGCTTCGCTTCGTGCTGCCGCTCGATGCCGGGCGTCGTTCGCCGATCGTGCTCAGGCTCGGTCTCTTCATTTACGATCTGATCGGGCGCCGTGAGATCCTGCCGGGCACGCGGTCGCTCGATCTCATCACCGACGCGGCGGGTCAGCCGCTCAAGCGGCATTTCCATCGCGGCTACGAGTATTCCGATTGCTTTGCCGATGATGCGCGGCTGGTGGTGCTCAACGCAGTCGACGCCGCCGAGCGTGGCGCCGTCATCCGCACCCGCACGCGCTGTGTCCGCGCCGAGCGCAGCGACGTCTGGCGGCTCGTCCTCAACGCCCGCGGCGTCCGCGAGGTGGTGACAGCGCGCGTTTTGGTCAACGCCGCCGGCGCCTGGGTGGAAACCGTCGCCGAGGCGGTTCTGCGGCGGCCGCCGTCCGGCCGGCTGCGGCTCGACAAGGGCAGCCACATCGTCGTGCCGCGCCTTTACGATCATGATCGTGCCTACATTTTGCAGGCGGCCGACGGCAGGGTGGTGTTCGCCATTCCCTTTGCGCGCGACTTCACCCTGATCGGCACGACCGATCGCAGCTTTACCGGCGACCCGGCGGTGGTCGCGCCGACCGAACCGGAAATCGATTATCTCTGCGGCGTGATCAACGCTTACTTCCGCGCCAGCATCGTCGCCGCCGACATCGTCTGGGCGTTCGCCGGCGTGCGCGCGCTCTACGACGACGGCGCCGGCAAGCCACAGGACGTCGGCCGGGATTATGTACTGTCGCTCGACAACGCTTCCGGTGTCGCGCCGCTGCTCACGGTGTATGGCGGCAAACTGACGACCTTTCGCCGGCTTGCCGAGGACGTGCTGTCGCGGCTGTCGCCGTTCTTTCCGCGCTCGCGGCCGTGGACCGCGACGGCGCCGTTGCCCGGCGGCGATTTTGTTTATGACGGCGTCGCGGCTTTGGTCGCGCGGACGCAACGACAATTCCCGTTCCTGGCGAAGGATCACGCGGAGCGGCTCGTCAGCGCTTATGGGACACGCGCCGAGAATGTGTTGCAGGGGGCAACGCGGCTTGATGATCTCGGCCCATGCTTCGGCGCCGATCTCACCGCCGCCGAGGTGCGCTACCTGATGGCGAAGGAATGGGCGAAGACCGCCGACGACGTGCTCTGGCGCCGTTCCAAGCTCGGCTTGCGCTTTTCGCCGCCGGAGCAGGCGGCGCTGGAGCGATTTATGGACGCAGGAAGCGCCTAAAATGCAGCATCGATCAAATTTTATCGAAGCAATTCATGTTGATTTTAAAGGCTTATGATGACGTTGCGTCGACGAGATTTTAAGGCCCGCCATGAAACCGGCAACCAGCGACGTCGCGCAGAAGCTCGTGGCGCTCAAGGTGCTGATCGTCGACGACGAGCCGGCGATGCGACAAGTCACGCATTCGCTATTGCAGGCGATCGGCATCAGGACTGTCTACGAGGCCGGCGACGGCAATTCCGGCCTGGCAGCGATCCGCCGCCTCTCGCCCGACGTCGTCATTGTCGATTGGGAAATGCCGCATCCCAATGGCCCGGAATTCGTGCGCACGGTGCGCTCGCCGGACACGTTTCCAATTCCGCACGTGCCGATCATCATGCTCACCGGTCATGGCGAGCGCTCCCGCGTGGTCGCGGCGGTAAATCTCGGGGTCAACGATTTTCTGGTCAAACCGGTCTCGACCAAAGCGCTGCTCGCCCGGCTGGTTTCGCTGATCGCCAATCCGCGCCGGATGGTGAGAATCGGCGACTATTACGGACCCGAGCCGCGCCGCCTGTCGAACCTCAAGCCGGAATCCGAAGTGGCTTGGGTGTAGCGCGCATGAGCCGATCGCTCCAGTTAACCAAACGCTCACCATGCCGGCTGGCCGCTTTACCAAGCCGCAAGTACGCGCGTGGTCTGATGGATCGCGCGTAAGCACCGACGCCTTGAGAAGGGTCCCGGCGGATTAGTCATGTCATCCAGGTCTTCGAAAAAGATCCCGTGGACGACGGCGTGGCCGCTGACGGATCGATCCTGCCGGCTAAGCTGTCGAAGAAGGAGCTGGCGGACCGCATCCAGGCGCTGTGCGTGCTGGTGGTCGACGACAACCAGTACATGCGCAAGATGGTGCGCAACCTGCTGGTCAATTGCGGCGTCAAGGATATCTACGAGGCCGGCGACGGCATCACCGCACTCGACACCATTCGCACCGTCGGTCCCGACGTCGTGGTGCTCGACTGGGAAATGCCGCTGTTGAGCGGCGCCGAACTGGTGCGCATCGTGCGTTCGCCCGGCGTGTTTCCGATGCCCGACGTGCCGATCATCATGCTCAGCGGTCACGGCGAGCGCTGGCGCGTGGTCGAGGCGGTGCGGCTCGGCGTCAACGAGTATCTGATCAAGCCGGTTTCCGCCAAGGCGCTCTACGACCGGCTGGTCTCGATCACGTTGCAGCCGCGGCCAACAGTGCAACTCGGCGACTATTACGGTCCGGAGCCGCGCAAGCTCGCCAGCGAAGCCGTCGACGATGTCAGTCTCGCGACCACGCTTGTCCCGCCCCTTGTGGTCTGACGCCGCTTCTGTTCTCCGCCATTGCCGCGCCATGAAATAACGGCCGCATTTGGCGGTCGGCGCAATTTGCGTTAGATATTTCGCGGGCATCCCGACCTTCCATCGGAGTGTACGCAGATCGCCGGCTCGAAACGAGATTTTGCGCCGTGGACCGATCCGAATCTGCGTCCGCTGCTGCGCATCCGGTCGTTGACCAAGCGCTTCGGCACGACTGCCGTCGTCGATCAATTGTCGCTCGATATTTATGAAGGCGAGTTCTTCGCTCTGCTCGGACCTTCCGGTTGCGGCAAGACCACGCTGTTGCGCCTGATTGCCGGTTTCGAACAGCCGAATGGCGGCCACATCCTGCTCGACGGCATCGATCTCGCGCCGGTGCCGCCGTATCGCCGGCCGGTCAACATGATGTTCCAGAGTTACGCGCTGTTCCCGCACCTGTCGGTCGAAGCCAATATCGCCTTCGGCCTGAAACAGGATGGCTTGGCGAGGCGGGAAATCGCCAGCCGCGTCGCCGATATGCTGGCGCTGACGCAACTCGAAGGCTTTGGCACGCGCAAGCCGCACCAGCTTTCCGGAGGCCAGCGCCAGCGCGTGGCGCTGGCGCGGTCATTGGTCAAGCGTCCGCGCCTGCTGCTGCTCGATGAGCCGATGGCGGCGCTCGACAAGAAACTCCGCAGCGAAACGCAATTCGAATTGATGGAGCTGCAGCGCGCGCTTGGCCTGACCTTCATCATCGTCACTCACGACCAGAGCGAAGCCATGACGGTCGCCGACCGCATTGCGGTGATGGATCGCGGGCATCTCATGCAGGTCGCGCCCGCGGCCGAAATTTACGAGCGGCCGAACTCGCGCTGGGTCGCGGACTTTGTCGGCGACGTCAACCTGTTGCAGGGTCGTCTCGGGGACGATTATTTGAGCGTCGAAGGCACCGCCGCCGGAAATCTGCGGGTGGCGACCAAGCCGGACGCCGCGCCGGGCGCTGTCGTCTGGGTTGCAGTGCGGCCGGAGAAAGTCCGCATCAGCCGCGAGCCGCCATCGCCAGGTTTGGCCAATTGCCTTGCCGGCACGGTGGTCGAAATCGGTTACCTCGGCGATCTCTCAGTCTACAAGCTGCGCATCCGTGACGGCTCGCTGGTGCGGGCGGCGGTGGCGAATGTCGGTGGCGCCGTGCGCCCCTTTGGTTTCGACGAGCAGGTGTGGTTGAGCTGGCCGGCCGAGGCCGCGATCGTGCTGACGAGCTAGACGCCTGTCATTGCGAGGAGCGAAGCGACGAAGCAATCCAGACCTTCACTCAGCACACTGGGATTGCTTCGTTTCGCTCGCAACGGCGAGGATGGGGATGTGATGAAGGGAAAGCAGGAACGTTCCGCGTGGCGCCGGTTTGCCATCGGTATGCCCTATGCGTGGCTCATTGCCTTTTTCCTGGTGCCGTTTTTGATCGTGCTCAAGATCAGCCTGTCGCAGACCGCGATCGCGCAGCCGCCTTACACCCCGGTGCTCGATCTCGCCGCCGGCTGGCGCGGCATTGCTGATTTCTTCGCCGGCCTCTCGCTTGATAATTACACGTTGCTCGGCTCCGATCCGCTTTATCTGTTGTCCTACGTCAAAAGCATCGAGATCGCGGCTTTCTCGACGCTGATGCTGCTGATCGTCGGCTTTCCGATCGCGTACGCGATTGCGCGCACGCCGCGGCGCTGGCAGGCGATATTGGTCCTCCTGGTGGCGTTGCCGTTCTGGACCTCGCTGCTGATCCGCATCTATTCCTGGATGAACATCCTGCAGCGCGAGGGCCCGCTCAATGACCTCTTGATGGCGCTCGCCATCGTCAAAGAGCCGCCGGTATGGCTCGCGACCGACACGGCGATCTATATCGGCATCGTCTATTCCTACCTGCCGTTCATGGTGCTGCCGCTTTATGCCACGCTCGAGAAACTCGACGAGTCGCTCCTGGAGACCGCCGCCGATCTCGGTTGCCCGCGCTGGAAGATCTTCTGGCTGGTGACGGTGCCGTTGTCGTCCTCCGGCATGCTCGCTGGCGTGCTGTTGTGCTTCATCCCGATCGTCGGTGAGTTCGTCATTCCCGACCTGCTCGGTGGCTCGCAATCGCCGATGATCGGGCAGACGATCTGGACGGAGTTCTTCGGCAACAAGGACTGGCCGGCGGCGTCGGCGGTTGCCGTCGTGCTGGTTTGCCTCCTGGTCACGCCGATCGTGATCTATCAGCACCAGGCGACCCGGGTGGTGGAGCGCGACTGATCATGCGCAAGGTTTCCGCAATCAACATCGCCGCGCTCGCTCTCGGCCTTGCCTTTCTTTACATCCCGATCGCCGTGCTGGTGATCTACTCGTTCAATGCCTCGCGCCTGGTGGCGGTCTGGGGCGGCTGGTCGACGCATTGGTATGCCGAGCTGTTCAACGACACGCCGCTCATCGACGCGGCGGTGACGAGCCTGCGCGTCGCGCTCGCTGCGGCGACCGCCGCGACCATATTGGGAACGCTGGCGGCGCTGGCGCTGGCGCGGTTCGGCCGGTTTCGCGGCCGGCTGCCGTTTGCTGCAATGATCTACGCGCCGCTGGTCATGCCGGAGGTGATCACCGGCTTGTCCCTGCTGCTGCTGTTCGTCGCCATCGCCGTCGATCGCGGCTTTTGGACGGTGATTATCGCGCACACCACCATGGCGATGTGCTTTGTCACCGTGATCGTTCAGGCCCGACTGGCCGACTTCGATACGAGCCTGGAAGAGGCGGCGATGGATCTTGGCGCACCGCCGCTGCGCACTTTTCTTTCCGTGACCTTGCCGCTGATCGTGCCCGCGATCGCGGCCGCCTGGATGCTGGCGTTTGCGCTGTCGCTCGACGATCTCGTCATCGCGAGCTTCACCACCGGACCGGGCACGACCACGCTGCCGATCCGCATCTATTCGGAGGTGCGTCTCGGGGTGAAGCCGGAGATCAACGCCGTGTGCAGCATCATGATTGGCGTCGTCGGCGTCGCGGTCGTTATTGCGTCGCTGTTCGCCAAGCTTACCGGTACCCGCGGCGAGGCGCGATAGCGATCGTCACTCGGGGCTTTTTGGCGCCTCATCCGCAGGCGGAGCTGCGGCACCGGTCGGATTGGCCAAAAGCCCATTAATGACCGAGCGCACGGCAGCGCCGACGCTGCGGCTCTTGACCGATTCAAGCAGCGGAGCAGCCGCGCCGGAACGGCGGATCAGGCTTTGCGCGTCCGGCAGCATGATCGGGTCATCCCAAGGACCCTGCACCACGAATGGCAGATCGAATTCGTTGGCAGTTTCGCCGGAGGCGAGCGTCGCCACCCCTTTCAGATCGAGATCGCGGGTCGGAACCGACACCTGGCCGCCGACCGAAAGCCGCACGGCCGGACCGGTCAGGTGCATGTCGTCGACCGACACTTGGCCCTGCTCGATTTTCAGCGTCACGTTGAGCTGGTCGAATGGCGTGCGCCCGGTGCGGAAATCGCCGTTGCCCGACAGCGGCCGGCGTTCGAGGCGGCGCAGCAATTGCTCGACATTGATGCCGGCGAGCGCGCCGTTGTGCGCGGTCAAGCTTGCCGTGCCGCTGAGCGTATTGGTCACCGCCAGCACCGAGGCGCCCGACCCTTCAATATTGAGGGCGAGGTTGCCGTGGCCTTCGAGTCGGCGAATCCCGAACACCTGACCGAGGCAGCTTTCGAGATCGACGTCGACGAACGCGACATGCGAGGTCACCGCCACGCCGTCATTGGCGCTGGCAAGGCCGAGCGAGCCCTTGGCCACGCCGCCAAAGGCCTGCGACTCGCCGATGGTGACGTCGAGCTTGCCGCGGCGCATGTTGGCCGCAACCGCGGTTCGGCCGAGTTGCGCCGAGGCAATTTTGACGCTGGCCGCGGAGATGCGCAGATCAAGATCGAAGTCGGCGAAGCCGTGCAGCGTAATCGGAAGCTGATCCCAGGCGCGCTCGTTGGCGGCTAACAGATGAACTCCGGAGATATACGGCGTGACGTCAAGCGCCTCGGCGGCGAGCGTGCCCTGCACGGTGCGGCGGTCGGTCGAGAGCGTGATCACGCCCTCGGCCGAATTGCCGTCGAGCTCGACATTGACGTTGGACAGCGAAATCACGCCGCCGCCGATGCTGCTGTGGCCCTTGAGCGCGAAGTGGCCGAAGCCGCCGAATGGCAGCCTGCTGGCGTCGGTCCAGTGCATGGTGTCGCGCAGCGAGGGCGATTCGACGCTGAGCGTTCCGTCGATCTTGAAGCTCGGCTGCGCGCTCATGGCGCCGTCGAACGCGGCTTTCACCGGCGCGCCGGCAAGCCGCACCTTGACGCCGGAGCGCTCGCCGCTCAGCGCGGCGAGAAAATCGCCGAGCGTGAGGCTCGCCTCGATCGGCTCGTCGTGCCAGACGAAGCGGCCGGTGGCGCCGAAACTGCGCGAGATCGACGGCCAGGCGAGTTGAAACTCAACGCCGTCGAGCCGGTCGGTGACGTCCTTGCCGGCATAAGATTTGTGGACGACGACGGTGCCGTCGACAATGCCGATTTCCGAGAACGACGCGGTGCGATCGGGATCGGGCTGCAGCGCCCGCGCCAGTGACTGCATCAGCCCGGACCAATTCGATTGGCCGCCGGGCAGGAAGTTCACGGCGATGGTCGGCCGCACCAGCGTCACGCCGGCGATCTCGATCCGTCCGGCCAGCAGCGGAAAATAGCGGAGCCGTGCGGTCAGTTCGTCGGCCACCAGGCCGGGCTCGCCGTTATAGTCATCGCCGAGCACCACGTTGTGGAAAGTCACCGTGCCGGAGGGAAACAGCGACACCGATAGGTCGCCGCGCAGCACCGGATCGAGCCCGGTGACGGCACGGATTTCCTTGGCGACGGCGTCGCGCACCGACGCGGCGGGGATCAGAAACGGCAATGCGACCAGCGCGACAAAGACCGCCGCAACGATGGCGACGACAGCGATCGCAAGGCGCTTTAGGCCAAAAGCCGCGGTCACGGGTTGCGTCCCAATATTCGCTTACGCCGATCGAATATACGGATTGGCAGGTGAGCGGCAAACATGCCCGGCGTCTGTGTCGCTTTCGTGGCCGCGGCCGCCGCGCATCCGCCCAAAGGGTTGCCGCGCAAAGATAAACCCGGCCGGCTGCCGCTAAATTGCCGCCCTGCCGCGGGCGCCAGATTTCGCTGCACGCGGGCGGCCGGGCGCGCCACTCAGCGGGCCAAAGTCTGGCGCAGCGGCTCCGCCTGCGCCACCTCGGCAATCATCTTTTTGATAATAGCCTCGCCGAACGAATTGAAGTTTTGCGCCGCCAGCACGAATGCGCCGGGACCGCCGATGACATTGTTGCGGTAATAATTGTCGAGCCCGCCGGGCGGATTGGTGTGGTCGGGATTCCAGGCCAGCGGCGTCTCGCTCAGGATGACAAGACCGTTGATGGTGATGCCTTGGGCGAGCGCCTCGTCGCGCGCCAGCGACACGTCGCGGCCGGAATTGTTGGTGCCGTCGCCGGACACGTCGATGGTGCGGCGCGCCGATTCGTAGGGTGCGCGCGCCAGATGGCTCATGGCGAATTCGATGGCGCCGCTGATCGAGGTGCGGTCCGCGAACGAGCGCGGCGCCTCCAACAGGCGATCGCCGAAGCCCTTCGCCGAGTTGGCGTCGCTGATCGTGTCCAGTCGATCACGACCCGCTGCGAGCCGACGCCCGACCATTCGATATAGGTCAGTGCGATGCGGCCGGTGCGGCCCGACCTTATGGCGTCGAGCACATGCCGATCGGAAATCGCGGCGGCATAACCTTCGCGCTGTAGCTGGAATTTGCCGCTATCGACGCTGCGCGAGACGTCGGCGGCGAGCACCAGGAGCAGATCGACTTGCTCGGCGGCTTGCGCGGTTGCCGGCAAAACCGCGGCGCCGGCCAGGATCAGCACCAGCAGCGCTCTGAGCGAACGCATGTTCGAACCTCATTATCAGGCGCCGGCTACCGCATGGATCGCCGCCCGAACGCGCTGATAGGTGCCGCAGCGGCAGATATTGGTGATTGCCGCGTCGATATCGGCGTCAGTCGGGTTGGGCTTCTGCTTGAGTAAAGCCACCACCGCCATCATCATGCCGCTCTGACAATAGCCGCATTGTGGCACGTCGAATTCGATCCAGGCTTTTTGCACCGGATGGAGCTGGCCGTTCTGCGCCAGCGCTTCGATTGTGGTGACTTCGCGGCCGTTGAGGCTGCCGACCGGCACCTGGCACGAGCGCGTCGCGGCGCCGTCAATGTGGACGGTACAGGCGCCGCATTGCGCGATCCCGCAGCCGTATTTCGTGCCGGTGAGGCCGATGGTGTCACGCAACACCCACAACAGCGGGGTGTCCGGCTCGACGTCGACGTCGTAGGACTTTCCGTTGATGGAAAGCGCCGTCATGCCTGGCCCTTCCGTTGGCGCGGCCGCTGCCGGCCGCACCACTACGCCACTTGCACCGGTTCAGTTTAACCTGCTGCAGTGCGAAAGCGAAATCGGAAAATGCCGATAGCTTGAACAGCCGGTGAAGGCCGCGATAGCGCCCCGGACGCAGAGACCGGCACCGCTACATTTGCCGGTAGACGTAGGGTGCGTCCTCTTGCACGGCCGCGAGCGCCACGACCTGCTCATGGGTAGGCGCCAGATGGCAGACCGGGTCGGTCGCGCGCGCGTCTCCGGTCAGGGCGAAAGCTTGGCAGCGGCAGCCGCCGAAATCGATTTCGCGCCGCGCGCAACTCATGCACGGCTCCTTCATCCAGGCGGTGCCGCGGAAGGCGTTGAACGCTGGCGAATTTGCCCAAATGTCAGCCAGCGAATGCTCGCGCACCGACCAGAATTCCAGGCCCGGAATGGATTCGGCGGCGTGGCAAGGCAGCACCTTTCCGCTCGGCGTGACGTTGAGCGAACGGCGGCCCCAACCGCCGACGCAGGGCTTCGGCAGCCGGGCATGATAGTCGGGCACGACCGCGTCGATGACGATCTCGCCGTGATGTCGTTGGCGCAAAACCTCGACGGTCGCGGCAGCGCGCCTGACCTGTTCGGCGGTCGGCATCAGGGCGGCGCGGTTCTTCAGCGCCCAACCGTAATATTGGGCATGCGCAATTTCGACCCGGCTGGCGCCGAGCGACAGCGCCAGCGCCACCATGTCTTCGAGGCGGTCGATATTGGCGCGATGCATCACCGCGTTGACGGTCAGCAGAATTTTCAGCCGCACCACTTCGGCGGCCAGCGCGCGCTTGCGCGCGAAGGCGCCGTCATAGCCGGCAATGTGGTCGGCGCTGGCCGGCTCGCTGTCCTGGATCGAGATCTGCACATGATCAAGGCCGGCGTCGGCAAGCTTGCGCAATGTCTCGGCAGTGATGCCGACTGCCGAGGTGATGAGATTGGTGTAAAGGCCGGCATGGTGCGCCGCAGTGGTGATATCAGGAAGATCGCGCCGGGCGCCGGGCTCACCGCCCGACAGATGGACCTGAAGCACGCCGAGCCCGGCCGCTTCCGTAAACACCCGCGCCCAGGTTTGGGTGTCGAGTTCGTCGTGGCGCGAATCAAGCGCCAGCGGGTTGGAGCAATACGGACAGCCCAGCGGGCAGCGGTGCGTCAGCTCGGCCAGAAGGCCGAGCGGGCTGTGTAACTGCTGCGCCGTTTCCCGCCATGGCATCACAATTCCAAGAGCCTTTTATCCGCCAGTCCGCGCAGCAAGGTCGTCACGTCGGCCAGGATGCGTTCGCGCGGCGCCGCATAGGCCGCCGCCAGATCGTCGATGATGGCGGCGAAGGTCGCTTCGCCGGTGCATCGTTGGACGACCGCGACGGCGACGGCGTCGGCCTTGAACACGCGCTCGGGCGCGAGCAGCACCCAACCGCCCTGCGCCTCATTATGCACCAGGCGCACCCCGCGCGGCAGGCGCGGCCGTGATTCCGGCGCAATCGCCGACGGCGTCTCGTTCATATACGCCTCCTAGTCGGTCGGCTCAAAGGCGCCGGGCGGAACCAGCTTCGGCGCCACATACGCATGATACAGCGCATCCAGCATCGCCCACAGGATATCGCATTTGAATTCCAGCGCGGCGAGCACTTGCGCTTGCGTCTCCGGCGCGCGCGCGTGCCGCTTGACGTAGTCGAGCGCGAAGCGCGAGTCGCGCTCGGCTTGCGGCGGGCGCTGCGAGAAATAAGCGAGCGTCTCGGCGGTGACGAATTTGTAGCTCTTCAGCATGCCTTCCATGCGCTCGCCGATGATCACCGGCGAGAACAGTTCGGTCAGCGACGAGGCAATCGCCTCGAGCAGGGTCTTTTCGCGCACGAAATGCACATAGGCGTCGACGGCAAAGCGCGTCGCCGGCAAGAGCCCGCGCAGCGACATGACATAGTCGCGGTCGAGGCCGAGTCCGTCAGTGAGCTTGAGCCAGCGGGCGATGCCGCCTTCGCCCTCGCGGTTGCCGTCATGATCGACCAGGCGGCTCCGCCATTCGCGGCGCGTCGCTGAATCCTCGCAGCGCGCGATCAGGCTCGCATCCTTGATCGGGATCATCGCCTGATAATAGTAGCGGTTGAGCGCCCAGGCCTGCACCTGGCCCTTGCTGCAGGCGCCGCCGTGCAGGAGCTTGTGGAACGGATGGAGCCGGTGATAGCGCCGCGCGCCGATGTCACGCAGGCGCTTCTCGAGTTCGTCGGCGCTCAAGGCGTTCACAGCGCGATCTCCATGCCGTCTTCGGCCACCTCGAACCCGGCTTGCTCGACCTTGCGGCGCTCGGCGGATCCTTCGATCAGGATCGGATTGGTGTTGTTGATGTGGGTCAGGATACGCCGGCCGCCAAGGCCGGCGAGCGCGGCAAGCGTTCCGTCCGCGCCGTCGAGCGGCATGTGGCCCATGCGGCGGCCGGTTTTGTTGCCGGTGCCGGTCTCGATCATTTCATCGTCAACGAAGAGCGTGGCGTCGAACAGGATCACGTCGGCGCGAGCAAGGCGCGCCCGCAGCGCCGCCGTCATCGCGGCAGCGCCGGGAACATAAGCAAGCCGCCGCGAGCCGCAGACGATTTCCACCCCGACATTGGCGTCGGTTTCAGCCGCCAGCGCCGGGGCTTCGCCTTCGAGATAAAGCGCGACCTTGCCGGGAACCGCGAACAGTTCCGCCTGCAGGCCGCCGGGCAGGGCAAACGGGATCGTCCCGCGCCACGATCTTCCGCGTCACCAACCCGGTGGCGAGAACGCCAAAAATCGGATTGGCATTGAGCGCCGCCATGGTGTCGGCGGTGGCAAACACCGCAAAGGGCTCCCGCTCGCGCAGCGTCAGTAGGCCGGCCACCTGGTCGACTTCGGCGCCTGTCACGACCACGCCCGCGATCGGGCTGCCGCGCACGCCGGCGCGCGGCTGCAATGCCGGCGTCGCCAGCAATTGGGCGCGGAGGTCCGGCGAGGCGTTGAGCAGGACCCACTGCTCGCCGTCAGCCGAGACGGCGAGGCTCGCCTGAGTGCGCGGCTTCGTCCGCGTATCGCCTGCCCAGGCAAGCTGACACACGGCACACCGACAATTCCATTGCGGATACCCGCCACCGCCCGCTGCACCGAGTACGATGGCGGTCGGGCGCCCCATTCACGGGGATCGTGGAGAACGAAAGGTGCGGATCAGAACTCGGCCGGGAGGTAGCCGTTGATCTCGAGGCCGATGCAGATTTCGACGAGAGTCGGGGTTGTCCAGGCCATGGTCCGTTTCCTCTGTCACTCGTCCGAGGGGCGCTCCCGGATTGAGCTCGCACTGCCCCGGCTTCGGTGAAGGTAAATCGAAAGGTGACCTCTCGACAAGGGGTATTGAGGCGGATTTTCCACCAGCGGTGGGCGTCAGCCCGTGCTTCAATTCTTTGGGGTCATGCATCCAGCCCGGGTACGCGGTCAGATCGTCACGCTCCCTTTTCACTGAGGAAGAAGCCGGGCAATCTGCGTAAGCGACGGCCTCAATCGGGCGGGCCGCCTGGGCGAGAAGCGAAAAAATCATTTGAGGAGGAAGGCCATGGTTGCGCACGCAAGGCAGAGCGGTGTCGTCGGAGGGTTCGCCGCGGCGGTTTTTGCTGCCGGCCTGGTCGCGACGCCCATACCTACCGCAGCGCAGAGCGGCGAGCCGATCAAGATCGGCTTCAGCATGGCGCTCACCGGGCCGCTGGCGCCGAACGGCAAACAGGCGCTGCTCGGCGCCAAGATCTGGGAGGAAGAAATCAACGCCAAGGGCGGCCTGCTCGGCCGCAAGGTCGAGCTGGTCAACTATGACGACCAGTCCAATCCGGCCAATGTGCCCGGCATCTACACGAAGCTCCTCGACGTCGACAAAGTCGACGTGGTCATGGGTCCCTACGGGACCAACTTGAATGCCCCGGCGCTGCCGGTCGTCATGCAAAAGGGCAAGACGTTCATCGGCTTTTTCGCGCTCGATATCAACGCCGAATTTCACTACCCGAAATACTTCTCCATGCTGCCGACCGGTCCGACGCCGCGCGAAGTCGTTCACCGAGGGCTTCTTCCAGGTGGCGGCGGCGCAGAACCCGAAGCCGCAAACGCTGGCGCTGACCTCGGAGGACGCCGAGTTCGCCCGCAATGCCTGTGACGGCGCCCGGGAAAACGCCAAGAAATACGGCTTCAAAATCACCTACGACAAGACCTTTCCGCCAGGCACGACCGACTTCTCGCCGATCATCCGCGCGCTGCAGGCGGCCAACGCCGACCTCGTCGTGGTCTGCTCCTATCCGCTCAGCTCGGTCGGCATTGTGCAGTCGGCGAGGGAACTGGGGCTCAATCCGAAAATGCTCGGCGGCGCCATGGTCGGACTGCAAGCCACCGTGTTCAAGGACCGGCTCAAATCAAAGCTCAACGGCATCGTCAACTACGAGACCTGGGTGCCGTCGCAGAAATTGATGGCGCCGGCGGCGGCGTTCTTCAAAATCTACCAGGAGCGCGCCAAGGCGGCCGGCGTCGATCCGCTCGGCTACTATCTCGGCGGCTGGGGCTATGCCGACTTTCAGCTGATCGGCGAGGCGATCGAAGGCGCCAAAAGCGTCAACGACGACAAGCTCGCCGATTACCTGCGCAGCCACGAATTCAAGACCATCATGGGCGACATCAAGTTCGGCCCCGGATGGCGAATGGACCAAATCCGGCATGCTGCAGGTCCAGTATCACGGCATCACTGATGCGGCGAACCTCGAAACCTGGCGCGGCATGAGCTATCAGAACGTGCTCACGCCGGACGATCAGAAGACCGGTGCCGTCATTTATCCTTACGACAAGGCGCAGTAGCGCGCCTTTTTCGCACCCTTTTCATATCCGTTGCAGCGGTGCATTCTCCGGGCGGGAAGGCATGTCGGCGCGCGTACGGCGTGCCGCCGGTTGTGGGCGCGCAGCGGTCTAAAAATAAAACCTTCCGGGGAGGAATTTATGGGTCAGCATGTTGTATCGCGCGGCATCGCTTACGGGATCGGCGCCGCGTTTATGGTCGGCGCGCTTGCCGCCGCCACCGCTCCTGTGGCGGCGCAGAGCGGCGATCCGATCAAGATCGGCTTTAGTCTTGCGCTCACCGGCCCGCTGGCGCCGAACGGCAAGCAGGCGCTGCTCGGCGCCAAGATCTGGGAAGAGGAGATCAACGCCAAAGGCGGTCTGCTCGGCCGCAAAGTCGAGTTGGTGAATTACGACGATCAATCGAACCCGGCGAACATACCGGGCATCTACACCAAGCTCCTCGACGTCGACAAAGTCGATCTCATCATCGGTCCTTACGGCACCAATCTCGTCGCGCCGGCCATTCCCGTTGTCATGCCAGAAGGAAAGCTGCTGATCGGCCTGTTCGCGCTCGATGCGAACAGCGAATTCCACTATACGCAGACTATTTCTCGATGATCGCCGCCGGACCGAAACCGAACCAGGCGTTCACCGAAGGCTTTTTCCAGGTCGCGGCGGAGCAAAAGCCGAAGCCGCAAACGGTGGCGCTCGCTGCCGAAGACGCCGAGTTCGCGCCGCAACGCCTGCGAAGGCGCCCGCGACAACGCCAAGAAGTACGGCTTCAAAGTCATCTACGACAAAAACTTTCCGCCCGGCACGACCGATTTCTCGCCGATTATCCGCGCGCTGCAGGCGGCCAACGCCGATCTCGTGGTGATCTGTTCCTATCCGCTCAGCTCGGTCGGCATTGTGCAGACGGCCAACGAGCTCGACTTCAAGCCGAAGATGCTCGGCGGCGCAATGGTCGGACTGCAGGCGACGGTGTTCAAGGACAAGCTCAAATCGAAGCTCAACGGCTTCGTCAATTACGAGACCTGGGTGCCGTCGCCGAAAATGCTGGCGCCGGCGGCAGGCGTTCTTCAAGAGCTACCAGGAGCGAGCCAAAGCCGAAGGCGTCGATCCGCTCGGCTATTATCTCGGCGGCTGGGGTTACGCCTATTTCCAGGTGCTCGGCGCAAGCGTCGAAGGCGCCAAAACGCTCGACGACGCCAAGCTCGCCGACTACATGCACGGCAACGAGTTCCACGACCATCATGGCGGCGACATCAGCTTCGGCCCGTAAGGCGAATGGACCAAGCGCCGCACGCTTCAGGTGCAATATCACGGCATCACCGATGCCGCGAACCTCGAAACCTGGCGAGGCATGAGCTATCAGACGGTGCTCACGCCGGACGACAGAAAACCGGCGAGCTGATTTATCCCTACGCCAAGGCGAAGTTAGCGCGTCGCTACGGTCGAGCGGGATGAAGTCGCGATTCGACCAATGGTTCGTCATGGCCGGACTTGTTCGGGCCATGCACGTCTTTGTTTTGAATCTGCATTTAAGACGTGGATGCCCCCGACATAGGCGAGCGAAGCGACGCCGTTCTTCGAACGGCTATGCGCGGGCATGACGACTCGATCAAGTTCGTTCTGGCACCGCAAAAATTCTAGCGCTTCCGCTCCAGCGCCGCGCGATCCCATTTCGCCAGATTGGCCGCCGCCGCATAGGTCTCCTGCAGAAATCCGAGCAGCAGCGCGTCGGGGTCGCGCGCCTCGCGCACGCAGTCGTACGGCAAAATGAATTGCCCGACATTCTTGTCGTAAAAGCCCTCGGCCATCGTGAGCCGCGCGTCGCCATAACCCTGCGGCTCCGGATAGGCGTAGACGTAGAACGCCGCGCGGCCATAACCGCCGTTGCCGGGCCAGAAGCCGCAGCTTGAGACCTCGTGCGAATAAGCTTCCGCCATCACCCAACTGGCGACGTTGGGGGTGACGCTGGTCGGCGGCGGCGCGGTGCGGCCGGAGAAGCGCGTGACCGCAAGGTCGAAGCTGCCCCAGAAGAAATGCACCGGGCTGACCTTGCCGATAAAGCGGGCGCGAAACGCGTTCATCACCCGGGCGGATTGAACGATGGTTTGGTGAAAGCGCGAAACGTATTCGGCGTCATACTGCGCGTGGGTATGGTCCTGCTCGAACGGAACGGCGTTCGCGATTTCGCTCGGCATGGTCCAGATGTGGACGTCGATGCCGAGGCGACGCAACCGCTCCATGAATGCGGCATAGAAATCGGCGACCGACATCGGGACGAGCGCAAAGCTCTCCAGCCGTCCGTCGCTGGTCAAGATATGAAGATGATGGCCGGTCAAATCGAAAATGATATCGAACGTGCCGTCGGAATAAGGGTTTGCCGGCGCGACCAGTCCGCGCGAATTCACGAAGAACGTGACATTCCACCAATGATTGACCAGCGGCGTCTGCTTGAGCCGCACCTTGCCGGCAATCTGCATCCAGCGCACCAGCGTCTCGCAGGTGTCGCTCCAAGCGGTGAATGGCAGGTCCGGCCAAAGCGCAAGTCCGGTCATCGGATTGTCCTCGGTGGTGCGGTGAGGCGCGCGCCCGCATCGCCTACATTCCGAAAAATGGAACCTTTTCATAAACATCAATTAGCGCGATCGACCGGCATCTTAGGGACTTCAATTCCAGCGCACTAGCGGGCGTTACGATGCGCCCGGGATACGGCCCCGCCAGACGCCAGTCTGTTCCGGTTTGCCGCCGGTCAACCGATAGAGCGTCGAGCGCACAAACGGCAGCGGATCGTCCAACGACAAGGTCGACTTCGCTTCACAGCCAAGCGTCCATGACGCCCATGTCGTCAACGGCATGCCCGGCCGCGCGCGCCGCGGGAAGATCCTTCCACGGGCGGCACCAGCGCACGCCAGCTTTCAGGCGCGTTGCCGGCGGCCGCGGCGATCCGGTGAGATCGGCATAGACCAAAGCCGGAATGTTGACGCCGGCAAGCGCGCCCGGGTGGTGCCACAGATTGAACCGCGGATTGATTTCCAGGAGCCGGAGATTGCCTTGTGGATCGCGCTTGAAATCGAGCTTGGCGACGCCGGTCAGCGAAAGCCGCTCGACAATGTCGCGGCCGAGGCGGCGGACGTCGTCGGCATCGGTGATTTCGAGCGCGGTGGTGTGACCATAGCTCAATGGATAGGTGCGGATTTTCCGGCCGGTGAACTCGCCGGCAAAGCGGCGCTCGGCGTCGACATAACAATGATAGCTCTCGATCCTAGCTTCGGTGCCGGGGATGAATTCTTGCGCCAGGAGCTCGAGGCCAGTGGCGCGCAATTGCGGCCACGACGCCTGCAAAGCCTCGATGTTTTCGGCGCACAGCGCCTTGCGCAATCCGAAAGTGTCGTTCCAGCGATCGAGCCGCGTCAGTGGCTTGATGATGAGCGGGAAGCGAAGGCCGAGCTCGCTCGGCTCAAGCGCGGCCGGGTCGAAGCAGCGGGCGGTCGGCACCGGCAGGCCGTGGCGCTCCGCCAAAGCCTGGAACCGCGCCTTGTCGAGAAGATTTTCCAAGAGCGCCGCGTCGGCGATGACAAAGCGGAATGCCTTCGATAGGCGCTCGCGATGCCGCGAGATCAGCAGGACTTGTCCGTCCTCTTCGTAGAACAGCACCGGCGGCTCGGGCTGTGCGCTGCCGAAGCGCATCAGCGCGTCGAGGAGACCGTCGATGTTCTGCTCGTAGTCGTCCCAGGCGAGCCGAGATCGCGCGTAGCGCGAATAAAGCGTGGGAACGCCCGGTCGGCTCACGACAGCACAGGGAATGTCGGCCAGCGCCAACGGCCGCAACAAATCCATGTCGCCCATGACGCAGGCGTGAAGCTTTGCCGACAGCCGGTGCGGCGCGACGGTGACCTACTTGGCCTTCCCTCGGATCGGGACGAGCGCGACAATGAGCCGACCGCCGCGCGCGCCCGCGAGGCTAAAGTCCACAATGCCGGCGTCTGTTTGATCAAACGCTTGACCCGCCGTCGCACGCTCGACACCCAGCGCGCCGGCAGGCCACGCCAGGTTTTGGTCGCGCTGTAGTCGTAGAGCTTGAGGACGGTGTCGGACCAATCGAGCTTGTAGGGCTCGTCGCCGATGGTGAAATCGAAGCGCTGCAAACCAAGACTGATGGCATGCGCCATCAGCTCGCGCAGATGCAGCGCGCCGGGTCCGTAATGAGCCACCTCGCTGTCCACATAGCTCGCCAGCACATGGTAATAGCAGCCGTCGAAAACGATGCCGAGATTGGCCGCCGCGCAGGTAGAGCCAATGTCGACCCGGCTGATGTGAACCAGATGCCGCAGCTTCGGATTTGACGCCAGCTCCAGATAGAATTCGCGGTGTCCCGGCGGGGCAAAGATGTCGGCGATGCCCTTGCGCGCCAAAGACCGACTTTTCTGCTCCATCAATATTTCGAGCGTGTACCGCGCGCTCTGCGCATCCGCGGCGGTCGCGAAGCGGATGTCGCCATATTCGGACATATGCCGGCGCTTGGCGCGGTCGCGGCGGCGCGTCGCCGAGGAACGTTTGGCGCGGTAGAAATTTTCCCAGTCGTCGCCCAGCGCCATCAGATGCGCGCTGCTGCGGTTGGGCGTAACGGCAAGATAGGTGCACGGATTGGTCTGCGCGCCGATCTTGGCCGGCATTTCTCGAACTCGACCCAGTCGAAGCGCAGCAGCGGTTCGCCACCGCATCTGCAGCTGCATTTCGTGCCAGGCGGCGAGGAAGCCTTCCGGTGTGACGCGCTGTGAAAAATCGCGGGCCAGGAGCGGTGCGTTGTAGTCGCACAAATCCTGGCCGAGCCAGCAGAGCCGCCGCGCCAGATGTGCGGGCACGATACAGAGCGGCAGGATGCACGCGATCTCGCCGTCGGCGAAGCGGCCGACGGCGATGACCGGGCGGGCGCCTTGCCGCGCGCCGATATGGCGCTGCCATGTCGCCAGCCAGTCGAACGTCTGGAACGCGGTGCAGTCGGCGGCGCGTTCGAAGCGCCGCCATTCGGTTTCGACGGCCGTTCAAATCGCTATAGATGCGCAGATCAAGGCGCGGCACCTCGCGGCAGCAGGTCGCTGCGGCGCGCGCCTGTCGCCGGGCGGTACGTCGACCGAAGCGGTTTCGTTTTGAAACGCCGTCAGTGTCGTGGCGCGCGTCACTGCACTCACTGGATGAATGTTCCTGTATGCTTTGACGATAATTGAGAATAGCTAAGGTTGCCCCGCTGTCGCGCGGCAGCATGGCGTTAAGGTAAAGCGCGCGTGAAGGCCGGAACCGCAACAAGGGTTAACGGAGGCGCGCCGCGGCTTCACTAATGTAGTGCGGGGTAGTCAGGGCATCTCGAAGAACGAGGGGAAAGCCGCAGTTTGCGCGTTACGCCTTGCGTCCGCATTCAAAACAGGAACCAGACGCGCCTTTCCGCTTCGTCGTTTCAATCGCGGAACTAGGCCGCGTTGACAGTTTTTGACAGAGGAATCGGATTTTAATTCAAGGCTGCCTTTCTGGAGGAGGCAGCATTAAGTCGGGGCAATATAACGGACTCGGAATGGCGCATTCTCGATCCCTTGCTTCCCGATCGCGGCGACCGCGGTCCGCCGATCTCCGACAAGCGGCGAATGGTCAATGGCATTCTCTGGGTTCTGCGCACCGGCGCGCCCTGGCGCGACATGCCCGAGCGATACGGCAATTGGAACTCAGTCTTTGTGCGCTTCACACGCTGGAGCAAGATCGGCGTGTGGGACGCGGCATTCGAAACCCTGGCAAATCTCGGGCCGCCAGGAGACAAGGAGCATGCCATCAATTCCACGATCGTCCGGGCGCACCAGCATGCAGCCGGCGTAAAAGGGGGAATCAAAATCAGGAAGCGCTCGGTCGCTCGCGCGGCGGCTTCTCGACGAAAATCCACCTCCGCACGAACGCCAAAGGCAACCCGCTGACCTTCGACGTAACCGGCGGCGAAGCGCATGAGGTCAAAGGCTATGATGCGCTGATGGAGTTGCACGACATCAATCCCGATAAGCTCCTGGGCGACAAGGGCTATGACAGCGACGATATTCGCAACGACTTGGCAAATCGCGGCATCGAGCCCGTGATCCCACCGCGATCAAACCGCAAAACTCCGATCGAATATGATCGCGAAGCATACAAGCGGCGCAACCTGATTGAACGATGCGTCAATCGTCTCAAGCAGTTCCGTCGCATCGCAACCCGTTATGAGAAAACTGCCCGAGCCTATCTCTCGATGCTATGTATCGCGGCAGCAGAACTCTGGATTAAAACAGTCAACACGGCCTAGCACGGGAATGCGGCTTTCAGCGCCATCGTTCAACCGGACGTTTGCGCAATCGGCTGGCATGCCGCTGCATCGCTGGCTGTTCAGCGGCGGGCGGAAAAGGCCAAACACCTGCCGATCAGTTCCGCGGTTCCCTTGGCGGAGGTCGCCTCTGCCTGCGGCGTTGCCAGCGAAGCGCATTTCTCGCGCCTGTTCGCGCGCCAGACGGGCTTATCGCCTGAGGTATGGCGCGGCTACCGCCATTGATGAAGGTTTGAAGCAATAAGAATTTGCAACTCGGCGCGGCCGCATTCCGTCGCGCGCCAAGGCGCGTCGTCCACTGCCGCAGATTTGCCACATCGGATTTCGTTTCCGGTCACGATCGTAAAAAACAAGATCGTTTTGTGCAAAAACTGGCGACATGCCGATCGCCGCAGGGGCGTTCTATTTTAAGCAGGACCGAGCAATCGTTTCTGTTCGCGACGGACTAATTTCCGATCGTGAATTTTCGTTTCACTACACCTGCAGTCTCATCGAAGGAGCAACACATGGCCAAACAACTCTCCGACCAACTCGCCGACTTGTCGGTCCGCGCCAAGGGCGCCGAGCAGGCATTGGATGCGGCCGAGAAGGAAGCGCACGACAAGATCGTGGCGCGCAAGGAACAGGCGCATACCGCGGCGACCAAAGCGGTGGAAAAGGTAAATCAAGAAGTCAAGTCGGCAAACGATTCGGCGACCAGAAACTGGGCGTCCGTGAAGGCGAAGATCGCCGACGACATGAACCACTTGAAGGCCGACGTCGCGCACCACAAGCACGATCGCGATGTCAAACGCGCCGGAAGCCGCGCCGACCGGCTGGAGTGGGAGGCCGGCTTCGCTATCGACTACGCCATCGCTTCCGTCGAGCAGGCGAAGCTCGCCGTTCTCGACGCCGTCGACGGCCGCCTGGCCGCCGAAGAAGCCAAGCAAGCATAGGAGTGCCACGTCATGAAAACTCCGTATCTCATCGTCCTCGCGGCTCTCGCCATCGCGGCGCCAGCGATTTCGCACGCGCAAGTGGCCGGGTCGACTTTTCTCGGCTCGTCGTACACCGAGTTGCGCGATGTCGCCGTTGGCTGGAGCGCCAAGCGGCAGATCCTCGGGCATCCGGTCTACAACGACCTCAATGAGCGCGTCGGGTCGATCGATGACGTCATCGTCACGACCGACAAGTCGATCTCGTACGCGATCATCAATGCGGGCGGCTTTCTCGCCGTGACCAAGCACGACGTCGCCGTGCCGGTGTCGCAGCTCAAGCTGGTCGACGACAAGCTGGTTCTTGCCGGCGCGACCAGGGACAACTTGAAGGCTAGTCCGCCCTTCGAGTACGCTAACTAGCGAACTGGCGTGAGCGGCCGCCATGGCGGCGGTCGCTCGTCGCCCACAGCAAAAATTCCTAACCTTCCAGGAGCAACACAATGTCCAATACGCACGTGGAATCCGGAATGCGCATGCCGCTCGGCGCATCGGCCCTGTTGGGTACGCTCGCGGAAAACTGGTGGATGCTGCTCGTTCGTGGCCTCGCGGCCATCGCCTTCGGCGTGATCGCGTTCTTATGGCCGAATATCACACTGGCAGCGCTGGTCTATCTGTGGGGTGCTTTTGCGATTGTTGACGGCATCTTCGCCATCTGGGCAGCGTTCAATCTGTCGGGCGCCGACGCCGGTCCGCGCTGGTGGCTCGGGCTCTCCGGCGTCGTCAGCATTCTCGCCGGCATCGCGGCGTTCGCGTATACCGGCATGACGGCTTTGGTGCTGCTGATGATCATCGCCGTGTGGGCGATCATTATCGGCGTGCTGCAGCTCTATGCCGCGTCCCAGCTGTGGAAGATCATCGACAACGCGTGGTGGCTCATTCTGAGCGGGCTGCTGTCGATTGCCTTCGGCGCCGTCCTGATTGGCTGGCCGAACCAGGGAGCGCTGGCGCTCATCTGGACGATCGCCTGGTTTGCGGTCTTTTTCGGTTGCATGTTCATCGGTCTGGCGTTCGAGCTGAAGAAATTCAAGCGGACCTAACAACCTAGTCCACCGAGTACCGGTGAATTCACCAGAATGGTGAATTCACCGGGCCGGACAAACAAGCAGGCGGGAGAGCAGAGATGCCGAATTATTTGAAATCCGGGGGCTGGGCGGTGCCTTTCTTGCTGCTGGCCTCCACGTTGTGTGCAGCTCAGGCGCCCATGCCGGAGCCGGTCACCGACCAGGAAACCGAACTTGGACAGGCGGTGTACAACCAGCTGAAAGAGAAAGGCGAGATTGTCGAGTTCCTCGCCGCTTTACGAGACCCTGAAACCGATCGCCGACGCGATTTCTAAAGAAGCGCAGCCTCGCTACAATCATCCATTCAAGTTTTTCGTCGTCCACGAGACCCAGCCGAATGCGTTCGCGACGCCGGGCGGCAACGTCTATGTCGTCGACTCTTTGTTCTATTTTGTGAAAAACACCGAGCAGCTGGCGGGAACGCTCTGCCACGAAGTCTCGCACACCATTCACCGCGATGCGGTGCACCGCCTTAGCGAACAGAAGAGGATCGAAGCGCGGGAAATCGGCGCGGCATTATTGCTCGGGCCGTCACTGGCGCGAATCCTCGCGCTCCAGATGATCGGCGACCTTCATTCGCTCGCTTACTCGCGCGACGTCGAGTCCAAAGCCGACGTGACCGGATCGGACGTTTGCGCCGCGACTGGCTACAATCCCTGGGGCCTGGTGTGGTTGTTTGAGGAATTTCAGAACGCCGACACCAAACAAATCCCCCAGCTGCTGTCGGATCATCCGGCCAACGGCACCAGGATCAAGACGCTGCGGCAGCACTTTCGCGACAATCCGTCGGTGTTCAGCAAATTCGACTCGAAGCCACAGTCGGCAACCTCGCTGGTCGTGCCGAAAGATGCCGCCGAGCAATTCGTGAAGCCGTAAAATGATGTCGTGCAGGCGCGCACGGGTGTAGACTCGGTGCGCGTTTCGTTGTGAACGCACACCCCGGGTGCAACGACGGGCATGCAGCCATGACAGGCCAGATGTTGATGGTGTTCGGCATATTGGCCGGCGCCATCGCGCTGTTTGCCTGGGGCCGCCCGCGCGTCGATATCGTCGCCATCCTCGTCGTCCTGGCGCTGATGCTGACCCGCTTGCTGACGCCGCGCGAGGCGCTGGCGGGTTTCGGCGACCCGGTGGTGGTTCTGATCGCCGCGATCTTCGTCGTCGGCGAGGCGCTGGTGAATACCGGGGTCGTGCACCGCCTCGGCGATGCGGTGATGAAGCTTGGCGGCGGCAATGAGACCCGTTTGATCGTGCTCATCATGGCGCTTGCCGGCGGCATCGGCGCGTTTATGAGCTCCTCGGCGATCGTCGCCATGTTCATCCCGCTGGTCCTGACCGTGACGAGGAAGACGGGCTTGAACAGCAAACGCATGCTCATGCCCTTGTCGGTCGCCACACTGATCAGCGGCATGATGACCCTGATCGCATCCTCGCCCAATATGATTATTGAGGGCGCGTTGCGCGGGCACGGCCTCGCGCCGCTCGATTTCTTCAGTTGGACTCCGTTCGGCCTTGCGGTTCTGGCCGCCGGCATTGCGTTCATGCTGGCGGCGCGAGGTCTGCTAAGCAAGCAAGTTGTCGTGAAAGACGCTTCGGCTACATCGCCAAGCGCCTACGATCTGGTCGGTTCCTACGGTCTTGCCGATCGCTGGCGTCGACTGTGCGTCCCCGCGACCTCGCCGCTGATCGGCCGATCGGTCGCTCAAGTGCGGCAATCGGACAACGATCCCGGCGCCGTGCTGGTGGGTTTTGAGAAACATCCACGCGGCAAACCGCAATTTCTCTCCGCGCTTCCGGAGTCCGTGTTCGAAGCTGACGACACTATTTTTGTCGTCGCTGAAATGGACCGGGCGCAACGACTTATCGAAACCCAACGGCTGGTCGAGCTGCCCCGCTCTGACGAGCGGGAGCGCGCCGAAGCGCTACAACAACTCGGCGTCGCCGAACTCATGCTGGCGCCGGAGTCGAAATTGATCGGCAAGCTGCTGGGCGATGCCGAATTCCGCTCGCGCCACCGTGTGGCGGTGCTGGCCATTCGCCATCGCGGCGAGCCGCTGACGACGAACTTGGCCAATCGCACGCTGGATTTTGGTGACACTTTGCTGGTGGCGGGCGATTGGGCCGACATTGGCAAACTATGGGACGACCGTGAGGACTTCGTGGTCCTGACCATGCCGGCGGAATATCAAGAGCGATTGCCGGCCCGCCAGCACGCGCCCGTCGCGATTGGCATTCTCATCGCCATGATTGTGGTAATGGCCTTCCAACTCATCCCGAATTCCGCCGCGGCCCTGCTCGCCGCGCTGGCGATGATCGCCGGCGGCTGCGTCAGGCTCGACGCCATCTACCGCATTATCAGTTGGAAGACGGTGGTGCTGATTGCTGGCATGCTGCCGTTGGCGACGGCGTTGACCAAGACCGGGGCGACCGACCTGATGGCGAAGGAACTGGTCGCGGCGCTGGGATCGCTCGGGCCGATCGCGATGCTCGTGGTCGTGTTTCTGGTTACGGCGCTGGTCGGGCTATTTGTTTCCAACTCGGCGACGGCGGTCTTGATTGGCCCGATTGCGATCGACGCCGCTCAAGCCTTGCATGTTTCGCCGTACGCGTTTGCGATGACGGTGTCGATCGCCTGCTGTGCCGCCTATGTGACGCCGGTATCATCGCCGGTGAACATGCTGGTGATGGAGCCCGGCGGCTACGCCTTTGGCGACTACGTCAAGGTAGGGCTGCCGCTGCTGGTGCTGACCATGCTTATTACCGTTGCGTTGGTCGCAATGATTTATCCGGTTTAGGACGCAAGGTGTTGGCTCAAGAGAAATGGTGCGAACAACATGGCAAAGAACAGCATCGCAAAGCACAGCATCGCAAGGAACAGATCGCAGCCGGCGCCTTTCGCCGACAGCAAACAGGATCATTATAGCGACGGCCATCCGCTCGATGAGGTTCAGTATCTCGAGTGCAAGCTGATACTCAAGCCTGACCGCTTTACCGCCGCGAAAGTCTTTCTTGACTATGGGAAGCTGGTGGCGAAGACGGCAAAGGAATTTGGCGTCGGCTTCACCAACAAGGGCGTGGAACTAAAACCCGCGATCCGTGAAGTGGTGTTCTTGGATACCGCCGACTTCCGGCTCTACAACCACGCCTTCATCCTGCGACAGCGCATCGCCTACGAATCCGGCTTTCCTGCGGGCGAGCCGGAAATCGTTTTCAAGTTCCGCCACGCAGACATGAACAAGGCCGCGGCATTGGACGTGCGGCCAAACATTGCCGGCAATTACCGGATCAAGTTCAAGGCCGAGGCCCTGCCGCTGAAAGATCAGGTTGGCGGCTACCGGATGTTGTTCTCGCACAATGCGGAATTCCCCTTGAGCCAAGCACCCGAGGGTGATCGCGAATCGATGGGGGCTTTGGCGCGGGTATTCCCGGCCTTGCAGGCGTTGAAGACCTCCGACGTCGACAGGGTCGAATTGGTGAACCAGACTATCGTCGAGGAGGTGCTTCAGGACCTCGGGGTCCTGGATTTCGGCAAGGGCATCACCGCCGACGCCAATATCGGCATCTGGCGCGAGCGCGGCACCCACCATCCATTGTGCGGCGAGTTCGCGTTTCAGGCCAAATTCAAGCGCCGGGACGATGTCCACGACAAAGCGCTGAGCCGCTGTCAGCAATTCTTCATCGCGCTGCAGCAGGCCGCTCACGACTGGCTGTTCCTCGGCACCACCAAGACCGGGCTGGTCTACCGGCTTAAGGGCAATCCGCCCCAAAGCCACGAGTAAAGAGCCATCAATAATCAGCTCGTCTCGCAACTGTCATAATTCGTGGCGCAGGGCGCGACGGGATGTACGCGACGACGGAGAACGTTAATCTGTCCGGCTTCGGCAAGTTGGTTCTGATCGTGTGTGCAGATGGCAGACTGTAAAAGAACCACCGCAGGAGTGCGCGTCTTTGCCCAGGCGCGAGTAGCAGCAATTGCCGCAGCCACGCTGTTGTTGCTGGCATCGGCAACCGCCGAGCCGGTTCACGCCGAGTCTGCCCAACAGTCTGCCAAAGACGACGCAGCTGACACGATCGATCTCGGTGCCCGCGGGGCGCCTGGTTCAGCAGGACCCGCCGGCGGCGCGGCGCCATCGTCGAATTTGGCGATTGGGCCCGTTCAGTTTAGTCCACGCGCCGGATTTGCCACCGAATACCTGTCCCGCGGCACCACGCAATCGGCGCATCAGCCTGCGGCCGGCGCCGTTATCGAGGCGACGCTTGCCGACAAGCTTTACGCCAGCGCCGGCGTCACCAGCGTCAGGCTGCCGGGCAACGCGACCGCCGAGGTTGCGCTGAGTTACGGCATTCGGCCAAGCATTTCGACCGTCGATTTCGACATCAGCTGGAACTATTACGCTTATCCCGGCCAGGGAGCGGCCACCGCCAATGGCGGCAGTCAATACGGGGAAGGGGTCGTTCGCGCCGACACGAAGCTTGGTGAGAAGCTGCATTTGGCCGCGGGCTTTGGCGTTTCGCCAAACTATTCGAACACTGGGGCATGGAGCGAGTACACCGCGGCCGGCCTGGGCTATGAATTGCCACGCAGCGCGCTGCCGGAAAAGGTCGGCGCCGTCGTCAGCGGCGGCGCCGGCTATTTCATATTCGGCAATCAGTCAGCCGCGATCGGCGGCTTTCCGTTGCCGGCCTATCTCAACTGGAATTTCGGCGTGACCTTTGAGCGCGGCAATCTGCATTTTGACCTGCGCTACTTCGACACCAACCTGTCCAAGGCAAGTTGTTTCGTCCTCACCGGAGATCCGAACGCCACCGCCGGCGGGCGCATCGACCCGCTGTCCAATCCGCGTGGCCTCGAATCCAACTGGTGCAGCGCCACGCTGGTCGCCAAATTCTGGTTCGCGCTGAATTGAGGATCGGGCAAGTCGCGCGGTGCGTTTCGCTGAATTCTGAGGGCGGTTAGCGCTGGTACAGCTGGGTGGACTCGAACCACCGACCTCCTGATCCACAGTTTGACGGTCTTATTTTTCGCAGCTTTTCCACCATTTCCCGAACTTCTTAAATCCTCGATTGTTATGAAGCTTTTCGATTTCCGTTGCTTCCTCGACGTTGCCCAGCTTATCCTTATTCTGCTTACCGTGTGCTTACCGTACTGGTTACTGGAGGGCTAAGCAATGGCGACGGCCCGGATCACGAAACGACGGGTCGACGCTTTGCGATGCACGGCGGGCAAGGACAGACTTTTCCTTTGGGATGACGCGCTCGCTGGCTTCGGCGTTGGCGCGTTTCCGAGCGGCACCAAGGTCTATGTCGCGCAATTTCGCATGGACGGCCGGTCGCGTCGTATTGTCATCGGTGAGCATGGTCGTCTGACACCAGACGAGGCCCGTTCGGAAGCGAAAAAGCTTTTGGGCGCGGTCGAGAAGGGTGCCGATCCGATCGAGGAGCGGCGCGCGGCGCGCGGCGTTCGAACGTTTCGGGAAGTCGCTGACGAATTTATGCGCCGACACGTCGCATCGAAGCGTAAGGCCCGAACCCATTACGAATACGAACTTCTCCTGAACGTCCACATCATCCCAAAGCTTGGCTCCCGTCGCATCACCGATGTCAGACGGGTTGACGTCGCGCGGCTTCACGCAGCGCTTGCAGATCGGCCGTTTGTCGCCAATCGTTGCCTTGCCTTGATCTCTAGTATTTGGAATTGGGCGGCGCGGCGAGACGAGGTGCAATTTGCCGGCAATCCGGCAAAGGGCATCGACCGCAACCCAGAACGGGGCCGCGAGCGTTATCTAACGAGCAAGGAATTTGAGCGACTAGGGAACGCTTTACGGACGGCCGAAACCATCGGTCTCCCTTGGACGGTGGACGAGACTAAGCCGAAGGCGAAACATGCGCCCCGGGTCGATAAGCGGCGCACCGTGGCTGACCCGTTCGCAGTGGCGGCGATCCGTCTACTCATCCTTACCGGGGCGCGCTTGCGGGAAATTCTGCATGCGCGGTGGGAAACCGTCGATCTCGAGCGAGGTATCATTCATCTTGAAGACTCGAAAACAGGACGCAAGCCGATATATTTGTCGGCTGCGGCCCTTAGTGTTTTATCTGATCTGCCTCGGATCGAGGGCAACCAGCACCTGATTCCCGGCGAAAAGGATGGAGCCCCTCGCGCCGATCTGAAACGGCCTTGGGCTGCCATAAGGAAGGAGGCGAAGCTCGGGAGCGTTCGCATTCACGATCTGCGGCATTCGTTCGCCTCGATCGGAGCCGGCGCTTCAATGGGCCTGCCGATTATCGGCCGGCTGCTCGGGCATTCACAGCCGCAAACCACCGCCAAATATTCCCACCTACAGGCGGACCCGCTTCGGAGGGCTGCCGATACTATCGGTGCAACGATTTCGGCAGCAATGGATGGCAAGCAAGCTGCGGCAGTTGTGCCCTTGAAGCAGCGGACCTGAGAGCCTTTGAGACGCGCGCGGACAGGACGGTCATCCGACAAGCCGGGACGCATCGCCCGGTTTCCGCGTCCTCCTGCGGTGCCTGCGGGTGCGTGAGATGTCGAAAACATCAAAAAAGAGTAATGTCATTCGTGTTGATGAACTCACGATTCCGAAGAAGATTGCGAGCCGAGATTTAGCTGTGCTTTGCGACACATTCCACATTTCATCCTCGCACCGGCGCGACGCAAAGTCGCAACTCGACGAACTGGTAACGGAATTTGCCAATTGGATGACTTCGGAGAGACAAAATCCGGGGCGAGGTTCCGATCGTGGTCGCCTCGAGAAGGCGCTTGGACACGTCCGGCAGGCTGCGGCTGCACTAGAACGATTGGGACCATCGGGTCGCCTAGCATTCAAGGCCATCGCATCGTTCGTTGCTCCAATGTTGGCGGCGCAATGGATGAGCTTCAGCTTTCCGGATGATGACTACGCTCCACAAAGATCCCCCTTGCCGAGCGAGGGCTGGCGACAACCACTTCGGCCACCCATGCGCTCCTCGGAATATTTCATTGAAGAACTCTCAAGCGAAGCACGCTTTCAATTTGTTTCTCATCGGGCGGTGCAGACTGCTGCCGCCGCATTCAAGACGATTGAGACAGGATTCGTCGGAGTGCTCCAAGCGCTCGATCGTCAACCTGGATCAAGGGGGGGTCGAAAGCCGCTCACGTACCGCCACTTCCTAATCATGAACCTCGCTGAAATGTGGGATGACATCGGAAAGCAAGTTTCAACGGGGCCAAATTCAGATTTCACGGCATTTTGTAAATCGGTTGCAGTATCAATCGGCTGGCCAGATGAAGGAATTGGCGCAGCAGTTCCAAAGGCAATTCGAGAGTGGCGTAACCTACCCCAATCAAAGCCGCGGTAAAGCAAACCCATTTTTCGGAAAATCTTCAAAACTCCCTGAGTAGGCAAGAAACATCCAGCCTAGTTGAAGGGAGACCCCCGATGATTGAGCCCGAACGTCGCCGCGATACCCGTCAGGCTGCGGCATTTTTGACGGAAATCGGATTTAGGACGGCGCCAGCCACTCTTAACAAACTTCGCTGTATTGGTGGCGGCCCTGAATTTGAATTATTCGGTCGTCGGCCGATTTACAGCGAGAAATCCCTCCTGGAATGGGCGCGGGCTCGCACTACGCCTCCTCGTCGTTCAACCTCCGATACGGCGTCGGAGGCACGATGAGATGGACCCCACGAGCAACGACCCCGGCGTTAGCGTGCGCCAGGATCGCGGATCGAATGCGTGCTCGGGCGAGCAACACGACCGCGGATGTACTGCCCCACCAGCTACTGTTCAATCGACAAGGCGGATTGCCGCGCACACCGCTCCCACAACATTAGCAAAGCCGGCCGCGCCGTTACGGATCGTGATCGTGCCGACGGCGAGCAGAAAAAAATGGACCGCGCGTCTCGATGACCGCGTGCTGTGCGTGAGCGCCTGGCCCTTCGTCATGTCCTCGCGTTTGTTGTTGGCCGAGGGTTACCCCGCCGACGCCATGGTGGAGATGTGGCGTCCGAACTCCGATGCATGGGCATTGCGTGGTCGCCTTGGGGCGGTTGCGGCAACGGTCATCGATGGAGAGACGACCAAGAACGGGGCGCCCAGTCGTTTTCCGGGCACCACCTCAGCCGGGGATGTGTCATGAGTGGTCTTCCGGCGCCGCTCCCAATCAACCAAGTCCTGCGCGCACGACACCCACTAAAGCGGGAGACGTTCCAGACTTCCCGCTTGCTCGACTTTTGCTCCGAGCGCGAGTTGGTCAAGCAGATCGGGCATCCCGTTGATCAGTGGCCGCTCGTCATTCTCAAGGAACTGTTGGACAACGCCATCGACGCTGCGGAGGAACTCGACACGGAGCCGGTAATCCAAGTCGAGGTCACCGACAAGGCGATCGTCATTTTCGACGATGGCCCCGGCATCCCGGCCGAGACGATCTCCGGCATCTTGGATTTCTCGGTCCGCATTTCATCGCGGGAAGCTTATTGCTCGCCGACCCGAGGGGCGCAGGGCAATGCCTTGAAGACGGTTGTCTCCATGCCTTTCGCGCTGGACGGTACGGAGGGCGAGACGTTGATCGAGAGCCGGGGCACGGCGCATCGCATTAGCTTCAAGGTCGACCAGGTTCGGCAAGAGCCGAAGATCAGGCATATCCGCGACGTTTCCCCCGTAAGGAAGGGCACCAGGATCACAGTGCGCTGGCCCCTTTGTGCTTGCTCAAAGCTCGATCAGGCGAAGGCGCATTTTTTACAAATGACGGAGGACTTCGGCTGGCTCAATCCGCATCTCTCGCTCTCGGTCAGTTGGAGGGGTAAACGCTGCATCGACTACAACGCCTCTAATCCGACCTGGCCAAAATGGCGCCCATCTGATCCGACCTCGCCGCATTGGTACGACGGTGCGCGGCTCCGGCGATTAATGGGTGCCTACATCGCCCGCGATCAGGATCATGGTCGCGACCCGCGCACCGTGCGGGAGTTCATCAGCGAATTTCGCGGACTTTCGGGGAGCGCCAAGCAGAAGCTCGTGCTGGAGGAGGTCGGCGCGGCGCGTCTATCGCTGTCGGAGTTCTTCGGCGACGGCGATCGCGTCAACAATGATCGGATAGCCACGCTTCTTGCCGCCATGCAGCGCCAGAGTCGGGCGGTTAAGCCCAAGGACCTTGGCCTGATCGGCAAGGATCATCTCGCCGCCCGGTTCAAAGCGGCCGGTGCCGATCTTCAGACGTTCAGATACCGACGCAATTTCGGCGAGGCGGACGGCGTGCCGGACGTGATCGAGACAGCGTTCGGCTGGTGCCCTGATGGCGCGAACGAGCGCCGCATCATCACCGGCGTGAACTGGTCGCCCGCGATCGGCAGCCCGTTCCGCTCATTGGGTGTCTACGGCAAAAGCCTCGACACCATTCTGAGCAAACAACACTCGGGCCGTGACGAGCCGATTGTCTTTGTCCTGCACCTAGCGCGCCCGCGGATCGAGTTCACCGATCACGGCAAGACGGCGGTCGTCATCCCTGGGAGCTGCGAAGAGGAGGGCGCGGCTTCCGACGACGGAGGGGACGATGAGTGATCGCACCATGGCCGAACGCCTCGAGGACTCGGTGGTCGACGTTACCAAGGATTGGGCGAAGCAGCGCAAGGCCGAGGAACGTCATGCATCGGCTGCGGCGAACCGCCGAGCCCGCCTGATTCGAGCGAGTGACTATTACAATTTCAGGTCGGCTGCCTCCGAGGTGATGGAGCAGGCGTACATGGCCGCCAGCGCCAACGGAACGCTGCCAGCATCGGCTAGGCAAGTCATGTATCAAGCCCGTCCGTTCATCCAGGAGAAAATGGGTGGTCAGCAACTCAACGACCAATACTTTTGTCAGCAATTGCTGCCCGATTACATGACGGAACATGGCGTTGACTGGGACATTACCTACGACGATCGTGGCCACTTCATCGAACCTCACACGGCGCACTCGATCGGGCTCGGCACCATCAGCGTTCGCGACTATCTCGCAGAGAACGGCTCGCCAAAACTTAAAGAGCCGCGCTTCGCCGCGGGGAGTGTCGACACACACGGGCCGAACGGCTGCTTCGGCGCGGTGCTGTTCATCGAGAAGGAAGGCTTCCTGCCGCTGCTAGAGGCGGTTCACATCCCTGAGCGCTACGACCTCGCGATCATGTCGACCAAGGGCATGGCGAGCACGGCCGCCCGGACGCTGATCGACAACCTTTGCCAACATCAGGTGCCACTGCTTGTGCTGCACGATCTCGATAAGGCCGGGCTATCGATCCTCGGCACATTGAAACGCGATACCAGGCGCTTCACGTTCAACCACCAGGCCAGAGTTATCGATCTTGGCCTGCGGCTTGCCGACGTTCGTAAGCTTGGCCTTGAAGCGAGCGCCGAAGCTACCTTTGATCGCGGCCGCGATTCCTCGAAGTTGGAGAACTTGCTTCTAAACGGAGCGACGCGCGCAGAAGCGGAATTCCTGCTGACCCGGCGCATCGAGTTGAACGCGCTACCTTCAGATCAGCTCGTTGCCTTCATCGAAGGCAAACTCAACGAACACGGAATCAAGAAGCTGATCCCCAAGGCTGACCTGCTTCGTAATGCCTACCGACCTTTTAATCAGCAGCAAGCGACTGCAAAAGATCGTCAAGGAAAGGATCGGAGAGATCGAGGATGAACACATTTCCACGCCAGCGAACCTCGGTACTCGTGTCACCGCATATCTCCGGCAACATCGCGAAAAGCGATGGGATGAGGCGATCGCTGCGATCGTGGAGGATGAAGAATGACCGCCGTCCACGAGAGGTTGCCAGACCGGCGCGCCGGCGGGCAGCGCCACCGGATACCGAGCGCATCCGAGCGGCGCGCGAAATACGAGCTATGGAGTTCCAACACCGGTGAATGGGCAATGCGAGGTCGCCTCGGCGCCGTCGCTGCTATCGTGATTAACGGCGAGACGGCCGCGCGCCGCGCCAAGAACGGCCGTCCGGTTCGCGATACCGACCAGGGCGGCCTCCAGGCGGCCGGAGATGGTTTTCTGTCGCCCGCGCCCCGTTCTTGGCGCAAGCGATGACATCCGCGCCCGAGGCGCCGTCGGAGAACAGTCAGCGGCACAGGGGTAAAGCGTCACGCGGTAAGAGGCTCTCGAAGTACATCAACAAGCGTCAAGCAGTGAACCTGTTCGAAGCTCTGCAGTTCTCCGAAATGATAGGGCGCCCACTGAATGTCTCCGTCGATATCTCCTGGATATTCTTCTCGGGGAACACGGATGATCGCACCCGGTTCGCAGGGCTTCAGCAACGGTTGTCGAAATGGGCCGCCCGACAAGGCTTTCCCTTAGCGATGATCTGGACCCGAGAGGTCGGTCGGAACGGTGGCATCCACACGCACGTCCTCCTCCACGTCCCTCCCCCACTCACCCAGGATAGCACATTTAAACGCGCTCTCGAACGCTCACTAGAACCAGAGGGAGGCCCTGTCCACGACAAAGCTATCCTCATCCAGAGGGCATATTTCGCTCTAGGAAAGCTTCTCTACGCGTTGAAGGGCATCGATCCCAAACACGCCAACGACTTCGGTATCCGGCCAGCGTACCAAGGCTTACTTTCGGGAAAGCGAGCAGGCGTCACCCAGAACCTCTCCGCAAGAGCTCGCCACAATGCTACTACTAGAGAAGACGACAGCCCCTCCTTCGTAGCGTCTGCAGGCAGCCTATCGGCCCCTGCAATAAGCGGAAGTTCTGAAATTCTGGTACGCAACGGGCGGTCTCCAGCGTCCAAGTTCAGCTCTGGCGACGCTTACAGCGTGGCACGGGGACGCAAGCTGAATGGCGCTGAATTGAAGCCGTCGCGGAAGGACCAGAACGGCAAGCCCGATTTGCAGCTGCCACCTGCCGAGGTGGTTGCCCAAGCTATCAAAGTCTATCAGAGCGATAGACACGGCCGCTGGCGCGTTGGAAACTATTTGCCAAGTGGACGGCGCCGACCGTACTCCTTCGACATCAGCCACGCCGAAGTGCGGCGGCTTTTGTGGCGGCTGTGGCCCGAGCTCGTCACCGATCAGGCGCGCGCTGCCCACCGAGGTGACGGCGGCGCCGTGACCGCCGCAGCGCCGAGCTGGCAATCCGCTCTCGAGGCAGCGCTCGATCGCGAAGCACAAGCGCGCCGGGAATTCGGTGCACGGCGTGAGAAGTGGGAGCAACGACAGAGAGAACTGGAGAGACTGCGTCGGCAACGTATGCCGCCCGAGCAGCGGCGCGAGCTGGAACGCAAAGAGCACGACGAACGCATGAGCGTGTTGTCCGCCGAATACGATGAACGCGATAAGTGTTATGCAAGAAAAATGTTGCACGACATTAAGGTCGCAATAAGTAAAGGCAGATTAGAGAGCCAATATCGTCATCTGCTTGATGACATCGCTGCTACTGGGTCCGACGGTGCGACGGTGCTCGACATCGCATACATCGCCGCTGGCCAGTACGTTCGTGGGTTACGGTTGAACCCGCCTGACGCGGTCGAGAGATGGGGGAATGACATAGCTCAAGCCTTGGCGGCCCACGGCCTTGTATGTGCCATAGCAGCAGATCGCTTCATCCGGCCGGAGCACAAAGGCGTGACGTGATGGCTCGGGCAGGTAAGGATGTGAATGACCGAACGTATGCGCGCACGCTTGCAGAGCGTCGTGCGCAACGTCCGGCAAGGAGTTGGCCTGATCTCACTGTCACTCAGATGAGGAATCGACTAAGTCCTCAGTTGGAGGGGGCAGTAAAAAATCGTGGACAACCCCATGGACCAAGATATTGAGACACGACTCGAAAATCTAAGTCGAGCACCTCGGTGCGGGGCGATGACGCGCGCTGGTACAGCGTGCCAAAGCCCAGCCATCCGCGGCCGCAAGCGGTGTCGGCTGCACGGTGCGTTGAGCCCCGGTGCGCCACGCGGTCAAAAAAACGGAAATTTTCGCAATGGAAATTGGACGGCCGAGGCCATCGAGGAGCGAAAGTGGTTGCGGTCGCTCGTACAGACCTTTGCCAAGAGCGGGACAACCGAATGACGCATACGCCGAACAACGAGCCTGCTCCAGTGGCTGGCCAGCGCCGCCTTCCGCCGGTCCGTGTCAAGATATGGCGAGCGGATGCCTATGTGGCACAGACACATCCCCCTGATGGCGAGAGCAAAAATTGGTGGCAACGGCTGAACAAAGCCCTCGGAACGAGGTCGAGCGATTTTGTGAACGCCTCTTTGCTCCAACTTCAGGCTGCGGCTCGTTCGCCTTTTGGCACTATTTCAGAAACCCATATCAATGCCGCTCTCGCTATGATCGAAGCCGCAGCGCCGAAGGACGAAATCGAGGCCGCGCTCGCTGTTCAGATGGCCTGCACCCACACGGCTGCCATGGGGATTCTCGCCAAGCTGGACTGCGGATTCGGAACGGAGCGGCGAATTGCAGCGTTTGGGTCGGCTGCGGCTCGTTTGCTCAGGGCTTATGCGACGCAAGTTGAGGTGCTTCGACGCCTGCGTAGTGGCGGGCAGCAATTTGTCCGCGTCGAGCACGTTCATGTGAACGATGGTGGGCAGGCCGTCATCGGAAATGTGAAAAAAGAGATGGAGAACCCTGTGAAAAAGGAGATGGAGAACCTCTGTGAAAAAAGAGATTGAGAACCCCTGAGACCCCCAAGGCTCCCCAGCGTGAGCCGCTAAACTTGTCTGATTGAGAGCGCCGAGATGACGGCGAGGCCGTCGGCGCCGGCGGCGATCACTTCCCGCGGCGTTGCTGGCATCGATGCCGGCGATGCCGACAGCGGGGTCTTCTGCTCCTTCGACAGAGTCGCATAGACGCCGCCGATCCCGGCATACCGACCGGCGCTCCTTCGGCGGCCGCGCCGAACGACTAACCTACACTTAAAGCATAGAACGTGCGCGCCATCGCACTCCAGTGTGCAATAGACCAGGGGACCTGTGCGTCGGTCCATTGTGCACGGCCCTATTGACGGCCAACATCGCCAAGCTGCCGGACGTGGTGTGGAAGGTTTGAGGCGGATGATCCCCCGGAAATCCTGAAGGCAAAAGTAATTCTACTTTGAGCCCTTTTATACAGATTTAAGAAAGCGGCCGGCTCCAAGTCAGAGACGTGACTTTCTTGTTGATGTTCGCCGCCGTATTCATACTCGGTGCCGTGCTCGGCGCGCTTCTGGGCGTCATGGCTATTTCCATCGCGCGCGCCGGAAGAACGTAAGCAAAGGGCGGCCGAGCCCCTTGCGCGCATCGCCGCCAACATCGCCAAGCTGCCGGACCTGCTGCGACGCTGATTACCGGTAAAACGCTTCTCGTTCGGTGGGCACGCTACCCGTCTCTTACCACAACTCGTTCGGCGTGGCCGCTACCTAACAAGAAGCGTTGCAGCCGCCCACCGACAGGCAATAGCTGCCGCAGCCACCGCCACAGCCGGCACAGGCGCCGACCGCGCAACGGCCGACAACACAGCGACCGACCGCACAGCGGCCAACCGCGCAGCGCCCGGCGGCACAGCGCGCACAGCCGCCACAGCGTCCACAGGCGCGAGCCAGCGTTAGGGCTGGCGGCGCGGCCCGTTCCTTGTCGAACACGTAGAACGTCGCCAGGCTGACGTCGGAGACTTCTTCCTCACTGAGCGTAAATTCGTGATTCGGCTCGATATGCCGTGCCGTGATGTCGGCCGCGGGCGCCGCTTGGGTCGCTGCGCCGCCGCCAGCCAGCGACAACCATCCGGCGGCTCCTAAAACCGGCAGGGCCTTGCTTCTCCGCTTTCGCTTTGAAGCCTGCTTCGCTTGGGTCATGCCACGACTCCTTAAGGGCCCACTTCCTCGAACCACTTAACTCCGTTCATGCTGTTCGGGTTCGCATCTTTTGCATCCGCCCGCTCTGCGGACCAGGTTGACGATCCGGCAGCGAATGCGGGTGTTGGATGAGTAGCCGCGCAGTATTCTCTTGAACTATGAAAATGGAACTCGCCCATGCCATGGCCGATCGCCGCTTCCCGCCGCCGCACAGCCGGCATCTACGGAACCGGACGATATTCATCCGACCCATTTTGGTTTAAAATGTCGTTATGAAAATCAGGCTCGGGGGTTTTCCCCGCCGGCAAATGCGGGTCGTGCGGGGTCTAACGTGTGCTGTGCTGCTGATACTCGCCGCCTGCGTAGGCGGGACGACCAGCGCCGGCATTTATTCGATGCCGTGGGACCAACAGCGAGGCCCTAATCCCGTCTTCGCCCGCCAGGTCGTCGCCTACCCGACGCACGAGCCGCCGGGAACGATCATCATCGATCCGGCCAGTCATTTTCTCTACTTCATCCACGATGCCGAACAGGCCATTCGCTATGGCGTGGGCGTCGGCAGGGAAGGCTTTGTCTGGTCCGGGCGTGCGACAGTCCATAGCAAGCAGGAATGGCCCGACTGGTACCCGCCTGCGGAAATGTTGGTTCGCAAGCCGGAGCTTAGACAGTACATGGTGGAAATGCCGGGAGGTCTTGGAATGAAAGGCGGTCCCGAAAACCCACTTGGCGCCCGCGCCATGTACCTTTATTCCGGCAACAAGGACACGCTATACCGCATCCACGGCACCAATGAACCCTGGACCATTGGCACCAACGTCTCGTCCGGCTGTATCCGCCTGACGAACGAAGACATCGTCGATCTCTACAACCGCACGCCAATCGGCGCGAAAGTCATCGTGTTCGGGACCGGCAACCCGGCCGCCGCTGGGCAATAGGGCCGCCGCTGTGACGCGGCGTGAGCGGCCGCAGCGATGCGCCGACTGGTGGCCATTCTGCTCGAAGGGGATTTCGCCCGAATTCAGGCAAAGTGTTTCAGCGTGGTGTCCATGACGTTGTAGAGGTTCGCCATCGTTTGAAGCATCTATTGTTATCACCTCGAAGATCTGCCCCGACATTAAGCCGCTGGGACCGCCGCAGCAGAGTCAAGCTGTCTGCGTGCCGCGCCGAGGACGGAAATTGGGGGATGAACGGGCGTAACGCGGACATCGCGTTTCGGTAGCGATCGACCCGTCACGTCCGTTTGCTGCGGGACTTCAGTGCCATGCAGAACTAGTCTGCACCGGGGCGGGGCGGTTTCATACATCGGCTTTGGCACTGATCGACGCTGGCACCGTTTGACACAAACGGATTTGCTTGCGTGGCACTGATAGACACAGTTAGTGACAAAATCACTAGGCGACGCGCGGCGTGCCGCCCGCCAGGACGATTTGCATCCAGGACCGATCGATGTTCTGCCCGCTCAGGATAACGGCAGCCGGACCATGCAGTCGCTCTCGGTCTTTTATAAGGGCCGCGAGCGCCGCTGCCCCGGCGCCCTCCGCGCAGTTGTGGGTGGCGCTATAGATAACCCGAACGGCCTCAGCAATGTCGTTATCAGACACCTCGACAATTCGATCAACGCCGCGCCGAATCAAATCTAGCGCCGTCGCGTCAGGACTACGCACCGCCATGCCGTCGGCAAAGGTGAGCGCTGAAGCTGTCGGTACGATGCGGCCAGCGGCCACCGAACGGCTGTAGGTATTTGCACCCTCGGCCACCACTCCGACAACCTTGGTTTTCAGGCCAAGCAAATCGCGCGTCCCCATCACGCCGCAAATACCGGAGCCCAGTCCGATAGGCACATACACGACGTCGAGATCCATCATCGCGGTCAACAGCTCGAATGCATAAGTGGCAACGCCAATGACGAAGTCGCGGTGGAACGAGGGAGCAAATTCGAGGTTACGCTGGGTGGCGATCTGCGCCGCTTGCTCTTTCGCTTCGTCGAAATCGCGGCCGTGCTCAATCAATTCCGCGCCCAACGAGCGCATCGCCGCATTTTTTTCGGTTGAATTGCCGTGTGGCACCACAATGCTCACGGCGATGCCAGCACGGGATCCGGCGAAGGCCAGGGATTGACCGTGATTGCCGCGCGTTGCGGTGACGATCCCTTGCACCTTTGGACGTCGGCGCTTGAGGCGGTCGAAATAGACGATGCCTCCGCGGACTTTGAACGAGCCGATCGGCGTGTGATTCTCGTGCTTCACGACGATGTCGACGCCGGTGTGCACCTTTAGCAGCGGCCAAGCATATTGCGGGGTCGGCGGGACGCTGGCTCGCACAAGCGGAATGACGCTCTCAAGCTCCGCGAGAGTAAACAAGGAATCGCGCATCTGCGGCAACCGCTCCTCCCGTGCCAGCGAGGCTTTTGCTTTCCTATTATGTATGGCACCGGCTTTGGCTGGACCTCCACAGCACCGACACGATCTGCGTCACTTGCTCTGGCTGGAACCTTGTGGGTGTTGAAGGCTTGAGCTCCTGCCCACCAACGGCAGTCGCCCCGCACGGCGGTGCGCCCAGCTTTCGCGCGCGCCCGACGCCTCACCTGGCGGCAGCCTCGTGATCTTAACCTCATCGGTCATCGTCATCTCCGTTTTAGTCAACGCCACCTCCGCGGCGTCACGGACTGCAAAGGAGCTTACATCATGGGCTTACAATGGCTCTCGGCACGACGCTCAGGCCTTGTCGTAGGCGTGAAAGACGACGCGAAGTTTATCGCGTCGCGCATCGCCGATCCTCTGTAAGC
>CAWDQG010000026.1:0-280321 GCA_963804405.1 uncultured Alphaproteobacteria bacterium | reverse complement strand
GTGACCGCGACCAGCGCCATGGCCGGATAATGATCGCCCATCACCTCGCGCCAGACGTCGCCGAGCGCCGGTCGGGCTTTGAGATATTCGTCCATGTCGCAGACGTACCAGGTCATGCGCACGATATGCTCGGCGGACGCGCCGCCTTCGGCGAGGACCGCCAGGATATTGATGAGCAGTTGGCGCGTCTGGCCGACGAAATCGGAGGGAAAGCGCTCGTGTTCGTCCCAGCCGACCATGCCGCCGATGAACAAAAGATCGCCGCGCGCCTTGATGCCGTTGGCGTAGCCTTTCGGCTGCGGCCAACCGGAGGGCTGCAATACGATATTCGGCGCGCGCGGCGGCAGGGTGTCGGTCGGACTGTCGGACAATCACTTTCTCCTTAGGAGGCGAGCTTGCTGGCGGCGGATTGCGCCGCTCGGCGCCGCAATTCGAAGCGTTGCAATTTGCCGGTCTCGGTGCGCGGCAGACTGCTCACATATTCGACGGCGCGGGGATATTTGAATGGCGCAACCGTCGCCTTGACGTAATCCTGCAGCACGCGGGTCAGACCCGCGTCGGGCGCAAAGCCCTCCTTGAGCACGACATAGGCTTTGACGATCTGGCCCCGCTCGTCGTCCGGCTGGCCGACCACGCCGCACTCGGCGACCGCCGGATGGGTCAGCAAGACCGTTTCCACTTCCGGCCCGGCAATGTTGTATCCGGCGGAGATGATCATATCGTCGGATCGCGCCTGATATCTGTAATAGCCCTCGTCATCCTTGATATAGGTGTCGCCGGTGACGTTCCAGCCGTTCTGCACGTATTCGGTCTGGCGCTTGTCGCCGAGATAACGGCAGCCGGTTGGACCGCGCACCGCAAGCCGGCCCACTATGCCCGGTGGAACTTCCGCCGCCGGTCTCGTCGATGACGCGCGCTTCATATCCGGGGACCGGCTTTCCGGTCGCGCCGGGCCGCATGTCTTCCTCGCGGCTGCCGATGAAGATGTGCAGCATTTCGGTCGAGCCGAGGCCGTCGATGATGCGGATGCCGGTCGCGGCCTCCCACGCCTCGAAGGTCGCGGCCGGGCAGCGTCTCGCCGGCAGAGACGCATTTGCGCAGCGACGAGAGGTCGAAGTCGGCGATTTTGCCGAGCATGGCGCGAAACGCGGTCGGCGCGGTGAAGCAGATGGTGGCGCGCGAGATTTCCGATCGCCGGCAGCAGATCGTCCGGCGAAGCCTTCTCCAAGCAAGATCGTCGCGGCGCCGACGCGCAGCGGAAACAGCACCAGGCCGCCGAGCCCGAAGGTGAAGGCGATCGGCGGCGAACCGATGAAGCGGTCGTCGCGATTGGCGCGCAGCACGTATTTGCCGAACGTGTCGCAAATCGCGAGCATGTCGCGGTGGAAATGCATGGTGCCCTTGGGCACGCCGGTCGTGCCCGAGGTAAAGGCGATCAGGCAGACGTCGTCGCTCGCGGTGTCGCAGGCGTCGAAATGCTCGTAGCCCTGCTCTCATCATCAGGACTTCGAGACTGTCGGTCGCGGCCGATCCCCAATAGACCACGCGCTCGAGCGCCGGCGCGAGCGGCCGCGCCTTCTCCATTTCGTCGGCAAGCCGCACATCGCACAGCGCCAGCCGGATTTCGGCCTTGGTCAGCGGGAACGCGATCTCCTTGGCGCGCAGCAGCGGCATGGTCGCGACCACGACGCCGCCGGCTTTGATGACGGCGAAATAGGCCGCCACCATCATCGGGCTGTTCGGCCCGCGCAGCAGCACCCGATTGCCCGGCACGACGCCGAGATCGCGCGTCAGCACATTGGCGATGCGGTTCACGCACTCGGCGAGATCGGCATAAGACCAGCGTTCCGCCGGCGAGATCAGGCAATCGCGGTCGCCGTGGCCGGCGGCGACCCAATCATCGACGAACGCGGTGACGCAGTTCAGACGATCGGGATAATGCAGCTCCGGCAGCTTGAACAAAAACTCCGGCCATTGCTCGCGGCGCGCGGCAGATGGTCGCGCGCGAACGTGTCGATGTGTGCCGAGCGGATCATGGTGCGTCATCCTTAGGCCGCCGATCGGGTCACCACCCGCCGCAGATTCAGTTGCCCTCAAACACCGGCTTACGCTTGTCCGCGAACGCCCGGTAGGCGCGGACAAAATCCTCGGTCTCCATGCACAGCGCCTGCGCCACGGCCTCGGCCTCGATCGCGGTCTCGACCGACATCGCCCATTCCATCTCCAGCATGCGCTTGGTCATGGCATTGCCGAAGGTCGGTCCGGCCGCAAGCTCGGCGGCCAGCGCCTGCGCATCGGCGAGCACATTGGCCGGCGTGGCGAGCCGATTGAAGAAGCCCCAGCGCTCGGCGTCTTCGCCGCCGAGCGCGCGGCCGGTGAACAACAGCTCCGCGGCGCGGCCCTGGCCGATGATGCGCGGCAGGATGGCGCACGCGCCCATGTCGCAGCCGCCGAGACCGACCCGGTTGAACAGGAACGCCACTTTGGCGTTGGCGGTGCCGATGCGGATGTCGGACGCCATGGCGATGATGGCGCCGGCGCCGGCGCACACGCCGTCGATCGCGGCGATGATCGGCTGCGGCGCCGCGCGCATCGCCTTGACGAGTTCGCCGGTCATGCGCGTGAAATCGAGGAGGCCGCTCGCGCCCATCTCGGTGAGCGGCTTGATGATCTCGAACACGTCGCCGCCGGAACAGAAATTGCCGCCGGCGCCGGTGATCACGATCGCCTTGACGCTTTTGTCGCGGGCGGCGGCGCGAAAGATATTGCCGAGCTCGGCGTAGCTTTCGAAGGTCAGCGGATTTTTGCGCTCCGGCCGGTTGAGCGTGATGGTCGCGACCGCGTCGGCAACGGCAAGCTGACATGCTGCGCCTCGTAGCCCGAGAGCGGCAGCGTCACCGGATTGGCGCTGGTCATCGCGGCGGCTCTCCCGCGATCGAAGCGCGCGCCGATGCTTTGGTCCTGGCCAGAAGGCGCATCAGCGCTTCGATGTCGGCCGGCGCCAGCTGCGAGAAGATCTCGGCGATCCAGCCCTCGTGCGCCCGCGCCATGGCGCGGAACGCGCGGCGGCCTTCGGGCGTCAGGCTCACCAGCTGGGCGCGGCGATCGCTGCGCGACTGCCGCCGATCCAGGAGCCCGAGCGCCACCAGCCGCTCGGAAAGCCCGGTGACGTTGCCGTTCGACACCATCATCCGCTTCGACAGCTCGCCGAGCGTCATGCCGCCGGGCGCTTTGTCGAGCTGCGCCATGAGGTCGAAGCGCGGCAAGGTGACGTCGAATTCCTGCCGCAGCCGGCGGCGCACTTCGCCCTCGATCAAGCGTGGTGCAGGTCAACAGCCGCAGCCAGAGCCGCAGCTCGCTTTCATGGTCGGCAGGCCGCTCGGCAACCTTGGTTTCCGCGTCCAGCGGGACGCCCGTCGTTTCCTGCACGCGATGCCTCTCGTGTCAGTTGCGTCGCCAGCGCGCCGCACAACTGCAATTCAGCTTGGGAATCATTTTAAGGTTCAAATTTATAGGCTTCAAGTAGCCGAAAGTCTTGGTCTAGCCGGCCATGACTTCGCCGCCGGCAATCACAATCGCTTGCCCGGTGATCGACTGCGCCCCGGCTGAGGCGAGCCACAGGACGGTGTCGGCGACTTCGCCGGGCGTGACCAGACGGCCCTGCGGATTGGTGGCGGCGAGCGTTGCGCGCGCGTCGTCGCGGCTGCGCTTGGTCTTGGCGGTGATGTTGTCGACGGCGCGCTCCAACAGCGGCGTTTCGGTGAAGCCCGGACAGACCGCATTGACCGTGATCCCGGCGCGGGCGAATTCGAGCGCCAGGCTGCGCGTGAGCCCGACCACGCCATGCTTCGCCGCCACATAGGCCGACACATAGGCATAGCCGACCAGGCCCGCGGTCGAGGCGATATTGATCACCCGCCCGGCGCGCTTGGCGATCATGTCGGACACGACCTCTCGGGTCACCAGGAAAGTGCCGGTGAGATTCACCGCCAACGCCTTGTTCCAGGCGGCCAGGTCGGTCTTCACAAACGGCGCGCTTGGCGCCTCGCCCGCATTGTTGACCAGGATATCGATCGGACCGAATTTGCCGCGCGCGGCAGCGACGCCGGCGCGGACCTTTTCCTCATCGGTGACGTCGAAATCCGCCAACACGTGAGATTGCGCGTCGCCGAGCGACGCTTGCACCGCCGCGAGCGGATCGCGGCGGCGGCCGGCGAGGCTCACGCGCGCGCCGGCTTTCGCGCAGGCGATCGCAATCGCCGCGCCGATGCCGGTGCCGGCGCCGGTAACGAGCGCGTGCCGATCTTTGAGCGTCTGGTCGGTCACGATGTCGAAGCCCGCCTCAGCTCGGCCGCGGACCGGCGGCGGCGCGAGCGAGGTTGGTTTCGTATTGCAGCTTGGCCGAGAGATATTGCTTCGGCCAGGCGATCGATTTCACGCCGATCTTGGCCGCCTCGTGCAACGTCCAGGCGGTGTCGGCGAGATGCGGCCGCGCCAGCGCGCAGAGATCGGCGCGGCCGGCGGCGATGATCGAGTTGGCATGATCGGCTTCCGAGATCGCGCCGACCGCCACCGTCGCGATGCCGACCTCGTTGCGGAGCTTGTCGGAGAACGGCGTCTGGAACAGCCGCCCATAGACCGGCTTTTCCGCCTTCGACACCTGGCCCGAGGAGCAATCGACCAGATCGGCGCCGGCGTCCTTGAACATTTTGGCGTAGATCGCCGCATCGGCCGGCGTCGTTGCCGCCTTCGGTCCAGTCGTGACACGACAGGCGGACCGAAATCGGCTTGTCCTGCGGCCAGACCTCGCGGATGGCGCGGAACACCTCCAGCGGATAGCGGGCATTGTTCTCGTGCGAGCCGCCATATTCGTCGGTGCGCTGGTTGGTCAGCGGCGACAGGAAGCTCGACAGCAGATAGCCGTGGGCGCAGTGCAGTTCGATGATGTCGAAGCCGACCTCGATGCCGCGTTTCGTGGCGGCGACGAAGTCCGCCTTCACCCGGTCCATGTCGGCCCGCGTCATGGCGTGCGGCACCTGACTGTTCGGCATGTACGGCAGCGCCGAGGCGGAAATCAGCGGCCAATTGCCCTCGTCCAGCGGCTGGTCGATGCCCTCCCAGGCGACGCGCGTCGAACCCTTGCGCCCGGCATGGCCGAGCTGCAGGCCGAATTTCGCCGACGTCGTCGTGTGGACGAAATCGACGATGCGCTTCCAGGCCGCGGCCTGCTCGTCGTTCCACAGGCCGAGGCAGCCGGGCGTGATGCGCGCATCCGGCGAGATGCAGGTCATCTCGCCGAACAGCAGGCCGGCGCCGCCGAGCGCGCGGCTGCCGAAATGCACGAGATGAAAGTCGTTGGGCACGCCGTCCTTGGCCGAATACATCGCCATCGGCGACATGATGATGCGGTTCTGCAAGCGTCAGCCCGCGCACCCGGTACGGCGTGAACATCGGCGGCACCGGCGGCCCGTCGGGATCGATATTGATGCCGGCGCGGGCGGCAAACCAGCGCTCGTAGCCTTCCAGCCAGGTCTTGTCGCGCAGCGCGCAGATTCTCGTGACTGATGCGCTGCGAGCGCGTCAGCAGCGAGTACATGAACTGCTCGGGCTCGAGCGTGTCGGCATAGCGGCTGCCGACCACCTCGAACCATTCCATCGCGTTGCGCGCCGCATTCTGGATGCGGGCGACGTCGACGGCACGCACCTCCTCGTAGGCGGCAAGCACCTCGGGGATTTTGTCCGGCGTGGCGCCGAGCTTTCGGAATTGCCGCGTCAGCTCGATGGCGTCTTCGAGCGCGAGCTTGGTGCCGGAGCCGATGGCGAAATGCGCGGTGTGCGCGGCGTCGCCCATCAGCACGACGTGGTTCTTGCCGTTGAAATGGCTCCACTTGCCGCAGATCAGCCGGCCGAAATTCAGCCACGCCGAGCCGCGCAGGTGCCGGGCATTGCTCATCAGGCTCGCGCCTTCGAGCACTTCGCTGAAAAGCTCCTCGCAGAAGGCGATCGAGCTCGCCTCGTCGGCCTTGTCGAGGCCGTGCGCCGTGAACACGTCTTCCGTCGTCTCGATGATGAAGGTCGAGGTCTTGTCGTCGAACTTGTAGATATGCGCCTGGAACCAGCCGTGCTCGGTGCGGCGGAAGTCGAACGTGAAAGCGTCGAACGACTTGCTGGAGCCGAGCCAGATGAAGCGGTTCGGCCGCATCACCAGGTCGGGCTTGAAGGCGTCCGTGGTAGCGATTGCGAATCTTGGAATTGATGCCGTCCGAGGCGATGATGAGATCGGCGTCGGGAAATTCGAGGTCGGAATCGACCTCGCGCTCGAACACGAGCTCGACGCCGAGCTCTTCGCAGCGCGCCTGCAGGATATTGAGCAGCTTCTTGCGGCCGATGCCGACGAAGCCGTGGCCGGTGGTGCGCATGCGCCGGCCCTTGATCAGGACCTCGATGTCGTCCCAGTGGTTGAAGGCGCTCTCGATCTCCTGCGCGGTCTCGATGTCCCAGGCGCGCATATTGTCCATGGTGGCGTCGGAAAACACGACGCCCCAGCCGAACGTGTCGTAAGGCTTGTTGCGCTCGATCACCGTCACCTGGTGCGCCGGATTCTCCTTTTTCATCAGCAGGCCGAAATAGAGCCCCGCCGGGCCGCCGCCGATGCAAACGATGCGCATATGTCTTTCTCCGTCAGAATCCCGCGTAATTTACGTGCCGCATATATGGCTTTGCGGCCAAGCATTAACACCCATTGACCATATTCACCACCAGCATCGTGGCGTTGTTCAGGGATGCGAATTTCGAGGACTTCGCGCTGAGCAACGGCGGCGGGTTCGCGCCAACTCTCAAAGCCGCGCGAACTACAGCCGCCAATCACGCATATTCTGGTCGCCTCTTGGCAGGAACTTCGGGCGAGCCCGAAGGTTTTCAATACGAACATGACTTTGGAGGAACGACGATGGACTGGAATCGCGTGGAAGGAAATTGGAAGCAAACCAAGGGAAAGATCAAAGAAAAGTGGGGTCAGCTCACCGAAGACGATCTCACGCAAATCGACGGTAAGCGCGAGCAGCTCGAAGGCAAGATCCAGGAACGCTACGGCATCGCCAAGGACAAAGCGCGCAAGGACATCGACGACTGGCTGAAGACGATGCACTGACGGTTCGCCGGCTTCGCGCAGCGCGGCGTAACTTTCAGCACATCGTATAACGGCGTGATGGCATCCATCACGCCGTTTCTGTTCTGATCGCCACGAATTGTCAGCTAATCAGTTCGCTCGACGAATGCGCGCCGGGCCCTGCCGACTTCGCCGGCGCTGACCGCCGGCGCGGCGTTGCCCCAGCTATTGCGGATGTAGGTCAGCACCGCGGCGACCTCGTCGTCCTTCAACAGCCAGGCGAATTGCGGCATCGCCGACGCAGTCGGCGCGCGGTCGGTGGCGACGCTGCGCGCGCCGCGCAACACCACATGCAAGAGCGAGGTCGGGTCGATCTGCTGCACGATCGCCGAACCCGCGAGCGGCGGAAACAGGCCGGCGCTGCCTTTGCCGTTGGCCGCATGGCAGCCGGCGCACTCGTCGGCATAGATCTTGGCGCCGATCTTCATCGCCGGCTGATCGGCGCGGGCGGGATCGACCTGGCATCGTCCTGGCCGGATTGATCCTTCAGATAAGTCGCGATCGCCTTGAGATCGGCGTCGTTCATGTGCGACGTCGACGCGACCGATCGTTTCCGCCATCAGGCCGGTCGCGATGCTGGTCTGGCTGTGGCCGGTCTTGAGATAGTTGGCGATGTCGTCGACCGACCAGCTGCCGAGGCCGCGGCGCGGATCGTTGGTGATGTCGGCGGCAAACCAGCCTTGCAGCGCATAGCCTTGCAATCGCTCGCTGGTCTTGTCGCCGCCGAGAATAGTTTTCGGCGTGTGGCACAGCCCGCAATGGCCGAGGCCCTCGGCCAGATAGGCGCCGCGATTCCACTCGGCGCTCTTGTTAGGATTGGGCAGAAAGGTCCCGGGCGTGAAGTAGAGCTGGTTCCACACCCTCATGGCCGCGCGAATGTCGAACGGAAACGGCAACTGATTTGGCTCGACCGGATTCTGCACCGCCGGAACGGTGTTGAGATAGGCGCGGATCGCCAGCGCGTCGTCGCGCGTGATCTTGGTGTAATAGGTGTAAGGCATGGCCGGATAGAGATGCGCGCCGTTGCGGCCGGTGCCCTTGGTCATGGCGTTGATGAACTCGTCGTCGGTCCAGGCGCCGATGCCGGTCGACGGATCGGGCGTGATGTTCGGCGCCAGGATGACGCCGAACGGCGTTTCGATGGCGCGCCCGCCGGCGAGCTCGTGGCCGCTGCCCGGAAGCGTGTGGCAAGCGGCGCAATCGCCGACGATCGAGAGGTAACGGCCGCGCTCGATCTGCTTGAAATCCTGCTTGTCGATCCCGTCCGCCGACGCGCCGCCGGCCGACATGGCCAGCAGCAAACCGCACAGCACGCCGGGCAATGATGCGAGCGTTACGCATGGACGAGCGGTCCCGGATTTTTGAGATATTGCGAACGGATCGCTTTCGCCGACCAAAAAGCCAGCGCCGCCACCGTGCCGGTCGGGTTGTAGCCGGCATTCTGCGGGAAGGCGGAAGCGCCCTGGACGAAAAGATTGGGCACGTCCCAGCTCTGCAAATATCTGTTCAGCGCGCTGTTGTCCGGATTGTCGCCCATGATGGCGCCGCCGCACAGATGCGACGTCTGATAGTCGGTGACGTCGTAGGGCCCCTTGCGCGGTTTCTTGTCGACACTGCTTGGCGCCCATCTTTTGCAGGATTTCCGCGTATTTGTCGGTGAGAAACGCGCTCATCTTGATTTCGTTGTCGTGGAAATCGATGGTCATGCGCATCAGCGGCCGGCCGAAGCGGTCTTTGTAGGTCGGATCGAGATCGAGATAGACGTCGCGATAGCTGTAGAACGAGGCGTGGCAGGCGGCGCCGACAATGACCGAGCTCAGGTAATTGTCGCGCAGCGCCTGTTTCCATTTCGCGCCCCAGGCCGGCGTGCCCGGCGGCACCGCCATGCTCTCGAGCGGCCGGCCGTTGGTGCGCACCTGGCCGATATAGCCGCCGCCGACAAAGCCGAGCTGGCCGTGGTCGAAATTGTCGCCGTTGAACTCGTCGATGCACATGCCGATCGAGCCGGAGGCGATGAACGGATTGAAATTGTATTTGTCCTTGTCGAAGAAGCCGACCGCGGTCGAGACGGTCTGATGGGTGAAGTTGCGGCCGATCTGGCCCTTCCCGCTCTGCGGATCGTAGGGCGTGCCGATGCCCGAGAGCAAAAGCAGCTGGACGTTGAAAAGCTGAAACGCGCACAGCAGCACGAGATCGGCGGGCTGCTCCCATTCCTCGCCCGAGGAATCGACATAGGTCACGCCGGTCGCCCATTTGCCGGCGCGATCGAGATTGATGCGCATGACTTCGCACTCGGTGCGCGCCTCGAAATTCGACTTGCGCAGCAGCACCGGCAGGATCGTGGTCTGCGGCGACGCCTTGGAATAATTGGCGCAGCCGAACCATTCGCAGAAGCCGCAAAAGGTGCATTGGCCGAGCTTGACGCCGAGCGGATTGGTGTAGGCTTGCGACAGATTTCCGGATGGCTGCGGGAATGGCTTGTAGCCGAGCTGCTTGGCGGCTTCCGCGAACAGCACGTGGCCGTAGCCTTGCTTCTGCGCCGGCGTCGGGTATGGCCGCGAGCGCGCGCCTTCGAACGGATTGCCGCCGTCCTGGATCGTGCCCTTGAGGTTTCCGGCGGTGCCCGACGTGCCGCACAGATATTCGAACTGCATCGTAATGCGGCTCGAGGTCGTCGAAGGTGACGCCCCAATCCTGGATCGTCATGTCCGTCCGGCAGAAACTTTGCGCCATAGCGCTGGGTCAAATGCGTGCGCAGCATGAAGTCGCTCGGCAGAAACCGGAAAGTCTCGGCGTTCCAATGCAGGCCGCCGCCGCCGACGCCGTTGCCGAGCATGAACGCGCCCCAGTTGCGCACCGGCAGCGCCGTCTGGCTGGCATTGTTGCGAAACGTCACCGTCATCTGCGCCGGCCGCAGGAAAAGCTCGTGTTGCAGCCGATAGCGCAATTCGTCCTGGGCGTAGGAAATGGGGAAATCGGTCGCCGTGTCGCGCCACGGACCGCGCTCGATGGCGACGACGTCGAGTCCGGCGTCGGTAAGCTCGTTCGCGAGAATGGAGCCGGTCCATCCCAAGCCAATGATGACCGCATCCTTGCGCGGAAGCTTGCGCGCCATTGTCTGCTCTCGCTGCAAATCGTCTCATATCGGGCCGCGACGGCCGTCATGAGACGAGAAATCACTGTGACCAATTCGGATGAGTTGCTGATGCCGACGACCGGCAAGGTGACGCGCTGGTTATGACGATCGATCCAGTCGCGGTAATCGTAATGCGCGCCCGGGAAGCCGATCATCTTCCACGCCGCCAGGTCTTTGTTGCCGCCGTAGATCGGATCGGCGAGAAAGCCGTTCTGCGTGTCCGTGAGGATCTGAGCGAAAAACGTCTTGGCGTCGAAGCCATCAAGCTTGAACGAGCCGTCCTCCAGCCCCTTGATCACATCGTCTTTCTGCTCGTCGGAGAGAGCGGCAAAGGACTTGCCGCTGAATTTGCTGCGGCAGGCGACGTCGAGCGCGGCCAGCGCCTTGCGATATTGCTGCGCCGTGGTGATCGGGCGATTGCGGCCCTTGTTGCTTGGTCCCTTCCTGGAACGGCCCCATCATGTAGAAGGCCTCGTTCCTGCCGTAAGGACCGGCAAGCTGGCGGTCGATGAAAACCGCGCAGCCGCAATCCTTGCCGCCCGGCGTTTCGCGGATCGGGCGGAATCAGGCGATCGACAAAGGCTTCGACGGTCGCCGCCTCTTGCGGCGTGAAAAAGTGCCAACCGTCCGCTGTCACGATCGGCGGCGGATCGGCGGACCCGGGCGTCCATGGCATGCCGCCTTTGATCACGGTGGCCCGCGCGCTTGGCGAAACCAACAGCAGCGCTATCGCGCTTGATCCGAGGAGCTGCCGCCGATTGAGCTGATGCACAGCCTAAAATCTCGCTCACCCCGTCGCCGAGCGCATAACGCCCATTCCGGTCGCCGGTTCCGCAATGCCGTTCGATCAGGACCTATGTTGCCCGGCGGATTTGACAGAATGATTTCATCGAGATGCGCGCGTTTTCCATTTTCGCGGCAGAATTCGATCATTGCCAGAGCCGTTTGGCGCTTTCCGGTTGCGGCACAGAGGGTTGCGCGCGGAACGATCGTGCGATCTTGACGTTTTCTTGAACGTGAGTGCTCCATGTCTGCAGCAACAATCGCGCGAGGAGAGAGTCGGCATGGCAAAGAGGCGACGAAGATATTCCCGCAGCGCAAGCAGTGACGTCGAAAGCGAGATGCGCCGCTATAAGCGCGGCACGGCCAAGAGCGGCCGGGCGGCAAAGGCGGCCGGGTGAACAGCCGCAAGCAAGCGATCGCCATCGGCCTGTCCAAGGCGCGAAAGAAAGGCAAGAAGGTACCGAAGAGAGAAAGCCTCGTAAGCGTCAGGGCTTTCGGCGCTTAGCCGTCGGACGTCGATTGATCACATCCGGCGCGCCCCAGGCGCTTTGCTGCTATCCCGTGCGATGCTATGGTACGCCGCAGGCGACGGGGCCGCGGCGGTCCGGCATCAGGGGTGAAAATGACTGCGGGGTCGATCTTTGCCGGCTTCAATCGATCGATCGCCGATGCAGCTTCCGGATTTGAGTCCTACCTTCGACGCCCGGGCGCAATCCCCATCCTCATCATTCTGGTTTGGGCTTGCGCGGTTTTGCCAAATCTCTCGCTTCGGTCCTTCATCTACGAAGAGGGCACCAACGCGGAGATCGCTCGCGACATTCTGGCCCACGGCGATTTTCTGCAGCCCTTCGTCTACGGCGTGCGCTGGCACGAAAAGCCATCATTGCTGTCGTGGCTGATCGCCGGCTTCGCCATCCTTACCGGCGGCGTCAACGAATGGTCGGCGCGGCTGCCGACCATGCTCTCGGTGTTGCTCACCGCGCTGATGGTGCAACGCGTGACGCGCCGCTATGCAAGCTTGACCGCGTCGCTGTTTGCGGCTTTGGCGCTTCATTTTCTGTCCGCTGTTGCTGCAAAAATTGACCGTCGCCGAGCCCGACACGCTGATCATGGCGCTGTCGTTTGCGGCACTGCTGCTGTGGTGGAGCGGCGTCGCGTCAGGCCGGCTGACCATCCTGCATTGGATCGGATGCGGCCTTCTCCTTGCCGCGCTCGCCATGGCGAAAGGTCCGCAGCCGGCGGCCTTTTTCGGTTTGTCGGTCGCCGCCTATATCCTCATCGAGCGGCGCTGGCGCGATCTGCCGGGCTGGTTGCTGTGCATGCTGATGCCGGCCGCGGCGTTGTCGCCTGGGGCGCCGCTGTTTATCGGCCCGGTGACGAAGCGGCCTGGCTTTCCTATGCGCGGCTGAATGGCTGGCCGCCGTTCCTCAATTACATCACGCGAAATATCCACGATATCGGCAGCCTTTATCTGGAATTGCTGCCGGCTACGCTCCTGATCCCTTTTGTTCCCTGGCCGTGGCGGCGAAATCAGAAAGCGGACTGACATTCCAGCCGATCGTCGCGCCGATGATCCTCTATTCCGGCGTATGCACGGCCATCCTGGTCTGGTGGCCCGGCTTCAATACCCGTTACGCCATGCCGATCGCGCCCTCGGTCGCCGTGCTCGCCGCCATCGCCTGGGATCGGCTGGAGAAGTCCCGCTATGTGATCATGCGGCGCGTGGCGACGACGGTTCTTTGTCTGCTCATGCTCTATCAGTTCGTTCTCGTCACCGTGGCCGTGCCGCTGTTCGCCGACCGATTTGGCGAGGCGCGCATCGCCGGCCAGTCGATCGAGCAGGCGATACGCGCAGCGCCGGCGCCGGCCTATTGCCTGCGTCTCGACACCAATCCGTTCTTTTATGTGCACGTCCCGTTGCAGTGCCTGGACCTGCAGCGGCATGGCGGCGCTGACGCCGCCGGCCTGGCTGCTGATGCCGCATGCAGCGGTCGCGGAATTTATGCAGCTGCGACCCGATCTCGAGCGTACAGATCGTCAAGGACGGGCTGACCGAGCAGGAGCTCACCGCCACCCGCATCGACAAGAAGTAAGGCTGCCGACGAGACTCCGGCCGCCGCAGTCTTTCGCACTGCGATAACGCGGCCGTTTTTGCGCTTCCGGTCGACGCGGAAACTGCCTACAAATGACACTGCAAAACGCGACGCGCAAAGTCGCGGCGACAACAAGAAAGCGCCTTGGGGAGGGTTGCCATGCTCGACGTCGAGAGCCTTGCCGACATCGTGACCGTCGGCGACGTCACGCGCCATCATGCCAGGATCCGTCCGGATCGCGTCGCCATCCATTTCGAAGGCCAGCGCACCACCTTCGGCGAGCTCGACCGCCGCACCAATCAGGTCGCCAACGGCCTGATCGCCGAAGGCGTGCGTCCGCAGGCGCGCATCGCCTATCTGTCGAAAAACTCGCCGGCCTTCTTCGATCTTTGGTTCGGCGCCGCCAAAGCCGATGTCGTGCTGGTGCCGGTCAATTTCCGGCTGGCGCCGCCGGAAGTCGCCTATGTGGTCGACGATGCCGGCGCCGAGCTGTTGTTCGTCGGCGCCGATTTCTATCCGCTGGTCGAGAAGATCGCGCCCGATCTGAAATCCGTGCGCCGCATCGTCGCGCTCGACGGCCCGCATGCCGGCTGGATCGGCTATGCCGAATGGCTTGCGGCGCAGCCGGCGCGCGATCCGGCCCTGCCAATCGCGCGGGAGCATTGCGCCATCCAGATGTACACCAGCGGCACGACCGGGCATCCAAAGGGCGCGCAGCTCAGCCACGCCAATCTCCTGACGCTGTTGCCGGGCGCGCTGACACCAATTCGGCGACTGGCACGACAACGACGTCAATCTCGTCTGCATGCCGCTGTTTCATATCGGCGGCAGCGGCTGGGCCTTGATCGGCTTTTATCGCGGCATTCCGACCGTGCTGATGCGCGACCCGGACCCGGCCGCGATTCTGCGGTTGATCCCGGAATATCGCATCACCAAAGCGTTCATGGTGCCGGCGCTGATGCTGTTCCTGATGCAGGTGCCGCAATGCCAGACGACCGATTTTTCGTCGCTCGAACTGATCGCGTATGGCGCCTCGCCGGCGCCGATCGATCTGGTGCGCAAAGCGCTCAAGGTGTTCGGCTGTGGCCTGGCGCAAGTCTATGGACTGACCGAGACGACCGGCGCCATCACTTACCTGCCGCCGGAAGATCACGACGAGAAGAACGCCGCGCGGCTGAAATCGTGCGGCAAGGCGATGACCGGAATCGACATCCGCGTCGTTGACGCCGAAGGCAACGACGTCGCCACCGGCGAAGTCGGCGAGATCGTCACCCGATCGCCGCAGAACATGCTTGGCTACTGGAATCAGCCGGAAGCGACGCGCCGCGCGATCCGCGGCGACTGGTTTCATACCGGCGATGCCGGCTATCTCGACGCCGACGGCTACATCTACATTTACGACCGCGTGAAGGACATGATCATCTCCGGCGGCGAGAACATCTATCCGGCCGAGGTCGAAAGCGCGCTGTTCGGCCATCCGGCGGTCGCCGACGTCGCCGTCATCGGCGTGCCGGACGAGACATGGGGCGAAGCCGTCAAGGCGATGGTGGTCAGAAAGCCCGGCGCCACGGTGACGCCCGACGAGTTGATCGATTATGCCCGCGAGCGGATCGCTCACTACAAAGCGCCGCGCTCGGTCGATTTCGTCGACACGCTGCCGCGCACGCCGACCGGCAAGATCCTCAAACGCGAACTGCGCAAGCCATTCTGGGCGGGCCAGGAGCGCCAGGTGCATTAACGCGCGCGCAAGCTGATAACGGCGCAACACCAGCGAAGCTCCGCGGCGCGACGGTAAACAAATCGCTCGCACGATCAAACAAGCGCATCGGCGCCGCTATTGTCCTATAGAAGGACAATCGGCTGAGATCGCGTCAGTCGCCCGATACGCATTGTTAGTGTTTCTGACATCGTAAGGTTATCTGACTATTTCCAGATCGACGATACACACCTCGTAAACATTAGGCTTTCAGCCAATTTTCAGCATAGACCTTACACACGGCTAAGACTCCGATCAGCTTCACGAATTGCACACCAGCGAACGGCACTACTGCTGGCGCACAAAGAATTTGTGGCGTGCAGGGGGTAGCAGTGCGCACAAGCACTTTCGTCATGATCGGCTTTGCGGTCCTGTTCGGAGCGCTTGCGGTATTCTTGGCGCAGATTTGGCTCAACAACCAAGCCGAGCTTCGCATGCGAAGTCTCGAGGCGCACAAGAAAGCCGAGCCGCCCGCGCACACCATCGTCGTTGCCAGTCAGCCGCTGCGGTTCGGCGACGATGTCTCCGCCCGCGCGCTCCGCGAAGTGCCGTGGCCGAGTGATGCACTGCCGGCGGGCGCCTTCAGCAAGATCTCCGAGCTTACCGCGGCCAAGCGCGTCGTGGTCATGCCGATCGAGGTGAACGAAGCGGTCCTCGCCACCAAGATCACCGGCCCGGGCCAGCGCGCCACGCTCTCCGCAACGCTGCAAAATGAGATGAAAGCGGTCACGATCCGCGTCAACGACGTCGAGGGCGTCGCCGGCTTCGTGTTGCCGGGCGACCATGTCGATGTCGTCATGTCGCGTTCGGACCAGAACGCGGCGACCAACGACGTGGTGATTCAGAACGCCCGCGTCCTGGCCATCGATCAATTGGCGGACGAGCGCGCCGACAAGCCTTCCGTTGCCAAGGCGGTCACGCTCGAAGTCGACGTCGCCAGCGGACAGAAGCTGGCGCTGGCCTCGACCGTCGGCACCTTGTCGCTGATGTTGCGCAAGGCCGGCGAGCTTGCCGAAACGATGTCGCGCCGCGTCACGCTTGCCGACCTCGGACAGGCGGCCGATCCGGTGCGGGATCTGCATTTCGTCACCATCGGCGTCACCCGTGCATCGAAGAGACAGGACTACAGCGTGCCGGTCGAGAACGGCCGCGCCAGTTCCTACACGCTTTCGGGAGCCATGGCGCACGACTGAAAATTTTGGGGCGAACAAACAGAAGTTTGGGACAGCGAGTAAGGGGCTTGGGAGGCCAACGTGGAAACGAAGAACGAACTGACGGGCGACACTGCCGGCCTGGGCCGGCAGGTCGCCAATGGACTGCGGACGCGGAGCCGCACCTGGCTGCCGCGAGCCGCGCTGGTGCTGGTGGCGGCGTTGACGTTCGCGTCCGGGGAAACGCGGGCACAGAAGCGGATCGCGCTGGCCAACCAGACGCACACGACCACGGTCTCCGTGGTCCTTGGCAAGTCGGAAGACGTGCATACCGATCAACGCCTGGTCGATATCGCCGTCGGCGATCCGGGCGTCGCGGACGTCAATCCGCTCACCGACCACGCTCTGTCGATCCTCGGCAAGAAGATCGGTACGACGCGCGTCACCGTGTACGGCGAAGACAAGAAACCGGTCGGAATTTTTGACGTCGAGGTCGCCTATGACATCTCGCGGCTCGCGGCCGAGATCGCGCATCTGTCCGGCGGCGGCATCAAGGTATCGTCGGTCAACGGCCGCATCATGCTCAGCGGCATGTCGCCGGACGCCGTCACGCTCGACAAGGTGGTCACGATCGCGCGGCAATTCGTGCCCGATCCGATCAACACCGTCCAGGTGATGCAAGCCCAGCAGATCATGCTCGAGGTTCGCTTCATCGAAGCGTCGCGCAACGCCAGCCGTGAGCTCGGCGTGCAGTGGAACGTCTTCGGCAGCCATACCGTGGCCAATATCGGCTCGCAGCAGCCGGCTCTGCAGCTGCCGATCACCACGCCCGGCGGCGCATTTCAGCAGCCGGCCGCTCGGCATCGGCGGCTACAGCGTGCTGCCGCCCAGCGTCACCGGTACGCCGCTGTCTCCGGTCGTCGCCGCGGGCGTGCTGTCGGGTTCGTCACCGTTCGGCTTCCTGGTGAGCCAACTCGGCGGCCGGTGCAAATGCAGATCAATGCGCTCGAGCAGCGGGGCCTCGCCCGCAGCCTGGCAGAGCCCAATCTGGTGGCGCTGTCGGGTGATACGGCGAGCTTCCTCGCCGGCGGCCAATTTCCCGTCCCCGAGGCCAACGGGCTTGGCACGGTCACCTTCGCCTATCAGCCCTATGGCGTCGGGCTGTCGTTCACGCCGACCGTCCTCAGGGACGGCCTGATCAATCTCGTGATCAAGCCGGAGGTGAGCGAGATCGATCCCACCCATACCGTGACCGTCGCCGGCACCTCGGTGCCGGGATTGATCACGCGCAAGGCCTCGACGACGCTGGAATTGCGCGATGGCCAGAGCTTCATGCTCGGCGGCCTGTTGCAGAACCAGACCACCACGGCGCAAGACCAGTTGCCCTGGCTCGGCGACGTACCGGTGCTCGGGGCTCTGTTCCGCTCCGCCCAATACCAGAAGAACGAGACTGACCTCGTGATCATGGTGACGCCGCACATCGTCCATCCGATGCGGCCGAACGAAGTCGGCCATACGCCGTTCGACAACACCTTGCCGGGCAGCGACATCGACTTTTTCCTCAATGGCCAAGCCGAGGTCAGCCCGGCGCTGGTTCGCCTCGCCGCCGGCGCGCTGAACCGGCCCTATGTCGGCCACATCCTCGACCTGCCGAAGAATGGAGCGACCTATGTGTCGGCCAAGAACTAATGCAAGAACGAGCCGGCCTGCCCGCCTCGGCGCGGCGGCAGCGATACGTCGCTACCGCGCTGCTCGGCGGCTGTTCCGATATCTACATGGACCATCGCGACAGCATCTCGTTTACGGCCGGCGACGCCGTCGAGGCCAACAAGACTGCGCAGATCTACGATCCGTGGCCGCAACACAGCCGCAACGTCAACTATGCGGCCAATGGCCAACGGATGCAGTCGGCGGTCGAACGCTACCGCAACAACCTGGTCACGCCGCCGGTTTCGCCGATGGCGTTACAGACCGGCAATCCATCGACGATGGCGGCGCAGACCGGATCGCAGAATAACGGATCGCAGAACGCGGATCACAAGAGCATGAGCGGCGGCCCGAGCAACGCCGGTGCGCCGGGCGGCGGCGGTTCAACGACGACCACGACGACCGCCGGCGTCCGGCCAGTGACGTCCGCAACAAGAGGATGAAACATGTCCGGCGCCCAGTCCGTCAGCGTAGCAGGGGTCAAGATCGTCGTCGTCACCGACGAGCAGGCCTTTGCCGACAGCGTGCGGGCCGCTTTCGCGGCGAGCGCGCAGGTCGATCTCGAGATCGTCCGGGAAAAGCTGTCGACGGCGCAAGCGATCGAATTCGAAGGCGCCGTGGTTCTGATTGCCGATCTCGGCGACGAGCGATGAAATCGAGCTGCAGGCCCTCGAACTGATCATGACGCGAGGCGGCCATCGGCCGCCTGTCGTCGCCGTGGCGAAAACCTTTGACAACGCCGTGGCGCGCCGGCTCATGCAGATGCGGGTCGCTGATGTTGTCATCAAGCCCGTGCCGGCGGCCGAACTGGTGCGCACTTGCGCGCGGGTCGCCAAGGCGCACGCCAGGACCGAAACGACGGAAGCGCAGATCTTCACGTTCCTGCCCGCTGTCGGCGGCGCCGGCGTGACGACGCTCGCCGTGCAGACGGCGATGCTGCTGCTCAACAGCGGCACCCGCGGCAAAACGGCGACCTGCCTGGTCGATCTCGACTTTCAGCATGGCGCCTGCGCCGACTATCTCGATATCGAACCGCGGCTCAACCTCGGCGAGATCGAGCCGCGGCCGGAGCGCCTGGACCGGCAGCTCCTGGAAATCATGCTGTCGTACCACGCGTCCGGTCTGGCCGTGGTCGCGGCACCGAACCGGCCGGCGGAAATGCGCTCGTTTGATCCGCTGGTCGTGACGCGGCTTCTCGACCTGGTTTCGTCGCACTTCGATTTTGTCGTGTTCGACATGCCGCGCACCTGGTTCTCCTGGACCGATAACGTGCTGCTCGGGTCCAACCAAGTCTTTATCGTCAGCGAGACGACCGTACCGAGCCTGCGCCAGGCGCGCCAGCTGGTCGACGCCATCCGCGAGCGGCTTGGCGACCAACCGAACCCGCAGGTCATCGTCAATCGGTTCGAGCAGAAGCTGTTTTCGCCCGGATTGCGCCGCGCCGACATCGAGCGGGCGATCGGCGGGTCGCTCGCCGCCTTCATACCAAACAATTACGGCCTGGTGCGCGAAGCCATCGACCGCGGCGTACCGCTCAACGAAGTCAAGCCGGGCAACGCGATCACCGCCCAATTGAAGAAGTTCATTGTCGCGCCGGCCACCAACCCGGCCAACTGCCGGCGCCGCAGCGGCAAAAGATTCAGGCCTGCGCGCGGCCGTTGCCGTCCGCGCCGTGGAAAGCCAAGCGCGCTTCCGCGCTCCCAGGATAGCCAATGGCCGGTCGTTTCTCACTTCGCCGCGTCGCCGCTCCGGAGCTCGCGCCGGCGGCCGACGACGTCGCGCCCGAGCCCGAGACGCAAGCCCGAAATTCGTCGAAGCCGCGCCGGAGCCGGCCGGCAACCCGTTGCTGACCGAGAAGCTGCTCGACGCCAAGGTGCGGCTGCATCGCCGGTTGATCGAGGAGATCAATCTGTCGGCGCTGGAAAAACTGCCGGAAGAAGAGATCCGCGGCCACGTCCAGCAGCTGGTCTCGCAATATGTCCTGGTCGAACGGCTGGCGCTCAATGCCCAGGAGCTCAACGATTTCATCTCCGAAATTCTCGACGAGATGCGCGGGCTCGGGCCGCTCGAGCCGCTGCTGAAAGACCCGGCCGTCAACGATATTCTCATCAACGGCCATGAATGCGTCTATATCGAGCGGCAGGGCCTGCTCGAGCCGACCGCCGTGCGCTTCAAGGACGAGGCGCATCTGTTGCGCATCATCAACAAGATCGTCGCGGCCGTTGGCCGCCGCGTCGACGAGTTCGCATCCGATGTGCGACGCCCGGCTGCTTGACGGCTCGCGCGTCAACGTCGCGGTGCGGCCGGTCGCGGTCGACGGACCGCTGATGTCGATCCGCAAATTCTCCAAGAAGCCGCTCAGCCTCGACCGGCTGGTCGAAGTCGGCGCCTTGCGGCCGCCGATGGCCGAGCTGCTGGCCGCGGCGGTCAAGGCGCGGGTGACGCTGATCATCTCCGGCGGCACCGGCTCGGGCAAGACGACCATGCTCAACGCGCTGTCGTCTTTCATCTCGCCGAAGGAACGCCTGCTCACCATCGAAGACGCCGCCGAACTGCAGCTGCAGCAGCCGCATGTCGGCCGCATGGAAACCCGGCCGCCCAACGTCGAAGGCAAGGGCGAAATCCGCCAGCGCGACCTGGTCAAGAACGCGCTGCGCATGCGTCCCGACCGGGTGATCCTCGGCGAGTGCCGCGGCGAAGAGGCCTTCGACATGCTGCAAGCGATGAATACCGGCCATGAAGGCTCGATGGCCACGATCCACGCCAATACGCCGCGCGACGCCATCTCCCGCCTCGAGCAGATGATCGGCATGGCAGGCATGCCGATGACGGTGGCCAGCATTCGCGGTCAAATCGCCGCCGCCATCCGCGTCATCGTCCAGCTGTCGCGACTGTCCGACGGCAAGCGCCGCATCATGAGCATCGCCGAGATCACCGGGCTCGAAGGCGACATCATTCAGATGCAGGAAATCTTCAAGTTCGTCCGCACCGGCACCGGTCTGGACGGCGCGGTGGTCGGCCATTTCCAGGCGACCGGAGTGCGGCCGCGATTCCTCGCCGATCTGCTCGCCTTGGGGATCAAGATCCCGGGCTCTTTTTCGATCCCTCGCAACCGCTGTGACCAGCGATGTCGTTCGATTTCGATCCGATCTATCTGATCTGGCTTCTGGTCGCGGCTTCGGCGGTGCTGATCGCCGAGGCGGTCTATCTTTTATTTTCGTCCTCGGCGTCGTACCGCAGCCAGATCAACCGGCGGCTGATGCTGGCCAAGGATCGCCCGGATCGGGAGAGCGTCCTCGTCGAATGGCGCCGAGAACGCGGTCTCACCGACAGCGGCGGTTACCTGCTCAAGTTCGTCGCCTTTAACCGCCTGATCCTTCAGTCCGGCATCACCATCGGGCTCACCCGCCTGCTCGTCGTCATCGGCATTGCCAGCGTGATGGTGTTTGGCGCCACCTTGGCGTTGCGCGGCAGCCTGATGGAGGGCGCGCTGGCCGGCGTGATCGGCGCGACAGCATTGCCATATCTGATCCTGCGCATTCTCCGCGCCCGGCGGCAGGGCAAGTTCGGCGCCCAGTTTCCCGATGCGCTCGACACCATTGTGCGCAGCCTGCGCGCCGGCCATCCGGTGCCGACCGCCATCGCCATGGTGGGCCGCGAGATGCCCGATCCGATCGGCAGCGAATTCGGCGTCGTCACCGACGAAATCACCTACGGCGCCGATCTCGAGACGGCGATGCGCAACCTGCACGGCCGCGTCGGCTCGGAAGACCTGCCGCTATTCGTCACCGCGGTCGGCATTCAGACCACGACCGGCGGCAATCTTGGCGAGATCCTTGACAATCTTTCCGGCGTCATCCGCCAGCGCTTCAAGATGCGCCGCAAGGTTCGGGCGCTGGCGTCCGAAGGCCGCGCCTCGGCGATGATCCTGTCGGCCCTGCCGATCGGCCTGTTCATCGTCGTGCAAATCACCTCGCCGGATTTCTACGCCTCGGTCTGGCACGAGAACCTCACCAAGATTCTGCTCGGCGGCGCCGCCGCCTGGATGCTGATCGGCAACCTGATCATGTTCAAGATGGTCAACTTCAAGATCTGAGCGATGAACGCAAGCTTCGAACTGTTCGCGGACAGCTCGGCGACGATGTTGAGCATTCTCATCTTCCTCGCCGCCGGCACCGTTTGCTTTGCGCTGATGTTGGGCGTCCGCGCCCGGCAGGCGGTACGCCGCCGCGCGGCGGGCGTCGGCCTCGACGACGATGCCGCCGGCGATCGGCGTTCGCTGAGTTATTCGAGCCTCGCCCAAAAGGTCGTCGACTATGCGACGAAGCATTACGCGTCGGGCGACGGCAAGGACCTCAAGGTGCTGCGCGGCCGGCTGGTCCAGGCCGGCATCTATGAGCCGCGCGCGGCGGCTTATTTTTTCATCGCCCGCACGGCCTTGGCCGCGGGTCTGGCAATCGCGATGTTTTTCATTCTTCCCGTTGCTCGGCTTGGACGGCAAGGCTTCGTTTTGGCTGTTCGTCATGGCCGGCGGCCTGTGCGGCTATCTGGCGCCGACGTTCTATCTCGATCGCCGGGTCAAGGCGCGGCGTGTCGAGCATCGCATCGGATTTCCCGATTTCATGGATCTGCTCGTCGTTTGCGCGGACGCCGGGTTAGCCATGGAAGCCGCGCTCGACCGGATCAGGCGCGAGCTCAGCCATGCCTATCCTTCCCTTGCCGCCAATATTCACATCACCAATCTCGAAATTCGCGCCGGCCGCACGCTCGCCGAAGCGCTCGAGCATTTCGGCGATCGCCTTGGGCTCGAAGAGGCGCGCGCCTTTGCCGCCCTGATCCAGCAGTCCGATGAGCTTGGCGCCAGCATCAGCAAGGCGCTGCGCGTCTACAGCGATGACATGCGGCACAAGCGCATGTCGCGCGCCGAGGAGAAGGCCTACAGCCTGCCGGCGAAGCTCGCCGTGCCGATGATGGTGTGCATTTTTCCGGTGCTGTTCATCGTTATTCTCGCGCCGGTCATCGTCCGGCTGGCAACCGGCAATTGGTAAGCACGCTGCGCGTCCCTGCTTCGACCGGCCGGCGGCATCGACCGGCGCCGCGTTTGAATAACCTGCGGCAAAGACAAGCAATTCCTTAACTATCATCAATTACTTTTCTGTTTCAGTCCGCCCGTCCGCCCGCGAAATACCCGTCCGTCATAGCCGATTTTGATTGAGCGCGTTCCGCTGAGATCGCATCGATGTGTGCTCGGTTGTTTCGGGTTCTTTTGATTGCAGCGGCGAGCCTCGCTTCGCTCGCTGGTTGCAGCGTCATCGCCGAAGCTCAGCGATCTGTGGACGCCGAACGACGCGGCAAATACCGGCGCGGCAACCCGGCAGCAGCGAAACGACCGGCTCCATTGTCGCGCCGCCGGCAGAACCCGGCGGAAGCGGCGAGCCGGTCGCGCCGTTGGCCAAGCCGGGCCTCCTTGGCGACGATCCCAATGACGACCTGCAGCGCGGCAAGAGATATTTTCCGCGCCAATAGCTTTGCCAACGCTGAAAAAAGCTTCCGCGCCGCGGTGGAAAAGCATCCGCGCGATGCCGAAGCGTGGGTCGGCCTGGCGGCGTCGTATGATCGATTGCGCCGCTTCGACCTCGCCGACCGGGCTTATCAGGAGGCGATGAGAATCGTCGGCAGAACCCCGGAAGTCCTCAATGACCAGGGCTTCTCCTACATCTTGCGCGGCGATTATGGGCGCGCGCAACGAACGCTGCGGAAGCGCTGTCAAAAGACCCGGGCAATCCGCACATCCAGGCGAATATGCGGCTGCTTGAAGAAAGCTCGCGCGACGGCAAAGCGGTCCAATAATCCGAATTAACCGATCCGGCTGACCCACTTCAAGTACCGCGAGATCGCCAAATGGCAGTACGCGCCGCGGCAACCGAAGAGAAACCCCGGCCTTGCGACCGGGGCCCCCCACTTCTGCCGGGGCTCAGACGATAACCCGGCGGTCAAAAACGCTAGCCACAAATGATAATCGACACATTAGGATGATCGCAGAAACTCGGGGGCATTCGATCGCGGTTCCTGCTGCAGATCGAGTGCGCCTCATCGTTGTTTGATCGAAACAACGGCTCGTTCACCAACCACGCACGTAGTCGTGCAACGCTGAGGCGACGCGCGCGATGACCGGAGCCCATTCGCGGGTCGCATCCTGCCGAAACAGACGGGCGGTCGGATACCAGGGACTGTCCTCACGATCGGCTAACCATCGCCAACAGGTGTTGTAGCGATTGAGCAGCCAAAACGGCTTGCCGAGCGCGCCGGCCAGATGCGCGACCGACGTATCGACAGAAATGATCAGGTCCAGATTTTCCATCAGCGCCGCGGTGTCGGAAAAATCCTGCAAATCGTCGGTCCAATCGACGACCGCGTGGCGCCAGGAGCTGGCGCGCAATTGCCTGACCGCATCGTCGCCCTTCTGCAGACTGTAGAAGGCACACGCGGCGATCTGAAACAGCGGCGCAAGCTGATCGAACGCAATGCTGCGCTGGCTGTCGATCCGGTTGGCGCCGGGCAGTTCCTTGCGCGGATTTCCGGCCCAGACGATGCCGATGCGCGGCTTTTCGTCGTGCGCCCAGCCGTTTTGCCACGCGCCGCGTCTTGCTTTCGCGTGCGGCAAGATAAGGCGTCGCCGACGGTATGGTCTCGAGCCGCGTCGCCATTGCCAGCGGCAGGCTGAGCAGCGGACAATGCAGATCGAATGGCGGCAGCGGATCGCCGCGCGACACGATCTGCACCGCACCGGCGAGCGTGGTCATGAGTTCGCGCAGCGGCTTTTGCACCTCCAGGATCACATGCGCGCCGCGCTCGGCGACCAGCGGGGCGTAACGGCAGAACTGGATCGTGTCGCCGAGGCCTTGCTCGGCATGGAGGAGAATGGTCCTGCCCTTGATCTCCTCGGATCCAAGCCACAGTGGTTGCGGGAAATTGCGCTTGGCGTTCTTAAGCTGCGCCGTTGCCCATCGCCATTCGTGTTTTTGCCAGCCGCGATCGAAGTCCCCCAGCAGCAACCGGCAGATCGCTTCGTTGTAATGCGCATCGGCAAAATCCGGCCGCAGCGCCAGCGCGCGCTCATAACTTTCCAATGCCGCGTCGTAGCGCTTGAGATCATGCAAGGTAGCGCCGCGATTGGCGATAGCCTCGGCATAATCCGGCCGCAGCGCCAGCGCGCGTTGGTAGCTCGCCAGCGCCTCCTCGAACCGCTTCAAGAGATGCAGGGCATTGCCGCGATTATAATGTGCCTCGGCATAATCCGGCCGCAGCGCCAGCGCGCGGTCGTTGCTCGCCAGCGCCTCGTCGAACCGCCGCAACTCGTGCAGGGCGTTGCCGCGATTATAGTAGACCTCGGCCATCGCCGGCCGCAGCGCCAGCGCGCGGTCGTAGCTGACCAGCGCCTCCTCGTAGCGCTTCAAGCCGCACAAGACATTGCCGCGAATGGCGTGCAGCTTCGGCAATATCCGGACGCAAGGCCAGCGCGCGGTCGCAACTTGCCAGCGCTTCGTCGAACCGCTTGAGCTCGTGCAGCACGCTGCCGCGATTGGCGTGCGCCTGCGCCGAGTTTGGGTCTATTGCCAGCACGCGCGCATAGCTCGCCAGCGCCTCCTCGTATCGCCGCAACTCCTTCAACGTATTGCCGCGATTGAGCAGCGCCTCGACATAGTCCGGACGCAGCGGCGATCGCGCGGTCGTAGCTCGCCAGCGCCTCGTCGAACCGCCGCAGCAATTGCAGGGTGTTGCCGCGGTTCGACAGCGCTTCGGCATAATCCGGCCGCACAGCCAGCGCGCGGTCGTAGCTCGCCAACGCTTCGTCGAGGCGCTTGAGCTCTTTGAGCGCGATGCCGCGATTGTTCAGCGCAAAAACATTATCGGGATCGCGCGTCAGCGCGGTGTCTATTTGCTCCACCGCCTGCGCGTGATTGCCGCGCTGCAGAGAGATGAGACCGAGCAAGTGCAGGCAATCGACATGATCGGGCAGCGTTGCCAGAATTCGATTGTAGATCTGTTCCGCGTCGGCCAATTGGCCGGCTTGATGCAGCTTCATGCCGTCGGCGAATAATGATGCGACGCCGGTCATTTTTGTTTTGCTGAGGCCGCCAGGCTGCGAATCAGTCTTGTTGCTAGTGAGCAGGCTCGGAACTTATCCGTCAATCAAAGACCGCCTAGGGGCGCTGAATCGGTCGGTCATCAACGAGGCCGGCGAGAATTTAGGCCGCAAGCCCCATGAGGCGGCGCGCCTCGGCGGGGCTTGCGACCGAACGCCCAGCTTCGCGGGCGTAACGCGCCAGCGTTTCCACCAATGCGCCGTTCGAGCCGACTTTGCTGCCGTCGGGCAAATAGAACGTGTCTTCGAGCCCGGTGCGCAAATGGCCGCCGAGCTCGGCGGCGCGGCGATGCAGCGGCCAGATCTCGGCCCGGCCGATGGCGGTGACCTGCCACGGCGCGCCGGCGACGGTGAGCTTTCGCAGGATCGGCAAGCAGATCGGGGTCCGCCGGCATGCCGGACTCCACGCCCATGACGAAATTATATTTCGGCAGGCCGGCGAACATGCCGTTCTTGGCGTACATGCCGACGCAGCGCACGATGCCGACGTCGAAACATTCGAATTCCGGCTGCGTGTTGGTCTCGCGCATCACGTCGAGATAGGCTTTCACTTTCTCGACCGGATTGTCGAACACGTGCGGCGGCCACGCCCACGATCCGTCGGCGCGCACTTTCAGATAATTCAGCGAGCCGGCATTGCAGGCGGCGATCTCCGGCTTGACGGCGCGCAGGCAAGCGAGCGGCCCGGAAATGTCCGGCCCGAGCGTGCCGGTCGTCTCGTTGAGGATCACGCCCGGGCAGGCGTCGCGGATCGCCTGCATGATGGTTGCGGCGACGCTCCGGCTCCCACGACGGCAGATGCCCCTTGCCCGGCGCCTGCTGGCGGAAATGCACATGCATCACCGCGGCGCCGGCATCGAACGCGGCCTTCGCCTCGCGCGCCATTTGCTCGGGCGTCACCGGCACCGGATGCTGCCTGGGATCGGTGAGCACGCCGGTGAGCGCGCAGGTGATCACGGCCTTGTCGCTCATGGCGTCGCCTCCAGCGGAGCCGACGCGGCGTTCTCCTCCGGCTTGAGCTCGACCAGCAGCTGGCGGGTGGCGACCTGATCGCCTGGCTTGACCAGGATTTTATCAATGGTGCCGTCGCGCTCGGCGCTGATCTCGTGCTGCATCTTCATCGCCTCGAGCACGACGATGCGTTGTCCCTTGGCGACCGGATCGCCCGGCTTGGCGAGCACGCTGACGATCGCACCGTTCATCGGCGCGAGGAGCCGCGAGGCGCCATCGCGGCGCGCGGAGCCGCCGGCCTCAAGCGTGGTTTCGCGCAGCGTAAAGACCTGGCCGTTGAGGTCGAGATGCAGCGTTCCGTTTTGCACGGCGAAATGCGCCGTCTGCTGCAGACCGGATGCAGTGAAGCGCACCGCGCCGTCGCCGCGCTGCGTCAATCGAAACCTCGACCTTGTCATTGCCCAATGTAACCACATAGTCGCTTGGGCTCGTGGTCGTGATGCTGACGGCATGGTGAGCGTTGCCGAGCGTCAGCCGCAACGGCCAGACGGCAACGCCGGTCGACGACCAATTTTGCGCGATGCTTGGCATGTTCGCCGTCCGCGAATGCGCCTCGAACAGAAGCACCGCCGCCAACGCCAGCGTGCGCTTGTCAGGCTCCGGCGCGCGCATTGCCTCGCTGCCGGCGGGAAATATCGATCGATGAAATCCGTCGTCGCCTCGCCGGCGGCGAATGCCGGATGCCGAAGCATAGCGACGAGGAAGCCACGATTGGTGATCAATCCCAGCGCCACCGTGTCCTCGAGCGCGACGATCAATCGGCGCCGCGCTTCGTCGCGGGTCGCGCCGTGGGCGATCACCTTTGCCAGCATCGGATCGTAGAACGGGCTTACGACTGCGCCGGACGTGAGCCCGTGATCGATGCGCATGCCCTCGCCGCTCGCCGGCCGCCAATCGATCAGCGTTCCGCTTTGCGGCAAAAAGCCGTTGTGCGGGTCTTCGGCATAAAGCCGCGCTTCGATGGCGTGTCCGCGCCATTGCACTTCATGCTGCTCGAGCGGCAATCTTTCGCCGGCCGCGACGCGCAATTGCCACGCCACCAGATCAAGGCCGGTGACCGCTTCGGTCACCGGATGTTCGACCTGAAGCCGCGTGTTCATTTCCAGGAAATAGAATTTTCCGGCACGGTCGAGCAAAAACTCGACGGTGCCGGCGCCGACGTAATCGATGGCGCGCGCCGCGGCGACCGCCGCCTCGCCCATCTGCGCCCGCAATTCGGTCGAGACCGCGGGTGACGGCGTCTCCTCGATGACTTTCTGATGCCGGCGCTGCACCGAGCAGTCGCGCTCGCCGAGATGGATCACGTTGCCGTGCTGATCGGCGAAAATCTGAAACTCGATGTGGCGGGCTTCGGTGATAGCGCGTTCGAGGATCAGCTCGTCGGAGCCGAATGCGCCCGCCGCCTCCGAGCGCGCGCGCGCCAGCGCGTTGGCGAGATCGTCGGGCGAAGCAACCAGCCGCATACCGCGACCGCCGCCGCCGGCCGCGGCCTTGACCATCAGCGGAAAGCCGATGCGCCGCGCTTCGGCCAGCATCTTGGCGTCGGACTGGTCGGCGCCATCATACCCGGGCACGCATGGCACCCCGGCCGCGGCCATCAGCTTCTTCGCGCGCGCCTTGTTGCCCATGGCATGGATCGCCGCCGCCGGCGGACCGATGAAGATCGAGCCCGGCCTTGGCGCAGGCTTCGGCGAACGCGGCGTTCTCCGAAAGAAAACCGTAGCCGGGATGCACCGCATCGGCGCCAGCGAGTTTTGCGGCGGCAAGCAGCGCGTCGATATTCAGATAGCTGTCGCGCGCCGGCGGCGGCCCGATCCGGACGGCTTCATCGGCGAGGCGCACATGCAGCGCGCCCGCATCCGCATCGCTGAACACCGCGACGGTGCGATAGCCGAGCGCCTTCGCGGTGCGAACGATCGCGGCATGCGATTTCGCCGCGATTGGCGATCAGGATTTTGCCGAACGTGCTCATGCCCGAGCCGTCGTGCCCCTCACATCGCCTGCACGAGATGCAGTGGATCAGCCATGACCGGCCGTCTGCTCCGGCGCGTTCGACGTGCCCGGCAGCGTCCCCATCAGCTTGCAGATGATGGTCAACATGATCTCGTCGGCGCCGCCGCCGATCGAGCCCAGGCGGCCGTCGCGGTAAGCGCGGCTGACCGGAGTCTCGTTCATGTAGCCCATGCCGCCCCAATATTGCAGGCAGGCGTCGGACACTTCGCGGCGCAGCCGCCCGGCCTTGAGCTTGGCCATGGAGGCCAGCCGGGTGACGTCGGTGCCCGCGAGATAGAGCTCGCAGGCGCGATAGGTGATCGAGCGCAGGAGCTCGATCTCGGTTGCAAGCTCCGCCAGCCGGAAATGCACCACCTGATTGTCGAGGATCGATCTTGCCGAAGGCTTTGCGGTTGCGGGTATAGTCGATGGTCTGCTCGATCGACCGCTCCATGGATTTAAGATGCGGCCGCGGCCCACAGCCGCTCCTCCTGGAATTGCATCATCTGATAGGTGAAGCCCTTGCCCTCTTCGCCGATCAGAATAGCGCTGCGGCACCCGGACATTGTCGAAGAAAATCTGCGCGGTGTCGGAGGAGCGCATGCCGAGCTTGTCGAGCTTGCGGGCGATCTCGACGCCCTTGGTCTTCATCGGCAGGCAGATCAGCGATTTGTTTTTGTGCACGGCGCCTTCCGACGTGTTGGCGAGGAGGCACATCCAGTCGGCCTGCACGCCGTTGGTGGTCCACATCTTGCCGCCATTGATGACGTAGTCGCCGCCGTCCTTGCGCGCCGTGGTCTTGATCGAGGCGACGTCGGAGCCGGCGCCGACTTCCGAGACGCCGAGGCAAGCCACGTAGTCGCCGGCGATCGACGGCGCCAGGAATTCGCGCTTGACCTCGTCGGAGCCGAACCGCGACAGCGCCGGCGTCGCCATGTCGGTCTGCACGCCGATCGCCATCGGCACGCTGCCGCAGGCGATGTTGCCGAGTTCTTCGGCCATCACCATGGCGTAGGAATAATCGAGGGCCTGGCCGCCATATTCGACCGGCTTGGTCAGGCCGAGAAAGCCCAGATCGCCCATTTTCTTGAACAGCTCGTGAGCGGGAAAAATGCCGGCCTCTTCCCATTCATCGACGTGAGGATTGACCTCGGCGGCGATGAATTTTTGCAGGCTGCGGCGCAGCTCCTCGTGCTCGGGCGTGAACAACATGGCGTTTCCTCTTTATTCCATACGCCTTAAGTGCCCTATTACATGCGCCCGACGCCGAATGTATTGGGCTTGAGCGGGCGCAAGTCGGCCTCGCGGCAGATCGACAGGCAGAAGCCTAGCACCTTGCGGGTATCGCGCGGGTCGATCAGGCCGTCGTCCCACAGCCGCGCGGTCGCATAAAGCGCGGTGGATTCGCCTTCCATGCGCTTGACGATGGCCTGCTCCATCGCCCCGAGCTTCGCCGGGTCGACCGGCTTGCCCTCGCGCTTGAGCTTCTCTTCGGTGACGATCGCCATCACCTTGGCGGCCTGCTCGCCGCCCATGACGGCGATGCGGTTGCTGGGCCAGGCGAAGATGAAGCGCGGGTCGTAGGCGCGCCCGCACATGCCGTAATTGCCGGCGCCGAACGAGGCGCCGACATGCATGGTGAGCTGCGGCACCGTGGCATTGGCGACCGCCTGGATCATCTTCGAGCCGTGCTTGATGATGCCGGCCTGCTCGGCTTCGCGCCCGACCATGTAGCCGGTGGTATTCTGCAGATAGACGATCGGCATATTGGCCTGACAGCAGAGCTGGATGAACTGCGCGGCTTTGCTGGCGCCATCCGCGTCGATCGGCCCGTTATTGCCGATCAGGCCGATGGCGTGGCCCTCGATCTCGGCCTGGCCGCAGACCGTGTGCGGTCCGTAGAGCGTCTTGAAATCGAGATAGTCGGAATTGTCGACGATGCGGGCGATGACCTCGCGCACGTCGTAAGGCTTGCGATAATCGGTCGGCACGACGCCGGCGAGCTCTTCCGCCGGATAGCGCGGCTCCTTGAACGATTTTTGCTGTTGCGCCGGAAGCTGCGCATTCCACGGCAGCTTGGCCATGATCTCGCGGGCGATGCGGATGCCGTCGGCATCGTCCTCGGCCAGATATTCGCCGAGCCCGGAGACAGTCGCATGCATCTCGGCGCCGCCGAGCTCCTCGTCGGTCGCGATCTCGCCGGTCGCCGCGCGAAGGAGCGGCGGGCCGGCGAGGAACACCTTGGCTCGCCCGCGCACCAGGATCGTATAGTCCGAAAGGCCGGGCAGATAGGCGCCGCCGGCGGTCGAGGAGCCGTGGACCACGGTAACCTGCGGGATACCCGCCGCCGACAGGCGCGCCTGGTTGGCAAAGCCGCGGCCGCCTTCGACAAACATCTCGGCCTGGAACAGCAGATTGGCGCCGCCGGATTCGACCAGCCGCACCATCGGCAGCTTGTTCTCCATGGCGATCTGCTGAATGCGCAGATGCTTCTTCACGCCCATCGGCGTCGAGGTCCCGCCTTTGATGGCGCTGTCATTGGCGGACACGATGCAACGGATGCCGGACACATAGCCGATGCCGGATATCCCACCGCCGCCCTGAATGCCCTCGCCGCCGTCATCGTCGTGCATGCGAAAGCCGGCGAGCGTCGACAGCTCGAGCCAGGGCGCGCCGGGATCGAGCACCAGAGCGACGCGCTCGCGCGGCAGCAATTGCTTGCGGGCGCGGAAATCGGTCGCGCTTGGCATTGGAGACGTCGCGCACCTTCTGCTCCAGCGCACGGAATTCGCCGATCAGCGCCAGCATCTGCTCGCGATTGGCGCGAAAGCTCTCGGAATTCGGATCGACGCGGCTCTCGATGATCGGCATGGCAATTCATTCGCACCACAGCGTGTGCGATCGCGTGACTTTCAGGACAGGATTATGGCCATGTTATCCGGCTCGTCCGCCAGCACAAGCCGGAGCAAGCGTTTGCCGCTCCGCAACCTGCTCCATCATTAACCTTGAGACACAAGCAGGCGGCCGAGCGGCCAGCAATACGAGATCACCGGCGGCCACCGCGATAGCGAAGCGATCTGCCGGAGCAGCAGCTGCACGAGCCGCCATGCGCGGACATTCTGGGCGCCGAAGCCAGTCGCTCGCCTGCCGCCGATGAGAGCCGCCGCTCAGCGGACGCCGCGGCAAAGTAGGGCGCGGTCAGATATGCGCGCGGCGCCTTCTTTCCGCACTCCGGACACTTGTGCGGCAGATCGCACTCAGCCATCGGCCGCATCTCGGTAAAAGAGCCGCAGCGGCTGCAGAGATAATCATAAACGGGCATCGGACTCCCTCGTCAGCGGGCCCCATCGTAGCGAAGAATCCGAGGTGGCAACAGCTTCGTGCCAAGCCCGGATGGAGCAGCCACGCCCGCCACCGCCCTTGCGGTCGGCACGATCGGCATCCGCGAACGCGGCATTTCCCATATTTGTTGTTCCCTTTTGATGCTATTGGAACGCAACCTGGGCGATGGCCGTTGTCTGACAACGACTATTCGTCAGGTGCCACATGCTCGCAGATGCCGTGTACCTGCGGGAACGCGCTCATGAATGTGTGGCGTTGGCCCGCGATTGTCCGCATCTACCCACCTCTCAAGCCCTGGAAGCGCTGGGGGTTGAGCTGATGGAAAAAGCGGCCGAGCTCGACAAGCTTATTGACGTCGACGCGAAGTGGGATGTGTAGTCCGGTAGTCCCGTGTCTTGGGCTCCGCATCTTGCTCCGGTCCCGATAGGCCCCGTATAAATCTCCCAAGGGAGGTTCCTCATGGGGCTGCGTGACTTCACGCTGTTCGACATCGTCGAACGCAATGCGCGTCTTTATCCGGATCGATTGGCTTTCGCTTTCGATGACCAGCGGATCACGCATGCCACGTATCTGGCGCGCGCCGAACGGCTGGCCGCCGGCCTCGCCCGCGCCGGCGTCGAGCCGGGCGACCGTCATCGTCGATCCTGTCGCAGAACAACCTGGAATTCGTCGATCTTTATGGCGCCGCCGCGCGCCTCGGCGCCGTTGTGGTGCCGATCAATTGGCGCCTGAGCGCGGAGGAAATCGCCTACATCGCGGCCGACGCCGCGCCGAAGATCGTGATCGCCGACGCCGGCAATCAGCCGCTGTTGCAGGCCGCACAACAAAAGCTGTCGACCGTCGAATGCTGGTACGGAATTGGCGGCAGCGTTGCTCCATTCGCGCCTTATGCGGAGTTGCCGGAAGCCGGCGCGGGAGGCAGCCGCACGCCTGCGCCGTATTCGAACGCTGATGCCGGCCTGGTGATGATTCACACCGCCGCGGTCGGCGGCCGCCCGCGCGGCGCGCTGCTCTCGCACGCCAATCTCATCGCCTCGAGCGTGCAGCTTTTGCATTATTGGTCGCTGACGCCGGATGACGTCAATCTCGGCGTGCTGCCGCTGTTTCATGTCGCTGGCCTCGGCATGCTGCTCGCCAGCCAATATGCCGGCGGCGCAAGCATTGTCATGCCGAAGTTCGATGCCGGCGCTGCGCTGGCTGTCATTCAAAGCGAGCGAGTGACGATGCTCGCGGAATTCCCGCCGATCCTCACGACGCTCCTTGACGCCGCCGAGATCCGGCCTGACGAGCTTTCAAGCTTGCGGATCGTCACCGGTCTCGACAGCCCGGAGACGATTGCGCGCTTCGAACGCATGTGCCCGCAGGCGCGGTTCTGGTCGGTGTTCGGGCAAACCGAGACGTCGGGCTTTGTCACGATGGGCCGGTTTCGCGACAAGCCCGGCGCGGCGGGCAAGCCCACCTTCCTGGCCAATGTCGCGATGCTCGATGACGCCGATCAGCCGGTCGCCACCGGCGAGGTCGGCGAGATCGCCGTGCGTGGCCCGACCGTATTCAAGGGCTACTGGAATTGCGACGCCGATAATGCCTTCACGTTCCGCAACGATTGGCATCACACCGGCGACCAAGGCGCCTTCGATGCCGAGGGCTACCTTTGGTACAAAGGCCGCTCGCCGGCGAAGGAGTTGATCAAGCCCGGCGGCGAAAACGTCTACCCGGCCGAAGTCGAGCGCGAGATCGCCGCGCACCCGGCGATCGCCGAAGTCGTCGTGCTCGGCGTCCCCGACGCGCAATGGGGCGAGGCGATCAAGGCGGTCTGCACCTTCAAAGCCGGACAGACCGCGACGGCGCAGCAGGTCATCGATTTTGTCGGCGGCCGGATCGCGCGCTACAAGCGGCCAAAATATGTCGAGTTCGTCGGCGCGATGCCGAAGACAGCGGCCGGCGCCATCGATCGAGCCAAAGTCAAAGAAGCGCATGGCCGGGTCTGATCCGCCGCGCGAACGGCGCCTCACGCCAGCCAGCGCCGGCGCCGGCGGTAATGCTTGACCGCCAGATAGTCGACGCCGTGATCGCCGCCGAGATACGCCGCCTCGACGTCGGGATTGGCCTTCACCACCTCGGCCGGACCGCTCATGACGACGCGGCCGCTCTCCATCAGATAGGCGTGCTCGACAATATCGAGCGCCATGGCGGCGTTCTGCTCGACCAACAGCACGGCGACTTTGCCCTCGCGATTGATGCGCTTGATGATGTCGACGATCTCGTCGACCAGCATGGGAGCCAAGCCGAGGCTTGGCTCGTCCAGCAACAACAATTTCGGCTCGGTCATCAGCGCCCGCCCGATGGCGAGCATCTGCTGCTCGCCGCCGGAGAGATAGCCGGCCTGCGCTTTGGCGCGTTCGGCGAGCCGCGGAAACCAGGTGAAGGTGCGCTCGACCAGCCGGTTGATGTGGCCGCGATCGTGGTGCATCGACGTCGCCGCCAGAAGATTCTCCCGCGGCGTGAGATGCACAAACACCCGGCGGCCTTCGAGCACGTGCGCAAGCCCGAGCCGCACGCGATCCGGCGGATCAAGCGCAAGCAGGTCTTTCCCCGCGAACGTGATGTCGCCTTTGGTCACCTCGCCGCGCTCGGGCCGCAACAGACCGCTGATCGCCTTGAGCGTCGTGCTCTTGCCCGCGCCGTTGGCGCCGAGGAGGGCGACGAGGCCCCCCTCGGGCACATCGATCGAAACGCTTTTGACCGCGAGAAACACGCGGTCATAAGCGACTTCGATATTGTTGAGGCTGAGCATCGTCCGCGACGGCCGGATTACTTGCCGGTCGTCTTGAACGTCTCGGCGGATTTCTTGATCTCCGCCCACACCACGTCCTGATTGGCCGAGAACCAATCCGTCTGCGGAACGAATTTCGTCCCGTCCCAGCGCGCGATACGGCCTTTGCCGCCGCCCTGATGGTCTTCTTTGGTGACGGTCATTGGCGGCAACAGACCTTCAGCCGTGAAGTCGGTGATCGAGGTCAAGCCGTCGTTGAGCCACGGGCCGGTGACGGGTCCGTTTGGCGCCTTGGCGGCGGCGACGCGAACGCCTTCCACCATGATCGCGCCCATCATCGCTCCATAATTGTAGTAGGCGGTGCCGATCTTGGCCTCGGGCCCCGCCCCCTGCCCTTTGCCGGCCACCTCCTTGAGGATGTCGGCGACGACTTTCGGGCTGCGACCGCCGGCGCAGGGCTCGACCTTGAGCACGCCCTTGGCGGCGTCCTTGCCGACGACGTCCATGTCGGACTCCGACAGCCAGACGCTCGAAGACAGGCGATCCATCGGAATGCCGTTGCGGATCGCCTCGCTCAGCGCGGTGGTCTGGCCGACGCCGGCGCCCCAGAACACCACCCAGTCCGGCTTGGCGCGACGCACCTGCGGCCAGATCGCCGCCTGGTCGTTGCCGGGCGGCGTGTAGGGGAAGGTCTCGAAGGTGTAGCCGAGCTTTTCGCTGAGCGCCTTGAAGATCGGGATCGGCTCCTTGCCGAACGGCGTGTCGATGTGCACCAGCACGATCTTCTTGCCTTTGAGGTCCTTGTCCGTCTGGCGGAAGAAATCGACGATCAGGCCCGCCTGCGTCCAGTAATTCGGCGACAGCGGCATCACGTACGGAAACACCGAGCCGTCGGCGGCGTCGCTGCGGCCGGAGAACGCGGTGACGAGATTGATCTTGTCCTCCAGTGCGCGCGGCACCAAAGCGCGCGCGACCGGCGTCGACAGCGGATCGCACAGCACCATGCCTTCGCGCTTGAGCCGCTCGTAGGCTTCGATGGCGCGCGGCAGATCGTTGGCGTGGTCGCTGACGTCGGCGACGATCTTATAGCCGCCGACGCCGCCGCGGCCGTTGACCAGGCTGAAATAGTCGCGCTGGCCTTGGCTATATTCCGCGGTCACGAAGGTATAGATCTTGGTGAAATCCTGCGGCATGCCGAAGCGAACGATTTTCTCATCCGCGGCGAGTCGCCGGCCGCAAGCCGATCAAGGCGGTGGCCGCCGTGCTGGCAACGAAAGTACGCCGTGTCAGTTTCATGTCTTCCTCCCTTTCGCTGCCGGCTTGATAGTCCCGCCGCCGGCGGGCGGTTGTAGCTGCGCTTTCATCTCCTGGCGGTGCGGAACGGCCAGACCAGAAAGTAGTTGCGGACATTGTCGTAGATTTTCGCAAGCCCGAGCGGCTCGACCACCAGGAACGCGATGATCAGCGCGCCGTAGAGCATCAACGGCAGATGCGCGCGCAGATCGGCGCCAAGCGAGATCCCGAGCTTGTCGGCGCTATAGCCGATCAGATTGTCGAACACGATCGGCGCGAACAACACCAAAGCCGCGCCGAAAAAGCTGCCGAGCACGCTGCCGAGCCCGCCGACGATCACCATGGCGAGAATCTGCACCGAAAGGTCGAGATGGAATTGCTCCGGCGAAACGTTGCGCAGGTAGCAGACCACCAGCACCGAGCCGACGACGCCGCCGATGAACGAGCTGGTCCAGAAAGCCAGCAGCTTGAATTTGAACGTGTCGATGCCGATGATCTCGGCGGCGTAGTCCTTTTCGCGGATCGCGGCGAGCGCGCGCCCCAACGCCGTGCGCCCGACATTGAGCATGAACATCGTGATGACCGCGCAGACCAAGAGCGCCATGTAGTAAGTCGGCAGGTCGCCCTCGATGCGGATGCCGAGAAAGCGCACCGGCGGCACCGCGATCGACGCCATGCCGCCGCCGCTGACGCCGGGGATGTGGGTGATGGCGAAATCGACGATGTACTGCATCGCAATCGTCGCCATCGCCAGATAAAGGCTTTTCACCCGCAGCGCGGCGAAACCGAACACCACGCCGATCACCGCGCTGGCCAAACCGCCCGCCAGCATCGCCAGTTCGAGCGGCGCGCCGAAGCGCACCAGATGCACGCCGGTATAAGCGCCGATCGCCATCACCGCGCCATAGCCGAGATGGATCTGGCCGGCGCCGCCCATCAGAAGATTGAGGCCGAGCGCGGCCGACGACCAGATCAGCCAGGGCAGCAGATAGGCGACCAGATAAAGGTGATCGACCAGGAACGGCGCAGCGAGCAGCAAGCGCGACCACGACGCCGACCAGAAGCCGGTCGAACGGCAGCGGCCAGAGCTGGCGCTCGTCGCGATAATCGAGGTGGCGGATGCCGGCGCGCCGGTAGAACATCACACCCTCTCGATCTGTTCGTGGCCGAACAGGCCGTAGGGGCGGATCATCAGCGTGATCACGATGATGACCGAAGCGACGATGTCGCGCGTGCCGCCGCCGATCAGCGGGTCGATGACGCCGGTCGCGCAGACTCTCGGACACGCCGACGATCAGCGCCGCCATCAGCACGCCGGGAATACTGTCCAGCCCGCCGAGGATCGCGATCGCCAGCGCCTTGATCAGCAGCAACGACAGGCTCCAGTCGACGCCCTGCATGCTGCCCCAGAGAATGCCGGCAGCCGTTGCCGCAACGGCCGCAAACCCCCAGGCAACTGCGATCGCGCGCTCGACGCGAATGCCGACCGACCACGACGCGCCCTGATCGTCGGAAACCGCGCGCATCATGACCCCGGCGCGCGAGTTGAAGATCACGACCGCGGCGATGATCAGCGCCGCCGAAATCCCGCCGCCGATCAGATAGGCGCGGTTGATCAGCATGTCGCCGAGGAAGACCGGCGCCTGCGGAATGCCGAGACTGAGCCGCTTCACCGCCGAGCCGAGCAAGCCCGGCACCGCGCCGCGCAACAACAGCTCCAGTCCGAATGTCAGCATCACCACCATGATGACCGGCTGACCGACCATGCGCCGGAGCACCGTGCGCTCGACCAGAACGCCGAAGCCAAACATGACGACAACGGCGGCCGCCACGGCAAGCCACATCGGCAATCCCGCCCCGGCGGCGAAGACCCAGGTGACATAGGCGCCCATCATCGCGATGGCGCCTTGGGCGAAGTTGGCGGTGCCCGAGGTCTTGTAGATCAGCACGATGCCGAGCGCGACCAGACCGTACATCGCGCCGACCAGCGCGCCGGTCAGCGCGAGCTCCCCTAACAGCTCAAAATCCACGGCTAGGCCACCTCGCAGATCGACAGCATGCGGCTGATCGTTCCGGTCTGTCCGGTCTCGTAGGTAATGCGCGTGTTCTCGACCACCGAGCGCACCCCGGAATAGAGCGCGGTGATCAGAGCCTGATAGCGTTCCTCAATGACATTGCGGCGGAGCTTGCGGGTGCGCGTGATCTCGCCGTCGTCGGCATCGAAATCCTTGTGGAGATTGACGAAGCGGCGAATGCGGAGCGGCTCGGCAAGCTTTCATTGACGTGCGCCAGGACCGACGCGACGAGCTTGGCGATTTCGGGTTTCTGCGACAGGTCGGCGTAGGACGTGAAAGAGATGCCGCGCTCTTCGGCCCAATGGCCGGCCGCTTCGAGATCGATACAGACGATCGCCGTGAGCTCGTCGCGGCCGGCGCCGACGACGGCGACGTTGCGGACATAGGGACTGAACTTGATGCGGTTCTCGATGTAGTTGGGAATGAAGCGCTCGCCGGCGCGCGTGCGCACCACCTCGCTGACGCGTCCGAGCACCACCAATTGTCCGCTCGGCTCCAGATAACCGGCATCGCCGGTGTGCAGCCAACCGTCGATCAGCGCCTTGCGGCTCGCTTCCGGATCGTCGAAATAGCCGTCGATGACGGAGCCGGAACGCACCAGAATTTCACCGTTGTCGTCGATCTTCACTTCGACGCCCGGCATCGGGTTGCCGACGCTGTGCAGCGTCACCTGGCGCTCGGGCTGCGCCGCGGTGAGCGCCGCGGTTTCGGTCTGACCGTAGAATTGGCGCAGATCGATGCCGAGCGCGCGGAAGAACAGGAAGGTGTCCTCGCCCATGGCCTCGCCGCCGGTATAGGCGCGGTGCATGCGCGTCATGCCGAGAAAATCCTTGATCGGACCGAACACCAGCACTTCGCCGAGCAAGGCGGACATGCGTTCCGCGACGGTTGGCGATTTGCCGGCAAGCCGCCGGCGCTCGCGCTCGATCGCGCGCGGCATGAAATAATCGTACAGCCTGCGCTTGAGCGGCGTGGAATCGGCCATGCCGATCTGAATGCGCGTGAGCATGTTGTCCCAGGCGCGCGGCGCCGCGAGATAGATGGTCGGCGCCACCTCGCGGATGTCGCGCAACACCGTTTCCTGACGCTCGGGGATATGCGTGGTGAAGCGCAGCAACGTGCCGGCGCCGACGGTGAAGACGAGATCGCCGACCCAGGCCATCGGCAGATAGGCGTAGTGGTCCTCGTATTCCTGGAAATAGCCGCCGGCGACCGCGTTCTTCACGCCGGCGACGATGTTGCGATGGCGGAGCGGCACGCCTTTCGGCGTGCCGGTCGTCCCCGACGAATGCAAGCAGCACGGCAATGTCGTCGGCTTGCGCGCGTGCCACCAGATCGGCCGCGAGCGCCGGATCGGCGTCGATCAGCGCGCGGCCGCGGGCGATCGTGGCGTCGAGCGACAGCAATCCCTCGGACTGGTAGCCTGAAAGCCCGCGCGGATCGTCGTAGAGGATCGTCGCCGGCCGGCCAGTGCGCTCGCGCAGTTCGAGCAGCTTGTCGACCTGCTCCTGGTCTTCGGCGACGGCAATGTTCGGCGCGCCGTGACGCGTATAGGCCACAAGCTCGTCGGGCGGAACGTCGGGAAATACCGGCGACGGAAAGGCGCGCAGCGCCATCGCCGCCAGCGTCGCGCTGTAAAGCCGCGTGCGGTTGTCGCCGATCACCGTAAGCGCTTGCTCCGGACGCAAGCCCCATCGCCTCAAGCGCCGCTGCCAGCGCGATCACTTCCGCAAACGTGTCGGCCCAGCTTTGCTCCTGCCAGACGCCGCGGTCGCGCTCGCGAAACGCAGCGCGGCTGCCGGATTTAGCGGCGTTGCGGGCCAGCGCTGCGACCAGCGTCGCCGGACCGCCGTCCTTGGTCACCGGCCACGACGTCACCAGCGGTTGCCGCAGCGGCATATTCATGACGCCGCCTCCGCGCGCCGCAGCGCGGCGCGTTGCCCGAGATAGGCCGAGACGACGCGCGGGTCGGCGATCGTCTGCTCCGGCTCGCCTTCGGCGATCTTTTCGCCGTAGCTCAGCACCAGGACGTGATCGCAGAGCGCGGTGACGACGTCCATGTGATGCTCGATCAGCAAGATCGTCGTATGGCGTTCCTCGCGCGCGTCGAGAATGAAGCGGGCGATATACTCCTTCTCCTCCTGATTCATCCCGGCCATCGGCTCGTCGAGGATCAAAAGCGTCGGCTCGGCGGCAAGCGCGCGCGCCAGCTCCACGCGCTTTTGCATGCCGAGCGGAATGACCTCGACCGGCTCGTCGCGGATGTCCTGAATCTGCATGAAGTCGATCAGCTCTTCGACGACGCGGCGATGGGCGACCTCGTTGCGCAACGCCCAGACCCAGTAGAACAAGCTCGCCAGCGCGCTCGCGCCCATGAACACATGACGGCCAAGCAGGATGTTCTCCAGCACGGTCATGCCGCGAAACAACGCGAGGTTCTGGAAAGTGCGCGCCACGCCGCGGGCGGCGATGCGGTGCGGCTTTAGCCCGACCACTTCCTGCCCGAACAAATTTACGCTGCCGGACTGCGGACGATAGAAGCCGGTGATCACGTTGACCATGCTGGTCTTGCCGCTGCCGTTGGGTCCGACCAGTCCGAAAATCTGCCCTTTGTTGATTTCCAGAGAGACGTTCTTGAGCGCGCGCAAGCCGCCGAACGCAAGCTCGATGTCGCGGCAGCGCAGCAGGCACGTCGCCTTGATCTCGCTCGGTGGGTGATCTCATCGCCGCGTCCCGATCACATCCGGAACACGCCGTAATGCGGGCGGTCGATCGGCGCGTTCAGCGCTACGCTGATCGCCATCGCCAGCGCGTTACGGGTATCCGGCGGGTCCAGTATGCCATCGTCCCACAGCTGCGAGGTGGAATAATAGGCGCTGGATTGGCGGCGGTATTCTTCCAGGATCGGCTCGCGGATAGCGGCGATTTCAGCTCGGCGACAGCCCCCGCCCCTCGCGCGACAGCTGGCGGATCTTGATATCGGCCAGAACGTTGGCGGCCTGCTCGGCGCCCATCACCGAAATCTGGCTCTGCGGCCACATGAACAAAAAGCGCGGGTCGAACGCCCGCCCCGCCATGCCGTAATTGCCGGCGCCGAACGAGCCGTGACAGATCACCGTGATCTTCGGCACCTCCGAGCCCGAGACCGCCATGATCATCTTGGCGCCGTCCTTGGTGATGCCGCGATGCTCGTAGTCGCGGCCCACCATATAGCCGGTGATATTCTGCAGAAAGATCATCGGCACCCGGCTCTGGTTGCACAATTGCATAAAGTGCGCGCCCTTGAGCGAAGAGTTGTTGAACAGGACGCCGTTGTTGCCAAGGATGCCGACCTTGAAGCCCCAGATATGGGCGAACCCGCAGATCAGCGTGTTGCCGTAGGCGGGCTGATATTCATGGAAGCGGCTGCCGTCGACCAGCCGCGCGATCACCTCGCGGACGTCGAACTGGACTTTGATGTCGCGCGGAATGACGCCGTAAAGCTCGTCGGGATCGTAGTAAGGCGGCTCCGGCGCGATCTGCTCGACGTCGAGCTTGGTCGGCCGCGGCGTCTGTCCGACCAGCTCGCGCGCGATGGCGATCGCCTGCTCCTCGCTGGTGGCGGGATAGTCGGCGGTGCCGGAGATGCGGGTGTGCACGTCGGCGCCGCCCAATTCGTCGACGCGTCACGTCCTCGCCGGTCGCCGCTTTCACCAGCGGCGGACCGCCAAGGAAGATCGCGCCGGTGCCGCGGACGATGACATTATATTCGCTCAGCGCCGGCACGTAGGCGCCGCCGGCGGTGCAGTGACCGAGCACGATGGCGATCTGCGGCACGCCCAGTTTGGAGAGGATCGATTGATTGCGGAAAATGCGTCCGGCCAGATACCGGTCGGCGAAGATGTCGGCTTGCAGCGGCAGGAAACCGCCGGCGCTGTCGCACAGATGCACGACCGGCAGCCGGTTCTCGATGGCGATATCGAGGGTGCGGACGATCTTCTTCACCGACAGCGGATACCAGGCGCCGCCTTTCACGCTGGCGTCGTCGGCATGGATGATGATTTCGCGGCCATTGACGATGCCGATGCCGCTGACAATGCCGGCGCCGGGGACTTCGCCGCCATATTCGGTATTGGCGGCGAGCGTCGACAATTCGAGAAACGGCGTGCCGGGATCGAGCAACAATTCGATGCGGTCGCGCACGAACATCTTGTTCTGCCGCGACAGGCGTTCGATATCGCGCGCCGGCCGCTCGCGGCGGGCGGCGCTGTTGGCGTTCCTTGAGCGTATCCGCCAGGCCGCGATTATGCGCGCGGTTGAGCCGAAACTCCTCGGAGGCGATGTCGATCTTGCTCTCGATCCGCCGCATGGCTCAGGCCCCCGATTGCGGCGCAAGTGAAAGCAGCGGCGCGCCGCGCTGAAACGCCTGCCCACGCCGACATGCACGGCGGCAACGGCGCCTTCGCGCCATGCCTTGATGGCGGTCTCGAGCTTCATGCTCTCGATCACCATCAGCGTGTCGCCGGCGGCGACCGTGTTGGCCCTCTTTGACATGGACGGCGATCACCACGCCGGGCATCGGCGCCTCGGCGATATCGTCGGCGCTGCCGCCGGCATGGCTGCCGTAGCGCTGCACCGGATCGACATAGCGGATCGTGTAGGTCGAGCCGTCGAGGTGGATGTGGACGAAGTCGCCATCCGTCGCGATCAGGACGCGGCAGGTTTCCGCGCCGACGCTGAGAAGCTCTCCGCCGCCTTCGGCCGGCGCAAGCGCGATCGGGATGACCTGCTCGCGCGATGTGGAGCTCATAAGTGTGGCCGCGCCGCGACAGCCACGCCTCATGCTCGGTCTCGGCGATGACGAAGGTGTGCTGCATCAGGACGCCGCCACCGCCGGCGACGCCGGCACCGCGCAGGCGGCGCGATACTCGGCGGCGAGCCGGCCGACCAGTTCGCCGACGCTCGGCACGTCGTGAATCGTGGCGATGCCGTGGCCCGCGCTCCAAATATCCTTCCAGGTTCGCGCCTCGGAATCCGCAAGCCCGCTCATGTCGGGAGATTTTTTCGGCAATTGCTCGGGATCGATGCCGTAACGCGTGATCGACGGCAGCAGGAAATTCGCGAACACGCCGGAGAAGCGGTCGGAATAGATAATATCCTTGACGCTGCAATCGACGATCATCTGCTTATAGGCGTCCTGCGCATTCGACTCGCGGGTCGCCAGGAAACGCGTGCCCATGTAAGCGAGATCGGCGCCGAGCACCTCGGCGGCGCGAATCTGATGGCCGTCGCTGATGCTGCCGCCCAGCACCAGGCAGCCGTCCCAGAACTCGCGGACCTCGCGCACCAGCGAAAAGCCGCTCTGGTTGGAGGCGTGGCCGCCGGCGCCGCCGCCGACGCAGATCAGTCCATCGGCGCCGCCCTCGATCGCCTTGCTGGCATGCAGCGCGTTGACGACGTCGCAGAATACGATGCCGCCATAGCCGTGAACCGCCTCGATGGTGCGGCGCGGATCGCCGAGACAGGTGATGACCAGCGGCACTTTGTGCGCGACGACGATTTCAAGGTCGGGCTCGTAGCGCGCGTTGGTGCGATGCACGATGAGATTGACGGCGTGCGGCGCCACTTTGGCAGACGGGATGCGCATTCTTGTAGGCGCGCAGATCGGCCTCGATGTCGGTGAGCCAGCGATCGAACTGCTCCGATGGCCGGGCGTTGACGTGCGGGAAGGCGCCGATAACGCCGGCGCGGCACAGCGCCGTGACCAAAGGCGGAAAGGACACCAGAAACATCGGCGCGCCGATCGCCGGCACCGACAGCGCATTCTTCAACGCATTCGGCAAGGTCATCGCCGGCCTCGCGCGCAAATGCCGGTTCAGCCGCATCAATTCCTCCACGCGCCCATGGCGGCGAATAATTCCGGCACCGCATCGGCGGCATCGCGCGCCGCGCGGGTCGACAGCGCCGCGGCCGCGATCAGTTTGCGCGCCAGATCGGCGCTGATCGGCGGCTCCATGGCGAGCGCGGGATGCTCGTCCAAAAAGCCGGTATGCAGGCGGGCCGCGGCAAAGTCCGGATCAGCGGTCAGGCGCCGCAGGAAGGCGGTGTTGGTTTCGCAACCGAGTATGGCGAGCCGCCCAAGCGCGTCGTAGGCGCGCGCGCGCGCCATCTCGCGGTCGCGGCCATGGACGACGAGTTTCGCCAGCATCGGATCGAACGCCGCCGTGACCGCCTGACCCTTGGCGACGCCGGTATCGACGCGCACGTCGCGACCGTCGTCGCGGCAGCGCCATCTCGACGATCCGGCCGGTCGTGGGCACGAAACCGCGCGCCGGGCTTTCGGCATAGATGCGATATTCGATGGCGTGGCCGTCGATCCGCAGCGCCGATTGCGTAAAGCGCAGCGGCTCGCCGGCGGCGACGCGCAGCTGCTCGGCCACGAGATCGATACCGGTGATCATCTCGGTCACCGGATGCTCGACCTGCAAACGCGTATTCATTTCCAAAAAGTACAGCTCGCCGTTGCCATAAATGAATTCGATCGTCCCGGCATTGCGGTAGCCGGCGGCGCGGGCGATGCCGGCGGCGATGTCGCAGATGCGCTGGCGCTCCGCATCGTCGAGCGCCGGCGACGGCGCCTCCTCGACGATTTTCTGAAAGCGGCGCTGGATCGAGCATTCGCGGTCGAACAGATGCACGACGTTGCCGTGCGCGTCGCCGAGCACCTGCACCTCGATGTGGCGCGGCCGTTCGACGTAGCGCTCGACATAAAGCCGCCCGTCGCCGAAATAGCGGGTGCCCTCGCTGCGCGCGCGCACGATCTCGTCGTCGAGCGCCGCCGCCTCGCGGACGATGCGCATGCCCTTGCCGCCGCCGCCGGCGGCCGGCTTGATCAAGAGCGGAAATCCCACCGCCCGGGCACGATCGGAAAAGGTCGCGGGGTCGTCATCTTCGATTGCCGATGGCGCGACCGGAAAGCCGCGGGCCGCGACGAAAGCGCGGGCGCGCACCTTGTCGCCCATGAGTTCGATCGCATCGGCGGTCGGGCCGACAAACGTAAGGCCCGCCTTCGCGACCTGACGGGCGAAATGGGCGTTCTCGGACAGAAAGCCGTAGCCCGGATGGATAGCGCCGGCGCCGCTGTCGCGCGCCGCAGCGACGATCTGGGCGCCGTCGAGATAGGCGGCAATCGGCGTCGAGCCGGTGATTTCGATCGCCCGGTCGGCCGCCAGCACTGCGGGAGTCGCCGCGTCGGCGGCGTGGTAGACCACGACCGCCTCGAGCCCGAGCGCCTGAACCGTGCGCAGAATGCGCAGCGCAATCTCGCCGCGATTGGCAATGAGCACACGCGCGAACGGCCAACCGCCGCGCGCCGGCCGGCGCGACCTTCGCGGTCATGACTGGCCTTTGCCGAATTTGGACATAGCCCGGTCAGAAAGATGTCGGTGATCGCGCGCGCCATGCTCTCCACGTCGAGCGGGCGCTTGCCGATGGTGTGACGCCAGGCGGAATGCTCGATGGCGCCGAACAGCATGTCGCGCACCACGCGCGGATCGACCTTCTTGGGAATTTCGCCGCTTGCCTCGGCCTCCTCGACCATCTTGATGAGAATCGAGGTGTAGCGGCGATTGAGTTGCTGGATCGCCGAGCCGCGATAGTCGCTGGCGATCCGCACTTCCGAGATGAACAGGCGGCAAAGATTTCGCTCGGCGACGAATGTCGACAAGATGCTCGCTGATCAGAATGTAAAGCTGCTCGCGGAAGCCTTTGCCGCGCGCGACTTTGGCGCCGAGATCCTCGATCACGCGCTCGTAGAAGGCGCGCAGCACGTGCTCCAGACAGATCGCGCTTGTTGGAGAAATATTTGTAGATCAGGCCATCCGATACGTCGGCCGCGCGCGCGATCTCGGTGATGGAGGTGGTTTCGTAACCCTTTTCGGCAAAGGCGCGCGAAGCGGCTGCGAGAATGGTCTCGTAGCGGTCGCGCATGCGTTCGGGACTGATGGCCGGCATCAGGCGCCCACGCCGCGAAAAAACATGCCGAAAATCGGCAAGGGAAAGCCGCGTGAAAAAATGCGTAAAACGAGCGCGCGAAACAATGATAAATGGCCGAATTGGCGCATCTTCTGCCATCCTCCCGGTTTCTCCGGCCCGCGCGCACGATCTTTTCTGCCGCCGGCTCTTGATTGCGCCATATTGAATACGCTTCACTTTGACATGTCAACGCGAGCCCGGTTACAGGTCTCGGCGACAAGACGATGGGAGGAATTCCGCATGACTGCGGCACCGGCGGAGTCGCGCGCTCACGCACTCGCCGCTAATGGCTTTCGGCTCAGCGCCGACCAGGAAGAGATCCTGGCGACCAGCGACCGGTTCGCGCAGGCGGAATTCTGGCCGCTGCAGCAGCGCATGGATGACGAGGAATGGTGGCCGCCGCAGGCGATGCCGGCGCTCGCCCGCATGGGCTTCCTCGGCGTCACCGCGCCGACCCAGCTTGGCGGCGCCGGCGGCGACTTTTTTACTTCAGGCCTGATCACCCAAGGGCTGGCGCGCTGGAATCCGTCGATCGCGCTCAGCTACGTCGCGCATGAGAATCTTTGCCTCAACAACATCGCGCGCAACGGCTCGGACGAAATCCGCACGCGCTTCCTGCCGCGGCTGTGCGACGGCAGCGCCATCGGCGCGCTCGGCTTGACCGAGCCGGGCGCCGGCTCCGATGCGCTCGGCTCGATGAGCACGACGGCGCGCCGCGACGGCGATCATTACGTGCTCAACGGCCGCAAGCTGTTCATCACCAACGGCCCGGTCGCCGACATTTTGCTGGTCTATGCCAAGACCGACAAAGCGCGCGGCGCCAAGGGAATATCGGCCTTCGTCATCGAACGCGGCATGGCCGGCTTCGGCGTCGCGCAGAAACTCGACAAGATGGGCTTTCGCGGCAGCACCACGGCCGAGCTGGTGTTCGATGACTGCCGGGTGCCGGCCGAGAACCTCGTCGGCGAGGAAAACGCCGGCGTCGCCGTGGTGATGAGCGGTCTCGATCTTGAGCGCGCCATCGTCGCCATGATCAATGTCGGGATGGCGGAACGCGCGTTCGCGCTGGCGCTCGATTATGCCAAGACCCGCAAGCAATTCGGCCGGCCGATCGGCGAATTCCAGCTTATCCAATCCAAGCTCGCCGACATGTACACCACGATCGAGACCATGCGGACCTTCTGCTACCGCACGCTGGCCGAGGCCAACGATCTGGAAATCGGCGGCGGCGGCCGCGGCGAGATCCACAAGCTCACCGCGGCGAGCATTCTCTACGCCGCCGAGGGCTGCACGCGGGTCATGGATCACGCGGTGCAAATCTTCGGCGGCGCCGGCTATATGCGCGAAACCGAGATCAACCGCCTTTATCGCGCCAGCAAATTGCTGGAAATCGGCGCCGGCACCTCGGAAATCCGCCGCCTGATCATCGGCGGCGAGTTGATGCGGGATTAAGCTTAGTCTCTCAGCTGCCGGTGTTGAACCAGTCGGGCCGCGGGATGGTCCACTGGTCGCCCCAGATCTCGTTGCCGCCGTCGACCGTCACGACCGTGCCGGTGATGAACGAGCCCGACGGCCCGGCGAGATAGCAGACCGCGTCGGCAACGTCGCGAACGTCGCCGAAGCGGCGCACCAGATTGGTCTTCGGCAGCGCCTCGCGCGCCTCCGGCGAATAGACGTTCATGCCTTCGGTGGCGATGATGCCGGGCGCCACGCAATTGATCTGGATGCCGAGCGGCGCCCATTCGATCGCAACCGTCTTCGACAGCGCAATCACGCCGGCCCGCGCCGCCGCGGTATGCGCGACGCCCGGCATGCCGCGCGAGATGACGGCGACGATGTTGACGATGCGGCCGCCGCGGCCGGCGTCGCGCCAGCGCCGCGCCGCCTGCTGCATCATGTACCAGGTGCCGGTTAGATTGGTTTCGATGACGGCGTTCCAGCCCTTCGGCGCGAAGTCGATCGCGGCTTGCGGAAATTGCCCGCCGGCATTGTTGACCAGAACGTCGATGGTCTTGAACCGGGCGGCGACCGCATCGAACAGCCGCGCCACCGCGTCCGGATCGCGGATCGACATCGGATGCGCCAGCACCTCGGCGCCAAGTCGCGAGAGGTTGCCGGCCACCGCCTCGAGCCGCTCGGCGTCGCGCCCGCAAAGCACAAGCTTGGCGCCGAGCCGGGCGAACTGAAAGGCGATCGCCTTGCCGATGCCGCGGCCGGCGCCGGAAACCAGCACCACCTGGCCGGCAAACAAGCCGTTCGCGGAACGTCAGCGGCATGGTCGCCAGTTCGTCGTCGGTCTTGCCGAATTGTCTCGCTCATGTCGGCGCCGCGGTCTTTAGGGTTTCGCGCGCGCCGGCGGCGCTGCGCCAATGATTGCGCCAGCGCAAGCGGCACCGGGATCGGATAATCCATCAGCATCTGCGCGAACGCTTTGCCCTGCGCATCGACGCGAAGCGAGGCGACGCCGCCGCCGCCGAGCGCATCGTGCAGCACGAAATTGAGCGCCTGGATGCCGGGGAGATCGTAGCGCTCGACTTTGCTCACGCCGTTATGGGCGAACCAATCGCGGACGACGTCGTCCATCAGCGCGGCGCGCAGCCATGGCAGATATTCCGCCCTTGCGGGCGATCAGGCCGATATTGGCGGAATTGCCCTTGTCGCCGCTGCGGCCGACCGCCAACGCAATCAACGGCACCTTGGCGTCGGCAACGCCAATCGCTTTTGGCGGCGCCGGCATCGCCGCCGGCGGTGACAAGCGGCTGCGAAGCTGCGAACGGAACGGCCACCTCGGCGCCGCCGATATGCACCACCGGAAAGACTTTGTCTTTCGGCCACAGAAATGAAAAAAGCCTCAGCACCGGCTGGACGCTCGGCCGCCCGGCAAAAAAGCCGGTGATGCCCTGCGCCATCGACGATCCCGGCGGGAAAATCTCCCGCGCCAGTACCTCAAGCGCATTCTGGTCGCGATGGCGCGCGCCGATTTTGAGCACAACCTCGCGGCTATTCCTGGCAGCGGCGTGACGCCACGGTCCGTACATGCTCTCGGCGCCGAGCACTTCGATCGACGTCTCGGAGAAATACGGCATGCCGCGCGCCGCCAACAGGCGGCGAACGCGCGCCAGGATTGCCTCGCCGGTCCGTTCCGCTTTGCCCGCTGCTTCGTAGCCGCCGATGGTGAGTGTACCGATGACGCGATAACCGTCGTGCCAGGTCGCGCTCACTTTGAGCGTCGGCGTCGGCGGCCGGCCGCGCGCGCCGGTCACGCGCACCTCATCCGGGCCGCACGAGACCATGCGCACGTCGCGGAAATCGCACACGACGTCGGGAAGGATGTAGGAGCCGGGATCGCCGATCTCGTACAGCATCTGCTCGCCGACCGAGAGCGGACTGACCAGCCCGCCGGTGCCCGGAGGCTTGGTGATGACGAACGATCCGTCGGCGCTGCACACCGCGATCGGCATGCCCATGTCGTCCCAGCCGGGCACGTCGCGCCAATCGGTGAACAGGCCGCCGGTGACTTGCGCGGCGCATTCCAGCAAATGACCGGCGAGGCTGCCTTGCGCCAGCTTGTCGTAGTCGGTCCACGACCAGCCTAAAGCGTGGACCAGCGGGCCGAGCACCACCGCGGAATCGACGCAGCGTCCGGTGATCACCACATCGGCGCCGCGGTCGAGCGCCAGCGCGATCGGCTGCGCGCCGAGATAGGCGTTCATGGTAGTGAGCTTGTCGGGCAAATCCGCGCCGGAAAACATTTCGGTCACGCCGGCCGCGCGAATTTCATCCACGCGATCGCTCAGGTCATCGCCGGTGACGACGGCGATCTCCAGCGCGACGCCGGCTTCTCCGCCTTGCGTTTGAGCGCGGCCGCCGCGGCGTGCGGATTGATGCCGCCCGCGTTGGAAACCAGACGGATCCGCTTTTCTTTTATCGTCGCGCAAGCAGCGGCGCGATGGCGTCGACAAAATCCGGAACGTAGCCGAGCTCGGGCTTGCGGGCGCGGGCGCGGGCCAGGAGCGACATGGTGATCTCGGCCAGATAGTCGAACACCAGAAAGTCGATGTCGCCGCGTCCGCACCAATTGCTCGGCGCCCGCATTGCTGTCGCCCCAAAAGGCCGACGCGCATCCGATCCGGACCATGTCGCGCGCCATGCCGTTCACCGTCCGGGCCAGACCGGAGGACGTTTTTCATTGAAGGCGCGAAAGCCTTCGCGGGCGTCCTGGGTGCGGGCAAGCTGCGGCAGCACACGCTGCGCATATTCGAGCCCGGCTTCCAGCGAAAGACTGTCGATCATCGCCAGCGCGCGCCGGCCGATGCTGATCGCGGTCGGTGACGACGCGGCGATCGACGCGACCAGTGCATTGACCTTTTCGTCGAGCGCCGCAGCGCGGCACCACGTGATTGACCATGCCGTGCGCCAGCGCCTCCGCCGCCGAGATCGGCTCGCCGGTGACGCACAATTCGAGCAGCTTGCGCCGCGGGATGGTGCGCAGCATGAACGGCAGGATCATCATCGGAAAAATGCCGATGCGCGCTTCGGGCACGCCGAGCCGGGCGTGATCGGCAACGATGGCGAAATCGCAGGCGCAGACCAGGCCGAAACCGCCGGCGAGCGCGTGACCGTTGACGCGCGCGATCACCGGCACGCGGGAATCGACGATGGCGCGGAACAGTTTCACCGCCGGATTGTCGCGCTCGGCCGGATCGACGCTGAACGGATCGCCTTCGGCATTCGGCTTGAGATCGCCGCCGGCGCAGAATGCCTTCTCTCCCGCCCCGGTGATAACGACGGCGCGTACCTCGGCGGCCTCTTCTGCCTCCACCAAGCCGGCGCGAAGGCCGTCGAGGACGGACTTCGTTGAGCGCGTTGCGGCGTTCCTCGCGGTCGATGGTGAGCCACAGCGCCTGCCCTTTCCGCTCGCGACGCACATCCGGCACGGCTTCCTCCCATATTGAGTTAGATTCATTTTTGCGCGACAGTAGATGAGCCGCAACACAATGACAATGCGGATCGCGGGAGGATAGCCATGCCGGAGCAAGGCCTTGTGCTGCTCACGACCGAGCACGGGGATCGCGCGCGTCACGCTCAACCGGCCGGACCGCCTCAACGCGCTCGACCACGATTTGGCGCTGGCGCTGGCCAACACGTTCGAAAGCCTCGAACGCGATCCGGCGCTTGCGGGTCGCAACGCTGACGGCATCGGGCCGCGCCTTCATGGCCGGCGGCGATATCACCGCCTTCAAGGCCGCAGGCAACAATGCGCCGGAAGCCATCGGGCAGCTGATCGGCCTATTCCATCGCATCATTCGCGCGATCCGCCGGCTCAAAGCGCCGGTCGTGGCCGGCGTGCATGGCGCCGCGGCCGGCGGCGGGCTCGGCCTGGCGCTGGCGTGCGACTTTGTCATCGCCAGCGACGACGCGACTTTTGTTCCGGCCTACACGAAGCTTGGCACCAATCCGGACGGCGGCACGACCTGGACGGTGACGCGGCTCCTTGGGCCGCAGCGCGCGCTCGAATGGCTGATGTTGGGCGACACCAAAGACGCGCGCGCAGCGCAAGGACATGGGTCTGGTCAATCGCGTCGTGCCCAGGGATGGGCTTGCCGACGCGGTCGACGCGCTGGCGCGCCGCATCGCGAGCGGCCCAGCGACCGCCCACGCCACGCTCAAGCGCCTAGTCGACCAGGCTCCCTACAACTCGCTCGACGCGCAGCTCGATGCGGAGCGCGACGGTTTCATTCGCGCCGCCGGCACGGCGGATTTTCGCGAAGGCGTGCAGGCGTTTCTGGAGCGGCGCCAGCCTCACTTCGGCGACAAGTGATGACGCTATACCACGAAGGCGAGAGCGGCTGTACGAGGTTGCCGAGCTAAGCCGACAACGTCGATCGCATTCGCGCTTCTCGGGCCTTGTATTCCGCGCGCGCCTTGAGCGCCGTCGCCATATCGACCGCGACGAAGCGGGCGAGATTGTTTGGTTGCATCTGCCCGATGCGGTCCATATCGGCGCTGATGACGGTGCCGATCATGGCATAGCCGCCGCCGGATACGGCGTCGCGATGCAGGATGATTGGTTCAAGTCCTCCCGGCACCTGGATCGAGCCATAAGGATAGCCGGCATCGACGATGTTGGACGGGTCGGAGCCGGCGCCGAACGGCTGTTTGCGCTCGCGGAAAGCGAGCGGGCGTCCCTTGCGGTAGCGATAGCCGATGCGATCGGCTTCGGGCGCAACCGTCCAGGTATCTTCGAAGAACGTCTTCGCGGACTCACCAGTGATGCGGTGGAAATAGAGCCCCGTCACCACGCGAAGCTCGAGCGACTTGGGATAGCTGGGCGAAAGGTCCGCCGGGAGCGAGCGGTCGGCGCGGGCGCCGGGTTTCGGCTGGCCGACGGGCAATACATCACCGGCCGCCAGCTTGCGCCCGGAAAATCCGCCGAGCGCACCGAGCCCGTAGGTCGAACGGCTGCCGAGCACGACAGGAACGTCGATGCCGCCGGCGACGGCAATGTAGCTTCGCGCACCGCTTTTCATGAAATCGAAGGTGAGCTTGTCGCCGGTCTTGACCGCGAAGGATTTATTGCGTGGCCGCGCCTCACCATTGATTTTCGGCGTCGCCTCGGCGCCGGCGATGGCGACGACGGCCGGCGCGCGGAACACCAGTTCCGGCGCCAGCAGGCTTGCTTCCAGAATCGCGGCGCCTTCGTCGTTGCCGACCAAAAGGTTGGCGACGCGCAACGCGTATTGATCGAGCGCGCCGGACAGCGGAATGCCAACATTGTAATAGCCGGGCCGGCCGGCGTCCTGGACGGTGGTCGCCAGTCCCGGCTTGATCACCTCAATGGCCATGGAGCGCCTCCACCAAATGCCGGCTGTAGCCACCCGGATCGGCGTGAAAGGATTTCAGTGAAAACGTGACTGGTTTGAAAGTCAGATCGAAGGTGCCGGCCTCGACCGCTTTGACGTCGCGGTCATATTCCTCACGCGACACCGACTTGAACTTGACGATGTCGCCGGGCTTGAACACGGCGAGGAAATCCTTGAAGTACGGCAGCGTCTGCGCCGGATCGTAGATCGGCGCTGGCGTAATGCCGAGCATCTGATAGCCGCCGGCGCCGCGCACCGAATAAATCGCGATGAAACAGCCACCGTGGCCGATGGTCAGCTTCGGCGTGTCGGTGCGTGGCCGCAAGTATTTCGGCACTTCGATCTGCTTCGACCGCTCGACGATCTGATAAAGCCACGGCAGGCCGGCGACAAAGCCGACCATGGAGACAAACCACGGCGCGCCCGAATGGGCGGCGATGAAGTCGTCGATCGATTTGAAGCCGTTGATGCGGGCCGAATAGGTGATGTCGTTGCCGCTCGGGTCCTGGTGGCGTTCGCGGAACCGCTGACCGGTTTCGTTGGTCCAGGGATCGTTATAAAGCACCGGCAGTTCGACGATGCGGGTCGGCAAGTCGATCTCGGCATCGCCGATCTGCGCCTCGATCTCCTTGAGCGTGGCCAACATCTTGTCGGGGTGGATGACGTCCGGATCGAAGCGCGCCAGATAGGACGCATTCGACGGACAGATTTCCGAAACCCCCGCGATGTGGCGCTGCTCCAGTTCCTTGCAGATCGCCATGCCCTTGAAGAAGGCTTCAAGCGACATTTCCTCGTCGATTTCGGCGAAGATATGCTCATCCGCGCCGAAGGAATAACGAATCCCGCTCATGCCGATCCTTGCCCCGTCTTCCCATACTGATTGCACCTACGACGTCAGCAGTCGCTCCAAAAATCCGGTGTCGAACCGTGCCGCTTTCACCTCGTCCAATCGGGCCAGCCGCTTATGCAGCGCTGCGGTTGTAACAACCCCTTCGATTTCAAACTCGTCGAGCGCCCGGCGCAGCCGCGCCAGCGCGAGGTCCCGAGTTTCCGCATGGACAATGATCTTGGCAAGAAGAGAGTCATAGTAAGGCGGCACCGAATAGCCCGGATATACCATGGTATCGACGCGCACCCCGGGACCGGCCGGGAGCGTAAGCGAAGCGATTTTACCCGGTGAGGGCCGGAAATTCTTGTCCGGGTCTTCGGCATTGATGCGCACCTCGATGGCGGCTCCGCGCGTCGCCACCTCGGTTTGCGAAAGCCGCAGCGGCTCGCCCTGGGCGATGCGGATCATCTCGCGCACCAGGTCGATACCGGTGATCATCTCGGTGATCGGATGCTCGACCTGAATGCGGGTGTTCATCTCGATGAAAAAAAACTCGCCGCTTGCGTCGTCGTAGAGGTATTCGAGCGTGCCGGCGCCGCGATAGCCGGCGCGCGCGGCGAGGCGGACGGCTGAGGCGCAGAGCGCCTGCCGGGTGGCTTCATCGATTGCCGGCGACGGCGCCTCTTCCCAGATTTTCTGCCGCCGCCGCTGCAGCGAGCATTCGCGCTCGAAACAGTGCACGACGCGCTCGCCATCGCCCAGCACCTGCACCTCCAGATGGCGGGCGTGCTGCAGGAACCGTTCCAGATAAAGCGCGCCGCTGCCGAACGCCGCCTTGGCCTCCGCCTGCGCGGTGTGAAATTGATGTTCGAAGCCGGCTGCATCGAGCGCGACACGAATGCCGCGGCCGCCGCCGCCGGCGCTGGCCTTGAGCATGACTGGAAAGCCGATGTCGCGCGCCGCAGCCAAAGCATGATCAAGGTCGGCGACTTCGCCGTCGCTGCCGGGAACGACCGGGACGCCGGCCGCCTGCGCCGCCGATCGCGCCGCCGCTTTGTCTCCCATCATGCGGATGGTTTCCGCGCTCGGTCCGACAAAGACCAGGCCAGCCGCAGCGACGGCCTCGGCGAAGCGCGGATTCTCCGACAGAAATCCATAGCCGGGATGGATGGCTCCGGCGCCGCGCTGGCGCGCAGCAGCGATGATCGCTTCGATATTCAGATAGCTCTTGGCCGCCGGCGGTGGACCGATATGGACCGCCTCGTCGGCAAAACGCACGGCGAGACTGTCCTTGTCGGCATCGCTGAATACGGCGACGGTGCGCAGGCCGAGCTCCTTGGCCGCGCGGATGATCCGCACGGCGATTTCGCCGCGATTAGCGACCAGGAGCTTGTCGAACACGCTAACACGTTCCGCAGCTGTTATTTGCCGAGCCGCGGACCTTCCCTTTATCTCACTGACCCGTCAAGTTTAGGCGATGCTTTAATGTTCGAATGCAATGCCACCCTGGCACGGGTCTGAGCCGCCAATCGGAAGACCGGACCCGGAATCAATTCGTCTGGCAGCCGCGAAGCGGCTCGATGCCATCATCCAAAGCGTCTTACGGCGCGGACGCGGTAAGACCGTCAGGACGACTGCGCTGCGGCGGGTGTTCGAAGACGCGCCTTCGTCGAGGGGCGCTCGATTATCCGAGTGCCGGCGCACAGGCCGGCGGCCGACGGTGCAAGGTCGATTGCTCGAAAGCATAGGCCAGGCGGAACAGATCTGGCTCGTGGTAAGGAAGCACAACCATCTCCAGCCCAACGGGAATTCCCGCCGACGAAAAGCCGGCCTGCAGACAGATCGACGGCAACCAAGTCTGCGCGGCAATCAGGGTATTGGTCGGGAAAGTTAAAACCGTCCACCGGCCGTCGTTCAATTCTTGGCGCATCGGCGGCAGAACTTGGCAACATGGGAAGCAAATGCCGTCCAAGCGGTTGGCGGCAATGACGTTGACTACTGCACGCTGAAACGCATCACGCGCGGCAAGCTTCCGATAATATTCCGGGTCGTCCTGCGGATTTACCGGCCCCGTCATGATGTCTTTTATCAGATCGAGATTCTTGTGGTACTTGCCGTCCTTGTAGATCGCGTCGAGCGAAGAATAGGCAAAGTCCGGATTGCTGCCGAGGAATGCGTTGATGTCGTGCCGCGAGTGGGTGATGTAGAGTGACGTCTCCAGAATAAAGTCCATCAGGTTCGGCAGGCTGACATCGACGACCTCGGCTCCAGCGGCGGCAATCGACTTGATCGCGGCACGGATGACCTTGTTCACTTCGGCGCAATCCGGATCGCTGTCACTGCCGAAGGCTTCCTTCAAGACACCGATGCGCGCGCCTTTCAGTCCATTGGCATTGAGGTTTTGTGTATAGCTGCCTTTGTGACCGGCGATGGCGAACGCAGCGGTGTACGGATCTTTCGGATCGTAACCGACGATCGCGTCGAGCACGATGGCGGTGTCCTTGACCGTGCGGCCCATCGGGCCGGCTGTATCCTGAAAGACAACCAGCGGGGATAAACCCTTGCGGCTAATCAGACCCGGCGTGACGCGAACACCGACCAGATTGTCGAAACTCGCCGGCACACGGATCGAGCCGCCGGTGTCCTCGCCGATGCCGACAGCGGCGAGATTGGCGGCAACCGCCGAGCCGGTGCCGGCGCTGGAGCCGCCCGGATCACGAGCCAAATCGTAAGGATTTTCTGGTCTCGCCGGTGGCGGACGAATAGCCGAACCAGGAGGTGGCGAAATCGGGCAGCGTCGTCTTGCCGAGGATCACGGCGCCAGCCTCCTTCAGTTTGGCGACGAGCGTCGAGTCCTCTTTTGGAACGTAACCTTTGATGGCGATCGAACCGAAACTGGTCGGGATGTCCTTGGTCTCGGCCTGATCCTTAACCGCAATCGGTATCCCATGCAGCGGGCCGCTGAGCTTTCTGGATTTCTTGAAAGCGTCATCGAGCGCGGCTGCTTCGGTCAGGGCCGCAGGATTGAGAGTAGCGTATGAATTCAGCGCCGGTCCGTTCTGGTCGTAAGCCGCAATCCGGTCCAGATAACCCTGCACCAGTTCGACGCATGTCAGGGTATTCTCGCAAAAGGCCGCATGGATTTTGTCGATTGTGGTTTCTTCCACCGCAAACGTCTTGGTCGTCAACACCGAACTCTCCTTGATGATTTCGGCCCCGAAAAGACCTGCCTACTGGGCGTCAACACCGCCGCGCTGCATTGAATTTTCTCATTTGGCGCGCACGAGCCGCGTCAGGCCGCCATCGAGCGCGAGCGCCGCGACGATGATCGTGCCTTTGATGATTGATTGGTAATAGGGACTGATATCGAGCAGCACGAAGCCGTTCGATATGGTGGCGATGATTCCGAGGCCAACGGCGGTTCGCCACATCGCTCCCACTCCACCGGACAGCGAGGTGCCGCCGACCACGACGATGGTGAGAACGTCGAAGATGATGCCGGGATCGAGATTAGCCTGCGCCGACGACAGTTGCGACGCGATGATGCTGCCGGCCAAGCCGATGCAGCCGCCAAGGACGACGTAGGTGCTGGCCACTACCGCGCGCACGCGAATCCCGGAGAGGCGGCTGGCCTCATAGTTGCCGCCGACCGAGTAGACCGCCTCGCCATAAATCGTGCGTGCCAGAATAAAGCCGAAAACCAGGAGAAACAGCGTGAGCAGCATGCCGGAATAAGGAACGCCGTGCCAGCGCCCGGCACCAAGCGTGCCGAAGTCAGGATTGTCGACCAGGAACGCCGCGTTCTTGGTCATGACCAACGCGACGCCATTGATGACAAAACCGCTGCCGACCGTGGTGATGAACGGATTGATACGCACGACGGCGACCAGCAGGCCGTTGACGAGCCCAAACAGCAGCCCGACGATAATGGCGGCGCTGAATGCGATCCATGGCGGATAGCTTTGTCCGACATAAGCGGCGACGATGGCGCACAGCGAATAGCCTGACGCTACCGAGAGGTCGAAACCGCCAGTCAGGATCACAAACGTCATACCGACGGCCATGATCCCGGCCGGCGCCCACTGCGAGAGCATATTAAAAATATTTTGTCCCGACAGAAACGCCGGGTTGCCGACGCCGACGACCGCGACGAGCAGCACCAACGTCACGATGATTCCATAGACGCGGATCAGCGTCGGCAGTTGGTCGCGCCACGCCGCGATTGGCGGGGTCACGGGACGCGCTGTGTTCATTGTCGTCATCCGAGGACCCGCACGGCTAATTCACTCCTGCCGTTAGCGGCCGGTTTTCCACCGCGAAGATGAGATTGAGGATGCGCTCCACGCTTGCCTCGCGGCTTTCCAGCGTAGCGATCGGCTTGCCGCGCGCCATCACCAGCACACGGTCGGCATGCTCGACCACTTCCTCCAAATCGGACGAGACCAAAATGACGCCCATACCTTGGTCACTGAGGCTGCGAATGGTCTGAAAAATCTCCTGCTTGGCGCCGAGGTCGATGCCGCGAGTCGGTTCATCCAGCAGCAGGATACGGGGGCGTCGGTGCAGCCATTTGCCAATGACGAGTTTCTGCTGATTGCCACCGGACAGATGCAGCGCGTCAGAGTCGAGACGGTCAGGATTGAAGCCGATCTTGCGCGCCAAAACTGCCGCGGCGGCACGGCGTGCGCCTGCCGAAATTATCGGCCCCTTCGAGACCGAGCCGATATCGGCGAGCAACAGATTGCAAAGCGCTGAGCGTGACAGAACGAGACCCTCGCGTTTGCGGTCTTCCGGCGCCAGCGCAATGCCCTGCCCGATGGCGTCGCGAACTGACGACGGCCATGGGCGCTCTCGGCCATCGATTGTCATGCGGCCTGCGGCCAGGGGCTCGAGGCCGGCAATCGAACGCAGGACTTCCGTTCGCCCGGCGCCAACTAGGCCGGCAATGCCGAGTACGTCGCCCTCGCCGAGTTCGAAGCCGATGCCGGTGATTTTACCGGGCAGTGACAGATTGTGAACGCGCAACAGCTGTTTGACGTTTTCGCGCTCGCGCTTGCGGCCGCGAACAATCTGCACGTCGCCCAGCATCGATTTTACCAGGGTGTCCTTGGTCCACGCGGCCGAGCGCCGCGTTTCGATAAGCTGGCCGTCCCGCATCACCGAGACGCGGTCGCACAGGCGCAAGACTTCGTCGAGATCGTGCGAGATGAAAATAATCGAAACGTTGTTTTCCTTGAGCCGTTTGATCAAATCATAGAGTCGGGAACGTTCGAACGGACCGAGCGGCGCAGTCGGCTCATCCATTATGATGACGTCATGTTCGGCGTGGACCGCTCGCATGATTTCCAACATCTGCTGGTTCGCGACCGACAGCGTATTGGCCTTGACGTGCGGCGAGATTTTCACGCCCATCCATTGCGCGAGCTCCCGGAAGCGCTTCTCCATGCCGCGGCGATCGACGATGAACCAGCGGTTTGGCACTTCCCCCAGAAAGACATTGGACAGCGCCGACATTTCCGGAATGATTGTCAATTCCTGGTAGATCGCCGCGATCCCGTTGTCGCGCTGGGCGCGCGGGTCTTCAAAGGAAATTGGCAAACCCTGCACTTCGATATCGCCGGTGTCGGGCGTGCTTGCTCCCGACAGCATGCGAATGAAAGTTGACTTACCGGCGCCGTTGGCGCCGACGAGGCCGTGAACTTCGCCCGTCTCCAGCACAAAGCTGACTTTGCGCAACGCCTGTACGCCGGGAAACGACTTCGAGACGTTGCGCACGCGGATCGCCAGCGTCGACTTGCTGACCCGCTTGTTGCCGATCGGGGACTGGACCATCATTTAATTTGCGGTTTCGAGTTATCGGGGCGAAACCGGCCCCGATAGTCGAACGGCGCCGTAGGACTACGCCTCAGTAGACAGGCTCGTACTTGTCGGCGTTGGCTTTGGTGATGAAGATCGTGCCAGTCGTGTTGACGATCTCTGGCAGCAACGCTTCATCGATATAGGCGTTGATCGGCTTGCCTTCGAGCGCCATCATCAAAGCGGCCGAACCGTAATAGGCTTCCTGATACGGAAGGTAAGCTGTGGTCTGCGCCCAAGTGCCGGCTCGCACTTTGCCGACGCCGACTTTGGTGGCCCCGCCGGAGAAAATCTTGATGTCCTTGCCCGGAGTCTTGCCGGCCGCAACGACCGCCTGTTCGACGCCGCGCGACATGTCGTCCCACGACGACATGATAATGCTGATGTCAGGATGCGCGAGCAGCGCACTCTGAATTTTGGTCAGCGCAATGCGCGGGTCGAAATTCGCCGGCTCGTCGACCACGACTTTCACGTTGGGATACTTCTTGGCCCCAGCCTTGATGGCGTTTTCCCAGTAGGTGAATAGGTCCGAGCCGACGAAACCGCCGACCGCCGCCACCGAACAGGTGCCGCTGCACGACGCAAAAGCGGTCTCGATGGCTTCGTTGAAGTGCGCCGGACCCTGCATCGTCAGCGTCGCGGCGAGGCCGGGCGTATAATCCGGATCGCCACACATGGCGATGTCGATCGAGACGATCGGCTTGCCGGTAGGCTTCAGCAGGCGATTGTACAACCCGCAACCGGGTTGCGCCGCAGCGGGACCGAACAGATAGCCGTCGAAACCTTCGGTGACGGCATTTTCGACGACTTTGGCTTGGGTTGCCGGGCTGAAGTTGGCATCGAATATCTTGAACTCGAAGCCGTATTTGGCGGCGGCCGCTTTGAGGCCGGCAAGCCGCGCCAGGCAATACGGATTGTCGACGCATTCAGTGAGATAGGCGATTCGATATTTTTGCTTCGGCTTGTCGCCCGATTTGTCGTAATCAACCACCGCTTTCGCCGCCGCCGACATTTCGACAGCTGCGACCTGCCGCGCGGTGGCGACTGCCAGCACCGCGCCGATCGCCAACACGCTCATAGTCAAGAGCGGGCGACCGCGCTTTCTAAATATTGCGAGATAGTGTGTCATCCTGTGCCCCTGTGTTAGACGAAGATAAAATCCGATCCGTCGACTCACGTTCACCCGTTGCAGCAGCGCGGCGCGAACGTTCCCGATACGGCGGTTGATTTCGACGGTGGCGATGATGGCGGCGCCGTCAGAGCGCACCGATTGCGCGCACAGTTGACACCAACGTCTACAAAGCTATTGCCGCCGAGGAGAGTATTGGTCCACTGAGCCCATCATTGTTCAGGCCCGGTCGCGAATCTCGGCCGGCAGAGCGCATCTGCCTTCGCAACCAGGCGCGCTTCGCGATGCCCGTATTGCGTTGGATTTTGCAAATAACGGACGATCACTGTCGCACCCATCGGCGCGCAGTAGATGGCATCAAGGTTGCAAGCGGCTTTGATTTTGTAAATTTCGAATTCCAGAATTGCGCTTTCGGAAAAGCCAAGCGCATTCTGACTAATTGATGCGCATGTGCGCAAAGAAATGCCCTATGAGTAGGCAAGGCGGATCAAAGAGCGTGGGACGCGACGGAGCTATTCGACCGGAGCGCTTCATGGCTTTGGTCACGTTCCGGCAAATCCGTTATTTCATCGCCGTCGCCGAAAGCGGCAAAATCAGCGCGGCGGCGTCCATGCTCGGCATTTCGCCGTCGGTCGTCACCGCGGCGGTCGGCGAACTGGAAACGCTCTCGCGCATGAAGTTGTTTCAACGACAACCGCGCGGCCTCGATCTGACCTATGAAGGCCACCGATTTCTGGCGCATTGCCGCAACATTCTGTCCGCCGTCGAAGGCGCCAATGACGCGTTAACGCGACCGGACAGCGAAGTGGAAGGCACGCTGAAATTGGCCACCACGATCACTGTCGCGGGCTACTTCCTGGCGCCGTTGTTATCGCGTTTTCAGAAAACCTTCCCGAATATTCAGGTGCAAGTTGTAGAAGAGAAAAGGCTGGATGTTGAAGCGGGGGTGATTGACGGTAAACACGATCTGGCGCTGATGCTCGTGTCCAATCTTTCCAATCGGCAGAAGTTGTTAAGCCACACCCTCGTTCATTCGATGCGCCGGCTCTGGCTGCCGCCGAAACATCCGTTGCTCAATCAAGAGATCATCACACTCGCCGATGTCTCGAGCTTGCCGTATATTCAACTTGTCATCGACGACGCCGAGATCACGACGGGCGCCTATTGGCGCACCCACAACCTGCAGCCGAACATTATCATGCGCACCGAGTTCGGTTGAGGCGATTCGCAGTCTCATCGCCTTTCGCCAAGGCGTCACAATTCTTTCAGACATGATGTATCGGCCGTGGTCGCTGGAAGGAAGCCGCATTCAGGTTCGCGAAGTGGCGGCCAATATTCCCACCATGAATACCGGCTTGGTATGGTCACGCGCCCGCGATCCGAGCGCGGAGGCGCGCGCGTTCATCGACTTCTGTCGTATCGAATATGACAGCGGCCGTCTTGAGGTCCGCCGCAACATGCCGATCGAGCGCGAGTAGGTTTTGCAAGCCGGCTCGCGCGGGCCTTGGCATATCGCTTGCAGGAAGATCGCGGGCATGATGCGTCGCCTGCCGAAAAATCGGCAGGCGAGCATCCTTTTATTTCGAGGAGGAAGTTGGGATGTCAAACACGACAACGGCCGTCCCGAGCGTCGTTGGCGGACGCGACGTGGAGTCGGTGCGCCTGGGTACCGGCGCATATGCCTGGAAGGTCGGTCCGTCGCACGTCGATCTCTCGATGCCGGCGAAGGAACCGGCTCCCGCGACCATTTCGGCGGAACCGCAAAATATCACCGTCGATCTCGCCGGTCGGCCATGATCGTTGTCGATATGCAAAACGATTTTTGCGCTCCGGGTGGATGGGTCGATTGGCTTGGCGCCGATCTGACGCCGGAGCGCGCCCCGATCAAGCCGTTGCAGGCGATCCTGCCGGCGCTGCGCGCCAATGGCGTCCCGATTATCTGGCTCAATTGGGGCAATAGACCCGATCGCAAGAATCTGCCGCCGACAATCCTTTACGTTTTTAATCCGGACGGAAAGGGCATCGGCATCGGCGGCGAATTGCCTGGCAATGGCGCCCATCTTTTGGAGAAGGACAGTTGGTCGGCGGCGGTGGTCGATGAACTGGCGCAGTTGCCGGAAGACATCAAAGTGGACAAATACCGCATCAGCGGCTTTTGGGACACCCCGCTCGACAGCATCCTGCGGAATCTTGAGGTTAAGACGGTCTTCTTCAGCGGCGTCAACACTGATCAATGCGTACTGCACTCGCTGACGGACGCGCACTTCCTCGGTTACAATTGTGTGCTTGTCGAGGATTGTTGCGGCACGACGTCACCGGATTTCTGCGCCGAAGCGACGTTGTGGAACATCAAGAAATGCTTTGGGTTCGTAACGACGTCCGCCGAAGTCATATCGGCGATGCCAAAGAAGGCGATGACTTAGCCGCTGCTTCCGCCGCAGACAGCATCGGCATCATCACGTTCGTTCGAGTCGGCGCATCGCGCCGCCGCTCGTTGCGGCGGCCGACTCAAGCCGTCTCGATCACCAGGACCGGCTGTCCCGGTTCGACCGGCGCCTCGTTATCGACCAGAAAGCGGACAATCTTGCCGGCGGCGTCGGCATGGATTTCGGTGAATTGTTTCATCACCTCGATCAGGCCGATGATTTCGCCGTCGGCGACCCGATCGCCGTCTTCCTTATATGGCGGCTTTTCCGGCGCCGGGCGCCGATAAAAAATTCCGGGCAGCGGACTTAACACTTCATGCTGCGCCATCTCGCACCCCCTCTTCGCGTCGATCAGATTTTTCGTTTGAGCATGATCTTGCCCGAAAATCGGCTTCCACTTTTCAGGATCATGCTCTAACCCAGATATTCCGCGACCGCCGTCTTGACGGCTTGCGCGAGTTCAATGGCGTTCGGCGTATCGGAATGCACGCAAATGCAATCGGCGCGCACTTTCACGTCCTTGCCGTTGACTGACACCGCCACCCCTTCCCGCACCGCGCGCAAGGCGCGCTCGGCGGCGCGCTTGGGATCGAACGCATGATGCTCGCGGGTGATGATGACCATGCCTTGGTCATCATAGTCGAGGTCGGCATAATATTCGGAAATGAATTCCAGCCCTGCGGCGGTATAGACCCGCTCATGCAACGTGCCGACCATGCCCATGACCGGCACGTCGAACACCTTGGCGGCGTCGGCCACCGCCTTGGCCACCTCTTCCGACCGCGCCGCCATGCCATAGAGCGAGCCGTGCGGCTTGATGTGGAAGAGTTCCATGCCTTCGCGCTGCAGAAAGCCTTTGAGCGCGCCGACCTGATAGACAATGCAATCGGTCAGCTCCTCGGGCCGCATCTTCATCTCGCGGCGGCCAAAGCCCTGCAGATCCGGCAAGGACGGATGGGCGCCGACCTTGACATTATGCTGTTTCGCCAGCCGCACGGTCCGCGCCATCACCGTCGGGTCGGAGGCATGGAAGCCGCAGGCGACGTTGGCGATGGTAATAAGCGGCATCAAGCCTTCGTCGTCGCCTATTTTATAGAGGCCGAAGCTTTCGCCCATGTCGCAATTGATTGCGAGCTTCGCGTTTGGTCTAGCCGTGGCCATGTTCCGACCTCCTCATCCCGCCAGCCCGACCATACCCGTCGGCACCGAAATAGGCTGGGCGGCATCCTAATCAATAATGCCGATGTTGTGGAAGCCGTCGACGCTGATCGGACGTCATTTCCAATTTCGACGCGAGGCACCAGCCAGCTTTGCATTTGCAGACGGACGCGGCTAGCCTGAATTAAAGAGATCGACAGCGCCGGATGACGATCGAAGTCGTTGCTGGCTCGGGGCGTTGGCAACGGAGAGCACCATGTCGGGCAAGACAGGCCGTGCGGCAAAATCCCGGACAAGGCCAAGATCGAAACCAAGGACACAATCCAAAGCCGCAGCCAAATCCGCAGCCCAAGGCCAAGGTCGATCCGATCACGCTGTCGGTGATCCGCGGCATTCTCGAGACGACGCAGCGCGAGATGACGTTGTCGCTGGAGAAAACCGCGCGATCCAGCGTCTTCAATCTGGCGCACGATTATTCGACGGCGCTGTTCAATCATGTGCCGGAGATGATCCTGCAGGGGCAGGACATCCCGATTCATCTCGGTTCGCTGATCCCGGCGATGAAGTCGGTGGCGCGCTATTTCGGCGACGACATCCATGAAGGCGACTTGATCCTGCACAACGATCCGGCGTTCGGCGGCAGCCACGCCATCGACGTGTGCATGTACAAGCCGGTCTTCTACAAGGGCAAGTTGCGCTACTGGACCGTCTGCAAGGGTCATCTGACCGACATCGGCGGCCCGGTGCCCGCCGGCTACAATCCGAACGCGACGGAAATCTACGCCGAGTGCCTGCGCATTCCGCCGGTCAAGATCTGGGACCGCGGCAAGCCGCGCACCGACGTCATCAATCTCATTTTCACCAACATGCGCGCCCGCCGCGACCAGGAGGGCGACTTCAATGCGCTGATCGGCGCCTGCCAGGTCGGCGAGCGCAACCTCCTCGGCATGATCGAGAAATACGGCATCGACCAAATCGACGCCTGCATCGACGAACTCCTGGACATGGCCGATCGCCATATGCGCAGCCTCATCAAGGCCGTGCCCGATGGCGTCTACGAAGGCACCGCCATCCTCGAAGACGCCGGCCACGGCTTCGGCGATTTCGAGATCACGGCGACCGTGACGATCAAGAAGGACACCTGCCACATCGCCATCAAGAGCCCGCCGCAGATTCCGTATTTCATCAATTCCTACGAAGGCAACTCGCACTCCGGCGTCTATCTCGGACTGATGATGTTCGCGCAATTGCCGCCGCCCTATAACGAAGGGCTGTATCGGTGCGTGACGGTCGATTTCGGTCCCGAAGGGAACGCTGTGCAATGCGGTCGAGCCGGCGCCGCACATGAATTGCACGACGACGCCGATGGAAACGCTGACCGACGCGGTGCGGCTGGCGTTCGAAAAGGCGGTGCCGTCCAAGGTCTCGGCATCCTGGGGGCATGCCAACGGCTTCAACATTGCCGGCTGGGACACCCGCACCAACGAGGAATATGTGACGATGGTGCTGGCGACCATCATCTCCGGCGCCGGCGCGACGCCGCAGCAGGATGGCTGGCACGCCTGCGGCCCGGAATGCTGTTTCGGCGCGCTGACGTCGGGCGACGTCGAGCTTCTGGAATACTCCTACCCGATCGTCATTCATCGCTATTCGCTGATCGAGGATTCCGGCGGCGCCGGCAAATTCCGCGGCGGATCGGGCACGGCCTGGGAAGTCGAGCCGCTCGACCGCGACATGACCTTCATCACCTTCGGCGAAGGCCGGCGCATCCCGGCGGTCGGCGCGGCCGGCGCGAACTCGAAAATGGTCGATGCCAAAGTCGGCCGTATCGAGGTGAAGCGTGGCGGCAAGGTCGAGACCATCCGCAAGAACGTGATCGAGAACGCTAAAACCCGGCGAGACGGTCACCAACCTCAATCCGGGCGGCGGCGGTTACGGCAATCCCTTTGAGCGCCCGATCGACAAGATCGTGTGGGACGTGAAGAACGGCCTGGTGTCGGTGAAGGGCGCGCGCGACGACTATGGCGTCGTCATCACCAACGCCAAAGACGCTCGCCGTCGATATGGCCGAGACCAATAAACTGCGCAGCGCCGCTCCGGCCGGCGCGCCGTCACGCCGGCGTCCGAGCATAATCATGCGTACCAAATATCGCCTCGGCATCGATGCCGGCGGCACCTTCACCGACCTGGTCCTGGCCGACCAATCCGGCGACGTTCGCCTGTACAAGGCGCTGTCGACGCCGGCCGATCCCACCCGCGCGATCGAAGAGGGCATGAAACTGATCGCCGACGATCTCGATGAAAGCCCCGCCGAGATCGTCTCGAATTCCGACCTCTGCATCAACGGCACGACCGTCGGGCTCAACGCGCTGATCCAGCACAAAGGCGGCAAGACCGGCCTGATCTGCACCGCCGGCCATGAGGATTCGATCGAGATCCGGCTCGGCCACAAGGAGGACGGCTACCGCTACGATCCCGAATACCCGGCGGCGGTCATGCTGGTGCCGCGCTATCTGCGCAAAGGCGTGCGCGAGCGGGTGATCTCGAACGGATCGGTCAAGACGCCGCTGCACGAAGACGACGTGCGCGCCGCCTGCCGGTTCTTCATCGAGGAAGGCGTCGAGGCGGTCGCGATCTCGTTCGTTTGGTCGGTTCTCAATCAAAGCCACGAGCGGCGCGCGGCGGAGATCGTGCGCGAGATGATGCCGCACGTCGCGCTCACCGTCGGCAGCGATCTCTATCCGCAGGTGCGCGAATACACCCGCACCTCGACCGCCGTCGTGAACGCCTACCTCGCGCCGATCCTGTCGCCGCTACGTCGCCGCGGTCGACGAATATTTCCGCGATCTCGGCGCCAAATATCCGGTTCGCTACTTCCAGTCGAACGGCGGATTGGGCCTCGGCCAGGCGATCTCCGAGCGATCGGTCTACGCCATCAATTCCGGACCGGCGTCGGCGCCGCAGGCCGGATTGTTCGTCACCGCGCCGTTCAAGAAGAAGAACGTCATCACCATCGACATGGGCGGCACGTCCTTCGACATCACGCTGACCCGGAACGGCGTCACCAATATCAACAAGAACATCGACATGCTGAGGTATCGGATCGGCATTCCGATGATTCAGGTCGAGACGCTCGGCGCCGGCGGCGGCTCGATCGGCTGGATCGACACCATGGGCTTGCTGCAAGTCGGTCCGCAGAGCGCCGGCGCGACGCCGGGTCCCGCCTGCTATGGCCAAGGCGGCACCCAGCCGACGGTCACCGACGCCAATCTCGTCCTCGGCTACCTCAATCCGAAGGGACTGCTCGGCGGCCGGCTGCCGCTCGATCTGGAAAAGGCGCGCAAGGCGATCAAGACGATCGCCGATCCGCTCGGCATATCGATCGAGCGGGCCGCCTACGGCATGTTCACGATCGTCAACAGCAACATGGTCAACGGCATCCGCCGCGTGTCGGTGGAGCGCGGCTACGATCCCCGCGATTTCGTGCTGGTCGGGGCCGGCGGCGCGACCGCCGCCCATATCACGTCGCTCGCCGGCGAGATCGGCATCGACACCGTCATCCTGCCGAAGCTTGCCTCGGGGCTTTGCGCGTTCGGCCAGATCATCTCCGACGTGAAATACAACTACATGGCGACGAGCCCGCTGCGCCTCGAAGGCGAGGCTTACGCGACCATCAACCGGCTGTTCGAGCAGATCGAAGCGCAAGGCGTGAAGCACCTCCTCGCCGACGGCTTCGCCAAGTCGGCGATCCGGATCGAGCGCAGCCTCGACATGCGCTATGTCGGGCAGGTCCACGAATGCACTGTCGAGATCGGCAACTTCGCCAACGACGCCAAAGCGCTCGAGAAGGTCAAAGGCGCGTTCCACAAGCGCCACGAGGAATTGTACACCTATTCCGAGCCGCATAACGCGGTCGAAGTCGTCAACATCGAAAGCACGCTTTACGGACACGTCGACAAACCGCAACCGCCGCGCGTGAAGAAGGGCGTGCCGCCGGCGAAAGCGGTGGTCGGGCGCCGCAAGGCGATCTTCGCCGCGGACGGCAAATTGATCGATACGCCGGTCTATGACGGCTCGAAGCTTGGCGCCGGCGCCACGATCAAAGGGCCGGCCATCATCGAGGAGGTCACGACGACGATCGTCATCGAACCGAAATGGTCGGCGCGGCTCGATGTCAGCGGCTCCTACGTGATCACTCGGAAATAACGACTCCGCGTCGCCGGCGTCGCCGAAAGACCATCAAAAACGGCGTCCGCCGCACTTATCAGATTGCGCAGGTTGCGGAAATCTTGCGAAAATTCCTGGCGCAATCGCGGTACTCCGGGCAACCGGCGGTCCTCTGTTCGGTTGATTTCAGGGAGTCTTCAAATGAAGTACGCAACGCTGTTGGCGGGAGCGGCGATCGCCGCCACCGCCTTAGTCGGCGCTGGCCCGGCCATGGCCGACGCCAAATGGTGGCCGGCCAAATATTACAATCTCGATTCCGGCTCGCCGAAGGTCGCCGAATACACGCCGCTCGAAAAGGCGTCGAAGCCCTGGAACATCTGCGTCCTGTTTCCGCACATGAAGGACACCTTCTGGGTGGCGGTCGACTATGGCGTCGTCGAGGAAGCCAAGCGGATGGGCGTGAACATGACGCTCTATCAGGCGGGCGGCTACGAGAATTTGCCGAAGCAGCTTTCGCAATTCGATGACTGCCTGTCCGGCAATTTCGATGCGATCGTGATCGGCCCGATCTCGGAAGCCGGCCTCGACAAGCAGTTCGCCAAGGGCGTCGCCTCGGGCAAGCCGATCATCTCGCACGGTCAACCCGGTCGCGAAGTCGACCGTGACCTCGAAGATGACCGTCGATTTCGACACCATGGGCGAGCAGACCGGCAATTATCTGGTCGACTTCCTCAGCGGCAAATCCGCCAAAGTCGGCACCTTCCCCGGTCCGTCGGGCTCGGGCTGGGCCGAGGCGTTCCTCGACGGCTTCAAGAAGGCGGTCAAGGGCAAGAGCAACGTCACGATGCTCGACGACAAGTTCGGCGACTCCGGCGTGGCGGTGCAGCTCGGCCTGATCCAGAACGCGCTTGCAGGCCTATCCGGACATGAACGTGATCTGGGGCTGCGCTCCGGCGGCTGAAGCCGCCGATCGGCGCGGTGGCCCAGGCCGGCAAGAAGGACGTGCTGATCATGTCCTCCTACGAGAACCAGGCGATGCTCGAGGCCTTGCAAAAAGGCGAGATCCTCGGCTTCGCCACCCAGTATCCGGTGCATGCAGGGCCGCATCGCCATCGACACGGCGGTGCGCGTTCTCGAAAAGAAAGACTACGTGAAGAGCGCCAAGGCGATCCCCGACATGATCGCCAAGAGCAATCTGGACAAGATCAATATGGGCCTGGTGCTCGCTCCCGCCGACTTCAAGGCGGTCTATTCCGTGAAGGCGCCGTGATTGGCACAACTCATGACTGACGGTTGCGCAGATGACCGCGGTCGCAACGTAACGACAGAGTCGCGGGCCGCCGAAACGGCCCGCGACAACAGCGATCTCCTTCTCGATCTCTCCAACATCTCGAAGCGGTTTCCCGGCGTCGTCGCCTTGGACGGCGTCGACTTCGACCTGCGGCGCGGCGAAGTTCACGTCCTGTTCGGCGAAAACGGCGCCGGCAAGTCGACGCTGATCAACATCATCGCCGGCACCTATCCGGCCGATACCGGCACCTTCAAATATCAGGGCAAGGAGATCGTCCATCTCACCCCGCACGGCGCACGCGTCATCGGCATCAGTCCGGTGTTCCAGGAATTCAGCCTGGTGCCGGAACTCACCGTCGAGCAAAATCTGTTCCTCGGACGCGAATTGACCGCCGGCGGATTTCTCAATCGGCCGGCGATGCGAGCGCGCGCCCGCGCCATCGTCCGCGAGCTCAATTTCGATCTGCGGCCCGACTACAAGGTCGCGCAATTGTCGCGCGCCCATCAGCAGATGGTGGAGATCGCCAAGGCGTTCCTCACCGAGGTGCGTCTGCTGATCCTCGACGAGCCGACCGCGTCGCTGACCGACGCGGAGGCGGCAAAGCTGTTCGATCTGATCGCCAAGCTGAAGGCGTCCGGTGTCGGCATCATCTACGTCTCGCATCGCATGCGCGAGATCAAACAGATCGCCGATCGCATCACGGTGTTGCGCGACGGGCACAAGATCAAGACGGTGGCCGCCGGCGACGTCTCGGAGACCGAGCTGGTCGAACTGATGACCGGCCGCAAGATCGGCGTGCTGTTCCCCAAGATCGAGCACAAGCCCGGCGACAAGCTGCTGGAGAGCCGAGCACGTCACGCTCGCCGACCGCACGGTGAACGACGTCAGCTTCTATGCCCGCGCCGGCGAAATTACCGGCATCGCCGGATTGGTCGGCTGCGGCAAGTCGGAAATCATCCGCGCCATCGTCGGGCTTGAGCCGATCGAGTCCGGCGTGGTCCGCGTGCGCGGAACCGAAGTCACGGCGCCGACGCCGGCGGCGATGATGAAACGGGGCGTCTGCTATTTCCCCTCCGACCGCGTCGCCGAAGGTCTGGCGCTGGCGCGTCCGGTGCGCGAGAATGCCTCGATGGCGGCGCTCGATCTGCCCGGTTTCTCGCGCCACCGGATTCTGCAGCGCCGCAGCGAGCGGCGCATCGTGCAGGGGATCGTCGAGAAGCTGTCGCTGCGCCCGCCGCTGATCGAGCGCGCGGTCGCGTCGTTTTCCGGCGGCAACCGGCAGAAAATCCTGCTGGCGCGCGGGCTGACGCGGGACATTTCGGTGTACCTGTTCGACGAGCCCACCGTGGGGGTGGATGTGGGGGCCAAAATCGAAATCTACGAATTGATGAAGGCCTTGGTGGCGACCGGGGTGGCGATCGTTCTGGTCTCGTCCGATCTGCCGGAGGTCCTCAACCTGTCGCATCGGCTCTATGTCATGCACCGATCACGGATGGCCGCCGAGCTCACCGGCGCCGATATCAACGAACCGGCAGTGCTGTCGCATTTCTTCCGCGAGCGGCAAGCCGAGGGCGCGGCGACGCGCGACTGCGAGCGAGCACATAGCCGCGCACACTTGATTGGAACGGCGATGAGCAGCAACTCGACCAGCGATGACGCCTTGCCGATATCGGTGTTCGAACGGATTTTCCGCTCCTATCGCGTCGCCGGATTCCTGCCGATCCTGCTGACGGTGTTGCTGGTCGCGTTCGCATTGTTCGTTCCGAACTTTGTCGCCGTGCAGAACCTCCTCAATGTGCTGCGCAGCTCGTCCTATCTCGTCATCATCGCCGCCGGCCAGATGCTGGTCCTCATCGTCGGCGGCTTCGACCTCTCGCAGGGCGCGGTGGTCGCGCTCACCAGCGTCTCCAGCGCGCTGGTCATGGTCGCCTTCAAGGACACGTTCGCCGGCGAGCCCGGCCTCATCATCCTGATCGGCGTTCTTGCCGGCCTGGGCTGCGGCGCCATCGTCGGGCTCGTTAACGGCGCCTGCGTCGCTTTCCTGCGGATCTCGCCGTTCATGGTGACGTTGGGCACGATGTCGATCGCCACCGGCTTTGCGCTGCTCCTGACCAGCGGCATTCCGGTTTACGGCATGCCCAAGAGCTATGTCGACGGCTTCGGCCGCGGCCTGTGGCTGGATTTGCCCACGGCCTTCTATCTGGCGGCGGCCGTCGTCGCCGTCATTTGGGTGATGCAGAATTACACGCGGATGGGCCGCTATATCCTCGCCATCGGCGGCAACATGCAGGCGGCGGTCGTCTCCGGCGTGCCGGCCAAGACCTACCTTATCCTTTCGTACGTGATTTGCTCGATGCTGGCGTCGGTATCGGGACTGGCATTCACCGCGCAGCTCGGATCGGGCCAGGCGGTGATCAACGCCCAGCTGACGCTGGAAAGCATTGCGGCGGCCGTGATCGCCGGCGTCAGCATCAAAGGCGGCGTCGGCCGGGTCGAGATGGTGGCGCTGGGCGCGATCCTGCTTCTCACCCTGACCGATGCGATGGACCTGCTGCGCATCGACCCGCGCATTCAGGCGATCTTTCTCGGCATCATCGTCGTCCTTGCCGTGGCGCTCGACGAGCTTTCGCAACGGAGGGCGGCGCTTGTCTGATGCCAGCATTTCCGGCGTGAGCCTTCCGCCGGCCGCCGAAGCAACGCGGCACCGCAGCACAGCGCGCTGGGGTTACGCGCTGCTGCTGCCGCTCTTGATCGTCGCCATGGAGCTTGCGGTTTCGCTGATCGAGCCGCGCGTGCTGTCGCTGCGCAACATCATCAACATTCTGGTGCAGTCGAGTTACCTGCTGCTGTTCGCCTCGGCCCAGATGGTGGTCATCCTGACCGGCGGCTTCGACCTTTCGCTGGGCATGGCCGTGTCGGTGATCAGCGTCGCCACGGCGCTCGCGACCACCGGGCTCGCCGCGGCCGGCGCGCCGGCATGGCTCATATTCGTTGCCGGACTCGGCGTCGGCCTTGGCGTCGGGTTGCTGGTCGGCGTGTTCAACGGGCTGTTCGTATCCTGGGTCGGCGTCAACCCGTTCGTCGTCACGCTCGGCAGCCTGAATATCTGTTACGGGCTGGCGACCACGATCTCCGGCGGCCGGCCGGTTTTCAACGTGCCCGATGCCTTCACCCGCCCGCTCTATGACGGCACCTTCATACCCGGCATTCCGATACCGGTGACGCTGGCCATTGCCGTCGCCATCCTGCTTTATTTGCTGCTCGACCGCACGGTGTTCGGGCGCGCGCTGTATCTGATCGGCAACAATCCGCGCGCCGCCAACCTCGCCGGCATACCCAGCAAACGCTACCTGTTCCTCGCCTATGTGACGTGCAGCCTGCTGGCGGCGTTCGGCTCGCTCATGCTCACGGCGCGCACCGGTTCGGGCGAGCCCAATCTCGGCGGCAGCCTGATGCTCGAGAGCATCGCCGCCGCCGTCATCGGCGGCGTCAGCCTGCAAGGCGGCGTCGGCGGCATCATCCCGGCGATCCTCGGTTCGATTTTCGTCACCATGCTATCCAACGCCATGGACCTGCTCGAAGTCGGCGGCTACGTTCAGCAGATCCTGCTCGGCTGCGTCATCATCGCCGCGATCTTCCTCGACCGCGTCCGCGCCACCCGCGCCTGATTCTTTGTTCATTTGGCTCGCATCGCGTATCGAGCCTGCCGCTCGCCATAATCGATAACAGGAGAGGAAAATGAGCAAGGAGATGGCCACGCCGACGGTGCAGATCGACAATAATCATCTGCGGGTGACCGAGTGGCGCTTCGCGCCCGGCGCCGCGACCGGATGGCACCGCCACGAGCATGATTATGTGGTCGTGCCGACCCGCGACGGCGAACTCAAGCTCGTCGGCCCGCAGGGCGAAGTTTCCTTCGCCCAGTTGCAGCAGGGAAAATCCTATTTCCGCAATGCCGGCGTCGAGCACGACGTCATCAACAACGGGCCGGGCGAGATGATCTTCATCGAGATCGAACTCAAGGACACGGCCATCGGCAAGACGGTGTGAGAGACCTTGTGAACGACCCGGTGAAAGACGCCGTGACCGGCCCGCAGCAGTCGCGCGCCCCGCTGGACTATCTGATGCTGCGTGGGCGCCGCCGTGATTTACGGCGCCATGTTCAGCGTCAACAAGATGGCGGCGACCGGCGGCGCGCCTCCACTCGCCTACGCATTCTGGCAATCGTTCGGCGCCGGATTGGTGCTCTGGATCGTGCTCACGCTCCGCGGCGAGCGGCTCGGCGTGTCGCGCCAGGCGCTCACCAGTTATATCGTCATCGGCGCGCTGGTCAGCGGCCTGCCGATCTCGCTTCTGACCTACATCGCGCCCAAGCTTCCGGCCGGGGTCATGACGCTGGTGCTGGCGCTGTCGCCGCCTTTCACGTTCGCGATCAGCGTACTTGCCCGCGTCGAGCGCTTTCGCTGGCTGGGCCTTGTTGGCTTGCTGTTCGGATTTGCCGGCGTCGTACTGATCGTGGCGCCGGGCGCCAGTCTCGGCGGCGCCGGAGCCTGGAAGTGGTTCCTGCTCGCACTGCTGGCGCCGGTCATGTTCGCGGGATCGAACGTGGCCGCCGCTGTTTTACGTCCGCCGGCTTCTTCGTCGGTCGCGACCGGCGCCGGCGTCATGCTCGGCTCGGCGCCGTGCTGCTGCCGATCATGCTGTTGGCGGGACAAGCGTGGTTCCCGAAGCAGCTTGATGACGGAGCGATCGCGACGCTGATCGCCATCGCCATCAATGCCGTCTTTCTGGTGCTGTTCCTGGAAATCATCCGGCGCGCCGGGCCGGTCTTTTTCGCGCAATTCAACTACCTCGCCGTGCTCGCCGGCGTGGCCTGGGGCGCGGTCATTTTCGGCGAGCGGCTGTCGATCTATTGTGGTTGCCGCCATGGCGCTGATGTTCGTCGGCGTGTTTCTCTCAGGCTATCGCCGCCGGCCGCCGCAGCCAAGGCTTAAATCGCCGACCAGCCGGCGTCGACCATCAAGGTCGCGCCGTGAATCGCCGAGGCGTCGTCGGACGCGAGAAACACCGCGGCGCCGGTCATTTCCTCGACCGAGAGAAAATCGCGGCCGGTCGGCGTCATCGTCCGCATCAGATTGATGTAGTCTTCGTTGCCGGGGCCGCGCAGATGCGCGTTCAAAGGCGTCGCGACATTACCCGGCCCGAGCGAGTTGACGTTGATGTTCTGCTTGCCGAGTTCGGCCGCCAGCGCCTTGGTCAAAATCTCAAGCCCGCCCTTGGATGCGCAATAAGCCGGGCAGTTCGGAAACGCGCCGACGCCGGCGATCGAGGTGATGTTGATCACCTTGCCGCCGCCTTTTTTCTGAAACTCCGGCAGCACCGCTTTGACGCAGAAGAACGCGCCGCGAAGATTGAGGTCGAGCTGCTCGTCCCAAATGGCCTCGGTCGTTTCCGCCACCGGCACGGTGCGGAACACGCCGGCATTGTTGACCAGGATGTCGATGGTGCCGAAATGCTTGATCACCTCGGCGACCATGCGCTCGATATCCGGGACTTTCGAACAATCGGCCTTGACCGGTTTGGCGTCGCCGCCGGCGGCAGCGATCCGCTTCGCAACCGCATTCGGCGGCGGCATCATTGCTGTGATAAACCACCGCGACCCGCGCGCCCTCGGCGCCATAACGAACCGCAATCGCTTCGCCGATGCCCTGCGATCCGCCGGTGACGATCGCGACTTTGCCTTTGAGCTTCATTGTGCGCTCCCGCGCCCGTTAGACGGCGCCCCGCCGCCGCAATTCCGCATGCGTTTGGTCGAGCGTCGTCGCCAGCCGGTCGAACAATTGATCGATCTCTTCGTCCTCGATGATCAGCGGCGGACAGAGCGCGAGCGTGTCGCCCGCTGCGCGCACGATCAGGCCGTTGTCCTGAGCCGATTTCCGCCCCCAACGGGCCGGCCGCCACGCCGGCGTCGAACGGCTTTTTCGATGGCTTGTCCGCGACCAGTTCGACCGCCCCGATCAAGCCCATGCCGCGGGCTTCACCGACGAGCGGATGACTTCCCAATTGCCGCAATCGCTCCTGAAAATGCGGCATGACCGCGCGAATGTGGTCCAGGATGCGGCGCTCTTCATAGATTTTCAGCGTCTCTACCCCGACCGCGGCAGCGACCGGATGCCCGGAATAGGTGAAGCCGTGGGCGAACACGCCGATTTTCTCGCTCTGGCGCACCAGCGCGTCATAGATCGCGCCGGAAATCACCGTCGCCGACATCGGCTGGTAGCCCGACGTCAGCTGCTTCGCCATCACCACCATGTCCGGCTTCATCTCGAAATGCTCGTGACCGAACATCGTGCCGAGCCGGCCGAAGCCGCAGATCACCTCGTCGGCAATCAGCAGCACGTCGTGCTTCTTGAGGACCGGCTGGATCTTGTCGAAGTAGGTTCGCGGCGGCACCAGCACGCCGCCGGCTCCCATCACCGGCTCGGCGATGAAGGCGGCGACGGTGTCCGGCCCTTCCTTCTCGATCAAGGCATCGAGCTCTTCCGCCAGCCGGGAGGCGAAGGCTTCCTCGCTTTCGCCCGGCCGCGCGAAACGATAGTGGTGCGGACAGCCGGCATGCACGATGCCGGCGATGGGCAAATCAAAATCGCGATGATTGTTCGGCAGCCCGGTCAGGCTGGCGCTGGCGATGGTGACGCCGTGATAGGCCTTGATGCGCGAGACGATCTTCTTCTTGTGCGGCCGGCCCAGCGCATTGTTGTAGTACCAGACCAGTTTGATCGCGGTGTCGTTCGCCTCCGATCCGGAATTGTTGAAGAACACTTTCGACATCGTGTCGGGGAGGAGATCGAGTATCCGCTCCGCCAGCTCGATCGCCGGCCCATGCGACTTGGAAGAGAAGCTGTGATAGTAAGGCAGCGTCTCCATCTGCCGCCGCGCCGCTTCGACCAGCCGCGGCTCGCTGAACCCGAGCGAGACACACCACAGCCCGGCGAGCCCCTCGATATATTCCTTGCCCTGGTCGTCATAGACGTTGACGCCGCGGCCGCGGGTGATGATCAAAGGCCCCTTCGACTGGTGCGCCTTGAGATTGGTGTAAGGGTGCAACAGGGTCGCGATGTCGCGGCTTGCCGGCGAATTTCCGTGAACTCTCAATTGCGTCTCCAAAAAGCTTGGGTGCCGTTCCGGTTCGGCGGCCGCCGCCGCCATCGGCGGCCCGGACCCGAGGAAAATCTCCGTCGTGTGATACCATATGTCATCAGCGGTGCGCGCGGGTGGCGAGGCGTCGCAGGGCCGGCGCTTCCCGTCGAGGTTGCTGGCGGTCTGGGCATGGAGCAACGCGAGCGCGTGCAGTGCGGCATCGCGAGAGCTCGTGTGGATTGACACAAATCGCCCGCTGCGCGAGCGCTAGAGTAAAAGTCCGGACAACTCGGGCTCGTCGACGCAGCGCCGCTTGGATTTGGCTGACGCGCGTGCAAGTCCGATGCACAAGAGGTGGCCATGCTCGTCGGTGTGCCGAAAGAAATCAAAGACAATGAATACCGCGTCGGCATCGTGCCATCGACGGTCCGCGAACTCACCGACAAGGGCCACCAAGTGCTGGTCGAAGCCGGCGCCGGCACCGGCGCGGGCTTGCCGGACAGCGATTACGAAGCCGCCGGCGCCGCGATCGTCGCCAACGCCGACGCCGTCTATGGCAAGGCCGAATTGGTCGTCAAGGTCAAGGAACCGCTGGCGGTCGAGCGCAAGAAGCTGCGCAAGGATCAGATCCTGTTCGCCTATCTGCATCTGGCCCCCGACCGGGCGCAGACCGAAGATCTGTTGCACTCGGGCGTCACTGCGATCGCCTACGAGACCGTCACCAGCCCGAGTCGACACGTTGCCCCTGCTTGACCCCGATGTCGGAAGTGGCCGGGCGCATGGCGCCCCATGTCGGGGCGCGCTGCCTGGAAAAAGAGAATGGCGGGCGCGGCGTGCTCCTTGGCGGCGTGCCCGGCGTGTCTCCCGCCAGCGTCGTCGTCCTCGGCGGCGGCGTCGCCGGAACCAACGCGGCCTTGATTGCGTCCGGCATGGGCGCCGACGTCGTGGTGCTGGACCGCAACCCGGAGGCGCTCCGCCGCGTCGCCACGCAATTCGACGGCCGGGTGCGCACGCTGTTTTCCACCCGCGACGTCGTCGAGGTGCTGTGCCGGCGCGCCGATCTCGTTATCGCCACGGTTCTGGTGCCGGGCGCCATGGCGCCGAAATTGATCTCGCGGCAGACGGTCAAGGCGATGAAGCCGGGTTCGGTGATCGTCGACGTCGCCATCGACCAGGGCGGCTGCGCCGAAACCTCGCGGGCGACCACGCACTCCGATCCGACCTATATCGTCGATGACGTCGTGCACTATTGCGTCGCCAACATGCCCGGCGCGGTCGCGCGCACCTCGACCTTTGCCTTGAGCAACGTGACCACGTCGTTTGTGCTGGCGCTTGCCGACAAAGGCTGGCGGGCGGCGCTGCGAGACGACCCGAATTTGCGCGAAGGCCTCAATGTGCAGGATGGCCGCGTCACCTACCGCGCCGTAGCCGACGCGCTGGCGCTACCCTATGCCCCGGCCGAGAAGGTCTTGAGTGCTTGATGTCAGGCTGAGAGCGGCAACGTTGCGATAACCGACGACGGCTCCTGCGGATCGGACGCGATGTGAAAGCCAAGTTCCCGGCACATATCCAGCATCCCCGTGTTCTCGCGTAGGACCTGCCCCTTGATGGTGCGCAATCCTTCGCTGCGGGCATATTCGATGATCAATTGCATCAATAGCCAGCCGAGGCCGTGTCCTTTCTGATCGGAGCGTACGAGAATGGCGTATTCGCCGCTGGTATATTCGGCGTCGGCGTGCACACGGACCACGCCCAGCATCGCGCCGGTGGCTTCCTCGATGGCGATAAAGGCCATGGCGCGCGCATAATCGATCTGGGTAAAACGCGCGATGAAGGTGTGGCTGAAATCCTTCAACGGCGCGAAGAAGCGCAGCCGTAAATCGTCAGGCGTCACCGCGGCGAAGAACGGTCCATAGAGCGGCTCGTCCTCGGGCCGGACCGGACGAACGAAAACCGCCATGCCGTCACGCAGCGTCATGTGCCGCTCCCATTCCTTCGGGTAGGGCCGAATGGCGAAGCGCGGATTACCTGTAGCGCCGGCGTGACGTTTTTCAACCGGCGCGATCGCCACGCGCGCGTCGACGGCAATGACGCCGGTCTCGTCGGCGAGAACCGGATTGAGATCGACTTCGCGAACTTCCGGAAAATCCGCCACCAGCTGCGACAGCTTGACCAGCAAAAGCTCGATGGCGCGTTCGTCGGCGGCCGGCACATTGCGGTAGGCTTTGAGGACGCGGGACACGCGGGTGCGCGCAATCAGTCGGTGCGCGAGGTCAAGATTGAGCGGCGGCAGCGCCAACGCCTTGTCGCTGATGACTTCGACGGCGGTGCCGCCTTGCCCGAAGACGATGACTGGACCGAAGGTCGGATCGTCAGCCACGCCAATAATCAATTCCCGCGCTTTGGGGCGCACGATCATAGGAAAGACGGTCACGCCGGCGATGCGCGCGCCCGGCTTCGCCGTTCGTGCGCGGCTTAGGATTTCCATCGCGGCGTCGCGCACCGCGCCTTCGCTGGCGAGGTCAAGCCGCACGCCGCCGACTTCGGACTTGTGCACGATGTCCGGCGACTGAATTTTGAGGACGACGGGGATGCCCTTGGCCAGATGAGGTTTCGCCGCTGCCACGGCTTCATCGGCATCGCGCGCCAGTACGGCGGGCGTGACCGCAATGCCGTAAGCCGACAGCACGCGCGTCAGCTCGATCGGATCGAGCCAGGTGCGCTTGTCGCGCAGCACTCCATCGATGATTGGCCGTACCGCCGCGACGTCCGGCGCGAAATCCTCCGGCAGATTTGGCGGCGTTGCCATCAACAGATCGCGGGCTTCGCGGTAGCGCACGAGGTGCATAAAGCCGTAGATCGCCGTGGACTCCGTCGGGTAGTTCGGAATACCGGCGGCCTCGAACGCTTGCGACGCCGGACCGCTTTCGCCCATCCACATCGTAAATACCGGCTTCGGAAGCATGCGTTGGCTGCGATGTCGCGCGGCCACGGCGATGACCGACTTCGCCGCGTCGGCGGCCGACGCCAGCGCCGTCGGCACATTCATCACCAGGACGGCATCGTTGGCGTCATCGTCGAGCAGGCATTCGAGCGCGACGGCATATCGTTCCGCATCCGCATCGCCGACGATGTCGGCCGGATTGGCGTGCGACCAGATCGGCGGCAATGCCGCATCAAGCTTTTGCATTGTGCCGGGCGAAATGCCGGCGAGTTCGCCGCCGAGATCGACCAGCCGGTCCACCGCCAGCACACCGACCCCACCGCCATTGGTCAAAATCGCGAGCCGCTTGCCGGACAATGTCGACAAGCGCGCCAGCGTTTCAGCGGCGGCGAACAGCTCGTCGAGATCGATGACCCGCAACAAGCCGGCGCGGCGGAACGCGGCATCGTAGACCGCATCCGAACCGGCCAGCGCGCCGGTATGGGTCATCGCCGCCTTGGCGCCCTGCGCGTGCCGTCCTGATTTGATGACCAATACCGGCTTGATCCGCGCCGCTGCCCGCGCGGCCGACATGAACTTGCGGGCGTCTCTGATCGATTCGATGTACAGCAGGATCGCGCGCGTGCCGCGATCATAAACGAAATGGTCGAGCAGATCGGCAATATCGACGTCGATGCTGTCGCCGATCGAGACGATGGCGGAAAATCCGACGCCGCGTCCCGCGGCCCATTGCACCAGACCCGCGGCGATCGCGCCGGATTGCGAAATCAGCGCGAGATCGCCCGCGGGCGGCGCGGCGGCGGCAAAGCTGGCATTGAGCTTTGCCCGCGGCACCTGGACGCCGAGGCAATTTGGGCCGACCAGACGCATGCCCGCCGCGCGGGCAATTTTCTCGCAGCGCTCGGCCAGCGAGCCGGCGCCGTGACCGAGCCCGGCGGTGATGATGATGCCGACCGCCGTGCCCTTGGCGCCGCCGCCGCGACGGCGTCCGGCACCGCGGCGGGCGGCACGGCGATGGCGACGACCTCGGGAACCTCAGGCAGCGCGTCATAGGATTTGACCGCGCGGATGCCCTCGATCTCGTCGTAGCGCGGATTGACGAGATAAATCGCGCCCGGGAATCCGGCCTGGCGGAGGTTTGCCAAGCACGGCACGACCGGTCGATGTCTGACGCGGCGACGCGCCGACGACGGCGACCGAGCGCGGCGCAAACAGCGTCTCGAGGCGATACGTTGACATTGATTAGCCGATCAAGCGCTGAGTTTTCCCACCATCGGAAACTTTCAGCACTGCGCGTTTGATGCAAGTCAAGTTCAGCGTGACGCGCGACACCATGATGACGGCGACCGGCGGAGGCCATGCCGATCACGAACGGCATCGTCGCCGCGATCAGCCGTCGAACACTGGCGCCGCCGGCCTTCGCACGAGCACAATGCATAACTGGCCTTAGCAAACCGCGTGTTGACTAAGTCTCATCAGTAAGTACTTTTACTAGCTGGTAGAAAACGTCGCGCCTGGGGAGGCCACATCGATATTTTGGACAACTTGACGGGCACCCATGACTTGCCGGCGCTGCTGCACAAGATCGTCCCTGAACAGGTGCGCCGGGCATCCTGCCGCGCTGCCTTTTCGCTCAGCTTTTGAGCTGTCGTGCTGCGCTGCCGCATAGGCGCTAGGCGAACGACAGCAAGCACCATGGCATTCGTGCCAACGTGCTCACGCCGTCCATTGTCGGCGGCCGGAATTCTACGAACGTCTGATAGCGGATCCATTCGCCGGCAGGTTATTTGGTAGGCGGGAAAAAGCCGAGTGGGGCTGGTCAACATGACCGACCTGGTAGAGGTGGCGGTGGTCTCGCCGGCGGACATGATGACCGGCCAGCGTTTTAAGGGCAGGAACTCTGAGGACGGGGAGTTCGGCGCGGCCGTGCGCGACAAGCCGCCGGAGCTAAGAAAGCGATGCCACGAGTAAAAACTGCGAAACGCCGCCCGGAGACGGCCAAGACCAAATCGGCAGGCGTTTGGTACGACGTGCTGCCCAGCCGCTCGGAGCAACGCGAAATGAAGCGCGAGGCGCTGCTTCGCGCCGCCGTTTCGGCGTTCAACCGCCGCGGCTTCGCCCAGACCTCGCTCGACGACATCGCGCAAAATCTCGGCGTCACCAAAGCCGCGCTTTATTACTACTTTCCGACCAAGAGCGCCCTGGTCGCCGCCTGCTTTGATCGGGCGATGAAAGTCGCCAACGACAGCCTCGCGACCGCCAAGCGCGATGGTCGGGACGGCCGCGAAAAAGTGACCCTGATGTTGCGCCGCTATCTCAAGACCATGATCGGCGAATTGAACGAATCTTTGCTGCTGACCGAAGAACATGCGCTGACGCCGAGCGACCGCGCCAAGCTGATCGAGCAGCGTGACGCTTTCGAGCGCGAGCTGCGCGCCGTTGTGAAAGAGGGCATACGCGACGGCAGCATCGTGCCGTGCGATCCGAAGCTCGCCGTCTTCGTCGTGCTCGGCGCCATCCATTGGGTGCCGAAATGGTTCTCGCTGAAAGGGCCATGGACCGACGCCCAGGTGGCGGTGGCGATCAGCGCCATATTAGATCGCATGCTCTCCACCAGTCCGGTCCAGCGGCTTGCCGAAAGCGTCGGCGACATTGTGCCACCGCAATAGACCAGCGCAGCCGTGACGACGCGGCCATTATCGGCGCAGGTTTCCATTCGCCGCCGCGATCGAAGCGATGTGCGCCAACCTCTCCTTGATCAGATTGACCAGCGCGCTCTTGATGATCTTGCGCGTCGGCGTCATCGGCATTGCCGCGACGGCTATGAGCCGCTCAGGCCATCGAAGCTTCGCCACGCCTTGACGCTTCAAGCCAAGCGCACAGCGCCTCCAGGCTCAAATCCCGGTCCGGCTTGAGCACCACGCAGCAGCAGGCGCGCTCGCCCAGAATCGGATCCGGCATCGCCACGATCGCGCTCTGCACCACGCACTTCGTGCCGGTCGATCAGCGCCTCCACGATCGGACGGATTGAGCTTCACGCCGCCGCGATTGATGATGTCCTTCAGTCGGCCGGTGATGCGAACGTGGCCGGCTCTCGCTCATCACGGCGAGATCGCCGGTGCGCAGCCAGCCATCGTCCGTGAACAGGCCGCTGTTGGCGGCGTCGTTGTCAAAATAGCCGGCGAACACCGAGCAGCCGCGCACCTGCAATTCGCCCTCGGTGTTTGGCGGCAACGAGCGGCCGTCGGGATCGACCACGCGCGCCTCGCTGCCGTTGGTGGCGCGGCCGATCCAGTCGTGCCGCAGCGGCGGCCGGCTCGCGCGGATCGCCGAGCAGCACGGCGAAAGTCTCGGTCATGCCCCATAGCTCGAACACGCGGCCGCGCGGCAGCTTCTCCTCCAGCGAGCGTTTGAGCTCCGGCGCGCAATATGATCCCGAGACAATGACCTGGCGGAGATGCGCAAGCTCGCCGCCCGTCAAGCAGACCGGCTTGCAACAGCGCGGCCAGGTGCGCCGGCGCGACGAAGGCGTGGGTCGGCTTTTCCTGCACCAGCGCGGCCGCAAGCGCCGGCGGCGTAAATGCCGGCAAAGGTACGAAGGTCGCGCCGGCCGAGGAGCGCGACATTGACGACGAAAAGTCCGAAGGCGTGCGTCAGCGGCGCGGCGCTCAGGACCCGGTCGCCGGGCCTGAGATCAAACACCGGCAAACACTGGCGCGGATTGGCCAGCAGCGATTGGTAAGCTGTGCGGAACGGCTTTCGGCGCCGCCGAGGTGCCGGACGTGTAGCACATCAGCGCCGCGTCGGTTGCGACCGGAGGCGGCGGCAGCACGGCGCGGTCGGCGCCGGCAATCAAGTCGTGAAATGACAGAACGCCGGGCCGCGGCGGGCCGACGGAGATCACGTGCCGCAAGCTTGGCAGCTGCTGCTGTCAGGCTGACAAACATGCCGGGCGGATCAGATTTGTCGCTGGCAGCGCGCGCAAAATACCGCGCTGCGCGCGCGCATGCCGCAGTATCGGCTCGACCTCGCCGCGTCCATAAGGCATGTGCAGCGTCGAGAACACGCCGCCGAGCCGCGCCGCGGCATAGTAGATGATCACGAATTCCGGCGATGCTCGGCAGTTGGACGGAGACGACGTCGCCGCGCCTGCATGCCGAGCGCCGCCAATGCCGCGGCGAGCCGTTCGGCCCGCGCCAGAACGCTGCGGCATAGCTGACGGGCGGATGACCCGGGCGCCGCTATGGCAATCGCGTCGGGCGTCTCGCGCGCCCGCCGCTGCAGAATGCTTGCGACGGTCTCGGCTGTCCAAAGTCCGGCTCTCCACTTGCGCCGGACTTGCTCGGCGCTAAACCGCAACGCGTGCCGCACCGCCAGCGCGTCGGTGCTGAATTGCGGCTCGTAAAAAGCATCGCGCTCCATTCCCCGCTCGGTGCGAAACCGCCGGCCACCGCCCAGCTGAAACAGACGATAATAGCGCTCCGGTTTGAAGCGGCGCTGCTCGAGCAGCACGCGGATGAAGGTCACCTGATCGGCTGCAAGCCCGAGCCGTGCCGCGATTTCGCGATCGCTCAGGCCGGTGGCGACGCGCTGCCGCTCGATCTCGGCAAAATCCAGCAGGCGGACCGGATCGCCGCGGCGATCCTGAACATTGAGGCTGAGGTCAAAGATGATCGGGCCGAAAGCCTCGATCATTCCGGCGTGACGCCGAGGCGTTCACGTCGCGTCGGCTCGGCCATTTTGCGCTTTCGCGGACTGAGCGGCTCGTTGCGCGGCGCCGCGTTTGAGCGGATCCGCAAACGGCGCGTTGGTCGCAATCGGGCAGACGCGCATGCATTCAAAACATTGCGCGAACAGGCCGCCATTGCCGACCGTCATCCTGTACCACAGCACTTTGTTGCGTTCGCCCAAGTAACAGCGCCTCGCGCTCTTCCGGATCGTCGGTGGCGATGGCGTCGCGCAGCAGCTGCGGAACGGTCTCGAATTGCTGGGTCAGCTCGGCGCAGGCGGCCATGTCGTAATGCATCGACACTTGCTTGCCGGCCGCATCGATCTCGCCGGAGAGGCACTGGGCCGGGCAAAACTTCATGCATGGCGTGCGGCCTTCGCGCCGAAACATGTTCACGCAGCTTGGCGCCGGGCATGGATTTTCGGCGAGCGGCTTGTCGGGCGGCAGCGCCAGCTCGGTGAAGCACGACGCGTAGTACATGTAGCCATAGTCGGGATGCAGCAGGATATCGCCGGCCAGGCTGCGGGCGCCGAGGCCCGCCAGTTCGGCGTGCAATTTCAGGCTCTGCAGCGGATAGCGCGCGCCGAGTTCCGGGTCCATGTCGGGCGGACAATAGATCGCCGGCACGCCAAATTTTTGCTCGATAAAGAACGCAAGCCCATAAACGATCTTGTAGGCGCGGCTCTCGGTGCTGCCGAAATAGCTCAGCGCTTTGGCCGGTACGCGCCACGCGCCCTGGGTGGCACCGCCGACGCCAACGGCGATCACCGACTTGACACGGGGCATCAGATCGCTCGGCCGGTGCCCGGCCGGCGCGATGCGCTCCACTGCCTGAAGATCCGCGACACCGGCGACCAGCGCGCCCTTGCGCAGACAATAGTCGATGATGGCTTGCTTGGCCGTGACGGGATCGATTTCCGAGGACGTTTTCATGGGTGTGCCAACCCGCGGGCAAGAAACAGATGGAACCTGCAGCTCCGACAGCGTCACTATATCGCCTGCGCGATGCGAAGGGTATGCCGGACCGGGCCTCTGCGGTTCGGCCCACTTTTCCGCGACCTGCTGCAGGCAGCGAACCTAGGTCGTTCACCTAGCCGAAATTAGGATGCGCCAACCGATGGGGCCGTCTGCCGGTGCTCGCTATGTCCGACGCGCCACGCCGCCCCGCGCGGACACCTCAAGCGGACATTGGAAGGCACGCATGGACAGACAATTTGACTATACCCAGAAGATCTTGTTGGCCGTCGAGTTCGCCGATGCACCCCGGCGCCTGGAGGGAATGCCCGCCACCTACGCGTGTTTCAAAAGGCTGTCGATCCCGGAAATCGTCCGGGCCTTCGATGAAACGCAGAACCTGTTCACGCAGTTGATCGCCGGTCGCAAGTTTCAGAACGTCCTGGAACAGCATATGGGTTATTGGGAGAAAAGGGTTCCGGGCGGCAAGCAGTGCTTCGTCCACTATGCCATCGGGACCGACGACGTCATCACGGCGGCGTTCAACCGGCTTAAGGGAGACGGCGGCGCCTTCACATTGTTGGGCATCTATCACGTCGAGCCGCAATCATCAGCCTATCCCTTCAGCTTTCCGTTCGGCAACACGCCGGATCATTGGCACCTTGGCGAACATTTCTCCCTGACCAACGAGTCGATATTCTGGTTCAACTTCTTCCCGGAGCAGCCCTATCTGTTCGAGAAGACGTTCGCCGTGTGGGCGCTGTTCCAGATGTCGCAGCTCAAGAAACGGGGCGAGAATAACCAACTCGTGGCCTGGGACGGCAAAGACAAGCTGATCGCGCAAGGGGTTGCCGACTTCGTCCAGGTCAATCTCAACCGCTTCACCAGCTTGTCCGGGTTTTTCAACGCCGCGCACGAAGCCGGCAAGCAGACGTTCACCGTCGATCCCGACTATATCTGGTACGGCATGCTGCTGAACAAAGTGTAGGAGCGATCACCCACCACATTATCCCGATCCAGATTTATCGCGGGCGCAGCACATCGACAAAAAACACGCTGCCGCCATCCGGATTTGGCGCAAAACTGGCGCGGGCACCCATCCGCTCTGCCAACACGCGGACGATATAAAGACCGAGGCCCGTTGTCGGCTCGCCGCCGGTCGGCAGCGTCCGCAATCGGGAGAATTTCTTAAACAACAACGAGACCTCCTCCGTCGCGATGCCGGGACCGGTGTCGACGACGCAAAGGCGAACCTCCGTTTCGCGCGGTTCGGCGATCAGCCGCACCACCGATCCGATCGGGGAGAATTTGATCGCGTTGGAGACCAGATTGTCGATGATCGCGCTCAAGTGCGACGGCTCGGCGCTGACCGAGAGGTGGGGCAATTCCACGATGATGGTGATGCCTTTTTCGGCGGCGACGGTCGCCGCCTTGGCGCTGGCGTCCCGGAACAGCGCATCAACCTGAACGATGGCGAGGTCGGGCCGCGCCGTCACGTCGTGCCGATGCGCCTCGACCAGACGAGTCACCGCGCCGTACATGTCGCGGCAGGCGCGCGCGATTTCGGCTAACTTGCCGGCTTCCGCCTCCGAACGCCCGGTTATGGTCCGCAGCAGCGCCCGCATGCCCGCCAGCGGGCTTTGCAGATCATGGGCGACCATCGCCACCATGTCGCGGCGCTCGTCGAGCAAGGCTCGGATCGCCGCCATGTCCTCAAAAGACTGCTGCGCGTGTCGGAACGCCAGGATCGCCGTGACTGCGCCTAGAGGAAGCACGACGGTGCCGCCCATGGTCATGACGGTTCTGAATACAGCATCGTAGGGGCCGGCGAAGACCGTCCAGAGATAGAGGCCGTGAACAGGAATCAGCATCGATAGCAGCGCGCGGCGCGTCCACAGCGGCACCAGGCACGCGACGAAGACCGTGGTAGCGTAGGCCGGGTTGGCGCCGAAACGTGGTCCAAGATTGAGCGAAATGAGAAGTCCGGTCACGGTTGTCCCGGCTCCAAAAAGAGCGGCAAGGCCTGCGTCGGCCACGTCGCTGCGCGGTCGGTGCGGCACAACCACGCCAGGCCGCAAAAATAAAGCGCGCTGGCCATTTGGACGAAGATCAGCTCCGTCGATCGCAGCACCGGCACGATCAGCTCGGTGACGATGAGAGCCAGCATAACCCCGGCAAAACACCAGGACGCAAACCGCAGCCGCTCGGCGTTGCGGGCCCGAAGATGAGCGTCGAACGATGGCCGCTCGCTAACCAAGTCTTTCGACATGGAGGAGCGCCTCGCGTTCAAGCTCTGCAGCGCTGTCGAGACCCAGTTTAGTCTTGATGTTCTCGCGATGAGCGCCGACGGTCTTGGGGGAAAGGCAAAGCTCGGCCGCGATGGCGCCCGTGGAGCGGCCGGCGCCAATCAAGAGGAAAATCTGCATTTCCCGATTGGAGAGCTCGGCATAGCGTTGGTCGGTCGGGCCGTGGAATCGCCGCGCGAGCAGGCGGGCGTTCATTCGCGCAGAGACGGCGATGTCGCCCCGCAGCACTGTCTCGAGGGCATGGACAACACCCTCCAGCGCCTCGCCTTTCATGAGATAGCCGTGTGCTCCGGCCTTGAGAACGCGTTCGGCGTAGAGCGCTTCATCATGCTGAGACAGGACCAGGATGCGTGTCTGGGGGCAGGCGCGCAGGCATTGCGTCACGAAATCCGCGCCGCCGCGCCCGCCCAGCATCAAATCGAGCAAAGTGAGATCGGGATTTTCCGCCGACAGCAAGCGGAGCGCTTCGACCGTGGAGGCGGCTTCGCCGCACACCTCGAAGCCGGGCGCCTGCTCGAGCATCGCCCGCAACCCCATGCGTACAACGGGGTGATCGTCGACGATCAGGACACGCGCCATGCAGCCCCCAATTCACCCCCAAAGGGCACGAGAGCGGACCAAGATGGGGTAGGACAATGAATAGTTTAGCAAATGTCACCCGGCGCGGGGCCATACGAGCCGCTGAGCGTTTCTCTTGACTTTCGCGGCTTTCATTCTCCGCCCTCGCGGCGCGCCAACGTCGGTCCCTCGTTTGGTTGCGGCGTCGTCGGTCATCACTGGTCGAAAATCAACACCCCTCGTCACGCCAAATCCACCGCAAACCGCTTTAGATCGGCGAGCTGGCAATAAGCCAGAGCCGCCTCATGAGTGGCGCGCAAGACTACGCGCGGCGCTCGCCCGGCCTCGAATGCTTCTTGCCAGCGGGGCGCACATAGGCACCAGCGATCACCGGGTTTTAGACCAGGAAAGCCGAATTCGGGCTCCGGGGTCGAAAGATCGTTGCCGCGAGATTTGGAAAAATCGAGAAACTCGGCCGTCATAACCACGCAGACCGTGTGACTGCCAACATCCTCTCGCCCGGTATTACAGCAGCCGTCGCGATAGAACCCCGTCATGGGTTTAAGCGAGCATATCGCAAGCGGCTCAGCCAGCACGTTGCGTGCGGCCGGCCTCCGGCGGTTATCATCATCGCGCGTATCTCTGAGCATAGCGTGTCATTCGAGCAACTGTCTGAGACGGACCAAGCTTCGCCGGCCTTCAGGCGAAGCTCAAGGGAAGAATTCAGGCACCCGCTGGCATGGATCGATCAGAATATTACCGCGCAGCTTGCCGGAGCGGCTCAGCCGATGGCCGGTGCACTCATCGTGCGCGCCTTGGCGTAAACGAAAGTGCCGGGATCCAGACAGGATCCCGGCAGTCAAGGGAGGAAAGCGCCAACTGAGGGCACTGCCGCTACTTTCCAGTCTTCGACCGGACCCGCCCGCGGCTGGCAGGAGCTTGCTAAATGATCTCTCCTATCGCTTGCGATGCCGCAGCTGCGGCAAGTCGTATGTCGCCGGTGCGCACTTCGCTCATGGCACCCACGACGGCGCCACCAACCGCCGCTTACCGTCAGGCGAAGTTTTTACCCCGGACCGATGTCCAATTTGTCCCAGAGCTGGCAGGTGACGGTCTTATGCTTTTGATCGAGACCCTCGCAGTAATTTGTGAACTCGCACAACCTTACCGTCGCGCCGCGTCCGAGCTGTACTTTACGAAACCAATCGGGGTCGGCCAGCGACTGCCGCGCCGATCCAACGATGTCGCAAGCGCCGGACGCGAGCATGTGCTCAGCCATCTCGAAGTTATGGACGCCTCCGGTGCAGATGACCGGCGTGCTTCTTCCACTGGCGCGGATCGCCTCGCGGATGGCCGCGGTCGCCGCAACATTGCGTCCGAACGGCCCTTTCAAATCAGAGATAAATTGCGGCATGCACTCGTAACCACTCGGACCGGTATAGGGATAAGCCGACCAACCCACGGCAGGCTGTTTGGCGTCATCGAACTTGCCGCCGCGCGATGTCGAGATGAAGTCCATGCCAGCCGCCGCAAACCCAACGCCGAACTGGACGGCATCGTCGACACCGCTGCCGCCGTCGATGCATTCGTCAGCGAGAAAGCGGCAACCAACGGCGAACGCCGGCGGAACGCGCGACCGCACTGCGGCGTAAACCTCAAGTGGCAGCCGCAGCCGGTTGGCGATGCTGCCCCCGTAGCCGTCGTCCCTGGTATTCGTCCGCGACAGAAACGAGGCCATGGTATAAGCATGCGCGTAGTGCAGCTCGACGCCGTCGAAGCCGGCGCGCTCGGCCCGCACTGCCGCATCGGCAAATAACCCGGGCAAGGCCGACGGCAGGCTCCGAATGTGTTCCAGATGTAAGTCCGTCACTCGCTCGCGATAACCGAAATCGAGCGCCTCACGTTCGGCGGCGGAGAGCACCCGAGCCAAGCTCTCGGCGTCCAGCGTGGCCAGTCGAGCGCGCACCGCCGCGTCGCTGGCGCCGGGCATAGCCAGCGCATCGCGATGTCGATCGGTGATCTGCAGAAACCGCTGCAGGAATTTTTGCTTATCCGGCCGCCGCCGGATGTTGAGGAAATCTATCAATTGAATGAAGAGTTGCGTATGGCCGTCACTTGCCTGCGCACCGCCTCGACCAATCGTTGCAAGCCGGCAATGTTGCCGTCGCTGCCGATGCGCAACAGCGGACCGCTTGGCACGTCGCGAATGCCCGTGGCCTCGACGACAATCGCGCCGGGCCGCCCCTCGGCAAAACGCCGGTACCACGCGATGACATCTTCGGTGACAAACCCTTCGTCGGTCGCGCGCCATGGCACCATAGCCGGCACCCACGTGCGCTGTTCCAGCACCACGCCGCCGACAGCAACGGTCGAATACAAGCGAGACGCCGCCGCCTCTTCACGCGTCGGCATGCGGCCGAGGGTGGCTTCGAATTGAATGCGTTCCGGCGGACGCCACATGTCAGCAATCCTCGACTCGACGCATAGTGTAGGCACTCCGCAAATTACTTCAAGCCAAAAATATTATCTTTCAACACTATGATTTTATTAATAATATAAGGCCATATATAGCTTTGTGGACTGACTATCCATGAACGATCTATCGGACTGGATTGGTCCAGGTTCGGCTCACACGGCAGGCAAAATGAGTCCGCCTATTCGAACTGCAAAGCGCGCATAGCCGGAGCGAATCGCCGGCTCGGCGATGGACCTGCTTATGCTGCCGCCGGTCACTATTGCCGGCCGATCTTAGGTCGAACTGAAAGGGACAGTTACGGTCCTGTGCCCTCGCCTAGCATCCGCAGCTTGACGAGCACTTCACGCAAAACCAAAAAGCGGCCTAACCATGCAGAGCCCAACCACGGCCAAGTGCGCCGACCGGCATAGGCACTTGATTTGCCAGTGAAAGATTGACACATCTCGTGTCCAGCTTCTTTTTTCCGCCTTCGCGACAGCGAGCAGGATGATGCCAGGACAAAACGAACTGATCGGCAGCATTGAAGCTAATTTCAAACGAGCCGCAAATCCGAAACGATCAAGCGACGCAGGATCACCGCGCAGAGTTCAGGCTATGGCTTAATCTCTTGGCGTGTACGACACTGATCGAGACTGAAATTCGCCGCCAGTTCCGCGAGGAATTTCAATTTACCCTGGCACGATTTGAGTTGCTGGCCCAGCTTGAGCGCGAGCCGGGTGGCTTGGTTCTGGGAGAACTGCCAAAACGCCTGATGGTTACCGCCGGTAGCCTCACTCCCATCGTGGATCGCCTCGTTGAGGACGGTTACATCACGCGCACGCCGTCGAAAATAGATCGCAGAGTTCAAATTGTTTGTTTGACGGTCGAGGGCAGGAAAGTCTTTAGGCGAATGGCGAAGAAGCACGGGCTTTGGCTGGCCGTATTGCTTGAAGATGTTCCGCGCGACAAAATCGATCAGTTGACGATACAACTTGCCGATCTCAAAAGCGCGGTGAAAAAGACCGCGCGACGACCTCATCCGTAACCTCGTGTCACACGTGGTTGCCGCTCGAACCGCTTGCCTTGAAAGCATTGTCGATGGGCACGAATGCCGCACGAGGGCGCCGGCGCCGGCCACTTGAGCGTTTTTCCAACGGGTAGTTGATCCGTGGGGCGTGCGACGCAAATTTAGCGAAGCGTCGCGCTTTGGTCACAACACATGCTGCAGTTTGTTGACCATGCTATCCGCGCGCCCGCAGCGTTGCCCGGTTGATCTTTCCGGTCTGTGTCCTCGGTAGTTCATCAACAAATTCGATGGCTCGCGGATATTTGTAGGGAGCTATCGATTTCTTGACGAAGTCTTGGATCGCGATCGCCAAGTCTGCCATCGTCAAGTCTGCGATCGTCAAGTCTTCTTCTGCTTCATCCGATTCGCGCAGCACGATGAAGGCTTTCGCAATCTGCCCGCGGATCGAATCCGGAACGCCGACCACGGCGCATTCTTTCACGCGTGGATGCTCCAGCAGGACTTCTTCGATTTCCTGGCCGGAGATATTATAGCCAGAGCTTACGATCATGTCGTCGGTACGCGAATGATACCACAGAAAGCCGTCCTGATCGGCGTGGAATGCATCCCCGGTCAGATTCCATCCATCTACGACATACGCCTTTTGCCGCTGCGGATCATCTAAATACCGGCAACCGATAGGACCTCGTACGGCAAGGCGTCCGACGGTGCCGGGATCCACAGTATTCATGCCTTCATCGACGACCCTGACTTGATATCCGGGCAGCGCTATGCCGGTCGATCCCGGCCGGATGTCGCCGCGCGGAACTCCGATGAATGCATGCAGCATCTCCGTCGAACCCATAAAATCAAGAATTCGGACGCCAGTTCGCTTCAGCCACTCGTCGTAGACCATAAGCGGCAGATGCTCACCAGCGGAGCAACAGGTATGAAGGGCCGACAAATCAAATCGGTCAACCAGCGGAGCCATGCTGCGGTACATCGTTGGTCCGATGAGCAGCGTGGTAACGCGAAAATCCTGGATCGTTTGCAGCATGATCTCCGGGCTGACCTTTTCAAGCAGCACGGTCGAGCTGCCGCGGCGCATCGGGAACAACAAAAGCGAACCGAGGCCGTACGTGAACCCGAGCGGCGCGCTTCCCGTAAAGATGTCTTGCACACCCGATCGAAGCACCTCGGCCGGATAAGTGTCGCAAATAGCAAGCACGTCGCGATGGAAATGTACGGTGGCCTTTGGCGGGCCGGTCGTGCCCGACGTGAACGCAATCAACGCCACATCGTCATGCGAGGGCAAAATATTGGGAAAGTCGGCGCTCTGGGCATCCATCAGCTGATCGAGCCCATCCGCCGCGTCGGTATTGAAGTACCGGACCTGTTTCAGCGACGGACAAAAAGGCTGCGTCAATTCGAGTTCTTCGGCGAGACGGAATCACACAACGCAAACTGAACTTCGGTCTTGTTGCAAATCTGGCCGAGCTCTCGCGACCGAAGCAGCGGCATCGTCGTAACGGCGATGCCACCCGCCTTGAGCACGCCGAACCAGCATGCTGCAAGCATTGGATTGTTCGCCGACCGAAGCAGCACGCGGTTGCCGGGAACAAGGCCCATATCGTTGACCAGCACGCCGGCGATGCGATTGGCTTTGTCGAGAAGCTCGGCATAGGTCCAGGTCAGGTGCGGTGAGAGTATGCAAGGCTTCGACCCCAATCCGCGGGCGACCGCGCCGTCCAGCAACTCGACGGCCGCGTTCATCCGCTTCGGGTAGCCGAGGCGGGCCAGCGCCTGCCGGTCGATCACCGGCCACAACTCAACCGGCGGCAGCCCGCGGCGAGCAAAACCATCCGGATAGACACTCGGGTCGAGCGCTGCGAGGGACCGCTCTTCAGAGATGCCACTCATGAGAGATACCATTCATTGGCCGGTCCAATGCTGGCGAATGACCCAGGGCGCGCGCGATGCAAAGAGTTCGATCCAGCGTTTGGTTAGTTTCTCTTGCACGGCATTTTGGCGCAGTCGGGCACCGCAAATTGGCGAAGTCGACGCGATCAAGCGGCCGGTCTTGGCCGGCGCAAGAGAACACCACAGTATCTTCGCCGGTGACGGGATCGCTGCTGGAGCTGCAGACATTGTCCGCAAATTTCCTTCATCATGCATTGCATCGGAGAGTTTATGGAGCCGATAGCGCCGTGGCCCAGGCTTCAGAATACGGCGCTTAGCGACGCCTGCTCGCGCTCTGGCGATCAGCGTTCATCATCGCCGTCCGACCCGATCGCAGATCAATTGCGTCCGTTTCAGCCTAATTTTGGATCGACCTCACCGAGCAATCCCTGGCGCATATGCCTTCATCGCTTCAATGATATTGCCGACAAAAGCGCTTGATCCTGCGGCCGACGCGGCGCAAAGCCCAGGGGCATCGTCGCAGCATCCATATGATCATATCCGCGGCGCGCTTCAATCTCTTCCACCTTATATCGATCCCGCAACGCATCTTGTATCCAGCGAAATAGTACAACCTTTGAGCCGTGCGATCTCGCAGCGCGGTTCCAATGGAAACCAGCACCGCGTTGCCCAAACCGCCGCCGGCGAGCAGATAGCGATTGATCCCCGCCCGACGTCTCCGTCGGCGCGCCCGTTGGGCCCATCAAAATAACAGGCTCACCGGCGCGCAAGCGTAGCGCACAGAGTCGGATGAGCCGCCCATTTCGAGAACGATCAGTCGAAATCAGCCCGCGGCCGGGATCTGTCTGCGCTCCGGTGAGAGCTAGACCTTCCATCGCCAGCGTCGTTCCACCCACTTTGCGACGCCAAGGATTCGTAGTTCTGCAAGCGGTAAAACTGTCCAGGCTGAAAAGCTGCGTGCCGCGCGGGCAGCTTCGATCACAACTTCCACGATGTTTGCGGTAAGGCGGACGCATCTTGTGGACGTCGCGGCCGCAGGTCAGTGATTCAGCCTGGCGCGCAGACTGACGTCGGGTGTGTGGCCGGATGGGTTCTAGCGACCGGGCAAGAATGCGTGAAACAACTGGGTACCCTTGCGTTCGCGCTGGCCATTGCCTTCACAACGTTGCCGGCTGAACGACGGATGCAGGTCGCCGAAGAAACTCATTGCTCGGCCGTCAGGCAGGATGTCCATCAATACATGGGGACTCTCAGGCTTGGACAGCCGCTCCGGGCTCACAGGATTCCCTTCTTCGTCGATCGCTTGAAAATGCTTTTCGTCGAGGGTGACGAGTGGTGGTCTTCGCGGGCCTAGCACGGTGTTGGGATGTGTTCCGGCGGCAATGAGGATGGTGCGCGCGGGCAGATTCACCGATTCGCGCTGTGTGCGCGAAGCCGGCGCTGCGGAATCATCCCACGCCTGCAGGCCAAACTGGATCTCATTGGCGGCGCCATACGGGTCAAGGTGAACGGCACGCCAGGCACTCGGCGAAAGCGCACGCCCTCTTCCATTGCCTTCGCGATCTCCTCGTGATTGAGCGTGTAGCTTGGCGCGTCGATCAGGCGGCGGCGGTAGACGACCGTTGCTCCGCCCCAGCTCGAGCAGAACCAGAGATCGGTCGGCGACCTTGTTCCGCTGCAACGGCTCCCTCGCGCGTGCATTGCGTGTGCCATAAACTCATTGACGATCGCGTTCATCGCGCTCCAGCCTATGACATCATCGCCGAGTTCAGCGCGAGCCGCTTGTAGCGCCTCAGGAATTTCTCGATCTGCACAGATAGTACGCCAGACTCTCTCGGTGCGGTGTCGACCGCGTAAGGCCGCCGCCAATACGACCATCGGCAAACGAACTGTCAGATTGGCGAGCTGTCGTCCTTCGCAGCGCCGTCAGTGCAGAGCCATCAGAAAATCCGAAGCTTGGCGTACGCCGTGTGCAAGCCGTTCTTCATGGTACGACGTCGGCTTACCCGCTCCCAACAAAGAATGACATGGTCGAAGTCCATGCAAATGCGTCATCGATCGAGACTGTGCCGCCGAAGCGAACGCCGCCGAACATGACAAAATTTGTCGACGCTCGAGCAAAAGACGAATCATTTTGAGAATATTCTTATCCCAGCGCACGTATGCCATATTCGGCGACGCGCCGAAGCCGCATCATACGATCGTTGAGAGATCGTAAAGTTCGGAAATATCGCGAAGTGGGTGAATCTGCCACGTTCTCCAGCCGACTCGACGCCGGACAATTCGCCGCAAGCGGCTCGATCTTGAGACCGTCGATACCCAACCACCGTATGACCGTCGTTCAGCAAATGATGAGCAAGCGTAAAACCAGCCTGACCCAATCCAACCACCAGAACCTTTCGACCGGTTGCAGTCTCGGAATGGGCCTGACGAAGTTGAGCGGATTCCACCGCGTCAGCAGCGCGTATATCTCGAAACCCCAGGGTAGCGCAAGTACTCCTTCAGCGTATGCGTCTCGACTTGCGGAATGTCGACCGGCTCCTGCTTTTGGTAGATGCACGCCTTCATGCAGTCGTTACAAATTCGATGGCCTGTTGCCGCGCACAGCGGATTGTCAATCGCCACGATCGCGAGCGCCGCGACCACGTATCCCCGCGAGCGCGCCAAATTCATTTCGGAGATGCGCTCCTCGAGCGGGCAGCCGACCTGCTTTGTGCCGAAAACATCGACTTCGTAAGCACCGGTCTTTCGATCACGCAGGCCTTTGGAACAGCTGTCCTTGCCTTGATTATGGCACCAGATGCAGTAATTCGCGTGATCGAGCGCCTGCGCGAAGCTGGCGCCTTGGTCGGTCAACTTAAAGCCGTCACGATAGCGCCGGGTATCGTCCAGACCCTTCAAGACGGTCATTCCGTTCCTGGTCGTACGCTGCAACGGAATCAAATTCAGCCGATCTATTTTCCGCGGCAGTTTGAAAAGAATTCCGTCTCCATGCTTTTGCCGCCCCGCCGCCGAAAGCGTAGCCCACAGCGCATAGCGCGCCGCCAATGTCAGTGCCGCTCCATTATCCTGTTCGGCTTCCATCCATCGCAAAACATGTCTCGCATAGGCAAGCTCGCTAAACGGCTCACCAAAGAGCGCCGCCAAATCCTTCGCGACGGCTACGCCGTCGATCTGCGAGGCTTCCGCGGCGGTTTTGTTCTTGGTCGCCCGGCGCTGGACAAACGATCGCTTGACGACATGAAGCGGCGCCAGTTCACTATCACGCCACTGCAGGCGGCGAACCGATTCTTCTATGCCGAACAGCACGCCGAGGAAATTTTCGAGGTTGGGCGCCAAGTCGACTATCAGATCAGAGTGCAATTTCCGCTCGTAGCTGGCGCCGCGCGTGCGCGCGTCGGCAAGACGCCGGTAGAGTTCAGCATCAGCGCCTTTCACAAATTGCAGAAAAATACTGTCAATGGCTTCGAGACCGGCGCGTTGATAGAGCTGGTCGAATTGGCGGCCGAAGCCCAGCGCCAGCTCAGGTTCGCCGCCACGCGCGCAGTGCAATTTCATCTCGGATAAATCTTGACCAAAGAGTTTACATCTAAAATGTTTATATCTAAGACTATGAATAGTCAAACAGAACTATTCGCGGGCCAATGCGGCCGCAAAACGCGATCTTCGCGTTGCCACTACGCGATTGGCGCGACGAGTAGTGCCAGGCTATCAGAGGGTTCCATGAGCGAAAGACCGCCGTTCCACGCCGATCATATCGGCAGTCTTTTGCGTCCGCCCGAGCTCATTGACGCCCGGCACAAATTTCGCGACGGCGCGCTCGGCGAAAACGAACTTCACGCAATTGAAGACCGCGCCATTTGCGATGTCGTCAAATTGCAGGAGGATATCGGGCTGCCGGTGATTACCGATGGCGAGTTTCGCCGCGGAGCTTTCTTTAGTCATTTCGTAAAGACGGTTGACGGGATGACGGTCAAGGCGACGCCATTCATGTTTTCCAACGACTCGGGCGATTCTGCGCAAGCCTACGCGCCCTACGCGAGCGGAAGGCTCAAACGCCGGAAAGGCATTACCATTGACGAATTTGCGTTCGTGAAAACACGCACCGACCGCACCGTCAAAGTCACGATGCCAGCACCGCCCTACGTGAATTTTCTCGGCGGACGCGAGCGCGTCGATCGACAAGCCTATCCCGACATCGCCGACTATTTTCGCGATCTTGCCGCTGTTTATCGCGAAGAATTGGCTGACCTGCGCAAGATTGGTTGCAGCTTCGTTCAGCTTGACGAAGTCCCTTTGGCAATGATGGAAGATCCAAACGTCAACGACCGAATCCGCAGTCTCGGCGAGGATCCCGATCAGCTCATTGACGCGTATGTTGACACGATAGCTGCCGCCGTTCGCGACAAGCCGCCGGGAATGATCGTCGGCATGCATCTGTGCCGGGGCAATTACAAAGGTCGCTGGCTCGCATCCGGCGGCTATGGCCGTGTTGCCGAGCGCATCTTCAACATCCCGGGCATTGAAGTGTATTTTATGGAGTACGACTTGCCACGGGCCGGAGACTTTTCGCCGCTTGCCCTGTTGCCGGAAGGCAAAACGGTCGTCCTTGGTTTGATCAGCAGCAAGACGGCGGCAATGGAAAACAAGGCAGACCTGTTGCGGCGAATTGACGAGGCTGCAAAATTTACCCCATTGGACCGCCTCGGGATAAGTCCGCAATGCGGATTTGCTACAAATCTGACCGGTAGTCCGCTGACAGAGGCGGACGAGCGCGCAAAGCTTGAGCTTGTGATTGATATTGCGCGCGAGGTGTGGAAGCACTAACCGAGGCGTCGGTAGTCGTGGCAGCTAGCTGCCTGAGAGCGATTTTATGAACTTCGCGCCGACCAATGTTGCTCTAGTTCGCCTCTCGACGACTTCGAAACGCGGGCGGCGCTGACCGATCATCAGGATTTGCGACTTTGGCTTCGTATGATGGCGATACACAAGCTCATCAACAACGAAGCCCGCCGCCGGTTGCGGCAATCCTTCAACATGAGCCTGTCGCGTTTCGACTTGTTGGCCCAGCTTGATGCTCACAAAGCAGGCTTGAGAATGGGGGAATTGTCGAATCGCCTCATGGTAACAACCGGCAATATCACCGGACTAACGGATGAGCTGGAAGCCGAAGGAATGGTCGAGCGGACCGCCGACCCTCGCAGCCGCCGAGCGCTGCTGGTTCGTCTCACCCCAAAGGGCAGAAAAGCATTTCGCGCTGCGGCAAAGGCTAACGAGCAATGGATCAGTGAATTTTTTTCAGTGCTTTCTTCGAAGGACAAGAAATTGATGTTCGAGCTATTCGGGACACAGAAAACATTCTTAATGACGCGGGTGCAGGGACGCCAGTGAACGGAAACGCTCATTTCTCTGACGCGATTTTTGATTTGGCATACGCGGGGCCCGCGAGCGCTACCCCACCTTTCGCGGCGGCCGCCACGCTCGCTGTCGGATTAATTTGCGGACCATGCATCTGACGGCTCCCGCGCGGAATGTCGACAATCAGATCAGGCATTGAAATTAGCGACGTTCGGTATCTTCACAAATTAATAGTTTAGTCATAAGATAATCTCGGGGCCCATGGTCGACCTGGCGAGAGCACGACATGAGCGAGAATCGCATGACGAAAAGTTGCTCCTATGCCGCCTTTTTCCTGACGATCGCAATGTCAACGTTACCGGTACAGGCGCAAGAAAAGCTCAAAGTCGGCATTATCACCACTCTTTCCGCCGCAGCGGGCGCCGTGCCCGGCCAGCAACTGCGCAACGGCTTCGAACTTGCAGTCAAAGACTTGGGCAACAAGCTCGGCGGCCGCGATGCCGAAATCGTCGTCACCGACGACGAACTCAAGCCCGACGTCGCCGTCACCAAGGTCAAGACGCTGGTCGACCGCGATGGCGTAAATTTTGTTGTCGGGCCGATATTTTCCAACATCCTTGCTGCCATTATGAAACCGGTCACCGAGTTGGGGGCCTTTCTCATTAGCCCCAACGCCGGCACGTCAAGTTTCGCGGGCAAGGAGTGCAACGCCAATTTCTTTGTCACCTCATATCAGAACGACCAGGTTCACGAAGTTTCCGGTCAATACGCACAGGACTCGGGGTTCAAAAAGGCCCTTATCATCGTTCCTAATTATCAAGCCGGCAAAGACGCGGCGGCCGCCTTTAAGCACAAATTCACCGGTGAAATCGTCGACGAAATCTATGTTCCGCTCGGACAGCTGGACTATTCCGCCGAGCTGTCGAAAATCTCCAGCGCAAATCCAGATGCGATCTACGCGTTTTTGCCCGGCGGCATGGGCATTAATTTCGTCAAACAGTTCCGTCAAACCGGCCTTGCGGAAAAGGTAACGTTCCTTTCCGCATTCACGGTCGACGAGTTAACACTTCCAGCACTGCAAGACGCCGCGGTCGGCTTGTTCGGTGGCTCTGACTGGGCTCCAAATCTCGACACGCCGCAAAACAAGGCGTTCGTCGACGGCTACGTAAAGGAGTACAACGCGGTTCCGGCGACCTACGCCTTCCAGGCCTACGACGCCGCCTTGCTGATCGATCGCGCCGTCCGCTCGGTCAACGGCAATCTCGCCGACAAGGACGCGCTGCGCACCGCTCTCAAGAGCGCCGACTTCAAATCGCTGCGCGGCAGTTTCAACTTCAACAACAACCACTTTCCAATCCAGGATTTTTATCTGACCAAGGTCGCCAAGCGCCCTGACGGCAAATATCAGACCGAAATTGCCAAGCGGGTGTTTTCGAACTACGGCGACTCGTATGCGAAGGATTGCCCGATGAAGTGAGCAAGCCGCAAACGTGCAGCTGCGCTCACCGATCTCAATCCTTAAGCCGAAGCATCACGAACTGTCGAAGTTGATCGGCGACGACCGCCAGGATGAGCAGAACGCCGATCACCACCTCCTGGAGGTAGGACTGGATCTGTGCGAGATCCATCCCGTTTTGAATGAGTTCGATGAAGATGGCGCCGAGTACGACGTTGCCGACGCTGCCGACGCCGCCGCGCAAACTCACCCCGCCGATGACGCATGCCGCAATCGAATTGAGCGGCATCGAAGCGCCGATATTTGCCTCGCCGGTTTCGAGCCGCGCGGTCAACAGCGCTCCCGCTACCGCGGCGAGAGCGCCGCAAAGCACATAAGCCAAAAACAAATAGAACCGGGTGTCGATACCGGAGAGACGCGACGCCTTCAGGTTGCCGCCGACGGCGTAAAAGTAGCGACCCATGCGCGTCCTATTGAGAAAAACGTGCATCGCCACGAACAAGCCGGCCATCACGTAAACCGGTGAAGGAATGTCGAATATGCGCGAAAAGTTGAAAATGGTTCCGAACGCCTCGGGAAGACCGTAGACCGGCACGCCGCTTGTCAGTGTCAATGCGACGCCGAAGCTGATCGCCGCCGTGCCCAGCGTCATCATGAAGGGCGAAACATTGAAAACGGCGACGCCGATGCCGTTGACGACGCCGACCAGAGTGCCGGCGCCGACACCCGCCAGAATCCCCAATGTCACTGTCATGACGGTCGCATCGGGATGGGCCGCAGCAAGCGGCGCCATGGTCAGCGCGGTGATGACGGACGTGATCGCAACGATCTTACCGACCGAAAGGTCGAAACCGCCGGTGAGCAGCGCCAGCATCTGTCCCATGGCGACGATGGCCAGATAGGTGGCTTGCCGCGCCACCGTGATCAGGTTCTCGCTGGTGAAGAAGCGCGCCGACAAGGCCGAGAAAACGATCAGCGCAATGACCAAGAGGAACGGCAACACGCCGATGCGCACGAACAACCGCTGCAACGGCAAACTGTAGGCGAGCCAGCGCCATGTCTCATTCCGCTCCATTATGCCCGCGTCCGTTCGAAGAAATTGGCCAGCACGCCGTCCTGCGTGATCTCCGCCCCTTTGAGCTCAGCCCGCAAGTCACCCCGGTACATGACGTAGGTTCGGTTGGTCAGGTGCAGGATTTCCGGCAAGTCTGATGAGATCAAAAGGATCGCTGCGCCGCCCTCGCACAGATCGCGAATGAACCCGTAGATCGCCACGCGCGTGCCGACATCGACGCCGACCGTCGGCTCGTCGAGAATGAACAGCTTCACTGTCGATACCAGGCCTTTGGCCAACAGCACCTTCTGTTGATTGCCGCCTGACAGGCGCTCTAAATCGTGCTCGATATTGCGCGGCTGCAGGTTGAGGCGGTCCGCCAGGTCACGAACCTTCGACCGCTCGCCACCGCGATCGAGGAAGCCAAAACGACTGAACGGGCGAGCGGCAAGCCACGGCAGCGATACGTTTTCCCGCACGCTCCGCATCATGACAAGCCCTTCGTCGCGCCGGTCGGGCGGCAGATAGAACGCTCCCAAGTCGAGCATCTCCCGCGGCGATCGTCCAGTGACATCCCGGCCATCGAACATGACGCGACCCGACGCTATGCGCTCCAATCCGAAGCAGGCGCGGCCGGCCACCGACTTGCCACTGCCGACCAAGCCGGCAAGCCCGACAACCTCGCCGGCGCGGACCGCGAGCGACAGACCTCTGACCGAATGATCCGCGGTGGTGAGGTCCGAAATTTCCAACAGCTGTCGTCCCGGACGATACTCAATCTTGGGGAAGACCTGGCTGATGACGCGCCCGGTCATGAGCTGAAGCAGGCGCTCATCGTCGACCGCTGCGACCTCCAGCGTCGCCACGCGTTTGCCGTCACGCAAGACGGTGATGCGATCGCCGAGCTGATGGATCTCGCTCATGCGGTGGGTGACATAGACGATGCCGACGCCGTGGCTCTTGGCCTGCTCGATCATCGCGAACAGGCGTTGCGCCTCCCGATCCGTCAACGACGCCGTCGGCTCGTCGAGAATGAGCACGGACAGATCGGTGCGGAACGCCTTGGCGATTTCGACCATCTGCTGTTCGGCGCGAGTAAGCTCCTGGACGCGCCGCTGCGGCCGCAGCGGAAAGCCGAGTTGTTTGAGGATTTCGTCAGCGCGGCGATGCTGATCGGATTTGTCGAGAAACCCGCGGGTTGTCAGTTCGGCCCCGAGAAAAAGGTTCTCTTCGATGGTCAGCGTCGGCACCAGCGAGAATTCTTGAAACACCGCGCTGATGCCGAGCGTGCGCGCGTGATGGACCCCTTGCAGCGTGATCGGCTGGCCGCGGAAGCGGATGCTGCCCGCGGTCGAGGCGTGCACGCCGGCAAGAATTTGGATCAGGGTCGATTTGCCGGCGCCGTTTTCGCCGAACAGGACGTGCACCTCGCCGGCGCGCAGCTCGAAATCGACCTCGTCGAGCGCCAATACGCCGGGAAACTGTTTGGATACGGATTGGGCCTGCAAAATCGGCGTGGGCAGGGTCAACCCCGCGCCCACGCTTTCGGCCGGCGCCAATGTCTCCGTAGCCATGACACTCTTAGTCTAATCCTCGCAACCGGCCCCAGATCAGTTGACGGTAAAGATGGGCTTCCAATCGGCAGGTGCGAGCGATGACGCATAGTCGAATGAAGCAATGTTCGACTTGTCGATCACGTAGATTTTCGGGCCGACATGCTTGAGGTACGGCTTGCCTTCGAGGATGCGCACGGCCTGGTCAATCGAGACGCGTCCCTGCACGACCGCCGAGTTGGTAGGCGCCGCCAGCACGCGCCCCGCCTTGATATTCTCGTAGACGCCGGGCGTGAAGTAATAGGCGATGACCTTGATTTTATCCGAGAGATTACGTTCGCGCAGAAGCTGAACCGCGGCCTCGGTGGTCGGTGAAGTACCGGCAATATATTTGATATTGGGATTGGCTTGGAGCACATCCTCGACCAGTTTGAGCTGCACCTCCTTGCCGGTGTCGCCGTACTTGGTCGCGACGTTTTTCAGCGCGCTGTCCTTGATTGCGTCGTTAAAGCCCTTGTTGCCGGCCTCGACCCAGCCGGCTCCGGGCGGGCCCGGGAACCACGCCACCTCGACTTCGGGTGAGCCCTTGGGATGCAGCTTGGCAATGTATTCGCCGGCTTTGAAGCCCATGGTCTCAAACGAGACCAGGGACTTCGCCGAAATATCCTTGGACGACATGCCGTTGATCACGTCGATCACCGGTATGTTCTTTTCCTTGAGACGCTTTGCGGTTTCGTTGAGGCCGTCATACGAGATTGCGCCGATATCGACGGCCTGGGCGCCCTGCGACACGCAGTCCTCAATTTGCGAAATTTGTTTCGCCAGGTTGGTGTAGCCGCCGGCCTCGACGAGATGCATTGTAACGCCCAGATCCTTCGCCTCCTCGGCGACGCCGTAATCGACCGCAAGCCAGTAGGCGTCCTTCATGTGCGGAAAGGAAACGCAGATATTCCATTTCTTGTCCGCCTTCTCGAGCGGCGAATACATCACCTCTTTGACCGGGCTGTTCATGTCGAAAGGCGGATCGTGCTCTTCGACGATGAAGGGGTACCATTTCTTGGACTCTGCGTAGGCACCTAAGCTCGCGAGCGCCAGTACAATACCGGCAGCCATTGCTCCCGCGGCGACAGCTGATCGTTTCATATCCGCCCTCCTGCATCCTTTATCGGGGTCAAGCCACCCGGCTCCAGCCCTCGCATTTACGGTGCACGTGCTTCACCAAGTTCAAAATCATTATCCATACGGAATTTTTGCAATGTCAATTGCGCCAACACCTTGCAGCCGCTCGCTCACTTACCGCGGCGCGTCACCGCCGAATCCCGCTCGCCGGCGCGCAACCAGTGCTAGCGCCGTCCAGTCCTTGCCCCCATCGCCATGTCCGATAGCGTCGACCAAATTGTCGCGGATGACACTGGCGAAGGGTAAGGGCACGCCGATCGCCTCTCCGGCAGCCAGCGCCAACCTGATGTCCTTGAGCCCAAGCGCGAGCTTAAAGCCTGGCTTGAATTCGCCTTGTACAATGAGCTTGCTATAGGTCGCGTAGGCGGGCGCCGCAAAGGCTGTCCCGGTAATAACCTCCATCATTTTTGCCGGCTCGATCCCGTAGCGCTCCGCTAAAGTGGCGGCCTCCGCCATCGCTTCGATCGCCGAGGCAAGCATGAAATTCATCGCAAGCTTCGCGGCATTGGCCTGATGCGGCTCGGCACCAAGGAGCCAGGTTCTCTGGCCGATGGCGTCGAGCAGCGGCCTCATCCGTTCGATCGCGGCGGAATCGCCGGCGGCAAGGACGTTCAACTTGCCGGCGGCGGCGACGTCAGGCCGACCCATGACCGGGGCGGCCACGTAAGCGACGCCGGCGTCGGCGTGAGCCTTCTCGAGCTCGCGAGCGAACGCGACCGAAAGCGTGCTCATGACGATGTGGACCAACCCTTTGCTTGCAGCGCGAAGGACCTCCCGGCTGAGGACGGCAGCGCGCACCGCGTCATCGTCGGCAAGCATGGTGATCGCGGCGTCGCCGATGAACGCGCCCTGCGGGCTTTCCTCGGCGCGACCGCCGCGCCGCACCAACTCCCGGCAAGGTTCAGGTGATCGATTCCAAACATGAACCTCGTGTCCGGCCTCGATCAGTCGGATCGCCATGCCCCGCCCCATCGCACCGAGCCCAATAAATCCAACTTTCATGATAGCTCTCCCGGTTGCGCCCAGATGCGCCGTGATCCTCTAGCGGACGCGCCGTGATGGTACTGCTACAGCGCGCAGTCCGCGAGCGCGCACCTTCGGTATCGCGACCAACAGTCACGTCTCGACGCCGAACCGGCAGGCTGTCCCCAATACACGAAAGGGCCCCGTCGACGACAGCTTGAAAAGCGCATCAGTCGAGTGCAAGCCATTGGCGGCCGTCTCACCAGGTTTGAGGTTTCGCCATGCCTGATGTCGATGTCGCAGTCGTAGGCGCGGGAAACGCTGCGCATTGCGCCGCCCTCGCCGCGCACGAGGCCGGCGCGCGAGTCGTGATTCTCGAGCGAGCGCCGGAAACTGAAAGCGGCGGCAACAGCCGCTTCACGGCAGGTGCAATCCGCTTCGCCTACCGCGGCGTGGACGACCTGCGCGAAATCATGCCCGATCTGTCACAGGAAGAAATCGACCGTACCGACTTTGGCACCTACACCGAAGAACAGTTCTTCGACGACATGTTCCGAATAACGCGCTACCGATCGGACCCGGTATTGTGCGAACTCTTGGTCCGGCGCAGCTTCGAAGCCATCAAATGGCTGCGTGGCAAGGGCGTGCGGTTTCAGCCCATCTACGGACGTCAAGCATTCGAGGTCGACGGACGGTTCAAGTTCTGGGGCGGGCTTACGGTCGAGGCCTGGGGCGGCGGCCCCGGACTGGTCGACAGCGAGCGGTCGATTGCGCAGTCCAACGGCATCGTGACCCGTTACGGCTGTCGCGCGACTGGTCTGATCACGTCAGGAGACAAGGTCGTCGGCGTGCGCCTGCGCGAAGGCGGCCGCGAGCAAACGGTTTCGGCGTCTGCCGTCGTCCTGGCGTGCGGCGGCTTTGAGTCCGATCCCGAAATGCGGGCGGCCTATCTCGGCCCTGACTGGGAGCTCGCAAAAGTGCGCGGCACGCGCTTCAACACCGGAGACGGCATCAAGATGGCGCGGGCGATTGGTGCGGCGGCCTACGGCAACTGGTCGGGCTGCCACGCCGTCGGTTGGGACTTCAACGCCCCCGAATTCGGCGATCTTGCCATCGGGGACGGCTTCCAGAAGCATTCCTACCCCTTCGGCATCATGCTCAATGCGAACGGACATCGCTTCGTGGATGAGGGCGCGGATTTTCGCAACTACACCTACGCCAAATACGGCCGCGTCATTCTCGAGCAGCCGGGCAATTTCGCCTGGCAGATTTTCGACAGCAAGGTGCTGCATCTGCTGCGCGACGAATATCGTATCAGGCAGGTGACGAAGGTGGTCGCCAATTCCGTGGAAAAGCTGGCGGACAAGCTCGACGGAGTCGATGCGCCGGCTGCGGCGCGCGAGGTCGCCCGCTACAACGCGGCAGTGCGCACCGACGTGCCATTCAATCCGAACATCAAGGACGGCCGGCGCACCGAGGGGCTCGCCGTCAATAAGACCAACTGGGCGAACACGATCGATCAGGCCCCGTTTCATGCCTATCAGGTTGGCTGCGGCATCACCTTCACCTTCGGCGGCCTGCGTATCAACGAACGGGGTGAGGTACTCGACGTCGATCTCGCGCCGATCCCGGGCCTGTATGCGGCAGGCGAACTGGTCGGCGGCCTGTTCTACTTCAACTATCCAGGTGGCACCGGGCTCATGTCGGGAACGGTGTTCGGACGCATCGCCGGCACGTCGGCTGGCAAAACGGCCATGGCGTAACTTCTGAAGAGGATCCGCGCCGGAGACTTTCGCGGTATTGCGCGCTATTGGCGTCTGGCGCATCGTAATACAGGCGAAGGACAGTCCTAGTTTCTGGATAGTGCGCGGCTAAAGCACCGGTGGAGTCCGATCCATTGACCACAAACGGCTTACCTCCCGTCCCACAGGCTGTGGTTCAAGCGTTGACGCGTGCTGCGATCTTTCTGGTCGTGACATTGAACCCCGGCGCGGCCGGTCGCGCGGCCGTGCGGTCGTTCTGTGGGGACCTGCCGGCGCTGCTGCGGGCGGTCGGCTTCCGCGACATCGAGGGCAACCTTTCCTGCATCATGGGCGTAGGATCGGACGCGTGGGATAAGCTGTTCGGCCAGCCGCGGCCGGCCGAGCTCCATCCGTTCCGCGAAATCAATGCCGGATCGCGCCACGCGGTTGCTACACCCGGCGACCTCCTCTTCCACATCCGCGCCAAACGCATGGATCTCTGCTTTGAGTTGGCGACGCAGATCGTGACCCGGCTCAAGGACGCGGTTTCGCCCGTGGACGAAGTGCATGGCTTTCGATATTTCGATGACCGCGATCTCATCGGCTTTGTCGACGGAACGGAGAACCCGACGGATCAAACTGCGATCGATGCTGCGCACGTAGGCTCGGAGGACGCCGGCTTTGCCGGCGGCAGCTATGTGATCGTGCAAAAGTATCTGCACGATTTGCTCGGCTGGAATGCGCTGACCACTGAGGCCCAGGAACGCATCATCGGACGCACCAAGCTTTCCGACATCGAGCTCGACGATGCCGTCAAGCCCACGTTTGCCCACAACGCGCTGACAACAATCGTGGAAAACGGCAAAGAAACGAAAATCATTCGTGACAACATGCCGTTCGGCCGCGCCGCGGACGGTGTGTTCGGCACCTATTTCATCGGCTACGCGCGTTCGCCGCGAACGATCGAGCAGATGCTTGAAAACATGTTTGTCGGTCGTCCTCCAGGCAACTACGATCGGTTGCTGGATTTCAGCCGCGCCATGACCGGCAATCTATTTTTCGTGCCGTCCTCGACGTTCTTGGAGAGCGTCGTGGACGAAGAGCAGGCGACAGCTGCTGCGCTTCCCGACTCACTCATTCTCACGCCGTCGCAGCCGACCGCGCCGGCGCGCGATGGCTCACTCGGCATCGGTTCCCTAAAAGGATACCCGTCTCATGAATAACCTTCACCGCGAGCTTGCTCCGATCTCCGATGCGGCATGGTCTCAGATCGAAGAGGAAACATCGCGCACCCTCAAGCGGTACCTCGCCGGTCGACGCGTAGTGGACGTGCAAGGACCAGGCGGCGTCGCCCTCTCTGCCGTCGGCACCGGCCATCTGCGCAATATCGAGCCGTCAGGAGACGGTGTTCTCGCGCGACAGCGTGAGGTGAATGCGCTCATCGAACTGCGCGTAGCGTTCGATCTCGATCGGCAGCAAATCGACGACGTGGAGCGTGGCGCGAACGACTCGGACTGGCAACCCGCGAAAGATGCCGCGCGATTGCTGGCCTTTGCCGAAGATCGGGCCATCTTCGATGGATACGCTGCCGGCGGCATCGGCGGCATCCGCCAAGGAACCAGCAATCCGGTGATGAACCTCCCGGCCGATGTGCGCGAGTACCCCGATGTCATTGCCCACGCGGTAAGCCAGTTGCGCCTCGTCGGCGTCAACGGTCCCTACTCCGTGTTGCTCAGTGCCGCCGCCTACACCGGGCTCAGTGAGACGAGCGACCACGGATATCCGGTGTTAGAGCATATCAAGCGCCTCATCGACGGCGAGATTGTCTGGGCCCCGGCGATCGCGGGCGCATTCGTGCTCACGACCCGTGGCGGCGACTTCGGCCTCTACCTCGGCCAGGACGTATCAATCGGCTACTTGAGCCATACCGACACCGCCGTCCGCCTGTACCTTCAGGAGACGTTCACGTTCCTTTTGCTCACGACCGAGGCTTCAGTTGCCTTGGCCTCCCCTGAGAACGCGCGGTCGAATTCCGTGCGGCAACACCGGGCTTAATTCGGAAAAGATATTCTTTCGTTTCGATACTAAAAAAATTTTGCAACAGATACCGGCGTAAAGCAGACGTGACGCGGACGTCGCGTAACGTCCGCCGGCTCCGCTGCGCGTGTCTAGGCTCCCCAGACTTCCTGAGCAACTTCCACAACAAGCCGCAGTTTTGCGAACTGCTCATCCTCGGTCAGAAGATTCCCGAGCAGTGTCGAGGCGAATCCGCATTGTGGCGAAAGCGCCAGCTGATCAATATTGACGTACTTTGCCGCGGCTTCGATGCGGCGCTTTAGATTGTCCTTTGTTTCGAGCGCCCCTTTCTTCGTCGTCACAAGCCCGAGCACGATCATCTTTCCCTCAGGCACGAACCTAAGGGGCTCGAAACTGCCAGAGCGTTCGTCGTCGTATTCGAGAAAGAAGCCGTCGACTTTGAGCTCGTTAAAGACCGCCTCGGCGACATTGTCGTATCCACCCGCCGCCACCCAACCCGAGCGGTGGTTGCCGCGGCACGTATGCACGCAGATCGTCATCCCTGACGGCTTGTTTGCAATCGCCGCGTTGAGCAGACGAATGTACGTCATGTGAAGCTGGTCTTGCGCCCCGGCCAGGGGACTGAGCTTCCGCCTGTAGTCGGGATCGCCCAAAGTCGCGAACATGGTGTCGTCGATTTGGAGGTAGCTGCAGCCAAGGTCGTGCAACGACGCAATCTCGTCCGTATACACCTTGGCAAGATCGCGCCAGAATTCCTGCGGATCGCTGTAGACTTTCTTATCTTCAAGTGTCAGGCCGAGTCCGTGGAGCATGCTGGGCGACGGAATACAAAACTTCGGCGTGACGTTCGTAATCGATTTCAGGTAAGTAAAATCAACACCAAAGATCGGCTCTTTGAGCGAAAGCCGCCCCACGACTTTGGGCACCTCGATTTCGTTTCGTACGTCTCCCTGTTCGTTTCGGAACGGACGCATCTGCGTGCCAGCGGAAACGACGCCGCCAATGCGGCAGATAAAATCCATATGCCAACTGCGGCGACGAAATTCGCCATCGGTCACGGATTTCAAGCCAACGTCCTCTTGGCGCTTCACGATATGGCGAATGGCCTCGTCTTCCAGGTGCCGCAATTCAGCCGCCGAGATTTCGCCTTTATCGGCCTTGGCCCGAGCCTCAAGGAGGCCTTTTGGCCGAAGAAGACTACCGACATGGTCGGCGCGAAAAGGCGGACTTACCCGTTTGAACATTTGTCACTCCGAAAGCGCGGCATTTTGCGATCGTGAGCTGAATTATTTGCTCCCGTGGAGCGCAAAAGTCTGTCCTGAGGCGTTATGACACCGCCGCGAGGGCCTTGCTTTCGGAGCGCGCAAGCGGCGCAATGACGTCGATATTGCGCGGCCATGCCGGATATCACGAGCGGATCTGCGGGATCACAAGCTCGGAGCTAAGAATGCCGCCAGTTCCTCCCAGCCCAGTGAGTTTGATGCCGGAACCCGACACCTTGTATTTTCGATTTAAGAATATCAGGATTGATGTCAGCGCCTCGGCCGCCGCTGAATTGCAAATCGGCCCTGCATCGATGCCGCGAAGTCCCATGTTGCCTATCAGGACAAGTGCGGTTTTTCGGGCCTCGACATCGTTGGCGCACACTAGAACGTCGCACTCGACATCCTTGCCAATTTCGCGGAGTTTGTCTGCCGCCACGTTCTGGAAGGCCGACACGACCCGGACCTTGTCGCCAAGCATCTCCTGCATTGCCGCGACCGCGGAGCCACCTGGAGGCAATTGAACATTGCTGACCTTCGGCGGCACAAGCGGAACGGTCGCGTCGATCAGTATTTTGTTCTCGAGAACCCCGCGAATCTCCTCCACAATTGCCCGTTGGGCGCTGTAGGGGACCGTCAAAATCACTATTTCCGCCGCCGCAGCGGCCTTGACGTTGTCCGCGAAACTAAGCGCAGCGTTTCCGAGGATCCCGCTCAGTTCCGCGGCGACCCCCTCGCCCTTGGAAGGATTGCGTGTCCCGATGATCACGCGATATCCTGCGTGGCCAAGACGAAGCGCAATCGCGCTGCCTTCGGCTCCCGTCCCACCGATGACTGCCACTGTCGGAGCGGCGCCGTCCATTTGCTGTTCCTTTTATTGTTCAGTTCGCTGCCGAACCCAAGCACGCGTTTCGGGCGCGTCGGTAGTCCGGATTGTTTTCGCTCATATTGCCAAACTGACAAACGACGCAAAGGGCGACGTGTATGTCTTGAAAAGCACGTCCATCGTCAAAACGCGAAACGTCAGCCCTAAATAGTCTTCCGCAAGTACTCCGCGGCAGCCCGATGACCGGCGAGGATTGTTGATACCCGGGCCGGGTCGGTGCGGCCAAAGCCGCATTCCGCGCCGACCCCGAAATCTCCGATGGCGCCGCGCGCCACGTCGATGCGTGCCCGATTTCCGGTATCATCGTCGAATTGCAGGAGGCCGAGATACAAGCGGGTTCGCGGGGGGCGTCGCCAGTCCAAGAGTGGTTTGTAAAAAGCCGCGTTGGCCAGTTGCGGCACGGGAATGTGGATGAACTCCACCGGGCGCGAGACGAAGTCGGCGATGCCATTCATCAATTCGGCAAGAGCACGGGCATCGGCGAGGCGCAGCAGCGGCTGGTCGCCGGGCGAGCCGTAGCACAAGTGAAATCCCAATTCGACATCGTTTGGAACAGCCGCGCCAAGATGAGCGAACTGTTCGAATACGGCCGCCTGATAATTCTGCTCACGGAACGGAAAGTAATCTTCGAACAACAAGACTTCCTGGCAAACGTCGAACTGAATGGACAGCTCCGCGTGAGGGATTGTGCTGACAATCGCCCGCAATGCTTTCAACAGCGAGCGCTCGTAGGCGCGCAAATAATCCTTGCGGCCAACCGGGCTCACGTACATGAGGCCGGTGGCCATTGGCGTTGGCAGTGCCACCTGCAGGCGTATTTCCGGCGAAATCATCCCGGCCTGCCGCAGCGAGCGATAAGTTTGATAGGAGGCCAGTGCGGCCCGATCGTAGCCGGTATCGAATTCGACTGATTCGACGTCCACCGAGGGCTTCAGGCGTACAAGCTGAATGTGGCGATGCACCGTGCCATCGGCTTGCCTGACGGGAAGCGGAGGCTGCGTTGCATCCGGTTCGATTGCCGGATGCTCAAGCAGCATCTTTTGCTGAAATTTGATCCAAAGCGTGCGTTCGCCAGTCTCTCCGTCAGGCATGCGGCGGAGGTATTGTCCGGCTTCGCTGTTGAGCGAGCGGAACACATCTTCGCAATTCGGCAATGGGACGCTACCGGCGAAGTACAGTAAATCGCGCGCGTTGAACATCAGTTCGCCCGGTCCCGTGCCGTCAGGGGACAGATGCGTGGATTTCGCCAGCGCCGTCTGCCCTCAAGCTTGTGGACAAGCGCAGGGCACCCGCCGCGGACCGTTGCGCGCTACGACGCCAGTGCGCGCTCCGCGTGCATATCGTTGAGCAGCGCCACGAGTTCGTTGGTGCGCGAAATGCCGAGCTTCTGATAGGCACGCTGACGGTAAGTAATGACGCTGGTGCGCCGTATGTTCAGGTCCAGCGACGTGCCCTCGATGGTCTTGCCGACCACTGCCCGCGCGCAGACTTCGCGTTCGCGCGTGCTGAGCGCCGGCGAGCGCATCTTCAAAAGCCGCTCAATACCCTGGACGTCAAGGTGACGCGGCACCCCGCGTCGATGCTCCAGGAGCATTTCGTGCTTTTGAGCGGTGATCAGGAGCACCTCGGCGAGCGCAGCGAAATAATGCATCTCGCCGGTCGTAAACCTGCTCATCCGCGGGCCGCGGAATGCGCTTACCTGATAGAGATCGTCGCCGATCCACGAAAAAAGACTCACGCGCTCGCGCACATGCGTCAGCTCGAAGCAGTGATGATACTGCGCATCCTCGATATCGTTGATGTCCAACTTGGTCAGCGTCGACGTGGATTGGAACTTGCTAGCCGCCTGGACCGAGGGATCGACGCTGTGGCAACGGACGACGAACCGGTCGACGTTCTCCAGCGCCGCGATACGATGATGGATGCTGCCGGTGGCCACGCATTTGAGGGGCGTGCCAGACCTGAAGCGGAACAACGCCCAGTGCTCGGCGCTCAGCGATTTCGCCAGGAAGCCCATACAGGCTTGCCCAAAGGTGTCGCAGCCAATCGATTTCATGACCTCGCACAGGTTTCGGCTGTGCAGGCTCATGCTTTCGACCGAACGCGCTGGAGAGACGACCATCATGCGTTCCCCTCCCTGCTGTTTTTTGTGGGACGCCGGTAACGTCCTAATACGATTATACTTTAGGATTTAGGACGATGCCACAGGGCGCCGGTTGCTGCGGGTGACGGTCGCCAGGCAAAAAATCAGGGAAGAAATCCCGCGCAAAGGCAGATGATGGCCCAAAACAGCATGTACTCGATCCCCGGATGCTGCCAACGCCACATCAGCCCGTGGCTGCGTGCAATCGCGTACGAGGCAACGACGAGGACGGTCGCTGCAACCAGCGCCGCCAAGCGTGGATAGAGACCCGTAATAAGGCCAAACGCAGCGACGACTTCCATCATGGCGGTGAAGATTACGAAGAAACGAGGCGGTCGAAGGCCGACTTTATCAAAAAGGACTGATGCGCGATCCACGTTGCGGAGCTTGGCGATCGTGTGCGGCAGGAGGAAAAGACCGCAGACCACGCGAACGGCCGTTCTCGCGTCGACTGCCAGATCGGGAAAAACGACGCTCATGAATTTTGGTCTTATCGAGCGGAAAGCGATTTCACCGCCGCCATCCGGTAGCTGTCATCCAGGACCAGTCGGGCACTCGCTACCAGCCGATCGTCGGCAAGATTGGCCTTTCGCATCAGTCCGAGCGATTTGTCGAAAGCGCTCTCGGAAATAACAAGATGGGGCGGGAACACCTTTTTGGCTCGCATGTACTCGAGCGCTTGCCGGACATATTTTCCTTCGGCCTGAGTCAGGTCCTTGACCATCGCCGATAGCTTGTCATCGTTGGCGGTGTCGTAGACCCATCGCGTCCCTTCCATCACCGCGGCCAAAAACGCGACAATGTCGTCGCGCCGTTGCTTCGCCGTGGCGTCATCGACGACGACGGCGGTGAAAACAATCTCGGGGATATAGTCGCTTACCTCGCCGAGATTGGCGTAGCCCGCATCCTCGGCAACGAAATTCAAGGGAATGAGCTGCACCGCTGCGTCGATCGTTCCGTCTTGCAGCGCCTTCCATCGAGCCGGGTGAACGCCGACCACGGCGAACTCATAGTCGCCCGGATAGTTCAGGCCGTGGCGACGCAACACTTCCATGGTGTAGAGGGCGGTGCCCTCAGTCAGGGAGGAGGTGCCAAGGCGCGCCCCGCGCAGCTCTTCAATCCGGTGGATGCGTGGATTTGCGATCAGCGAAAGCGGCAAACGGTTCACATTTCCAGCGATGATTCTGAGTGACCCGCCATTTACGCAATCGCGGATGGCGCCCTCGGGCGGGGTCATGACGAGATCGAGTTCGCCGTTCCTGACCGCCGCCGTTGCCTTATCGACCGCTCCCAGACGCTGGATCTCGATCGCCAGGCCGCGGCGAGCAAACATTCCCTCGTGTTGCGCCGCGATTACCGGGAGCCAATTGAAGCCAACGGCGCCGCCACCGATGCGCAGCGTTGCCTCGCCGGCATGATGTGCGTGCGTGGGGCCGACGGGTTCGGTCACCGTTCTCCCTCGAGTTGATTAGCTGTTTGCAGGCGCGTCGCGTCGATAGAACGGTTAGCACGGCGCAGAGCATCGGCATGTCATTAATGCTTATGACATACCGGCGGACCGTCCCTCGTTATATCGCTCAAGGCAATAAGTACTTGGGAGAAGCAGGGGCAACGCGCGTCTGACTTGGCGAAGCGTCCCCGGCCCCCGGCAATATCAGCGTCACCGACAAAAGCGACGCTTAGGGGAGGTACGCATGCGACGACGCGATTTGTTGAAATATGCCGGCGCGACGGCGGTGGCGGCACCGTTCATTCGTTCTGCGCGGGCAGATCAGGGAACCGTCAAAGTCGGGGTGGTCGGTGCGAAAACCGGTCCACTTGCGCCTGGGGCGGCCGCGACGTTCTTCCCGCCGTGGCAATTATGGGCACACGAAGTCAACCAGGCCGGCGGTTTGAAACTCAAGGGCGGCGCCCGCAAGGTTGAATTGGTCGAATATGACGACCACACCCAACCTGCCGAAGCCATCAAGGCGCTGGAACGCCTCGCCGCAGTGGACAAGGTCGATTGGATCGTGGGCTTGTACAGCACCGGGTTCAATGTGGCCGCGGCGCCGACATTCGCGAAGCTTGGCTATCCGCAGATGGCGGTGGCTTGCGTCACCGAGCTGGGCGCGGTGTTGAGCAAAAAATATCCCCGGCTGTTCTTCGCCAACGGAACGACCAGCCAATATAGCGGCGCCGTCACCGACATACTCAAGAAGCTGCGGGACGCCGGCCAGATCGGCAACAAGGTCGCCATGGTCAACGTGGCCGACGAATACGGCATCGAGTCCGCAAACATCAGTCGGAAACTTCTCCCGGCCGCGGGCTTCCAAATCGTCTACGACAAATCATACCCGCTTGGGACCCAGGACTACGCACCGGTGATCAAGGCCGCCAAGAACACCAATCCCGATGCATTCGTTGCCTATTCCTATCCGCCCGATACCTTTGGCCTCACCGATCAAGCCAAGATCGAAAACTTCGATGTGAAGGTTTATTACAACGGAATCGGTTGCGCGTTTGCCGGCTTCGCCGGCAAGTACGGCGCGTCGGCTGAAAACATCATCGGCTTCGGCGGCATGCCGGATAACGAGAAAACCCGCGCCTTCCTGAAGCTGCACAAGGAGGTCACCGGGGTCGACGCCGACTACAATGCCTGTTTCTATCTTTACGCCAATGGGCAGGTCTTGACGCAGGCGTTCGAGGGCGCCGGCACGCTCGATCACGACGCCGTGGTCGCCTATGTGAAAGCTCACACCTTCAAAACGCTGATCGGTGAGATCGACCTGCGCACGCAGTTACAGAACGTCGCGTACACGGTCGGCCAATGGCAGAACGGTTTCTTCCGTTCCGTCGCCGCCGTCGGCGCGCCTCCGTCGGATCTGGTGAACGTTCACCCGAAAACCGGCTGGGCGTGAGCCGTTAAACGCCCCCAGCCGGCGAGCGAACAGGTTCGCCGTTGCGCTGAGCTTGCCGCAAGAGTTGTCCCCGGCCGCGGCGGGTTCGGGGGCGACCGCCGACTTTCTCCTCGCGTCCCAGGCATCGCGATTGTCTTGGCGGCCGTGTCGCTCGCCGGGCGTGGCGCGCTTTCGCTTCGAGCGGCACGCACCACAACGGCATTCTATTGACCCCAGCCCATGCGGTAGAAGGCGGTATGGACAGGCCCCGCCAGAACCGCTCCTTGCTGCTCGTTGCGATGGCGGAATTCCCGCTCGTGGAGCCGGGGACCGACCTCGGTCAAGTTATCTGCGCACTTGCCCGAACCCATGGTCCCGAATTCGTCGATCAGGATGTCGTCGTCGTCGCCCAAAAAATAGTTTCGAAGGCCGAAGGCCGATATGTCGACCTCGCCGACGTGAAGCCCGGCAGCGAAGCGTTGGCATTGTCGGCCGAGGTCCAAAAGGATCCCCGCCTGGTGGAAGTCATTCTGGCGGAGTCCCGCCGCGTCATAAGACATCGTCCGGGGGTGCTGATCGTTGAGCATCGGCTGGGCTTTGTTACCGCTAACGCCGGAGTCGATCAGTCTAATGTCGATCCCTCAAAAGGAACCGAGCCGGTTCTGCTCTTGCCGAACGATCCGAACGCCTCCGCGCAGCGGCTGCACGAGCAACTTCGCCGAGAGTTTGGCAAGGCGATCGGCGTGGTGATCAGTGACAGTTTCGGACGCGCATGGCGTATCGGAACAGTCGGCGTCGCGCTTGGCGCAGCCGGCTTGCCGTCCCTCATGAACCTGCGCGGCAGGCCCGACATCCACGGACGCAGGCTTCGGGTGAGCGAGACCGGCTTCGCCGATGAAATCGCCGCGGCCGCTTCTTTGCTGATGGGCCAAGCCAATGAAGCGACACCAGTCGTCATCGTGCGCGGCCTTGCCTGGTCCGAACGACCATTGCCTGCCGCCGCCTTGATACGCAAAGCCGAAGAAGACCTGTTTCGATGACGATAGCCGGCGGCGAACGGGATTTGGTGCTCGCGCTCTCAGGAGGTGTTGGCGGCGCAAAGCTGGTCCTGGGCCTAAGCAGAGTCGTCCCGCCGGGCAGGCTTGTGGCGGTTGCCAACACCGGCGACGATTTCGAACATTTGGGTTTGCATGTATCGCCGGACGTCGACACGCTGCTCTACACGTTAGCGGGACTGGACAATCCCGAGACCGGCTGGGGTCGACGCAACGAAACCTGGACATTCATGGCCGCGCTCGAGGCGATCGGCGGCGAAACCTGGTTTCGCTTGGGCGACGGCGACCTTGCAACTCACGTCGAACGAACGCGCAGGCTTAAGGCCGGCGATCGGCTATCGAACATCATCGCCGATTTTGCGCGCCGCTTTGGGATAGCAAACAGTATCCTGCCGATGACGGACGATACCGTCCGGACCCGCGTCCTGACTTCCGGAGGCTGGCTCGATTTTCAGCGATATTTCGTCGAGCAACAATGCCGGCCCGAGGTCGAAGATTTTTCCTTTGAAGGAGCCGCCTTGGCGCGTCCTCATCAAGATTTTATTGCCGCGTTGGCCGAGCCGGCGTTGAGGGCGGTGGTGATATGCCCGTCGAACCCGTTCATCAGCGTCGACCCCATTTTGGCTTTGCCCGGCGTGCGTGACGCTCTTTTGCATTGCCACGCTCCAATCGTCGCGGTTTCGCCGATCATAGGAGGCAAAGCCGTCAAGGGGCCGACGGCGAAAATGATGCACGAGCTAGGCATGGAAGTGAGCGCCGTAGCAGTGGCCCATCACTACGAGAGCCTCTTGAACGGCTTCGTCCTGGACCAGGCGGATGCGGCCATGGCGGCCAAGCTGGCAATTCCGACGGTGTCAACCAACACGCTCATGCGCTCCTTGGACGATCGCGAAAATCTCGCGAAAGTGGTGCTGGCGCTGGCCGACCGATTATCGCATGGCGGTGGTGCGTCAGGCTAAGCTGTGAGCCAAGCGAGTGCGGCGCCTTGTCCTAAACGAATGGGACAGACGATTGGGCGCAACGGCAGTCAAATCAAATGCTGACCCGGCAAGGGTCGCGAATTTGCGGGCTTTTTTCGATGGCGAAAAGCGGGCGGCCTTTGCATCGGGACGTTTGGGCGATTGTGCCGATCAAGGAGACCGAATTCGCCAAGCAGCGCCTCGCCAAGGCCCTATCGCCCGGCCGACGACAAGAACTTGTCGTCGCCATGTTCGAAGACGTGATGCAGGCTTTGTCCGCGAGTCATGGCCTCGCCGGCATCGCGGTCGTTACTTTGGATCAAAACGCGACGCAAATTGCTGCGCGTTGGGGGGCGCAAGTGTGGACCGATGGGGCGCGTGACGGCCACACCGGCGCAGTTGCGGCTGCGGCCCGGCGCCTGGCCGAGACCGGGTCGACCATGCTGACCATTCCAGGCGACGTGCCGCGAGTGTCGCCGGTCGACATTGCCGCGATTTTGGCGGCGCACACCGACCCGCCGGCGTTCACGATTGTTCCGGCCTGGGACGACCTCGGCTCCAACGCCATCATGTGCTCGCCCCCTGATCTGGTGCCGTTGCGTTTCGGCCCCGACAGTTTCTTTCCTCACCTCGCCGCGGCGCGGCGCCAAGGATTGAGAGCCGACCATCGTCCGCAGGCAGGGAATTGCGGTCGATATCGACGAGCCAGCAGACCTCGCCAGGTTCATGAGCGATCGCTCCGATACACGGACCTGGGCGTTCCTCGACCAATGCCGAGCCGAATGGGATGCGGCCGTGTTCCTTGAAACGTGATGAGCAAATCCGCGGCATCTTTGGAGTCTTTGCACGACCGTAGCCGCCTGACGGCCGCGGACATTTTTGCGCTGCTCGAAACAGCCGACCTATCGGCAATGATGGAGGCCGCGGCGGCGCTGCGCGACCAGGGTCACGCGTCCCTCGTTTCGTTCTCGAAGAAAGTCTTCATCCCGCTCACCCAGCTCTGCCGAGACTCCTGCCACTACTGCACGTTTGCTCATCCGCCGGCGCGCGGCGCGCGCGCCTATCTCAGCGCCAACGAAGTGCTGGAGATCGCGACCGCCGGCGCCGAGGCCGGCTGTCACGAGGCGCTGTTCACGCTCGGCGACAAGCCCGAGCGCCGGTATCGAAAGGCACGGGAGGAATTGGCCGCACTGGGGCACGAAACGACCGTGTCCTATCTCGCCGCGACGGCATCCCTTGTGCTGAAGCGAACCGGGCTGTTGCCGCACATCAATGCCGGTGTGATGACCGCGGCCGAACTCGCGTCACTGCGAAGCGTCTCCGCCTCACAGGGCCTGATGCTGGAGAGCTCGGCGGACCGTCTTTGCCGGAAAGGTGGTCCGCACTTTGGATCGCCCGATAAGGAACCGGCGGCTCGGCTTGCAGTCATTCGCGATGCCGGCGCGGCCGCGATCCCGTTCACCTCGGGCATCCTGATCGGCATCGGCGAGACTTGGCGCGAGAGACTGGAAGCTCTCCTCCAGCTGCGAGACCTGCACGACAGCTACAAACACCTTCAAGAGATCATCATCCAGAATTTTCGGGCGAAGCCCGGGACCAGGATGGCGGACCATCCGGAGCCGGCCGTCGATGAGCTGTTGTGGACCATCGCGGCAGCGCGGCTGCTGTTCGGGCCCGATATGAACGTCCAGGCGCCCCCCAACTTGTCGCCGACCGTGCTGCGCCGCTTGATCGCGGCTGGGATCAACGATTGGGGAGGAGTTTCGCCGATCACGCCGGACTACGTTAATCCGGAGCGGCCCTGGCCGCAGCTTGACGTGCTGGCACGCGAAACCGCCAAAGCCGGCAAGGTTCTGGCCGAACGGCTCACGATCTATCCGGCCTACGTGCAGCGCGCCGACATGTGGCTCGATCCGGCGCTGCGGACTTTCGTCAGGAGAGCCGCGGACGCGCAAGGCTTTGCAAGGACGGATCGGTGGGTTCCGGGTTCTCTGAACAAGCCAAAACGCGAGTCCCCGGCCACGCTGACCGGCACCGCGCTCGACAACACCGTCGCCGCGGCGATGGCTGGCCGGCGGTTGAGCGAGTCTGAGATTGTCGGGCTGTTCGAGAGCCGGGGCGATGCCTTTCACGCGGTCTGCCAAGCCGCCGATGCGCTGCGCGAAGATGTGCGCGGAGACGCGGTCAGCTATGTTGTCACACGCAACATCAACTACACCAACATCTGCTATTTTCGGTGCAAGTTTTGCGCGTTTTCAAAGGGCAAGCTCAGCGAAAACCTTCGCGGCCGCCCCTACGATCTTAGCCTGGACGAAATACAACGCCGAGTGATCGAGGCCTGGGATCGCGGCGCCGTAGAGGTCTGCCTTCAGGGCGGCATCCATCCTTCCTACGACGGTTCGACGTATCTCTCGATTTGCCGCGCCATCAAGGAGGTCTGCCCGGGAATGCATGTCCATGCGTTCTCGCCCCTGGAAATATGGCAAGGCGCGTCCACCCTCGGCATTCCGATCAAGTCGTATTTGTCTCAGCTGAAAGAAGCCGGGCTCGGCTCTTTGCCCGGCACCGCGGCGGAAATCCTCGACGACGAAGTCCGCGCCATCATCTGCCCGGACAAGATCACGACCGCCCAATGGCTGGAGGTCGTCGAGACCGCGCACCGGCTTGGCCTCAAGACGACCGCGACCATCATGTTCGGCCATGTCGACCACTACCGGCACTGGGCGCGGCATTTGTTGCACATCCGCGATCTTCAGAGCCGGACCGGAGGCTTCACCGAGTTTGTGCCGCTGCCTTTCGTCCCCACCGAAACCCCGATTCACCTCAAGGGCCTCAGCCGGCTGGGGCCGACCTTTCGGGAGGCTGTGCTGATGCATGCGGTCGCCCGCCTGGCGCTGCATCCGGTCGTACAGAACATTCAAACCTCTTGGGTGAAGATCGGCCGCGACGGCGTCGCATCGTGCCTGCAAGCGGGCGCCAACGATCTTGGCGGCACGTTGATGAACGAGAGCATCACGCGCGCCGCGGGCGCGCTTCACGGCGAGGAAACTCCGCCGGAAACCATGGAAGAAATCATTTCCGCTCTCGGCCGGCGACCACGGCAACGAACGACGCTGTACGGCGATGCACCGCCGGAGCGAGTTGCCGCATCGCTCGGCGCACGCCCCTTACGGACAATGACGACAAATCTGACGCCCGCTTTCGCCGACGGCACTTGATCGGTGCGCGACGCGCAACGCAATTATTTCGAGTTAGGGAGGGTCAAATGGAGTTCGGCATCTGCCTGCCCACGAAGGCGAACTCTTGGGAGGTGGTGAAGCGTGCGGAAGAACTCGGCTTCACTTACGCCTGGTTTTACGACACGCACCTGCTGAGCGCGGACGTGCTTGTGGCTATGGGGGCCGCCGCCGTAAAAACGTCGCGCATCAAATTGTGCGCAGGCGTGTTCATCCCGTCAAACCGCATAGCGCCGGTCGCGGCCAACGCCCTGGCCACGCTCAACGCGTTGGCGCCCGGCCGGATCGTATTCGGCGTCTCCACCGGATACACCGGGCGCCGAACAATGGGTCTGGGCCCGGTGCCTCTTGCCAGGATGGAAAAGTATATCGAAGTCGTAGAGGGCCTGTTGAAGGGCAGGACGGTCGAATGGGCTGAGGAGGGCGGCACCCACAAAGTTCGGTTTCTGAATCCCGAACTTGGTCTCATCAACATCAACGATCCAATTCCGACATTCATATCGGCGTTTGGGCCGAAAGCCCGCGCCCTTACCGCAAAGCTGGGGGCTGGTTGGATCGGCGCCGTAAGCTATCCGCAACGCGAACAAGCGGACATCGACCACATACGCGCGGCCTGGCAGCAAAATGGCAGGAACCTGGCCGACTTCTACGCTGCAGCCAGCACCGGCGGGTGTGTCCTCGACGAGGGCGAGCCCGCCGACAGCAAGCGGTGCATGGCGCAAGCCGGCCCCTATGCGGCGATCGTGTTTCATAATCTCGTCGAGGTGGATCAGTTCGGCTCGGTCGTACCGCTCGATGGGCCGTTTCCTTTCGAAGCCGAGCTTGAGGCCTATCGCGAGGTCTATCAGCGATACGAGCCGCCGGACGCTCGCTATTTGAGCAATCATCGGGGTCATCTGATGTTCGTGCGACCCGACGAAAAGCATCTCTCCGCCAACGTCGTTCAAGGCTTGTCGTTCACCGGAACGCGCTCCGAACTGGTCGAGCGCGCCCGTGGGATGGAAGTGCTCGGGTACAAGCAAATAGCCGTCAATATCGTCCCGGGGCAGGAACAAGACATGCTGCAACGGCTGGCCGGGGTGATGGAAAAGGTCTGATCAAATCGCTTCCAACACATTCAACACCAAGATCCAGAGGAGTACGCCAATGAACGTGCGTCGCGTAGTGACCGGCAGGGTGGGCGGAAAATCCACAGTCACGTCCGAAGGCGGCACGCGCCGGAGCCGCGTTTTCAAGAATATTCCGGGGCAATCGGCGGCGCTGCTCTGGTCCACGTCGGCTGTTCCGAGCGCCCCCACCGACGGCGCCGATGTCGTTTCCGAAAAGAGCTCCTATGTTCCGCCGCAGCCCGGCGAAACACGGCTGATGATGGTAACCTTCGCGCCGGATTCTGTGATGATGAGCATCGATCCGGCGGCCGGCTTTGGGGAATTCGCCGAACACATTCCGGATTTAGCCGCGGCGATGGAACCGGACAGCCCGGGCATGCACACAACGCAGACCATCGACTACGGGATCGTGCTGGAAGGTGAAGTCTGGCTCGAGCTCGACGACGGCAAGCAGGTGCATCTCAAGCCGCACGACGTCATCGTCCAGAATGGCACGCGGCACGCCTGGCGGAACAAGACCGACAAGCCGGTCAAAATCGCCTTTGTCCTGATCGGCGCCAACAAAAATTGAGGGCCCCCGGTTAGTCGTAGAATTCCGGCGCGTGGTGGCGAGCGTCGCTCGACGGCTTGTCATGGTTGATCCAGAGTTGCGCGTGCTTCTCGTCCAGGATCCGCGCGACCTTCTCCATCGATGCCGACGATTGGGCCTGGTCGAAGTTGAATCCTGGTATCCGCCGGTTGTCCCAGTTCGATTGGAAATGCACGGCGTCGCCCGTAAGCACGACATCGCCTGTTTTCTCGAGATGGACGAGCAGTGATTGGTGTCCCGGCGTGTGGCCGGGCGTCGATAGAGCCGTCACACTGCCGTCGCCGAACAGATCCTTGTCGCCCTCGATCGCCAGCATCTTGTGCTCGGGGCTGAACGGTTTCAGCGGCAGCTTGAGACCATACTCCCACTCCGCCTTCTGGATGATCAGGGTCGCGTCGGGGAACTCCTCGACATTGCCGACATGGTCGGGATGGACATGCGAGATTGCCAGATAACGCACATCGGCGGGCTTGACGCCGAGGGCTGCGAGCGCTGCCACCAGGGTCTGCGTGCGGCGCCAGGTCTGGCCGAGCCCCGGGAGTGTCTGACCATCCGGGAGCGCGGCGAGGCGGTCGGTGATGCCGGTATCCCAGAGCAGATAGCCCTCGCTGCTGTGATGAATAAGATAGCAATTGTCCGATAGATCAATCGGCACGCCGACATTGACGCCGGGCGACCAACGCGACTGGTCGGCCGCGTGGGCCCAGCCGCAATCGATGACATAGAGCCGGTCGGCCTCGCCTGCCTGGGCACTTGCCGCGACAACGAGCAGGACCAATGTCAAGATCATGCTCCGCATAATGACCTCCCTAGCTCGCCTCTGACGCAGTCGACTATTGTGAGGGTGGTGAAGCTGCGGCTGCATTCGGCGAAAGTGCCTCACGGCCACATCTGCTTTTGTGTGGACGCCAAATCATGCGGGCTTGTGTACGTAGCCGTAGCGCAGGTTGGAGCGCTCCGGCCCGGCGCGCTCGTACGCGTCCTTCATCGCGGCAAAGCGATCGGCTTTGGCGAGATCGGCCTTCTTCTGGTAGCCGAAGATGCGAAGGCCATTCTCGCCCAAGATGGCATTTTTCACCGGACTGTCGGCTGGGCCCAGCGGCTGGAAGCCGTGTTGCTTCTGCATTTCCTCCGGGATCTCGAGCCGGCGCATCGCCTCGATCTGCCATTGCGGCGAGCCGGTCCACACTGAATCGGTGCCCCAGATAACGTGATCGGCGCCGAGCCCTTTGATCAGCGTTCCCATCATCGCGGCAGCAAGGGTCGGCTGGGCGATGACCGTCCAGGCGAAGATCGCGCCGAGGTCGCCGTATACGTTGGTGACGCCATACGTCTCGGGAATCTCGGCAAGGTCGCTCAGCCAGGACAGGCGTCCGCTCTGCTGCCACTCATTCAGGCCGTCGGTCGGCGGCCCGCCGAGATGGCGACAGCCCGAATGGTAGATCGCGAAATTGAGCTGCGGCCAATCCTTGGCCGCCTTGCCGACATCGGCGACGGTCGCGTGGGGGGCGAGATGCGACAGCGCCTGCTCGGCGAAGAGCGGGAACAGCCCCTTGTGAATGCAGACGTTCTTGATGCCCGCCTTGGCCGCTTTCTCGTAGAAGGGGTACATCAGTTTCTCGTCGTCGAGCTTATAGGCGTGGCGGCCCCCGTGCGCGATAACGACGTCGCCGATCGTGTAGCCTTTCCACCCATCGGGCTTGTGTATCTCGATCGCCCTGTCGATGCCCTCGAGCCAGCCGGGTTGACCCGGCGTGATCGTATAGTGCGCGAGCATGCGCCTGGCATCGGCTTCCCGGTTGATCCGCTCGCGCGCCTTGAACACCGCCTCCTGCGGCAACAGCCAGTCCTCGGGGGCGTCGGAGGGAGCATTTGTCAACAATGCCACTTTGGTATCGCTGTCGAGGTAGATCTCCTTGAAGAAATTATCGAACTTGAGATCCTCGATGCTCGCCTCCTTGCCGGCGATATCTTTGTTCCAGCCGAGCTTGGCGATCAGCGTCCGCTGCCACATGAAACCGCCGGGGCTGCTCGGACTGGAAAGTGTCGGGCTCGGGTCGTCACGGATGAAGTGCGTATGAGCATCGAAGATCATCTGGTTTTTGAGCATCTCGGCGCGCTCGGCGGCAACCTCGGGAGTGGCCGCCTCCGCCTCGGTGACCGAGAACAGAGGTCCGTACACCTCGTTCATCACGTAATAGGAGGCCGCCATGCCGGCAGCGGTCTGAAAAAATCGCCGTCGGCTGGTGCCGTGTTTCCTGGCGAGGGATGAGCCGAGCTCCTTGAGACGCGCCTCAACCTCGCGCTGCTTATCGGTCTGCGGCGCAGGGAGATACTCGTCGCTCGAGACGATCTGGGTCGGAATCGGCGAAGCAAAAGACGCCTCCTCCGCCGGCAGCAAGTCCTCCATCTGTTCAGGCCCGATCGCTCGCATGCCGTTCTCCTTTTCCTTATTTGCGCTTGCCAATCGCCCCCGCGCGAACCCGCACCGACGCGGCGGACGCAAGGCGCAAATGCGCTCGCCGGAGTTCCGCTGCGATCAGTACGTGATGGTCACGATGATAGTCTTGCTCTGGTCGCCAAGCTCAAATGATGCTTTGGCGAACTGAGGCGGACCGAATATCTCGCGAGCGTCGTTGGACACGCCGTATCCTTCCGTCGGGAGGCCGGTCACATCGGTGTCCAGTTTCCCGTTATCGTTTTCATCGTGATAAGACGTCACCGCGTATTTGCCTTGCGGCAGATTGTGGACGGTGAAGCTGACAGTTCCCTGCTGCGCCTTAATGCGGAATGCAGCGAACGCCTGCGGAGCTTTCGGGAAGCTGGTCTCGCTGTTGAAGATGCCGGCCGCGATGGAGCCGGTCGCATTTCGCGTACCGTTGATCGTGACGGTGAGGTCTGTCGCGCCAGCGGCAGCGAGCGCCGACCAATACAGTAATATGGCAACCAGAATTTTAGGGATCATTGCTCTGCTTCCTGGTTCAAGAAAACTCGTCTTCTGCGGCAGCCCCGGAAGTGCTCCTGGGCAGTGCGGATTCATTCAATGGGTACCCATTGGTACCGTATTTTCAATCTTCGGTACTGTCAAGTACCTAATAACCGAGACCTGATTTGGCCTGCCCGCGACCAACGTCCCTTACCGGCCGCGATAGATGGGCGGACGGTTTTCACCAAAGGCTCGGATACGTTCCTGGAAGTCTTCGGTCCTGAAGAGTTTGGCGAATTCCGGCAGCAGCGCGGCATAGGCCGCCGTTTCGCCTTCGGCGAACGCCTGGTGAGCCGAAGCGAGCGTCGCCCGCACGCCGAGCGGCGCCGAGGATGCGATCTTTTTCGCGAACTCGACGGCCCGGTCGAACTCCTTGCCAGGCGCCGTCACGGCCTGGGTGAGGCCCATTCGGTAGGACTCTTCCGCGCCCCATTCGTCGCCGGTGAGCATGTAGCGCATGGCGTTGCCCCAACCCGCCTCGCGCGCGAAGCGCACCGTGCCGCCTCCTGCCGGGAACAGTGCGCGAGTGACCTCGCCTTGGCTGAATACGGTATCGGTTGCCGCAACACGCATGTCGGCAGCGAGGAAGAGCTCATGGCCGATGAACTTGGTGGCGCCGTGAACTGCGGCCACAACGGGCTTCGCTCGAAGAGGCGGGACGGTGCCAAGCGGGTTGATGAAATCCGGGGCGTTCGGATTGAACGGGCCAGCGCTCAACCTGGCCGCCCAGGCCGGCGGGTCGATGCCGGGTGTGAAGTTCGGACCGCGCCCGTAGAGAACTGCGACCCGAAGACTGTCGTCGTGGTCGAGCTGGTAAAAGGCTTTGCCTAGCCCGATAAACGTCGCCGGATCGATGAGGTTCTGCTTTTCGATCCGGTCAATCCCGATGAGGAGCACGCCGCCATCGATTGCCTCCACCGCAACGGTGCTGCGCGGCGGCTCCGCTTGGCCGGACTTCGCATCGGCTTGCGCGAACGCAGCACCGTCGAGACCGACTGCGGCTACGGCGCCTGCGCTCGCAGCAAGAAACTCGCGGCGAACAATTCTTTCTGGCGACGTGGTCATGGCACTCTCCTGGAAATCAATTTGTTGATGCGAACCTGCTGGCGTCGACCTTCAGCATCCCGCGCCGGCACATCTCATCTCAGGTGCGACTCCCGCGGCGACGTCGCTCGCCCTCTTGCTCGGCTGTAGCGGGCGGAGGACGCGCATCAGGGGGAACGACCTTGTGCCGCGCCAAGGTCGATCTCGCGCAGCCCAGGGACCTTCACCGACGGGGGCGCGAAACGTCCGCCCACCGCAACGCCTCCCGGAAGAGGCGTGTAGAGTTCGATCCCGATCGAAGCAATCGGCAGCGAGGTCGCGTCAGGAGACGGCGCGTCACCAAGCTTCAAGGAGACGATAGCGAGAATTTGCCCGCTGTTTTCAGGCGTATCGGGAAGCGGCTCGCGGTTGAACGTTCGGTTCGGAAACGCCCTCTTCATCGCGTTCTGATGGGCATCTGATTTGTACCATGCAACGAGCGCCTTTTTGTTTTCGAACCATGCAAAGATGATTCTCCTGCCGCCAGTAGTTTGGCCGGTCTCCACGCCGAGACACCCAGGATGAGCCCTAGCCGCCTGAAGAAATTCATCGAACCCTCCCTGCGGCGCCTGAGCGAAGGCCGGCGCTGACGGCATGCAGCACAGCGTGATGGCAACTGATGCGGCGAATGCTTGGTAGCGAACTCTTCGCGATGGTCATGATGATGGCTCCTCGAATTTATCTGCATAGGCGCCTGACGGACGATGAGGTTGACGGCCTCGGCCGCAGGCACGCGCACACGCGATCCGTGCCCGACGCTACTGTTTGAGGTTCTCATCGAACCATGCGAGCGCGAGCTGCCGCGCTTCGTCGCGCGCCTTGCCGTAAACATCGTAGTGACCGATGTCCGGAATGATGACCAAATTCTTCCTGGTGCCGTTGAAGCTCTCATAGGCACCGATTGTGGGCCGGATATCGAACAGCTCCTCCTTCCCAGCGAGCACAATCTGTATCGCGCACTCCAGTGCGAGGCTCATGGCTTGACTAGGCGAGTAGGAAAGAAAGTGCTCGGCGATGGGCGCGCCGCGCAGACCGGAGACCACGACCATGCCGGGCTTTGGATAGCCGAGTTCGCCGCGCGCCCGCTTTGCGCCGTCTTGGTAGCCCAAACGGTCGAGAGCGCGCAGCTCGAGCGGCACGACCTGGGCATGGAGCGCTTTGACACGATGATCGTGACCAGCGACGTAGGCGGCAATGCCGCCGCCAAAACTGGTGCCCCAAATGCCAATTCGGCTTGTATCGCTTTGCGCCTCGGCCTGTACCCAGTGAATGACGTTGGACAAATCCGTGACTTCGGCAAGCGGATCCAGAATCTCGCGCAATTCAATGACCTCGGCAGTGAAACGATTCCCGGGCCGTTCCGCGGGCTCGGGCGTCGCAAGGATTACGCGCGAGTCGCTTTCGCCCCAACCCCGGTAGTCGAACATGACGACGAGATATCCGGCTCTGGCAAATGCAGCGCCCTCGGCGCGAAAGCGCTCCATGGTGCCGCCCCAACCATATGCCATGATGATCGTCGGAAGTTTCCCAACCGTGCCCTTCGGCGAATAGATGTCCGCCGCCATTCGGGTGCCTTCGCTCCAGATCGTTGCTTTGCGGACGCTGATGTCGTCCGGAATGAACGACGGAGGCGGTCCTTGCTGACGGAATGTTTCTTGGGCGGATGCAGATCCAAAGAATGCGGCCGGCATAGCGGCCATGCCAATGATGAGCCTCGATGAGGCCATTGCGGCTGCAGCCGCCGCGCCGGCAGCAAGAAACTTGCGGCGAAACACTCCCTCTGGCGACGCGGTCATGGCACAATCTCCGTGGACAATCGATGGGTTGAGGGACTATCTGCATCCTCAGGATGGTACTTTTCAGTACCCAGACATGCTATTCTATGGTACCTTTCGGTACCAAATGCAAGAGGCCTGTTGTGAAACGAATCAAGACAGCGTCGCGCGTAGACCGATATCCGAATTCCGAGACACCGATGCGCGACCGCGTCATCAGCGCCGCGTTTTCGGCGTTCATGGAACGCGGCTACGAGGGCGCCAGCACACTCGACATCGCCACCCGCGCCAAAGTGTCCAAGCGGGAGCTCTACACGTTATTTGACAACAAGCACGCCATGCTCGCCGCTTGCATAGCAGAACGCGCCGAACGGATACGTCTCCCCTTGAAAATGCCCGCGGCCAGAGACCGCGAGTCTCTGGCCGCGACACTGAACGTATTTGGGGTCGCAATCTTGCGTGGTGTGTGTGATCCAAAAGTCCTGGCAGCCTATCGTCTGGCCGTCGCCAAATCGGATAGTTCGCCTGAGATCGCGCGATTGCTGGACAAGGCCGGCCGAGAGGCCAATCGTGCCGCCCTCGTTGAATTGCTGACGGCCGCGCAGGCGAACGGCTTGTTCGCCGCCGTTGAACCCGCAACCATGGCGGCACGCTTCTTCGCCCTGATCTGGGGCGATCTACTGGTTCGCCTGTTGCTGCGCGTGACCAACGTGCCGAAACCGACGGAGATAGAGGAACGGGTAAGGCTGGCCACCGAAATTCTGATGACACTCTATCCAGAACCGATCAGTACGCCGCGGCGTCATCCGTGACCTGCCAGCAAATCTTTGTTGGCTTGCCGCCCCGCGTATCACCGATGGTAATCGTGGTGCACGTCATACGTCACGATCCCACCGCCAGGCGGGGGAATGACAAGCCAATCCTTGCGCTTGAGAGTGCTCTTGGTGTCCTCGTAGCCGCTGGCCCAATGCTCGCGCATCGACGTGCCGGAGAACTCAAAATCCTTGGCGTGGCCTTCATACGTCTTCTGCTGGTAGATGAGCTGCAAGATCGTCATTTCCGGCTGGTGCTCGAGCTCTTCAAGCACGCGGCGGTTCTCCTCCGACATCAGATCCGGCGGCATTTTGAGCAGCACTTCTCGCAGGCGCGCTTTCCACGCATATACCTTGCGGAATACATCGGTGTTGTAGCGCGTGCGGGAGGAATACAGGATGTCCTTGTGGCGGGCCATAACCTCATGGATGTCGCCCGGCAGCACGCCGCGAGCGTTGAAGAGATCGACCTGAAAGACGAGCGCGTTCAGCCCGTCCTCGTGGTCCAGCAGATATTGCAGCGGCGTGTTCGAGACGATGCCGCCGTCCCAATAATGCTCAGTGCCGATTTTCACCATCGGAAACGCCGGGGGCAGCGCACCGCTTGCGAGGATGTGGTCCGGCTCGATCGGCTCTTTTGTATTGTCGAAGTAAACAAAATTGCCGGTGGCGACGTTTGTGGCGCCGACGGATAAATGAATGCCGCACGAATTGAGCAGATCGAAATCGACCAATTCGCACAGCGTATCGCGTAGCGGCGCGGTGTCGTAAAAGGAGGTGGCGTCCGTGGCGCCGGGCGCGCTGAACCACGGGCCGGGAAAGCGCGGGCTGAAGAAGCCGGGCTGACCGAAGCAGGCGGCCATCAGCGTCGAGGTGGCGTTGCGCATCTGGCGGAACACATCGCCGTCCGGCGTGAAGGCCCAAATACTTCGCGCGGTGACGGATCCCCAAAACGCTTGCAATCGCTCCACCCGCCGGTCAGGTGGATTGCCGGCGATCAGTGCGGCGTTGATAGCCCCGATCGAGACGCCCGAAATCCAGTCCGGTTGTACGTCCGCTTCGTAAAGGGCCTGATAGACGCCAGCTTGATAGGCGCCGAGCGCACCCCCGCCTTGCAGCACGAGCGCCACACGCCGGCAGCGCGGCGGGCGCCATCCAAGGCCGGATATCCCAAGCAGATGCTCTGGTGTCGTTGCGTCCATGGCAGCGCTCTATTCTGAGGTCCCCTGCCAAGGATGCGCCAAGACGATGAAGATTGAGTTTCCTCAATGTCAATTGAGGTCGCTAAGCGTCGCTGCGGGTCCAAAGCGGAAGTCTTAAGCATCCGCACACTATGTCCGCTCCTCGCTTAAGAGCCGACATCCGGCGGCGCGCCGAACACGTCAGCCTTGGGGCATGAACGGACTGATGCGCTGCAACAAACAAAATTTATCAGCCAATCAGCCGGCCGACTGGAGGAGCGCGTATTCATGCGACTTCTGAGCGGCGGCAGGGCGCACTATCCTGGGGCGCGCTTACAGCGAGCAATCTTGCGTTTGGATAACAAACTCGTTGATATTTTTTGGCGCTCACCGGCTTTGCTTTGATGCAAAGCTGCTTAAGCCATAAGAGGCGCCAATACCTGCAACCGGAATTTGCGATTTCTCATGCCTGCTGCATGTGTGTAGGCTTCCCCTTCAAGAAGCAAAAATCGACCCGGGGGAAGGCGCTTGTGTGCAAGGTGATCATCAGCGTGTCGGCCGCAGGTTTGCCATGGCCTCATACCCATGGAAAGTCCGCGCTACTTTCCGCGGGCTGGACGCCGCCGCGCCGCATGCACAATTTCTGAAATCCACGCTGGCTCGCGGCGATCGCGCTGGGCTCCCGGCAAGTACCTTAGGAATCGACCATGTACGAACCCTTTCCTGGAAACTATGTGTGGAATCTGTCGGTCAATATCTGCATCGGCATGGGGGGCGCCATTGGCGAAATCGACAGCGCGAACGAGCACGTGCGCGACGTCGCCAAACGGGGCGACGATGCCGGCACGGAAGCCTTCTTTTCCGCGTGGGTGAACATGGCTGACCGGGTGGCCGGACTCGCCGACGAAGCGGCCGCGAGCGGCAATTTTCTCAGTGCCGCCGAAAAGTATGCGCGCGCCACCGCCTATTACATAACGGCCGAGCGCTTGCAAAGCCGTCACTACGAGCCGCGCAAAAAAGCGTACCGGACCATGCTCGACACCATGGACCGCACCATTGTTGCCGGCTCGCTCAACTGCGAGCGCGTCGAGATACCGTACGGCGATAAGAAGTTTCCCGGTCTTTTTGTGAAGGGACACGGCGCCGGCCCACGGCCCTGTATCGTTTTTTGCAACGGCCTCGATAGCGTCAAGGAGATGATCTATCTCTCGATCCGCGAGGAGTTCGCCAGACGCGGCGTGTCGTGTCTCATGGTGGACCAGCCGGGGGTCGGCGAAGCATTGCGTCTTGGCGGCCTTCACGCCGTTGCCGACAGCGAGCGGTGGGCGGCCGCGGCGCTGGATTATCTTGAAACGCGTAAAGATGTCGACCACCGGCGGTTCGCAATGATGGGATGGTCGCTTGGCGGGTATTACGCGCCGCGCGCAGCCGCTTTCGAAAAGCGCTTCAAGCTCTGCGTCGCCTGGGGCGCCAACCACAACTGGGGTGAATTGCAGCGGCGCCGCCTCGCCAAAGAAGGCGATCGCCCGGTGCCGCATTATTGGGACCACGTGATGTGGGTCTGGGGCAAAGACAGCCTTGAGGCCTTCATGGAATACGCGCCGCAGATTTCCTTGGTCGGCGTCGTTGGGAACATCACGGTGCCGTTTCTGATCACCCACGGCGCCAACGACCGCCAGATACCTCTGGCTTACGCGCACCAAAGTTACGACGAGGCGGTCAACAGTCCGCGCTGCGAATTGAAGATCTTTACCGAGCGCGAAGGCGGGATAGAGCATGTCAGCGCCGACAACATGGAGCCGGCACGCAGCTACATTGCCGACTGGATAGCCCAACGATTTAACGAGATGTGATCGTCGCCTTCGCATCCGGCCGGTTGTTGAATAGGGCGCCGCCGGCGATGAAATCCGCCAGAGCTATGAACTAAATTCAGTCACGCGCTGGCGCGCGGGTGACGGCAAAGATCCGAAGGTCGAAGCGGCCTGATTGAGGATGATCTTGCGGAACCAGGCCAGGCCCGGATCATCCTCCTCGTGATAGTGCCACTCCAATACTTCGGTAAGCGTCGGAAAAGCGACCGGCGGAGCCAATATCCGGATCGGCAGCGAACGCGCATACAGCTCCGCCAGACGAGCATGCACGGTTGCGATGCGCTGCGTGCCCACGACCGCGCGCGGCACCAGCGTGAAGGCGGGAACAGTGACCGAGACGTTGCGGGAAAAGCCGGCCTGATCGAGAAACTGCTGATCGAACGTTGTCTGCAGTGCGCCCCTGGAATACTTCACGACGTGCTGCAAGCTTTGATACTGCTCGAGGGTCAACATATCGGCGATCTGTTTGTTCTCCTTCCAAGCCACGCAGACATATTTCTCGTCAAACAATCGTTCGTGCGGATGGCCTTCGAACGCAAAGCGTTTCGGAATGATCCGGAGATTGATCTCGCCGCGATTGAAGCGCTCGAACGTCTCGGTGGTGTGCTCCTCCAGCGCAATCTTGATGCCAGGCGCCTCGCGAGCGATGTCGGTCAAGACATCGAGCATCAATATTTCAGTCGAATAATCTGACGCGATAATGCTGATACGCCGGTTCGACGTCAGCGGATCGAAGGTCGGCGTGGTCGTGACCAGCGACTTGGTCTTGAGCAGAATCTCGTGGAGCGGCTCGGCAAGCGTTCGCGCCAGCGGCGTCGGCTCCATGCGCCGGCCGATCGGAACAACCAGTTCGTCGTCGAAATGCTCGCGCAACCTGGCCAGAGCGCCACTGAGCGCCGACTGGCTGAGATTGAGCTGTTCGGCCGCCCGCGTGACATTCTGGTAAGTCAGCAGCGCGTCAAGCGCGACCAGCAGGTTCAAGTCAAGCCCGTGAAAGCGCATCGCTCACCTTTGGATCGAGAATAGACCGGATGCGGCTTCCCGTCATGGGCATTTCCGTCAAGACCGGACGCCCGACGCTCCGCCGGAGGCAATGCTCGCTGCACCGCACATTCCTATGCGTCGCGTCGATGGTTGGTATCGATTCATTCGATTTAGCAGCGTCCCAGGTGGCTTCTATGATGCCGTTAATTGATGCGCGGCGCGCGTCAAACAACGAAAAATTGCAAGTATTCGGACGGTATCGCGGAGGAAACGATGGCGGCGGTAAAGCGCGTCTTGATTGTCGGTGCCGGGATTGGCGGGCTGGCCGCGGCGATTGCGTTGCGAGAGCGCGGAATTACCGTCGATGTCGTCGAACTCGAAACGCGCGTTCTCGGCCTAGGCATCACCCTGACGGGGACCACACTGCGCGCCTTGGACATGGTGGGGCTTGCCGCCGAATCCGTCGAGAAGGGATTCGGCTTTGACTTCTTCCTGGTCAGCGACGGCGCCGGTAATTTGCAAGCCAAGAATCCACTGCCACCCGCCGGTGCGGGTTTGCCGGCTGCGGTCGGAATAAAGCGCCCGCTGTTCGCCGACATCATGACCAAGGCCGCCGAGGCCAAGGGAGCTTCGATCCGATACGGCCTCACCGTCGACGCGATCGACCAGGACGATGCCGACGTCGCCGTGCGTTTCACCGACGGCAGCGGCGGGCGTTACGATCTCGTGGTCGGTGCCGACGGCGTCTTTTCCAGCATCCGCAAGCGGGTCTTCGGTGAGGCATATGAGCCGACTTACGTTGGCCAGGGCGTCTACCGTTTCATGACCGAACGACACCCTTCGATCGACCAGATCCACGTGTTCGTCGGGCCGAAGCTCAAGGCCGGATTTATCCCGCTGAGCGACGACTCGATGTATTTGTTCACAACCATGAGCTATCCGCCTCACACGCGGATCGACGAAAGCAAAACTCACCTCATTCTCAAGGAAGCCCTGAAGGATTTCACCGCGCCAATCGTCGTCGAGGTGCGTGAGCGCATGCGCTCGCCGGAGAAAGTGATCTGGCGACCATTCGAAAACACGCTGGTCCCGTCGCCGTGGTATCGCGGCCGCGTCGTCCTCATCGGCGATGCCGCACACACCATGACGCCGCATCTGACGGCCGGCGGCGGCATGGCGATCGAAGATGCCGTCATCCTGGCCGAAGCGCTGGCGCAGGACCTGACGGTTTCGGCCACGCTCGACAACTTCATGACGCGCCGGTTTGAACGCGTCCGCGCCGCCTGCGACATCTCGCTGGAAATCTGCAAGCTCGAGCAGGCGGCGGAACCGGACGTCGCAAAAATCTACAGTTTGACGGGCCAGGGATACGCGCTGCTCGGCAAGAGTTTCTGAAAGCCCGCCGCTCCCGGTCCTTTCTTGGTCGGTGCGCTCGCGCTGCAAAACAAACAAACGGAGAGGTTCATGGTCGAACGCTTGATCTCACAACTGGCGCACGTCGAAGTCGTCACGCCAAAACCGGAACAGTCGGCGGCGTTTTTCAAAAATGTGCTGGGGCTGGAAGAATTGGGGCGCGCCGGGCAGTCGGTCTACTTCCGCGGCTGGGGCGAGTTCTTTCATCATTCGCTGCAGCTGACCGAAGGAGCGGCGCCGGCGATCACGCATACCGGTTGGCGAACGGAAGGGCCGCAGGAGCTTGAGGCCTGCGTCAAACGACTGGAGGCGGCCGGCGTCGGAATCGGCTGGCAGAAGCCGGTGGTCGGGCACGGCGCGGCCTATCGGTTCCGCTCGCCCGGAGGCCAACTGCATGAGGTTTTCTGGGAGTCGGAACGCTATCGCCCGCCGCCTGATCTGGCGCCGACGGTACCCAACCGTCCGCAGCGCTATGTCACGCGCGGTGCCGGCGCGCGAAGGATCGATCACGTGACGTTCAATACCGACGATCCGTTCCGCGACGCCAACTGGTTTCAGAAAACACTCGGCTTTCGTTTTATGGAGTTCGCCAAGCTTGATCACGCCGACGTCGTCGTGACGGCGTTTATCTCATCGACCCCGATGTCGCACGACCTCGGGCTTGTGCTGGATGCTGTCGATCGCACCGGCAAGCTTAGCGGCATGCGCGGACGCGCCAATCACGTCGCCTTCTGGCTTGACAGCCGCGAGGACGTGTTGCGCGCCGCCGACCTTTATCGTGAGGCCGGATTGGAGATCGAATACGGCCCCGGCAAGCACGGCGTTGGTGAAAACCTGTTTCTCTATGTCCGCGAGCCCGGCGGCATTCGCGTCGAGCTGTTTTCGGGCGGCTATATGCTGTACGCGCCCGACATCTTCCCATTCGAGTGGAAGGTCTCACAAGGCTCTTTGAATGCCTGGAATCCGCATCAGGCGATTCCAGACGGGTATTTGTTTGATGCCTTTCCGCCGCTGGAGCCGGCGGTGGCAAAGGAGCGCGTCCTGGCCGGCGACTACCGCGTGTGAGGCGGCCGCTGTGTAGCCCCGGACACGCGCCGGCGCGCGTTCTGCAGAGGTCATGCCGCGGCCGGCGGCCGGCGCGTCTTGACAAATGATCATGCTCAATTATGAACATACTCAATAAAAAACCTAAATGTCGCAATCGCGCTTGAGGGAGGAGCAAATGAAAAGTACCTCGCCGACCCGTAATTCGAAAAACCGGCGAATTAACCGCCGCGACGTCTTGCGCATGGGCGGAGCTGCCGGATTAGCCGCCGCGACCGGATTTCCGCTCGTGGGTATCGCGCGTGCCGACTCGGCATCGCTGAAAGTCGGCTATATCGGCTGCATGTCCGGGCCGCGCACGGACTTTGGGGCCGCCACGCCCTGGGTGCTCGATCGCGTCAAGGCAACAGTCAAGGATGGTCTCAAGATCGGCGGCAAGAATTATGCCGTCGAATTCATCCTCAAGGACAATCAGTCCGACGCCAACCAGACCAACGTCGTCGCCAAGGAGCTGATCCTCGGCGAAAAATGCGACCTGGTGCTGACCGATGACGGCGAGAACATCGCCGGCGCGGCGGACGAATTGGCCGATGCCCGCGGCGTTCCCCTGCTCTCCACGCTCTCGCCCTGGGAAGCCTGGTTCTTCGGCCGCCACGGATCGCCGGACAAGGGCTTCCCGTTCACATTCCACTATTGCATCGGCGCCGGCGACGTGTTCAACCTCTACGCGGCGATGTGGAACACGGTGAAGACCAACAAAGCGGTCGGCACATTTTTTCTGGACTCGCCGGCGGGGCGCGGCTTCGCCGATCCGCAACGCGGCCTGCCGCCGGTCCTGCAGAAGAACGGCTACACGGACCTGGCCACCGGTTTCTTTCAGTTGACCAACGATGACTTCTCCAACCAGATCACAACGATGAAAAGCGGCGGAGCGAGCATCATCAGCGGCACCTGCTATCCGAACCATTTCGCCACGTTCTGGAATCAGGCGGCGCAGGCCGGTTTCAAGCCCGACGTGATCACCGTCGCCGGGCCGTTCCTGTTCCCAGCCGGACTAGAGGCTCTGGGCGACCGCGGCGACGGCATGTCGACGGAGGTGCTGTGGAATCCGCATCTGCCGTATCACTCGTCGCTGACCGGTCAGAGCGCCCAGGAGCTCGCCGACGAATACGAAAAGTCGAACGGCAAGCAATGGACGGCGCCGCTCGGCATTTCCCATTCGCTGTTCGAGGTCGGCCTCGGCGCGCTCAAGGCCGCGGCCGAGCCGAAGAACAACAAGTCGGTGCGCGACAGCCTCGCCACGCAGAATATCGACACCATCCTCGGTCCGCTCTATTTCGGCAAGTCGCCGATCAAAAACGTGGCGGTGCAGCCGCTGACCGGCGGGCAATGGCGGCGCACCAAATCCGGCAAGTACAAATATGAGCTGCTGATCGTCAATAGCGGGACCTCGCAGGCCAAACCGGACGCGGAGTTCAAATTATTGTCGCAGCTGGCCTAAACGCAACTGTTCCAGCGTCCGCGTTCCGGCCGCGTCGGCCGGAACGCGACTTCGGTCGCTTCATTCGGTAACCCGGTGTCCATGGTGTCGGAAACGTCTGACGGCCGGCAGCAAGAAACGACAGCTGCATTGCTGACTGTCAGCGGCCTGTGCAAACGCTACGGCGCCGTTGTTGTCGCCGACGACATTGCGTTTTCACTGACGCAGCATTGTTGCCTTGGCTTGATCGGGCCGAACGGCGCCGGCAAGAGTTCCCTGTTCAATATGCTCACCGGCATCACGCCGCCGGACAGTGGCAGCATCCGGCTCAAAGGCCGCGACATTGGCCGGCTTGCGCCGCATCTGCGCGCGCGCCGCGGGATCGTGCGGGCGTTTCAGGTTCCGCGGCCGTTCACTCAACTGAGCGTGTACGAGAATGTACTGACCGCCGCCTCGTACGGCGCCAGATTGTCGGGCGCGGCAGCGCAACGCCGCGCGGTCGAGGTCCTGGCAACGACCGGGTTGCTCGCGCTGGCGGAGACGGCCGCGGGCCACCTCCGCCTCCTCGACCGCAAGCGACTGGAATTGGCCAAAGCCATCGCTTCGAATGCGGAATTGCTGCTACTCGACGAGATCGCAAGCGGCCTCACCGAACACGAGGTCGCCGCTCTTGTCGAACTGATCGCCGATCTCAAACGCAGTCATGCAATCATTTGGATCGAACACATACCGCATGCACTACGCGCGGTGGCGGACCGGGTCATGGTCCTGCACTTCGGCCGCAAGGTTTTGGATGGCACGCCGGCCGAGATTATGACCAGCCCGATCGTGCGGGAAATCTACATGGGTCTGCGCGCCGATGCTGCTTGAAGCAACGAGCCTGGATGCGTTCTACGGCGATCTCCAAGCATTGCACCAGGTATCCATCAGTGTCGACGACGGCGAGAGCGTCGCGCTAGTCGGCGCCAATGGCGCCGGCAAGACCACGTTTCTCAAATGCGTATCCGGCCTGATTGCGCAAAAGCGCGGGTCGATCGAATTCGCCGGCATCGACATCGTGCATGCGCCGGCGGAGGCGATTACGCGCCTTGGCATCGCGCTGACACCTGAGGGCCGCATGCTGTTTCCTTCGCTCAATGTCGAAGAGAACCTGCAGATGGGCGGTCTGAACCGCCGCCGCGGTCACTGGAACCTGCAACGGGTCTATCAGCTGTTTCCGCTGCTGGAGCAACGCCGCTTGCAGATGCCCAACACGCTGTCCGGCGGCGAGCAGGGATTGGTCGCGATCGGCCGCGCCCTCATGGCCAATCCGCGATTGCTGCTTTGCGATGAAATATCGCTGGGCCTGGCTCCGGTGGCGATTGATCTGATCTACGCGTCGTTTGCCGCCATCCGCTCCGAAGGCACCGCAATCGTGCTGGTCGAGCAGGACGTCAAGCGCGCCTCGTCGGCGTCCAATCGCGTCTACTGCCTGCTGAAGGGGCAAGTCACGATGCAGGGTACGAGCCGCGACCTTGACGCCGGGCAACTCACGCGCGCCTATTTCGGCACCTGAGCCGTCACATCCGGGACGAGGGAGCGACAATTGGTTTGGCTCGGCACGATCATCAATGGCGTCTTGCTCGGCGGCCTCTATGGGCTGTTCGGCGTCGGGCTGGCGCTGGTTTTCGGTGTGACCCGAATTGTCAACATCATGCATGGCGAGTTCATCGCCCTCTCCGCCTTCATCGCGCTGGGAATTTCCATGCTGTTGCCCAACGCGCATCCACTGCTGCTGATTGTGCCGGTGGTCGTCGTGTCTTTCGCCCTGGGCTTTGCGCTTCAGGCGCTGTTCGTCAACCGCGCCATGCGGCTTCCCGATCCGGTCGCGCCGCTCCTCCTCACATTCGGCCTTTCGGTGATTGTGCGCAATCTCATGGTCGAAGCGTTTGGGGTAAATCCGCGGAGCATCCGCCAGGGCGACTTCGCGCAACTGAGCATCGACCTATTCGGCATTCCCGTCGGCGCACTGCCGCTGGTGACGCTGGCGCTCGCCATCGTGCTGTTCCTCGTGCTTCAGTTTGTGCTGCGGCGGACCGAGATCGGCCGCATCGTCCGCGCCACCGCTGACAACAGCGAGACGGTGCGGCTGATGGGCGTGCAGCCGGCCTCGGTCTACAACATCGTCATGGGTTTGTCGTTCGCGCTTGCCGGCGTCGCCGGGCTGATGCTGGCGTTGCGGACGACCTTCACGCCGTTCTCCGGGGTCGAGCGGCTCCTGATATCGTTCGAGGTTGTGGTCATGGGCGGGCTCGGATCGTTTTGGGGCGCGATGCTGGGAGGTATCGCGCTCGGCGTCGCGCAGCTCGTCGGGCTTCGGCTCAACCCCAATTCCGGGTTTCTGTACGGCAACCTGGTATTCTTCGCCTTCGTCATGTTGCGGCCGAACGGTCTGTTCGGTTCAAGATTATGAAACGCCTGTCGCCGCCGGCGCTCACCTTCGCCGCCTTCGCGGCCGCGGCCGCGGTGGCGCCTTGGGTTATGGGCGACGGCGGCATCAGTCTGTTTTTCGAGATCTTGCTGATGCTGGCGATGGCACAGCTCTGGAACCTGCTTGCCGGTTATACCGGCCTTGTTTCTATGGGACTGCAGTGCTTCGTCGGCCTAGGCGGCTATACGACGATCTTTGCCGCCAACTATTTCGCCGTTTCTCCCTATTGGGTGCTGCCGCTCGCGCCGCTGGTTTGCGGTCTCGTCGCCGCCTGCTCGACGCTGCTGCTGTTTCGGCTGCGCGACGCGTATTTCTCCATCGCCACATGGGTATTTTCCGAAGTCGTCGCCGTGCTGGTATTGATGATGCCCGGTCTCGGCCGCGTAACCGGCATGACGCTCGAGACGGCGCGTGGCATTGACTACGAAACCTTCCTGCTCGCCAACTTCTGGATCGCAGCTGCTATCGCCGGCGGAACGACCCTAGGTATTTATGTGCTGATGCGCTCGCCGCTCGGTCTCGGCATGCTCAGCGTGCGCGACGATGAAATCGCCGCAACCAGTGTCGGCGTCGACGTCTGGCGCAACCGCTTCATCGCCTATGTGGCAACGGCCGCCGGCTGCGGATTGGCCGGCGGCATCAGCTTCATGGCGGCTTTGTTCATCACCGTGACGACCGCGTTCGATCTCAATTGGGTGGTGGCGATGATTTTCATCGTCATCATCGGCGGAATCGGCACGATCGAGGGGCCGATCATCGGCACCATCGTCTTTTTCGGCATACGCGAGCTGTTTACCAACGTGTTCGCATTCAGCGGAAGCTGGTATTTGATCGCATTGGGAAGCGTCTCCGTGGTGACAATGCTCGTCGCCCCGACCGGCATTTGGCCGTTTGTCCGCGACCGGCTCGGCGTTGCCTGGCTGAGCGTCAAGCGCGAAGTACCGTATGCCTATGCAAAGCCGGCTTCTTGAACGTCACACTCGGATTGGCACGTAGCGAAGGTACGCGGCGGCGAATGCCTCACCGAAGCTGCAAGAAGATAAGGTTTGGACTTCTGAGATTTACGATTGCGGTCTAGTGCGCAAAAACCGGCACGCTCGTGGGCCGCCGGCTGGCGGTGCGGTCCATGAACACGATCTTGCTGCTCGCCAGGTGGTAATTGGGAAAACGCGACAGAAAGCTCGCGACCGCGATGCGCAGTTCGAGCCGCGCCAGTGCCGCACCCAGGCAGTAATGCACGCCATGGCCCAGCGAAACATGGCGATTGGGACTGCGCGTAATGTGCAGGCGGTCAGGCTCCTCGAATTGCTCCGGATCGCGGTTCGCAGCGCCGATCATGATGTGAAGGATCTGACCCTTGCGAATGTCCTTGCCGCCAATTCGGAAATCTTCCCGGGCGGTGCGGATGCCGCGCTGGGTCGGCGCGTCGAACCGCAAGAACTCCTCTGCCGCCAGGTCGATGAGCTCCGGATGAGCCTTGAGCTTGGCGAGCTGGTCGGGGAAGTGATGCAGCCACCACAGCGACATGGCGATCGCGCTGCGCGATGTACCGCCGCCGGCGGTGGCCATCATGTTGCAGGTCGCGAGTATTTCAAGATCGGACAGGCGCTCGCCTTCGACCTCCGCACACGCCATGGCCGAAATCATGTCGTCGCCGGGCTGGCGCCGTCGCGCTTCGATCAGCGGTCTAAAATAGGCCTGCTGGGCGTCGAGGATTTCGCGCTGCTCGCCCGCCATTGCCTCTTTGTCGGGAGCAACCGGCTGAAACAAAAAATTGGAGCAGCGGTCGCTCCAGTGCCGCATCATCCCCTCGTCGGCGTCGGGTAGATCGAGCAGATCAAGCATCACTTGTGTCGGGAGGCGGGCGGCAAAATCGAGGTAAGCGTCGAACGATTCGCGACCGTCCAATGCGTCGAGGATGATGTCGATGCGCCGCTGCATCATCGGTCGCAGCCGTTCGACGGCGCGCGGCGTCATGGCTTTCAGAAACAACGCCTTGAGACGATCGTGATAGGCGTCATCGCGGTACAGGAGCCAACGGTTGTAGTGATCGACGATGTCGCTGAAGCGCTCGGGATTGGTTCGCGGCAGGTACGAATAAATCGTCTCGATTCGGTCGACGCTCAGGTCGGGCCGGTCCTGCAATTCATAGACGTCATGGTAGCTTGTGAAATACCATGCCTGCGCCTTTTCCGACCAGTGCACCGGCTCCTGTTCGCGCATTCTCCGGTAATATGGATAGGGGTTCTGCACCGCATCGGCCGTAAAAAGCCCATAGGTATCGGGATCGGCGGCAGCGCCGCTCATACGTGCCCCCAGGCGCTGCGACCGACTTTGACCAGAAGCTCAATTTTCAGGGTCTGGACGTCGGCAGTTACCTTGCTCGGCATGACGGCAAATTTCGACATCGCCGCGCTAGCAAAGCCGCATTGCGGGCAAATGCCGAGCCGCTCCATCGGCGCAAAACGGCTTGCTTCATCGAGGCGGCGCAGCAAGTCATCGGCCGGCTCGAGAGCCGGGTTTTTCGTGCTGATAATTCCGAGATAGGCCCGCTTCCCGGCCGGCAAGTGTCGCAGCGGTGAAAAATCGCCGGCGCGATCGGAGTCGTATTCCAGCAGATAGGCGTCTACGTCGCAGCGGTTGAACAAGGCTTCGGCAATCGGGGCGTAGCCGCCGTCGCCCATCCAGAGGCTTTCCATGTTGCCGCGGCACAAATGCATGGCGACCGTCATGTCGGCCGGCCGGCCTGCGACTGCTCGGTTGAGGACGTCGACATAGCGCGCCACCAGCTCGTCCGGGTCATCGCCTTCGCTTTTTGCCAAAGCGCGAATATTGTCATCGCACAATAGTGCAAGTGGTACTTCGTCGAGCTGCAAGTAGCGGCAGCCCGCTACGTAAAGCTCTTCGATCTCCTGCCTGAACACCGCGATCAAATCGTCCCAATATTTTTCGATATCGGGATACGCCGCACTGTCAACGGCGGCCTTGAACTGGCCGAAATGCATGTGCGAGGGAGTCGGCATCGTGACTTTGGCGCGCTGTTTTGCAACCGACCTGATGAACTTGAAATCCTCGCTGACGATGGGCTTGGCGCGCTTGATGCGCCCGGTTGTGAGCGGCGCTGGCGACTGCGTCGCGAATCCCTCGTCGTTGCGGAAGACCAGTTTTGAGGCGCGGAATTCGAAGCCTTCGACGGCGTTGAGAAAACCGCGCGACCAGCCACCGCGGCGGAATTCGCCGTCGGTCACGACCGGCAATCCCAGCGATTCCTGCATGATAATGGCGTCACGAATGGCCTGGTCCTGCACCTGCCGCAGTTGTTCGACAGGAAGCTTGCCGTCTTCCCAAGCGCGCCAAGCTTGTACCAGCGCAGCTGGTCTTTTCAGGCTGCCGACGTGATCGATTGCATTGGCCGGGACACGGGAGGGGGCCACGAGAATCTCCTTGGTTTAACCGGCGGATGCCGTCAGCAAAGGCAGTGTGAACTGCGCGGTGGAAGGCGGCGAGCGGCGCGCCAGGACGGCATCGAGTTCGCCTGCAGTCGAAGCCACGCCGAGGATGTAGCGGTCGGGGCGAATGACGACTGCCTCGGTGTTGAGATCTCCGAGGTATGATTGGGCTGAACCCGTAGCCGGCACGACAACAATGCCGTCGGAACGATAGTGACGCCCTGCCGCGCCGAGGGTATCGAGGAAACGCCGGCTGGCAAGGACGCCAAAACGGTGCCCGACCTGGTCGTCCAGAAGTGCCCCATCCCCGAGCCGCGGTTGGGCGGCGCGCGTGCCGGCTGGAGCCGGTGCGTCGCCGTGAAGCCCACCGCCGAGCCGGGGCGCAATCGGCCGAAGCATGGTTGGATTGGCGATGAGTTCGCGGTCACGCTGGCGGGCGCGCTCCGGATCTGTTGTCTGGATGACGTCGCCGAGCTCGACCGCAAGCTCGATGAACGCTCGCACGTGCTCGGAGCGCTCCGACTGATACGAGTTGAGAAGCCTATCTGCGGCACGACCGGCGACCACGTCCTCGAGTTTCCAGGCGAGATTGGCGGCGTCGCGGAGGCCGGAACACATGCCCTGACCGAGAAACGGAGGCATCTGGTGCGCAGCATCGCCGGCAAGCAGTAGCCGCTCGCGCCGCCAGCAGCTCGACAGCGCCGAATGAAATGTATAGATCACCGCCCGCTCGATCACAGATCCGGCTGGGTCGATTTTCCACGGCCTCAGCAATTCGTAAATGCGGTCCGGCTTTGTGATCGTCGCCGGATCGTCCTGCGGCATAAGCATGAATTCCCAACGATGCCGCTTGCCCGGCATCGGCACAAAGGTCGTCGGCCGGGCTGGATCGCAATATTGGATCGCATCGACGACCCGGCCGGTTTCGTCGACTGCCTCAGGCACGCCGCCAGGAGGCTGTTCCAAAATCATATCGAGCACGATCCAACGCTCGTGCGAGCGCAAATCGTACAGCGCCGCGCCCATGAAGCGCCTGACCGTCGAACGGGCGCCGTCGCAGCCAACGACGTAACGGGCGGTAATCTGCGCGAGTTCGCCCGACGAGAGGTTTTCGTAGCGGACGCTGACGTGATCGCCGCACTCATCGAGAGCGAATGCCTCGCACCGCAGCCGCACCTCGACCAAAGGAAAGCGCGCAACGCCGTTGCGTAACACTGTCTCGAATTCGGGTTGATAAAAGCGGTAGGCGTTGTTCCAGCCCTCGGGCCCGACGCCGCCGCGGCTGAGTAGCAAAAGCAATTTACCGTCGGCGCTGACATGACGGATGTTGCGGCTGACTTGAAGGTGCGGCAGCATCTGCTCGGCGAGGCCGATCGTCTGCAAAAGCCGCATGCCTTCGCCGTCCAGCGCAACCGCGCGTGGCAGGTGGTAAACCGACGGCTCGCGTTCCAGGACGGCGACGCGAAGTTTCCCCATACCGAGCAGGTTCGCGAGCGCGGCGCCGACCGGTCCGTAGCCGATAATGCAGACGTCGAAGTCAGGCGATGACATGGGCTACGATGACATGGGCTACGATGACATGGGCTACGATGACATGGGCTACGATGGCGTAGGGTGGCAACAACAGCACAAAGTGCCGGGACCGTCTTTAGGGCTGTTTCAAACCCATTTTTCTAGCGAGCTCCGCTTGGTACTCGCCAATCGGGCGGAAGCCCGGCGCCGTGCGACAGAAGGCATCTGACTTCGCGCGTATCTTCTCGGCCGGCTGCGACAGGTCGAGATCCTCAATGCAGGGCTGGTCGATATACCAATGGGTGTCGCAGAAGACCTCCAGCCTGTTGCCTTCGGGATCGCGGAAATAAAGCGACCAGGCATTGCCGTGGTCCATCGGGCGCATGTCAGTCACGCCCGGTTCGTCCTTCACCCGTCGCCAGACATCCTGAAGGTCTTCCAATGAGGCAACGCGAAACGAAATCTGGTTGACGTGATTGAAGCCCAGATCCTTCGGACGTCCACTCACCAGCGCGACCTGGTGATGATCCTTCGGGTCCCAGCTCGTGAACACGATGTCGGCGCCGCGCACTTTGCCGCGGTCGGTCACGGTGAAGCCGAGCACGCGGGTGTAGAATTCTTCCATTGCCGGCAGATCGTGCACATAAAGGCCGATATGGCTCATGCTCAAGGGCACACGCCTTGGCCGGCGATCGCCTGAATTTGTCGCCGCTTCCGACATTGCGCTTCTCCCTCACGTTTTGTTTGACGGTAGTACGGCCGGGCGCCGACGGCCAGCAATCTTGACTCGATGTCCGCACAGTGGACAATCGGCCCACCGGAAGTCTGCGATGGTACGAAGGAGCAGCGACGTGCGGGGCGGAAGGGTGCGCTCGCTGGAACGCGGGCTGGCGCTTCTGGTTGCTATGAACAGACGCAAGCTGCCTTCAGTCGTCGAACTCGCCCACGATACCCGTCTGCCGCGGCCAACGGTTTATCGGCTCCTGGAAACCTTGGACCGCGCCGGCTTTGTGACGCGAAGCAGCCCTGCAGACCGGTTCTGCCTCACGCCCAAGGTCCGCAGCCTGAGCGACGGCTTTCTCGAAGACGACTGGATCGCGGAAATCGCCGCGCCGCTCATGGCGCAGTTCACACGCGACCTGGTGTGGCCGGCCGCTCTGACGACTTTCGAGCAAAGTCGCATGCTGGTGCGCGAGACGACCCACGAAGCCAGCGTTCTATCGATCGACCACGGCATGGTCGGTCGCACGCTGCCGATGCTGCGAACGGCGGCGGGCCGCTGCTATCTCGCATTTTGTTCGGCAAGTGAGAGACGCGCCATTCTCGACATGCTGGCGCGGTCCAAGGTGCCGGAAGATCGGGCGGCGCGCGAGAAAGAGCGCGTGAGCGTTCTTCTCGACGCCATTCGAGTCAGAGGCTTCGCCATTCAAGACCGCGAGATCAATCCGAAAGCCACCGGCATGGCAGTGCCGATCCGCGCCCGTTCGCGAATATTGGCTGCGCTGTCGCTGATCTGGATTTCATCGGCATTGACCATTACCGAGGCAGAACAGCAATTGCTGCCGTCGCTGCGGTCGGTCGCCCATCGCATTGAGACGGCAATTGCCGGGCGAAGCAGCTTTCGAACGTAGTCGCGGGCGGCGGCATGACGGCCGGCGCCCGCGCGCTCAGTGGAAAGCGTGCGGAAGCCACAGCGCAATGCCGGGCAGCAGAATCAAAACGATCAACACCGCAAAATCGGCCACCAGGAACGGGACCACGCCACGGTAAATCGTGGACATCGGGATTTTCGGCGCGATCGCGTGCAGCAGGAAGACGATGATGCCCATGGGCGGATGAATGAGCGCCATTTCCACCTGAATGAGACAGATCACACCCCACCATAACGGGTCATAACCGAGGCTGACCACGATCGGCAGAACGAGCGGCAGCGTGATGAGGATCGAGGACATTTCCTCGAAGAAGGTGCCCAGAAGAATGTAGACGATTGTCAGGGTGAAGATCACGCCGAGCGGCGGGAAATGATGGCCCTCGATCCATTGGACCAGCGCTTGCGGCACGTGCGCGAGGTTGATGAAATAGGTGAAGATCGGCGCCGCCATAAGGATCAGATACAGCATCGCGGTGACCGAGCCCGCTTCATACATGCCCTGAACGAGAGTCTTCCAGCTTATTCTCCGGCGCGCCATCGCGAACAGCAAAGCCAGAATGGCAGCCGCCGACGCCGCCTCATTGACCGTAAAGATGCCGCTATAGATGCCGACGAAAACGCCGAGCAGCAGCGCGAGCGAAGGCGCAGCGCGGCGTATCGCGGCCCAGCGTTCCGTCCAAGACACTCGCTCGCTGACCGGCGCAATCTGCGGCCGGCACCGCACCGCGACGGCGATGGCAACCAGGTTGAACGCAATGGTCATCAGGGCCGGCACGATGGCGGCGACGAACATGTCGAGAATGAAAGTCTTCGCCACGACGCAATAGATGATCATCACCAGCGAAGGCGGAATCAGCGATTTCAGCGTTCCGCCCGCGGCGATGACACCGGTCGAGAAAGCGGGCGAGTAGCCGCGGTCGAGCATCTGCGGCAGCGCGACTTTGCCGAAGGTCGCCGCCGTTGCCGTGCTCGAGCCGCAGATCGCGCCGAAGGCGGCGGAGCCGCTGATCGTGGCGTAGGCAAGGCCGCCGCGGCGATGGCCGACAAACGCCGCGGCCGCGCGATAGACGTCCTCCGAAAAGCCGGCCATGCTGGCGAACACGCCCATCATCAAAAACAGCGGCACCGCCGCGAGATCGGTGCTCGACAGCACGTACGCAGGCTCCTGGGCGAGGAAGGAAAAGGCTGGAAGCCATCCGCCCTGAAGCGCAAAGCCAACGACGCCCACCGTCATCATCGCAAAGCCGATCGGTACCTGCAGCAGTATCAGCGTAAACAGCGCCGCGATTCCCAATGCACCGATAACAGCCGGCTGCAAATGAGCCTCCTCGACCTATTCGCCAGTCGCCGAATGGCCGGCGACATAATCGCCGCGCATGGTCTTGAAGGCGACCGCGGCTTGCAGCAGCGCGCTGATGGCGAGAATGACCGCGACGGCGGCCCACACTGGCCCGGTCGGAATGCGCAGCATCCAAGTAGCCGTATTGCTCGTGAACGCTTGGCGGGCGAACAGCACAAACTGCCACGTCATCAGGATCAAGATGATTTCGACCAGCATGGCTGCCGCGGCGTCGGCGACCTGTCCGGCCCGCGGGCCAAAGAGTGTGGGCAGAAAGCGGATCGTAATGTTGCTGCGTTCGACAATTGCGACCGGGATGCAGCAGGCCACGGCAAATGCGGCGACCAGCGAACTGGCGTCGCGGACAACATCGATTGGGTTGGCAAAAAAGAAGCGCAACAAGCCGTCGGCTATCGTCATGGCGGCGAACACCAACAAGACGCCAAGCCCAATCACTGCTAGCGCGCGCGCGAGCGTCCGGCTCGCCCAATCAATCCATGCCATTGGCGTCACCATCGCCGTCAGCGGCCTCTACCGAGGTGGGCAGGCATGAAAGGCCCATGCCGGTACGCGTGCAAGCGTTCAGACGGGTGCCGGGCGCTCAGCTCTTGTCGCTGCTGCGGACGGCCGTGAGTCCGGCATCGAGGGCGGCCTTCAATTCCTTGTGGCGCTCGCTAGCTGGCGACCCATTCCTCACGGACCGGCGCCAGCAGCTCCTGGGCTTTGTTGAGTTCGTCCTGAGACGGAAAGACTATTTTGTTCTTGGGATTGCTTTTCAGCTTTTCCAGGTTGGCCGCGTTGTAACTGGTAACGGAGTCGATCCACGTCTTTGTGAGCGAGTCGCCGGCATTTCGTTCGATCACCGCCCTGGCGGATTCCGGCAGCGAATCGAATTTTTTCTTATTCATCAATACCGCGAGGGGCACGATACCGAGGCCGATGAAGAAGTGGTTGTTGGTGACCCGATCGAGCCCGAAGTCGAAAAACGGCGCCATGTGCGAAGTCGTGCCGCTGATGGTGCCGCGGCTGATGGCCTCGGGAATCTCCGTTACCGGCATGCCTACCGGCACCGCGCCCAACGCGCGCAAGGCCGCACTTTCGTTCTTGCTCGAAGCACGGATTGTCTTGCCCTTCAGATCCGCGATCGAACTCACCGGGAAGTTGGTGTGGATTGAATAGGGCGCGGTCCCCCACAGTCCGATGACATAGAAGTCGCCGTAGTCGTGGAGAATCTTGTGCGCATTCAATCGGGTTGCCACCAGCGACAATTCACGCAAATCCTTGAACATGCCTGGAAGTTCGAGGACTTCTGTGTCGGGGAATCGTCCAGGCGAATAGGACGGGATCACCCACGCAACGTCGGCAACGCCGTCTAGCACCATTTGCGGCTGTTGACCCGGATTGCGGCCAAGCGCGCCGTTCGGGAATAAGTCGAACACGACGGCATTGCCGGTCTCGCTTTGCACCGTTTCAGCGAACGGTTTCATCACTGTGCGGAAGGTTACCTCGCTGTCAGGCGTGAACACGGCCCATTTGAGATGATCGTCGGCCTTTGCGAAAGCACCGCCAAACACGGTAGCGGCGGGCACGGCTGCGGCCGTCGCCAGAAAGCTTCGCCGGTCCATTTTTTATCCTCCCTGTTTTGTCGTCGATGTGCGACGTCGCGAACGTACGATCGAAGACGCATCCGAGGCGAGGCAGGCGTCGCTGCCTTTTCTCAATACCGTGGGGTATCACAGTGCCCGGCTGTTCGGTCGACGTGCGCGGTCTGATTCGGGCGGCAAAAACCCTCGATCAGCCGGAACCTGCGCAATCGGCTGCGCGGAGCAATCCTCCCTTGGTGAAACGTTATTAGTATCAATACTATGCCGCACCACCGACTGGTCGTGCAACGTCCGACGCTGGCAAGTCCGCATAGCGGACATTTGGGTCGTGCTTTATTCTAATGGACCGTGCGGTAAGGTAACTGCGCCGGTCTCGGCGGATAAGATTTTACGAGCTGATCGTCGCTGGCCCGTATGGGCCACGACCGCGTCAGGGTGAAAACAAAGCGATCACTTGCGCGACTTTCCAGGCATTTATGCGTGCCTTCCCTAGGCGACATAACAGGGAATTATGTGTCGGCAAACAGGGAAAACAATCGCGCGATCAGGGACGCACTGGAATGAACGCCTCGCGAGTGACAAAAGCGCGATGCGCGCGATCAAGCTGCCGCCATGCTGAGCGTATCCTGGTCTGACCGTGGCACCATGAAGCGGTCGAAGTATGAGGTGAGCGCCTCATATCCGTCGAGGGGGAGGACATGCGCGACGTATTGATCCGGCCGCACGATGATCATGCAGCCAACTTCTCGGTCGATGCGGCGCATGGCGAAGATGTCGTTGCCGCTTTCGAGGTCCGCACAAAATATCTTCTCATAGTCCTGAAGTCCGAGACGTCCCTTGTGAGGCAGAAGCAGCGGAGGCATCGCCTCGATGGCAAGCTGACGATGAGCCTGCTGGAAGATCGCGCAGACATCGATCACCGCGTCGATATCCTCGCCGCGGCGCGTGTACTTTCGGATGGGAGATCCCTGATCCTCGGCGAGAAAATTGCACAACTGATGAATGGCTGAGCCTGCAGCAACTCGATCGTTCGTTCCAGCGAAGGCAAAAATCCGAAAGCGCCCGTCCGCTTTGACGACGTGACCGAGATGCACCGGCTTAGCGTCGGCGAGACGGACAACCGGCGCAGAGTGAAAGCGCTTTCCAACAACGAAACCTTCGGCCAGATGCTGGTAGGTGGGTTCGCCGGTAAGAACCGACGGACCATAGTGCGTCGCCGTTCCAGCGGTATAGCGGCCACTTTTGACGAAATAGTGCTGGGTCTTGGCAGGATCGGGGCCAACACTGTCGCCATGGGTCGAGGCTAACAGCGCAGCCCATTCGCGATCGAAGTCGATCAGTTCCTTGGCGATGGTCCGCCGTTCGGCGGAATAAGTGTGAAGTAATGACGGCGGGCAGCGCCCGCGTAACACCGCAGCGAGCTTCCATCCAAGATTGAAAGCATCTTGCATCGAGACGTTCATCCCCTGCCCGGCTTTCGGACTATGGGTGTGGCAAGCGTCGCCGGCAATGAACACGCTCGGCAGCCGCGTTGCCATTTCTTTGTCAGGCACGTCATCGAATTTGTCGGTCAGGCGCTGACCGATTTCATAAACCGACCACCACGGGACTTCCTTCACGTCGAGCTTACACGGATTGAAAATCCGCCGCGCCTTCGCGATGAGCTCGTCGATGGTGATATTGCGGCTTGCGACCCGTTCGCCAACTTCGAGCTTGCTGAGCTCGACATAGAGGCGGAAGAGATATCCGCCTTCCCGCGGGATGATGATAATGGTTCCATCGTTGGCCGACTGAATGAATGACTTGCAGCGAATGTCCGGGAAATCCGTGATGGCTAGAACATCCATGACTCCCCATGCGTGGTTGGCGGAATCGCCGCGAAGCTCGCGTCCAATCGATGTACGGACGATGCTCCGGGCGCCGTCGCAGCCGACCACGTAGCGGGCCCTGACCGTCTCCGTCTGTCCCTTGAGCGTTGAATTCGAGCCGCTCAAGTGTGACGGAGACCCGTTGTGCCGCCTCACCACCGCCTTCCGCCGCGGGCTGAACGGCAACGACGCGCCGCCCATAATGCGGCTCGAGTTTTGCGGCCGATCTGCGCATGACGTCGAGATAGAAATCATGCACGCGCGCCTGATTCAAAACGACGTGCGGGAACTCCGACAACCCGTCTTCAACGTCCTGGACCCAGCCGCTGCGGATGATGTTGGCGGGTTGTTTGTCATTCGGCTTCCAGAAGGTCGTCTCATTGATCCAGCAAGCCTCCTTGAGCACGCGCTCGCTGAAGCCAAAGGCATGGAACATCTCCATGGTGCGGCAGGCGATGCCGTCAGCCTGGCCGAGCAGCAATCGCCCCGACTTCTGCTCGACGATGCAGGTCTTTATGTCGGGAAATGCTGACAACTGTGCTGCAAGCGTCAGCCCTGCTGGTCCACAGCCGACGATCAGGACGTCGACCTCCTCGGGAACAGAACCTTGTGCACCTGAGGCTGGATATCGCTCCGACTGGTCGAAGATCTCCGGATCGCCCGCCTCAAAGCCATTCAGGTGAAACTGCATGATTCCTCCCAAGCGCGGCGCCTAAAGGGGCCAAAGACGCGACCGGCCTGCAAGACGATATTGATCAGTATGCTGATTATCAGTATACTCGTCAATGCCCGGCCGGAGAGTTCGATGAAAGACATCTATGACATGCCCGGACACCTGGCCCGCCGCTTTCAGCAGATTGCCGTGGGTGTCTTTCTGGCCGAAGTCGGGGATGCAGGCTACGACCTCACGCCGGTCCAGTACGCGGCGCTCGCGGCCATCAATGCCAACTCCGGGATCGATCAAGTGACCCTTGCGGGATTGATTGCATATGACCGCACCACCATCACCGGGGTGGTCGACCGGCTGGTGCAGAAAGGTCTCGTGGCACGCAACGAAAGTAGCCGGGACAGGCGTGCCCGCGAGTTAAAGATCACTGATGCGGGGCGACGAACCTTGCGCGGCATTACCCCAGCGGTCGAAGCGGCTCAGCGGACCTTGCTGCGTGGCCTGAGTGTAAAGGATGCCAGGGAGCTGGTACGCCTTTTGCAGAGTGCCATAGCCGCGGGCAACGAGCTAAGTCGGGCTCCGCTGCGCGACGCGAGCAGCAATAAAGAGTGAGCGGAGAGGTTGGAATTCATATGAGTGCGTGAGATTGAAGCGTCGGTGTATGCTTTTCCGAGAGATAGGTCTCGGTAAAGAATTGAATGGGACGCGTTTCGCGCCGCGGACTATCTCAAAGGAGAAGGAGGCGCGTCGCGAGCTCCGCCACACGCCTCCCAAGGAGCTTTGCGGTCTCAAGATCGCCCGATTGCGGCGCTTCCTCCGGAGAGGCGTCAGATGGCGATATCGCCAACGCTCCGGCAAATCCCGCAGTCCAATTCAGATCGGCGGGAACGTTCGCCTTCATATTAGCGGGAAGCAGGCCAGTTCCGATCCAGAGTTGCCCGTGCTGCTGCGATAACGTCCAGAAATATTGGATTGTCGAGTATTTGTCCCCGTTGACGGAGGCCGAGTTCGTAAAGCCGGCGGCAAACTTATCTTTCCATTTGCGCGCGAAAAACGCTTTGGCCGAACTGTCCGCGAACTTTTTGAATTGCCATGCGGGACCGCCCATGTAGGTAGGGCTGCCGTAAATGATAGCGTCCGCCAAGTCCAATTCTTCCAACGCGCCGCCGGGAAGATCGCCAGTCTCATTGATACGATAAGCGCTAACAACGGCGTTGGTTACTGATTTAGCGCCGGCGCGAACGGCTTCGGCCTGCTTTGCCGTATGGCCGTATCCACTAAAGTAAACGATGGCGATCTTAGACACGGGTCGAACCTTTAAGCGGCCGGTCTGAGCGTTGGTTTAGCGCTCGTATTCATAGCGGTTACCAGTTGGTGCTCGGTGAGCTCATCACCGCGGAGTTCATGTGCCAGCATCCCGTCAACGAAGACGATGGCGCGATCTGCAACCGCCGCTGTTTCACCGGGGTCGCTCGATGAAAAAAGAACAACCCTCCCCGACTGTGCAAGGCGTCGCATGATTCCATGCATTTCACGTTTGGCAGACACATCGATGCCGCGCGTGGGATCGTCGAGCACAAGCAATGATGGCGATGCCTCTATCCACTTGGCGAAGACGACCTTTTGCTGGTTACCGCCCGACAGGTTACTGACCGGCTGCAGCACCGAACCCCCGACAATACCAAGCTGCCGGCAGCGTTCCGCTGCTGCATTCGTCAGACGCTCTTTCCGCAGGACAAAACCGTCCCGACCGAGAGTTAGAGCGCGTACGCTGACGACGTTTTCAGCAATACTCTGGCGAAGCATCAGCCCATGTTGTTTGCGATCGGCAGGACTATACGCAATTCCGGCTTTGACGGCCCTGACAGTGTTGGGCGGCAATGGCTCGCCAGTCGGCAGTGTTATCCTGCCGGATATCGGCTTCGCCAAGCCGAACAACACCGCGAATAGCTCCTCGACGCCGGCGCCAACAAGGCCGGCGACCCCAACGATCGCTCCCGGATATATCTCCAGCTTGTCGATGACGAGTCGCTTCGGCCCTTTCAGGTCCACGATGCGAAGCGGACCCACCTTGATCGGAGCGATAGGTCCGCCGGTGTCAATTTGATCGTTGGATTTTCGCGACGGTTCCGCGATCAACTTCGGCGGTTCGCCCAGCATGGCCGCGATGACATCATTCAACCGATCTGCAACGGGAACGATGTTTTCAGGCACGCGCTTACCGTTGCGCAAAATTACGAGGCTGTCGGATATATCCAACAACTCATCGAGAAAGTGACTGACGTAGATTATTCCGATACCCGACTCGCGTAGGCCCCCGATTACCTGATGCAGCCGCTCAACTTCGGCGACGTGCAGCGACGATGTCGGCTCATCAAGAATGAGTACCCGAGGATTTTGCAGCAGCGCGCGCGCGATTTCGATCAGCTGGCGGTCCGCCAGCGACAATCGACGCAACGAGGCACTGAGTGCGACATTTACGCCGAGCTTTGCCAGGATCTCTTGGGCCCGGCGAACAAACGACCGACGGGATTTCCAGGCATGTCCACCGGGGGCCAGCAAGAGGTTTTCCTCCACACTCAGAGCCGGGAATAGGCTTAGCTCCTGAGAGACGATTGCTATTCCCGCTCGGGCTGCATCGGTGATTGACGTCAACGTAAGAGGTTCGCCGTCTAACCTCAGTTCGCCGGAGTCGGGAGACAATGCACCGGCAATGATTTTCAGCAGCGTGGACTTGCCGGCGCCGTTGGCACCGACCAGCCCGACAACGTTGCCCGGCACGACGTCTAGATCGACGTCACACAGGGCTTGCACAACGCCGAAGCGCTTGCTTATTGCTCTGGCCGAATAGATGACAGACAATGCCCTACCTTTCCCTAAATTGCCATGATCCATGTGAGCGCCGCTTCGATCCCGAAGCAGCACTCACACCGATCACTCCGCCGGATGTACGAACAGATCGGGACTCGGCAATGTGCGATGGCACGTGATCGCGAGCCGTTTCGACTTGCTCGCTGTAGAAGGCGCGCAGGCCTGTTTCCGGTTTTTCCCAAGCTTTTCGGTAATCCGCGATTTTGTCATTGTCGATTATGACGTGCGGTACCTTCAGCCAGCCTTGCGGCAGCGGTTTGCCCTGCAGGATCGATTGCGCGGATATGTAAACGGCCAGATATGCCTGCGAGAAGAAATTCCCTGACACGATTGCCGTGATCGCCCCACGAGCGAGATCGTCACGGATTTCCTCAGGGCTTTCATAGGACGTAAGTGGAACTTTGATTTTGTCGTTCTTCGAGGATCTTTGGAATATTCTCTTCGCCCTCTTCGCAAGGATCCAGGTAGGTCAGAGCTTTTGGCGTCTTGCGTATCGCCTGATCCCACAAGGCATAGCTGCGTTCGCGGTCCGATGCCGAATTGAAGCTTGGCAAGACGTTGATCTTCGGCATCTTCTTTTTGAGATAGCTGATCTCCCCGGCTAGACGATTCTCAAGCACCACCAGGCCCGGCACGCAGATACCCGTAACAACGTCGCCAGTTATGTCCGCCGCCGGTTTGTTGAGACTCTTTTCAAGCGCGGCAACGACGATGGTTCCGGCCGTTTGACCCATGCCAAAGGCATCCGATCCCACGAACAGTGGGTCCTTCACTTCCGGCATCGGCGGAACGCTGATCCAGACAACGCGCGCGCCTCGCGACTGCGCTTCCAAAGCCGGTTGGGTAAAGAGCGGCGGCGCAACATTGACGACGATCAGAACGTCGGGCTTGGTTTCCAGCTCGGCAAGAAACATTTGTGCTTGCCGCTGAGGATCGAATGTCGTCGGCCCGGTTACCCGGACTTTGACTTTACCGTTCAGATCCGCGGCAGCGGCATTGGCGCCAGCCAGAATTTCGGTGCTCCATTCGCCGGCCGCTAGAGCCAGAACGACGGAGACGGTTACGGAGTCCTTGCCCGCGGCTTTGACGGCAGTATCGGCCACAGTAAAAATCGCCAAACTGCTGATTGCCGCCAGTACCACTGCGCGCACGCACCGGTTCCGTAGTCTAGATTGCATGGGCACCCTCCTGCTTTGCGTTTTCACTTTGACCTTATTTGTCCGGCGTGATGCCGCGCGCCGTTAGCCGCCGCGGCGTTTGGAGATTCGATCGAGTGCGATCGCCCCGACGATCACTGCACCGGTGACGAACTCCGAATAGTTGAGATTGACTCCATAAAACACGAGACCGCTGTCGATCGTGGTGATGATAAGCACCCCGAGCGCCGCACCGACGATCGTGCCTGTCCCCCCAGCTAGCGATGTTCCTCCGATCACGACGGCAGCAATGACCTGTAGCCCGAGGTTGCGCCCCGATGACGTGTCGACCGCCTTGAAGTAAGCAAGCGTCATCACACCCGAAAACGCGGCCAGGAGGCCTACTAAGGCGGTCGCGTAGATGCGAATGAGACTTGTATTGATACCGATGAACTCCGCGGCCGCCGGATTAGATCCGATAGCTCGTACGGTGGCCCCAAATCGTGTGTGAACGAAAACAAAATAGAGAACGATGGCGCAGCCGATCGACATCCAAACAGAGACGGGGAGCTCAAACAAATCGCCGCCGAACCATGTGAAGAATGGGTGGTCTTTCGGTAAGCCGTAGACCGCTTTGCCATCCGACAGAATCAGGTGCAGTCCGAAATAAGCAGACAAGGTTCCAAGCGAAACGATGATCAGTGGAACCTTGAGAACGCCGGCGAAAACGCCGTTTAGACCGCCCAGAACGCTGCCCGCCAAAAGCGCAATCGCTACAGCAATCCAGGGATCGAAATGGTGAAATTTAATCAGCAGCGCGGCCAAACTGCTCGCGGTGGCGAAGATGCCGCCGACCGAGAGGTCGATCTCCACCATCGCCACGAGGAACACCATGCCGAAGGCGATGATGCCGATCAGCGCCGACTGCCGGAGAACGGTCTTGATTGAGCCGAAGCTAAAGAATTCAGGATAGGGGATGCCGATGGCGAGAATCATGAGCGCAAAAACAACGACTAGACCGGCGTCATCCGGCCACCACTTGATCCGCGCCGCAGCGTCGGTCTTTGCTTCACCCGCGAGATGCGAAGCGCTCATGAGAATGTCAACTCACTTCTCTTCTACCCAACCGCTTTCCGCCGAACTTCGCTTTTGCGCACCTCGGTAGACCAAGCAAAGACTCTCGAACGCGAAAGAACATCTGGCGGGAAAGCGAGGCTCCGGTTTGAGAAAACTACGATGCGAACAGGGGTGTGTTATCGACGTATATGCGATAGTCGGCGATTTGTTTGCCTTCCACTCGCCAAATCGTGACGGCCGGAAAGCTCATTTTCTTGCCGTCCTTGCGGGTATAAGTGACCGTCATTCTCGAGATAATATTGTCGTCGATCCCCCAAACATCGGCGAGATCGTGCTTGATGCCGGCGATCGTTGCCATGAACGCTTTAGAAGCGTCAGCGCTTGCCGCGCGACCGACGACAGGCTTTGCGTTGCCGAAGACGAACGCGCAATTTTCGGTCAAGAACGGCGCCAATTTTTTCTCGTCCATCGTGTCTATTGCCTCGTAAACCGATTTCGCGAAGGCTAAAGCTTCAGTCATTTTTTTCTCCTCGAATGTCGCCGATAGAGGGTTGCGTAGCTCAACCGCTGGCCAACTGCGCGGCCTTGAGCTTTGCCGGTGTGCTTAGTTCCGGTTTGCCAATCAATTTTCGATAGTCGTTGGCGCTGGCCGGCACACGCCCGAGCAACGCCGCGAGGTTACGTGCCATGTTGAACATTTCGAGATTGTCCTGCAGCAACGTGTTGCTGTTTGGATGCTTCCAAGGCGTGTCTTCGATGCCGACGCGAATGTGCAGACCCGCCATTGTGGCAAGCGTCGTCATGTACAGACCGGCGCGGCCGGCCGCGCAGACGCTAATCAAGGATTCGGGGTCGATCCGGCGAATCTGATCCACCATAAGAAACAGGTGCTGGGCCATGTCCTGGGCATCACTGACCCAAGTACCGGAGATCAAGGTTCGCCCTGTGTTGAACGGCAGACCGTACAGAAGCAACCAGTTGTAGGGCTTTTTGAGAATCCCGGTGTCGATCAGCTTTCTTTTGGCAAGTTCAATCTCGCCTGAGCTGTGTATCGCCAGCTCCGGCTTAACGCCGCATGCTTCGAGCGTCTGAATTGCCGGAACCATGAACGCCTCGGGATGGCCTGGTGCGCAAGGCGCGACCTCGGCCAATCCAGCACGCGCCGGGCTCATGCACAGGTCGAAAGTCGAGCCATGAAGGACGTTTAGGTTCGCGACAAAATCGTTGCCGAAACGCATTCGCAACGGCTCAAGAACGGCGGAATATGCCTCCACCGGCGGAACATCGCGATCAAGCCGTCGGCCTTTATCGTCCGTGATCCAACTGAAATCGATGTGAACCCCGCACGCGCCAGCTTCAATCACGCTCGAAGCTGCGTCGACGTAGTTTTCAATCGACATTGGCTTGGATTGCTTGCCATCGCCAAAGCGACTCGAAATGGCGGCATTGATCGCAATCTTGTGCGGAACATTCCATTTCGGCTGTATCTCGGCCTCAACGGCGAATTGATAAACTTCCATTTCTCGCTTGGCCGCTTCCCACAACGGCAGTTTCTCGAGCATGACGCGATCCTCAATTCTGGCGTTTGACGTTGGTTATCGGCCGGTCTGGGCGGCGCTCGGATGCCGAGCGTAATTTTCCGTCTCCATCAACTCCGACTCGGCGATCGCTTCGGGTGTCCATCGAAGCGTGGCGCGTGTTTCCAGCAGCCAAGCGGCATAGCCCTCGGGAACATCTTCCTTGGGCCCGTGGTGAACGACGCCTTTTGGGACCCAGGTTAGAGTGCCGGGCTCAGTGCAATGTCCCCACGCGCCCGGGCCGCGCACGTAGTGAACCACCTCATCAAAATCGGCATTCACGTGAATTGGCGCGCGACCACCCGGCCGCGAACTTAGGTTGAACATCAAAATGTCTTTGGCATGCGACGACAGGAATGGACTGGGAGGACCGCCTTCCGGCAGGTACGCTAAGACTTGAATATTCGCGAGATTGAGTTTCCAAACTGGAACGCCACCAGGTATTCTCTCTCCCAACGCCAAAGGGTCATTGGGCAACACGAAGGTCGTGTTCTCTCCGTCAGCCGACTTCAGTAGGAGCCTTGTAGTCCCGCCTGGCGGAATTTCGTGATCAACGTCCGCGTACTGCACATCGCGGGCAAAGTTAATCATGCCTGCCGGCCCAGGCGGGGTCAGCTGAAGCGCTGAGGGACTCTCGACAATCAGGCTGCGCATGTTGCCTGCGGCCGGCGCGAACCGGTAAGCAACCGATCTTGGAACGCAAACGAAGTCGCCCTCGTTCGCCATCAACGAACCAGCGTCAGTTTCAAATTTCACTTCGCCCGATTGAATGAAGTGAATTTCGTCGGCGTCTACATTTCTGACGACGAAGGGCATCGGCCGAGTGCGCCCGGACACAAGGAGCCGAACGCCGATCTTCGACGTTGCCACAACGGAGGGAAGCGCTTCCGTGTCCGTTTGATCGGCCGGAACCATGCGTTCCAGCACGGCTCGGCGCGGTGCATGTGGGCCTTGGACGGAAATGTACTCGGTACCATTCGTGGGGCGGATAAGCACGGACAGGGGGCCGCCGAAATCCTTCGCGACTCCAAAGCTGTACATTGGGTGGGCCGTCACGGCGGTCATCTTTCATTTGGGTCACTCCCTGACGCAAACCTCGGCGACTTCATCTGTCCCTGCGACATGAAGCCGGCCTGACCTGAAAGGACGCCCGCACCATCTATCCGATGGTTCTGACCTGGATTATTTCCTGTACAATGATCTTGCGTCCAATCATTCGATATCGAATAATCCTTTATCGAATGATTGTCAATGGCCTTTTTGCGTCTGCCCAAGCAAGGGACGGCGTCTCTCCTGCAGGGACGCTCTAGTTCGGAGAAAGGGAATGCTGGATGACCAAAGCTACTTTGAATGACACGCACAGGGAGACGGGTGCCGGAACGCCAGCCTCCGCCTCGAGAAACAAACGTGCACCTCAGGTTTTCGACGAGCGCGGAAGAACGATCCCCTGGATGGCACGTACGGTGCACCGGCTTTACAACGGTCAAGCGCAAAAGATCCTAGACGAGGAAAAAGTAACGATCGCGCATTGGATTTACCTGCGCGTGCTAGCTGAGCGAGGAGAATTGAACCAATTGGAGTTGAGCAAACGTGTCGGTATGGCTTCGACCACGGCCGTGCCAGCTCTCGACAGCATGGAAAAGCGCGGTTTGCTTAAGAGAAGGCGCGATCCGAAGGATCGGCGCAAATATTACGTCGTGCTTACTGACAAGGGGCGGTGTTTGGTCGACAAGCTATTGCCGAGGATCGGCGACATGATTGTCGAGTTGCTCGACGGCATCAGTTCGGAAGAAATACGCACTTTTTGGAAGGTCTCACATCATATTGCAAAAAATCTTGCCGAGATGGTGGGCGACGATCTGGTATTGGACTAACCGATTAATTCGCAGCAATCATCGCGCAACGTGTCGCTGCTTTTGGCGTCACGATCAATGTCGGCCAATTCCGGGAAGAGGCAAGGTGTGAACTCAAACGAAAAGGTCAGACAAACGAGTGTCAAAGCTTCCTGATTTCGAAGGCTTGGCGATCTTCGCGAAGATCGTTCAAACGCGTTCCTTCATGGGCGCTGCGACCGAACTGCGATTGTCGAAAGCAACAGTATCAAAGGCAGTCAGCAGGATCGAAAAGAAATTCGGAGCGCGCTTGTTCAACCGCACAGCACGCCGTCTCGCGGTGACGGAAGCTGGGAGGCAGCTTTACGACCGCGCTGCTCATATACTTGCGGAGGGTGAAGCCGCCGAAAACGAGGTCATTGCGCATTCGGCGGTGCCGCGTGGCCAGATACGCCTGACGGCACCAGTTTCGTTTGGAGTGGTCCGCATAGCGCCCTTTCTGCCGGAGTTTCTCGCGCTTTATCCGGACGTCACCATCGACCTTCATCTCAGCGACTCCCACGTCGATCTGGTTGGCGAAGGATATGACGCCGCGATCCGTATCGCCTCTCTTCCGGACTCCTCGCTGATCGCGAGGACTTTGGCGCCGGTCTCTCGCCACCTCGTCGCCGCGCCGAGCTACCTTTCCAAATATGGTCGCCCGTCACATCCGCTCCGCCTTTCGGAGCACCGGTGCATCGCCTACATCTCGACGGCGGGTGAGACCTGGCACTTCCGCAATACCGCGGGAGAAACGGCTACGGTGCGCCCTGCCGGACCTTTGCGGGTCAACAACGGCGATGCCATGCTGCCCGCGCTGACCGCCGGGGTCGGCATCGGAATCCTGCCAGAGTTCATTTTACACGAGGCGTTGACCGACGGCCGCCTGGAAATCGTGTTGCCTGAATGGACCTCGAGCGGCGGCTCAGTTCACTGGCTGACCCCGCCGGGCGGACGCAGCCCAAAACGAGTGGAGGTGCTCGGGGACTTTTTGCAGCGGATGCTTTCACCGAAGCGACCGGCGGCTAAGCCTTGAGGCTGTTCTGTTACCCATCCGCTCCTGCGCGTCGTTGATGCGCCGGAAAAGGATCGCCAGCTGCGGCGCCATCCGGCACGATTGCCGAAAGATGAGAGATATCGCTCGCCGTCAGTTCCAGATCGACCGACCCAAGTGCCTCGGCGAGTCGCGATCGGCTGCGGGCGCCGATCAGCGGGATGATATCCCTGCCCTGCGCGGCGACCCATGCGATCGCCGCCTGTGCGGGCGTCGCGTGCAAAGGAGTCGCGACCGCACGCAGCCGTTCGGCAAGATCGAGGTTGCTGCGCAGGTTCTTTCCCTGAAACCGAGCGCTGAAGTTGCGGTAATCTTCAGGCGGCAAATCGGAGTTGAGGTGACCACCCAGTAGGCCGCGAGCGAGCACGCCATAGGCCGTAACCGCAATACCCAGGGCGCGGCAGGCATCCAGAAGATTCCCCTCGAGCCGCCGCTCCAGGAGCGAATATCCGATTTGCAGATCAACGATCGGGTGCACCGCGGCCGCGCGTCGCATCGTCTCGGCGCCAACTTCCGACAATGCGATGTGGCGGACGTACCCAGCCTTCACGAGATCAGCGATAGCGCCAATCGTGTCCTCGATCGGCACTGCGGAATCAAGCCGGGCCGGCCGATAGATGTCGATATAATCGACGCCAAGCCGCTTCAGCGAATAGGCGATGAAATTGCGGAGCGCTGTAGGACGATTGTCCAGCCCGTTCAGACCGCCGTCTGGATCGCGCAGCACCCCAAACTTGACGCTGAGGATCGCCTGGTCTCGCCGACGCCCTTTGAGCGCCTCGCCGACCAGCATCTCGTTGTGGCCCGACCCGTAGAAGTCGCCGGTGTCCAGCAAGTTAATTCCAGCGTCGAGTGCAGCCTGAATGGTCGCGATGCTCTCGGCGCGATCTTCCGGGCGCGGCGGGCCGTAACCGTCGGACATGCCCATGCAGCCCAGACCGATCGCCGACACTATAGGTCCCGTGGCACCAAGCCGACGATATCGCACCGGGCGCTCCTCCAGCGTATGTTGATGGTCAAGCCGAGAGCCTGTTGCCCGCCAGAGATAGCGCCGCGGCACCGCTCCGAGAATGCCGATAATGCGCATAAATGTTAGACAGAAACGATTTGGCGACGGAAGCTTCGATCGCGGCGGGCGGCGGGCTTTCGGGCGCGAGACGGTAGTGCGGAACAAACGCCTGCGCGCCGACGCGTACGCGAGCCATGAACGCTGCGCCGCTGCCAGTCAGGATGACAACGCGACTGTCAGGATCGGAGGCGATCGTGTGAAACAGGTCGACGAACTGTTCATGGGTGTGTCCATTAAACACCAACGTGCCGCCTTCGGTGTGAAGCGCCACTTCCAGCACGCCTGTTTGTGAACGGGTCACACGAGCATTGGGAGAACTGACGCGATAAGCGTCAAAGCGTTTGAAGACTTGCTCCTCAGGAAATCGGCGTCCGATGCCTCCTGCAGCTTCTCAGTGAGAAACATACCGATGGCATCCAGCGCTTGTGCTGACGCCTTCAACTTTCCGACGCTGCCGGCGAATCCATGTGCCATCCCCATCCACACATCCAGCCGTGCATCGACTCCGGCGGCAATGGCGCGCTCGATATATCGGCGCGAATCATCCAGCAGCACTTCGTCGTCTCCGACGTGAATGCGGACTGGGGGCAAACCGGAAAGTGGCGCGTAGATCGGCGAAGCCCGCGGATCTTTAGGGTCGGTGCTCCCTAAATAGGCGCGCACCAATTCCGCCACCTGCGGGCGAGTGAAATACGGATCGGCCTCCGCGCGCGTCTCATACGTCGCGCCCGAGAGCGTCAAATCAGTGACCGGCGATAATGCAGCCGCCCCAACAAGGGTCGTCTTGGCGGAAACGGCTTCGCCGCTGACGCGCGAGGCGAGCACCAGCGCCAGATTGCCTCCGGCAGAGTCTCCCGTGACGGCGATCCGCCGAATACCACTTTCATCAAGTCCGCGGTAACAGGCCAGAACATCATCAACGGCTGCTGGGAAAGGATGTTCGGGAGCGAGCCGATAGTCCGGGATAAATGCGCTTGCTCCCACCCTGGCGGCGATTTGCCCGACAAGATGGCGGAATGCCTTGGCGGTTCCCAAGTTGAACCATCCGCCATGCAGATGGAGGATTGCCGCGTCAAATCGACAATGCGCAGGATGAACCCAGAGTCCCGGAATACTGCCGACCGTTTCAGATTTGAACGCCACATCGTCGTTCGGCAATACGCTCTCCATTAAGGCATCGAATGACTCGCGCGCTTCGATCCCTCGCAGCATGCCTTTGGTGGAACTCGCCATAGCTCGCATGGTGGTAACGGTCGGTATATCAACCGGATCGAGCGGATGTGTTACGACGAAATCCATCGATGCGCCGGCCGTAGTCGAACGTTGCATGATCACACCTTTGCCAAGCGGCGTTGTTGAGGAGCAAACCGATTTGGCCAAAACTGCGCACCGCAAAAATCGACCAGCGCCCGACAATCGGTCGGCTTGCTCCGGGCAAGACCCAACTGATGCGCCGCCGGATCGGGAGAAGCCGTCGGATGAATGAACACAACGGCGCCTCGCCTTTCCAGCTCCTCAAACAGGGGTTCGAACCGCTTTTCGCCCAAGTACACGCCGTTTGAGTTGGAAAACAGGACGACGCCGTCCAGCTTCAAGACATCGAGCGCATAGGCCAACTCATCGAGCGCGCCGTCCACGTCCGGCAGCGGCAGCGCGGCAAAGCCACCGAACCGGTCGGGCCGCTTCTGCATCATGGTCGCGGCGAGCTCGTTGCAGCGCCGTGCCAAGGAACGCGCTCGCGCATCGTCTCCGACATGAACGCCCGGTGTGGAGATCGAAGCCACCGCAACATCAATGCGCGCGTCGTCCATAAATGCCAAGGCGCTGGCCTCGTCCCACGGCTGCGGCGCTATACCGCCAACGGGGTTCGCGCCGTCGTTGGTCTCACGCCAGAAGAAGTCAGGAAGAATGTGATGATGAACGTCGACGGTGAAGGACATGCGGGTTCACTTTTGTCAGATGGCAGCCTTGATCAGTTCGGCGGCACGGCCGCCGATCATGTACGACGCTGCGTTGGTCCCCGGGCCGGAAATGATCGACGGCATAACCGAGGCGTCCGCTACGCGCAGTCCTCGCAGCCCATGAACTCGGAGCTTGCTGTCTACCACCGCGTCCGCGTCGACACCGATCCTCGCCGTGCCGACGGCATGGCCGAAGCTGGCCGAAGCGGTCCTTGCGAGATCGATCAGGTCCTGTCGGCTAGCAGCTTTCGGACCCGGGACGACCTCGGCATCGCGAATGCTGTCGAAGGCGGACTGGCGGCCCAGTTCCCGAGCCGCCTCGATCGCCTTCACGATGGCTTTCAAATCGTGATCGGTGCCCAGATAGTTCGCCTCGATGATGGGCATATCGCGCCAGTTCGCGCTCGCAAGCCGTACCCGTCCGCGGCTCGTCGGCTGAACCAGCGCCGGCGCGATCGTGAAACCCTCTTTCGGAGGTGCGGCGAACCGGGCTGCCGCTTCTGGCTGTTGCGATCGGAAGCTGCTCAAGCACCAAAGCGATGTCGGTCGGATGGTTGTTCAAACCGCTCGACAGATAGACCTCGGCCTCGACCGCGTTACTATCCGCGGGGCGGTCGGGCATCTTCCCTTTGTATTGGTAGACCACGCCAGAAACGAGCACATGGTCTTGCAGGTTTTTGCCAACGCCGCGCAGATTTGCGACGGGAGCGATACCCAGTTTCTTCAGTTCCGTCGCTTCGCCTACGCCAGATAACATTAGCAGCTTGGCGCTATGGATTGTACCAGCCGCCAGGATCACCTCGCGACTTGCCTGGATAGTCCGCGTGACCTCCCCGCTGACGATCTCTATCCCATTGGCTCGGTCGCCATCGAATAGGATTTTGGTGGCATTGGTGTTCAACAGAAGAGTCAGGTTTGAACGGTCTAAGTTGGGCCGGAGGAAAGCACGGGCTGAACTGACCCGCGACCCGTCAGCGGCAATGTTCATGTTGATGTACCCAGCCCCGGGTCGCATTGGGCCGTTCACATCATCGACAATGGGAAACCCCATCTGCCGCGCAGCCTCAAGAAAGGCTGGCGCTGTAGGATGGGGATCGCCCGGTTTGCGAATGTGGACAGGACCGCCAACACCGCGCCAATGGTTTGCGCCTCCTTCCCAATCCTCCTGAGCTTTGTATGTTGCCAATACCTCCTTGAAGCCCCACCCCTTTGCACCGTTCTGCTCCCAAGCGTCATAGTCGCGCTCCATCCCGCGCGTCCACACCATCGCATTGATGGAGCTACCGCCGCCCAGAACGTGCCCGAGCGCCATGTTGAATTTTCGGCTGTTAAGCTGAGGGACCGGCGCGATCGGCAGCTTCCAGTCGAGCGGGCCGCCGACGTTGTAGAACCAGATGCTCGGATTGCTGATCGTCGGACCGGTGTCCGCACCGCCCGATTCCACGATCAGGACATCGGCGCCCGTCTTTGATAATTCGCCGGCGATGATCGAACCGGAGGCGCCGCCACCGACGACGATGTAATCGTAAGCGCCCTTGAGCTGCGCCTGGTTGTTGGTCTGATTTTCTCCGGCGGCGAGTGCGTGCTCAACTGCCGCTCCGGAAAGTCCGGCGGCGAGACCGGCCGTGCTGACTGCGGTCAGGAATCGGCGCCGGCTCAACTGACCGCTTGCCACCTGGTCCAGAAGGATCTGTATTCTTTCGCTGGAATTACTCATCTTGGCGCCTCCCTGCGATGGGGTGCCCTGGTTGTCGCTGCGACGTTCGCCAGATCGTCGATTGCAGCGATCGGCGCTGCTTGGTCCAGCTTGAAATGATGCGCTCTTGCGATCTCCTCGGGCACCGTCTCCGGGACACGTTTGACGTCGACTTGCGCGCCCGGTTCGCGGGCACCTTCGGCGACGGCTTTCGCCGTCGCTTCGATATGCCCGTAAGCCGAGTAATAAAGCACAAGAACCTTAGGCATAGTTTCTCCTCAGCGCCTTTTGGGATTGAACACGGAGCGTCGCGGCGGGGCGTCAACGAGCACGAGTTCGCTGTCACACACTGCCGTGATCGTGAGTTGACGAAGTTGCTTGATGGCGGCGCCGTCACGGGCGTCGAGGTGGGCCCCGTTCACGTTAACTGCCCCGGTCGACGGGACGACGTAAAGGAAGCGGTCGCTTTCGGTGTCGTAGGTGAGGACTTGGTCCCGATTTAACGTGGCGCCGAGCACCCGCGCTTCCGCGCGGATCGGCAGGGCCTCACGGTCGCTCTCGAAGCCGCTCGCCAAGGTAACGAAGCGGCCTGCGCGATCCTTTTTTGGGAACGGCTTAGTACCCCATGCAGGAGCACCGCCATCGGCCCTTGGCTTAATCCAGATCTGGAAGAGCCGTGTTGTTTGCGGCTCAAGATTGAACTCAGCGTGCTTGATGCCGGTCCCTGCACTCATGACCTGAACATCGCCTGCGACGATACGTCCCTCATTCCCCAGACTGTCGCGATGGCTCACGGCACCGTCGCGGACATACGTGACGATTTCCATGTTGATGTGGCTGTGCGGCGGGAAACCGGTGTTCGGCGCAATTTCGTCATCGTTCCAGATGAGCAGCGCACCCCAGCCGGAACGCGGCTGCATAGGAGAGAAATGGTACTTGGCTTGGAGCCAATCGGACCGATGACCGGAAAGCGACTGAAAGGGCCGACGTTCGATCACGACTTAGCTCCGAGAGCTTGGCCGTCTAACGCTCGCTCCGATTTTGGGCCCTTGAAATAGAAACATTTGAAACGTTTGGTTTCTGAAAATGGACTTTGCGGGTGAAGCAAACGACGGCTTGTCGCCAGATGTCTTATTTCCCTTCGAACACCAGAGCTGGCGGCTCGATGTCCTTGTCGAAAGCCTCCGCCGTGTTCACGAAACCGCGCTGCGCATCGGCGCCGCTAAAGAGCTCCATCGTGACGTCGAGCATCACAAGGTCGGCGGCGGCCACGCCACCACTCGACCAAGCCTTAAGGAGCGTGCGCGTCGCGGCGTACGACCTGGTTGGCCCAGTCGCGAGCTGATGCGCCAATGCTGCCGCAATCACATCAAGTTTATTTTCGGGCACCACATGCGTTGCAATTCCAAGCACGCCTGCTTCGGTTCCGGAAATTGGCTCACCAAGCATGGCAAATCGCGATGCTCGAGCCCGACCAGCGCGTTCTGCAATCCGCTGCAAAGCTCCGGCAATTGGCAGCATCGCCGTCGTGACTTCCACGCAACGGAAGGTCGCGTTCTCGGCCGCGACGAGAAAATCGCAAGCCAACGCAAGCTCAAAGCCGCCGCCGAATGCAACGCCCTGCACCACCGCCACCGTCGGTATCCTCAACATTTCGATGGCGCGATAAGAGAAGTTTACCTCCGCAACGAACGTTCTGAACCAGTTAACGTCCTTTCCCAGCCATTCGCGCACTTCGCCGCCAAAACTGAAATGCGGCCCCTCCGATTGAACGACAAGCACGCGTATGTCGCTTTCGCTCGCCTGATGCACAGCAATGCGCAAAGCCTCTGCAAAGCCCAAATCGATCCGGTTAAATGGCGGATTGGCCAGTATGAGGCGTCCGACAGAGCCGTCTCTTTCAAATCGGATCGTCATGATTCCTCTCTCTGTGCAGACTTCAGTCCGGGCGCTGATCAGGAGTTCCCTTATACTTGGCAGCAGCAGGTGCGATGGCCGTTCCGAGTTGTGGTAATTTCTGTGGCCAACATGTCCTTGTTGTGCGGCGCGGACGCGTAGAGTATTGGGTATCTGCCAGGCGCGTCAGCGCGGTACACGTCAACCGCGAGCCGCCAACCGTCCCTCACAGCGACGCTGATGTTGCGCTCCTCAATCATCGTTTTGGCTCGCGCCGGACAGCGCATCAGCCAATCGCCGCAGCCTCGCGGCCCTTGGATAGGCCGTTGTCAACGCTGATCGCACCCGCGCCGAAGCCCGCGATCTGAAGCAGGCCGCCTGCTATCATCAGGTTCTTGAGGAAGTGAATCATCTGATTCTGGTCGGCGAAGTTGCCGTGGAACGACACCGCGGTCACCATTGCGAAAAGTGCAAGTGCGACCGCGACGGGACGAGCTTGAAAGCCTGCGATCAGCAGGAGGCCACCGCCAAGCTCGACGACAACGGCGACCGCGAAAGCGAGCGGCGGCGCCGGCAAGCCGACCGCGCCAATCATCTCGGTCGTCGGACCGTAAGCGGCTAGTTTGCCGAAGCCGCTCATAACAAAAGGAAGGCCGATCAGCAGGCGGCCGACAAAGGGAAGATAACGAATAGCATTCATGATACTGCTCCTTTGCAAGTAGAACATTTAAGCGGTACCGCGGCCCATCTCTTAGTCTTCTAGACGCGCAGCGCGCACAACCAGGTTCCGTGTGATGCGCGGGCAATCATCCTTTGGCTTGGGCAATCGCACCGATCATTAGAAAGCGACTGAAAGGGCCGAGGTTCGATCACGACTTCAGCTCCGAGAGCTTCGCCGAACGAAGTTCGCTCCAATGTCTTGGGCTTGAAATACAAAGCTTTGAAACGCTTGGTTTCTAAAAATGGACTTCCCGGGCTAAAGTGATCGATTTAAGCCGCAGTCATACTGTCAGATCACGCGACACTCATGATCGAAGTCCTCAAAGACAACAGCCGGCGCGATGCTGGTCCAGTCAACGGAGCGATTGAGATGGATTGGGTCAAACTGGTGGGCCAAATCGCGCAAGCCTGTGGGAAGTAATCCGCTCGTCGATCGGCTCGGTTATCCACATTGACTAGCTTGGGCCCACTCGGTCAGCAATTAGTTGTAACCTGGCCGGCGTGATACCTTTCGGACATCTTAAAGCATTGCTAGTGGAGTGCCTGACGTGGGAAGACTTATCGACGGCAAATGGACGGATAACGACGAAAGCTACCGTCAAGGCGGCGCGTTTGTGCGGCCTGCTACTGTCTTCTTCCGCTCCTTTATCACTGCCGATGGCAGCCCGCAGTATCCGGCCGAAGCAGGGCGTTATCATCTCTATACAGCACTGCCGTGCCCCTGGTGCCACCGCACCATGATTTTTCACGTGCTCAAACGCCTTGAGGGAGTGGTGTCGATAAGTATGGTCGACCCACTCATGTTGGAAGGAGGCTGGAGATTTAAGCAGCCCGATCCAATCACCGGCGCACAATTCGTCCACCAACTTTATACATTGGTCGATCCGCACTACACCGGCCGCGTCAGCGTTCCCGTGTTGTGGGACAAGAAGACCGGCACCATCGTCAACAACGAATTGTCGGACATTATCCGCATATTCAATAGCGCCTTCGACGATATTACCGGCGAACGTACAGATTATTATGCCGCAGCGCTTCGCTCCGAGATCGATGCCATCAACAAGCGCGTCTATGAGACGTTGAACAACGGCGTCTATCGTTGCGGTCTTGCCACCAACCAGCCGGTCTACGAACAGGCCGTAACAGAACTGTTCGATACACTCGATTGGCTTGAGACGCGGCTTGGCAAAAAGCGTTATCTCTTAGGCGAGACGATCACCGAGGCGGATTGGCGGTTATTTCCAACACTGTTCCGATTTGATGCGATCTACTACAGTTTATTCAAGTGCAACTTGTGTCATGTCTACGAGCACCCCGCTTTGTGGTCCTACACTCGAGCGCTTTATCAGATGCCCGGCATCGCCGCCACTTGCGACATCGACCAGTGCAAACTGCACTATTTTGGGAGCCTGCGCATGGTGAACCCGAACGGGATCGTGCCTAAAGGCCCCAAACTAAATTTCAGCGCACCACATAAGCGACAGTGACTATACCTTCGGCTGTCGGACCCGCGGACTTCGACATGGCTTGTTCCGCTTGATTTGCCGGCCCGTCGCCGTTCCATAATCTGTCATTACGCGACTTCGGACGGCACAGAACGCAGGCTTCGAAGGCGCGGCGCAACTTATTGAGAAATGGAGCAGTTTGTTAATCAGTCACGAAGACCGGTGACAAAATTGCTATTTCTTCGCGAGTTGGGCTGGTGGTGTGGGCGTTCGCAAATGTCGCGAGCGGTCACCCGCCGTGCACGCCCCGCCGGGGGGTCAAGCAGCGCAGCTCGCTGCGACCATTAGTTTGGCCGGCAGATGAAATGCCGCCTAGCTAGTGCGTCTAGCGATTTTGCAAAATAACTTTAGCGGGATTGCCCGGCCTTGGTAGCCTCCGTCACTTCGACAAGGTTGCCAGAATATACGTCATAAATGTAGCCATAAATCGGGATGTCTTTCGAAACGAGAGGATGCTCGCGAATGCGACGCACATCGTGCACAACGCTCGACGGCTGATCCTTAATAGTGTGCCACTTTATGAATTGCCCGGCACTTGCTCCATGACCATGCTTTGAATTCGACCAAGCCTTGCCGTCGAAATGTGCCGTTTCCAGATTGTCAGCAAGCAGATCTCCGATCACTTCATCCGTGAAAAGCTCCATGCCGCAATTGGTGTGATGGATTACAAACCACTCGCGAGTTCCGAGGAGCTTATGCGAAATCACAAGCGAACGGATGGCATCGTCGCTAGCGCGCCCACCAGCGTTACGAATTACGTGGGCATCACCTTCAGACAAACCAGCATATTTGGCTGGATCAAGACGCGCGTCCATGCATGTGAGGATGGCGAAGCCGCGCGCCGGTGGAAGGGCCAAATCCTTCTTGGCGCCAAAACTAGAAGCGTACTTTTTATTTGCAGCAACGACTTCGTCAACAATCTTCGACATAAACGTCCTCCTGACGGCAGTAGATGCACTTAGAGCCACTCACCGCAGCATATTTATTCGAAACATTACGGGTGTTAATTCCAAATTTTTCCGCTTTGCAGATGAGTTTTCCCAATAAGCTCCGGCCACGTAGCGTGTTGTTCCGCCGACGTGTAGCCAAGCACGCTGTATGTGATCGCGTGCCTCTATCCGGACAACAAACTCGCTATTGGCACGTTGGTTCCCTGAGTGGCTAGCTCTTGAGATTTTCGTCAAGTCCAAATCAGCCAAAGGTCATTCAGCGCGCGCTCGCAGCCTCCGATCCCGGCCATAGTGTGGCGTCGTCCTGCCGGACGCGAGCGTAAGGTCCCAATTGAAAGGTCCGGAATGCTTCTAGTTAGCAAAGCGTCTCACCGTTATCTCAGATTACGGGCTAACCAATTGCGTACTCTTTAGATCTGTCGCGTTAACGTGCCGACTTATGTCGGCGACGCGCGACCAGATAGGCTTCCCAAGCATTGACATTCAAAGCATCGTGCCGACGACGGGAGCGTCGCGGCGGGTTACCAAACGGCAGCCCGATAAAGATCGCAGCACCAACAACGCCCGCACCAAGTCGGATCAAGAATTGCCATCGCCGCACCCGCCCAGCACCGGCAGATTGGTGGACAAGGCGGTTTAACTCGCGTTCGGCCGTTTCGAGCCGTCCATTACCACGCGCTTTGGAACCAACTTCTGGATCTGATCGAATGCTGCGGGTTTCGCTCCAATAATAAGGTTAAGGCGTGGGCCGACTGACGAACAATCTCCTTTTTAAAGATCGTTGCGCCTTGCCTGATCAAATGTCTTTTGTCCTGACGTTCCCTTGGAGAGCGTTTGTCTTTGCTATGCGGAACAGGGATTGTACCAATTTGGATGAGATTCCATCTTGGCCCTTAGCGTAACCACGAAGGACTTTCCTCATGACACGCTCCTGTACGCATTGAGCTTGACCAGCAACTGCTTCAGAGCTGCTTGCCCTGCCTTATTGGCGGCCGCTACGGTGCGAAAAAACGTCGGCGACTGCCCTATCGGGCTCGATGTGCCTGCTCGATAAATCTCCCATCTCCAAGAGTTGGGAGGGGGCGCTCTATTCTTCACGACAACCGAATAGTCTGAGTCGTCAAAACGCAGCTTATCCATGAGTAGCTCATTTAGGTCGTCCGCAAAAGCCGTCAGCGTTTCGAACGCGATTTGCGGGCAGCATAGCGGGCGTCCCTGCCCGCCTTTCGTTCAGCTTGTAATGTGACTTCACGATTTGCGCTTTCGGTCGCGGCTTGCTCTGCCCGTATGGCCGCGTCGCGCTCCGCCTGCTGTGCCAGTTCGGCGTCCCGTACTTTCTCTTCGGCCTTTTCAATCTCCGAACTTCTTCGCCGCCCTGCGCGTGTTAGCATTCCTTCTAGCCGCCTGCCGTTCCGCGAACGCCGGGTCAGCGGCACTCTTGTGAAATTTCTCCAGTGCCGCCTTCTTGGCGTGTGCTGCGGCATCTCGACGTTCGACGAAATCAGGTTTTTTAAAGCTATTCATCTATCTCAACCTTGCGCATACCTCGGCTACCTCCTGAGAAGCCGCCGCCAGCGCGTGCATGCGCATCAGCAATAACCAACACAAACGCTGCCGCGATCACCGCAAGCGCGATCAGCCAGCGATGGCCAAACATGACATTTATTCCCGGCCGAAATTGAGTACTAAAAATAGGTATGCGCCGGATGGCTTGTAAGGGGTCTAGCCGTACCTTAAGCCGCGGCAGATGACGCTCAACATGCCTTAGAAACCAGAGTTTTTACCGTTCAACATCCTGACCGAGACAAAAGCGGGTCACTTCGCAATTCGACCTAACGCCCGACGCGGTCTACCTCTCGCAAGACGACGAGCAAACGGAGCCACGCATGCTTTGAGACCACCCCGTTTGACGAAACACCCATCGGCTCACGCCGCCCATTCACTTCCATGACCGGGCCTCCTCCAATTGTGTGGCGCGCGGTCGTCGAGGCCCAAACGGGCGGGCTGCTCGGCGACATTGACATAGACTGCCGCCCCGGCGAATAGCGCCGCGACGATCAGCGCAAGTTGCCCTGCAAGCATCTTTGTAGCCCCTATAGTTCGTACCAAATCGTTACCGTCATTCGCGTCTGCCACCCTTCGGCTTCGTCTTCATGCTCCGTCATAGCGGTAGATATGTGCGTCACAGAAGCCTTTGGGCCGAGACTTTTTTGCCACTTGTTGATTTCAAATTCCAGTTCACCAATCGGCTTGTTGCCCTGAACATAAAATATCTTGACCGGCATTACCGCTTCCCCTCTGTTGTTGCGGTCCGTTACGTTCCGGCCCGCGGACACGCGCCAGTGGCCCCTCGACCACCATTGTAATATGTGCAAGGGTGCCGGCATGTATTTGCTCTATATCCTTGTGCTGGCGGTAATTTTGTATGTTTTAGGCTCGATTTGGGTATTGCGACAGTATGAACGTGGCGTAGTATTTCTTCTCGGAAAGTTTGAAGGCGTCCGCGGGGCCGGGCTTACCCTTGTTTTCGTTCCCATTCAGCAGATGGTGCGCGTATCACTGCGCACCGTCACGATGCAAATCCCCTCGCAAAAAATCATCACAAAGGACAACGTCTCAATCGACATTGCGGCGGTCGCCTACTATCACATTTCCGACCCGGAGAAAGCGGTGATCGTCATTGAGAACGTCTACAACGCGATCAATCAAATAAGCCAAACAACGGTGCGCAATGTTGTTGGACGATTTAGCCTTGACCAGCTTCTTTCAGACACCGCGAGCATTAACGAGCAGATCAAGAATGTGATCGACGGGCACACCGAGCCCTGGGGCACGCAGGTGACCGCAGTGGAGATCAAAGACATTACCCTCCCCGACAACATGCAGCGCGCCATGGCAAAGGAAGCCGAAGCCGAGCGCGAACGTCGGGCGAAGATCGTAGCCGCCGAAGGGGAATACCAAGCCTCGGTGAAGCTCGGCGAAGCGGCCGACATCATCACGCAGCATCCCGTGGCGCTTCAGCTTCGCACGCTGCAGACAATGGCTGAAATTGCGACCGAAAAGAACTCGACCATCATTTTCCCGGCACAATTTATGACGACAGTGCAGGAAGCTATTGCTATGTTGAACAAGGACTCAGCTTCAAAATAATTCATCTCCTTTTAGCTTCCGAATAATTCCATCTCCTTTGAGTTCGGAAATCCTGCTCGAAATGTTTGCGGGGGGCCGTTGGGCGCGTCACCCAGTATGATCGCAGTCCGAGGTCGATCGTATTTGGAACTGGACAAAAGGACGTAGAATGCGAATCGGCATCGATTTGGGCGGAACTAAGATCGAGGCAATCGCCCTCGACGAAAACGGAGCTACACTATTACGGCATCGCGTGCCAACGCCGACTGGAGACTATGTCGGCACCTTGAACGCCATCGCCGACCTTGTACTTTTATCCGAAAGGGAACTTTGCCAAAACGGCTCGTTGGGCGTCGCATCTCCCGGAGCAATCTCAACTAGGACTGGCCTCCTCAAAAACTCGAACAGCACCGTCTTGAACGGTAGGCCGTTGGACCGTGATCTTTCTCAAAGACTTGGGCGGCCAATCCGATTGGAAAATGACGCAAATTGCTTTGCCCTTTCAGAGGCAGTCGATGGCGCCGCCCTAGGTGCCCATGTTGTGTTCGGAGTTATCCTTGGCACGGGTGTTGGCGGCGGCATTGTCATTGGCAAGGAGCTTATTGCGGGACACAACAAGATCGCCGGAGAATGGGGCCATAATCCCCTGCCATGGGCTACCGAGAGCGAGCGGCCGGGCGCGCCGTGCTATTGCGGCAAGTCAGGCTGTGTCGAGACGTTCCTGTCTGGTGCTGGTCTAGCGCGCGACTATCGCAGCCGTACCGGTAAACATTTAACGGCGGAGGAAATCGCGCTTGCCGCTAGCGGTGGCGACAAATCTGCAAAGGAGTGCCTAACGGTCTATCAGGACCGCCTGGCGCGTAGCCTCTCGGTTGTCATTAATCTCCTTGACCCCAATGTGATCGTGCTCGGCGGCGGCCTCTCCAATATAGTGCAGTTGTACGCAGGACTTTCCTCTCTTACCGAGATTTACACGTTCTCTGATGGCCTCGACACACCCATTGTGCGCGCGGCTCACGGTGATTCGAGTGGGGTGCGTGGTGCCGCTTGGCTTTGGTCGGACGTTCCCCCTACGTTACGACCAACGTAACGCTCCCCCATAAACATTCTCCGCTGCGTGCTGGGCACCTTGCAGTGAGCAACATACTATCCCTCTGATTGTTAGAAATTCGCATTTCCAACAAGCGTGTTGGATTGCGACCGCCCAGGCGACGGACGAGCGCGTGTCGGTCGGCCTACTTTCGGATCGGGTGAGAAGACAGCCGTACGATAAAACGGCCTCGTTCCCAAAGCTCTGTATCGCGGCCATCCATGGTCTGTTGCACCCTTTGGATGGCATCTTCGTCGTCCGCGCCTTGGATATCTTCGGCGCCCCAAAAGTGATCGGCGCGACCAATGATGTACGTGCGATATGTGGGCACAGCATTCCCCTGTCTCAGGCGGGAGTGCTACCGGACTCTCAGTCGCCGGCGCCTGGACAGAGTCGCAGCGGGTGATGGCGTGGATGTAGGTATGCGAGCGCGTTGCAGTAAGGTCCCGCCCCGTGAATTGGCAGAGCGCTCCTATCCGCGGCGGCACTGCATCAAGTCTGCTGGATGGCGGAGAGGAGCCAATTGCCGCCACGGGCGCGCATGAAGGTCCACAATTCGGTGACCTCGCTCCGCTCGCCGCCTTCGACGGTGCGTCCGCTCGCGCGCTCGACCATACTGTCCTTGAGCGCGAATTTCATGGCCACGGTCGCATAATCGGTGCCGCCTTCGCGCCAGGCTTCCGCCAGATCGCCTTGCAGCAGCTTCACATCAGTGACGTGATTGATTAGACCCCGACTCGCGTTGCCCGCTAACTGCTCGGAGAAATAGGACAGCATCTCGGGCGTGACCTTCGCGCGCAGGGCTGAAAGGTCTTCCGTTGAATAAGCGGCCTGGGTGTCGCCGAGCAATCGCTCAAACGCGTCATAGTCCGACTTGGCGATGGCAAGAGGTTCGCCGGCCGGTGGTCCAGCGGCGCCGCTCGACATTCCACTGAGACCGCCAAAATTGTGGCCGGTCGCAGGACGCGCCGCCGCATAGGCAGGCGCAGACATTTTGCGTCGCTGCCACCAGGCGAAGATCAGCCTGGCGACGATCACGACCAGCAGGACCTGTACTAGCAGACCGAGGACCGAGGCGAAGCCGGCCATGCCACCGAAAAATCCTTGTCCGAATAGCAGACCAAACAGACCGGCGCCGAGGAAGCCGGCAGCAATCCCGCCGAACAATCCGCCGCCGAAGAAGCCCGGACGGATTGCAGTCTGGCCGATGGGTGTGGCGCTGCCGGGTTGTGTCATCGAATTCTGGATCGGCGCGGCAGTAGGCGCGGTGGGCGTGGCAGGCGGCGCCGAGTATGTGCGCATACCTCGGCTGCCTCCTGAGAAGCCGCCGCCGATCCGTGCATGCGCATCAGCAGTGACCAACACAAACGCGGCTACAATCGCGGCAAGCGCGATCGGCCAGCGGCGGCGAAACATGATATTAATCTCCTGGCCAATTGGCTTCTAAACAATAAGTATGCGCCGAACAATTTGTAAGGGGTCGATCGCGCCTTAAGCCGCGCGCAAATGACGCTCGGTTTGCCTTACAAGGCCAAGAAACAGCATGCCCTTTCAGCTCCGTATCTCACTTGGGCGACGCCGGACCTCCCGGTGGAACAACCGATCAAATTCGAGCTGGCCGTCAATGTGCAAGCCGCCAAGACTCTCAGTCTAGAAATCCCACCGACGCGGCTGGTACGCGCCGATGCAGTGATCGGAAAAGCAGCATGCTGAGTTCCGCTCCGGGTCAACCGCGACCGATGCGCTCGAGGCTGATGTCGGATCAGGTCCGAAATAGTCTGAAAGTGGACGAAAGGCGGAACGGTAAACCGGTACACTTTCTCGCTCGCTATTATCCGTTGCGACTGAGACAGTTATTCCACTCGGCTCGTGCGGCAAGGGCGTCGCGGAGACTATTGGAACGCGACCTCGGCGAAGCTTCGGAGTTTGCGCGAGTGCAAGCGTTCCCAATCCTGGGCCTTGAGTTTTTCCAGTGCCCTTAACCCGATCTCGAGATGCTGGCCGACACGCTGGCGGTAGAATTCGCCGGCCATACCGGCGAGCTTTATTTCGCCATGGAGGGGCTTATCCGAAACGCAGAGCAGGGTGCCGTATGGCACGCGGAAGCGAAAGCCGTTGGCGGCGATGGCTGCCGACTCCATGTCGAGCGCGATAGCGCGCGACTGCGAGAGGCGTCGGATGATGGCGGGGTCTCCGATCTCCCAATTGCGGTTGTCGACGCTCGCGACCGTTCCGGTACGCATAACCCGCTTTAGCTCGAAGCCCGCCAGCCCTGTGACCTCGCCGACCGCTAACTCAAGCGCGACCTGCATCTCGGCCAATGCTGGGATCGGCGCCCATAGCGGCAGTTCATTGTCGAGGACGTGATCCTCCCGCATATAGCCATGGGCGAGAACGTAGTCGCCGAGGTTCTGCGAGTTACTAAGGCCGGCACAATGTCCCAACATCAGCCAGGCATGCGGCCGCAGGACGGCAACGTGGTCGGTGATAGTGCGGGCGTTGGACGGGCCAGTGCCAATGTTAATCATCGTGATGCCTCGATAGCCGGGCTCGACAAGATGAAAAGCCGGCATCTGCGGCATACGCTCAGGGATAACGCCAGATGTTCCTCCCAGCCGAGCATTGCGCGTGATCACATTGCCAGGCTCGACGAAGGCGTTGGCGCCGGAGCGGCCCGAGGCCATGTGCTCGTGGCTCAAGCGCCCAAAGACATCGACATAGAATTGGTAGTTCGTGAAGATCACAAAGTTCTGGAAGTGCTCCGGATCGGTGCCGGTGTAGTGGAAAAGCCTGTGCAAAGAATAATCGACTCGCGCTGCACGGAACAATGCAAGAGGCTCGGGCGTGCCGGGATGCCGTTGTAGCGTGCCGTTGGCGATCGCGTCGTCCATGGCGGCGAGATCAGGCGTGTCGAACACGTCGCGCACCGGTCGTTGGATGCGTAACTTTTCGCCGTCAGAGAGCAGCGCTTCGATGTTAATGTCGCGGCGATAGGCGAAATGGACTGGGATCGGCTCGCTCAACTCGCCGATTTCGACCGGAACGCCGTGGTTCTCGATCAACAGCTTGATTTGCTCTGTGAGATAGGCACGGAAAAGGTCGGGCCGCGTTACGGTAGTTTCGTACACGCCCGGCCCTGCGACGAAGCCGTAGGAAAGCCGAGAGTTGAGCCGCGCATGGGTTGCGGTCGTGATGCGCACAAAAGGATAGACGGCGCGCACCCGCGTTTTAATCGACTCACCATTGGCATACGCCTCAAAGCGCTCGCGCAAGAAGCCAGTATTGCGCTCATAGATCTCGTCGAGGCGCGCGACGGCCGCAGTAGCATTTGTGAAGGCTTCCGTCGCGATGCATTGTGGGGTCAGGACGCTCAGTGCAGGGTGCATGTGCTCAACAGGATATCTGGACGGGCACGAATAGATGCGGACGATAGCGATTTCTCGAAACATAAAACTGATGGATCTCAAGATCGAGACCGGCTTGTCGACCGGTTGATCCTGAACCCTCAATAACGGCCGGACGCATGGGCGAAAACGTTATCTCATCTTGGGACTAGTTTGAGACGTTCTGTTGAGGCCTGGAACGCCAAACGCTTACACGCTCTCGCGCATCGTAGCTCACTTATGCCGCGGGATTACGGCGTACCATATACGCCGGCGTGCCCCCAGCGAGGAAATCTTCCCGCGGTGGCGCGAAGACATCAACGACTTCCGTGTCCTCGGGGAAGAAACCTTCGTGCTCGACGTTGCCGGGAATGACCGCAACATCGCCCGCGACCATCGACCGCCGATCGTTCCCAATTCGAAAATCCATCCTGCCCTTGAGCATCCAAACAATCTGCTCGTGTGGATGCTGATGCGAAGCGGCATGTGCGCCGACCTTCATTTTCCACCACACGATCATGCCTTGTTTCCCGGCAAGCATACGCCTCTCAATTTTATCGGTGATGCGCTCCCACGGCAGTTCTGCAACTGCACCAAAACCAGACATCACAGGCATGACGTTACCTCCGTTTTGTCGGACTGATAATAAATATAGCGGATCCCGACGGCCTTAGGTCTGTTATGACGAGTGACCTTAGGCTTTGATGACGTTTACTGGTTTCGAAACGGTGCGACTGATAAAGCGGTCACAGCTTCTTGCGCATCGTTCGGTGTTGGTTTGCACACTCGCCAGTGCGATTGGACGTCGTAACTTCCGCCGGACGTGAACATGCAAATAGCCACCTGCCGTGGGTCGCGGCTTTTGTCATCGATGTCTAAGGCGGCTATTCCTTTATGCCGGCCAATGCCGCGCTGCGCTGCCAGAGCAATAAGGCAGATCGGTCGTCTTGAGCCGCAGGAGACGGGAGGGCCGGCACAAACTCATGAAAGTACTGTCCGGTTGTCTTGGCGACATCTGGCGAGGACGCGAGATAGATAATCGTTTGTGCGCCCTTGCCAGGAGGTATTGCGAAAAACTTAGCAAGCCAAACGACCCAAGACATCAAGGCGCCGCTTTGGTCGCCAAAGCGGGTGGCGACGAACCCGGGATGCAGGCAATTCGCAGTGACGCCGATGCCACGTAGACGACGAGCGAGTTCACGCGTGAATAGGATGTTGCATAGCTTCGACCGACTGTACGCTTTCATGGCTCCAAAGCTCTTTGCCGACTGGAGATCGTCGAAATCCAACGTGGCGCCTTGGTGTGCGGCGGAGGCCGTGTTGATGATACGCGCGGGAGCCGACGCCGACAGCCGCTCGCGCAATCCCTCCGTCACGACGAAATAGGCCATGTGATTGAGTGCGAAGGTACATTCAAGTCCGTCTTCCGTGGTACGCCGCGTTGCGAATAAGGCACCTGCATTGTTAATCAGTACGTCGATGCGCGTCTCGTGATCGGCGATTTGAGCTGCCACGCGTTTCATCTCGACCAGCCGTAAGAGGTCGGCATGATGTAAGGAGTGGGCGACGCCGGGCGCGCTGTCGCGAAGCCGCGCTAGCGTCGCCTCGCCGCGAGCCTTGTCTCGGGCGACCAAGACGATCCGGGCACCCATTCTTGCGAGCGCTACCGCGGCGACTTCGCCAATCCCGGACGTGCCTCCCGTGATAACAACAGTCTTCCCCCTCATGACGCTCTGGTCTCTCTACCCTTAGGTTACATCAAGAGCTACGGCGTTGGAGCCCCGATTAGCCCAGCGCCAACCGGACAGCGCCCGACGCCGGCAACGCGGGAGTATTGACGCTGCCCACCGATGCTAACAAGGTGGTAATGTAACGCGGGTGTGCTGGTCAAAGCGGTCTGACGTTGCACGCATAGTAGCACGGTCGTGGGACAGCTTGTTAGGTCGACAATCCGGCTTTCGCGAGACCCTCGGCAATCCGGCGCACGTCCTCTTCCTTCTTGAAAGGCTGCCGGGCGAAATGCTCGCTGAAGGAGTATTTTGGATTGATCTCATTGAGTTCTTGCCAGATGCGACGAGCCTCATCGATCGCACCGAGATGACCAAGAGCTGAAGCGAGTAAGACGCGGCTAAAATCCGTCCCGGGCACTAGGAGAATGCGCTCCCTTAGCAAAGCCGCCGCCGTTTCGTACTTCCCTGCAAGTAGGTACGCCATGCCGAGAAAGTGTAGATGTCCCGGCCTAAAGGCGGGATCGAGACGAGTGGCGCGCTCAAGCGCCGGAATCGCCTCGAGGGGCCGTCCTGAATAGGTGTGAATGCTGCCAAGACTAGCGTAGGCTCCAGAGGAATTCGGGTTCAGTGACAGCGCAATGTCGACCTCGGACTTTGCCCGACCGAGGTCTTTATCGAACATTGCGGCCCAGCACGCGACCTGTCGCGCCAACGGTTCTTTCGGATCCTTTTCGATTGCTTGTTCCGCATTGTGTTTCGCAAGCTGCAACGAGTTATCGGGATCGTCACTCCAACGGTTTTGGTAGTCTAAATTGTACGCTAAGCTCAGGCTTGCATAGGCTTGCGAATAGCCGGGATCGAGCTCCAGTGCCCTCATGAAGAGCTTTGTCGACTGTTCGAATCTCTCGCGGTTCTTGGGATTCAGCGCCAGTAGCTCGCGACCGCGAAGATAACAGTCGTAAGCATCGATGTTGGGCGTCCCGCTATCGGCAAGCCGCGCCTTTTCAGCTGGGCTCAGAGTGACTTTGAGAGCGTCGACGATTTGGCGCGTGACGTCGTCCTGGACCGCAAAGATATCGGTCAAATCGCGGTCGTAGCGGTCAGCCCATAGGTGAGCGCCATTGTTCGCGTCGATCAGCTGCGCAGTGATCCTGACGCGATTGCCGGCGCGGCGGATAGAGCCTTCCAGCACTGAGCGCACGCCAAGCTCCCGGCCGACCTCGCGGATGTCGACAGAGCGTCCCTTGTAGGTGAAACTTGAGTTGCGCGCGATGACCACCAGGCCGGCGATCTTCGACAAATCGGTGATAACGTCTTCGCTGATGCCGTCGGAGAAGTACTCCTGTTCGGGGTCGCCCGACATGTTGGCGAACGGCAAAACGGCGATAGAGGGCGCTTCGACACTGGGCGTCGGATTGGCGGCACTAGACCGACTGCCGGCGGCATCCATCTTACTAGGATGCCACTTCCAGACTCGGATCGGGCGGTCGATGTTCTTTACACTTATGTCACCGCCATCCTGGAAGCGAACGTCGATCCGGTTGCCGACGCTCTCGTTGACGATCGAGGCGACGCAGATCCCACCGGGCTCAGCGAGAGGTTCCAGTCGCGCGGCGATGTTGACACCATCGCCATAGATGTCGTCGTTTTCAATGATGACATCGCCGAGATTGATGCCGATTCGGAGCACAATGGTTGGCTGGCGCGCGCTTGCATCCGGCAACGAGGCGATCGAGCGTTGCACCGAAAGCGCGCAGTTTACAGCATCGACCACGCTGCCGAACTCGACGATGGTGCCATCGCCGATCAGCTTCACGATGCGGCCGTTGTGGGCGGCGACGGCTGGGTCGAAGATGGTCTCTCGGTGCCGCTTCAGAGCAGCTAGTGTGCCCGCTTCGTCGGCTCCCATCAGGCGTGAATAGCCGACCACATCGGCCGCGAGGATTGCCGCGAGTTTGCGGTTGATGCGTGTGTCGGCCATGAGAGTGCGTGACGGCAATGTAAGGAATCCTAGGTGCCGGGCCATATTGACCATCATGCGGCGCCGAAACATTCGTCGAACAGGATCGCGATTTTGGTTGGCCTGGGCCAACAAGTGCCAAATGGTCTTAAATCGAGACCGCCGCAAGAGGCCGGAACGGCAAAACCGTTACAGCCTCTTGCGTGGCGGCTCCAGAGCGGGGGCCTGTTGCTACAAGCAAAGGCCCCGCAACCCCCCAAGATTGTGGCGACGGTCAAGGCGTTACGGAGCCTATAGACCAGCTCGTTAGGGGCGCGCCCCAACGACCACCATACCACCAACGCCCGCAGTACCCGGGCCGCACCGACGAAGCCCGGCAACCGGGGCGGACTTTATGATCAGGCGGTGTTCCGAAAACCCTCGAAATTTCGCCTGGTGCAAAACGTCCATTTTTCGAGCGTTTGTGTTACCGGGAATTTGTGTTCTTTAAATATTTGATTCCTCCGCGTCGATGTGATCGCCGAAGGCTTCGATATGGCGATCCGCGTGCGTCTGCCGTCAGATCAGTGATAGATCAGTATGCCCACGACGATTAGGATCAACACCGTACCGAGCACGGTGTAGATCGCTTCAATTGCGTAGCCGTACCACATTAGAACTGCGCCAACGTAACCAGGACTATCTTCAAGTCGCTGACCTTCACGGGCTTCAAAAATCCTCAGCGCGATCCTTCACCTTGTTGTCGACGAGCAGTTTGGCGTTGTGCTCCGGAACGGTCGCCGATCGTGTAGTTCCGCACCTACACTCCACTTGCGGCGCTACGGCATTCGCTCGTAGCGCACTAAGACTAGCATAGGCTCTGGTTGTTCGGCGTAATATCCGTTGCTTCCGTCACCGCAGCCAAGAAGAATTGAGGATTGGTATCAATGGTAGGTGACGTCACAAAAGATACTGTTTCAGTTTCTGGCTCTTGGCTCGCAACAGGTTGATTTACGTCGGCACTGCTGGGTGCTTTTGGATCAATCGTTGCGGAGTAAAATGGTTTGGCAAATAGCAGTGCTACCATGACAGCAGCTGTAGCCCCTGCGATTACGACTACCCGACGAAAGCCTGATTCACCTAAGCCCGTCGCTCTCATGGCTCGCTCCATATCCACATTGCTTCACAATATTCTCCGCTTCTGCGTCCGCCTTGTGATCGACAGCACAGGTTCGAGCTTTGCACGCCGCGGCGCAGGCCATTACCATCGACCCGCGGCCGATATCGTCGGTAATAACCTTCTGTTAGCCCAAATCGGCAAAAATTACCTAAGCTATTGATATTCAAGGTCCGTCGGTGGGCGCGCGCTGGGCGGCATTCCGTCCGGGCCGCTTTACCACAAAGACGCTTAGGTGATGACGGAAACATAGCCATATCCGTGTTGGGAGCGACCCATCATCGGCCTACTTGCCGGCCCTAGGGCCGTTACCACTTGGCGGAAGAGAGTGGGAGTCGAACCCACCAAAGACCGGCTCGCGGCCCCTCCCGGATTTGAAGTCCGGACGTCCCACCGGGGACGATTCCCTTCCAGGCTGCGACAATTCGGACTGTTCGTCCGGCGGGCGGCGGAACAGGTCGAGCCGGTGTTTGTTGATACGACGCAAATCGCCGCGCCTTAGCGTCACCCCATGGCGGTCGAAGAATTCGAGTATCTGAATTGCCACCTTGCGGCCATTGTCGAGCCGGTCGCGGAACGCGGCGGCGGTGAACTGACCGTCTGAGGATTTGGCCGCCGTGTCGGCAGCTATTTCGACCATCTCGGCCACTACACTGCGAAGAAAGAAATGATCGGGCGCCACTTCGTCGACTTTGCCGATTCGGCTGAGCAATCTCAGGAGTCGCCGAACAGCGGACTCAGTCGTGCCAGTAAAGGCGCAAATGTCGCGAACGCGCGGCGGACGAAATCGCTGCTCGCCGGCAATACAGGGTTTTACGCGCAGCCATAGCGCCTCCTCAGCGCTAGTGAGACGTACCTCGTGTTCCGGCAGCCGAACCCAAGCGCCATCAAGCGAAAGTTTCTTGGCGCGCGAAAGACCCTGCAGCGCCGCGGCAAAGATCGGTGCCGGCAGTCGCGGCTCGAGTTGCAACCGTAGCCGCTCCATTCCCATGCCTGGCAGGTCGGGATTGCCAGCATGAAAACCGGTCAGCGTGGCGATAACTCCACGTTCAAGCTTAAGCCAACGCGCAGACGACAGCGCAAAGCACAAGCGTTGCACCGGAATAGAGTGCAGACCGAGGCCTGCCGTAAAGCGTTCGGCATCGCTTGGTGCGAGCGCGCGATCGCGCACAAAGGTCGTGGCATTAACGTAGTAGGGAGCGCATTCGCACAAGGCGACGAGTGCTAATTCGGGATCATTGATTGCATGGCTATCGAGTTGCGCCGTTGCGCTCCGCGGTTCGGCGTTTGCGTGTCGGCGCACGCAAGTCGAGAAAACGACCACCGCCAATGGTGCGTTGCGCCGAAGTATCGCGCAACACGAACCGATCGCCCGCCGCGGCGGCGATCGGACGATCGAGCACGATCTGGACACGCCCATGTTCGCCTGATGCGATGGGGCGTGTCGCCGAGCAGAACCAGACGCGCCGCAACTTCTGCCGCGGCGTGATGCAATCGCACAGGCATCCATTGCGCGACCGGCTTCGCCTCGCTCGACAGCAACCGCAAACTTGCGTCGATACGGTCCGTTGGGGCGTGCAGATCGGGATCAAGTACCACATCGCCGCGTCGGATGGCGTCTTTGGTGATCCCATCGCCGGTGAGGTTGAGGGCACAGCGCTCGCCAGCCTCGCCGCGATCGGCCGGACGATTTTGCGCGTGGATTGAGCGAACACGCGCTGCCATTCCGGACGGGCTCACGATGACTTGGTCACCGACAGCGACGGTCCCGGAAAGTACTGTACCGGTGACGACAGTCCCAACTCCGGCCAGCGAGAACGAGCGATCAACAGCAAGACGAAAGCGGCCGGTGGTCGCGCGTTTTCGCGTCGCCTCCTTTTCGGCGAACAGTTTAGCGCGAAGCCTTTCAAGACCCTCTCCGCTGACCATCGACACTGGCATGATCTCTGAGCGAGCAAGAGCGGTCCCCTCGAGCGCCTGAGCAACATCAGCCGCAATTGTCTGGCGGCGCTCGGCTGAAACAAGATCGACCTTGGTCAACGCCACAACCCCTCGACCAACGCCAAGGAGATCGACAATCGCTAAATGCTCAAGTGTCTGCGGCATGATGCCGTCATCGGCTGCGACGACGAGCAACACAAAATCGATGCCGCCGGCGCCCGCCAGCATGTTGTGCACGAATTTCTCATGGCCGGGCACGTCGATAAAACCCAACACCGTTGCCATCCGGCGTCGGCATGTAGGCAAAACCGAGATCGATTGTTATGCCGCGCGCCTTCTCTTCTTTCAGGCGATCAGTGTCGATCCCGGTCAACGCCCGAACGAGCGCTGTTTTGCCATGATCAATATGACCAGCGGTGCCGATGATCATAGTACCGGCCCCGGCGGCGCAGAGGCGCGGCGCTCGGCTTCTGCAATTTCGTCGGCGGACAGGGCACTCCGAGCGGCGTTGAGAAACTTATTGGCGAGTGGGCTATGGCCGGCCTGCGCGCGGAGAAGCCAGGACAAGGCGGCAACGCCATCCCGCGGCAGGCCGATGCCAAGGAGGTATGCGGCGCCGAGCATCGCTTGACCATCGGCGTCACCGCGCATCGCCGCTTTGGCCAACCACTCCGCGGCCACTGCCGGGTCACGATCGACGCCGAGCGCGTTATGGTAGATCATGCCGAGTCGTGTCATCGCTGCTGCAATGCCCTGTTCAGCGGCTGCGAGCGCCCACCGGCGCGCCTCTACCGCATTGAACCCAACACCGTCCTCCTCCAGCAGCATCCAGCTCAGCATGTCCTGCGCCGGACCGTCGCCGGCTTCGGCAGCAGTCTGATAGAGATCAGCGGCACGCGCCTGATCTTGCTCGATGCCTTCGCCTTTGAAATAGAACGCCGCCAGATTTCGAAGCCCGACGGCGTCGCCGGCTTCGGCGGCCAACGTCAGCCATCGCAACGCCAGCGAATGATCGCGTTTAACCCCAAGGCCCTCAGCAAAACAGGCACCGATATTATTTTGCGCCCGCGCTACGCCGGCGTGTGCGAGCGGTCCCCAGATGGCCAGCGCCGCCGGATAATCGCCGCGCTGCGCCGCTTCGTAGGCCTCGCCCATTCGCGCCGCGACCTCCGTATCAGCGGCGACGTGAGAGGCGGCCCGCCGATCGTCAAGAACCGCCACGGTGGTCTCCGATATCAAGGTCGGCAAAATTCAAGACGAATGCAGCCTCATCCTCGAGACAGCGCAGATCAAGAATCTGCGCACCATTCTCAATTCGCCCGATGACCGGAACCGGCAAGTGGCGAAGCGCAACGGCAAGGCGCGTAAGCGCTTGCCCGGCGCCGCGCTGCAGCTGCGGCCGTATTGCCAAGGCCGCGCTTGGCAAGGTCTCAAGCGGCAGCGCGCCGGAGCCGATCTGGCTCGCACAGTCGACGACCTCGACCGTAAAAGCGTCGCCAAGCTTCGCTGTGACGATCGGTGCGAGACGGCGGGCCATCGCTTTGATGGCGGACCGCGGGCGCGCAAGCATACGAATGGTGGGAAGCCGCTCGGCAAGCCGATCCGGATCGCGGTAGAGCCGCAAAGTTGCGGCCACGGCAGCAAGTCTGATTTTGTCGGCGCGCAAAGCCCGCTTCATCGGATTGCGGTTGATCTTGGCGATCAAGTCCTTGCGCCCGACGATGAAGCCGACCTGCGGCGCGCCCATGAGCTTGTCGCCGGAAAAGGTGACGATGTCGGCGCCGTCCGCGACTGCTTCGGCAACCGTCGGCTCATGCGCCAATCCCCAACGCGACAGGTCGACCATGGTGCCTGAGCCGAGATCGTTGACCAGCGGCACGCCGCGCTCGCGTGTCAATTGAGCGAGCTCACGTGCACTCACCTCTCTGGCAAAGCCGGCAATACGATAATTTGAGGTGTGGACCTTGAGCACGAGGCCGGTCTTGGCACCAATCGCGTCCGCATAGTCCTTCAAGTGCGTGCGGTTAGTGGTGCCAACCTCGACGAGCCGCGCGCCGGCACGCACCATGATATCCGGCATCCGGAACGCGCCGCCGATTTCGATCAGTTCACCGCGCGACACGACCGCTTCGCGGCTCTTGGCCAGCGTGTTGAGCGTGAGAAGGACGGCCGCGGCATTGTTATTAACGACGGTCGCGTCTTCCGCGCCGGACAATTCGCAGAGCAGCCCGCGGACGTGATCGTCACGTTCGCCGCGTTTGCCGCTCGTCAAATCAAATTCCAGCGCCACTGCGGAGCGCATTGCGACGACCGCTGCCTCGATCGCGACATCGGCCAGCAGTGCGCGGCCGAGATTGGTGTGAAGAACCGTGCCGGTGAGATTGAAGACCGGTCGCAAGCTTGACCGTGCATCCATCGCCAGCCTGGCAAGCGCCGAGTTCGCCAGTACTTCCGGCTCACATTGCAGAGCCTTGCCGGCATGCAATGCCAGTCGTGCCTCGTTGAGCGTCTGTCGCACCGCCGCTACCGCTGCGGGCCGCCCAAACTGTTCGACGGCAAGCGCTCCTGCGTTCGCCCGGAGGACCTGGTCGACCGAAGGCAGGGCGCGCAACCGGAGCTCGGATTTGGCGGTCATTGCGGTTTATCAGTAACCGAGCAGAAAGGGATTGACGGCGCCGCGCTGAAAACCAGAGTTGCGCAGCAGAATATCGAGCGCGAGCGTCGCGACGTCATCGGCAACCGGATCGAGCCCGGCATCGTCGCGCTGATGCAATATCTTGACGTAACGGCGGCAGGACTCGCAGGTTTCGGCTTTGACCGTCGCCGATCCGCCGGCGATTTGCTGATAGCCAATGTCCTCGGTCGCGCCACATAGCGTGCATTTGATGCGCGGATAGTTCCACAGCGTGCCGCAAAGCGAGCAGGCGCAGAAGCGCGTGGCTTGCGCATCGCGCCAACCGACGACCAAGGACGAAACCGGCGGCGCCCCGCAGACCGGACATGCCCCCTGCCCGACCGGCCGAAGCGACTTCACATCAAGTTGCGCGGCAGACCGTGCGAAATGGACTTCCAATACCGCGGCGGCGAACAGATGCTCCGCCAGCGCGCCACTCGGAACCGCGTTCGACAGGACGCCGCGGATAAGCTCTGTTTGGCCCTCGGCATCGGCGGCCCTAACCCGAGCGAGCGCAAGCCGCGCGTTGTCCGGCATCACGATCTCGTCGGACCACGCCAGAAGCCTGCCCCATGCCTCATCGAAGGCCGCGTCGCGCTTGAAGCCGGAACGATCGAACGGAGGCATTCCGAATTGACGCGCGCGGGCAATCGTATCGGCGGCGATCCCCGTTTCTTGAGGCAGGCCGTCCTGGAGGCGATGTTGAATGTCGCCAAGGTCGGCGAGAAAGATGAGATAGGATTTTAGCGCACTGGCTTTCGCGAGCGAACGCAAGCGCTCGGCGCGCCGCGCGAACATCGTCGAGGGATCGGGCAGCCGCGCAAAAGGCGGTTTGGCAACGTCGCCGATCGGAATCGGGTCATGCTGCGGCGTAACGGTCTGCGTCATACTCCAACCTCACGAACCACACGGGCCACGTGACACGCCTGCAACCGCCCACTCAGTTGGCGGGCGTCGTTTCCGTCTTGCGATCACCCGTCTTGCCGGTGACCAATTCCCTCAGCCATTTGCGGTGATGCCGCCACGCCCAGCCGCCGGTGACTTGTCCGCGGGTCATGGCGCCGATCGTGCCGCGCACCCAGATGGCGGCATAAACATGAACGATCCACACGCAGATAATCGTAATCGCCGCGAGCGAGTGCAAGAAAATTGCGAGGCGTTTCTGCACGATGCTCGTCAATGGATAGAAATACTCATCCCAAATGACAATGCCCGTGCAGATCAAAACGATGATCAGAATGGACATCGACCAGAATACCACCTTTTGTCCGGCGTTGTACTTGCCGACTTCCGGTAGTCGTTCTTCATCGTTGGTCAGAACGTAGCGCAAGCGCGCCAGCCATGTGCCGTCTTCCGCGCGCCATAAATTTGCTTTCCAGAAGCGCAGAAACAGTCCGGAAAAACTGAAGAATAATACCACGCCGATCCACGGATGAACCGCCCGCGTCCATTGGCCGCCGCCGAACAAAGCGGTGAGGAAAAAGAAGCTCGGGTAGAACAACGCGAGACCCGACAACGCCAGCAGCACCAGGCACGTCGCCGTGATCCAATGGTTTACGCGAGCGCCAGGCGTATAGCGATCGACCACGACCGGATCGCCCGGATGAACGGCGTCGCCTCTTTGCACGTCATAGGCTGGCATGGTCAACGAACCCCGGTAAGGCGTTTGGCGTTTTCCTCGTCCGTCGGCTGTACCTTGTTTGGACCGGACACCAAGTAATGCAGAGCGCTGATCGCCGCAAATACCGCCCATGGCAGCGAGGCCGGCATATTTGGTCAATCCTTTCCACAGCACCACGATCGGGCTGATCCGCGGATCCTTCGGCAGCTCCGCGTAGATTTCGGGTTTGTCGGCGTGATGCAGCACATACATGACGTGGGTGCCGCCGACGCCCGGCGGATCATAAAGGCCGGCATTTTCGAACCCACGCGACTTGAGGTCTTTGATGCGCTCGGCGGCGTGCTGTTTCATCTCCTCCTTCGTGCCGAAAACGATGGCGTGCGTCGGGCAGGTGCGGGCGCATGCCGGACCTTGGCCGACGGCGACGCGGTCCGAGCACAGCGTGCACTTATACGCCTTCTTGTCGACGCTCGAGATGCGCGGGATGTCGAACGGACATCCTTTGATGCAGTAACCGCAGCCGATGCATTTGTCGTGATCGAAGTCGACGATGCCGTTCGAATACTGCACGATGGCGCCCGGGCGACGGACAGGCCTTCAGGCAGCCCGGATCCTCGCAATGCATGCAGCCGTCTTTGCGGATGAGCCATTCCAGGCGATTGCTCTCCGGATTGACCCACTCGGTGAACCGCATCACCGTGAACAATTCCGCCGTGAGGTCCACCGGATTATCGTAAACGCCGTAATTGAAGCCGATCCGCTCCGTCCTGTCGTTCCATTCCAGACACGCCACCTGACAGGCCTTGCAGCCGATGCATTTCGTCACATCGATCAGCTTGGCGACTTCCGTCAGCCGCTTTTCCGGCTGCGGAATTGTCGAAGCGGAACGCCGGATCAGATCGGCTTCGCCAAATTGGGCCTTGACGTCTTTGGTCGGCGCCGGCGGCAGTTCGAATTCGAAGGCCATCGCTTCCCTCCTTGCGCCGCTCAGAAGTCGGTTCGCGAGCGATCGCCGAGCGTGTCGGAGATCAAGGATGAGAAATCGCCCTCTTCGGCATTTGGACCCTCAGCGAGGGTCACGACGTCAGGTCCGGCGATTGGCTTAATATCGACAAGGAACGCCTTGTATTCCGGCGTGTCGCTATTGGCGTCCCCGACAAAGGGTGTGAGCGAATTGGGGCCAAAGCCCTCCTTGGTTTCGCCGATGAAGCCCCAGTGCAGCGGGATACCAATGACGTGCACGGGCTTGCCATCACACATCAGCGTACTGATCCGTTTGGTGACCACGGCCTTGGCTTTTACCGAGCCGCGCTTCGACCACACCTGCACCCAATGTCCGGATTTGATGCCTTTTTCGGCGGCAAGCTGCTCGGAAATTTCCACGAAAAATTCCGGTTGCATCACCGCGTTGAACCGGACGTGTTTGGTCCAGAAGTGGAAATGCTCTGTCAGCCGATAAGAGGTCCCTGCGTAGGGAAACTCTTTTGCGTCGCCGAACTGTTGCAAGTCGTTCTTGAACACGCGCGACACCGGATTGCCGCGAATCTTGGGCGCCAAAAGGTTGGCGACGGGCGATTCGAATGGTTCGTAGTGCGCCGGAAATGGCCCGTCCCGCATTTGGCTCAACGCGAACAGCCGGGCGGTGCCTTCGGCATTCATGATAAAGGGCCCAACAAGCTGCGGCTTTGCGTTGGGTGCGATGTCAGGAACGTCGTAACCAGTCCATTTGGCGCCATCCCACCACAAGAGCTTGCGACTCGGATCCCAAGGATTTCCTTCCACGTCAGCGGAAGCGCGGTTGTAAATAACGCGTCGATTGAGCGGCCACGACCACGCCCAGTTGGGGAACACGCCGGTATTGTCGGGATCATGGTTGTCACGGCGGGCCATGTTATTACCCTGCTCGTTGAAGCAACCTGAATAGATCCAGCACCCACAACTCGTCTTGCCGTCGTCGCGAAGGACGGAGAAGTTGACCAGCTGCTTGCCCTTGGCGATCACCACCTTGGTGGGGTCGTTCGGATCGGTAATGTCTTCGTTGGCGTACCCATTGAGCTCCTTGGCCAGTTCCTCCGGTGCGGGCTCGCCTGGATCCTTGTAGCGCCAATCCAGTTTCAAGATTGGTTCTGGAAGGGCGCCGCCTTCTTTCTCATAAAGCGCACGGAGACGCATAAAGATTTGCGCCATGATCCAGGTGTCATGCTTGGCTTCCCCTGGCGGCGTGCCGCCCGTCCAATGCCACTGCAACCACCGCCCGGAATTCACCAGCGACCCGGTCTCTTCAGCGAAGCATGTCGTCGGCAGCTCGATGACTTCCGTTTGGATTTTCGCCGGATCGGCGTCGTTGTGCTCGCCGTAATTCTCCCAGAACCGTGCGGTTTCCGTCTGCAACGGATCCATAACAACCAAGAACTTCAACTTCGACAACGAGGCCGCGATCTTGCGCCGGTTCGGCGCCGACAAGAGCACATTGAACCCTTGGCAGAAGTATCCGTTCATCTTGCCTTCGTACATCAGCTGGAAGGCGCGCAGCAGGTCGTAACCCGACACGTCGAGCTTCGGCAGCCAATCGTAGGCGAAGTCGTTTTCTGCGGTGGCCGCGTCGCCCCACATCGCCTTCTGGAAACTGACAAAGAACTTCTTGTAATTCTGCCAGTAGCTCGTCTGGCCCGGCCGCAACGGCTTGAAACCACGCGTCGACATGTAGGAGTCGAACGTGGGCTCTTTATCGCTCGCAAGCGTCAGATAGCCCGGAATGAGATTCGACATGAGCCCAAGGTCGGTCAAACCCTGGATATTCGAGTGACCGCGCAGCGCATTCATGCCACCGCCGCGCACGCCGATATTGCCGAGAATCAGTTGCAACATCGCCATGGTGCGGATGTTCTGCGAGCCGCTTGAGTGCTGCGTCCAACCAAGCGCGTACATCGACGTCATCGTCTTGGTTTTTGACGAGCATTCACCGATCATCTCGCAGATTTTAAGGAATTTCTCCTTTGGCGTTCCGCAAATGCGTTCGACAAGTTCCGGTGTGTAGACCGAGGCGTGTTTCTTCAGCAATTGCCACACGCAGCGCGGATGCTGCAACGTGTCGTCGGCGACGACGTATCCGTCGGCGCCGATATCGTAATTCCAGGTCGACCGGTCATAGTCGCGCTTGGTTTCGTCGTAGCCGGTGAACAGACCGTCGGCGTAGCCAAATCCTTCCTTGATGAGATATGGCGCGTTGGTAAAGGCCTTCACATAATCCCACTGCACCTTATCGTTCTCGTATGCAGTAGTTGATCACGCCGAGCAGAAACGCGATGTCGGTGCCCTGGCGAATCGGAGCGTAGAAATCAGCCACCGACGCGGTACGCGTGAACCGCGGATCAACCACGATCAGTTTGGCGCCGCGATTGGCCTTGGCCTCGGTGACCCATTTAAATCCGCACGGATGCGCTTCGGCGGCATTGCCGCCCATGACGATGGCGAGATCGGTATTCTGGATATCGGTCCAGGAATTCGTCATCGCACCACGGCCGAATGTTGGGGCCAGACTGGCCACCGTCGGACCGTGTCAAACACGTGCTTGATTATCGAACGCCAATATTCCGGTGCTGCGTACGACCTTGTAGGTCTCCCACCCGGCTTCGTTGCTCGACGCCGACGCGGCGAGAAAGCCCGTAGTCAGCCAGCGATTGACAGTCACGCCGTCGCTATTCTTGGCGATGAAGTTCTTATCGCGATCGTCCTTCATCAGCCGCGCGATGCGGTCGAGCGCATAGTCCCATGTGACCCGCTCGAACTTATCCGATCCGGGCTTGCGGATCTGCGGATAGAGCGTGCGGGTCTTCGAATGAACAAATTCAAGGAGCGCCGCCCCCTTCGGGCAGAGGGTCCCGCGGTTCGTCGGGTGATCGGGATCGCCCTCAATATGGATGATCTCGGCCTTCTCGCCCTTCGCCACGTTACCGTTCGAATACATGATGATGCCGCAACCGACCGCACAGTAGGTGCAGGTGTTGCGGGTTTCGGTCGTGCCTGCGAGTTTCCAGGCGCGGATCGAGGATGCATAGGCAATCTCAACGTCACCGAACCCGAGCGCGCCGAGTGTCGTTGCTGCGACACCTGCACCCGCGCCGACAATGAGTTGACGCCGCGACAATTCTATATTCATGGGACGCGCTCTCCTGTACCTGTTCGCCCCCAAAACGGGACGCTCTTCGAACCAAGCTCATCAGCTTGTCCGAGCACCGGAATCCGCACTCGGCACGCTATTTTGGAACCAGAACAAAGTCAATTTAAGCCCGGAATACCTGACCTTAGGTTGCTGCATCTTGAAGGATATTGCGATGATTTTGGCTGATCATTCCTATAACGATTGTCGAAGGCGGCAGCGACTGCGACCAGGCATACGGAAGTATGGGGCGTAGCACACTGATTTGTGTGTTGACGAAGCGCTTCTTGATCCGCAGACCGGCGCGGTGTTCGCGCAGGCGGCTCCCGAGGCTCGGGGCTATCATGCAAAGCTTTGGCGCCGGTACGTTAGTACCGCACGCGCCAGGTTTTGGGGTGTGCAGCCTGCCGCCGCCAATCGCGTTCTTACTCGACAACAACCTCAACCCGCGATTTTTCGTCGAAGGCGACCTCGACTGGAATACCAGACGTGGGGCAAGCGTTGACGGATCGCATTTCATGGCTGAACCCGATCTCGGCAGAAGCCGCGACGGCGTCTGATCCAACGGTTTTGATAGGGAGTAAAATTCAATGTCCATAGACCGACGTGCGCTTCTCAAGGCCGGTGCCGCCGTATCCGCGGCCGCGGCAATCTCCAACGTCGCGCGGGCCGACGTCCGCTTTGATCCGCGGCCGGGCGCGTGGCGTCGTTTTGAAGTGGTAACGCGCGTTGAAATCGCCAAAGCCGAGGGCAAGACCCAGGCGTGGCTTCCGGTGCCTGCTGTCAACCAGCAAGAATGGTTCAAGTCGCTCGGCAACGACTGGAGGAGCAACGGCCGAGCAGCCCTCGTGGGCGACCCGCAATACGGCGCCGACGATGCTTCATGTGGAGTGGCGGGATGGCGAGCAGAACCCCGTTGTCGAGGTGACCAGCCGAATGGCGGCAAGGGACCGCGCAACCGACTTCGCCAAGCTCGGTCGGCCCGTCGCACTTTCGCCCGCTGAAAACGAACGCAACTTGCGGGGCACCGAATTCATCCCGGTCGACGGCATCGTCAAGCAGACCTCTGACAAGATCGTCAGCGACGCCGACGCAAAATCCGACATCGAGAAGGCCCGCGCAATTTACGAATGGGTCGTAGACAACACCTACCGGGACGCCAGAGTACGCGGCTGCGGTTTGGGCGACATTGTCGCGATGTTGAATACCGGCAATCTTGGCGGCAAATGCGCTGATCTCAACTGCGCTCTATGTCGGATTGGTACGGGCGGCCGGCGTGCCGGCGCGTGATATTTATGGCATTACGCGTTGCGCCTTCGCGATTCGGCTACAAGAGCCTCGGCACCGCCGGTGAGGTCATCACCAACGCGCAGCATTGCCGCTCCGAAGTTTACCTCACCGGCTTCGGCTGGGTGCCGGTCGACGCCGCCGACGTTCGTAAGGTCGTGCTGGAGGAGCCGCCGACAAATCTACCGATCAACGATCCCAAGGTCACAGCGGCGCGCAAAGCTCTGTTCGGATCATGGGAAACCAATTGGCTGGCCTATAACTTTGCTCATGATGTTGCGCTCCCGGGATCCGACGGACCGAAGCTTGCCTTCCTGATGTACCCACAGGCCGAGACCGGACGGCATGAGGCTCAATTGTCTCGATCCGGACGATTTCAAATACGCCATCACCGCAAAGGAGCTGACGGCGGCCTAGGGTGAGTTTGAACGTTAAGGTGTGAGCCGCACAAGGCGCCGCGCACGCAGCCTATTGCCGGGAGCGCAAAGATGAATGTTGATAGACGTGCCGACTGTTCGACTGACGAGTCTTGCCCATGGCGGCGGATGCGGCTGCAAGCTCGCACCTTCCGTGTTACGCCAGCTGCTTGCGGATCAACCGTCAGCGCAGCCCTATCGAGAGCTCCTGGTCGGAACTGAAACCGGCGACGACGCGGCAGTGTGGCAGCTTGACGACAAGACCTGCATTATCGCGACGACGGATTTTTTCATGCCCATGGTCGACGATCCGTTCGACTTCGGGCGGATCGCCGCCACCAACGCCATCTCGGACATTTACGCCATGGGAGGCAAGCCTGTTATGGCCTTGGCCATCCTTGGCATGCCGATCGACAAAGTGCCGCCAGCAATCGTTCGCGAAATTCTAAAGGGCGGGTCGCACGTCTGCGCAGCGGCTGGAATTCCTATAGCTGGCGGCCACTCAATCAACTCACCGGAGCCGATCTATGGTCTTGCCGTGATCGGCCTTGGCCATCCCGAACACATCCGACGCAACAGTGGAGCAAAAGCAGACGACGCGCTGATTCTGACAAAAGCCCTCGGCGTCGGAGTTTATTCGGCGGCGTTCAAGAAAACCGGACTGTCGCCCGAAGCGTACGCGGAAATGATCGCGTCGATGACCCTGCTCAACAGCATCGGTGTGGATTTGGCCAAGGACCAAGCCGTGCATGCCATCACCGACGTGACCGGCTTTGGATTGCTAGGCCACGCACTTGAAGTCGCACGCGGCTCAGACGTCGCTATCACCATACGCTTCCGCGATTTGCCGTTTTTGACGGAAGCCGAACACCTTGCGCAACGGAACTTCGTGACTGGCGCTTCCATCAGAAACTGGGCGAGTTATTCAGAAAGCGTCGGTCTACCGTCCAACCTTGCCGAATGGCAACGTCATTTGCTCACCGATCCGCAGACGTCAGGCGGGCTTTTGATTGCCTGTGATCCAAGTCATGCGGCCGAATTGACACAAACGCTTGCAGACAGAGGATACCCGCACGCCCGCATCATTGGACGTGCTGGTTCGGGGCCACCGTCGATAATGGTCGAATGGTGATTCCTCGCTTGCCGCGGCTGGCTCGTCTATTCCATGGCGTTGCGCTACGGCGAGCTTCTCTAGCAGCTTGGAAAACTGCTCGAGCCACACTGAAACTTCCGACGGCGAACAACCAGCCGAACGATCCATGCGGGATGAATCTTGTAGTACCTCAGCGATGGCCGCGAATGAGGACGTCCTTGGCTTCGTTGATGCGGGCCGCGAGATACGTCGACCCCCCTTGGTCGGGATGCAGTTTCTTGATGAGGGAGCGGTGAGCGCGAGCGATCTCCTGCGCGGTCGCTCCGGGCTGGAGTCCGAGAATTTGATAGGCCTCCTTTTCAGTCATTTTGCCTCCGCGCGACGCGCGGTTGCCGTCTGCCGAGGCATCATAACCCGACGCGTGTTCACGCCAGCGGGGCTGCCTCCGGTCAAGATAAGCGGCGAGTAACGGGAGGCTGTCCTCGTCAATCTCGCGGAGGAGACTAATCAGCGTCGGTACATCGAGATCGTCAAGCGCTGCGCCCCGATGCCGGCCGGCTAAAACCTGACCGCGCAAGGTGCCGCTGTCGTGGTCGAGTTCCATTTCCAGAAACGCTGTACGCACACGGGAGACCTGACCCGGGCTCTTCTGAGTGCGCCCGCCGAAGCTTGCCCGCCAGAGTGAAACATAGCCGAGCAGCCCGAGCCCAATCAGCCCAATCGAAACCGCCAGCCCGATTTGACCGCGAACGAGTAGAAACGCGGCGAACAGCAACGCCGTGCCGGCACCAACATATCGCAACACCCGCGCTGCTTGCTTTGCATCGGCTTTGGAAAACGAGTAGGCGGCGAATAGCAACAAGATGAGGACGATAACACCGAGGACCAACGCGAGCATGTCATCTCATCTGCTCGATCAACTTGGTCGCGCTAGTCGAGCTCGCTCGTAAGGCCGCGAGCGCCTTCATGCCGCCCGCCGCATAGGCTGCCGCAGCGCGTAACAATTCGGCGAGTTCGTGCGCCGCGCCCGGCGCGAACCGGCAATAGGCGCCGCGCGATAGTCGCGCAATCTCGCGAAAGGCCTGTTCGCACACCGGATCGTAACCCTCCTGAAACATGAACGCGGGAATGCTACGCAAGCCGAGTTCTCCGGCGCCGGCACAGAGTTCATCGAGATTTTCTTCCATGGCGTCACCGATGAAAACGAGCGCACCCACTTTGCATCGGTCGCTTTCGCGCCGCGCGTGCGCCAGAACTTTGGCGATCTGTGTCTGTCCGCCACGACAATCGATGCGCGACATCAGTTCGCCGAACCGCTCTGGCTCGGCGACCCATCCCGATGCGCGACATTCGGCGAGTCCTCGATAATAAACGAGCTGAAGATCGACACCGCCGACCGTGGCCGCTTCGCGGAACATTTCCGCCTGGAGTTGACAAGCTTGGTCCCAGGTCGGTTGCCGGCTCATCGTGGCGTCGAGTGCGAAGATGAGCCGCCCTCGCTCACCGGCCTTGACTGTAGGATCGAGCGCTCCAACCAGGCCCAGAAATGCCTCGATGTCGGCACGCGGTGAGGTCGCCGGTTGCTGACTCCGGTTCGTCTCTGTCGCCGGGATCGGTGCCGGCTCGGACCGGTCTTTTTTCATCGGAGGCAATCATCAACGTTGTTTCGAGTGCAAGCCGCACAACTTTCGGCTTCTCTCACGATTCCCGACATGTGGCTGGGTCGCAGCACTCGACCACCAATCGGCTAACTTGCGACGAGGCGCGGTGGACGGCGTAGGTCTTCAGCCTCCGCTTAGTCCAACGCCGCGCTCGGCGAGAATTTGTTGGGCTTTGCCGGTAAGTTTGTATTTTGCAGACGGGTCTTGATTAGCCGGCGCGGCAAATCCCTTCGCAATGAGCTGCTCAAGAACCTTCTTCTTATCTGCACTAAATTTCGTGTCCCGTCCCTCCAAAACATCGCAAAGAATCGCAATCTCTTGGTCAGTGATGAGAGCATCTGCCATTAGACGGCTCCTCAAGGGGAAGCGGATTCTAAGCCGCCCTTCCCCTCAACACTCGCCAAACCCACCAGCCGTCATGCGCTATCATTTATTTTACGCCGGATCGTTTTGACCGGCAAGTACTCCGCATTCGAGCCCGGGTTATCTGACATCGGAGAGTTCGCGGCAGGCTCGCGTGCCGCGCATGACAAGCCGCAAAATTCGACGCCTCAGCCGGCATCACAGCAACACTTCGTCCCGATGACCGATATGGGTCAATCGCTACCGAATTGCGATGTCCGCGTTGCTTCCGTTCGTCCCCCAATTTCAGACATAATGTTGCAGCAACGCGAACGTCGAAAAGGGCCACGAGGAGACATTCCGGTCCGCGGGCATTGGGCAACTGCCGCTGCTTCCCTTTGGCGGTTAAACCGCCGTACCGGCTAGTTAGGCTATTTTGTCAAATACCATCACTTTTGAGATGAAAGCGTTGACGTTTCGGATGTGCGCTAGTCCGCAGCTTTTCGCCATCGCGCCAAAGTCCTCGTTCAGATAGCTCCGATAATAAGGCTCGTGATAGCTTTGCGGAAAGAGGTCCAAAAGCCGGTCGTAATCCGGCTGATCGCCATGCTGCAGCGAGTCCACGAGGACCAAACGCCCGCCGGGCTTCAGTATCCGTGTACATTCGCGGAAAACGACTCGTCGAACCTTCGGTGGCAATTCGTGGAACAAGAAGATGCTTGTCAGCGCGTCCTGGCTTTGATCGGGTACCGGCAGCGTTTCTGCGTTTCCGACGCTGAGATTAATTCGCGACCAGCGTTTCAAATGTCCCTTCGCGTATTTGATATAGGCTTCCGACATATCAATCCCGAGGACCGGTAACCGCGGCCAGACCTGCTTAAGAGCGTCCAGAAATCGCCCTGTCCCGCAGCCGATATCGATAAGTTTCAGTCGGCGTTGGTCCCGCCCGGCAAATACCTCCTGGAGTTGCGGCAAGGCTTGCCGTCTTGTCGCATTGGCTGAACCGTTGAAGAGAACCTCAACCTGGGTGTCGTACAACTCAGCCGAAGCGGCGGTTATCCAGCCGCCCGACTGATAGTGAAAGTTCTGCAGGTAATAGTGCGGTCTTTTCCCGCGCGTCGTATCGTCTAGGATCTCGTTGTGTGCGCGGTGCTTGCGGCGCCGATGGACATTGGGAAGGTCCTCGAAGAAAAGCCGTGAGCGGCGGATTGAGGCAAAGAGGGATCCGTCGTGGTCGTCCGGAACGGGATAGATCCCGGCTTGCACATTCGCCAGATCTTGGAAGAAAAGTTTTGCCATATCCGCGTAGATGCGCTTTCGATCCGGCACGGACGCATTGCTACGGACGCGGCGTCTAGCCTTTGGCTCCTCCCTTTCGCGAACAGCATCGGCAAGTTCGCGAAGCACGAGACTGTGTCCAACGTACCAAGCGACTCGCGGAAGCTGGGTTATGCCATAAGCCACCTGCGTGGTAGCGCGAGAGAGTCGAAAGGGCATCTGAATGGGTCTCTGGGCAGCGGTTTTTGATCTCGATCCCTTGGGATCGAACCACAGCACAAGCGCTCAAATCGTGGCAAGCGGATATGCGAAATTACCTCGCCGCGCTTTTCGCCTGATCAGAGCATCACGATTCCAAGTTGGGCGGCCTTAAAAACAGCTTCGGTCCGCGTCTCGGCCTCGAGCTTTTCGAGAATCGAGGCAACGTGAAACTTGACCGTATGGAAGGAAATCCCAAGACGGCGAGCGATTTCCTTGTTGGAGAGGCCATCCGTCATGGCATTTAAGACGGCTATTTCGCGCTTCGACAAACGCGGATGATCCTCATCGGCCTCCGGCAAAAGCCCGTTAGAAATTGCTGCCCTGCTTAGGAGCGCCGCTAGGAGTTGTTGCGGGAAGACCACCAACCCATCAGCAACCATACTGATGGCGGTGATGATCTCCCCTAAATCTGCAGATGCCGGTAAGATCGCCGACGCGCCCGCATTTAAAGCGTCTACCGCGGCCCGCTTGTCCGCGGGGTCAAGGAAAAACACCCAAGCGGTACCGTTATGCCGAGCTCGCCAATTGGCTAGTTGCTTAGCCGGAGGCATTTTTTGAGTCAGGACCACGTCAACGTGAGATGTCTCGGCCAGCTTGACCAGGGATTGCTGATCGTCAGCAATACCCATGATCGCAATGGTCGAATCTTTCTGCGGCAGCTCGTCGAGTGTGCGGCGCAGCCTCGCGTCAACGGCAAAGATCAAGACGCCGATCATGAATACCGTGGCCGTCCGCTGGGACGACTATGTTATGGGGCGCTCGCCAAGGATGAGCTGGAGCGTTGCCGACGCGCCGCCGCGTATCAAGCCCAGGTCCACAGTTGCACCAACGCTTTCGGGACCGAGCAAATGCATGACATCGCGCACCCGATCGATCGGCTTACCGTTCCAGCTAGTGATAAGGTCACCGACAAGCAACCCCCCGCGTTTGGAAGGCCCGTCCGGATCGATATCCACGACCAGAACACCTCGTCCGCTGCCGGACTCTGGTACACTATCTTGCCGGCGTTCGCCCCTAAGGGGGCGTAGACCAGCGCCAAGATAGGCACGAAATACGTGGCCCCTGGCCAAAAGCTGATCGACAGCGCGTTCAATGGTTGAAGTAGGAATAGCTAACGCGCGCCGACGTGGACCGAGGACGGTCATGCCAAGGACGCGTCCTTGCGCGTCAATCAGTGCGCCGCCCTCGGCAGCGGGGTTCAGCGCCAAATCAAGTCGTATCAAGTTATCAATGGCGCCCCCACGACTACTGCGCCAAGCTCCGCGCGACAGCCCGACAATACCGAATGCCGCAAGCGGAGTGCCTTCGTGACTTCCTATAGCAAAGATGGCCTCGCCCACGCGAAGTGAGGCGATAGCAGTCGCTGCCGTTGGTAGTCCGTCCGGTTGAAAACGAAGCACTGCGACGTCGGTGGTGGGATCTCGGCCGACCAGCGACGCGTCAATCGTCTGCCCCCCTGGAAGCGTTAGCTTTATATTCTCGTCGTGTTCCAAAACCTCTTCGGCGGTGACGATAATGCCTGATCGCCAATGAATTCCGCTCGAGTGCCAGCGGCTCCCTCCGTGCACGGAGACGATGCTGCTTGCACTACGTTCGACAAGCTTGGCGGTGCTTTCAGATAGCGCAACAAGGGGATTAGCGAGCTCAACCATGGCAAAGGTCTCCTTTGCCAAAATTTGGCACCCGCTTAGACTTGCCGCTACTGGCCACATGACCGGGTCTAGGCGCCGCGCCTTTGGCAGTGGCAGCCCTAGTTTAAGCAGACATGATTGCGGTCAATCGATCGGTCGGGAATTGCGACCAGCAGCCTGTTACTTCCAATAAAATCCCTTCCCGGAAGTGATATGCCTCTGCGAAAACCGCTACTTCGAGACACCGCGTTCAATAAGGGCCCGAACTGCTTCGGATCGCGACATCTCTTGCGCCCTTTGAAGACTGGTGGGCGCGCATTCAATCGGTGATCGAGGGCGCTGTCCGTACATGGCCCTTTGCGTCGTTCGCGCCGCCGCAAGGTCACGTCCGAGATTGAGGATAAACGGACGTAACGCGGACATCGCGTTTCGGTAGCGATTGACCCGAAGCTGACCTCGGCAGGTTGCGCATCACAGCTATACAGCCCGACGAAATCGCGCGCGGTAGGCGGCGGGTGACGTGCCGAGCGCGCGCCTGAACGCCACGCGGAATGTCTCCAGTGACTTGTATCCGCAGAGTTCGGCAATTTCGCTGAGGGGCAAGACCGAAGTTTCAAGAAGTTCCTGGGCGCGGAACATGCGCTCGCGTTGCAACCAGAGTTTTGGCGTCAGGCCGACGGCTTCGCGAAAGTGCCGCTGAAAGGTTCGTTCGCTCATGGCGGCAATCGTTGCCAAGCCTCTTATATCGATGGCCTCAGCCAATCGCAGCCGTGCCCACTCCATCGCTCCGGCGATCGTTCTGCCTGGCCGCTCCTGAACCGGAGCAGCAACATACTGCGCTTGTCCGCCATCGCGGTGCGGCGGCATGACGAGGCGTCGAGCAACTGCATTGGCAACCTTGCTGCCGAAGTCTTTGCGGATCACGTGCAGACACGCATCAATGCCGGCTGCGCTCCCTGCCGACGTGATCACGTTGCCCTCGTCGACGTAGAGAACGTCTTCCTCGACATGGATGTTGGGATATAGCTGCTTGAGGTCCGGGATATGCCGCCAATGAGTGGTCGCGCGCCGACCATCCAACAGGCCAGCGGCAGCAAGCACGAACACGCCCGAACAGATTGAAAGACAGCGGGCGCCGCGTTTGCTGGCTTTTGAAATCGCCTTCAGAAGTCGCTCGGGGGGCCGCTCCGTCCGATCACGCCAACCGGGAACGATGATGGTGCTGGCCTCGTCGAGCCGGTTGAGACGGGCGTCAGCCTCAATAACGATCCCGCCCGTTGCGCGGGCACGCCGACCTTCCGCCGCTACCACGGCAAACCGGTACCAGGGAAAATCGAACTCGGGGCGCGGAAGGCCGAAGACCTCGACGGCGATACCGAACTCAAAGGTACACAACCCATCGTATGCCAAGACGGCGACAAGTCCGGCCGACGGGAGCAACGGCTTCGAGCGATCCAGTTTCATTGGCGCAAACTAACCAACCTTTGTCAGTCCTGCCACTGGGAAATGGCTGGCCTAATGCCGCAGATTGAATGCGCGACGTTCAACCTCGGATGACAACATGAGCACATACGTGACGGAAACACCGGCCGCAGCATCGGATCACGCGTTGCGCCATTTTGAAGACATGCTCTGCTTTGAAACCGACTGTTGGGACGTGCACGAAAGCCTAAAGTCGCATGCGCCGGACTTCATCCTGGTCGATGTGCGCGGCCCGAGTTCGTTTGCCAAAGGGCATGTGCAAGGCGCGATCCACATCCCGCATGGCGAAATAACGGCTTCCAAGATGCGCAAGTATCCGAAGGAGAAAACCTTCGTGGTCTATTGCGCGGGGCCGCATTGCAACGGTGCCAACAAGGCGGCCGTGCGTCTCGCCCGGTTGGGCCTGCCCGTTAAGATAATGATCGGCGGCGTCACCGGCTGGATGGACGAAGGCTTCTCCCTCACAGCATCAGTTACAGGCTGATAAGCGCAGGGGAGACAGGTCATGACGAGACCGGAGATCATCGGCTCAATTCGGTCGACCCACACGCGCGCGCCGCATGCATCTTGTGCGAGGAGAAGGGGATAGAGTGCGTGCTAACGAAGAAACCGCTGCACGCTCCGGAGATACTTGCAATCCACCCCTTCGGCAAAATGCCGGTGCTGCGCCACGGCGATGTCGAACTCTTCGAATCGAAGGCGAGCGCAACTTACCTCGATCGCAAAAGCCCGCCTGCGACTGAGGTATTGTTTTTGTTGTTTGGTTTCCCGCTATTCTGTTCATACCTAACGCGGTATCGTCCGGCCCCCGGATTCTTCCGACGAAACCTTCTGCGAGCTGGTGTGTGATGACAGATGAAATTGCCCACAGGGCAGCGCTTGCTGATCTCAACCGCAACTATGTGCGCTCCGTCGATGAAGCCGACGTCGACTGGTTCGACGCAAATCTCGCTGAAGACTTTCTGAACAGCAATCCAGACGGAAGCATCGTCGATCGCGCTGCCTTTCTGACTCAGATAGGCAAGGGCTCCACCGTTACGAACATTCGCGAGCACGATGTTCTCATTCGGCTATTCGGGCCCCATGCCATCATTCATGCCCGTACTAGCTATGTCAAATCCGATGGCTCGGCCGGGGCGGGTAGATATACCGACAGCTGGCATTGGATAGATGGCCGCTGGCAGTGCGTCTCTGCACAGGTTTCAAGGTTGTAGAGCGCCGCACGCTCTGAGCTCGCCGCTGCAAGGACTCGCGAACCCAAAGGCGGGCGAGCCTGTCCGGCCGCGTAACGACGAGAGTGTCTCCCGGGCTGAGAGCGCGGAGCACGCGCCTCAGCTGCCATCGACTGCTGATCGTACCGCTCACCTTTTCGCTAAAGACCTGTTCGCATCCAGCGGCCGTAAGCGGCAGGCAACACCGCTATGTCAATCCACGCCGGCACCAACCCGATCGCATTCGAGAGGGGTGGTTGGCCTCACGAACTGATAAGGAAATTGCACATTCTTTATCAGTCGTCTGTTGCCGCGAACCACGTCGCCAAGATTTGCTCGGTCATTTTCCCTAGTACGGAATGATTTAAGCGCTAGCGGCGGCTGGCGGAGGAGCGCTCGCTAATCGACGCTCATCCGGCGGTAGCAGCGGACAGCGGCGTATGCGAGTTCGCCTGTCGTGCTTCGAGCCGCGCGCGAACGCGCGGGATGACGTTGACTCCAAACTTCCGAACGTCCCGCTCCCAGTCCGGAAAAAACATGGCGGCGCCGCGGATTCCAAGTCGCGATAGCTGATCGAAATAGTCCGCCACGCGCTCATAGGAGCCAATCACCGAAGTGACACCCATGAAGACGTCTGCCTTGTGGCGCTGGCTTGCCGAGCCGGCAGCGTCGGCTACACCCAGCGCCCGCCATTTCTCGACCGCCTCCATGTCGACGGTATCAGCGAGGTGGTCCGCGACCTCCTCGGCCTTGCTTTCGGTCTCCTCCGCCACAACGGCGATCAGCACATAAGTCGCGACTTTTCGGCCGGCCTGGGCTGCGTATTCGGCGGTGAGGGCCGTGAGTTGTCCAGCGGTCCTGACGTCGCCGAAGATGAAGTTGTAGTCCGCCCACTGCGCGGCAGACCGCATCCCTTTCTCCGACTGTCCGGCACCGATGAGCGGAATCCGCCGCGACGGCTTCGGCAAGCACACGCAGTCCTCAAGCTGGAAGTAGCGTCCGTTAAAGGTCACGCGGCCTTCATCCCACAACCGACGTAGGACCTCGACATATTCCGTGGCATAGCCGTAGCGATATCCGAAATAGGCGTCGCCGGGCCACAACCCCATTTGCGAGTACTCGAGCTTGTTCCAACCGGCCACGATGTTCACGATGAGACGGCCGTTGCTGATGTCGTCCAATGTCACAGCCATGCGAGCTGCGACAGCGGGATGAAGCGTCGGCAGGGCGATCGAGGCAACGAGGCGAATCCGATCAGTGACGGCTGCCAGGCCGGACATCAAGCTGAACGATTCCTTGGCGTGATCCCAGTGCTGGGTCGTTCCACCGTAGCCGCGCCACTTGGTCATGGAGAAGATGAAACTGTAGTCCAGCTCCTCGGCGGTGAGCGCAATGAACTTGTTCAAGGCGAAGGTCGGCATGTATTGATAGGCGGTCGACGCGATCATGCCGTTGTTGGCGATTGGCAGGAACAGTCCGAAGTCGAACGTCCTCATTACGTCTCTCCGCTTATTAGTAAACGCGTGTCGCCCTCCTTAAGGCGACCCAGCACCGCATCGTGATGCGTTTTGACGTGCGACTAACCAAGCCGAGCCTTTTGTTTGGACGTTCGCAGAACACTAAATGCACCTCTGGTGCTAACTTCATGCCCACGGCTTGGGCTGCCACATCGTCTCACGACACTTCAAACACACCGTCGACCTCAACCGCCGCATTTTGCGGCAACGCTGCGACGCCGACCGTCGTGCGCGAGTGCCTGCCCTTTTCGCCAAACGCCGCGACCATCAGGTCAGAGGCGCCATTCATCACCTTCGGGCCGTCGGCATATCCGGCAATCGAATTGACGAAACCACCCAGCCGCACCACGCGTACCACTTTGTCGAGGTCGCCGACCGCGACTTTGACCTGCGCCAGCAGGTTTATGGCGCAGGCGCGCGCTGCTTTTTGACCGTCCTTGATCGATATGCCGCCGCCGAGTTGCCCCTTGGCGATGAGCTTGCCTTCTCCGTCAAGGCAAATCTGGCCGGAAACCATGAGCAGATTGCCGGTGCGCACACAGTGAGTGTAGTTGGCAGCGGGAGCAACCGGCTCATTCAAGAACACGCCAAGCTCGCTCAACCTCTTCTCTATCGTACCGGCCACGCCTTCCTCCAAAATTACCTCAAAGCTCCTGCCGAACTTTTCACGTGGGCGAGCAGCCTGAACATTGAGAGCGGCCGGAGCGGTCAGAGGACATTCCGCCTCGGGCGGTACGCCGTGCTATTTTTGGGTAATTACGCCCTGCACAAACCAATCCATTTTCCAAAGATCGGCGTCGGAGAGCGCTTGGGCCGCCGCTACGCGCTCCTTGCCGTCGCGGTCAGCGATAGGGCCGGCGAAGACCTGCTTGCCCCCGATGATGGCCTCGCGCTCAGCCATGACCTGGTCGACCACAGCTTTCGGGACGACAGAACTGCAGCACACGATATCCGTGCTGCCCTCCTTCATGGACATGAATGCGCCGTACGGATTCGGCTTCCACCCGCCGGCGGCAATCTTCTTGATTTCTGGCACCAAGAACTTGTCCCAGGTCCAGATGGCGGAGCACAGATTTGCCTTTGCTGCGTACGAAGTCTTATCGCGGTGATGCGCGGTGCTATAGATGCCGTGCTCCTGCGCCACGAGTTCGGGCGTCGGGCCGTTGACGTGCTCGCCAATTACATCAACGCCCTGGTCGACAAGCGCTTCCGCGGCCGCGCGTTCCTTCACGGGATCGTCCCACGAGCCGGTAAAGACCGTTGTCAGCGTGGCGTTGGGATTAGTTTTCTTGATGCCGAGTTCATAGCCGTTCACCACCCAGTTGACCAAGCCGAACGGATGCGCCGCGACGAAACCAATCTTGCCGGATTTTGACATTGCCCCGGCGACCATTCCGCAGAGGTAGTGGCTCTCATAAGAACGACCGTAGTACGATTGGAGGTTCGGCCCGTTGGTCGTGCCGGCGGCGTTGAGGAAGGCGAGGTCCGGGTATTTTTCCGAGAGCGTCTTAAATACCTGTGATTGGCCGAAAGACGTGCCGAGAATTATGTTGTAGCCGTGTTGAATATACCGCTCAGCCGCCGGGCGCACCGTGGCGTCGTCCTCGCCTATGCTGTCGACATACGGAATTTTCATGTCGAGCGAGGCTTCCATCTTAACGCGGGCCTCTTCGAACGCCTGCTGCCAGCCGCCGTCGTTCTTCACCGAGAAATAAAGCCAAGCAGGCTTCGGCTTGTCCTTCAGCGAGAAACCGTCAGCAGCCACTAGCGTTCCGGCTGGCAACGTGAGTCCAACCAGCGCGGCGGCAATCAGCGTCTTGTGCATTTGTTCTCTCCTTTTCGGTCGTACAGTGGACTGACCGGATCGTGACTTTCAAAGAGAGCACCGTGCGCTTGCATACCGACACGACCACCCACATGCCGATCAGCTTAGCTTGGTGCGCGCTAAGACATCGCCGCGGGCTTGCTGGTGCTAGGTCAAGCGGCTTCAGCGCCCTGACGTTGCTTGGCGATCTTGCCGTAGAGATGGTCGCCTGAGGTAATGCGGCCATAGCGAGCCGGGCGATTCGAGTCGCGACAAGTTGGCAGGCACTCGACGACGGTGTCGTAGTTCGGTTGGTGGAAGAATGCGAACGAATAGCGGCGGCTACGCTCGCCGGCTTCGAGCGGCGGCGGAACAACCCGATGCATGGTCGAGACCCATCGGTCGTTGGTCCACTCCGCCATGAGGTCACCAAGATTGACGATAAAGGTCCCACGGATCGGCGTGACGTCGATCCAGTTTCCCTGTTTGTCCTGCACCTGCAGGCCGCCGGGCGCATCCTCGGTCTTTAGGATTGTGAGTGACCCGTAGTCGGAATGTGCGCCGGCCCGTAGCTGCCCGGGCAGCGGAGGCGCGGCCAGCGGCGGATAATGGATTGCATTGAACGGAGTGATGTGCCGGTCGACCTTGTCGTCGAAATAGTTCTCCGGCAGACCAAGTCCAAGCGCAAAGATGCGCATTAGCACGCCGGCTACGCGCTCCATTTCGCGATAATAAGCTTCGAACGTTTCGCGAAAGCCGGCCGGCCGCTCGGGCCACATGTTCCCGGCGAAACAATTGGGTGGCTTGCTGAACCGATGATAGTCGTCATCCGGGCAGCCGACCGGGCCGATCGAAAACAGCTCCTTGAGGTCGGGCGGCGTCGGATTGTCGAGGCTGGACGCCAGCGCTTCGCCGGCCAGCGCGCTATAGCCGCGATAGCGGTCGCCCGGCATTTTCAGGCGCAGCTTCTCCTCAGTTGGCAGGTCGAAATAAGCCTTGCAAACCGCGCGCATCTGCTCAACCAAACCTTCCGACACGCCGTGAGCGGAGATCACCAGAAACCCGATGTCGGAGCAGATTTCGTCGACCGCGCGCGCGACTGCTAGGCGCGCGGCTGAATTGCCATGAATGAAAGCACCAATGTCGACCGTCGGGATACCGCCCACGCACGCCTCCTGTTCAACAACAATCGATTAAAAGCGATTGTGCCGAAGCAGCCGGGCGCCGCAATCTTTCTTTCGGGATATGACGTTCGTTTAGCGAGATGCCGCGGCCTGCACCATTGTTGCGACGACTCTCGTCACACCTGATCTCCCGCGAATGATCGCCCTTTCATCGAAACAACTGTCTACGAGTGTGGTCTGCCTTTACGAGCAATGCGAATTCTCAGGCCGCTAGAGGCAAACAGAAGCGCTCATTTAGAAGGCAATTGTTGATCAATCACTCGGCAACAAGAGCTATGACGATCCCAACGCGTGCAGCAGCGCAGGCAAGCGCGAACTGCGCGAAATTCAGGTTGCACATGCACTGCCACTCGCGCAACCGGACAATGGCCGCCGTTGCTCTGGCGTACACAGCTATCAGTGCACCGCATGAAAGGGCAAAGTGGCATGGAAATTGCGACCATTGATTGGAGCACAGACGATAGGAATATCAAAGACACCAACAGGGAGCAGACTGCCCGCGCCACCACAATCGTCGGCGCGGGTTGTTGTTGATTGATCGAACGTGTCGGGATCGACGCAGTTATGCATCCAGCGCCTTGGTCGTGCGAAGCTGTTATCGCACCGGATCTCTGGACGCCGGAGGCACCTGGCCGACACGACGGCTCCCAACCGGTGATGCCATGAAGGCGGCTGTCACGCGACGCCATAGGTACGCCAGGCGCGCCCCGTCTGTTAACCGCTGGCCGTTCGGGTCCGCGGCGCCCTGGGGGTCCGATGATCCAGAAAGCCGCTCACTGCTCGAGTTAATCGCGCAAAGCACGAATGACGGCATCTGGGTGCTCGATCTTGCCACCCAGTGCGTCTACTTCTCAGAACGCTGGCTCGAGCATGTCGGCTACAGTCTCGGCGAGCTGCCTGGCCACTTCAACAGCTTCTTCGACCGGGTTCATCCCCGCGATCAAGCGCGAGTGAAATTGGCGCTCGATCAGTACGTCAGCGGGCAGCAGCCTGAGTATCGCGTCGAGTTCCGCATGCTCCACAAGAACGGCTCCTGGCGCCAGATCCTGACGCGCGGCATCGCGCTGCGCGATGCGGCTGGCCGGCCGTTTCGCATGGCCGGCACCCACACCGACATCACCGAGCGCGCCAAGGTCGAGGAGCGCCTCGAAAAGCTCGTCGCTGAACGCACGGCGGAGCTACGCGCCGCGCGCGACCGAGCCGAGCTCGATGCGGCGACCACGGTCAGGTTCTTGGCGACCGCGAGCCACGATATCCGCCAGCCATTGCAGGCGATGGCCTTGCTGCTCGGGGCACTCCGCAATGCGGTCACGGGCGAGGCGGCCCAGCCTATGCTACATGCCGTCGAGAGCTCGCTGGCCGCGAGCATGGAGCTGCTCGAACTCGCTGCTCGAATACAGCCGGCTGGATGCTGGCGCGCTGCGGCCGTTTATCGGCACGGTCGCGGTCGGGCGGCTGATCGACCAGGCCTTTGGAGCTTTCGCCGCCGAGGCAGCCGGCAAGGGGCTGCTACTGACGGCGGTTCGCACGCGGGCGGCGACTCGAAGCGATGCGCAGCTCCTGGCGCGGATCCTGCGCAATCTGGTATCGAACGCCGTCAAATACACCGACCGCGGTCGCATCGTCATCGGCTGCCGGCGCCGCGACGGCCGCCTGTGGCTTGAGGTCTGGGATACTGGGCGCGGCATCCCGGAAGCCGAACAGCGCCAGGTGTTTTGGGAATTCTACCAGGCCAAGGCGCACCGCGGCGCGCACCGCGGAATTGGCCTCGGGCTTGCGATAGTTGATCGCCTAGCGCGGCTGCTCAAGCATCCCGTCCATGTGCGTTCGTGGCCTGGCCGCGGCTCCATGTTCGCCATCGAGCTGCCGATCGTCGCCGCACCGGCGTCCGCGGATCTCGGTGATCCCGCGGTGGTGACACCCGACCCGGTGTTCGTCGGCAAGCTGATCGCCGTACTTGAGAATGATCAGGCGGTGACCATGGCCTTGACGCAGCTTTTGGTTGGTTGGGGCGCGCAGGTCGTGCGTAGCGAGGATGATGCCGCGCTGCTCGCCACACTGGCGGGTCGCGTGCCCGACGCTGTGATCGCCGATATGCATCTGGCGCCCGATCGCGACGGCTTTGGGGCGCTCGACCGGCTTGAGCGGGCGTTCGGCAGGCGCCTCCCAAGCTTGATTTTGACAGGCGATTACAATCTGCGGGAGCTGGCGCAGCTCAACCACGCCAAGCGTCAAGTGCTGCAGAAGCCCGTCTGGCCCGCCGTGCTGCATGCCGTGCTGCGTGGTGAGTTCAGCCGGCTTGACGCATCGTAATGCCGCATTGCTGGGCAATTAGCAGCAGCTGCACCCGGTTACGCACCCCGAGCCGGCGCATGATTGCGCTGATATGGGCCTTGATCGTGCCCTCGCTTGTGCCGAGTCGATGGGCGATCTCCTTGTTGGATTGGCCCGTCGAGATCAAGGCCAGTACCTCACGTTGCCGCGGCGTCAGCAGCGGCGCTTCGGCGACAGGCGCCGGTTGGCGCAGCCCTGTCTCGCGGCCCTTGAGCAGCGCTCGTGGTACGTAGATACCGCCGACGATGACGAGCCGCAGCGCTTCGACAAGCGTATCTGCTGGAGCCGACTTGGCGAGATAGCCCGACGCGCCGGCTTCAAGCGCCTGAAACACGTCATCGGCATCCTCCGACGCCGACAGAACCAGGATCGGTATTGCAGGCAAGGTCTCGCGTAATGCCCGCAGCCCGGCGAAGGCATTCATCGCCGGCATGCGGAGATCGACGATAACCACGGTCAGGTCCGGGTGACGCTCCGCCAAGCGCAGTACCTGGTCGAAGTCGCTGGCCTCGAACAGCTCAGCGCTCTTCTCGATGCACTCGAGAATTGAGCGCACTCCGTAACGGAAGATCACGTGATCGTCGGCGATCAAAGCCTTCACGACGGGTGCATCAGCGACAATCTCCGAAGTCGAGCCTTCTTAATCGTGTCAATGACAGTCGATGGCGGCCACCTTCAATCGCATGAGCTGTTCGATCACGCTGTTGCCTCACGAGCGCGCGTCTTTCGCGCGGCGCGTGGGCGACGCTTCAACTCCTGCGGCACCGATTTCGCATTAATTGATGCAATCATCGTACCAGTTTGACCGACCTAGCCGCGGGGGCCAGATTCTCCACTTCGCTCTGCAACGTAACGCTCGCCATTGCTCAAATGCCGCCTATTTAGGCTTAGGCGCTAAATTCTTAAGCCACGTCTCCGCGGCTCGCTCGCTCGGGCGCTGCAGATTGCACGCGCGCAATCACCGCAATCGGACCCCCACCAGCCGGCCCCTGGTGCTCCGCACCACCAGACACGTACACCGCACCTGTGCCGGACAATCCTCCGATCAATCCGCCGACAGCCGCGCGCGCGTGGCGAGTTGAGCCAACGTCGGAATCGTCGAGCATGGTATGGCGGAATCCGCGGATGCACCCGTCCGGCGAGGCCTCCGCCTTGGCAAAGATATTTACCAACCGATCCTTCATCTCGCCCTCGGTCAAACTAAGTCCAACGCTCTTGAGCGCTTCCATCACGGCTGCAAGATCGATCGAATCCCGCATTACAGCGTGACCGATCACAAAAGGACTGACCGAGTGGTGCGAATTTCCCATGACGATCACGACATTGTGCATCAGTTCAATACCGGCGGACGACGAGGCAACGGACGAAAATAGCTGCCAGTCCTTCAGCACCGCCTCCTCGCGAACGTCCGCTATCTCTCCCAACGCCTGTGCCACGCCAAGCGAGGACGCGCCACGCGAGTAGGCCATCGAGGCGTAAGCACCGGTGGTCACCGTTTTCTGCCCGCGATACGTCGCTGCTTCGATGCGTTCGCTTGTCAGCAACGGGCACTTGATTTGCACAAAGTGTACGTCGTTCGGATCGTCAATACCGGCGTCCTGCATGGCACGATGAACTGCGTTGACCGTCTCGTCGATCTGAACCTTGCGGCCGATCTCCTCTGGCAAAAAATCACGACTGTGGGCAATGCCGATGCTGAGGCGTTTTCCGTTTGGGGCAGCATTCGTTACGGGCGGGGTTTCGCGACGAGTGAACACCGTAAGGTGGGGTGAAAGCACGCCTTCTGTCCCACCAGACATAACGAAGGCGATCTTGTCTTCAACTGCCCGCGGCGACAGTTCCAAATGAGGCGATAGCGCATCACACAACGCGGCGACGGCATATTCGCGGGTGAAGTCGTTCACCCCACCGTTGCCTTCGGTTTTCCCGAGCACTGCAAGCACCGTGGACGGCGTGATCTTGCCTTCCGCGATGAGCTGCATAAGGCCGGACACGTCGCCAGGACCCTTCGTGGGAATGCGAATGACATTGACGGAGATTGCGCTCATCATCAGTCTCAGTTTGCGTCTGACATTGGTTAGCGGCGTTCTTCACGCACGTGCGGCAAACCCAGAGCGCCGGGTTCGTCCGAACCGATGCGTTTGTCTAATGCGACCCAAATCATCACTCCGAGCGTCGCGACGTAGGGTGTCATCAGCATGAAATATTGCGGCAGGCGAATACCGGTCGCAGCGATGCGAGGTACAAGCGCTTCAACACCGCCAAACAGAAGCGCACCGCTCAGCGCCCACCAGGGGCGCCAGCGCGCGAAGATGACTAGCGCAATCGCGATCCAGCCACGGCCGCCCGTCATGTCTTGCACCCACATCCGCACGGCGCCTACTGAAAGGTAAGCGCCGGCCAGCCCGATCAGCGCTGAGCCCGATACGACGGCGATGAAACGATACAGTGGTACATTGATGCCGGCCGCATCGGCGGCTTCCGGATTTTCGCCAACCGAGCGCAAGCGCAGACCAAAGTGCGTTCGCATCAAAACGAATTGGACCAGTACAAAGAGCGGGACGGTCAGATAGATGACGATGTCCTGCGTAAAAAAAATATGACCGATAAGCGGCACATCTGAAAGCGGCCAGATCGGCAGTTTGGTGAGACCGCCGATCGGGCGATTGGTCCAATTCGCCATCGTTCCGACGAGATCGGTAAGGCCCTGACAGAAGAATACGATGGCCAGGCCGGCGATCACTTGGTTCACGCGCAGCACAATGACCAGCAATGCGAATAGGAGTGAAACAAGGGATGCAAAAAACATCGCGATCAGGAGAGCTGGGATGGGATGATCGCCGAACACGATCGAAGCCGCTGCCCCTGCCAAGGCGCCGACCAGCATAAGGCCCTCCGCGGTGAGGGAAAGCACGCCCGCGCGCTCCCCGATAATAAGACCGAGTGCCGCCAACGCATACGGCGTTGCCATTCCGAGAGAGTTGGCGACCCAATTGGTGAGAAAATCGATCATGTCGACAACCCGCGCACCCAATGGATGCGGTAGCGGACGAAAAACTCGGACGCCGCGACAGTCGTAACAATGACCGCTTGGATGAGCTGCACCATCGCGAACGGTATCTGATAGAAGACCTGGAGGCTTCGCCCAGTATCGAACAATAGTGCGACGAGAAAGGCGACGGCGGCCACGATCAGCGGATCGTTTTGCGCAAGAAAGGCGATCAGAATTCCGGAAAAACCGTAGCCGCGATAGAAGCCTTGCGTCAGCCGCCCCTCCAGACCGCTCGCAATGACGAAGCCGGCGGCCGCCGCCAGCGCGCCGGAGAGGAGCACTGCGCCGATGGTGACCCCGACGATCGGAATGCCAACGGCCAGCGCCATCCGGGCGTTTGAATGCACGAACTTCATGTATAGCCCGACGCGGCTAACACGCACTAACCACCAGGCAATGCCGACGACGACGAGACCGAGCAGCAGGGCACTGCTTAACCCCCAGGTCAGCTCGGGAAGACGTTCGTAAGCGGCGAATTGCGCCGAATGTGGGAACGAATCCACTGGATCGAGCCATGCGCCATACAACAGGTGCAGCATGTAATCGGCAGCGATGTAATTGAGCAGCAGCGTCGAGATGATTTCGTTGACGCGAAGCCGCATTTTCAACACAAGAGCGATTGATGCCCAAGCCATGCCGGCCAAGACTGCAAAGCCCATCATCAGAGGTAGACGCAAGGATTCCGGGCCGATGTGCAGTACAGAAACCGCGGTGGCTCCAATTCCGCCCCAGATCATCTGACCCTCGATGCCGAGATTCCAAAACCGAACTCGGAACGCTAAGGCGGCGGCAAGGCCGACAAACAGCAGCGGTGCGGTTTGTCTAAGAACGGCGAGAAAATTGTCCTTGATCAGCAGATTGTCGAGGACGACTTCCTGAAAAAGTTCGGACGGTTCGACGCCCGCGGCGATCAAAATTGCCGTCGAGATCGCCAGGCCGAGCACGATTGAGCTCACCGAAATGGCCGCGTGCTGCCAGAGCGGCATGTGCTGGCGCACTTCCAGAGTCAGGCGGCCAAAGCGAAGACCTGCGGCAGCCGGCGACTTGGCCGAAACGTGTGACAGGCTCGTATTATCAAGCATGGTTCACCATGGCGTTTCCGACCTGCTGCCGGTCTGCGGGAGCCTTGAACTCGGCAACGATCCGCCCGCGGGCCATCACACCAATCCTGTCGGACAGGCTCAAAACCTCGTCGAGGTCGTCGCTAACCAACAAGACGGCGGCGCCCGCGTCGCGCGCGCCGAGCAGCCGCTCGTGCACCGCAGCACACGCTCGGACGTCGAGACCGCGGCTGGGACTATGGGCGACGATGACGCGCGGGATTTCGGCCAGCTCGCGGGCCAGCACGAGTTTCTGGGCATTGCCGCCGGATAGAAGCGCACTCTTCTGCTTGAGGCTGCGCACGCCTTGCACGTCGAATTCTCGGATTGCCTTCGCCGCCTCGACTCGAAGTGCGCTCGCGTCGACGCGAAACCACGAGCCAAAGCGCCCACTCCCCACCTGCCCGATTGTGAAATTCTCGACCACCGACAAGTCGCCGGCCAAACCATAGGCGTAACGGTCGGCCGGGATCGTGCAGATTCCGGCGGCCCTTCGCCGTTGCGGTGGTGTTGCCGTCAGATTGCCTTCGCCAGCGACTTCAATGGATCCCGCAAGGGCGGTGCGAACGCCCATGAGTGCTTCGGCAAGCTCGGTCTGACCGTTCCCGCTTACGCCGGCAATGCCGTAGATCTCGCCAGCGTTGACGACAAAGCTCGCCCCATCGAGCGACACATGGCCGTCTTCGCGCGCGCACCGCAGGTCGGCCACGTAGAGCCGCGCCTGCCCGGCATTTGCGTTCGCCAGGCGTGACGGCTGAGTGACGTCGGTGCCGATCACCAGCTTGGTCAATTCGCCGGCCGACATCGCTCTTGCGTCGGCTGTCGCCACGGTGCGGCCGCTGCGCATGACGGTCACGCGATCGGCAAAGTCTCTGACTTCCGCCAGCTTGTGCGTGACGAAAACGACGGCGGAGCCGTTCGCCGCCAGCTCCCGCACGGTTGTCAGGAGACGATGCGATTCCTGGTCAGTGAGTACAGCTGTGGGCTCATCGAGGACGAGAATCTCGGCGCCACCGATTAGCACCTTGAGAATCTCCGCCTGCTGCTGCTCCGCGACGGAAAGCGTATCGACGCGACGGCGAGGCTCGACGGAAAATTCCAAGATCTTCGCCTGGCGTTCGATTTCCTTCTCGATTTTTCGCAAGTCAGATTTGAAGGCGCGACGCACCGGGCTGGCGAGTAGGATATTCTCGGCCACCGTAAAACGCTTAACCAGCTTGAAGTGCTGGTGGACCATCCCGATCCGATGGGCGCGCGCCGCTCGTGGGCCCGACAATGCCACTTCTACGCCGTCGACTTCAATGCGGCCGGAATCCGGCGTGTAGAGTCCAGCGGCGACGTTCATGAGCGACGATTTGCCGGCGCCGTTCTCGCCGAGGAGCGCATGGACCTCGCCCCGCTGAACCTCGAAATCGGCACCGTCGAGCGCCTGGAACGCACCGAACGATTTGCGAATTCGAGTTAGTGCAAGCGCCGGTGCGACCATCTCGTTTCCCCTAGACGCGCTGGGCGGCTAATCCACAGCATCAAAATGAAAGGCGCGCTGGAGCGGCCAGAGGATTCACCGCTCCAGCTTCTGCGCCCGGCGCTATTTCTGCGTAATCACGCCCTGCACGTACCAATCCATCTTCCAGAGATCGCCGTCCGAGAGGACTTGACCTGCGGCGACCCGTTCCTTGCCGTCGCGGTCAATGATCGGGCCGGCATAGACCTGCTTGCCGCCGACAATGGCGTCGCGCTCGGCCATTACTTTGTCGGCAACAGATTTCGGCACGACCGAGCTGCAGCAGACGATGTCGGTACCGCCGTCTTTGATTGACAAGAACGCGCCGTAGGGATTGGGTTTCCACCCGCCCGCGGCAATCTTCTTGATTTCTGGAACAAGGAATTTGTCCCAAGTCCAAATGGCGGAGCAAAGATTTGCCTTGGGCGCGTACGAGGTCTTATCGCGGTGATGCGCCGTGCTGTAGATGCCGTGCTCTTGCGCCACGAGCTCGGGAGTTGGGCCATTGACGTGCTCGCCAATGACGTCAACGCCCTGATCGGCGAGCGCTTGAGCCGCCGCGCGCTCCTTTACTGGATCATCCCAAGAGCCGGTGAAGATCGTCGTCAATGTGGCGTTGGGATTAGTTTGCCTGGCGCCGAGTTCGTACGCGTTCACCACCCAATTCACGACGCCGAACGGATGCGCCGCCACGAAACCAAGCTTGCCTGATTTCGACATGGCCCCCGCGACCATGCCGCAGAGGTAGTGGCTCTCGTAGGAGCGGCCGTAGTACGATTCCAGGTTCGGCCCGTTGGTAGTTCCGGAAGCGTTAAGGAAGGCGAGATCCGGGTACTTTTCCGACAACGCCTTGAATGCCTGCGATTGGCCGAAAGATGTGCCGATAATGACGTTTTGGCCGCGCTGAATGTACCGTTCAGCCGCCGGACGAACTGTGGTGTCGCCATCACCAACGCTCTCGACATAAGGAACCTTGGCGTCTAGTGCGGCTTCCATCTTTAAGCGCGCTTCCTCGAAGGCCTGCTGCCAGCCGCCGTCGTTCTTGACCGAATAGTAAAGGAAGGCCGGCTTCGGCGGTCCTTTCAACGAGAAGCCGTCAGCTGCAAACAGCGTTCCGGCCGATAGCGTCAGGCCGGCAAGCGCCGCAAAGATCAGTGACTTGTGCATTTGCTTTCCCCTTCAGATCGTTCGGTGAACCAAATGCGGCTGCTTTACTGTGTGGAGGCACAGATTCCCGGTGCCGCCGCGCGAGAGGTTCCGTAAGCGCGTGAAATTGGCCACGCAATCCCGGCCCCTAACGTCGTTTGTTTGACGAACTTGCCGATGAAATGCTCGCCTGGTCGATGACGGGCACTGACATGAGCGACATACGACGATCTCCTCATGAAGCAGCCGGCGCAGTATTGCCGGCGAGCGCCCTCAAAGATGCATGAAGTATGCCACTATGAACCATGCAAACCCGCGCGGCGCGGTTGACGTTGCTCCGGTTGCTTGCCCAGGCCTTGCGCATGCGATGCCGTTCCTGCCTGCAAAAGCAGCAGCGCAGGAGCGATCACACTTGCTGCATTTTTGTCATCTTCATCATGAGGTGATCCCCCGACGTCACCGGCGCGTATTTGGCAGCACCGCCGTCCAAGCAACTCGGCAGGCATTCGACCAGCGCGTCGTAGTTCGGCTGATGAAAAAACACGAGCGACAACCGCTCGGTGCCCGTCGTCATGTCGCGCGGCGGATTGGCGACGCGGTGCATCGTCGAAACCCAACGATCATTGGTCCACTGCGCCATCAGGTCGCCGATGTTGACGATTAATGTGCCGGGAATGATCGGGACTGGCGCCCAATTTCCTGGCGGGTCTGCACTTCGAGGCCGCCCGGCTTATTCTCAGTCTTCAGAATAGTCAGGCTGCCGTAGTCCGTGTGAGCACCCGCGCGCAACTGGCCGGGCTTCACCGGATCGCGCTGGTCGGGATACCAGTTCGCCGTCAGGTTGGTCATGTGTTTGTCGATCTTGTCGTCAAACCAGTATTCGTCGAGATTCAAACCCAGCGCGAAGAGACGCATCAGCGCCTGCGCCAGTTGTTCCATGACCCGGTAATATTCAGTCCAAGTCGCCTTGAATCCGTCGATGCCGTCCGGCCAAATATTCGGCGCGAAAATTTGCTGGCCCTTTTCGCATGCGTAATAGGGGTCGCTGGCGTCAAATTCGATCTTGTTGATTGAAAAGCGCTCGCAGTAATCCGGTGCGGCCTCTTGGTCATCAAGGGTGTAGGCAACCGCATTCGAACCGATCTCGTAGAAGCCGCGGTAGATCGCCGGATCGCGCGTCTTGTATAGACGCTTCTCCGCAAGCGGCTTGGCGAAGAAACCCCGTGTAGCACGGTCGGTACGCTGCAAAAGCTCGTCGGGAACGTTATGCCCGGAGATGACGAGGAAGCCGATCGAGCGGCATGCCGCGTCGATCTCGGCGGCGATGGCGCGTTTTCGATCTTTGTCGCCGGTGAAACATCCGGAGATGTCGATGACCGGAATCGTGCCGAAATCGTCACTTCGTACCGCGTTCGGGATAACCGCCGTGTTCATTGCTGCACCTCGTGTTCAGGCGTTCGCCAACGATGTCGTCGGCCACGCTGACAGCGGTCGTGCCGAAGTAATCGGCAGAGTTGCGGAGTCCGGCCGCACACCGCCGCATCATGGCCGCTCGGGATTGGTGGATCGCGAATAGCGGAGCCTAGTGCCGCACGATCGCTGCCCTACTGAAATGGCCCGGCAGCTCACTATGCGACGCCGCTACCAGACGCGACTAGAGCCAAAATTTGGACGCAGTGCTCGAAAAATCCGCACGCCCACTGGGTCCCGCCGTGCAATGCTCGACGGGCTTACGTTCCACGGCCCAACCGCGAGCAAGACGTCACGCAAATGGCACCGACCCAGCCAAATCCTGCCAATGAGCCGCGCCCGCGGCGGCCGCGATCAACCGAAAGACGCGCATCGTCGCTATCCACCTGGTCGCCAAAACGGCTGCGGCCACCACGTCTGTTGGTCTATGTCGACGCGGTCGCTCGGCACGGCTCCATCCGCAAGGCGGCCGACGCATTGAATGTCGCACCCTCGGCCTTGAACCGCCAAGTTCTCGAATTGGAGCAGGACCTTGGGTCGGCTTTGTTCGAACGATTGCCGCGAGGCGTTCGGCTTACGGCTGCCGGCGAGGTGTTTCTCGCTTATGCCCGTCAGGCGATCTCGGAACTCAAGGCGGTGGGATCGCAGGTCGAGCAACTGCGCGGCTTGGTGCGCGGCCAAGTCGGTGTCGCGGCGGTTGAATCAGTCGCTGGCGAATTGCTGCCGTCAGCCATCATGCAATTTCAAGCAGCGCATCCGAATGTGCGTTTCCACGTTCGTATCGGCGTTCCCGAGGAAGTCGTGGCTGCCGTAGTCGCCGACCAAGTCGATCTGATTCTCACCCATCACCCGCCGCCGCGAAAGAGCGTGGCTATTGCCGCCGTAGCCGAACAAGCCTTGTGTGCGCTCATGGCATGCGACCACGCGCTTGCGGGGCGCGGTGAACTGCGATTGCGGGACTGTCTCGCTTATCCGCTGGCGCTCGGCGATGCCGCCTTGGCGGGACGGTCATTGATCGAGCAGGTTCTGGCTCAGGCGTCATTCGATCTCGAGCCGCGCTTGATTTCCAATTCGGTTGAAACGATGAAAGCATTCGCGCTGCTCAATCGTGGCGTCTGTTTTCAATTTCGCAAGCCCGGGAAGGCACTTGTGCCACCGGGCGATATGATTGCACTTCCCTTGGTCGATCCCCCTCTCCTGCAGGCAAGACTTTTTCTGGCGACGCGCCGCGGACGCGTGTTGCCGATAGCAGCGGCGACTTTCGTCGAGCAACTCAGAACCGCTTTGGCTTAATGCATATCCACCCGCCGACGGGCGATTTCCGACTGCACCGGTGGCGAACAGAGCGGATCATCGCCCGCGCTGACGAAGATCGGTCGCGGCGGCAGCCGTTTCATGCGGCAGCCGACGACCGAGCACGTTTTTTAGCCGTCATTTTTGCCGCACGTCTGGGAAACAGCTCCTCCAAAAGCGGCCGCGTCACCAACAAATCCTGCAGGGTATATTCACCGAGCGTTTCATGAAACGCCTTCAGTGCGTTGCGAAGGGCGGATCTCAGCAGGCACGCCGAGCTGATGCGGCAGTCCTCGCAGCGCGGTTCAAAACATCCCACCAGCGAAAAATCGTTCTCAATACGACGCACCACTTCGCCGACATTGATTTCGGAGGGTCGCATCGCAAGCCGGAGCCCGCCGCCATTCCCGCGCACGGTTTTGACGAACCCTTCCTGGCAAAGCCGATGCGCCACCTTCATCATATGGTTTTTCGACACTTGATAAGCGCGAGCAGTCTCGCTCACCGTGACGAGACGGTCATTGTGAACGCCGAGCTGAATAAGCATCCGAAGCGCATAATCGGTTTGCATGGTCAATCGCATTAAGCGCCCTCCCGTATCTTCACCCGACGGTAGCGAGCCACGCCATTCGTCGGGCCCCGCCAATCGGCTTCACAAACAAGCGCAAACAATCATCTCGATCGAAAGCGCCTGAAGAGACGAGCCGATCGATCGCGCCCGGCTCACAACCGGTAAGAATGGTGCACTTCCGGCGAACCGCAAGAGCAACACCGGGCATGACCATCACAAAAGAAAGCCGCCCGAGCGGCCAGCGTCTTGTCAGCTTGCGGCGCGCATCGTGTCTGGCCCGCGCTTTGCATCGTATCCTCGGCGCGCCGCCTCCTGACGATAGCGGATGGCAAGCCAACGATTGAATTGGCTTAAGGTCTCTTCAAGCGGCGCCAACCGCCCGCGCGGAGCGTATCGAGAAAATTTGGCGCGCTGCATAACAAGATTTATAGCCGTATCTTGCTCCCCAAGCTGCCGCGATCCTTCCATCATCCGGCCGACCCGATCGGCAAAATCCGGCAAGCTGACGGTTGATTTCGGCATACACCAGCCGCCGGCGGTGAATAAGCCGCCGCCCACGGTCAAGCTGGTCGGGCTGAGCGGATAAATCAGACCATAGCACAGCATGTCCGGCGTGAAGATGATGTTCATGGTCGGCGGCACCATGCCGAAACCGACACGATGGCGCTGCTTTGCGCTCAGTGCCTCGATCGGTGGGAAGCAGGCTGGTGCCGCCCATCCTTTTTCGGTCAGTCCGCCGTCCGGCGAGAGAAACGGTACGTAACGGACAATGACATTGTCGTCATCACCGCGCCACGGATCGAATTCCACCCCGGTGCTGGGCGCAAAATCGTGGATAATGGGGTGCACATATTCCGTATGATACGGTTCGATGTAATTCTCGAGCAGCATCTTCCAGTTCCAGAGCACCGGATCCTTTGAGAAACTCGGCGCTAGCGTCACCATCGCATCCAAATCGTAGCCGGCCATGTACGGCTCGAGCTTGCGCAGCGTCGGCGCGAGTTCTGGCGCATTGGGATCGAAGTTTACGAAGATAAAGCCGTACCAGATTTCGGTCTTTAGCAGGGGCAACCGGCTTTCCTCACGCAGCCTTCGGAGTTCGATCGCATCCTTCATGCGCGGTGCGCCAACAAGACTGCCGTCGATGGCGTAGGTCCAGCGATGATATGGACAAACGAGCTTCTTTGCATTTCCAGTGCATTCCTCGACCAGCGCGTGGCCGCGATGGCGACATAGCGCCGACATCGCCCTGATTTTTTCGTCTTTGCCGCGAACGATCAGAAGCGGTTCGTCGAGCAACGTGAGCGCCATATAGTCGCCAACATTCGGCAGCTGCTGCACCCGGCCGACGCAGAGCCAAGAATGCATGAATACGGCTTCCCTCTCGAACTCGTGGAAAGCCGCGGACATATAGGCCTCCTTGGGAAGAACGCGCGCGCCGGCCGGATGGTTGATAGGCCGATCGCTGACATCAAGCCCGGCGAGGACCGCAAGTACATCGGGGTGGAGACTGGTTGGGTTGGCGTGCATGGCGTCTAACTCGCTATTTAACGATCAAACATCGGCCTAAAATCCGGCTCCGGCGATCGCCGATATCACGCTGTTCGAGCGTGTGACGAAGCCAAAGCATTTTTTTACATTCCAGATCGTCGCTTCGGTGCAAAAATCCGGCGAGGTCGTAGCGCAGCAATCCTCGACGAGGATGCAGCCGTAGCCGAGGAAGTTCGCATCGGTCAGCGAATGCAACACGCACTGATCCGTATTCACTCCGGCAAAAAGCACCGATTTGGTGCCGAGTTCGCGCAGGATGCTGTCGAGCGGCGTATCCCAAAATCCGCTGATACGGTATTTATCGACTTTGATGTCGTCGGCTTCCTGCTTGAGCTCGTCCACCACGGCAGCGGCCCAGGAATCTTTTTCCAGCACATGTGCTTGGCTTCCGGGCAGTGGATCGCCGAGGCCGATGCCGGTGCCGTGCGGTTTGTAGAGGTGTATCTGATTTGGCGGCATATTGGCGAGATCGGGCCGGTTGCCCCAGTTCACCCAAATGACCGGCACGTTTGCTTTGCGCAGCACCGGCACTAGCTTCCGCAACGGCGCGATTGGCGCACGGTCCGGCGTATAGTCGACGCCGAGGTGATCGACCCAGCCGCCCTTGGCGCAGAAGTCGTTTTGCATGTCGATGACTATCAAGGCGGTGCGGTTCAAATCGACCGTGACCAATTGCGGCTCGCACGCGATCGTCACCGGCCGCGGCTCCGGCAGCGGCATCGACATGTCGACGAGAGCTTCGTTGACGCGCCAGTGATAGGTGACTGCTTTCCCCAACGGGTGAAGCGACTGCGGGTTGGCGGGCGCAAGAGTTTGATCGGACGTCCTGGCAGCACGGGTCACGGATCGGCTCCCGGTCGAATATTGCTGTTGGCTCATTGATGCAATCTTCATACCAGTTTGAAATTGCCGACCGACGCGTGTTTCTGCTGTACGAAGCTTGCCGATGACAGACGTCGGCGCAGAGGTACCCCCTGATCGCCCACTTTGACCGCAGCCGGCGACCTCTTTTTAAGCACAGTGTCGTTCGTTGCCGGCCTACATTGCCGGCGACGAACGCATATCGAGTTCTTTGAACTTCGTACTGGGCGCGACGCCACCTGACAATCGTCTCTGGCAATATGTTCGCTGGCTGGGTAGCGCTACTCTCTTTGGTCGATGGCTAGCGTCGTCGAAGATTAGAAATACGACTTTCTTCAGCAGTCCATACAGGCACAGATTGAAATCGTGACCTCAAGCCGCTCCATTATCTGTCATTACGCGAAATCGCAAGAAATCCCGCGCCGCGAACTGATGCGGTCACATTGGCGACATGACTTAGTCGATTGCCGGGCTGAACGGCCTGACTGACAAGGAAATGCAGCATTCTTCATCAGTTGGGCAACTGGTGACAAAATTGCGCTTTCCTTACAAGTAGGTTTCGTTGCTGGGCCTTCCGACGCGCGAGCGATATCCTGCGATCAGTCGAACGCGGGCGCCGGCGCCACGCAGACATCCTCAGTTCGGCGAAATTCTTGAAAATGCCCTCGATCGAAAACCCAATGACCCGGTTGCGGTGGACCCGGTCGCGGTGGCCCCCGTCCAAATGACTTTCCTCTCCGCCATATCGGCCCACAATCTCAGCATCCTTCAATGTGTTCCTGATCAGACTAGCCACTAAGCGGAGAACTTGATCGCCGACTTGGTGTCCAAACTGATCATTAAAGTTCTTGAAGTGATCGATATCGCCGAACAACAATGATAACGCCTTATTATCGCGAGTTGCCGACCCAGCGAGGCTGATCAAAGATTCATCAAAGTACTGCCGGTTTCCAACCAACGTTAGTGGGTCCGTCAGGATTTCAGCGCTTAGAGTGTCCACTTCGCTCTGGAGACGAGTAGCCCTGGTCTTTGATTCTTCGAGCTGTATTTCGAGTGCCAGCGTCTCGCTCTCCATTTCTCTGGTCGCCATGACCAGGGCTTCTATCACTGGCTTAAGCGCTTCATAGCTCTCTGTTTCTTCGAAGCTAATAAGGCCATCGCCAAGCTGCCTGTCGTAGTTTCCCGACGATACGGCGGCGACGCCTATCATGCCCATAACCTGATCGATTTCGCCGGACAAATCGGTCGCAGCTGCGCTGAGCCGTAACCCGATTCGCTCAGATGAGCAGTACGAACTACAGAGACGATCAAAATCTGCCTCCGTTAGCCCGCTCGGGCTCGAGATAGCATCGTTGACAGCTTGATTGAGCCTCGAGTTTTGTCCGGTAGCATAGCGATACCAAAGCTCGAAGGTTCTGGGGTCAGCGGGAAGACCGAAACGCTCTATCTGTTCAATCGCGTATTTGGCGAACGGCAATGTCCGTTTGTGCCTTTCGGACTTTGTCATCATTCGCCAAGCATCCAGTTTTAGCGAACTGTAGAAGATTCGAACTTCCTGCGCAAAGTCAACCTACGTCATGCGGTTTGCAGCCGTTGCAAACAGCAAGAGCTTTCTAAGCGGTCAGCAATCAGGTAGTCGTCGCCGACCCGACCGATCTGAATTTGTGTCGGCAAGGGTGGGTCTCGCGAGCCGAGCTGTAGGCTCAACAATCTACGGCTCGGTCCAGGGAAAATCACGATCACCCATTTCATTAATCGAGTTTGTCAATGCAGATCAAGACTGGCAAACCTTCTGGCGACGTCGGCACGGCAGCCGAAGACCACACGGTCGATTCGATCAACCAAATGTATGCCGCGCTGCGCGCCTCCCGGGTGCCGCCGCCAAAGCATAAGGCGCGTCACGGCAGGCAATACACCATCCGCTTCGCCTTCAAGTGTGATGGTGAGATGATCGCGCCGCCGTGCATGACCTATGCAAGCCACGATGCGCCGGCCGCGGTACGCGATATTTATCGCGACGCCGTGAACGCGACGCTCGGGCGCTGCACGCCATTGCATTTCAGTCAGGGCATGGGCGGCGCCGTGGCCGGCCGCCCAACCGTTATCCGCTGCGTGGACAACCGGATAATCAACAACGGCAAAGGCCCGCAGTGGTCGCGCGCGTCCGAGGCGTCGGCTCCATTTGCGTGATCAGGAAATGTCTCGGACTTGTTACACCCGGCGCGCTCAGGTCCGCTTTTCCCAATCGCTACCATCGTGCGGACATTCCGGCAGGTCCGAGTGGGGCCATGAGCGGAATTTGTTCCCAGGTCGACGCGCGGCAGCGCAATCGCACATTTTCTCATCAGTATCTTGCGGCGCGCGAGGCAATTTGGCGACCATAATCCTTAGGCTCTTTAGGCATTGGCGTAGCGTGCGCGACCTCGGCCTACGGTCGAACGTGCCCAAATGCCACCGCGGTCAACTTGGGTCGTTGACCTGTCCTACCGGGGGGCGTCCATGCTCACTTATTAGTAGTCAGCTGACCGGCTGTTGGCGCTCGCCTTTGGAATTAGCAACCAGAGAGTCGATCTGCTGCGCGGTCATCGGCTTGCCGAGCAAAAAGCCCTGTCCCATATCGCAACCAAGCGTCCTCAACGTCTGCAGGTCGGCCGGCGCCGCGACACCAACGGCGACCGCGCGGCAATCGAAGCTGTGTGCCATCTGAATCAGGGCCTTGCAAATTTTGGCGTGGCCCGGATTAGTCGCGCAATTCTCAACGACCGAACGGTCAATTTTGATTTCTGCGAATGGGATTTGATTCAGAATATTTACGCAGAAAGAGCCTCTTCCAAAATTATCAATTGCCATTGAAACACCGGATTGCTGCAGCTTCGGCACCCGCGATTTCAACAATTCGATCTTGTTAACAACCTGTCGCTCCGGTATTTCCAGGAGCAGCCCGACCCAGTCAGGACGATCGGGACGGTGCATCAACACCAAATCAGAAATCGGAAGCCGCGATAACATGTCAACGCCGATATTGATACTAAGCTGAAACGCTTCGCCCAGCTCATGGTAGTGAGCGCTTGTCTTGACGGCGTTGACCACCGCCAGGCGCGTTAGATCGAACATCGCTTCTTCGTCAGCGCCCTTTAGGAACTGATCTGGCATAAGGATCCCAAGCTGGGGATGAGCAATACGCGCTACGACTTCGGCGCCGACGATTAATCCCTTCTTCAAATCAAGTTTTGGCTGGTAGAAGAATGTGACCATCTTCTTCGCCAGTGCTTCCTTGAGCGAGACGCCGGCCGACTGACTTGAAGCTACGCAAAGTCCTCGATTGCGAATGATGCCGTGAAGTGTCGCAACTTTGATCGCCTTTTGAAGCGGCGGCAGCATTGCCAGGGATTTATCAAGGCCTATTGTCTTGAAGCTTTCGAGCATCTTTGGTTCGGCCTGTCCAAAGAGCTGGACGGCGCCCGAATAGATGGGGTAATCGGCCGGCAGCTTGTGGATAGCTGAAGATTTTGGGTGCTGCGCTTCAGGCTGATGGTGAAACGAGGTCCGTGGTTACGGCCTCAAGCATCAGAAGGAGAAGCGCAGCATGGACCATTTTGCTGGATTGGACGTATCGGTCAAGGAGACCAGCGTCTGCATCGTGGATGAGACGGGCAAGATTGTCCGGGAAATGAAGTTGGCGAGCGAGCCTGACGCGTTAGTGGCGGTGCTGAAGAACCCCTCCTATCACTTCAAGCGAATTGGATTGGAAGCTGGGCCGCTGTCGCAATGGCTGTTCAGCGCGCTCGCCGAAGCAGGCTTGCCAGTGATCTGCGTCGAGACGCGGCACATGCGGGCGGTGCTGAAGGCGCAGATCAACAAGACCGACCGCAACGATGCGCGTGGCATGGCACAGATGATGAGGGTGGGGCTTTACCGCCCGGTACATGTAAAGACGTTACGCAGTCAGAAACTGCGGATGCTGCTGACCCATCGCCAGTTGCTGCTGTCCAAGGCCATCGCCCTTGAGAACGACCTGCGCGGTACGTTGCGCAACTTCGGCCTTAAGGTCGGCATGGTTGGGAAGGTGAAGTTCGAGGCGCGGATTAGGGAGCTTGTCGAGAAACTACCCGACTTGGCGGTTCTGGTCGAACCGATGCTCATTGTCCGGCGGGTGTTACGGGAACAGATCGTCATCCTGCATCGCCGTCTGTTGGCCATTGTCCGGGATGACGAGGTGTGCCGGCGCTTGATGACGACCCCCGGCATTGGCCCCGTGGTGTCGCTGACCTATCGCGCCACCGTCGACATTCCGGCTCGCTTCCGCAAATCCAAGTCCGTCGGGGCGGTGTTTGGGCTGACGTGCGCCAAGTATCAATCGGGCGAGGTGGATTGGGACGGCAGAATATCGCGCTGTGGAGATGAGATGATGCGGACGATGCTCTACGAAGCAGCTCAGGCCATGATGCGTTCCAAGAAATGGTCCTGGCTCAAGGCCTGGGCGATGCAGATCGCCAGGCGCCGCGGGATGAAAAAGGCGATTGTGGCGCTGGCCCGCCGATTGGCTGTGATCATGCACCGCATCTGGGTTGACGGCACCGAGTTCCGCTGGACACGGGAACAGGCCGCGGTAGCAGCATGACAACCGCACCGGATCAAATCCGATAGGAGGAAACTCGAGCTCCATCCTGCGGTGGAAAGATGTCCCTCGCGGGACGATGGATGAGGTGAGTTCGCTATGTCGCTTGGACCTGCCGTTCATCTGACGGCAAGGCCGTCTATAGATTGTTCCGCCTCGTCTTCGAATCCCATGATGGAAGGGCCTTGGTGCCGATTCCGAAGAGAAGCACGAGCCCGTGAGCGACATCGACACTATAGTGGTGGACAGTCTGAAAGCGCTTGACCCCGAATGGCCGATTAGAGAAGCGACATTCCTTCAGCGCCGACAACGCCCGCACACACTCATGCGGTGCGGCACTGTTCAAGTTGACAAGGACGATTTCGGGGTTTTGGTCATCGATCGTATCTATGAATCCGGAGCTGTTGGAAAACTCGACGACGTCGATATCCTGTCGCCGCAATTCCTTCGCCAAATCTTGGCGAAATGCAAAATCTTCGTCCATTATGAAGCATAGGGGCTTAGCCGACCTGCTAGGCTTACGATCGAATGCAGTTGCTACTTTTGCGTCAATCATGATCGGACCTTCCGGACCGCTGGGAAAAGACGCGGCAAGGCTTAGCGATCGGCCCTCGAAAACGACCTGCTGATTAAATCAAGTCGATGAACCGTGCCCGACGGCACGGGCGCGCCCTTAGCGTCGAGAACAACGGTATTGTGACAACTTTTGGAATTTTCCATGGTACGACCAGTGTAATTGTCGAACTTTAAGAGCTCACAATTTTGTTTGTCGGTTTCCATCACGACTTTTCCGACACCGGTGTCGTTTGAATTTGCAATTTTGACCTCCTCGCTTGAGGTGGCTCGATAAAGTCGTGTCATTGAAAAGCTTGCGACCACTGTGAGGGCAACAAACATTGTAGTCACGCCAATGGTGCGGAACAGTGCTCGGCGTGTTCGGGGGGAGTGGCTATGGTGTCGTGCGGGCTTCTTGCCCACTGGATAAGCCGGAGCTCGATCATTGCTCATGGTAACCAATTCGTTTTGTCGATTTTCGACTACCCCTTAAATCGAAACCGACCACTTCGATTTGCCAGACTTGACGCGCTCTGCTCCCCTGCGCACTGACGACGAGCATTATGGCATTGGATATTGAACATTGGCTTAATCCAAAAACAGGTAGATCGTCCTGCAAATGCCCGTTGAGGACCGCGGCCAACACTGGTTTTCTGCCTCGATGTTGCTTTGTAAGGCCTTCAGGAAGCTCATAAGAGCGGTGCCTCAAGCCCTATAGAAGTCGCCGGCGCTATCGACTGTTGCCAAAAAAAACGGGTTTAGATTGAGCGTTACGGGGCCAAGGCGAATGACCGGTATGGGTCAAAGCGCGAAGTGGCTTTGCCCAAAGACGTTTTCCGCTTTGCTCCCAACTGCGGACATCGCTGTCGCGTCGTCGTCGCCCCCGCCATCTAAGTGGCGGCAGAAAGACATTCTGTGACGCTGGTCACTTTATCGAAGCACGTTGGTCGTTACACGTTACTCCACACTGAACAAGAGGACGACGACGATGACGAGGCTGATCAAGACAAGCCGCCGAGGGTTCACCCGCTTCTTCGCTAATTGGCGCCAGGGTTCTCGCAGCGCTTACCGTTGGTACGAAGTGGAAGTCGCGTGCTTCTAAGCACGTCTATTTGGACGGTTGTAGCGTGGACCACTCTATTCGCTCGGAAGCCGTCCAGGGGCATAATGTTTGGCGCGCGTTAGAGGCCGCGGAACTTAGGCAGAACGCGTACCGTCGGGTCAATCGCTACAGAAACGCCACGTCCGCGTTACGCAGGTTTATCCCTCAATCCCAGAGATGACGTTGCAGCGTGGCGAGAGTCGAAATGAGCCGTCAGCGGGCGTTCCTCGACGTACCCCGCGCCGCATACCCCAACAAACCAGCCGCATTCGGACCGTGTCTGAAAGGTCACACCTCGCAATATTCTCGAGCCCCCGGAAATTAAGTGCCTTGTGGCCACAAAAAAGAGCTCAGGCAGTAGCCTGCTTTCGACCAAGCTTTTCTAAAGACGGGGGGACCACGATGTTGGCTGTCACCGTTCTTCTTGCTTCAACCGGACTAGCTCTTGGCTTACGTTTTAACGTGTTCGTCTTGGCTCTGCTCCTCTTACTAGCGACTACAAGCATTTTCGCTATCGGCATTTGGGGTGGAGGAAATCCGCTCGTCGTTGCGCTGAATCTGTTGGCAACACTTGCATCTGTTCAGATCAGCTACCTAATTGGCTGCCTGATAGCTGCACAGTTTCCCACGCGAGCCAAGACGACCACGAGCCGGATGCAGACGCGATATTTGCGAAGACTATCTTCGGGCGTGCCGATTGTTGAAACTCTGTGAGATGCGGATCCACGCGGTGGCCTAACCGCAGCCCGCAGGCTGCGAGCGTGTCACCTGCTTCCGCATGTCGCCCAGCAGATAGCGAAATGCGCGTCCCGCTTCGCTGTGACGTCTTATTATCAAGCTCATCACTATCTCAGCCCGCTCACAATCGAACGACATCATGTCATCATATACTTTCTGAATTATCGCATCGATGAGCCGGTCATCGTCCTTTAACGCAGCACGCCAAAGATGGAATATTTCGCCCTTGGTGAGGCTGGAATGATGATGAAGGGTCGCATCTGCCTTTCCCAGACGGGTCATGACATCCTTCCTGGTGCTGAACGCAACGCAGCGGCACGCCTGCGCTGTCAAGTAAACTAAGTGAGACTTGATCCGCTGAGTGTGATGGCGACCACAATTCTGCATTTTCTTCAGGAGCGGCGGTTTCCCAATCCCGACGGCCGGCGCGGCGACCCGCCAAGGCGGTGGCGCGGCACCGATATTGCATTGAAATGGTAGGTTTGCAGAACCAGGTGACGCGAGCTTTCTAGCCCGTTTCTAGGGCATTGCAGGCCTCTCCTAGAGTATTCCCTTTCTTCCTGCGCACGCCTGATGCCACCGAGGCGGCGCCATCGTCTCACGCCGATGTCTTGCGCGGTCCAGACCGTGTACTCCTAAAATTTGCGATGTCCGCTTGTATGGGGCTTTCGATGTCAATCTTTTTTCGATTCCACTCCTTCTCTTACACTTGAAGGAAGTACAGTCCCGGACGTTCCGAGGGGAATTCGCCTTTCAGCACAAATCATCGCGCCGCATACTTGTATTCGGTGGGTCGATGAGACCCGAACCATGATGCAGTAGTGCGCATCGGCGGCGAAGTTCCGGGCGGCGGCTCCATTCTTCTGGGCGGCTCAAAGGCCATATCAGAGTGCGGCGTGCCGCTGCCTCGGATCGTCAACGCAAGCTTCCGACGGATCATCCGGCGCAGGCCTCCGATATTCAAATGTTTTCTTCTCCTTCTCCTGCTCAGGCGGTGCGCAAGGCGACGCCCTGCGGCACTTCACCGGTCCTTACCATGCGCCAGAGTGCGATGAGCAGTTTGCGTGCAAGAGCGACGATCATGGTCTTGCGTATCGCTCCGCGGGCCTCGCTGGTCACTGATCGATACCACTGGACCAGAGCGCTCTCCTCTTGGAACATGAGGAATCGCCAGGCAAGTTGGATCATGCCTCGCCGGACGCGGGCATTGCCAGCCCTGGCGAGTCCTTTCTCCCGTCGCCTCTTGCCGCTTTCGTCCGGAGAGCCGGTGAGACCGGCGTAGCGAGCGACCGCTCTTTGATCCCGCAAGTTGCGGGACAATATCTCGTGCACGAGCATATCTGCCGTCTCAATCCCGACGCCGATGACGCGGGCGAGCAACCGAACCATCGGGTGCGATCCTTCGTTAGGAGTGTGTTCCAGTCTTTGTAAGCGGGTCTCTTCGATCTCCCTGATCTGGTCCATGACGAAGCGTAGGCGCGCCATGTCGCGGCGCAGCTCGGCGCAGCTGTTCGGCGGCAGCGGGCCGCCTTCCGGTGTGCGAAGCGTCTCCAGACGCGCCGGCGCCTTGCGCAGCGTTGGCTTGAAGTTGCGCACGCCGAAGCGAACTAGACATGCTCTCATCCGATTGACGATGCGCGTGCGCTCGCCCGCCAAGTTTTCCCGCTCGCGGTTGGGGCGCCTTGCGTCCTCTTCTCCGAGAGTGGGGATCGCCGCCATGCTGCAATGGTCCGATTCGCCACGAAGCCATCCCAGGAAGGCGCGCTTCAGAAGCTCGGTGTCGAGGCGGTCCGTCTTGGCCCGTCGGTGCTCGCGGGAAACCGCAACACTATTGGGGTGGATGACGTAGGCCTCAATGTTGCGGGAACGTAGCCAACGCGCTAGCCAAAAGCCATCGCGGCCGGCCTCGAAGGCGAGCACTATGCGGGTGATTTCGCGCCCAGCATTTATTGCCTCGTCGCGCCAGCGATGCAGTAATTGCAGAAGCGCTCCTTCATCAACGTCCAGCTTCTTCAACGGATGACGTTGTATCCCCGGCAAAATCGCAGCGATGAGCCAACTCGTCAGGCTCATCTCAATGACCGCAATCAGCGTGCTGTCCTGTTCAAACGTCGTGAAGGATCGGCTGAGATCGTTAGGCTTTGGCATGGGGCGCTCCGTTCGTTATGACCGGCGCCGAGAATGTCATGCTCTCGCCGGATGCCCCATAGCATCTATTCCCCCGTTAGCGACCGAACAGCGGACCTTCAAAAACCGACGCTAAGCGCCATCTGCGGAGATTTGCTTGGCCGTCCGCGCCGCCCCGATTTCGAGTCAAAATCTGGATTGAGCCTTTTTGACCGAGTCCCAATTTGTCGTCCCCCAATCCACCAAGCCTTGCATCGGGCGCAGCAGAGATTTTCCGAGGCTTGTCAGCTCGTATTCGACGCGCGGCGGCACTTCCGGAAACACTTCTCGCGTTATCAGCCCATCGCGCTCGAGACTTCGCAGGGTAAGAGCCAGCATTCTTTGAGAGATGCCTGGTATCGCTCTTTCCAGTTTAGAGACTGTCCTCGCGACGGGCGTCCCTTACGACAACAGATTTGTCTCCGTCATCACCATCGGCAACAGAAAGATCATTCACTGGCGAGATCACATGGACTTTCTCACGGCTTGGAATGCTCTTACGGCACCGAAGAAGTAAAGCGAACGAGCGTCACATGAAACAGATTTTTATCGTTGAAGCCAGCCCGAGAGGACCCGCGTCGGCGAGACCATCGCTCGTCACCGAGGCCCGGACCGGCCCCGCCTCTATTCCATAAACTGTCATTATGCGAATTGCAGCATCGGGCCTGCGTACAATTCAGTTTAGGCGATGGCAAAGAGAAAAATTTAAGAACAATCGGCTTCGAAGGTTCAAGGACGCCGTTGCAGAGACAAAGTCTTCGCTAAACAACCCCGTGATTTGGGGCTAATCTCCGAGAACTGGGAAATCTCTACGCAGTCACCGTCGAACCAGTCTCAGCAAATTTCCGGGAGTTCTGCGCGCGCTAACGGCCAAGAAATGCCGTTGTGACGGCCCTTTCTTGACAAACCGATTGAGCACCGGAGCAGGGAAAATTGGGCCAGAAACAGGGACCACGTTGGTCAGTTGCGGGGAAGTCAATTGCCCCATGGCCCAGGTCACATTTTCGTTCACAGTCCGATCGACGTCCGCTTAGGCCTCGATTGTGTTGCAAAAGTCGAAAGTTGCACGGTCACAAATTTTTCGCGAAAACACAAAACGGGAAGCAATCGCCGATTTGTACAGACGCAATCGCGTTGTCGAAGTCGCCTGTGAGTTTAACGTCAGGCGATGAGGACCCTCACATCTTTAGACGAAAGCCGCGCCTGCGGCCTTTAGAATTTTTGATCATCGGTGCAAAACGACTTTTGCAACACAATCGCCTCAAGAACGGACTAGAACCGGACATCGGGTTACGTCAGCTTAGTGCCCAACAGGCGACATGCTCGACAAAAGAGAGCAAAAATCTCAAAGGCAGTCGCCTATTCCGTCAGCGCCGCGATCTGTTGATCGAACCAGGCAAGATCGCGTTTCCATTTGGCATTATCCGGCGAGAGCTGCACCAGGCGGTCCATGATCGCCTTTCCCTGTCGCAGCGCCGCCAGCGCTTTCTCCCGATCCTTTGATTGACGATATACCCTGGCAAGATTTGCGTAGCTGATTGCAAGATCGCGCTGCCAGCCGGCGTTGCCGGGATCGGATTGCGCCAGCCGCTCGCTGATGGCGAGGTCGTCGCGGTAGGACTTGAGCGCGCCGGCAAGGTCGCCCTGCGCCACTTGCACGTCGCCAACTTTCTCGTACGACACCGATAGATTACGCTGCCAGCCGGCATTGCCGGGATCGGATTGCGCCAGCCGCTCGGCGATGGCAAGGCTGTCGCGGTAGGACTTGAGCGCGCCGGCAATGTCGCCCTGCGCCACCTGCACGTCGCCAACTTTCTCGTACGACACCGACAGATCGCGCTGCCAGCCGGCATTGCCGGGATCGGATTGCGCCAGCCGCTCTCTGATGGCGAGGCTGTCGCGGTAGGACTTGAGCGCGCCGGCAAGATCACCCTGCGCCACCTGTACTTCGCCAACTTTGTTATACGACACCGACAGATCGCGCTGCCAGCCGGCGTTGCCGGGATCGGATTGCGCCAGCCGCTCTCTGATGGCGAGGCTGTCGCGGTAGGACTTGAGCGCGCCGGCAAGGTCGCCCTGCGCCACCTGCACCTCGCCAACTTTCTCGTATGACACCGACAGATCGCGCTGCCAGCCGGCGTTGCCGGGATCGGATTGCGCCAGCCACTCGGCGATGGCAAGGCTGTCGCGGTAGGACTTGAGCGCCCCGGCCAGGTCGCCCTGCGCCACCTGCACGTCTCCAACTTTCTCGTACCACACCGACAGATCGCGCTGCCAGCCGGCGTTGCCGGGATCGGATTGCGCCAGCCGCTCGGCGATGGCGAGGCCGTCGCGGTAGGACTTGAGCGCGCCGGCAAGGTCGCCCTGCGCCACCTGCACGTCGCCAACTTTCTCGTACCACACCGACAGATCGCGCTGCTGGCCGGCGTTGCTGGGATCGGATTGCGCCAGCCGCTCGGCGATGGCGAGGCCGTCGCGGTAGGACTTGAGCGCGCCGGCAAGGTCGCCCTGCGCCACCTGCACGTTGCCAACTCTGTTGTACGACACCGACAGCTCGCGCTGCCAGCCGGCGTTGCCGGGATCGGATTGCGCCAGCCGCTCTCTGATGGCGAGGCTGTCGCGGTAGGACTTGAGCGCGCCGGCCAGGTCGCCCTGCGCCACCTTCACGTCGCCAACTTTGTTGTACGACACCGACAGAGCGCGCTGCAAGTGCGTGCTCCGGGGATTGCCGGCAAGCAGGTCCACGATGATTTGCCGGGCCTGCTCGGCGGCGGCGAGCGCGCCCGCCGTGTCGCCGATCGCCAGCAGCGATGTGGCGGTTTCATTGAGGGCGGCGGCCTCGCTTTGCTTAAGCTCCGGCGTCACTTGCCCGGATTTGATGAGCTGCTCCTGCAGCGCCCGCGCCCGGTCGAGAATATCCTTGACGAGACTGGCGGGGATTCCCACGACGTTGCGGAACCGCTGCGCCAGGTCGAAGACCAGACTGTTGGCGGTTTTCGTCGCGGCGGCGAGCGTCGCTTCGGCGCGCTGGCGCTGCTGTTCGGCCAATTGCCTCTGCTCGTTTGCGATCCGTTGCTGCTCGACGGCAATGCCGCGCTGCCAATAGGCGAGACCAGCGAGCGCCAGCGCGACGACGAGGCCGGCGGCAAGACTGCCGGTGAGGATGTTCCGCCTCCGCGTGGTGCCGCGTCGGCTCGCGGCGACGAAGGCTTGCGTCTCTGCGGTCGGCTCCGGCGCGCTACGGGGGCGTGAGGCGATCCACCGCTCGGCCTCCTCCAGAACCGGTGAACGCAGCAGCAGCCCACCCGGGCGGCCGGCCGCTGACCAGCGACGCGCGGCCTCACCGAACTCGGTATGTTGCCTGACCCAGCCGATGTCGGTCGCCAGCGCCTCGGCGAGCCGATCGGCGCTCGCCTCGAATATCGTGGGGTCATTGAAAAAGATGAAGTTAAGCCGCCGCAATGCTTCGGGGATTTCATGATCCGCGACGCGGCGACAGACGATGGGAGCAAACCGCTTGTTGAGCGAAGCCGCGTGCGTAACCTCCTTTAGCGCTACCTCCGAAACGACTGCATCGGGCGAAAGCACAAACACGATCGTGTCGGCTTTGCCGATCAGCGCCTCAATGCGTTTCCACCAATCCTCGAAGGCATAGATCTCGGTGCGGTCGATCAGCGGCTCGAAGCCACGCGCCTTGAGGGCCCCTTCGAGCCGATCCGCGAAGGCCATGTCCTTGCGCGAATAGGAGATGAAAATTCGGGCTTTCGGCTCAGCGTCGCCAGTGCGCGCCATGGAAGCGTTCTCCACCTGGCGCAGATATTAGCAAACCCAGAACCACCCCTGGAATGAGGGGCCGCCAATGTCGGTTCAGGGTCCTTAGCGACGTTTGAGCGCGCGCCAGGCACGTCCGATTTGCCCCGGTGATCTCAACCGGTCGACGCAACACTTTATCTTAGAGGGAAAACATCATTATTGACCGATAAGTCAGTGATTTCGTGGCGGTACGAGGGCGGCAGAGAAAATCACGTTGGGGGATAGCTGGTTGCGGAGGACTTGCTGAAAGTGTTTGGGCGAGCGTTTGGCAAGCCGTCATCGTTATTTATTGCCAACTGGCCCCCGGTTGCGTCGACCGGTTGAAGACCACCCCCCGATTCCAGACGTATTCTTGTCTCGCAGCAAACGACGTTCAGGGTCACAGCAGGCATGTGAACAGCTCCGCGGCTTCCGGGCCAATAGCAACCGAACAGCGGAAATCGCCAGGTCCGTCAAACTACAAGGGCGACAAGACCGGGCGCTGTCGCTGTCATTTGCAATGGGAACGCCATGCCGAGGTATAATTGTGGTATTGGGGCTTAGTTTCTCACTCGAAACGCAAGAGTAGGACGGTACGCTCAATGCAGGTGGGGAACGGCGCGAACAAGAGTACCTTCTATCAGCAGCTCGTTCGGGCGCTGCTGCACGACGGTTTTCAACTCCAGTCGGGTGATTTTTCGCAAGACGGCCTGTCGACAGAACGAAATGAGCTGCTTTCAGCGATAAGAAAGAGCGCAGAATTAATCGTACCGATTTACCCTATTTTCGATCGCGAAACCATCCAGCGGCGCCTGAATACAGTGCGCACCTGGGCGACGGTGGTTTGCTTCAAGTATGTTCTCAGTCAGCCCGGGATAGTGGCGGTTGTCGAGGCGGATCGACTTGCAGACGAAGAACTCATCAACTTGGCGAATCGTTTCGATAAAATCATCGTGGAGATGTTGGATGTAACAGCAAAAATGAGCGTTGGTCTGGGAAGCGTGAGACTTGGTTCTACGGGTATTCTCCTGTTCGTCTTTTTCGATTCTGCCTCAGCTTCGCATTTTGCCGAGCGAACTCAGAAGAAATGCAAAATCTGGCATTTCCTCAGGAAGACATGGGTCTTGCCATGGGTAGTGGATGTTGCGAACAAAACCGTGAGCAGCCACCGTGGATTACCGCTCTTTATGTCTGTCGTGCTCAATCGGGATCATCTGCAAAAGGGCGTCTTCCAATAAGTCTGGCGCCTGCAGCACGGCGAGCCGGGTGAATTTCGATATTGGACGGCTCCTATACGTTCCGTCATATCGAGCCTCTACGCTACGGAACTGTGAACGGCTAGTTCGATTGCAAGTCCGGCGGCATTGGCTTTGGCGGCGTCCGGTTTGCGTTGGAGCGCAGCAACGCGTGCCCCCAACTGCGGCCGTCGGAAGATCACCGCTCAAGGCTGCTTTCGGTTGGGACTAGGGCACTGTCACCGCCGCACCCGCGGAGGTCCTCGATTCTGCTCAAATGCCCCATGTCCGTCTTGGGTCCAAGAATGCCCTTTCAGCGATGTTCTGCATCACGGCTGCCGCGGGTGGTGGGCATTGCCGGCGCGGCCTGCGCACCGGCGGTGCTGGGCGACACGGCAAAAGCGAGGGTGCTCAACGAAAAGCTTGTAGCGCTCGACAGAGCCGCTAGAGAGGAGCGCACGGTTTCGGCCGAGGCGAAGGCGTTCCTAGCGAAGAATTAGGTCTAGATCGCGTATGCGCAAAGCACGCACCTCAGCTCTCGCACTGCTTAGACTGGCAGCGTGCCCTACGCTGAAATCGCCTGGTTCCGTGCCGCACGCCGTTCATCCCGTTTGGTCAGAAGAAAAGTGGGCCTTCCCGACTGACCAATGCGGTAGCGGTAACGCATCTCATTGCGACGCAGCTGCTTGCGGGACCGACATCGACGTCGTCGTCAGGCCAACCTTCCCGCTCAAGTCTATCGCGTTCTGATGTATCAAACGAAAAGGCGATCATAGGGATTGAGTGAGTGGCGTTGGGCTAGGCAGCGTCAGGCTATGTGGCGTTGCGCTGTATGGCATTGACCCAATCACGCAAGCCGAATATCCGCTAGCTTTGGTGGCCTTTCCGGTCCCCGGCCCCAGCACTGCTTGTCACCAAAGGCGCATTGTCAAAGCCGCGCCAGATATTTAGCATGATACAGGGGCTCGTTTCCAAAAGTGACGGGAGGCAATGTTTCGGTCGCATCCGACCTTCCGGGGAGCCGGAGTTGCGCTCTCGAACACGCTCTTAATCCGATTGAGGGGAAAACTCATGCGTCATCCGACCACGATGATTGCACGCGCTCTTGGATTGATCGCACTTGCGCTAGTGGCACAGCCGGCGAGTGCTCAGGATCCCGGGAAGCCCATAACCCCGTATCCCGGGAAGCCCATTCCTTTGTCGACGCAATCCAAAGTTGCGATCGATTACGGTTCTGCGCCGACCGACGCGCAATATCGCGCCATCTATGAAAGCATGAAGCAGCAGCAAGTGCTGGAAAGGCTGCAGCAGTTTCTCGCCCCGTTGCGCCTGACGCGGACGCTGACGGTGAGAATGGCGCGGTGCGGCGACAACGTGCTTTACCGGCCCTACGTGGCCGGCGGCGATGTGACGATCTGCTATGAGTTTATCAAGCAAGTCGAGGACCTGGCCCCCGGCCAAGGCTACATGGGGCTGATCGGCGTCGTAGCGGTGCCACGGTCGGCGACGATCATCGGTCCGATTGTCGAAGAAGTGCTGCACGACGTCGCTCTTGCGGTGTTCGACAATCTGCAAGTGCCGGTCTGGGGGCGGCCCGAAGACGCCGCCGATTATGTCGCCGCGCTGATCATGCTGCAGTTCGGCACCGACGTGGCGCAGACCACGATCTACGGCACCGCATATTTCCTCTACACGGCCGGCAACAATGTGGACTACACCGAGGCCTATGTCGTCGACGTCCGCCCCCCGGTAAGGCAGCGGTACTACAACATCCTCTGCATCGCCTACGGCTCGGATCCGAACAAATTTCCCACGCTCCGGGTCGTCAATCGCACCGAGCTCCCAATGGACCTGCCGACGGATCGGGCCGGTGAGTGCGCGTGGCGGAACGCCCAGAAAAAGGGGGCTCCGCCCGAAGGCGAGTACGAAAAGCTCGCGGCCGCATTCAAGCAACTCATTCTGGATCCGTACGTGGAACCGGAGTTGCTGAAAAAGGTCATGGCGACCGATTGGCTGAAGATTCAATGATGGCTTGAGGGACAAATCGCGCGCTCGTGCGGTTTTCCGGTCGGCGACGACGCTCGCCCGACCAAACCGGAGCGCTGAAGCGGAGGGGCTTGTTGATGAAACCGATCTTGACTGTTGTACCGTTGGTGTCGCTCATTGCCGCGTGCGCGGTTGCACCGGCCGCGGCGCAAACCTCAGTCGCCCAGAATCCACAAATCCAGATCCAATATGCTGCGCCGAAATTCCTGGCGCTGGCCGAGCGACTGCAGAAGCGTGGGGTTTTGGAAGAATACAGTCAATTCATGTCGCCGCTGCGGTTGAAAGCACCGCTCTCGATTTCGACCGAGGAATGCGGCACCGTCAATTCCGACTACAATTCGGGTACGCATCATATCCGTCTTTGCTACGAGCTTTTGGATCTGATCGAGAATGAAGCCGCGGTGCCGCAAGCGAAGTTGCCGCCGCCGTACAATGACCCGAAGAAATACCCCGGGCTCGGCTTGATGCCGGGATACTCGCCAGCCGAAGTCATCGTCGGCGGCATTATTCAGGTGACGCTGCACGAGACCGGGCATGCCGTCTTCGATATTCAAGGCATCCCGCGGCTCGGCCGCGAAGAAGATGCCGCCGACGAGATATCGGGCCTGGTAATGCTGCAGTTTGGCAAGTCGCTGACGCGTACCCTCATCAGGGGCACCATCGACGTGTGGAATTATATGCAGGGCAAATATGGCTTCAACGAGCGCGCGTCATTGGGCGACGTACACAGCCTTTCAATCGAACGCGCCGTCAATTACCTGTGCTTGGCCTATGGCCAGGACGCGGCGTCGTTCGAAGATCTGGCCAGCCAATGGATTCCCAAACAGCGCCGGGACAATTGCAAGTACGAGTACGATTCGGCGTTTTTGGCGTTCAAGAAAACCGTCCTGCCATTCGTCGACATGGAACAGCTGAAAAAAGTCCAGGCGATGCCGATTCTGCGGCCGGACAATTCGAAGCTGTAACGCTTCCGACGGTGCGGTGTCTCGGCTATTGAATGACGCGGACGATCGGTGTGATCGAAAGATCGCCGGCGGCGGTCTGGATGGCGATGATCTGCGCCAACAGTCCGAAAATATGCTCTGTCGTCACCGCCTCTTCCGGGACGGCCGTGTTCATACACCAACCCGCCGAGCATCTCGGCGGAGCCATAAGCGCTGGCGCCCGGGATGCGTGCACAGCATCGATCACATCGCTATCCAAAACACTAGTGACGGATGCCGTATGGGGACCGGTGCATGACACGGCTCGCGCCAAATTGGCATCGCCGCGGCTAGAATTTTGATATATTTGAACTGGCATCCGTCGGTTACCGCGAGAGGGTCTTGTCACGTCTCTTCATCAGCCATTCGAGCAAGGACAACGTCGCGGCCATCGCCTTTAAGCAGTGGCTTGGAGCGAATGGTTGGCACGACGAGGACGTGTTCCTGGACATCGAGGATATTGGCGGCGGCGAGCGGTGGAAGGAGGCGCTGCGCCAAGCGCATGCGCGCTGCGAGGCCGTGGTCCTTCTCGCCTCTCCCGACGCATTTTCTTCTCCTGAATGTCTAACGGAAATCCGCAAAGCCGAGGATTTCGGTAAAGAGATTATCATCGTATTGCTGCGAGATCTGACGTTCGACGACCGACGCCTGGATTCCTTCAAAGAGCGGCAGATCGTTGACCTTGCGGCTGCGCCGCAAGCCCATGTCGAGGCAGTAAAGTATCGCGACAAAAACGAAGAAGTCCGCTTCAACGAAGTAGCGTTGGCGAAGATCAAGGATTATCTGGTCAAGCGCGGCATCGCTGCAGACAACTTTCCCTGGCCGCCCGAGGGCAAGCTCGACGCCGAACCGTTCCCGGGACTCAGCGCGTTCAAAGAAGACGATGCGGCCATTTTTTTTGGGCGCGACTCCGATATCTTGACGGGTCTCGATGAGTTTCGCCTGTTGCGCCGAAGAGGAAGCCCGCGATTTCTTGCTATCCAAGCGGCTTCCGGCGCGGGCAAATCGTCCTATCTGCGGGCCGGCCTTTGGCCGCGGCTTTCGCGCGATCCGAATTTCGCGCCGCTGGCGATCCTGCGGCCGCTGCAAGGCATTCTGACTGGTCCCGAAGGGTTAGGTCAGAAGCTTGCGGCGAGATTGTCGCGGCCGGGCGCATCGGTCAATCCCGGCGACATCTACACCAGGTTGATGGCCGACGACATCAGCAAGGCCGCCGCGGACTTCGTCAGCTTCATGAAGACAGCCGCGGAGCAGGCCTATGACCAACGTCGCGTCGGCGATCCGGGCGCGCCACCGCCCGCTCTGGTCATCGCCATCGACCAGGCCGAAGAGCTGCTCTCGCCGGAAAATGCCGCGGAAAGTCAGCGCTTGTTAGTCTTGGTCGCTGGCCTGATGCGCGACCTGCCGGCCGGAGTTGAGCCGTTCGGCCTGCTGACGGTACGTGCCGACAGCGCCGCGCGGCTTTATCAAGCAATTGCCGAGCAGAATTTGGAGGTGCCGAAGACGCTGCCGCTGCTGCCGCTGCCGCGAACTTCCTATCGCGACGTGATCGTCAAGCCGATTGAGGTCGCGGCGCGGCACGGCAAGAGGATCTCGATCCAAGCCTCGCTCACTGAGCGGCTGGTTGCGGATGCGACCGGCGCTGATGCCTCGCCGTTGCTCGCGTTCACGTTGCTTCAGCTCTACAAGGGCTTCAGCGCTGGAGACAAGCTTACCCTCGAGCAATACGAGGCCATCGGCGGTGTCGCCGGGTCCATCAAGGAAGCAATCAAGCAGGCACTCACCTCGCCCGCGAGCGCACCGGTCATTCCGGCGGCCCCGAGAGAACAGCTCGATTGCCTGCGCGCAGCGTTCATTCCTTGGCTGGCGCGGATCAATCCAGTCAGCGGCGAGCCGATGCGGCGCATTGCACGTCTCAACGAATTCACCGGATATTCGCGCGCGATGGTCGAACGGCTGATCGAACGACGCCTCCTTGTTGAAGATCAACGCGGCGGCAGCGTCGTCGTCGAAGTCGCGCACGAGAGCCTGCTGCGCCAGTGGCCACCACTGACGGCCTGGCTGCAAGAAGACGCCGACGACCTGCGTGTCGCCGACGCCGTCGAGCGCGCCGCCGATGAGTGGGTGCGCAACGGACGACTGTCGGCCTGGCTCGATCACCGCGCTGATCGGCTGGCCGCGGCCGAGAGGGTGGTCAAACGCGCGGATTTTCGTCAGCGCTTGGGCGAGGACAGAATCGCCTACATCAAAGCTTGTCGCGCGCGCGAAGCCCTTCAGCGGCGCATCAGACAAGCGGCGCTATCGTCGACGGCTGCGGTTTTGATCCTGGCTGTCCTGCTTCTGTACGAATGGCGAGACACGGTGCGCGCCCGCAAGGAAAGCGAGGCGTCGTTGCTCATTGCTCAATCCGGCGCCTACCTTTCGAACTTGAACGTAGGGGCTGCAATCGAACGGGCCATGCGCGCCTTCCAATCGGTGCCCTCCGCCGCGAGCCGGTCGGCGCTGCTTCAGGCGGTCATGGAGCTTTCGCCAGGGCTCACCACCGTGGTGCCGCTCGGCGCCGACACCACCCAGGCGCTAGCGTGGCCGAGCGGCGATATTTTGGATTTCGCCACCGACTCTGGTCGGCTGCGCACGTTTGACTCGGTTAAACCTGCTCAAGCTCTGGGCGGCTTTGATCTGCCAATCGTCAAACGTTCGCAGGATGGCAATCCTTCGTTCGTTCGCGCCCTCTCGCCGATTGGCGCCGCGGGAATGATCGCCGTCTTTGACCAGGGGTCGGTCGGCGTGATTCCGCAAGGCGGTACAGCTATCCGGCTTAACGCGCCGAGGCAGGAAGTCACCGTTAATCCAACGCAGCACGCCGTGAGCATCGGGCCAACCGGTACCCTGATCGCGCTTGCGACAGCCGACGGGATCATTCTGTATCGCTGCAACTGGAGCGCGCAGGCGCAGTCGGGGTCCGCCTGCGAGTCTGCGCCCTTGGGCCACGTGCAAGGAGGCGCCGTCGCGATCAGCCCGGATGAGAAGCGCATTGCGGTCGGCGATCAGGCCGGTGCGGTGACGCTCTACGATCTCGCCGGCAACGCCATCGGCGATCCAAAAAGCTTTGACGGCCCGATCAACGCGCTCGGCTGGGCAAGCCAGCGTGACTGGCTCGCGGTCGGTACAACCAAAGGTGAAATTGCAGTGCTCGACTCCGGTGCGGAACACATGCCCGTTGTCGCGCAGCAAAAATTCGGTGCGGATTCCGTCACCGCGCTGGCCTGGAGCGCGCGGGAGCTCGCTCTTGCCTTCGTATGCGACGGCAAGGCCGTGTGCCTTTGGCGAGCCAAACCCGACGCCGATCCGGCCCAGCCGTTCAAACCGGCAGAACGCTTCGAAGGCCATAGCCTCGGCGTCACACGCCTGAGCTTTGCGCCGAGCGGGGCTCGGATGGCATCCGCGGCTGCGGACGGGACGATCCGGATCTGGAGTCTGAAGCAGGACACCGACGCAAGCTATGCGTTCTATGCCGACGACCCCTGGAACATCAATACGGTCGCCGTGTCACCGGATCACCAATGGGTCGCGGGCGGCAGCACCGATGGTGCGATTGGGCTTTGGGATGCGAGGACGGGCGCCTCCGGCCAAATTGTCAGGTCTGCCGAAGATTTCGAGGTCAGAGATCTTGCCTGGAACCGGATGGGAGCCGTGGCTGCCCTGCGAGAGAACGACACGGTCACGGTCATATCGACGGCGGCTGGTCAGCCGCCGATCGAGATACCGATCAAGACGCACACCGGCTACCATCTCGATTGGGCGGATGAAGACCGCAAGATCGCGGTCGCAATGGTCGAGAATGGCGTTTTTCTTCTCGATCCTCTGTCCCCCGACAGCCAGCCCGTGTCCGTCGGTGTGCAGCGATGGCAAGGACGAAGCATGGGGGGTCGCCTCCATTCCCGGCAACAAGTCGCTGCTGGTCAGTTATATCGGCGGCGAAATCAGAATCTGGGATCTGACGTCCAGAACAGCCGGTCGGGTCCCTGCGCGACCCTCAGGCGAAACCGGGCAAGAGGATCGGCATTGGCAGCATGTCCATCAGCCCCGATCAGCGTTTACTCGCAACCTCAAGCGGAGATGGCTTCGTCCCGGTCTACGACCTCGCCGAGCGCACTATTTGGCGGCGGCTCGAAACCCAGTCCCCTGATAATCTCGCGGGTCGCCTTCAGTCCGGACGGGCAAAAGCTCGCGGCGCTTGGCTCCGACAATCGGCTCTACATTTGGCTCGTCGCAACCAATGACGCGACGCTTTATCTTGCGGTGAACGTTATCTCCCGTCGCGCCGCCGTCGGCGATGGAGAACACAGAAACGAACATGCAAGCTGGCTCGACTGGATTTCCGACGATCATATCGCCATTGCCGTCAATAGCGCCGCGATCAGCGTCGTCGGCATCGACCCGAAAAAATGGCTCAAGCGCATCGACGGTCTTGCCCTGATCTCGGAGAAGCCAATAAACTGATGGACCTTCTTTACGATCGCGTAGGGGAGAAATCGTGATGCTATCAAAACAATCAATCGTCACCCTACCGGGCGGCGTGTTCGTCGCCGTCATGATGGTCGCACTGCTTTCAATTGCAAGCTTCGCCGCCGGCCACGACGACCTGGTCACCGATCCGCCAATCGCCGGGCCTTCGGCCGCGGAAACCGGCGTGTGGCGCACCAAGACCCAATCGATGTTCGATCCGGTAGAGCGGACGCTTGTTCGCCGGATGTATACGGTGTGGGATCCGATGCCGTCGCGCGATCTCGACTTCGTGTGGCTCCCGGTATCCGTGCACGACGACAAAGAAGGCGAGATCAATGGTCTTGGACGCCTGGTCTGGCGGTTGAAAGGGAAACCGGCATACGAGCGGAGCTCGATCTTCGCGAGTACCGCGGCGCGATGAAGAATGGCCGCGCTGAAGGCCTGGGAAGCTATTTCGACGCAACCGGCATTGCCTATCGGGGCGAATGGAAGAACGGATTGATGGAGGGCTTCGGCACGCTGACCCTGCCGGGCGGTGATGAATATAGTCGGCGACATGCGCGCCGGGAAGGCGAACGGCGCCGGCCGATACGTCGATGTCACTGGCGAGGTCTTCGAAGGACATTTCGTCGACGGCATGCGTGACGGGGCTGGCACGACCACGCTTCCAAACGCCAGCACTTATCGGTCCAAGTGGGTGCAGGGAAAGGAAACAGAGGACTCCCGTGCAGTGCGGGTCGCACAATCGAACGGACAACTGGCACAGGGAGCGGCCGACGACGTTCGCATCGGCATCAGCATCGACAAGACCAAAGCACGCGACGGCGACCTTGTTTACGCCGCGTCCAGCGCCGGCCCAAAGTTGATGATCCAGCCGGACAACAAACGCCTGATGAGCATGTGGAAGGGCACCGGCGAGATCGAGCTGCTCGACGACGAAGAAGGCGGCCAGGAATACGGCGTCTTGTCAAAGGCTCGTGGCCAGCTCGTTCCTCTGACCCTGGTGTTCGAAGTGCAAAACCGATCGGCGGCGCCAATTTCCGTGGCGGGCGCCTACCTCGCTGTCGACTCGAGCGTTAGCGATTTGGAGCCGGCCATTCAACTCAACCGCGGCCTTGATGCCTGTTCGATCCACGATGCGCAGTACCAACCAACGTTCAGAGCGGAGAATTTTGGCTGGGGCTCCGCAGCACATGCGGCCATGCACTTCGCTTTCGCCAACCCCAACGTCAGCGGCATACCGCGAACGCTGGACGTCACAAAGAGCCTGGGCGACATCGTTCAAATGGTCGAGGTCGATCTTGAGCCCGAACTACGGGCCGCCGGCGTCAATATCGGCACGTTAAAGGCGCGATCGGAACAAGGCTTTATCTGCAAACCCGGATCGCCGACCGCGTGCTTGTCACAAATCCGGGCGACCGGTGTTTTCGGCTCGATCGCCTCACAAGTCGGCTTGAGGGAAACGGGCATTTTCGTCAGCGCCGCCGGCACGCTCGACTACATTTGGAAAGACAGCAAGGGCGTCGAACAAAACAGGTCGTCACCATACAATATCGCGCTGCCGCTCGGACACATCCACATCGAGGCCGAATGCGGCGAGGGCGGCGAGCGCGAAGTGATCGCTGCAAAGCCGCTGCAGTTCCGGCTCGATCAGACGAGCTATCGCCTGCCGATTTCATTTCAGCGCGGTCTTCCCGCCGCCACGACGAGCCGGTTCACGGTCACGGTCAATGCCGCCAAATCCTCCCTGCACGACTTCAGCGTGGTGTTGCAACTGGCCGACGGCCGCGAGATCTCGTCGCGCCCGATTAACCTGATTTACTATGTTCCGAGCTGGTTTCCGGCAACCTGATCGCACGGCTTTGCGCGATGCGATCGCGGAACAGGGAACCGACGGCGGCAAGAAGATCCTTGGCGACGGCGGCGGAATCCTTGGCGACGGCGGTGCGCTGGAGCGTAAGCTTGCTGGTTTCGTTTACTCTTATCCGTTGTCGGCCGGGCGCGTGGACCGGCCGCGCGCTTGCCATCGCAGCGTCGTTCATTGGCATCAGTTTGACCGCGGCAAACGCATTGGGTGACGGTCAGGCACCATTTCCAGCCTTCTATTCCGACCCAAAGCCATTCTTGGAAGCGATCGCCGAGGAAAGTCGGCAAGCAGCGCTGCAATCCCACGTCACCGGCATTGCGGTGCCGCACCATGTGCTCGCTGTTGACCTGATCGCCCGCGGCTTCCAAGCCGCGGCCGGCAACCACTACGACCGCGTTGTTATCGTCTCGCCGGACCACTTTAATCGCAGTCGCCGGCCAATGGCGACGACGCGGCGCGATATCGACACTTTGTTCGGCGTGGTGCAGAACGACCACGCGGCCACCGGCGCCCTATTGGAAAAAGACGCGTTGTTCGACGACTCGGATTTGTTCACCAAGGAGCATGGCATCGCGGCACTGCTTCCGTTCGTGAAGCACTTTTTCCCGGATGCCAAGCTGGTGCCCATTGCGATTTCCTACAATGCGTCGCGCGACGATTGCGATCGGGCGGTGGCCCTGCTCGAAAGACTGATCGGGCCGCGCACGCTCGTGGTGCAGTCCACCGACTATTCGCATTACTTGCCGGCAGACGCCGCGCGCGAGCGCGATCAGGAAACTCTGAATATCATCGCCGCAAATGACGCCGACGCCGTGTTTCGGCTGGTGCAACCGGCACACATGGATTTAAGAGCGTCCCAGTACGTGCAGATGCGGCTGCAAAGCGGCGTTTTGAAAAGCTATGCGACCGTCATCGCCAACCGCAACGCGGCGCACTACGGCGCCATGGGAGCAAAAACCACGAGCTACATCGTAACGGTCTATACTGAACGTCCCCCTGCGGGGGCGGAGCTTCGCTACGGCGATCAGGAACTTGCCTATTTCGGCGGAGACGCGTTCATTGGCCGTTGGTTCACTGCGCCGCTCGCCAACGGGGATGTCGCGGCCTCGTTGACCGGTGAGATCAAAGCCTTGACCGCGGGCGCGCCACTTATTGTCAATCTCGAAGGCGCCGTGTTGGAGGAGCCGCCGGAGGGAATAGGCCCGGACTTGCATGTGATGTACGCAAGCCTCGCGGTTCCGATCTTAAAGGCGCTTAACGTAAAAGTGGCGGGCCTTGCCAACAACCACAGTTTTGATCTCGGCGCTGCCGGCATTGCCGAGACCCGCAAGATCCTGGAAAGGTCCGCAATCGCGCCACTCGGTCACAAGGAGATCGTCGACGTCGGGCCGTTCCGGATCTTAGCGCTGAACTTCATCGGTAAGCTCGATTACCGCGGCTATCCGGTCGTGAGAGACGGCGATCTCGACGAGATCTGCCGCATGCAGGCGCGGCCGCCATTGCTTGCGTTCGTGCACTGGGGCCAGGAATACACGACCAGCGCTGGCGCTGCCGAATATGCGGCAGCGCAAGCCATGCAAGCCTGCGGAGTGGGCGCAATCATCGGCGCGCATCCGCACCAGGCCGCCGCCCGGATCGAGGCGCTTGAGGGAGGGGAATATCAACTGACGTATTCGCTCGGCAACTTGTTGTTCGATCAGACTGCCGGGCGCAGCTCGGGCGCCCTGCTCGAGCTGCGGGCGTTCCGGCAAGGGACCTACGCAACGCGCCTGATCCCCATTCCCAATCTGTTCGAGCTGGGCGTGGAGCGGCTGCAGCTAAAGCAGGCGACGCCGATGAACTCAACTTGGAAAGCTAGCACGGGAGATTGAACACTCGCGAGGCTTGCGAAATGACTGAAATCCCTTCGCAGCGTCCATGATACATCCTCCCATTCGGCGGCCAATGCAGCCATAATACTTGCTCAGTCTACAACCAGAACCTTCGGCCTGCGAATCGCATCGCAGGGCAATACGAAGTTCTGCCGTAACCGCGGAGTCCCCTTCGCGTCAAGAACGCCCGTTCCGCGATGTCCGTTTCACGTCTGCCTTCCCTCCGATAGCGACGCACGCTCAGGCATCGTTGCTAGCCGCTTTACATGGCAGGTGGCGCATGGTCTCTTCCGAACCGGCTCGTGTGCCGGCCGCACGGCGTTGGAAAATCGTTTGGGGGGAAGCGCCATGGGGCGCGGTTCGTCTATCATCGTTTCGCTATTCTCTCTCGCGCTAAGTATGGTCGCCGCCGCCGCCGCTCTCGACGCCGGAAAGATTGCCGCGATCAGCAAGGCCGCTGAATCGTTTGTCGCCTTGGCGAAAGATTCGGCCAGCACCGGCCGGCCGCCTCGCCAATCGGATCCTGCCATCAAGCAACTGCTCGACACCGTATTCGACACGACTGAAATCCAAAGCGGCCGGCCGCAGCCGATAGCAGCGCTGGACAGCTTGAACGCGTGGAATTTCGCGGTGCTGCGGCCGCCTGTTCGGCAAGGCTGGCGCGGGTTCAAGGTCGGTCTCGTTTACATCCTGGCCGGCACCGGAATTGTGGACATTTCCAGACTGCCAAACACCCCGGAGATTACGCAAAAGATCAACTACAATACGGTTGAGTTCGCTCCCGAGATGGGGCGGTACTTCGACGCGCAGCTATGGATTGAAGCCGCCGTGATGGACACCGTCGGCGCCTTCATTGCGAGCGCTTCGCAGGCACAGCTCGAGCAGCCGAACTTCAAGAGCGGGCTGGCGAAAATTCGCGCTGGCGCGACACAGACGATCTATGGCGCGCTTACCACGCTGCCGGTCGAAGGTCTGAGCGATACCTGGCGGCGTGACCGCCTTCCCGCTCTTGCGGCAGTTGCGCCGATAGCCGCGCACTTTCTGCTCGCCGACCAGGCCCGCTCGCTGAGCGCGGCCGCAACCGAGATAGCCGGCCGGATGACCGACCCGTCGGTCAAAGGGGCGCTGATATTGTTTGCTTCGACGGTAGCGCCGCGCTGAGTATTGCGCGGTCGGTAGGAAAACGAACCAGCTTAAGACCCCGGCGCAAGGGCACTGCTCAACCGAGTTTCGACGCCGCGGTCGCATGGACGGTGTTTCCAAATTTCTAGCTCGACGTCGGTGCAAATTTTGGTGCTACTAGCGCGTCTCAATGAGGGTTTTGCAACACAATCACGGATTAGAACCGGACATCGCGTGACGTCAGCTTGGTGCCAATTTGCATGCGAGCTGGCCATGGTTGCACATCTACTGTACATCGTTTTCCGGTTACATAACCGGATATTCAGCGGGTGCCAACTTGAAGTAAGCAGCCCGGCGCAAGCAGCTTCGATCTCTCGAAGTGGATGAGGGAGCCAAGCAACGGCGGGCGTGAGCGGCCAGTCAGCAAACGAGGCCCGAAATAAAAACGAAGCCAATTATCGCGGCTGGCGCTCAATGACTTCCTTGTGGCAGATCGAGGCCATACTTGGCGTCTCGCCGATCTGCCCAGCTACCCGCCCGACCGGTTTAGCCGGTACGAAGCGATCCTGTGGCGCCAAGCCGACCGGCGCGACCACTATTGAGCTGCAGGACCCACCCCATCTGCGCCGTCGGCGCAGAGCTCGGCCGATACGGGCGAGCGATCGGAATAAATCGAGGCTTGCGGCAAATTGGGTTTGTTTCGTCAAACCGTATGGTCGTGCAACCTTGGCTTAGATAATGCGCAGCCGCTCACCCCGCGAGCAGTTGGCGAAGATGCGGGGTTTACCAGTCCGGTTGCCAGGGCTCCCTAAAAATCTTGAAAAACAGACCCAAGGCGGACATCGAGAGCCTGGCAATCGATGTTTGATTGCAAGCAAGCTGGGCCGGCTTCTATGCCCATCCGAAGTTCGGTAACATCTTCCGCCGACTGGGGACGGGTCGATGGTTGCGGAAGCTGGTATTGTCGATTTGCAGAAAATCGGCTGCAATAGCAGCCTGATAGTCGTTCGCTCGCGATAATTCCTGGTCACCGTGATGCGCCTTGCCGAGTAAAGGTGCAATGCCACCTTGACGCGCACGCCGGAAGACAATTAGCCTTTATAAAGCGGCCGTGGGGGCTGATATGCGGATCCTTTTATTGCTTGCCGGCGCCAGCCTTGCCGGGCTGGTGAGCGCCTGCGCTGCGGTTGATCCTGTCGATTCAAGATACGACACCATCAATCGAAGTCTTGCAAAGGCGCGCAATGAGTCCATCCTTGTAAATCTCATAAGAGCCAGTCAAGACTATCCGCTTAACTTTGTTACCATTTCGAACGTCACGCCGACGCTCACCAATATCTCGACCCTCGGGTTGCCAACGTTTCTGTTCGGCCCAGGCTTCGTCTCGGGCAACACAAATTCTCTCTTTACCCCAGGACGCGATGTCATCTTTAGCAACAACGTGGCCTCGAACTCGACCTCAGTTAGCACAAACTTCAGTGTCTCCACCCAGGAAACAACTTCTTTCTACCAAGGCTTTCTAAAGCCGATCGATCTCCAGATTCTGCATTACTTTATCCGTCAGGGTTACTCGCGCGAGCTGCTGTTCTGGCTGTTCACCGATGCGGTGGAGATTGACATCCCCGGCCTACGACCGATCGGTACACGCTACAACCCGCCCAGTGATTACGGTTGTCGGAAACAGGATCCCAGAAAGCGATGCTTTAGCGAGTTCGTACTGGTGGCGGTCGCGGCGGGGCTGACTGTCGAGGAAAAATCGATCCAAAGGCGCGCCGGTGGCGGCAATGCGCAAAAGTCGACTGAAAGCGGGACTAGCGGAAAGCCCGAAACGATTGTTGTTCCCCGTTTCTGTTTCAGCGACGTGCTGCAACAGGAGGCGGAACGTGCGCTCGGCCCATCCTATTATCACATGGTCACAACCAGATATTTTGACGGAAACATTAAAGGTTTCTCGCCTAAATGTGGCGACCCTTGGGACCCAGAAAAGCAATCCCAAGACTGGCAGCCCGACAGTTTCCCTTTCCAAGTCGGCCCGCTCAAGTTTAGAATAGTGCCCCGCTCGGCCTATGGGGTGTTTCAATTCCTTGGCACGTTGATCAAAATGGAGCGTGATCACCCGGCGCCGGACGCGTGGATCCCAGAAGAGCGACTGGCTCAAGGTGAGGCCGATTTGCCAAAATTGAAGACGGCGCCTCCAAACGATGATCCGTACCTTATTACAGTCGTGCCGAATGTCGGTGGTCTCTGCTTCGTGCACACATGGTTCCTCAATGGGGACTATTGCGTGCCGGATAATGCCGCAAACACCAAGCGAATTTTCGGCTTGTTAGCGCAGCTCATAGCAATCACCACCAACGCTACCGATCTTTCGATCACACCCGTCGTTCGAGTCATCCAATAGAAAACGACGCAAAGCTTGGCAGCGTTGATGCTGTTGCATTCGATTGAGAAAACCCCCGAGCCGCGTCGATGGCCTTTTCAGCGCTACAGCTACAAAGCACTGGCGCCCTGAGACGTTACTTGCGAAATCGGACTACTTTGCAACAATCCAAACTTGGATGCGCCCGGTGCCGAGCAAGTATGCCGTAACATTCTTCGCTCTCATAACAATGCTGCTGCATGCTGCGGCCGCAGCGCAACTCCTCCACGGTACATATTTTTTGGCCGGAGTCTCTAAGGATTACGTGATAGTCGCTATCGATAGCCGTGAGTCCAGTATCGGTGCCGCTGGCCGCATCACTAATGACCGTTATTGCAAAATACGCCTATTGTCGGGCCGTGTAATCTTCTTTTCCACAGGAACGACCTCCGCCATTAGCTCCAAAACAGGTGCAATTATTTTTGACGCGCGCGATATAGCGCAACACACGTTTGAGGATTTCACGGGTGATAATTTCGATGATCTAGCGAATAAGTGGGCGACACAAATGGAGGCTGTGTATTTGAGTTATGTGGACTCGTTTCCTTTTGTACCAATCAATGAAGTAGTAGCTGAGGGATTTTTCATTGGAATAAACAGTCACGATGAAATCGCCGCATCTGAGGCCACGATCTTTAGGCGCTCAGACCTCCTCGCAGGTTTTGCATTCCGTAGTGAGCGCATCGTGCCCGGTCCGCCCGGCAATATGCCGCTTCTAAATAACGGGCACTTTGAGATTTTGGAGGAGTTTTACGGGAGCCGCCGAACCGATCGCGCAAAGAAGATTATCGCTGAAACCGCCGGCTGGAACTCTGGACCAGATACAGATGCCACGAGGTACGGTTCGTATGTCGCTGCCATAAGAGACTGGAGTGGAGACACGGGGATTGGTGGCGAGGTAGCAACTATCATTCTGGAGCGCCGCGCAGGTTGGCGGTGGTTTCACCGCCCAGATTTCTGTCCGGAGAGATGACAAGAAGAGGTGAGGTTCCTATTCGATTTTCGTTTAGCTAGAGGTGGTAGTTTCATCGACTAGCCCCATGGGATTTCGGCTAATATCGATTTTTTAGAGGCTTACCTGCGATACCGTTCATATCAGCGCGAACGCGCTCCCGCGTCAAACGGAGAGCCTGGGAATTGCGCTAATGGCTTGAGAGTGGCAGGCAGCGCATTGCCGCGCGGCACATCTGTTTTGTTGATCAGCACAGGGATAACGACTTTGTCGAGTTGTAACGCCGACTCGATTTCTAGGCGGACGTAATTAATGACAGCGGCTGGCGAGCGCCGGCATCCTGATCGACCGCGCGCGGAGCTTCGATCACCGCCAGGCATCAAGATCATCGGGCGGACGTCCCTGCTGGGCGGTATCACCAACGGGGCACAATCTTGGCGAGGAACTCGGCGTTTACTGGCGCTGTCAGCTGAAGGGCAGCATAAAATTCCATTCATGCCTTCGACCCGATGGGCGCTAAGAGAATAGAGCCAGCACGATTATCACTGAGTGCATTACGCCAAAACACGTGGGATATCGCGGCCTGGCCCGCTCACCCACCCGGCGGCCTGATACCTGATCAGCTTGTTGAGCTGGTTCGAAGCGTCGTGGATATCGTGCGACAAGCCGCGAACGACCTCGAGCTGATGACCGTAGCGCAGTGAGCGCACATTGGCCTGCGATGCAGGGCGAAGGTTCGACGGTGGGATATGTCTCGGGCAAAGCCCCTCGGCCACGAGGCAGATCATGGTAGGCGCGCGGAAAGAGGCTGGCACACTTCCGCGGCCAATTTTGGAGGTCACACCTGGGACTCCCGCCTCGCGGCGATTGGGCGCCTCGAACAGAAATGGTCGCCGTTTCAGCTTTCGAGCGCTCGCCGAACGATCAGGCTGTGATATATCGCCTGCCTTTTGGGGCCGGCGCGTCGGGTCACGCCGCCAACACCTTCACCCCGGATTTGGAAATAACCCATGAAACCATTGGCCGTTGCAGTTGCGCTGTTCGGACTCGCGGCGCTGGCTCAGACCGCAATTCAAGGAAATCTGGAGGGCGATCTTCTCGGCCTGACCGCGCTGATTTGTGCTGCCACCACCTTCAGGTCGAGTGGGATTTCGAGCTTCCTCAAAATATTCGTCGGCATTTTTTCGACAGAGATCATCATATTCGGCCTGGCCGTCGTCGCCGTTCGCGCCGGAATTTGGCCGGCGTATTTTGCCCAGGAACAGCCGCCGGAATCGCTGCCGCTCACCGTCGCGATCTTTTCGATCCTCGTCTTCGTGGTGGCGCATTTCGGCACCGTGAAGCAGATCATGCGGATCGCCGACCGTTATTTCAACGCCACCGAATCCGGCCGGGCGCGCATCTGGCCGCTTCGTCCCTTTACCGCCATGGAGCGCCGCATCGCCGTAGCCATGGTGGTCTTTCTCGTAGTCATCAATCAGGCCGAGGTCGCCATCATGGTGCGGCTGAATTTCTTTAACCGCGCCTGGTTCGACGCCATTCAGAATCGCGATTCGGTTACGTTCTGGGAGCAGCTCCTGTTCGTCTTCACGCCCTACGCTTTAATTTACGTAGCAATGACCGTCATCGAATTCTTCGTCCAGTCGATGCTGGTCATCCGCTGGCGCACGTGGCTCACCGACCATTTCGCGTCGCGCTGGTTGTCCCGACACAACCACTATCGGATCAGCCTGGTCTCCGGCCAGACCGACAACCCTGACCAGCGCATCTCCGAAGATATCTTCCGCTTCATCAACGGTGGTGCCGATGGTTCCAACGCTTCTTACGGGATCTACGATTTCTCTATTCTGCTGATCTCGACCGTCACCTCGGTGGTCTCGTTTTCCATCGTGCTGTGGGACTTGTCGTCGTCGTTCAGCTTCCCGGGCACCAACGTCGTGCTGCCCGGCTTTCTGTTCTGGGCCGCGCTGATCTACGCCGCCGCAGGCACGCTGATCACCCATCTGATCGGACGCCCGTTGATCAATCTCTACTTTCAGCGCCAGCACATGGAAGCCGACTTCCGCTTCTCGCTGGCGCGCCTGCGCGAATACACCGAGCAGGTCGCGCTGCTTAATGGTGAGGGTGCGGAGAACTCCATCCTCAAGGGACGCTTCGCGGATCTCGTCAATAACTTCGTCGACGTCATTTTTCGGCGGATGAAGGTCACTGCATTCACGCAGACTTTCAGCCTGCTTTCGCCGATCATCCCCCTTATTTTCACCGCTCCGTTTTATTTCGCCGGTAAGATCGCGCTCGGCACGATGACGCAGACCGCTGACGCTTTCGGGCGGGTGTCGGGTGCGCTGACTGTTTTCGTCACTTATTATAATTATTTTGCGGGCTTCAAATCCGTGGTCGATCGTCTCACTTCGTTCGATGCAGCCATCGACCAGGCGGAGGCGCTCGTCGGCGCTGGGCCGGCCCATATTGCCGCCGAGGCCGGCGCCAAGGATGTCGCCCTTGACGATGTCGATCTCAAGCTGCCGGACGGAAGGCACATCGTCGACATCAAGCATCTGGAACTGGCAAACGGCCAGAGCGTCGCGGTTTCCGGTCCTTCGGGCGCTGGCAAATCGACGCTGTTTCGCGCGATCGCGGGAATTTGGCCCTACGGCGCGGGCCGGATCAGCGGGCCGAAAGGCACGCACGTCATGGTGGTTCCGCCGAAGCAGTACATTCCAATCGGTACCCTGCGTGCCGCCGTGACTTATCCGGCCGTGGCTGGCACCTATCGGGACGATGAAATCCGCAGCGCGCTGCTCGATGCCCGTCTTGCCGATCTGGTGGGGGAGCTCGACCGCGAGGAAGTGTGGTCACTGCGCCTATCGAGCGGCGAACAGCAACGTCTAGCGGTTGCGCGCGCCTTGCTGATGCGTCCCGACTGGCTGCTGCTCGACGAATCCACGTCCGCCGTCGAGGAAAAGCTGGAGGCGGAACTCTACGCCGTGCTGGCGCAGCGCCTGCCGAACACCACAATCGTCTCCATCGGCCATCGCTCGACCCTGAGGCAGCTCCATCAGCGCCATCTGGAAATGACGCCGGACGGCGATCACTTCACGTTGCGCGATGCCGCCAAGGCCGAGGCGGTGGAGTAAGCGCTGGGCTGTGCGCTGGCCGCAGACAGGCTGAGAGTATGGCGATCGCGGCGTTGATGCGATGCTCGTAGGGGGTGCCCGGAATTCGAGGATGGGTGGAAGCCTGGCGCGCTGGAGCAAGCACTTTCGGTCCTGATAGCCAGCCATCTCCTAACGGGTGACCCGTCGCCGTTTGGGCTTTAGTCTCGCTAATGTAGCCGCTTTGGGCCAGCAGTTGTTGGATTCTCGAGCTTGGACGCGCCACTAGGGCGCCGTCCTTCGCCTTTCTCTTGCTCAGCCATTTCGTTCATGGCCTTAATGAGGCTGTTGGGTCGCATATCGGTCCAGTTCTTTTCTATGAATTCGAGGCAGGCCGCGCGGCTGTCCGACTTATGGATGATGGTCCAGCCGTCAGGGACCTCGACAAAGCTAGGCCAGAGGGAATGCTGTCCTTCCTCGTTGATTAGAACATGATAGATGCCGTTCTCGTCTTCAAACGGATTGGTAGCCATGTTGCTTCTCCTTTGACATAGAATTCGGGAACGTTCGCTGTTTCGCAAGCTCGGCCGCGAGCACGCCGCCGATTTTCGCGACCGGCAGAGGCTCCAGCATAGTCTCGTGGGTACAGTCGACCGGATGGATCTTGATCTGGCCGTCGACGTAGGTTCTCCAGGCTTCGATCGGCCGTTTGATTTCGTCTTCGGTGGCTACAAACAGCAAGAGGTCGCCATGAAATCGCTGAGATGATGCGCAAATCGGTTGGCGCGCTCTTCAAGCTGCTCATAGGTCAGCTGCTGTTCCTCGAACACCACCGCAACTGCTTCGGGGGTTCGCACCGCCTGCGCCGCGCAGAGCTCCGCCACCGTCGCAAAGCCAATCGGCTGCACCGTGTCGTTCCAGTCCCGCAGCAGGGTCTGCCGTTCGGCAGCGCCGAGAATGTCCAGCCGCCCGATAGCCCGATCGGGCTCTGCAACCGCTGCCGCCAGCAGCCGGACTAGCCGCTCACCCAGCGCCGCTACGCTCTCCCCATCAAACAGGTCGGTGGCGTATTCGATCACCCCGTTGATCCCGGCCGGCAAGCCGGCCGCCGTGCGTTGCTCGGCGACGCTCAGCGTCAGATCAGAGCGCATCGGGTAACGGATTCGCGTCGGTTGGGCAAATCGTCAGGATACGGTTTAATCGGCCGGGCGGAAAATTTCGGAAAGCGGGACGATTATTTCGAATTTCTAAATCGTCAAGGCTTTGAAAAATCGCCAATATTTTGGGTTCGTTTTGCCAAAATAGACGGTGATCGGCCCGACCCAAGTCGCGCCTTGTACGACACCTCGATGTCCGGGCTCAGCCTTTCCTCTGCGGCCATCGGCGCTCGGACGCCCGGATCATCATGGGCGACGACGAGGCCGCCCTGCCCCGGCTGTGGCGCGAGAAGCGCGGCGAGATCGAGCCGGAGGATCTATCCACCAACCTCATCGTCCAACTCGGGTGGTCACCGAAACCCTCAACCAGAACTGGTTCGAACGCAACCCGGGCAAGCCCGCCGTGCGCCCGGACCAGCGCGCACAAGCGCTTATTTGTGGGTTTTGACTTTAAGCGGTCTCCGGAGACGCACTCCGGGCCCTCCCCCGTTCTCGTCGATGAACTCTACCCCTGCCCGCTTCAATACAGTCGCAATTCTGGCAAGCGTTTCTTGATCTCCCGCGTACCTGCCGGTTTCGATGTTGGTGATCGTGTTGCGATGAAGCTGAGTGGCTTCTGCGAGGTACCGGACGGTCCAGTTTAATGCAGCACGGGCCATTCTGACTTGTGCACTTGTCACAATCATGGCATTGTGCCATTGTCACAAGTGTCGTTGTCACAAGTGCCACTGTCACAGCATAGATCGGCCCAAGGTCTTAGCGAGGTTGCCATGCGTTCTCGACGATCCGAGCAAGTGGCGCGAACAAATGAGCTTTATTCCTGTTTCTTGCGCCTTGATGCCTTTGATAAAGGTTGTCTCAATCGAGCGCCCGGTCCCGCACCGTCTTCCTCAATTATCTCCACCCCAGCATTTTCAAAAGCCCTGCGGACCGCTGCGGCATTTGCAAACGTCATTGCTGTTTCTTCGTCAACCGCTTCCGCGCGATGGATCGTAGAGAGGCTTATCCCCAACTCGCGTGCAAGGTCTGAAGCCGACCACCGAAGGAGAGCTCGAGCTGCTCTCATCTGGGCTCCCAGGATGACCTTCATGGGAATTCTTGTGCTAAATCGGCGCTTGACACAATTTTTGCCTTATGACATATTTTCATTCATATGAACAAAGGACTGGCACGATGGCAACTCACACTTCTCGACGATGCTTTATAGGCGGCTCGGACGCCCGGATCATCATGGGCGATGATGAGGATGCGCTCCTGCGGCTTTGGCGGGAAAAACGCGGCGAGCTGGAGCCTGAGGACCTCTCCGGCAATCTCATCGTCCAACTCGGTGTGGTCACCGAATTCCTCAACAGAGACTGGTTCGAACGCTACACTGGCCAGGTCCTCAGCGATATCCAACGCCATGTGCAGCATCCGGTCGTGCGCTGGATGGCCGCCACTGTCGACGGCATGGTCCAAGCGACCGGGGCGGTGTTCGAGGCCAAATTCATGCTGCCGTGGTCGTTCACCGAACAGGGAGCGGCCGAAAAATACATGCCGCAGCTGCAGCACAATATGTGGGTCACCAACGCCAAGCTATCGGTGCTCTCGATCATCACCGGCGGCGGCAAATGGGTCGAGATCAGCGTTGCGGCGGATCCGCTCTACCAGCACCTTCTGTTTACCGCAGAGAAAAAGTTCTGGCGCTGCGTCGAGAGTGGTGAGCCGCCTCGCCTATTCGGTGCCGAGGCGCCGCGGGCGCGCATCGAGGCGGTGCGAGCCGTGGACATGAGCGCGTCCAATTCCTGGGCCGAGTTCGCCGGCATATTCCGCTCGAACTCGCGGTGCCTTCCTCGAGCACGAGAAAGCCAAGACCGAGCTGAAAAGCCTGATGCCGGAAGACGCCAAGGAGGCCATCGGCCACGGGGTTCGCGCCAAGCGCTCGAAGTCCGGCGCCATCAGCTTCGATCTTCTCGAGGTGAAGGGAGAGAGCCATGCAGCGCTCCAGTAAATCGATCGGGGCGATTGCGGCGGCACTCGCCAAGGCCCAGGCCGAGATCGCCAATCCGGAGAAATCGCTCACGGCAACAATCCGGTCGCCGTCCTCGCGCGTCGGGGACCAGACGTTTCGCTATGCCCCGCTCTCAACAGGGCTCGACATTGTCCGCAAGGCGCTTGGCCGGCACGAGATTGCCACCGTACAAACGACCGCGATTGACAACGAGGCTGGGTTAATTCGTCTCACCACCATTCTGGCCCATGCGTCTGGTGAATGGATGTCATCGGATTGGCCGGTCTGCCCGGTCAGCGAAACCGCGGCACCGCATCGCATGGGAGCCGCACTGACCTATGCCCGCCGCTACGCGCTGTTCACGCTGGTCGGGATTGCCGGGGAAGATGATCTCGACGCACCCGATCTCACCGCTCCGACGGTACCGGATTCAGGATCTGAGAGGCCGGTTACGTCGAACCGGACCGCCGGAATGAATGGCGGCCGGGGAGCCGGAGAGGCGTCGATCCAGCGAAAGGGAAAGACCCATACGTCCACAATAAAACCAGTCCTCGATCCGGACGGGTCGGCGGCGTTGCGCGATCAGCTTCTAACCGACGTTGATCGCCTGAACTCGACTGATGCCGCCGCCACCTGGGCGCACCGGATCATGGCGGCAAAAAACAGCTTGGCGGCTGCCGATGCACGGCGCGTCGAGGACGCATTTGCAGCAAAAATGGCAACACTCGGAAGCGGCGATGGAGAGGTGATCAATGCGCCCGCATCTGAACCAGGCCACCCTCGCTTGCCGCAAAATCCGCGGGCAGCAGAGCCGAGCGCAGGGTCGGCTTCCAATAGCGTCGACAAGAGCCTGCTCGCGTTACCGGAGCCGCGTCGGTTTCGGGACAAGATCCACTGCAAATTCGTCTCCAAGCAACCATGCCTGATCTGTGGCCGTCGGCCAGCCGATACTCACCACCTTCGGTTTGCACAGCACCCTGCGCTCGGACGCAAAGTGAGCGACGAATTTATCGTCCCGCTGTGCCGCGGCCATCATCGCGAGGTGCACCGATCCGGGGACGAAGCCTCGTGGTGGAGCAAAGCCGGAATCGACCCCATCGGCGCCGCCCGGACGCTTTGGACCGAGACACACCCACTTCGGCCGGTTGCTCAAGCCCCGAACCCTGATCAGTCGACGGCCGCGCGAGCAGCAACTCTGGACTCAAAATCCGTTCCGCGGCTGCCCAAAGGCACCCGAAATCGCAAAACAAAGCCAATTATCGCGGCTGACCCTCAATGACTTCCTTCAGGCAGATCGAGGCCAACCGTCGCAACGCGTCCAAAAGCACCGGTCCGATTACTGAAGAAGGCAAGCAGCGCTCCCGATGCAATGCGGTCCGCCATGGGCTCACGGCCGAGACGGTTATCGGCGCGCTAGAGGATGCGGAAGATTACAAAGCGTTCGAAGCGGCCATCATCGCTAACTACGATGCTCAATCGGCCGTAGAGCGGGAGCTGGTGTTGCGGTTAGCCAGTCTGCTGTGGCGACTGCGGCGCGCCACGACAATGGAAACCGGCCTGTTCGAAATCCAGGCTGCCTATCTGCGTGAGTTCAGGCAAGGCCGCCAAAGTCAAACAAAGTCGCAGGAAATTATCTATGCGAGGTTCGGGCGGGTTGACTCTGCCGATGCCGACTCCGATCGAGCATCGCACGACATTACAAACGGAACGGAAGCCCGGCGCAGCTCGGCGTCAAAATCCACTAATCCCACCACCGACCTCGCCCGTTGCTTTTTGCGTCTGGCCAATCTGCCCAGCTATCCGCTCGACCGGCTTAGCCGGTATGAAGCAATTCTTTGGCGCCAGGCCGGCCAGATCCTATTTGCTCTCGATGCGTTGGATCGTCGCAAACCACAAGATCGAGGACGCCGTTTCCGCATCGGTAGCCGGCAAGACCTGCCGGCCGATGGACGCGACGACGAATGAGCTGCCGGACCCACTCACCTTTACGCGATTGACGCAGAGCTCGGCCTGCGATCGGAATAAATCGTGGTTGACAAAAATTGGGTTTGTTTCGTAACTACGTGGCCAGCTCACTTTCTGCCATGCACGTACAACCCCGAAGTCCTCCTTTGTCGCGTTGATAGAACGCCGGTCTACGCGCGAGCACGCTAACGATACCGTCAACAGGTCGGCTCCGAGTTCCTTCGCGAGCTGGATCTGTCATTCTTTTGCAGAGTGGCTGCCTGGCTGACCGAGCCCAACTCTTCCACCGGCAGACGATGGGTCGAAAATGGGAAGTTCTGATGCACGCAATGATTTTGATTATCAGGCATCAGCGTCGGTTGTGGTTACTCGCGTCACCGAGGCGTGCGCGCTTTAATTTATTGGAGTAACTACTTTGGCCGTCCTCTCCCGTCCGCTGTACCGCGTAGCGAATGGCTACTCGATCCAGACGTCACGTTTTTAAATCATGGCTCCGCTTAAGGTCGAGGCCATCTATTTGATGGATTACGCGTCTTCATGAAGCTCTCTGCCTTAGCATTGTCGTAGGGATTACCGCGTCGGCCCTTGGAGCCGACGAGACCAAGTTCGGCGAGCATGTGGCGGTAGGGCTCGGCAGCGTATTGCGAACCGCGATCGGAGTAGTGGATGCAACCCTTCGGCGGCTGTCTTACTCGGATAGCCGCCTTCAGTGCCGCAACGGTAAAGCGTGCATCGATCGAGCGGCTGATCGCGTAGAGGCGGAACGCAATTTGAAAAGTGGAATGACTTACTCGATCATCTGGAAGGCGGAACTCATTTTCCGACTTTTTCTAGACCGAACAATGGCTTGCGTGGTCGTCAATATTTTAACTCTGACCGCGCGTATTATTCGATGCTCGCTTTCCGGGCAAAACGGGAAAGTATTAGCGGACGATGGTCGCAGCCCTTGAACCCTCCCTGGCGACAGCGATCGACGCTCTGTCATTGCCGGGCATCATGATCGGTCATCGCGTTATCTCGCCTGGCGATGAACACGCGCTGATGCCGAAGGAGGCGGCCGCGTTTGCTACAAGCGTGGTGGCGGTGCGCCGCGCCAGCGGTGCGGCGCGCATTGTCGCACGGCAACTGTTGGCGCAAGTCGGGCTCGCGGGCTGCGCATTGCCGAAAGCCACATCGGGGCCGCCGATCTGGCCCGATGGAATTGTCGGCTCGATAAGCCACAATTCGCTTGTTGCCGTCGCGGCGGTTGCGATGCGCCACGACTTCAGTGCATTGGGCATAGACATCGAGCCTGCCGAAGCTCTGCCGTCCGATTTGCTTGATTTGGTGGTGACCCCTCAAGAACGAGCAAAGCTCGACGATGATCCCTACCAGGGACGACTGCTATTTGCCGCAAAAGAGGCCGTGTACAAGGCGGTCTATCCGCTCGATCAAACATTCCTCGATCATCACGACGTAGAGGTCAGCCTGATTCGCCGTCAGGCCAAAGTGCGCAATCGTCGAGTCGTTGAACTTCGGTTCTGCATTTCCAATCATCTGCTGGTTATAGCGTTCCTGCGCGCCGGCAATGATTGAAGGGTTGGAGTAGCGGCCAGCTCAAGGCTTGTCCATTGCAACGTTCCGGTCCAGATTGAAGGCCATCTAAATTAGGCAGCAAAAGCGCGTCGTCGCGGCTCCCCTGGATACCATCGAGCGCTGCTATTTCGCATTTTGTTGCGTTTGAGAATCCGTCCGCAGTCCGGTTATATGCAATGCGTCGAACAATCCAGAAATGATCGATCGAATATCGGACAGGTCAAGCGACGTGCTTGGCTGCTTATCGGTGCTAGGTAAATCAGCGGTGGGCTTGGTCTCGGGCGACGTCGGCGCGGACGGCGGCGTCGTTACAGTGGACGCTGTGGGCGTTTCGCCGAACAAAACCCCGCCGTCCATGCCTCAGCGCTGACGGTGGCTGTTCACCACGAGACCAGGGATACGCTATATCCGTCGTTCTCCAGCGAACGCTGCTCGAAGAAACAGCCTTCGTCCGTGCAGAGCCGATGCGTGGACATATCGAGCTCGCCAAGATGGTAATTCTCACCCGCCACAATCACGCTCGCTTTACTTCCGCGGCGACGCCTTTCGACTTGACGTGAAGGGGCTGTCAGCAACAACACGGGCAACACCACCAGCGGGGTGGTGATAACCGCAATAATGAATGTGCCGAAAAAACCTATTCGGCGGTCCCTGCCGCAGAAACCAGTGAGAACACAGATGAAAATGCATACTATCGCTTCGACCATGGGGCCGGGTCTCGCCACTGCGGTCCCGCTTCAGTGGGACAACTCGCCCCCTAATTGGCTGATGCGCGACCGTGCAAGTCAAGAACCAGTCGCTGTCGCGCTCGTGGACGTGTCAGCGTGCGCAGAAGAGGCGGAATGCGTAGCGTGATCGCTTAACCCACATCTCTTTTTGGCCCTTGAGGAACTCGCGATAATCTGGAGGGTTGAAATCGAGAAGGGTGCCGCCCGATGCGAAGTGTTGAATGAAGACCTTGCCAATGGCGTAAGTGGCGCCGGCAGCAAGGACCGGCGTCACAAATGCAGATATGACCATGCCCATGACGGGAACGGCCTTCAGTGCGTCGGCGGCACCGAGGCCACTGCTTGTCGGAATCATCGCTCCCAACAGGCTCGATATAAGCGCCTTGCCCCTATTCTCGGAGAACAGCACGTCATAGATTTGCGAAAGGCGGCGGTTCGGCGATCTCGTGTTCATTACCGGCGGCAACGGTTCGGGCAAATCGACCTTCCTGAAATTACTCGCCAGCCTGTATGTGCCGGAATCAGGAGAGATCATGTTAGACGGAATGCTGATCAACGACAGCACGCGGGAGAAGTATCGCGCGCTGATCGCGGCGATCTTCACCGACTATCATCTTTTCCTCCAGCTCTACGGGATTTGCAATCCGGATCTCCGAGGTCGGGCGCCTGCTGACGCAATTCCGCCTGATTGCCAAGACGCGCCTTACCGACGCGGAGTTTCGAACTCTCGACCTGTCGGGTGGTCAACGCAAGCGTCTGGCGCTCATCGTCGCCCTCCTGGAGCGGCGCCCCATTCTTTTGCTGGACGAATGGACCTCCGACCAGGACCCGGAATTTCGTTATAAATTCTACCACGAACTCCTGCCAGCGTTGAACCAAGCCGGCGCGACGATCGTAGCGGTGACACATGACGATCGCTATCTGAACGAGCTCGACTTGCCCGCCCGCAGGTTCGCATGGAAGAAGGCCGTTTCGTCGAGTAGAACAAGGTCAGGGTTGCTACCGCCGATATCGGCACTTGCCGCGATAATTTGCGCATGCTGCAAGCGGAAAGTGGGTGCGGCGAAGATTGGCGTCGTCGGCACGTGACGACAGGCTCGTAGTCGTAACCGGCAGGTCCCCGCGAACGAGCGCCCTAATAAAACATCTCGCGAGAGATGTTTAAATGCTCAATTTCGACGCCGGCCTCGACGCATCGCGCGACGAAGCTGCGGGCCTGTTGCAACTGGATGGCGTCTGGTTTGTACTCCAAGCCCATCAGGTATCTCAGCCATGGCTCTTGCCCCATGGCGTAAATGAACGCCTTGGGGCAACCCAGGTCCTTCACGAGCGTCCAGGCGCGCTCGCAATTCGACGCCGACAAGCGTCTCGATTCGTCGATGCGCCGGCTGACAGGTTTCGTCAGCAATGGCCCGTACAGCCAGGTCAGCGGAGCACCAAAGCACTCCATGCCGACGAATAATGCGTCCGGTCTTCCGACGGTCTTCGTCACCAGTTGGTATAAGCCCGGATGGATAGCATCCAAGTCGACAAGAAAAAACAATCTTCGCCCCTTTATATTGACGAAGATTGTTTGTTTGCTCTGAATATTGAGATCGGCATGCTCTCCGGAGAACGGCAGGCTGACGATTTCGCCTTCATCGAATTTTATCGCGTCGAACGCGTCGACGACATCGATATTGGCATAGCCCAGCCGTTGCAAGATTAACCTCATTGACGGGTCTGCGATGTTTCCGCCGCCGTTCCGGGGCACGATCGTCCTGCGGACCCGGCGTCTCAATTGCACCAACAACTCGGGAGAAAAATGGTCTTGGTGACAATGCGAGATAACGATAAAGTCTATGACGTCCGGAAGGTCAGTAAAGGTAAACCTGCCGTCGCTTGCATTGGAATCCCATGTGACCGTCGGATCAATCAATATCGAAGTTCGCGCCGTTTGGATCAGCACACAGGCGTGACCGAAGTATCTGACCCGCACATCGTCGCCGCTATAGTTGGGGCTTTTCCTTTGCGGCGCCTCAGTGGTGAAGAAATTCTCGAAAATCTCCTTGCGCGAAGGATCAACATCGAAAGCCTTGGACACCTCATCTAATGAGCCTGCATGTGTTCTCATTGACGAGATCGTATCCAGTCGCGCAGCGGAGAAATCCACTGCTGCGAAAAATTTGCCCGGTGCAGACAAGCGCGGCGTTGTCATAAAGAATTTCCTGTCGGAATCCTTTGTCTGCGAGAGGCAAATCTCTTGAGCCAGTCGATTATCCAAGTGATATTTGTATATGATTTCCTCGATCACCCTCAGCGCAGGATTGTTATTCAGATCGTAGGAAATCTCAGTCGCGCCTGCGAGCGATGCGGGCATCCGATCATAGAATTCGGAAAGGCAGAAGCCTTTGGCGCCGTCTTGCAGAGCTTGATCGAATGCCTTGAAATCTCGTGCGAAGGTGATCAGCTCCGCGAACTGAGACGTCGTCTGCTGAATGAGCGTCTTTACCTCCGGTACAGCACTTTCCGGCAAGTTCAAGAATGGACCGCCTAGCATACTGGGGTCCTTCGCGGCGGCGATATGCACCTGCGGCATTGTTACAAAAGATTGCATTAACGGCAAATGACGAAACGCAATGTTCATGGCGTGCTGCACAGGTGTGATCAGATGAGGCCAGGCAAACCACCGACCAGCAAGCAGCTCGATCTTGACGTCCGGCTTGAGGAAGGCTTGGTCGCTAGTCTCAGGCACTTCAACCTCCCGAATATTGTACTGAGGTCAGGCATCTATTATCGTCTGCTGCCTGCCGCAAGGCGAAAGCGCGCGCCGCTAAAAAGGAATTCGCGAACAACGATACGGTGCCGCCCCAGGCCTTGTCGGACGAGCTTCCATTGATTCGCCACTGGCGTAGTGTCATGTACGCTTGACAAGCACCGGGACGATTGTTCGAATATGGCGGTGGATTCCAGTCGCTGGGTTGGTTGGAATTCGCGATTCTAATGTCTCTCTTCAAACTTCCCTGTTCCCTTCTTGCCGCGCATACCGGCCTCGCGCCATCCCGGAGGGATCGGCTTGCCGACCGGCCAGATCGAATATTGCTCCTCTATGTTCACAACAGTCAGGAACTCCGCGTCGTCATCGTCGAACATGCTGCATCTCCCATGGTTCAGCTTTCAGCCCTCGAAGTCGGGGAAGAAATCGTGCACCTCCAGAGCCAGGCCTTTCTCGATACAACGGCTGAGCACAAGGTGTCCGACTGCCAAATCCAGAATGCCCATGCCGAATGGCGAGAATATCCGGGAACGCCGGCGATCGGGCTTCACCGCGCCCGTGATAACGTCGACGAGTGTCCCTTCGACGAAGCGGCGATGCTTAACCTCCTGTTCGGCCAAATGGAGGGATGTCGACGCCTTCAGGCAGTGGTCGACATCGTCGACAATGTTCTGCGCTTCCAGCATTAGCGGCACGGCAATGTCGCGAAGCGAAAGGTGAAGCACGGTAGGACAATGTTCGAAATGTCCGGATTCGGTTATGTGCGGCGACGCGGCGGTCGTGGTGAGAAGCAACAATTCTGCGCGTTGGATCACTTCAGCGAGCGAGGTAACGGTAACTGTCGCGCCGATAGCCGGGCTAACGGAGCGTCCGAACTGCTCCGCCCGAGCGACCTCGAGGTCGAACAGGTAGAGAGTTTCGATGTGCCAGCCCATCCGCGAAAACAATTGCAACGTGGTGCGCGCAATCAGCCCGCAGCCGACCACGCCGAGCGTCTTAACGGTCCGTCCGGCCCACGGTGTGAGAGCGTCGGCCGCAATCGCCGCGGATGCGGCGGTCCGCATCGCGCTGATGAGGGAAGCCTCCAGGCAGGCTATCGGAAACCCGGTTTGGTAATCGTTCAGGACAAGTATCCCCGATGCGCGCGCGAGCTGCATGAGCCGGTTCTCGGGGAAGCTCGAAATCCACTTCAGGCCGGCGCGATCGATCTCGCCCCCGATGTAGGCGGGCAGCGCGATTATTCGAGCGGACGGCTTCTCGGGAAACTTCAGAAAGTAGCTGTCGGGGTTTACGGTCTGGGCTATCGCGTGCAACTCATAAGCCCGGCGAACCGCCTTGACGATCTCCGAGGTGGCCGACATGAGCACGTGTTGAACAGCGGGTCCCGGAACGACATAAAAAGGATTTCGATTTTGATCCGATGTCATGAAAAATGGCCCGTACGACGAACAAAGCGCTCGTTCACCCAGTCATCATCATAAATCGTGTCGAGATATTTGTCCCCCATGTCAGGCGAGATGGCGACAATGATGTCATCGGGCGCGAACTCTCCTTGCGCGGCGCGGACGCCTGCGAGCACTGTTCCAGTCGAGCCACCGACCAGCAAGCCGTAACGCTCCAATATTTCCCTGCAAGCGCTTACGGTAGTTGCTTCATCGACGTAAATCAGACGACCAGCGTATGCCACGTCGACTAGTTCCGGCGCGCGGCTCGTTCCCAGGCCAGGAATGTGACGCCGCCCGGCGACTCCGCCGAATGTCACCGAGCCTTCCGGCTCGACTGCGGCCACGATCACGCCGGGCGAATGCTCGCGCAAATGCCGCGCACAGCCCATAAAAGTTCCCGTCGTCCCGGTGCCGACAAAGAGCCACTTCAGTTTCGGAAATTCCTTGAGAATCTCGCGTGCGGTCGTCTCGGCATGGGCGCGCATGTTGGCCTGATTGGCATACTGGTTGAGCCAGACCGTCCCCGGTATTTGCGACACAATCTCCTGGACCTTGTTCAGACGGGTCTCCAGATACCCCCCGTTGGAGTCCCGCTCGGTGACGGTGACGACCTCGCCGCGATAGGCCCGGATTGCGTGCAGATTCGCCGGACTGACATTGGGATCGGTGACGCACACGAAGCGATACCCGCGCACCTTGCAGACGGCACTCAGTGCCGCACCGAGATTGCCCGATGAGGATTCGACGATCGTCGTCGTCACGGGGCGCCCGAGGCCTCTCGCTTCCAGATCGTCCATCAAAAAGAGCGCGGTCTTGATCTTGATCGAGCCGGTGAGATGAAAGCCTTCGAGCTTCAAGTACAGCCTCGCGTTGACAAAACCGTCCAGCGCGAAGAACAGATCCGGAAAACGTAGATCTAGGGGAGATCGCAGGATCATCGCACATATTCCGTTGCGCAGGGCGTGGCGCGAATCGAATCCGTGGCATTGAATTCGTACGGCAAGGATTGACCGGCGAGCCAATTGCGATGCAGGTCGCAGTAATGTGGCGAGAACGGATCTCCGCTCTGGCCGCCTGGCGCTTGCATCCTGGCTTGCTTTCCCGGTTGCGCCACGAACCGACTGGCGGCGCCCACATGCGCGCTTGCGACACGCACCAAGAACCCGCCACGGTTGGGCTTGATCTCGATATCAAGAAGGTCCGCGAGATAGGGGAACCGAGCCGACAACGGATGACGCATCAGGGGAGGCTCGAAACTCTCCCAGCGGATCGCGGACAGGGACGAAACTTTGGCCCGGCGCAGCACATGCGTGTGCGCCTCCTTCGCGACCGCGAGCAGATAGGTGTCCCAGGACGTGAAATGTCGCGAAAACGGAAAGGTCTTGGGCTCGCGCTGGCGGAGTATCGCACGCATTGCCGGTTCATAGTTCGCCCACGCGTATCGGAATCCCGGCTGAAGCGCAGCACAGGGGCGGCACCAGACGCCCAAGAGCGCGCCGGCGAGGATGTCGCGCACAGTCCCGGCAAACGAAACTCCGCCAACCTCGTCGCTTCGATGCATTCGCTCCAGTGCTTCGGCTGCGTCGCGTGCCCAGGATTCCGATGAGGTCGAAAGGATCGGATGCAGCAGCTCGTGATTAAGCGCGTCAGATCGAGCTTGCCGTTTGTGTTGCGCGGCAAGCCATCCATCACCCTGAAGGCGATCGGGACCATGTGCCGCGGCAACGCTTTTCTCAGATCCTCAAACAATTCCGCTTCAAGTCTTGCCCGCATGCAACCACACCCGCGCGCCGCCGCAATCAGAGTTTGAAGCGGCGGCCGGTAGCGAAGTTATGATCATCTTGAATCCGAAGCTTGGCAAGGTTTTTTTCGGTGCCACTTTTGATTGTCGCTGAGCGTCAATCAGCTTTTTCCTTGATTATCGCGTGCGTCGGCGGCCGTCCTGGTCCTCGCTTGCGATCGAGGGCGGCGCGGCGGCGATAGCTTTCGACGTTCATCTCGAAGATGATCGAGTGATGGACGAGGCGGTCGATGGCGGCCAAAGTCATGGCTTGATCTGGAAACGCCTTGCCCCAGTCGCCAAACGGCTGATTGGCGGTGATCAGCATTGAGCGCGGCTCGTAGCGGGTTCCGATCAGCTCGAACAGCACACTCGTTTCGGCTTGATCCTTGCTGACGTAGACGATGTCATCAAGGATCAAGAGGTGATACTTGCCGAGCTTGGTGAGCGCGCTTTCGAGGCGAGTTCGCGGCGCGCGATCTGCGGGCGCTGGGCGAGAATGTCAATCGGCATTGGAATGGGACCCCGGTCGTGGTGGCTGTCGGTCGTGGCCACGAACCGCCTACGGCGCTTGGGCTGTAAGTCGTGCTCACGCATCAGGCGGCGAATCTTCTTGGAATTAACGACCATCCCTTGATGACGAAGTTCAGCGCCAACCCGTCGATAGCCATAGGCCTCAAACTCGTTGCAGATCGCCGTGATGTTGGCGACGATCTCGGCATCGTCAGCCTTCACCGGCGGTGCGTCGTAATAGCTAGAGCGCGGCAGGCCCATCAGAAGGCATCCTTCGGCAAGGGAGATGCCATGGGCCGGTGATGACGGACGTAATCGCGCTTCTCGGCCGTGGTGCGTTTTTCAGCGCCCCCTTTAGAAACTCGATTTCGAGTGCCTGCCTGCCGACCATGCGTTCGAGTGCCGCGATCCTCGCCTCGTATTCCTGAAGAAGATCGGCCGCTTGGGCATCTTCATCGAACCCGCCTATCTCGAGTTTCTTCACCCAGATTGCGCGAGATGTCGTGGCGCTTCGCAAGAGCGTGCAACGTCTCGCCCACGGCGATCTGCATGCGAACGGTGCTTGGGCATGGCTTTCATCCTCTGAGAGCCCGGCAGTCCCGGTCAATTCCCAACCTGCAAGATGTCCACCGTCAGGGGCGCACTCCAATCCGGGGTCCCATTCCAGCGCCGATTGACCTATCAAATTCGACATTTACGCCGCATCCCTATCCAATTAAAAGAGCGTGCATGAGTCAATAGGATCTCGAGCATAGGATCTCGAGCACATGTCGTATCCCGATCCCGATCCTAGCTTTGGTGCTAAGCGGCAGGTCAACTGCGGTCCACCCCAGAACGATATCGCGCTTCCGCTGACGACTGCTCAGCTTGGAATCTGGTTTGCACAGCAGATCGACCCTTCAAGTCCCGCGTACAATATTGGCGAGTACGTCGAGATCCACGGATCTCTCGATCCCATTCTGTTCGAGCAAGCGTTACGCCAGGTTGTGATCGAAACTGAGGCGCTGCGCGTCCAAATCGTCGAACGCGCAGACGGGCCATGGCAGGTCATCAGTCCCGCGGCCGAGTGGTCGATGCCCGTTATCGACGTGAGCGCCGAGGCCGACACTCAAGCCGCCGCCGAAACATGGATGAAATCCGATCTCGCTCGGCCCATTTGGCCGACGCGTGGCCCGCTATTCGCATACGCTTTGTTCAAAGCGTCGCCTGAGCGTTTTTTTTGGTATGCGCGCTACCATCATATCGTTATGGACGGTTTCGGCATGTGCCTAGTGGCCCGCCGGCTGGCCGATGTCTACACGCAGCTCAGTATTGGGCGCGCCGCGCCTGACGGCTCGTTTGGCCGGCTCGCCGTTCTCCTGGAAGAGGACGCCGCTTATCATGGGTCCGAGCAATTCGCACGAGACCGACAATATTGGTCCGACTGCTTGGCCGACCGGCCCGAGCCGCTTAACCTCGGCGGCCGTCCGTCAGTCAAATCCCACGGGTTCCTCCGCGATTCCGGTTGTCTGACACGTGCGAGCGTGGACCACCTCTGCTCGATCGCACAGCGCACGGGGACTACTCTACCTCAGATCATAACGGCGGCCGCGGCAATCTTCCTGCATCGCTTGACGGGCGCAGAGGATCTGATTTTCGGCCTGGCCGTCGCTGCGCGCACTCGCGTATCGCGATGCATTCCCGGCATGGTCTCCAACGTCCTGCCGCTGCGCTTGGCCTTTCGTCCGAGCATGACGGTGTCCGAAGCGATAAGTCGGACCGCTCGTCAGATGCACGAGGAGTTGGAGCACCAGCGTTATCAAATTGCAGACCTGCGACGGGATCTTGGTGGAATTGTCGATGGCCGGATGTTATTCGGGCCTACCGTCAATATCATGCGGTTCAATTATGATTTCAGTTTTGCAGGCAGTCACGCCACTGCCCATAACCTGTCTCTCGGGCCGGTCGAGGATCTAACTATCGCCATCTACGACCGATCGGATGGCGATGCGGTTCGCATCGACTTCGATGTCATTCCGACATCGTATGCCGCAGATAGGCTTACCGATCATCTGCATCGATTCTTGAGGCTGCTGGAGGCCGCGGTTGCGGCGCCCGAGCGGGCGATCGGCAACCTCGACATTCTCTCCGCCGCGGAGCGCCACACCATCCTGCGCGAATGGAACGACACCGCGCATCCGGTTGCCTCTGCCACCCTGCCCGAGCTGTTCGCCGCCCAGGTTGCCAAGACCCCCGATGCGGTCGCTTTGGTGTTCGAGGAGGAGAGCCTCAGCTACGGCAAGCTTGATGCGTGCGCCAACCAGCTGGCGCACCACCTGAGAAGCCTCGGGGTGGGGCCGGAGGTGGTCGTCGGGCTGTGCGTGGAGCGCTCCCCCGCGATGCTGGTGGGGCTGATTGGCATCCTCAAGGCGGGGGGCGCCTATCTGCCGCTCGATCCTAGCTACCCGCCAGAGCGCCTCGCCTTCATGCTCGAAGACGCCGGCGCCCTCGTGCTGGTCACCCAAGCGGGACTGCTCGAGCGCATCGCCAAGCCGCGCGGCGCCATCGTGCGGCTCGATGCCGACTGGCCCGTCATCGCCCAAAACCCCGCAACCGCTCCCGCAAACCGCCTCCTTCCCGACAACACCGCCTACCTCATCTACACATCAGGATCGACGGGAACGCCAAAGGCAGTCGTCATCCCACATCAGAATGTCGTGCGTCTGTTCGGCACCACCGAACAATTGTTCCACTTCGATGCAGATGATGTCTGGACGTTATTCCATTCCTTCGCCTTCGACTTCTCGGTCTGGGAAATTTGGGGACCCTTGCTCCATGGTGGCCGCCTGGTGGTGGTTCCCTATTCGATCAGCCGCTCGCCGAAGGAGTTCCTGAGCCTGATGGCGCGCGAGGGCGTGACCGTCCTCAACCAGATCTCCGTCGGCATTCTATCAGTTGATGCAGGCGGATCGAGAAAGCTCAGGCGGACATGCTTTCGCCTTGCGTTACGTGATCTTCGGCGGTGAGGCGCTCGAGTTCGCACGGCTTGGCGATTGGTATTCGCGTCACTGCGACAGCGCGCCGCGTCTCATCAACATGTACGGCATCACCGAGACGACGGTGCATGTCAGCTACATCGCGCTTGACCGGCCTAGTGTGGCGACGAACGCCGGCAGCGTTGTTGGCCGCGGCATTGCGGACCTTCAGGTCTATGTCCTGGATGGGGGTTTGCAGCCTGTACCGGCGGGGGTTGCGGGGGAGCTTTACATTGCGGGAGCGGGTCTGGCGCGCGGCTATGTGGGCCGTCCCGGTCTGACGGGGGAGCGGTTTGTGGCGGACCCGTTTGGTGCTGCGGGGAGCCGCATGTACCGGACCGGGGATTTGGCGCGCTGGCGCCGCCGACGGTGTGCTGGAGTTTCTGGGGCGAGCCGACCAGCAGGTGAAGATGCGCGGGTTCCGCATCGAGCCTGGCGAGATCGAGGCGGCGCTGGTTCGCCATGCTGGTGTGGCGCAGGCGGCGGTGATTGCGCGCGAGGATGCGCCCGGACAGAAGCGGCTGGTGGCCTATGTGGTTGCTGCCGCGGATCAGGCTGTGGATGCTGCCGAGCTTCGAGCGCATGTTGGGCAGAGCCTTCCCGACTACATGGTGCCGTCGGCGTTTGTGGTTCTGGAGCGGCTTCCGCTCACCCCCAATGGCAAGCTCGACCGCCGCGCGCTGCCTGCGCCCGATCTCACGCCGGTGGTGCGGCGCGGGCCGCGCACGCCGCAGGAGGAGATCCTGTGCGCGTTGTTTGCCGAGGTTTTGGGCCTGCAGCGTGTCGGCATCGACGACAACTTCTTCGAACTTGGCGGCCATTCGCTGTTGGCGACACGGCTGATCAGCCGCATCCGCACCAGCCTGGATGTCGAGATCGCGATCCGGGCGCTATTTGAAGCGCCGAACGTGGAGGCGCTGGCCAAGCGGCTGCACGAGGGCGAGGCGGTGCGCCCTGCGCTTGTGGCGCTGCCGCGCCCGGCCGAGATCCCGCTGTCGTTTGCGCAGCGCCGGCTGTGGTTCCTCGACCGGCTGGAAGGGCCGAGCGCGACCTACACGATGCCGATGGCGCTGCGGCTTACGGGCGCGCTCGACGCCGCCGCCCTGGAGGCGGCATTGGGCGATGTGGTTGCGCGCCACGAGAGCTTGCGCACCATTTTCCCGGACACGGTTGGAATACCCCGGCAGCACATTATTGAGGCGTCGGCAGCCAGGGTGCAGCTAGCGAGGATTTGTGTCACCGAGGAGGCCCTTGCGACGGCTCTCGGCACAGCGGCGCGGCGCGGGTTCGATCTTTCCAGCGAGCCACCGCTGCGCGCGCATCTGTTTGCGCTCGGGGAGCGCGAGCACGTGCTGTTGCTGCTGCTGCACCACATTGCCGGCGACGGCTGGTCGATGGCTCCGCTGGGGCGCGATCTTGGCGAGGCCTATGCGGCGCGCTGCCGCGGCCGTGCGCCGGCGCTGCCGGCCTTGCCGGTGCAATATGCCGACTACACGCTGTGGCAGCACCGCCTGCTCGGCCGCGAGGACGATGCGGCGAGCGCGATTGCGCGCCAGCTTGCGTTCTGGACCGAGAGCCTCAAAGGTCTTCCTGATCAGATCGAACTGCCGAGCGACCGGCCCAGACCTGCGGTCGCCAGCTACCGCGGCGGCAGGGTGCCGCTGCATATTGGCGCCGAGCTGCACCGCGGTCTTTTGGCGCTTGCCCGCGACGGCCAGGCGAGCCTGTTCATGGTGCTGCAGGCGGCGCTGGCGGCGCTGCTGACGCGGCTTGGCGCGGGCACCGACATCCCGATCGGCAGCCCGATTGCCGGCCGCACCGACAGCGCGCTCGACGATCTCATTGGCTTCTTCGTCAACACGCTGGTGCTGCGCACCGACACCTCGGGCAATCCGAGCTTGCGCGAGCTGATTGCGCGGGTGCGCTTGAGCAATCTGGCGGCCTACGGCCACCAGGACCTGCCGTTCGAGCGGCTGGTGGAGGTACTCAACCCTGAGCGCTCGCTGTCTCGGCATCCGTTGTTCCAGGTGATGCTGGTGTTGCAGAACAACGCGCCGGTGAGCTTCGATCTGCCGGGGCTGAGCGCCAGCGTTGAACCGGTTGCCAGCGCCAGCGCCAAGGTTGACCTTTGGCTCAGCCTGGGCGAGCAGCGCGCGCCCGACGGCACGCCGATGGGGATAAGCGGCGTGCTCGAATATGCAAGCGACCTGTTCGAGCGCACGAGCGTCGAGGCGCTGGCGGGCCGGCTGGTTCGGCTGCTGGAGGCCGCGGTTGCGGCGCCCGAGCGGGCGATCGGCAACCTCGACATTCTCTCCGCCGCGGAGCGCCACACCATCCTGCGCGAATGGAACGACACCGCGCATCCGGTTGCCTCTGCCACCCTGCCCGAGCTGTTCGCCGCCCAGGTTGCCAAGACCCCCGATGCGGTCGCTTTGGTGTTCGAGGAGGAGAGCCTCAGCTACGGCAAGCTTGATGCGTGCGCCAACCAGCTGGCGCACCACCTGAGAAGCCTCGGGGTGGGGCCGGAGGTGGTGGTCGGGCTGTGCGTGGAGCGCTCCCCCGCGATGCTGGTGGGGCTGATTGGCATCCTCAAGGCGGGGGGCGCCTATCTGCCGCTCGATCCTAGCTACCCGCCAGAGCGCCTCGCCTTCATGCTCGAAGACGCCGGCGCCCCCGTGCTGGTCACCCAAGCGGGACTGCTCGATCGCATCTGCCCGCACGCGGCGCACGGATCGTGCAGCTCGATGCCGACTGGCCCGCCATCGCCCAACAGCCCACGACGGCCCCGCGCAACCGCCTGCACTTCCCGACAACACCGCCTACGTCATCTACACATCAGGCTCGACCGGAACGCCGAAGGGCGTCGCCGTCAGCCACAGCGGCATCCCCAATCTTGCGGCAGCCCAGATCGATCGCTTCGCCATTACACCCGAGGCCCGCGTGCTGCAATTCGCCTCGCGAGCTTCGATGCGGCGATCTGGGAGATTGCGCCGGCCTCAGCGTCGGGTGCCGCCTGATCCTGACGGCAGATGAGCGCAGCGGTGACATTCTGGGAAGCCTGATCCGCGCTCAAGGTATCACCCATGCCACATTACCGCCCGCAGTGCTGGCAGGTTTGTCTGAGGACGTGCCGCTGCGGACTCTGATCGTTGCCGGGGAGGCGTGCTCGCCTGATCTGGTTGAACGCTGGTGTGTTGACCGGCGCATGATCAACGCCTATGGCCCGACGGAGACGACGGTCTGTGCGACGATGAGTGAACCGCTGGTGGGCGGAAGTATTGCGCCGATTGGCCGTCCGATCTGGAACACGCGGGTTTACGTATTGGATGGGGGTTTGCAGCCTGTACCGGCGGGGGTTGCGGGGGAGCTTTACATTGCGGGAGCGGGTCTGGCGCGCGGCTATGTGGGCCGTCCCGGTCTGACGGGGGAGCGGTTTGTGGCGGACCCGTTTGGTGCTGCGGGGAGCCGCATGTACCGGACCGGGGATTTGGCGCGCTGGCGCGCCGACGGTGTGCTGGAGTTTCTGGGGCGAGCCGACCAACAGGTGAAGGTGCGCGGGTTCCGCATCGAGCCTGGCGAGATCGAGGCGGCGCTGGTTCGCCATGCTGGTGTGGCGCAGGCGGCGGTGATTGCGCGCGAGGATGCGCCCGGACAGAAGCGGCTGGTGGCCTATGTGGTTGCTGCCGCGGATCAGGCTGTGGATGCTGCCGAGCTTCGAGCGCATGTTGGGCAGAGCCTTCCCGACTACATGGTGCCATCGGCGTTTGTGGTTCTGGAGCGGCTTCCGCTCACCCCCAATGGCAAGCTCGACCGCCGCGCGCTGCCTGCGCCCGATCTCACGCCGGTGGTGCGGCGCGGGCCGCGCACGCCACAGGAGGAGATCCTGTGCGCGTTGTTTGCCGAGGTTTTGGGCCTGCAGCGTGTCGGCATCGACGACAACTTCTTCGAACTTGGCGGCCATTCGCTGTTGGCGACACGGCTGATCAGCCGCATCCGCACCAGCCTGGATGTCGAGATCGCGATCCGGGCGCTATTTGAAGCGCCGAACGTGGAGGCGCTGGCCAAGCGGCTGCACGAGGGCGAGGCGGTGCGCCCTGCGCTTGTGGCGCTGCCGCGCCCGGCCGAGATTCCGCTGTCGTTTGCGCAGCGCCGGCTGTGGTTCCTCGACCGGCTGGAAGGGCCGAGCGCGACCTACACGATGCCGATGGCGCTGCGCCTTACGGGCGCGCTCGACGCCGCCGCCCTGGAGGCGGCATTGGGCGATGTGGTTGCGCGCCACGAGAGCTTGCGCACCATTTTCCCGGACACGGTTGGAATACCCCGGCAGCACATTATTGAGGCGTCGGCAGCCAGGGTGCAGCTAGCGAGGATTTGTGTCACCGAGGAGGCCCTTGCGACGGCTCTCGGCACAGCGGCGCGGCGCGGGTTCGATCTTTCCAGCGAGCCACCGCTGCGCGCGCATCTGTTTGCGCTCGGGGAGCGCGAGCACGTGCTGTTGCTGCTGCTGCACCACATTGCCGGCGACGGCTGGTCGATGGCTCCGCTGGCGCGCGATCTTGGCGAGGCCTATGCGGCGCGCTGCCGCGGCCGTGCGCCGGCGCTGCCGGCCTTGCCGGTGCAATATGCCGACTACACGCTGTGGCAGCACCGCCTGCTCGGCCGCGAGGACGATGCGGCGAGCGCGATTGCGCGCCAGCTTGCGTTCTGGACCGAGAGCCTCAAAGGTCTTCCTGATCAGATCGAACTGCCGAGCGACCGGCCCAGACCTGCGGTCGCCAGCTACCGCGGCGGCAGGGTGCCGCTGCATATTGGCGCCGAGCTGCACCGCGGTCTTTTGGCGCTTGCCCGCGACGGCCAGGCGAGCCTGTTCATGGTGCTGCAGGCGGCGCTGGCGGCGCTGCTGACGCGGCTTGGCGCGGGCACCGACATCCCGATCGGCAGCCCGATTGCCGGCCGCACCGACAGCGCGCTCGACGATCTCATTGGCTTCTTCGTCAACACGCTGGTGCTGCGCACCGACACTTCGGGCAATCCGAGCTTGCGCGAGCTGATTGCGCGGGTGCGCTTGAGCAATCTGGCGGCCTACGGCCACCAGGACCTGCCGTTCGAGCGGCTGGTGGAGGTACTCAACCCTGAGCGCTCGCTGTCTCGGCATCCGTTGTTCCAGGTGATGCTGGTGTTGCAGAACAACGCGCCGGTGAGCTTCGATCTGCCGGGGCTGAGCGCCAGCGTTGA
>CAWDQG010000025.1:0-51836 GCA_963804405.1 uncultured Alphaproteobacteria bacterium | reverse complement strand
TGCGTCAAGGCGCGTGATCCGGTTCGATCCGTCTGAAAAACCTGGAAGTTGAGGAAAACCCACGATGACTGCGTCCAATTCCGCGACCGGGCGCCAAAGCGCAAAGCCGGCCGCCGCCGACGCCTCGACCGCCGCGCTCGAGCGCCCGACCTCGGCCGGCGTCAATGCACCGGGGTTCGGCAGCGACGTGGTCGCCGAAACGCTGCGTGCGCTCGACATTCCCTATATCGCGGTGACACCGGGCGCGAGCTATCGCGGCCTGCACGACAGCATCGTCAATTACCTCGGCAACACCGCGCCGCAGATGCTCCTGTGCGTGCATGAAGAAGCCGCCGTCGCCATCGCTCACGGCTATGCCAAGGTCGCCGGCAAGGCGATCGCCGCCGCCGTGCATTCCAATGTCGGTCTCCAGCATGCCACCATGGCGATGTTCAACGCCTGGTGCGACCGCATGCCGATGGTCGTCCTCGGGGCGACCGGTCCGGTCGACGCCATGAAACGGCGCCCCTGGATCGATTGGATTCACACCGCCCGCGATCAGGGCGCGCTCATTCGCGGTTATACCAAGTGGGACGACCAGCCGGCCTCTCCCGGCGCCGCGCGTGAAGCGCTGATCCGCGGCACCTGGATCGCCAACACGGCGCCGCAGGGCCCGGTCTACATCAATCTCGATGCGGAAATGCAGGAGGCCAAGCTCGCCGAGCCGCTGCCCCCGATCGAAGCCGCGCGCTACATGCCGCCGGTCGCAACCGCCGCACCCGCCGAACTGGTGCAGCAAACGGCGGCAACGCTGAAGGCGGCCAAGCAGGTCGTGATCCTCGCCGGCCGCGCCTCGCGCAGCGAGGAAGCCTGGAACGCGCGGATCGCGCTTGCGGAAGCGCTCAATGCCAGCGTCGTCACCGACCTGAAGATCGGCGCGAGTTTCCCGACCGATCATCCGCTCCATGTCGGGGCGCCGCGCGACATCACGCCCGACAGTGTGCCGGCGATGCGCGGCGCCGACGTGATCCTCAGCCTCGACTGGGTCGATCTCGCCGGTGCGCTGCGCGCCGCCGGCCCCGCGCCCCTACCAAGATCATTCAGGTCTCGCTGGATCACCGCATCCACAACGGCTGGAGCATGGACTACCAGGCGTTGCCGGCCGTCGATCTTTTTCTATCCGCCGATCCTGACCTCGTGTTGCCGCAATTGGTCAAGGCGATCAGCGCGGGCGGCAAGCCGCGCGCGGTGCCGCCTCCGCCGCGCAGCCATCAAGTTGGGAGCCCGCCGGCTTCACCAACGAGCACATCGCGCACAGCTTGCGAAAGGTCGTCGGCGCGCGGCCGGTCACGCTGACCCATCTGCCGATCTCTTGGGAGGATCGCTGGTGGACATTCCGCCACCCGCTCGACTTTCTCGGCTCCGACGGCGGGGGCGGCGTCGGCGGCGGCCCGGGAATTTCCGTGGGCGCGGCGCTGGCGCTGAAGAGTTCCGGCCGACTGCCGGTCGCCATCTGCGGCGACGGCGATTACCTCATGGGCGTGACCGCGGTGTGGACGGCGGTGCATTACAAGATTCCGCTGTTGTTCGTCATCGCCAACAATCGCTCGTTCTATAACGACGAACTGCACCAGGAGCGGGTCGCGCGCATGCGCTCGCGTCCGGTCGAGAACAAGTGGATCGGCCAGCGCATGGCCGATCCCGAAATCGATCTCGCCGCCATGGGCCGCGCCCAGGGCGCGGCAGGCTTCGGTCCGGTGACCGAGCAGGCCGATCTTGTCGAGACGCTGAAACGAGCTATCGCTGCAGTCGATGCCGGCGGGGTTGCCGTCGTCGATGTCCGCGTCGAGCCCGGCTATACCGCCAACATGACCGCGGCAATGACCCGCGCGAAAAGCTGACAAGAGGAAACGATCATGAACACTGCTGTTCCGCCAAAAGGCCTCAAGGCCGTCCCGCTGCATCTGCCCGAGCATCGCGACGCCTTCTATGGCGGCGAATGGCACAAGCCGAAATCCGGCCGCTACGTTGATTTCGATCAATCCGGGCACCGGCGAGTCGCTCGGCCCCTCGCCGATGGCGACGCCGCGGATATCGAGGCGGCGGTCGGGGCGGCCAAAAAGGCCTTCGACGGCTGGCGCAACACCCCACCGTTCGAGCGCGCGCGGCTGCTCAGGCGCGTAGCCAACGTGCTGCGCGAGCACGCCGAGGAGCTGGCGATGATCGACGCCGCCGATTGCGGCAATCCGGTGCACGAGATGGTCATGGATGCGACCATTGCGGCGGCGCAGATCGACTTCTACGCCGGCCTGGTGACGGAGATGAAGGGCGCCTCGATCCCGATGGGACCGGGCGTCGTCAATTTCTCAGTGCGTGAGCCGCGCGGCGTAGTCGGGCGCATCATCCCATTCAACCACCCGTTCATGTTCTGCGCCGGAAAAATCGGCGCTCCCCTCGCGACCGGCAACACCGTGGTGATGAAGCCGCCGGAACAGGCGCCGCTCTCCGCATTTCGTCTCGCCGAACTGATCGGCGGCATCCTGCCGCCCGGCGTTTTCAACGTCGTGCCCGGTGGACGGGAAGCCGGCTCGGCGCTGACCACGCATCGCGGCGTCGCCATGATCGCGCTGATCGGCTCGGTGCCGACCGGCCGCGCGGTAATGAAGGCGGCTGCCGACACGCTCAAGCCGGTCATGCTCGAGCTCGGCGGCAAGAATGCGTTGATCGCTTATCCCGACGCCGATCCCGACGAGGTCGCCGCCGGCGTGGTCGGCGGCATGAACTTCACCTGGTGCGGCCAATCATGCGGCTCCACCAGCCGCGCCTTCATTCACGAGTAGATCTATGAGGCGGTGCTGGCGAAGGTGAAGGCGAAAATCGCCCATTACCAGCCCGGCGTCGCCACCGATCGCTCGACCACGATGGGCGCGATCATCTCCAAGGCGCAGTACGAACGCATCCTGGGCTTCATCGAGTCCGCCAAGCAGGAAGGCGCGCGGCTTCTCCATGGCGGCGGGCGGCCGTCGGATCCCGCGCTTGCGCAAAGGCTTGTTCATCGAGCCGACCGTGTTCGCCGACGTGAGGCCGACCATGCGCATTGCGCGGGAAGAGATTTTCGGCCCGGTCCTCTCCATCTTCAAATGGAGCGACGAGGCCAAGATGCTCGAGGAGGTGAACGCCGTCGAATACGGGCTCACCGCCTCGATCTGGACCAACGATCTGTCGACCGCGCACCGCACCGCCGCGCCGTGCAATCCGGCTTTGTCTGGATCAACGAAGTCTCCAAGCATTTCCTCGGCGCGCCGTTCGGCGGCTACAAGCAGTCCGGCATCGGGCGGGAGGAATGCTTCGAGGAGATGCTGGCCTACACGCAGGAGAAGAACATCCACGTGAAGCTCAAGCCGGCGAAGGTAGTTGATTCGTCATTCCCGCGCCGAGGCAAGGGTGGCGAGCGAAAGCGAGCCGGCCCGGGCAAGTTCGGCGAGCTCGAGAGTCAAGCCACGACCCGCGTCCACCACTCTCCGTGTGGATCCCGACTCGCCGCTTCGCGGCGCCCGGAATGACTACAAGCTTGAACGCCTCGTACGTCCCCGGGTGAAACAGCTCGTCGACCGACACGCGCCGCGACGACAGCCCCTGCGCGTGATGCTGGCCGAGGAAATAATCGAGCATTTTGCGGTTTTGCTCGACGCCGTATGACCAGAAATCCTCGCCCATGAGCGTGCGGGCGTTCTTGAGCGCCTCCTCCACGAACGGCAGCGTCACCTTGGTCGCGGAGGTGTCGGACAGCTTCTCAGTCCGGCCGCCTTCGCCTGCTCGAACGCCTTGAACACGGCGCCGGGCAGCCAGGGATGCTGCTCGGCGAGCTCACGGCGGATGCCGATCACATGCATGATCGGAAAAAATCCGGTGCGCTTAAAATAATCCTTCGCCACCGAGACCGGGTCGGGAAACAGCCAGCCGATATTCGGGTGGCCCTTCTCGACGAAAGCTCGGCGGACGCGGCGCGATGAAGCCGTCGATCTCGCCGGCTTCAAGCAGGCCGGAAATCGTCGCGCCCTCCGGCGCATTGTCGAGGCGCACGCCGGCAGGCAGCTTGATCGCGATCTTCTCCGGCCGCCCCGGCTCCTCGATGCCGCCGCGGATCCAATGAATATCCGCGGGCTTGACGCCGTATTCGTCGTCGAGGAATGCGCGCGCCCAGACGTTCGCCGTGAGCTGATATTCCGGCACGCCGACCTTGCGGCCCTTGAGGTCCTGCGGCTTCTTCACGCGATCGGTGCGGACATAAATCGCGGTGTGGCGAAAGGCGCGGGAGACGAACGCCGGCACCGCAATATAGGGAGAATTGTCCTGCGCGGTCTTGACCGTGTAGCTCGACAGCGACAGCTCGCAGATATCGAATTCGGCGGCGCGAAAGGCGCGGAAAAATATCTCTTCGGGCACGAGCGTCATGAAGATCGGATCGACGCCGTCGATGGCGACGCTGCCGTCGATCAGCGCGCGGGTACGGTCGTAGTCGCCGACGGCGACCGAAAGATCAAGCTTGGCCATTCTCTTCCTCTTCCGGCGCGTCATGCGCAGCGACGTGGCCGCGCGCGTCGTGGTTGTGCCAATAAGCGATGCAATCCTATCGCAAACGCCCGGGACCAAGCGATGCGCTTGCCGATGTATCAGGTCGATGCGTTCACGGACAGTCTGTTTGGCGGCAATCCCGCCGCGGTCTGCCCGCTGGACGCATGGCTGCCCGACGCGACCATGCAGGCGATCGCGGCGGAGAATAATCTCGCCGAGACCGCTTTCTTCGTGCCGCGATGGCGGCGACTACGCGCTGCGCTGGTTTACGCCGACCGTCGAAGTCGACCTGTGCGGACATGCGACGCTCGCCTCCGGCCATGTGGTGTTCAGCTTTCTCGAGCCAAAGCGCGACAGCGTGAGCTTTCACACCGTGAAAGCCGGAACGCTCACGGTCAGCCGCCGCGGCGACATGCTGGTCATGGATTTTCCGGCCCGGCCCGGCCGAGCCGCGCGAACCGCCGCCCGGCCTGCTCGCGGCCTTGGGCGGGACGCCGCGCGAGGTGTTAGGCGCGCGCGATTGTCTCGTTGTCTACGACACCGCAGCGGAAGTTGCGGCGCTCAAGCCTGATCTCGCCGCGCTCGGCAAAGTCGACTGCTGGGCGGCGATCGTCACCGCGCCGGGCGAGAACGGCATCGATTTCGTCTCGCGCTTCTTCGCCCCGGCGCAGGGCGTGCCGGAAGATCCGGTGACCGGCTCGGCGCATTGCACGCTGGTGCCCTATTGGGCGAAGCGCCTCGGCAAGACGCAATTCGAAGCGCGCCAATTGTCGCGACGCGGCGGCGCGCTCCGCTGCGCGCTCAAAGGCGACCGCGTCAGCATCGGCGGCAAGGCGGTTGTTTATTTGGAAGGACGGATTGAGGTGTAGTTCCTCTCCTGCCCCGCGAAGCGGGAAAGGGGTACCGCTCTGCGAAGCAGAGCGGTGGAAGGGGCGTCGGCCTCTCCGCTCGCCTCATGGCCGGATGCCCCTCCACCGCCCTTCGGGTGGTCCGCCTCCCCCGCTTCGTTTCACTTCGCGGGGGCGGATAGGGATCACCGCCCGGCAAACGGCGCAGCCTGCCCGATCAACGGTCGGCCGGCCATAGCGCAGGGTCCGGCTTTGCGTGTGTGATCGTTTCGGCGTGCATCACGCCGGAAGCGTCTTTGGTGCCGCTCACGATGACGGGCGACCCGACAGCAAGCGGCACGCTTTGGTTCGCCTGCTGCGCCTTGGTCAGGTCGATCTGCACCGTGCTCCCGGTCCGCGTCGTCAACGACCGCCTGCGCGCCGTTGATGCTGCTGACAGTTCCGGATATCGCATTGATCGTCGGCGCGGTCAGCGCTACGGCGACCCGTTCGGTGATGGCCGGGAACGGGATTGTTTGTCCGAGGCCAAAAATGGTCAGTCGCTTGAAACTCGCCACGTAGACCCTGCCATTGGCGACCATGGGAACGAGGTTGGCGTTGCCGTTGACGTTCGGCCAGGTGCCGGCGGTGCCGGAGAACAGCGTCGCGCCATTGTTTGGATTGATCGCATACAAGGTCACGTCGGCCGGATTAGAATTGGTTGGCCGCGCCACCGCCCAGACAATCGCGCTGTCGGCGATCTGTCCGTTCGATGAAACCGACGTGAGGAAGCCCGGATCCTGACCCGAGCTCAGGGCCGCCGACGTGCTTTCCTTCGCCAGCGTCACCGTGGGGGATGTCTGCAGCTTCCAGACGATCGCATTGTTGCCGCCGCTACTGACGACGCGGCCGACGCCATCCGATCCGAGGAAGTAGGATTGCCCGCACCAGCATCCACCGATGTTGAAGGTGCCGAGCACGTTGTTTGGTCCGCCGGGATTGTAGCCACCGAGGTGGTCGCGATCGAGCAGGAACATCTGACCGACTTTGCCGGCGGCGGTGGCAAGCCGCGGCCGCGGGCCGGGCTGATAGGGCAAAAGCATCACGCCGCCCGAGCCGAAATCGTTATCGGCCTCGTCGAGCGGCACCACGCCGGTCAAAGAACCCGAAGGCGTGAAGTAGCTCAAAACCGAGTCCAAACCGGGCGACAGCTTGACCACCAATTCCTGCAAGTTGGTCGTTGGCGCATAGCTCGTGGCCTGTTGGCTGGAATGCGAGTTGCCGGAGACCACGAACAGATTGCCGGAGGCATCGGCGCCGACGCCGTAACCGGACATCCAGATCGACGAGAGGAAGAACGGCGAGTTCGGCGATACCGGATCGGGCTGGACCTGGTTGTTGAGCCGGTTGGCCGCCAACGGTTTCAGCGAGCCGGCCTGCCAACCGAGCAGCCAGCCGCGCGACACGTCGGCACGGAAGTCGCACCAGCTGGCGAAGCCGGCATAGACGTTGCCGTTGGCGCCGACCAAACCGGAGCGCTGGCGGCTGAAAGAGGCGCTGAGGTTATAGGTCGATCCGTTGGTAAGGGTATGCGAAGCGGCGACCACGACCGGCGGCACCTTGTCGGCGAGGCTGCCGAGGTCGAGAGCATGCAGATGGTAGACCGGATTGCCGCCGTCGAGCACTAACGACATGACATAGAGCGTGTTGCTGGCTTGATCGATGAGCGGCGTCGAATTGACGCCGACATTGGCCGCATTGTTGGTGCAGTTCATGATCTTCGACTGCGGCACCGCGGCACCAAGGTTCTGCTGTTTGAGAATTGCGCCGCTCACAGCATCGATCATGTAGACGGTATTCGCTTCAGTAACGGCATAGACGACGTCGTGATTGCCCTGCCCGGCTACCGCCTGATTGGCGACGAACAGCGGCTGCGCGTCGACCTGGTCATCAAGTGCGACCGAGTGCAACAAGCCGAAGCCCGGGGCTTTGGCGTTTGCCGGTGTCAGGACCGTTTCATGCGGGTTCCAGCCGGTGCGCAGCGTATCGTAGTGGTAGGTCTCGACGACGAGCAGCAAATCGCAGGTCGGGCAGTCCCACCACTTGTGGTACATCGCGGTGTCGGTTCCGCGCGCGAAGCAGTCGATCCGGTTCGCGCCCCAGCTGACGCAGTTGGTTCCTTCGAGCAGGGCGCCCGACAGGTTTTCCCAGCCGCCCCAGGCACTGCCATCCCACCATTTGTGATACATCGCGGCGTCGGTGCCGCGGCCGAAGCAGTCGATGCGGTTCGCTCCCCAGCTGACGCAATTCGGCGCTTCGAGCAGCACGCCACCGAGGTTCTCCCAGCCGTCCCAGGCGCTGCCATTCCACCAGCGGTGATACATCGCCTGATCGGTGCCGCGGGCGAAGCAGTCGATGCGGTTCGCCCCCCAGCTCACGCAGTTCGGCGCTTCGAGTAGGACGCCGCCGAGGTCTTCCCAGCCGCCCCAGGTGCTGCCATCCCACCAGCGATGAAACATCGCCGCGTTGGTGCCACGCGCGAAGCAGTCGATGCGGTTGGCGCTCCAGCTCACGCAGCTCGGCGATTCCAGGATGATGCCGCCGAGATTCTCCCAGCCGCCCCAGGCGCTGCCGTCCCACCAACGATGATACATGGCGCGGTCGGTGCCGCGGGCGAAGCAATCGATGCGTTCCGCCGCCCAGCTGACGCAATTCGGCGCTTCGAGGATGATGCCGCCGAGATTGTCCCAGCCGCCCCAGGCGCTGCCGTCCCACCAGCGGTGGTACATGGCGCGGTCGGTGCCGCGGGCGAAGCAGTCGATCCGGTTGGCGGACCAAGTCACGCAGTTCGGCGCTTCGAGGATGATGCCGCCGAGATTCTCCCAGCCGCCCCAGGCGCTGCCGTCCCACCAACGATGATACATGGCGCGGTCGGTGCCGCGGGCGAAACAATCGATCCGTTGCGCCCCCCAAGTCGTGCAGTTCGGCGCTTCGAGGATGAGCCCGCCGAGGTTTTCCCAACCATTCCAAGCGGCTTGCGTCGCCGCGCCAGGAAGGCAGATGGCAGCCGTCACAAAGAGCCCAATGTAGGCGTTCCTCCAGCGGTGACTGATCACTCGCGCGATTTCGGCAGCACACCATGTCCAGCGTGGTGACATCTCGCCCTCCCGGTCGATTTCAGATTGAGATTTGATGTCAGGGTTCCAGTGCCAGCCACCGCGCCTGTCGGCGCAGATTGCAACGCGGTTCCGTCCCACCAGGCTGGCAGTTCGTCGATGTATTGCTGCACCGACTTGCGCGCTGCCGACGCTGGCGTGGATTTCGCCGGCCGAACGGCCTCCGCGACATCGTCCATCGTCGGAACCTTTTAATTTTGTTCGTACATCGCTGGCTGAGCGTCGGCGCAGAACATCAGGCGCAAGCAATTGACGGAAAGCACGGCGTCAGCGATCAGGTGACTGTAACCAGAGATTGTAACGCTTTGATGGCGGCGCTGCTTCGGATCGGACTTGCCGAAATGAAATTTGCTGAGATGAAATTTGCTGAGATGGAATTTGCCGAGATGGAACTTGCCGGGATGGAACTTGCCGGGATGGAACTTGCCGAGATGGAACTTGCACGAGATGGAACTTGCCGAGATGGAACTTGCCGAGATGGAACTTGCAGAGGCATTGCCCCGGTCATAGCCGGCTGCCAAACGCTCCAGCACTGCGCCATTGTGACCACAAAGGAAGTCGTCGACTCGATCTCTTCTCTGTGAGCCTCGGGAATTCAGTGCGCGATGTCTGTTTGTTCGTGCACTATAGCCGACAGTGATGCGGCGCGTTGGCCCAAGCCCAAAGCCAAACCGGCCGCCAGGGCGAATTGATTTTTTCGGCCAGGCCCCCTCACCCATTCTTGTTGTTAAGACGCCGAGCCGCCCTCTCCCGCGAGGGGAGAGGGCATGGCCCTCTCGACCGGCGATAACTCAAGAGCTCATCAGCAGCACGGCGCGTCTAATCGCGCCCTCTCCCCTCGCGGGAGAGGGCTACACACGCCGACCAACAAACGCTGCCGGGTGAGGGGGGACGCACTGCCTCAGTTGAATTTCTTGCGGACGTCATCGATGCCTTGCGCGAGCAAATCCTCGGCGACCTTGCCTTTGGCGGCGGCGGCGAGGATTTTCTCGGCGGCGGCGACGGCGGTGTCGGCGGCGGCCGAGCGCACGTCGGCCAGCGCCTGCGCTTCGGCCTGGGCGATCTTGGCCTCCGCCATCTTGGTCCGGCGCACGACAAAGTCTTCCATTCTTGCCTTCGCCTCGACGGCGAGGCGCTCGGCCTCGGCTTTGGCGCCGGCGATGATGGCGGCGGCTTCGTTCTCGGCCTCACGGCCTTTGCGCTCGTATTCGGCGAGCACGGCTTTGGCCTCCTCGCGCAGCCGCACCGCCTCGTCGAGCTCGGCCTTGATGCGCGCCTGGCGCTGATCGATGCCGGTGATCACCCGGCGATGCGCGCCCAAATAGACGAGCAGGCCGAGAAAGATCAGGAAGGCGACGGCGACCCAGGCTTCGGCTTCGAGCATGGCTGACCCTTAACCCTTTGACGCTTTAACTCTTTGACCCTAGCTCTTGGAGACTTCGGCGACCGCGGCGGTGACGTCGCCCGGCGCCGGCGCCGTGCCGATCAGGCGCTCGACGATGGCCGCGGCGGTTTCGGTGGCGATGCTGCCGACATTGGCCATGGCGGCGTTGCGCGTGGCGGCGATCGATTGCTCCGCCGCGGCGAGCTTTTCGTGCAGCTGCGCCTCGAGCTTTTTGTTGGTCGCCGCGGCTTGCGCCGCCTGCTGCTCGCGGGTGTCGGCGGCGATGCCTTGGGCGCGGGCGCGGGCGTCGGCCAGCGACTTCTGGTAGGCGGTATTGGCCGCTTCCGACTGCTCCTTGAAACGGTTGGCCGCCGCCAGATCGTCGCTGATGCGCTTGGCTCGCGCCGCGAAGATCGAGCCGATGCGCGGCAATGCGATGCGCGACATCAGCAGGTAGAGCAGGATGAAGGTCACCGCCAGCCAGAATACCTGCGACGGAAAGTGCTGCGACTCGAACGGCGGGAAAGGGCGCTTCGCGCCGGGCACTTCGGTATGGGCGGTCGTCTCAGCCATGCGTCGATCAGAGCCCGAACAGGAGCAGGAGCGCAATCAAGAGCGAGAAAATGCCCAGCGCTTCGGTCACGGCGAAGCCGAAAATCAGGTTGCCGAACTGGCCTTGCGCCGCCGACGGGTTACGCAACGCCGCCGCCAGATAACTGCCGAAGATGATGCCGACGCCGGCGCCGGCGCCGCCCATGCCGATGCAGGCAATGCCGGCACCAATGTATTTCGCGGCGGTCGGATCCATGAGAAAGCTCCTTTTCGTTTTAGCGTTTGGCCGTCAATGGCCCGGGTGGATCGCATCGTTGAGATAGATGCAGGTGAGAATGGCGAACACATAGGCCTGCAGGAAGGCCACCAGGAATTCGAGCGCGGTCAGCATGATCACCAGGGCCAGCGGGATGACGGCGCCGAACCAGCCGGCGATGCCGAAACCGGCGAGCATGATGATGAAGCCGGCAAAGACCTGCAGCGTGATGTGGCCGGCCAGCATGTTGGCGAACAAGCGGACGCTGTGCGAAATCGGCCGTGATATGAACGACAGGATCTCGATGACCACGATGGCCGGCAGAATGTAGATCGGCACGCCCTTGGGCACGAACAGCCTGAGGAAGCCGAGGCCGTTCTTCCAGAAGCCGTAGCCGACGACGATGACGAACACCAGCAGCGCCAGGCACGCGGTGATGATCAGCTGACTGGTCACCGTGAACGAATACGGGATCAGCCCGATCATGTTGGCGAACAAGACAAACATGAACAGCGTGAACACGAACGGAAAGAACTTCATGCCTTCGTTGCCGGCGGAGCTGCGCAGCATATTGGCGACGAATTCGTAGGACATTTCCGCCACCGACTGCAGCCGGCCCGGCACCATCGCCCGCGGCGTCGTGGCGCCGATCAACAGCGCCGACACCAGGACGACGATGACCAGCATGAACACCGCCGAATTGGTCAGCGCGATCGTGTGACCATGGATGGTGAAGATCGGCGCCCAGTCGTCGATCTTGAATTGGTGGATTGGGTCGATCTTCATGGTTCCGTCGCCGTTTCGCGCGCTATGCGCAACGTCACTGTTTTCCGTTGCCTGGCGTTGGGCCGGAGGCGACTCCGGCGGAGCGCATCACATTGAGCACGCCCGCGACGAAGCCGAGCAAAAGAAATATAATGAACCCCCAGGGCGCGATACCGAGCAACCGGTCGATCAGCCAGCCGAGGCCGGCACCGACCAGCACGCCTCCAACGAGTTCGCTCGAGAGCCGGAAGCCCTTGGCGTAGCCCGATGCAGTCGTCGCCCGATCTCCACCAGGACTTTCGGAAGGCGGCTCGACACGCCCCCGTGCCTGGCCGAGACCTTCACCGAGACGCTGGAGTCTCGCGGAGAGGGCGGCTTCGTCGGTATGCGCCTTGTCGCGGTTGCCGTTTTCGCGCGTGCCGTCGTTCATTGTTCGACACTCGCGACTCGCGGCAATCGAGACGAACCCGCCCCCTTAAAGCCGCGCGGACCATACTGACTGGGTTTCAGCAAGTCAAGAAACGCACATTGCCCCTAACGCGTTGGAATAACAGACGATCTTAGCCGCATCCGGCGGATTGCCGGCGGCCGGGGACGCGCCATTGTGCGGCGCAAAGCCGATGCGGTTACAATGATGCCTTGATGCGGGCGTTGTATCCGACAACGCGGCGCCCCAAGCAGGGTCGGGCGCGAGCGCGGCGCGGGGATGACCATGATCAAGAGCACGGCTGCCATCATCGTCGCATTTATTTGTTTGGTCGTGCCCGCCCGGGCCGACGACGAAACGCCCGACAGGGATCATGGCCGCTTCAGCTTCAGCAAGGTTGCCGACGGCCTGCTGCGGCTGGACCTGCAGACCGGCGAGGTTTCGCTCTGCAGCCAGCGCGCGGTCGGCTGGGCGTGTCAGGCGGCGCCGGACGATCGCGTCGTGCTTGAGAACGAGATCGTGCGCCTGCGCGCCGAAAACGCGGCGCTGAAGAAAGAACTGATCGCTCACAATCTGTCGTTGCCGAGCGGGGTGGCGGCGGAGCCGCCGGCGGCCGGCAACGGTACGCCCAAAGCAGGCGACAAGGTTGGCGACAAGACCGGCGACGACATCGACCGCATGGTGGAGGCTGCCGGGCGCCTGTGGCATCGCTTTGTCGACGCCATCGCGCGGGCGCAAAGGCAAGTGCTCAACAATAAGAGCTAGGGTTGCGGCATTTCCCGGGCGCGGCGCAGCACGAAGTGGTGCGCCGCAGACCCGGGACCGTTACACACGCCGAGTTTGGGACGATCCCGGATCAGCGCTGCAGCGTTGCACGCTACAGCGCGTCCGGGAAACGCGCAGTGGCTACGTCATATGAGTGCGGACCCCGATCCTCACATAAGTCTCGACCTCTCTGCTGTGCAACGTGCGCGCGTCGAAACCGTCGCCACCGCCACGCTCGAAGTCGATACGTCCGGCGAAGGCTTCTTCGAGATCACCGGCGACGCGGCGCGCTTTCTCGATCACGTCAAGGCGCGCGATGGCGTGCTGCTCCTCTTCATCCGCCACACCGCGGCGTCGCTGGTCATTCAGGAGAATGCCGATCCCGACGTGCGCACCGACCTCGTCACCGCGCTGTCGCGGCTCGCGCCCGCCGACGCCCCGTGGGTGCACGACGTCGAAGGACCCGACGACATGCCGGCGCATGTCAAAGCCATGCTCAACGGCGTGTCGCTTCACGTGCCGGTGAGCGGCGGGCGGATGATGCTCGGCACCTGGCAAGGCATTTACGTCGCCGAGCATCGCGCCCGGCCGCATCGCCGCGAGGTGACCTTGCAGTTTTTGGGGAGCTGCGCGGAGGCCTAAGCGCGCTCTCGGTTCATTGCCCGAATTTCAAAATGGGGCGACCGCTCGGAGTGAATTTACCCGAAGGTTGGATAGTCTCCGTTGCGCTTGGCGTCGGCGGTGGCGCCGGATTCGGACTTGCCTGATTCGCGCCGAAGTCCAGGATCGGCCTGCCCGTTTTCGTGAACTTACCCGATGGTTGCGGCCCGTTCGTTGTCGCAGCACTCGGCGGCGGGACGGGTGCTGGATTGGATGCCGCCTGGGAGTTCGAACTTGGGGGACACGCAACGCTGAGGCCGTCAGTCGACCTAGGCGACGCTACGATCCATAGAGCAGCCGCGGCGATAAGCAGCGCCGCGGTGACCAGGCCGAAGAGAAACAATGCTCCTCGCGACGGCGGCCCCACCGAGCGCATCTTGGCTATAAGCGCCCGGCGTCGATCTCCCGCTTCGGCCCGGCGTTTCGCCTTCGCATCGGCAAGAACGCGTTGCTGCTCGGTGCGTTTTGCCTCGGCCTTTAAACGCAATGCCTCCGCCTCGGCTCGCCGTTTTGCCTCTAGCTCGGCCTTGAGACGCTCCTCTCGGACATGGCGTTTCGCCTCCTCCTCAGCGCGCAGGCGCTCGGCTTCCGCTTTCTGCCGTTCCGCCTCCACTGCCCGCTGGCGCTTTTCCTTTTCGGCACGGGCGAGCGCTAATGCCTCTGCTCTCTTCCGCTGCTCTTCCTCCTGACGCTTCGCCTCCGCTTGCTGGCTCACGTGTTCGGCTTCTATGCGCTCGCGTGCCGCGGCCTCCTCCAGCTTCTTCCGTTCGTCCGGCGACAACCAGGAGCGATACAGCGCGTCGCAAATGTTTTGGCAGAAGCGCTCGATCGTCTCTTTAACTTCCCGCGAATTGACGTCGTGATGGCGGAATTCGCGCCAATCGAGATATTGGCGTTTGCCGACAATCGAGAGGACCGGATCGCTCTTCTGCCGCGCCTCATCCTCTAATCCCGGGACCCGGATATAGAGAACGGGGAAGACCAGATCGGCGCGGTCGAGAGCGGCTTCGCGTTCGAGAAACGCCTCGAGCTCAAACCGGCAATAGTGGCTTTGCACCACCGTCGGCGTAATGATGGGGATGAAAAACACTGACTGAGCAACGGCATTCTTGATTTCCGTTTCCCACAGCGTACCGGAAGGGATCGCTTCCTTGTCCTGCCAAAGCCGAAACGTCCGCGTCGACCGGCCAAGCTGGCCGCGCAATTCGCGCTGGATGCGGTCGCGCAAGGCCGACAACGCGCCGTGGGAATCCTCGTCGTCGTCGCGCGAATAGCTGAAGAAGCCGACAAGCTCCGGAAGGTCAGCCAGCGATGCCATGAAGGAAAGCCATTGCGCGATAATGTGCCCTGCGCCGCGAGATTAGCAAAAAAGCCGCGGGCCGGAAGAGGAGGCAGGGTGCGACGGTCGGATGCGGAAGGCGTGGTTAAAATCCCCCGTTTCCCGGGCGCTGCGCAGCACGCAGCGAAGCGGAGTGATGCGCTGCAGACCCGGGGATCGTCGCAGACGCGGAGTTCGTAACGATCCCGGATCAGCGATGCAGCGTTGCACGCTGCATCGCGTCCGGGAAACGCCGCCGTATAGGTGGACCCTGCCGGCCAATCGGCCCTAAGATAACAATCATTTGCGACGCTGAGGCGGGCCGTTTTGAGCGAGACGCAATCTCATCATTTGTTGATCGCCGACGATCATCCGCTGTTTCGCGGCGCATTGCGCGAGGCGGTGCATGGCGTGTTCGGCCGCGCCGACGTCGCCGAGGCCGGCAGCTTCGAGGAGGTCAGCGAATTCCTCGAGCGCAATGCGCCCGACATCGATCTGATCCTGCTCGATCTCTCCATGCCCGGCGTGCGCGGCTTTTCCGGGCTGATGTATTTGCGCGCCCAATATCCGAGCCTGCCGGTGGTCGTGGTCTCGGCCAACGACGATCCGGCCGTGATCCGCCGCTGCATGGAATTCGGCGCCTCCGGTTTCATCCCCAAGACGCTCGGTATCGAAGCGCTGCGCGCGGCGGTGGCGCGCGTGCTGCAAGGCGAAGTCTGGACGCCGCCCGACGTCGATCTCACGCGCCGATCCGACGCCGAGACCGCGGCGATCGCGCGGCTGGCGACGCTGACGCCGCAGCAGGTGCGCGTGCTGATGATGCTGTCGGCGGGACTTCTGAACAAGCAGATCGCCTACGAACTCGGCGTGTCGGAGGCGACCGTCAAGGCCCACGTCTCGGCTATTTTACAGAAGCTCGGCGTGGAAAGCCGCACCCAGGCGGTGATCGCCGCCGGCAAGATCGAAGCCGGCCATTGGCCGCAAATACCGGTGCGGGAGGGGTAAACCTCGTCCGCCGGACGGTGGCCTAAAAAAGGGCAGCGGAACCAAACGTGCACGCGTGGCGGCGCGCGCCGCCATTTCCAGGTCGTAGTTCCATGGTGGTGTGTTATGTGTCGGCAGGGGATGTGATTCGGCATGCGCACCATCGCATTTCTGACTCAGAAAGGCGGAGCGGGAAAAACGACCCTCGCCGCTTCTGTGGCGGTTGCTGCGGTGGCAGCAGGCGAAAGGGTAGTCGCCCTCGACTTTGATCCGCAAGCTTCGCTGACCCGCTGGGGCAAGCGCCGCGAGTTGGCCAATGCACCACACATCGTCGTGGTCGAACCGCTCGAATATGACCGGCTGCCGCGGCTGCGCCCGATTCTCGATCGGCTGGGCGCCGCGGGCTTTACGCTCGCGGTGTTCGACACTGCCGGCGCCCATAGCGGCGCTCTTGGCCTGGTGGCCGAATACGCCGACCTTTGCCTGTTGCCGGCGCGTCCGACGCTGTTGGACATCGAGGCGACCGCCGCCACCTTTGCCGCCGTCCAGGCGGCCAAGCGCCGGGCCGCCTTTGTCCTCAATCAATGTCCGCCGATCCCTCGCAGCTCGCGGGCGAGCGATGCGGCAAAAGACTTGACGCAGCTCGGCGTGCTGGCCGAGCCGATGCTGTCGGCGCGGATCGATTATCAGGATGCGATCGCCGCGGGCTTCGGCGTCACCGAGCACGCCCGTGACGGCCGCGCAGCGCAGGAAATCGAAGCGCTTTGGCGCTGGATTCGCGCCCAGTTGGAGGCGATCGAGCGGGAGATGCAAGCGCCTGTCCAGCCAGCGCAACAGGTATCGGCCCTCAAGGAACGGCTGGCCGGCATCGCGCGCGCGCCGTACCTGCGGCCAACTCCCGGATAGACCGGGAAAACCGCGGTCGAGTCACCTAGAGCGCGCACCTGGTCAGGGTGCGCTCATCAAAAACTCCCGGCTTGCGCGGCTACCTGCTGTTTCTCTTGCTCAAATAAAAGGTCCAATCGAAACGGCGCTGCCAACGAGTTCCGCCGGTTGAACCGTCGTGCCGGTCATTCAATAGTGAAGATATTCCCGGCGCTCGCTCAACCAGGCCTGCTCATCCGCTCTGGCCAGCACATCCAGGTCTTGGGGCGTCGCTCGGGCATCGTCGACCCAGTCCCGCAGTAACGGACCGCCGTTGATGACATCGATGGCAAGCTTGCCCTGCTCGTACTCGTAGGCGAAATCACGCCACAGCGGATAGTCGGGATAGAGCCGTCGAATTGCTTTGAAGGCGAGGGCCTGGATGCGCCACGGCTTGAACGCCTGATGATCATAGTCGAGACCTTCGGCGTGAATCTGCACGCCGTTGCAAAGCTCGCCGACGTGTTTGTGAAACGTCGGTTCGAACCAGCAGTCGCGCAGCTGGCAACCGAGGAGCCAATGAGGCGCAAGAGCGCGCATCTCCGCTATGACGGCGCGCGCATCGATATCGGGCGCGCCGAACACTTCGAGCGGCCGTGTGGTGCCGCGACCTTCTGAAAGTGTTGTGCCCTCGACCATGACCGTGCCCGAATAAGCGCGCGCCATCCACAGATTCGGCGCGTTGGGGCTGGGATTGATCCACGGGCGCTCGCCAAGCGGCCAACCGAAGCCCGGCGCGGCATCGGGCTGCCAGCCCTGTATGTCGATGACACGATACTCGACATCGAGCTTGCGCGTTCTGATGAACCACGCACCCAACTCGCCGAGCGTGAGCCCGTGACGCATCGGCAACGATCCAGCGCCGACGAAACTTTGCCATCCGGCGCGCAGCGTCAGGCCTTCGACCGGCCGGCCAACAGGATTGGGACGGTCCAGCACCCACACGGCTTTGCCGTGCTTCGACGCCGCTTCGAGAACATAAAGCAGCGTTGTGGTGAACGTATAAATACGGCAACCCAGATCCTGTAGATCGACCAGGATGACATCGCACGTTTGCATCATCGCATCGGTCGGCTGGCGCACTTCGCCGTAGAGGCTGAATACGGGGATGCCATGCACCGGATCGATGAAGTCCGGCGACTCGATCATGTTGTCTTGTTTGTCGCCGCGCAGGCCATGCTGCGGGCCGAAGGCGGCGGTGATCTCGATGTCGCCACACGCGGTCAAAGCGTCGAGCGAGTGGGTCAGATCCCGCGTGACCGAAGCGGGATGCGCAAGCAACGCCACCCGGGCGCCTTTGAGCGGCGCGCGCAAAGCTGGTTCGGCGATAAGTCGATCGCTGCCAAATTTCATATCCGGCACACTTTAGGAAAGTTCAAGCGCAAAGCCATCGGGATGATGGAAGTCCGCCTTGCCTGGCGGATGCGCCAACGCCCAGTATGATTGGCGGCCGCTCATTTCCTCTATGATCGCCGCCAGACCAATTCGCCACGGCTCGCCGGTTGGCAAGCGATCCAAATCCAGCGAGGCTTGCAACGTGTAGCACGCCGGGCTTGGGTGCATCTCGATGCGAGGCGCGGATATCTCGGCTGCACGCATCCCGCTTCGGCAGCTATCGAACCGATAGGCCGCCCATTGTGTCGAGGGCGCAAAGTTGAGTTCCAAATACGCTGCACCGGGCGAAGTGCGGATGAACGCCTCGAAACAAGTGTGCCGCCAAAGCTCATCGGAGCGCGCGGACGCCACCGCCGCGGGAATGCGCAGATCGTCAATCCTTCCGCTCACGATGTAATTCAATACCAAACTGCCGGCGCGTGGCCGAGTGACCTCCACCTCGATGCCTGACACCGCAGCGCAAGGCGAGTCCGGATGAACGCTCAAGGCTAGACGCATGTCGGCATTGTACGGCTGCGGCCGCGTCCTGGAAGCCGCCGTTATTTGACGTCGCGGTACTGGTTTGGGCAGGCGCTGGTCGGCAGGTCGCAGGACTCGCCGAGAATGCCCACGCCCGGCACGAACGTATAACCCGGCATCCTGATCGCGTTCGGCGGGACCTCGCGGAGGAAACCGTACTCCGGACCATAAGGCAGCGGCTCGCCGCGCGTCACCCGGGGCCGACCATAGGCCGCGTAGTAGCCGTGGTAGCCGCGATGGGCGACCGGCGCGGCGCGCTTGCCTTGGTAGGCGCTCGCCGCCGCGGCCGGTTGCGGGCCAAGCGCCACCGCGAACGCCGCCAGCCAGAAGGCCGCAGACAGAGCAGCAGAGATTTTGGGCGATAATTTGCGCGACATTGGGCACTCCCTTGAGCTTCGGCGCCAACGCCACCCAAGCTTGACAACCTCTGGTCGGGTTTTACCCGATTGGATATGATGTTGCAGCCAAACTGTAGCAATACGCGGCACAGGCAAGTTGATGAGCGATTCCAGCCCGTATTTTTTCTTTTCCTATGCCCGCGGGGACGAAGACTCTTACCTGAAGAGATTTTTTGAGGATTTGCGCTGGCGCGTGTCGCAACTGAGCGGCGTCGCGGAGGTTGACGCCGTCGGCTTCCGCGATTCGCACGGCATCAACACCGGCGACGACTGGAATACAAAGATTGCCGGCGCGCTGCATACCAGCAAAGTCCTGGTCTGCATCTACACGGCGAAGTTTTTTGGCCGCGAGTATTGCGGCAAGGAGTTTGCCGCCTTCCTCAAGCGCAACGGCGCGTTTCGCTATGAGCGGATTCGGGACGACGCCGACGGGGAAATCAAATATCGGATCCGCGAAGCGCGCAATATCATCCCGATTTTGTGGGTCGGCGAAGGTGATCTGGCCCTTCATCCCGATCCGAAGAAGAAACTGCCGCCCTACGCGGTGCGGACGATCCAGTATTTCACCCAGTCGCTGCCGTCCCGGGTGGTAAAAGAGTATCAAGCCAACGGCCTGCGGCGAATGTACGTCAAGCGGCCGAGTGTCGCCCGCGACGACGTCATCAAGCATTTCGCGACGGCGATCGTCGCGGCGCAACCATTACCCAGTGCGGACCGGCCCCGCAGCTTTGAAGAATTGTGGGACGCGTTTTGGGTCATCCCAGAAGAGCATCAGCCGCAAGATGGCGCGGCCGAGGCCGTTGTTACCGAGCCGGCCGCGGCCGCTCCTGACGCCGTCTCGCCTGGTCCCGGGCACATCCTGGCAATCGAGGTCAACCCCGCATCGGCCGGGCCGGCCGGCTGGGCGCCTTATGCTGGCGGGCCGACGCTCGCCAGGGCGGTGAGGAAATTGCCCTTCATTTGCAGGAGATTCGGCATTTCTCGTACCTGGCCCTCGATCCAGGGGCGGACGATTTCGAGACCAAGGCCTGGGCCGCGGTCGAAGACGCCACCGCCAAGCTGGCAACGCCGATCCTGTTCATCAATCCCAACTGCCTCGACAACGAACAGCACCGATCGGCGCTGGTGCGCTTGCTGCAGCGCCAATGGTGTGGCGGCGTCATCGTTCCGGCCGATCGTGCCGACGAGGAGGCCGCTCGCCTCATTCGGAATTACCTGCCGGGCTTGATGCCCGCCGAAACTGCCAGCGCGCGCATTGTCGTGCGCGGCAGCATCGGCACGATCGACGAGTTCCAGACCGCGGTCGGTTCGGTCGTCATGGAAATCCGCGGCAAGATCGCCGAAGTTGGTCCGGTGCAACAGCGGCCTTCGCCGAACGACGGCCCGGATACCCGTCCGCGCATCACGAACTTCCTGGATTCGACGCCGCAATTACCCTCGCCCGAAGATCCCCCGCGATGGCTGTCCTAGTGTCGTGCCTCATCTCGCAGCAGCCCCATCATGAGCGACAGATCCGGGAGGATTATCACCTTTTATTCGTACAAAGGCGGGACCGGCCGCACCATGGCGGTCTCCAATGTCGCCTGGGTGTTGGCGAGCAACGGCTACAAGGTCCTGCTGATCGACTGGGACCTTGAAGCGCCAGGGCTGCACCGCTACCTGCGGCCGTTTCTCATCGATCGCGAGCTGACCCATACGCCGGGTCTCATCGACTTTGTCTGGGATGCGGCGCGCGTCAGCATGACGCCGGCCGAAAGCGAGCCGAAGTTTCCCTCGCTCGAAGATTACGTGGTCGGCCTGGATTGGACGTTTCGCGACGACGGCGCCATCGACTTCATCCCGGCCGGGCGCCAAGACGAAAATTATGCGCAGCGCGTCAACACCTTCAACTGGGACAATTTCTACGAGCGGCTCGGCGGCGGCAAGCTCCTCGAGGCCGACCGCAAGGTGCTGCGGGCCAGCTACGACTATGTCCTGATCGACAGCCGCACCGGGGTGAGCGACACCTCGAGCATCTGCACCGTCCACATGCCGGACTCGCTGGTGATCCTGTTCACGCTCAATCGCCAGAGCATCACCGGAGCGGCGGCGATTGCAGCGTCGGTCCGGGCGCAGCGGCCCGACGAAGATTTCAAGATATTTCCAGTGCCGACGCGGGTGGAGAACGCCGAGAGCGACAAGCTCGCCGCGGCGACCGCTTATGGCCGGCGTGTCTTTGCGCCGTTCCTGCGTCACGTCCAAGCCAAGCCGGACATCATCGATCCCAGTCAACAGTCGCCTTACTGGAACGAAGTCGAGACGCCGTACCGTACTTTTTATGCGTTCGAGGAGATACCGGCGACATTCAAGGATGAGCCCGGAAGCCTCACCAGCGTGCTGCGGGCCAGCGAACGGATCGCCTATTGGATAACGGATCGTGCCGTTGCGTCACTGCAGCCCGAGAACGACGAGCGGCGCAAGCAAGTCGTCGACGCCTACGCATTCAAGGACGACGACACGCCGAGGATCGAATGGGCGCTGCCGCCGCGCGCAGGATGGTTCAAGCGCTTACGCCGACGACTGGGTGCGCATTTCAAAAAGCATGGCTGGCGCTACGCGACGGCGGTGCTGGCGGCGCTCGCAATTTTTGCCGGCGTAGAATTCGGGATCACCTCCAATACATTGGAGGTGACGCGCACGGAGCTGGCCGGTGTTCGGGATGACCTCAGCACAAGGACGCGGCAGCTTGGTGTTGCCAATCAGACCATCGCCGATGACGAGAAAAAAATCGCCGATCAAGTCTCGAAAATCGCCGATCAAAACGGGCAGATTGGTCGGCTAAATGGGTTAATCGGTTATTGGCGCACCCGGTGTGCTCGCTGCCGCGCCAAGTGAGGGAATCAATTTCCGCTTCTGGAGCCAGCACAAGACCGATAACGAGTCCCAGGGGATAATCGATGGTGGGCCACAAATCAGGCAGGATCATCACCTTCTATTCGTATAAAGGCGGCACCGGCCGCACCATGGCCGCCGCCAATATGGCCTGGATACTGGCCAGCAACGGCTACAAGGTTCTGCTCGTTGATTGGGACCTCGAGTCGCCGGGTCTGCATCGTTATCTGCGACCGTTTCTCGCCGATCCGGATCTCGCCACCACACCCGGTTTGATCGATTTTGCCTGCGAGGCGGCAACGGCAGGAAGCACAACGGTTGCCGGGCGCGAACGGCGTGCCGCGTTGATGAGCTACGCCGTGCCGGTGAATTGGAAGTTTGCAGCAGGCTCGATCGACTTCCTTGCAGCCGGGCGGCAGGACGAGACCTATCAATCCCGCGTCAACACCTTCAACTGGCGCGACTTTCACGAGCGTGCGGACGGCAATCGGCTGTTCGACGCCGAACGCGCCAACCTCAAAGCGAACTACGACTATGTCCTGATCGACAGCCGGACCGGCGTCGGCGACACCGCGGGCATCTGCACGGTGCAGATGCCCGACCTGCTGGTGGTGCTCTTTACGCTTAATCACCAAAGCATCGAGGGCGCGGCCGCCACGGCAGCGGCGATCCAGGCCAAGCGCGCTGGCTTGCCGATTTTTCCCGTGGCCACGCGCATCGAGCAAGGCGAGCAGGACAAGCTTGCCGCCGCGTCGGCATTTGCGCGGCGCGCGTTCGCGCCGTTTCTGCTGCACGTTCAGCCCGACCGCCGGGCGATCGACGCCAAGGCGCAGGCTTCATACTGGCGTGATGTCGAAACGCCCTATGTGGCGTTCTATGCATTCGAGGAGATTCCGGCGGCATTCAAAGATGAACTCGGCAGCCCGCGGGGACTGTTGGCCGCCAGCGAACGTCTTGCATCCTGGATTACCGACCGGACTGTCAGCGCGCTGAAGCTGGACAGCAAAGACCATCGCAAGGCGATCCTCGAGGCCTTCGCGTTCAATCAAGATCGGGCGACCAAGTTTGACTGGGCTGCACCGGCGGCTGCTGGCGGGTTTTCCGGCGTGGCGGCGATCGGGCGTCGCTTGGGCCGTTACAGCTGGCAGGCCGCTACGACGGTCCTCGCCGCGGCAGTCGTCGTCATCGTGGTGTTGGTGTGGCGCAACAACGAGGTTCGCTCGGCCCAAACGGCCGCGCTCACCACGCAACTGGAGGACGTCGCGCGCGACCTGAGCAAAGTGCGAACATTTGCTTCCGAGCCGCCCGACGCCGCAGTTTTCCCCAAAACGGAATTCATGGCGGGTTTCGCAACGCTCGAGCGCGTGCTGAATTAACTGAACCCGGCGCGCCAAGTCGCTCCTGCTCCGCCCAGTCAAGACAGTGTGACCAAACCCTCCGCCCCGGCACGTCAGCACCAGGTTACCGAGCCCTCACATCCGCTGCCTCAAAGTGGCGCTCCGGAACCGGCACCGTCCACGCGTCAAAACAACGCTCCGGAGCAGGCGCCCGCAACACGTCAAGACGGCGTTGTCGAGCCGCCGCAGCGGCAACGTCAATAAGGCGGACTGCGCGGTCGTTATTTGGCGGCGCAAAACTGGCGCGCTGCCACAGGTCGCCGACTATGGCGCGCCGGCCGCCAAAACGGGCGGGCTCATGTCGGCTTGTCGATGCTTGAGCCTGTCGGCGGCGATGACCGCCATCGCTCACGCACCGGGCACCGATCCCGGCGGCAGGAAATCGACTTCGCAGATCTTCGAGCGCCGGACGACTTCTTCCGGATCAGTGAGATTGTGCAGCTGATCGAACAACTCGCGCAAGCGTCGCGCCGGCGAAACCGAGAACAAGGCGCGCGCCGGTTTGTCCTGCCGGTTGTAGTAGGCATGCGGCAAGCCCCTTGGCATGCGCACCAGGTCCCCGGCCTTGGCCTGCGTCCAGGCGCCATCGAGATAGAGATCGAACGTGCCATCCAGCATGTAGATGAATTCGTCCTGCGTCGGATGAATGTGCGGCGGCACGAACGTGCCGGGCGGGTCGAGGGTTTCAAAAATGAAAGAGCCATCGCTTTCCGCCTTGAGCCAGTAGGTATGGCCGAGAATGCTCCACACCACGTCTTTGCCTTGATCTTGGGCCTGACCCGCCTTTCCGGAACCCGCCGGTGTGATGCCTTTAGCCAGTTCACTCATGTCCCTATCTCCTGCGGATGAAGCGTGCGGATAAAGCGCTCGGCCAGCTTGTAACACTTGCCGAGCGGGCACAATGCCTCGAGCGTGCTGCGGGTCACGAGGCCCTGGATCGGCTTTCGGTGTTCAACAGGCCCGGCGGAAATTTCCCGCCGGGCAACTGCCATTCAGCTTCCTTCAGATATGATGCGCCGAAACGCTCTTGACGCACTCTGACAGGAGTTCGAGCGGCGCCGCCTGGCCGACATCGCCGAGGCTCAGCATGCCGATCATGCGCTTGTTCTTATTGATCACCGGCAGCCTGCGGACTTTCAGCTCCTCCATGTGACGTACCGCCTTGGCAAGATCTTCATCCTCGCGGCAGCAATGGATCTGTGCGGTCATCACGTCGCGGGCGGTTGCGCGGCGGGCGTCGAACTTGTCTTGCGCCAATCCTTTGCAGACGATGTCGCGGTCGGTCACCATGCCGATCAGACGATCGTTCTCGCCAATCGGAATGGCGCCGATGTCGTGTTCGCACATGAGCTTTGCGAGCTCGGCCACCGGGGTCTCCGGACTGACCCAATCGACTCCCTTGTGCATCACATCTTTGACTTTCATGGCGGGACCTCCGTTGCTTGAGCATCGGTCCTCACCCTCGGCCCGATTTTAGCAGAAGATCGGCTCGGTTGCCACGCGAGCTTCGGGCGCCGCCTGCCCCCTCGTTTCACTTCGCGGTGGAGGACAAAGTCACTCCGCCGCGACGCGTTGCATGCGCCATTGCGTGATCAAGGCGCGGAGCGACGCGGGCTTGACCGGCTTGTTGAGGACGTGCGCGCCGCGTGGCGCGGGCTTCCTCGCGCACATGCAACGAGCGGTCGGCGGTGACCAGGATCGCGGGCAGGTCGCGGCCGTAGCGGCGGCGCAGCTCGGTGATGGCGCCGACGCCATTGGCGTCGTCGAGGTGATAATCGACCAAGAGACCATCCGGCTCGAGGCCTGAGCCCTCGATCGCCGCCAGCGCCTCGGCGAGGTTCTCGGCCTTGAGCACGCGGCAGCCCCAGCCGCCGAGCAGCGTCTGCATGCCGTCGAGAATGGCAGGCTCGTTGTCGATGCAGAGCACGACCGTTCCGGCGAGCTGCCCGGTCACGGCCTTGGCGCGCGCGTCTGCGGCGCCGGCGCCGCGAGCGCGGCAGCGGCGCGCGGCACTTCGACCGAGAAGCGCGAGCCGCGGCCGGATGTCGATTTCAACGTCACCTCGCAACTGAGCACGCGGGCGATGCGCTCGACGATCGACAGGCCAAGGCCGACGCCGCGGGCGACGCGCGCGCCCTGATCGAGGCGGTGGAATTCCTTGAACACCGCGCGGCGCTTTGAATGCGGGATGCCGATGCCGGTGTCGTAGACCTCGATGCGCAGCGTCGAGGCGCGGCGGCGGCAGCCGACCAGCACGGTGCCCTTCGGCGTATATTTGATCGCGTTCGACACCAGGTTCTGCAGCAGGCGGCGCAGCAGACGCCGGTCGGAACGCACCGCCAGCGAGCAGGGCATGAATTTGAGCGCCAGCCCCTTCTCGCGCGCCAATGGCGCAAACTCGACCTCCAGCCGCGCCAGCAATTCGTCGATGCGGAAATCGCTCATTTCCGGCTGCATCGCGCCGGTATCGAGCCGCGAAATGTCCAGCAGCGCCGCGAATATCTCTTCGACCGCTTCCAGCGAAGCGTCGATATTCTGCACCAGGTTGCCGTCCTCGCCGGCGCGCTGGCGCTCGATCAGGCTGGTCACATAGAGCCGCGCGGCATTGAGCGGCTGCAGAATGTCGTGGCTCGCCGCGGCGATGAAGCGGGTCTTCGAGACATTGGCGTCATCCGCTTCCGCCTTGGCGCGCTCCAATTCGGCATTGAGCCGCGTCAATTCGCCGGTGCGCTCGCGCACGCGGCGCTCCAGCGTGGCGTTGGCGCGCTCAAGCGCCTCCGCCGCCTTTACGCTTGGGGTAATGTCGGTGAAGGTCGTGACCAGGCCGCCATCGGGCATGCGATCGGCGCGCACTTCGATCACCAGCCCGCGTTCGGCGAAGCGCTCCAGGAACGGCTCGGCTTCCGAGGTGTAGCGGGCGATGCGCTCGGCGATTTGCTCGTCGATATCCTTGTCACCGTTCTGGCCTCGTCCGGGCCTTGCCGGGCGATATGGCGGAGGATTTCGTCGAGCGGGATGCCGATGCGCGTCAGCCCATGCGGCAGATCGAACAGCTCGCCGAATTGCCGGTTCCAGCAGACCAAAGCCAGCCCCTTGTCGAACACGGCGATGCCCTGGCGGACATGGTCGAGCGCGGTCTGCAGGATTTCGCGATTGTAGTGGATCGCGGCGTTGGCATCGTCGAGAAGTTTCAGCGCCGCCTTGGTCGAGACGGTGCGCTTGCGCAAGAGCAGCGACAGCACCAGCCGCGAGGACGCGGCGCCGATCGCCGACGCCAGGAGATATTCGCCATATTGCAGCAGCGCGAAGTCGGCCTCGGCCTGCGGCTCGAGGCTGACGCGGCGCGAGGCGGCGAAGCTCGCAAACGACTCGCGAGTGCGCTCCTCGCCGAGATAGCGGGCGATGGTGGCGGTCAATTCCCCGACCGTGACCGAAGCGCGGCGCAGCCGGAAGCTCGGCGCGATCGGCGCCAGCGAAGCTCGGCACGAACACGATCCGCCTGCATGCGCTCGATGGCGCTCGGCCGGCGCGCCAACGAGCCGCCGACAAAGACGGCGACATTGGCGACGAGGCTGAGCACGACGCCGTGCACCAGCGGCGGCAGATCGAGACCGAACAAGGCCTGCGGCCGGAGCCAGCGAAAGCCCGAACGGGCCGTCGCTGAGAATGCCTGCGCCGATCATTCCGGTATCCAGGATGCTCGGCAGCAACAGCGTATAGGCCCAAATCATAATGCCGGCGGTCATGCCGCCGATGGCGCCGTTGGCGGTGCCGCGCCGCCAGACCAGTCCGCCGAAAAACGCCGGCGTCAATTGCGCGATGGCGGCAAACGACAATAGCCCGATCGAGGCGAGCTGCGCCGGGCCGGCCGAGCGATAATAGATGTAAGCGAGAAGAAGGATGGCAAAGATCGCGATGCGCCGGACCGTCAAAAGCTGCGCGCCGGCGTCGCTCGGCCCTTCGGTCGATGTGGCGCGGCGCTTGAGGATGAACGGCATGACGATGTCGTTCGACACCATGATCGCCAGCGCCACCGACTTCGACGATCACCATCGCGGTCGCCGCCGACAGGCCGCCGACAAAGGCGACCAGCGTGAGCAGCTCGGAATGCGCCCGCAGCGGCAGCGCCAAGCACGAACATGTCCGCATCGGTACAGACCCAGCGGAAACTTCAGCAGACCGGCCATCGCGATCGGCATCACGAACAGATTGATGAGCACGAGATAAGCGGGAAACAGCAGGGCGGCGCGGCGGATCTCCGCTTCGCCGCGATTCTCGACGACGCCGACATGAAATTGCCGCGGCAGCAGCACGATGGCGAACAGCGACAACACCGTGGTGGCAAAGAAGCCGGTGAGCGGCGGCACGCGCGTCAACACCGCTGCCGTTCGCGGCTCCGCCAGCGCGCCGGAGAACAGCGCCAGCGGCCCGGGAAACATGACGAAGGTCACGAAGATGCCGACGGCGAGAAAGGCGACGAGCTTGACGATCAATTCGGTCGCGATCGCCAGCATCAGCCCGTCCTGATGCTCGGTGGCGTCGATGTGGCGGGTGCCGAACAGCACGGCGAACGCCGCCATCAGCAGTGCGACGAACAGCGCGATATCGCCGAGCATCGGCTGCGCCGCGGCGCCGCCGGCCGAGACTTCCGCCAGGATGGTGCCGACCGACGCCGACACCGCTTTGAGCTGCAAGGCGATGTAGGGGATCATGCCGACGATGGCGATCAGCGCCACGGTCGCCGCCACCGCCTGGCTCTTGCCGTAGCGCGCGGCAATGAAGTCGGCGATCGAGGTGATGTTCTGCCCTTTGGCAAGCCGCACGATGCGGATGATCAGCGGATAAGCGAGCCCCACCATCAGCACCGGGCCGATATAGATGGTGAGGAAATCGAAGCCGGTCCGCGCCGCCACGCCGACCGAGCCGAAGAACGTCCACGACGTGCAATAGATGGCGAGCGACAACGGATAGATCAGGAGCCTGGCGCGGCTGCCGCGAACGCGTTCATGCCGCCGGTCGCCATAGCTCGCCACCAGGAACAAAAACCCGATGTAGGCGAGCGCAATGATGACGACGATCCAGCCTTGCAGCACAGCGGCGTTTCCAGCTCGGTTCAGCGCGCTCTTCCTGGCGCGCGACCGTTCATTTTACCGGATTGTCATGGTTTGGAAACGTGCCCCTCGCGCCAAGGGGTGTTGGGAAGTGATGAGGTAGGGGCTGTTTATTTGACGGCGCAGCCCCCAGCAGGCATTCACGGGGCAGATGCCGCCTGCCCCCGCGCTCCGGACATTATTCGAAACCGCTGAGACGTTGATCATCGCGCTAGCCGGCGGGGCGGCGTTCACGCTTATCGGTTTTCCGGCCGGCCTGATTTCCGGATCGGTGCTTGCGGTTGCCGCGGCGGCATTGGCGGGACGGCCGGTCAACGTGCCGGTGCCGCTGTCGCGCGCCTGCTATGTGCTGATCGGCATTTTGCTCGGCGCCGTGGTGACGCCGCAGACGCTGCAAGGCATCGTTGCCTGGCCGGTGAGCATCGCGCTGGTGATGATCGCCGCGCTCGGCATGATGCTCGCCACCACGACCTATCTGCGCGTGGTGCACCGCTGGGACCCGCTCTCGGCGTTGATGGGTGCAAGCCCCGGCTCGATGACGCAGGTGATCGCGCTCTCGACCGAGCTTGGCGCCGATCTGCCGGCGGTGGCGATCGTGCAGACCATGCGCGTCCTGTTGCTGACCACCGGAATTCCGGCCGGCCTGGCGCTGTTCGGGCTGGTGGCGCCGGCGATACCGGTGGCGCGCGGGGGAGCCGGCGGCTCTTCGCTCGCGGAGATCGCCATTGTCGTTGCGGTGTCGACCGCGACCGCGATTGCGCTATGGCGCTTGCGGTTTCCCGCCGGGCTTCTGTTCGGCGCCATGGTCGGATCCGGCGTGCTGCACGGCTTTGGCCTCGTTGCAGGCCGTGCTGCCGTGGTGGGTGGCAAGCGCCGGCGTGCTGGTGCTCGGCGCGCTGGTCGGCTCGCGCTTCGCCACCATCACCTTCCGGCTGCTCGCTTGGTTATCTCGGCGCGGCGTTCGGCTCATTTGCGGTGTCGCTCTCGGTCGCTACCGTGTTCGCGCTGATCGTCGCGCACTTCTTTCCGTTCCCGATCGCCAACGTCGCCGTCGCGTTTGCGCCGGGCGCGCAGGACACGATGATGGTGCTGGCGCTGGCTTTGCACCTCGACCCGGTTTACGTCGCCGCCCATCACGTGGCGCGCTTTGTGGTGACGGCGTTCTCGATCGCCATCGCCGCGCGGTGGATTGCGCGGGGGAAGACGAAGCGGCAGTAACCGTCATTCCGGGGCCGGCCGAAGGCCGGAACCCGGAATCCATAACCACGAACGTCTCAGAACAAGGCGCTCTGAGAATGTCCTGAACCGTCGCGTGGCTATGGATTCCGGGCTCGCCGCTTTGCAGCGCGCCCCGGAATGACGGGCTACTCCGCCGCGAGCGCGCGCTGCTTTGAACGGCAAGCCGAGCTTTTGCCAGACGTCGACCAAAGCTTCGGCGAGCGAGTCGATCAGCCCGTCGTCGTGATAGGGGCTCGGCGTGATGCGAAGCCGCTCCAGGCCCTTCGGCACCGTCGGATAATTGATCGGCTGGATGTAGATGCCGTGGTCGGAGAGAAGGAGATCGCTCGCCGCTTTGCAGCGCTCCGGATCGCCGACAAAAACCGGCACGATGTGGGTGGGGCTGGTCATCACCGGCAGCGCCGCCGCCGCGAGCACGGCCTTGGTCCGCGCCGCGCGATCCTGATGACGGTCGCGCTCCCATTGCGAAGTTTTCAGATGCCGGATCGCGGCGGTCGCCGCCGCGGCAGACCGACGGCGGCAAAGCGGTGGTGAAGATGAATCCCGGCGCGTAGGAGCGCACGGTATCGATCAGCACCCGCGAGCCGGCGATATAGCCGCCGAGGCAGCCGAACGCTTTGGCCAGCGTGCCCTCGATCACGTCGATGCGCGCCGTGGCGCCGTCGCGCTCGCTGATGCCGCCGCCGCGCGGGCCGTACATGCCGACGGCGTGCACCTCGTCGATATAGGTCATGGCGCCATAGCGCTCGGCGAGATCGCAGATGCGGTTCACCGGCGCGACGTCGCCATCCATGGAGTAGAGGCTTTCGAACACGATCAGCTTGGGACGGCCCGGATCGGCCGCCGCCAACAGCTGCTTCGAGATGCGCCATGTCGTTGTGGCGGAAAATCTGCTTCTCGCAATTGGCCTGGCGCACGCCCTCGATCATCGAGTTGTGATTGAGCGCGTCCGACAGGATCAGGCAGTTCGGCATCAGCTTGGCGAGGGTGGCGATGCCGGTCTGGTTGGAGATGTAGCCCGAGGTGAAGACCAGCGCCGCTTCCTTGCGGTGCAGGTCGGCGAGCTCGCGCTCGAGCTCGACCAGCGGATGATTGTTGCCGGCGATGTTGCGGGTGCCGCCGGCGCCGGTTCCCATCCGCGTCGCCGTCTCGACCATGGCGCCGATCACCTTCGGATGCTGGCCCATGCCGAGATAATCGTTCGAGCACCAGATCACGACATTCTTCGGCCCTTGCGGCGAATGCCAGATGGCGTGCGGAAAGCGGCCGGCGATCCGCTCCAGGTCGGCAAAGACCCGGTAACGCCGCTCGCTATGCAACCGGGCGAGCGCATCGGTAAAATAGGCACTGTAATCCATGAGAATTCCCGCAGATTCCAGCCTTCGGGCCAGCCGAAGAACTCAGCCGGTGCCCTTTATTAGAGTGGTTCCAGTCAGCTTGTCGAGGCGGTTTTCGATGCAAAATCGTCGCGCAGCATTGCGCTGGATCAAACGCGCTCGGAAACATGGTAGCGTGCGGCCGCCGGGCAGATCATTGCGAACGCTCAGGTTTTTTTGTCTCCGGTCGCGAATTTCTTCCGGTTTGATCTCTCAGCCAGTTGATGCCGGCATCCGCTTCGCTGCGTGGGTGCCATGCGATAACCACATCGAAACCATGAAGCCGCATCGGCGGCGCGAACACGCGCAGCTTATGGACTTGCGCCGCTTGCAGCGCGATGCGGCGGGCGATGGTCATCACATAGTCGGTCTGTGCGATCACCGCGGGAGCGGCGAGAAAGTGCGGCAGCGTCACCGCCACGCGCCGCTTTCGGTTTTGCCGCGCCAACACCTTGTCGACGACGCCGGGCGGGCGGCCGGGCGGAGCGATCAGCACATGACCTTCCGCCAGGAATTGATCCAGCGTCGGCTTTTGCGAAAGCCGGGGATGGTTCTGCCGCGCGATGCAGACATAGTCCTCGCGGAACAGCGTCTCCAGATGACGCCATGACCGCATCGACCAGCGATCGCGAATCGCAAGGTCGTATTTGTCCTCCGCCAGGCGCCGGTCGAAATCGTCCTCAAACGGCAAGACTTCGACTGTTACGCTCGGCGCCGACCGCTGTAATTGCTGCAGCAGCGGCGAGAGCACGGCGGTGACCGCGTAATCGTTGGCGGCGATACGGAACGCGCGCTCGCTGGTAGCCGGATCGAAATCCGCCGGGCCGCGCAGCGTCTGTTCGATATCGGCAATGACCCGCCGCACCTTTGGCCGCAGCGCCTCGGCCAAAGCCGTCAGCCGCATGCGATTGCCGACGCGAACCAGCAACGGGTCGGCGAACGCTTCCCGCAGCCTCGCCAGCGCCGCGCTGGTCGCCGGCTGGCTGAGATTGAGGCGCCGTGCCGCCGCGGAGACTTGCGGCTCGTCGAGCAAGGTGTCCAACACCCGCAGCAGGTTGAGGTCGAACGTCCGCAAATTCATCGTATGGATGACCGCTATATGATCTATCAATTGGACGAATAATACGACGCTTCCTAGCTTGCGGCAAAGCGATCAGGAGGCGTGACAATGGCGCAAGCAAACAACCTGGCGGCCGCTGCCGCCGGCAAGGCGAAGCCGGCCGCCCATGCCCAATCCGCGGCCAACGGTGCAGTCGACATTCGTCGTTTCGAGCAGCGCTCCCCGTTTCCGGTCAATGCCTTCATCGTCGAGGACGCGGCTGGGCTCGTGGCGATCGACGCCACGTTGACCAATACCGCGTCCAAAGCGTTGCGGGCCAAAGTCGATGACCTCGGCAAGCCGCTGCTCGCGGTTTTGCTGACGCACGCCCATCCGGATCACTATGCCGGCCTTGGCAACCTGGTCGACGGCCTCGACGTGCCGATCATCAGCGTCGCCGGCGTCAACGATGTGGCGCGCCGCGACGATGCCATGAAAAACGAGGTCATCGGCGGCATGTTCGGCGCCGAGTGGCCGCGCCACCGCGTATTCCCCAATCAGACAGTGGGAGATGGCGATCTCCTGACTTTCGGCGCCATGCGCTTTGAGGTGCGCGATATCGGCCCGAGCAAATCGCATCACGACAGCATCTTCGTGCTGCAGGGACCGGGACGGCACGCCTTTGCCGGCGACATTGCTTACGGGCTGATGCATGCCTTCATGGCCGACAACCAAAACCCGGCATGGCGGCGGGCGATCGAGCGCGTGCAGTCCGAGCTGCCGGAAGACGCGGTGCTCCATATCGGGCACGGGCCGCCCGTGACGCCAGGCTTTCTGCGTTGGCAAGCGACCTATCTCGACCGCTTCGAAAGCGCGCTGCGCAACGCAGATTGGAGCGACGCTACCGCTGCACAGGCGAGCGTCACGGAAAAGATGCGCGATTATCTGCCGACCGACGAGCTGCTCTTCCTCATGCAGCTGTCGATTGCGCCGAACGCCGAGCGGCTCGGCCTGACCAAGGGTTAGCGGCCGAGATGGATCTTGATCTGACCACGAAGTCGGCTCTCGTCACCGGCAGCTCGGCCGGCATCGGCGCCGCCATCGCGCGGACGCTGGCGCGCGAGGGTGCGCGTGTCATTGTTCACGGACGTGATGCGTCGCGGGTCCAGGCGATCGCCGGCGAAATCCGCAAAGCCGGCGCCGAGGCGGTCGGCGTCACCGGCGACCTGGCGACTAACCAGGGCGCCGCGCAGGTTGTAACGGAAGCGACGGCGTCATTCGGCGGCATCGATATTCTGGTCAACAACGCCGGGTCTTATGCGGCAGCGTCGTGGTTTGAGACGTCGCCGAAGTCGTGGCGCGGATTCTACGAGGCCGATGTGTTGTCGGCAGTGCGCCTGATCCAGGCCATCGCACCGCGCATGCGCGAACGCGGCTGGGGCCGGATCATCAATATTGCGACCGGAATGGCGACGTCGCCGCAACCCACCATGCCGGACTATGCGGCCGCCAAGGCGGCGTTGATCAACGCGACGCTGAGCCTGGCCAAAGCGCTCGCCGGCACGGGGATAACGGTCAATGCGATTTCGCCGGGCCTCATCGCCACCGACGGCGTCGAGCGCGTGCTGCGCGAAACCGCGCAGACGAGCGGCTGGGGCGCCGATTGGAACGTCATTCAGAAACGCTGGATCACGGAGGTGCTGCACAGCGACCTGGTTCCCAGGCTGGGCACCGTGAACGAGGTGGCCGACCTTGTTGCGTTCGTCGCCAGTCCGCGCGCAAGCTATATTCATGGCGCCAATCTGCGGGTCGATGGCGGCTTGGTGCCATCCATCAATTAGCCAAGGAGCGTTTCATGAAAGTCGGCGTTTTGGGCTCGGGCGATGTAGCCAAGTCGCTGGCCGGCGGCTTCATCAAGCACGGCCATCAAGTGATGCTCGGCACGCGCGATGCCGGCAAGCTCAAGGACTTCGCCGGTCAGCATAAGGGCGCGCAAGTCGGCAGCTTCGCCGAGGCGGCGAAATTCGGCGACGTCGTCGTGCTCGCGGTGAAGGGCACCGTGGCGCTCGACGTGCTCAAGGCCGCGGGCGCGCCGAACCTCGCCGGCAAGCCGGTGATCGACGCCACCAATCCGATCGCCGAGGCGCCGCCGGAGAACGGCGTCCTGAAATTCTTCACCGACATCAATCAGTCTTTGATGGAGCGCCTGCAGAGCGCGTTTCCCGACGCGCATTTCGTCAAGGCCTATAATTCCGTCGGCAATGCCCGAATGATCAATCCGCAATTTCCCGGCGGCAAGCCGACCATGTTCATTTGCGGCAACGACGACAAGGCCAAGGCGACGGTGCGCGGCATCAACGAACAATTCGGCTGGGAGACCGCCGACATGGGCAAGGCCGAAGCCGCCCGCGCCATCGAGCCGCTGTGCATGCTGTGGTGCATCCTGGGCTTCACCCAGAACGAGTGGACCCACGCGTTCAAGCTCCTGCATAAGGGATGAGCGATGGCGGCGCAAGCAGGCTAGCGAGCCGGTCATCGTCGTCACCGGCGGCAATCGCGGCATCGGCTTCGAGATTTGCCGGCAACTGGCGGCGCGCGGCGCCCAGTGTCGTTCTCACCGCGCGCAAGCCCGCGGCGGGCGACGCGGCGGTGAAGAAACTTGCGGCGCAGAAGCTCGCGGTCACGTTTCATCCGCTCGATGTCACCGACGGCAAAAGCGTTGTCGCGCTGCGCGATTTCCTCAAAGACACCTACGGCCATCTCGACGTGCTGATCAACAATGCCGGCATCATCGCCAAGGGCGACGCTCCGGCGTTGAAAGTCGAGCTGGCGGCGGTCCGCGAAACACTGGAAACCAACGCGCTCGGGCCGCTGCATCTGGCGCAGACGCTGGTGCCGCTGCTCAAGCGCGGCGCCTCGCCGCGCATCGTCAATATGTCGAGCGGCATGGGCGCGCTCACCGACAATGACGGCGGCTATGCCGCCTATCGGATGTCAAAAACGGCACTCAATGCGGTGACGGCGATCTTGGCCGCCGAGCTGCGCGGCACCATCGCCGTCAACGCGGTGTGCCCGGGCTGGGTCAAGACCGACATGGGCGGGGCGCATGCCACGCGCGACGTCGCCGACGGCGCCGCTACCGCGGTGTGGCTTGCGCTCGATGCGCCCGCGAAGCTCACCGCGAAGTTCGTCCGCGACCGCAAGGTCATTCCGTGGTGACGCGCTAAGCCGCGTGCGCGCGCGTCGATCGCTGCGTCGTACAACGCCTGATTTCTGTACATGGCTTCGGAAATGGGTACTGTCTCAGCCTGAAGTTTTTGGCCGCTATTTTTTGAACCAGCTCGGCATGATCAAAAATATGCGGAAGCTGCTGCCATTCGTCATCGCCATCGCCGGGCTCGGCGCCGGTTTGTATCTGCTTGGGGCGGAACTTCTGATAGCTCACGGCATCCTTTGGCGGGTCGTCGGTTGCGGCGTCGTGCTGGTGCTGTTTGGCGGCTACTTGCTGTGGGTCGATTTCATCGCGCCGGCGGTGGGTATCAGAACATGGGAAAAATAGTGCCGCCAGGGCTTATTCGCGTGCTTGTGTTCCAAACTGCGCACCAAACTCAAGAACCCGCAGGAAGCATCACAAGCGCGCACGGACGGCTTGCCGACAGGCAGTGATCCCTGGTGGCGCGCTAACCACGCTTCGGCGAAGTCGCCTTCTCTCTTTGTTGCCGCACAATGTCGGCAGCGATCGCCATCGCCTCTCGGGAGATTTCACGGAGCAAACCCGTGATAACATTGCGGTAGCCAACAAAATAAATTCCCGAGGCTCCGCCAGTGGCGCCGGGCGCGGCGTCGCCTGGCAGGTAGCTTCCATAGTTGGGACGGTATCCGGTCGCCAAGATGATGGCGTCGAAATGCTCCGTCCTGCCGCCATCGAAGTGGACGGTCGTCTCGGCCGCGGTCGCAACGGCCGGCGCGATTGTAATGGCGCTATCGTAAATCCTGCGTACCGTGCCGACGTCGATGACCGGAATTCTGGCGGCGTCGCGGGCCTGCTGGAGAATGCCCTGCGGCGGGCGCCTGATGCCGAACTTGGCAAGATCGCCGATCACCAAATCCAGGATCGGTGGGAAAATCAGGTCGTTGGCTTTGAGGGGCAACATTTTGGTCGCCAGCATCGCCACGACCTGAATGGGGAGGCCAAAAAGTTCGCGCGGCACAATATGGACGCCGTTGCGCAGCGAAATGGTCGGGCGCGCGCCGCCCTCGGCAAGATCAAGTGCGATCTCCGCGCCGGTATTGCCCATGCCGATCACCAACACCGATTGACCGGCAAACGGCGCGGCATCCCGGTAGTCCGCGCTGTGGATGACCTGGCCCGTGAAATCCCGCGAGCTTGACGTCGGAGCGGCCGACCGGCTCGGCGTTGTATCCGGCCGCCACGACGACGCAGGGCGCCCTGACTGCCGACGTCTCGGTCGCGACGGACCAGCCACTATCCACGCGACGCACCGAGCGGACCGTTTGCCGAAACGCGGCCGCAGCTCGAACTTTTTCGCATACCTGTCCAGATATTCGATCATCAGAGCTTTCGACACGTAGCGGGGATAGTCGCGCGGGAAAGGCGCGAACGGCAGCGACGAATAGCGTTTGACGGTGTGCAGATGCAGCCGTTCGTAATGCCGGCGCCAGGATGAACCGACCTGGTGCGCCTTTTCGAATATGATGAAATTCAGACCGGCCTTGCGCAGGCACGCGCCGACCGCCAAACCGGCCGGCCCTGCACCGATCACGACAACGTCGGTGGCTTCTGTCATTCGGCGCCCCGTTTGCGCAAACTGCCGCCGCCCCGGCGACCGCCAGCAACACCGGCGTCGGCGTATTTTATCTTTTCTTTACCTCGCAGGTGCAATCTCAAGTAGCTGGTGCCCCGCGGTCTTTCGTTGATCAGTCAGAGGAAATTCCATGGCCGAGCAGCAACCTTTGCAGCACGCGCCCGAAGCCGACACGTCGCAGTCACCGTGCCGGCTGCTAGTGATAGATGACGACACTTCGATTTGCGCAGTCATCGAAAAGCTCGGCGAAAAGGTCGGTTTTGCCACCGCCCGCGCAGTTTCAGTGGACGAAGCAGCGCGGCAGCTGCGGGAGTCTCACTTCGACTGTATCACGCTCGATCTCGGTCTTGGCGAAGACAGTGGGGTCGAGGTGCTCAAGGTCCTTGCCGACATGCGTTGCCAAGCGCCAATCATCATCATCAGCGGATCACAGCGCACGATGCGCGAATTTGCCACGATGATTGGCAATAATATGCATCTGACCCTGCAGCAGCACCTTGCCAAGCCAATTGATTTCGCCGTGCTCAAAAAGACCCTGGCTGATATCAAACGGAACCTGGAGTCGCAGTACAGCGCGCAACCCGCGGCGTGAGGCAACTTCGTCGTTGACCAGCTGCGCCACTGCGAAACGAACGCGGGTGGGTTCGCCTGGCGGCAATGCCGGAACATTGGCGATTCAGGTGCGGTCAGCCAAAAGCGCCCTAGCCAGAGCAATTGATCATGGGTCACGATCACGGAACCAACGATCACCCAACCGACCAGTACCGCTCGCAAGTTTTAGCTGCGCCGGACTCTGATCGGGACATCTGGAACGGCACCTCGATCGGTCGGCCTTTGACGAGCTTATTGCGGAACTCGGTCGCGAGGACACCCTACAGACGTACGCGGTTTTTTTCGGTGAGGCCGATACTCGCGTCGCGCGATTGCGAGAGCTATCGCATGAACTGGACGGGGGCGAGATCAAGCGGCAAGCCCACGCCTTGAAGGGTTCGGCGGCAAATTTCGGGTTTCGGCGGGTTTCGGACTTGGCCCGGATGCTTGAGGAAGACGCACGCACCGTAGCGCCGCAGCGCTATGAGGCCTTATTGCAAGCCCTGGAGGAGAGCTACGCCGCGGCGCGCTTGCATTTCTCCAAGCTCGCCGTTTAATTCGCGTCCATCTGCGTAATCACGCCGCCTCGGTCAGCGCCTCGGTCAGCAACTCCGTTTGCCCATATCGCTGCAGTTCGTTGCCGACCTGCTGAATAGGCACGCGAACGGTGAAACGCGATCCCAAACCCAGTTCGCTTTGTACCGATAGTTCACCACCCATCAGGCGGCAGTACCGCTGCGCCAAGGGCAATCCCAGCCGGACGTCAGCCCCGTAATTGCTCGCGGTCTCCTCTTCACTATTGCCAAACGTCTCGAACAACAAGTCAATCCGATTCGGCGCAATTCCCACGCCGGTATCGTCGACCGACATAACCAGATCGCTACCCTCAATCGATGCCGCGAAAATGATACGGCCATTCTTGGTGAACTTTGCGCCGTTGCTCAGCAGATTTGCGATGACGCGCTGCAGTTTCACCACATCACAGACGATCTCCACATCCGCAGGCGGCTGTAAGCGGAATTCATTGCCGTTTTCCACAATTGTCGGGCGCCATTCCGCCGCCATGCGGTCGAACAGACTGCGAAATCGCGTTCGGTCAGCGTGCAATGTCATCTTGCCGGCTTCAAGTTTCGACAGATCCAGCAGATCATCGATCAGTCCAAGAAGCCGATGACCGGCGACTCTGATGGAATCGAGGTCCTTGTATTTTTGGCCTTCGGTCTCGTCCAGTCCCTCGATCAGAATCTCGCTGTAGCCGATGATTGAATTCAGCGGATTTTTCAGTTCGTGAACTCATTTTCGCGAGAAATTCCGATTTTGCCAACGTCGCACGCTCGACCTGCTCGGTTGCTTCGCGAAGTTTTTGCTCGGTCGCCCGGCGAAGGAAGACCTCCTGCTCGAGCTCGGCTTGAGACGAAACGACATTGGCGTAGTAAAGCGCCATCATTGAGACATAGATGCTGGCGCAAAAGGTCGATATCAGGCCGAGCGCGACCAGCAGATTTGGTGCAACCCTTTCAGGGAAACCAAACACGCAGTAAATGCCGTAAAACAACGCCAGATTGGCGAGGATCAGCACGCTCACGACGATTCGCGTCGCGCGTCCCGGCAGATAAAAGAAAGCCAGGAGCGGCACCGTAACCAGCCACGGCAGGATCGGCGAACTGACGCCGCCGTACTGGTAACAACCCCAGAAAACGCAGAACATCAGGTTTTCGATCGAAAGAAGCGACAGCGTTACATACTTCCCGGTCAGCCGCAGCAGCAGCGGAAATGGCCAGAAGGCCGTCACTGCAAAAAAGAATATCCACCACGACGCGTCAGCTCCGCCGTCGATGTAGAGCATCGACAGGGAGATGGTATGACCGAGAAAGGGCCCGAACAGATGGCTGAAGAGGAACATCCGTATGTTTACGAGGTAATCCGAAGATCTCAGACTTCGCCGGAATGAACCAGTCGACCGCGGAGTTGACTCGCGCTCCCGCCCTCTTGAGAGAACTACCCATTTGTGGTCACCCGTTCATCGTCGTTATGAAAATTCAAGCCGCGGCCTGGACCGTTTGGAAGCCGGCGGGAAGTCGGACGGTGAATACCGATCCACGACCGGCCTCGCTTTCGACTGCGATATCGCCGTTCAGCAACCGGGCGAGTTTCAGGCTGAGCGCCAGACCCAATCCAGTTCCGCCATATGATTTCGAGGTCTCGGAGCTCGCTTGATTGAAATCGGTGAACAGGCCGGCGACCGCCTCCTGCAGCGATGCCTATGCCGGTGTCCTCAACGGCGATGATGACGTGCTCGCCGGTCGCCGCGGCGACACGGTTCGCGCGTAAGCTGACCTTGCCATTTCTCGTGAATTTGCCAGCGTTGCTGAGCAGATTGATGAGGATCTGTCGCAATCGCGTTTCATCGGTTTCGATGATTCCGAGGTCGTTCGGACTTTTCGAGAATGAATTTGTTGCCATTGTGCGCAACCAGATTTCGGCAGGTCGAGGCGACCTCGTCGAGGCATTGGTCGAGGTCGACCGGACGCAACGATATCTCGATGTTGTCGTCTGACTCGATCTTCGGCATGTAGAGGACGTCGGAAACCAGCGACAGCAGATGACGGCCTGAGGCGTTATTGATGGTCTTTAGATCGGCCTCGTCCGCGGAATCCGCGTCTGGTTCGATGTCTTCCAGCAGGATTTCGCTGTAGCCGATGATGGCGTTCAGCGGCGTGCGCAGCTGGTGGTTCATCTTTGCAAGAAAGACGGCCTTGGCTTCGTTTGCGCGCTCTGCCTCTCTTTCGCCTGCTCCAACTTTGCCGCAGTCAGCAGACGCTTTTCGATTTCCTGGCGCAACGCCGACTGGGCGGTCATGACGTAGGCGTAGTAGATGGCCATCATCGAGGTATAGAGCGTCGCGCACAACACCGAGATCATGCCGACCGTGGAGAGCTCGCTCAGCGGTACCCGCTCCGGAAATGAACCGTTCAGCAAATACGCAGCGCAAAAGCCGACGAGCTGGCCGGCGAAGATGCATGACCACCAGAAGACGGTCGATCGCCGATATAGAAGAAAGCCGATCAGACAGCGCGGCGAGACACCAGGGAAGAAATGGGGAGCTCACTCCACCGTAGAAGATACGATCCGAACACGCTGACAAAGGTGAGATCACAGAACGAGAACAGTGCGAGCCAGGTCAGCGTACGACTGAATTTGAGAGCAAACGGCAACAGCCAGAACGCGCCGCACAGGGCGGAGATAGTCCAAAAAACGGCATCATGCTCGTCGACAGCAAGATACAGAAATCCCAGGATCGCGATGGCGCTGCATGGACCGAGCAAATGGCTGATCGTGAAGATGCGCGCCCGCCAAAGATTTGCGGTATTTACCGCGAATCTCGCCGGAATGAACCAGTCGATGATTTTGAGTAAGCGGCCGCTAATGTCGTTTAACATTGCTTGTCCCCGAAAGGCCACGCCCGGCCTCGTCAAGCTACGGCGGCGCGAACGACGCCGGGCTCTGTCGCCGAACACTCGCGGCTCGATATCGTTCGTATTCGTCTCTGCGCGAGATCGACCGCCCGCCGAAGCCTTGCGGCCAGTTCGGCGACATTTTCGGCGCTGTGGCTGGGCATCATCTGCAGCCGGAACCGGGCATTTCCTTTCGCCACGGCCGGGTACTCGACCAGATTTGCAATCACCTCCAGTTCGGGCAGCCGCCGGCTGGCCATGCGGGCCAAAGCTTCGTCGCCAACCAGGACCGGAACGATCGCCGACGGATCGCCGATGACGGTCAGTCCCGCAGCGGTGAGCGCGTCGCGCATCTGGCCGACGCGTTTTAGGAGCATGCCGGCGAAGCTCGCGCCCTCGGTCGGACTGCACGATCTCGAAGGCCTTGGCCACAGTCGCGGCCTGCACCGGCGAAAGCGCGTTCGAAAACGTCGCCGAGCATCCATAGAATTTCAGGTACTGCTTCACCGCCGGCGAGTTGCAGGCGACGAAGCCGCCGTTGGACCCAAACGTTTTCGAGAAGCTCCCCATCACCACGTCGATCTGCCCGGCCATACCCTGCATGCCGATGAAGCCCCGCCCGCCATCGCCCATGGCGCCGAGATCGTGGGCGACGTCGACGAGCAGCGTCGCCTCATACTCGCGGCAAAGTTCCTGAAGGGCGCGCAGGTCAGGCGTATCGGAATCCATCGAGAACAGGCTCTCGGTGACGACCAGGATGCCGTTTTCGGTGTCTTTGGCGCGGATCCGCTTTAGATGCCGGCGCGCCGAATCCAGATTGAGATGGCCGTGCAGATGGACGTTGGTGGTCGCCGAATTCGCGCCCTCCTGGAGGCACGCATGCGCAAGGCCGTCCATCACCACGTGATCGCTCGGTCGCACCAAGCCCTTGATGACGCCGTAACCGGCCGCCCAGCCGGTCGGGTAGAGAACCGTGTGATCGAGATTGAGGAATTCGGAAATCGTGCTGTTCGAGTCGCAGCGAATATTTGGTGTTGCCCGCCAAGGCGGACGAGCCGGCGCTGTGCACGCCGTATTCGTCGATGACTGATTTTGCGATCTCCTTGATTTCCGGATCGGACGACAGGCCGAGATAATCTTGCGTGGCGAAATTCGAGCCCGGAAAACCTCACTCCGCTGTCGTCCCGCGCCGAACAAACAGCGAGCGGCGCCTGCTCGGTCGCTTTCGAATACGGCCACAGACCGTGCAGCCGGCGCAGGTGTTGCCATTCGTAAAAACCGCCGACGCGGGCGATCAGATCTTTCCCTTGCAATTCGCGGAAATCCCGCATGCTCCCGGTAAGGGCCTCAGCAGGATCAATTCACCAGACTAACGGCATAACTCAGCGCCCCGAGCCGTTTAGCTTTTTACGCGCGATTCGTCTGCGTTAGGCATCAGCGATTGCCCGCGGCCAGGCGGCGAATCTCTTTCCATTGTTTCGCAGGGCATGCACCGATCTTACCGAGTAATCGCGCAAGGTCGACCGGCTTGGTGTCGAAATCGGAGCAGCCGACTTCGATGCTCTTGTCGCGATCGGTCGCCAAGGCGTGAGCGGTCAGCGCGATGATCGGAATTTCTGCCGTCCGGGGATTGGCTTTGATGCGTCGCGTCGCTTCCCAACCGTCCATTGCGCCAAGCGCGACATCCATAAGAATGACGTCCGGCATTTCCGAAGCCGCCATGGCGACGCCGCTCGGGCCATCCGCGGCGCAGCACACTGTAAAGCCGCGACGTTCCAGGCGGCGGGTCAGCATGTCGCGGTTCGGCAGGCTATCTTCCACGAGCAGAATTTTCGCTACCGCGGAAGCAGGGATTATTGCCTCGGCTGCGTGACCCATGTTCTATGGTTCCCGACAAAGTTTATTTGTTCGCACGTTACGTGCATTTTTCTACCGCGCTTTTATCTAAGATCGGGCTAAAGTTTATAATGAAAATACAGTTGTCCGCGGTGCGATTGGCCGCAGGTCAGATCGGCAAAATGACGCCGCAGAAACTGCCATAACGGCAATTCGCAGCAGGGACCGAAGCCATAGCGGCGTGGCAATGACTTTTGCCGACGGCGGCCAAGAGTGATCCTGTCGGCTGCCAAAAATCTACAGTGCAAATTCGGGAAACTCACATCGAAGGGCACGTCGCGCACGCAATGAGTGGACCGTAAACAGATAATTTACCAAAACACGAATATGAGTTTTGGGTGTGTTAACAAGGCTTCGCAGAGTTCGGGCTCGCATTTCGGTCGCATCTGTCGCCGCTCCATAGGCCACCGTGACTTATGCCGTTCTAGCCAATGCGTCGACGCTTGCGGACTCGGGCACGCCCGAGCGGCCAGCTTTGGATCGGGTTAATTCAGCATTGGCCTCGCTCGAGCCGGCCGCGCAGTCGCTGGAAGGGTGCACTGACCACTTGGCGGACGCCGCTCAGCGGGCCAAAGGCGCAATCGACGAAGCCGCCGCCTGGGCCAAAACGGCCGGCGCGACGAGCCGCGATTTTTCGACCATGGCACAAACAATCGCCGACATCGCGGCAGGCATCGAGCGTATCGCACGGCAGACTAACTTGCTCGCATTGAACGCGGCTATTGAGGCGGCGCGAGCCGGAGAGGCCGGCCGGGAATTTGCGGTCATAGCTAGAGAAGTGAAGATGCTGTCGCGCCAAACTACGGAAGCAGCGCAGAAGATTGCGTCACGGATCTTCGAGGTGCGCCGGCAGACGAGTGAAATCGTCGACTGCATTGAAATGATGATGGAGACCACTGGCACCGCGGCCAATCAGTCCTCTGCCGTGCTCGAACTGGCCGCCAATCAGAGCAAAATAGCTGTCGTCGTTTCCAAAGAACTAAAAGAGGCACGGACGATGACCGCGCCGAGCGAGGTCGGCGCGTTTGCAGCAGGAGAAGTGTAATGCATGCCGATGTGCCCGGCGCCTAGCCCGGCCGCCGATCAACCCTGCGGCAAATCCCAGGAAATCGGAGCATCTTCTGCTTCCCCAGCTGCGGCAGCCTTCATTTTCATGCGATTGCGAAAGACCCGCACGACTTCCCGTGCGGTCGTGGATTGCAGCCGTTCGAAGCGCGCCAAGCGCTGAATAATTTCGCTTGGCGAGATGACGCCCTTTTCCGCGCGTAGCCGCAAAATGTCCTGCGCCGTGGACCACGACAAGCCGGCCGCCTTGGCAAGCACCATGAGGGTCTCCGACCTGTCGCGGACCATGGCTTGCTCGACGAATTTCAGCGGCAGGCCGCACATTGCGGCCAATGCCGCAATAGTCTCCGGGTAAGCGCCGGATTTGGCAAACGTCGCCAGCGCAGCCTCATTGAGTTGCCCGGACCGCTGCAAGCGCTCGACCGTTGCGGTGGCTGCCGTATAGTCGAGCGCCATCGAAAGGACCTGCGATTCGACATGACCGGCCGCCTCTGCGACGGCGCGACGGACCTCGGCTTTTGCTCTGGGGTGGGCGGCCTCGAGTTTGCAGCGGACTGCTTGCGAGGCCTTCGCAACGAGAGCAACCAACAGGTCTGAGGGAATTTCCGGTCGAGAGCCGACAAATTCAGCAAGCATATCGTCGCCCTGCGAGCGGCCGACAAGCACGGAAAATCCGCGGTCGGAAAAACTTGCGCCGAAGTTGTCGAGCGTGTTGAGCACGACCGCGCGATTCCCCAACTCGACCAATGCGTCCGTAACGATTTCGTTGAGCGCCCCACGTTGCGAAATCGCCAACATGTGGGCTTGCCCTTTGGTCTTGACTATTTCGACGAGGGTTTTGTCGTCGAGGCGCGCGGATTGCGTCAGGACCGGCCCGGCTACCTCGATGGCATCATCGAACGCCAACACCCGCACGACGTTTTGCGGCGCGTTTCGGATCGGGGCAAGCCGACGAGCCAGCAACACTCGCGCGTGCTGCTCGATTTCGGACGCTAGTCGAACAATGATATCATCAAAAATCGATACTAACTCCGGCGGCATCTCATCCGACCTGCTGACAAACAGGTCGGTAAGCTGGCGCACCATGTCGCGCCGGCGGTCAGCTGACGCGCCGGCGATAGCATTCTCGATTTCGAGGAACAGCGTCGCCTCGGCCCTCAGCATCGTTCAACCCGTGACCGTTGTGGCTTGATGGCGGGCCGGACGGCCGCTCGGTAACCGCCGCCTCATCATCATGGCGCCGGGTAAATCAAAGATTGAATTTTGCCCAATCACGGCACCGCCAAAAAATCAGCATTGGCCAAGGGCTCGCGATGCCATGACAAACTGCAATCATGCCGCCGCGCCGCAGTTCGCCCGCAAGGAACCGGGCAGCGGCAAACAATTGTTAAGATTGAGTGAGTATCCTCAATGAAAACGCCGGCTGTCTTTCTCTTTGACCCATGTCGCTCGTACTGGACAAGGTGACTCCGGCCGAACGTCCGCAGGACGTTCGCATCATCGTCAATATTTCCGCATCGTTTTCAGTTTCGAAAAGACGTGCGGCAGGTGGTGCGCGGGCAGAGTTCGCCTGCCGAGCAGTGAACCTGTGCACTCGCGAGGTTGCCCTTACTTCGCCGGTCAGCGTCAAGCTGGGCGACGAGATCACTGCGCACATCGCTCATATTGGAACACTGGAGGGCACTGTAATACGGCTCCTAAGTCATGGATTCGTAATGGGCGTCAACGCAGACGACCGCGCCAGGGAAAAGCTCCGGCGCCGGATCGGATGGCTCGAGAAACATAAAAACCTCGATGCGCCCGACGGACGTGCAAAGCCTCGGTTTGTACCGCGAAATCCTCACGCCAAGATGATATTTGCAGATGGCACTGTCGAGAGGTGCCTAATACTCGATCTATCAGCATCCGGAGCGTCGATTTCCGCCGCGAAAACTCCGGAAATCGACAGCGTTCTCGCCATCGAAACCAACGTCAGCCGAGTGGTACGTTGCTTTGAGGGCGGATTTGCCCGTGAAGTTTGTCGAAATGCTGAATGATGACGAGGTCAAGACCAGAGTAGCTCGCGTGTAACCCGCGATGGCTTCGACATTCAGCGCCCCCAGCTCATCTGCCGCTGCCGCCGCCGCGATTGATATCGGCGGCGATCGCCAGCAATACCGGCGTCGGCGTGAGGCGCGCCGACAAGACCATGATCCTGTTGAGCACACCGGGAATAATTGCCGGCCGCCCGGCCTTGAGGGCCGCATAACCCTGCCGCGCCACTTCCGCAGCACTCATTAGCGGGATCGGGCCACTGAACAGAATCGAGCCCTCCGTTTGCGCCACGTTGGCAAATTCGGTTGCAGTCGCACCGGGACATAAGGTCGTGACCGTGACGCCGGTGCGCCGCAATTCGTATCCGATGGCGCGGCCAAAATTCAGCACGTACGTCTTGGTCGCATAATAGACCGCCATGCCAGGGCCGGGCGAGAACGCCGCCGTAGACGAAAGGAGCATGATCCTGCCGCGCCCGCGCGCCACCATTTTTGGCAATGCCAGGCGGGTGAGCTCGGTGAGCGCGACGATGTTGACCTGCAGCATCGACGAAATCTTTTCCGGATCCTCCCGATCGAACCGGCCGCTGTCGCCGAGGCCGGCATTGTTGATCAGCGTGTCGATCACGATGCCGCGTTCGTCGACGATTTTCATCAGTGCGGCCGCGCCTCCCGGTTTGCCGAGGTCGGCCGCAATGACAGTGGTCTCCGTTCCCGCGGACTTCAGTTCTGCGGCGAGAGCTTCCATCGGCTCGCGGCGGCGCGCCACCAGCACCAGATCGTGGCCGTCCTTGGCGGCTTCGCGCGCCAGTTCCGCGCCGATGCCGCTCGACGCGCCGGTCACCAATGCAATGGGACGGGGAGAACTGGCCATGACGATGAATCCTTCGGCGATGAATCCTTGGCGACGAGACAGGTGGCCGCGCGTCAACGGCCGGAGAAAGCGGCGACGCGTTTCTCGACGAAATGCGCCACGCCTTCCTTGAAATCTTCCGAGCCGAACGACGCCAGCATTTCCTTGTCGGCCTCCGCCCAGGCTTCGGCGAGCGACTGGAAATACGACTGGAACACTTGCCGTTTGATGACGCCGATCGAGCGCGGCGATGAGGCGGTGACAAGCTCGCGCGCGATCGTCCGCACGTTGGCGAGGAAATTCTCCGCCGGCAATGTGCGAACGAGGCCGAGCCGTTCCGCCTCGACGGCCTCGACCATGCGCGCCGAGTAGAGCAGATCGAGCGCATTCATCGGACCGATCAGCCGCGGCAGCATCCAGGACGAGCCGTGCTCGGCAATCAGCCCCCGCTTGGCGAAGGCCGTGGTCAGCCTCGCGCCTTCCGCCATGTATCGGAAATCGCAAAACAGGATGAGGCAGAAGGCGATGCCGGCGACCGGGCCGTTGATGGCGGCGAAGATCGGCTTTGGCACGCCGAGAAAGTAGCTGAATTTCTGCTCGAAATTGCCGGGCTTGCCGCCGTTGGCGCCGACGATCGAGCGCGGCGTCTCGCCCGCCGACAGTCTGCTCAGGCGCGACATGTCGGCGCCCGAGCAGAAGCCGCGTCCGGCGCCGGTGAGCACGATGGCGCGTACGGCATCGTCGGCCGCGGCGCTTTCGATCGCGTCGCGCACCTCGGCATCCATCTCGGTGGTCCAGGCATTGAGCTTGTCCGGACGATTGAGCGTGATGGTCGCGACGAAATCGTCAACGCTGTAAAGAATATCCGCTGTAGGCCATGCGTTCCTCCTGCACTTAACTTTTTGGTTCGCGGCTTATAAGCATCCGCGGCCAGTGTAACCTATTTATGACTCGCGAGGCGCCACTCAACTCGAGCAAATCCGCCAGTTTGCGCAGCGCATGGCAGCGCGGGCGATCATGCTTGGCGCGCGAGCCATCCATGACGAACCCGGCCGCAGGCGGAGGTCCCTTGGAACCCGGGCTTATCCACCAGGGGATTGCCTCGCGTCGATTCCGACACTAACCCCTAACTGGGGAGCGCGGTACGACCGATGCGAGATGCCGCAGCACTAGCTTTCGCAGTCATTGCCGCCTTAGCGGCAACGCTCGGTGCCGGGCGGCATTCGGCGAAAGCGGACGAGGTCGATTGGTCACCGGCGCAGGCAAGTGTTGCGAATAAGCCGCTGGTGCTGAAGGCGGACGCGATGACGCCGACGGCGGATTCCGGCGCGGTGTCGAACTTCATCGCCGCTTGGCAAGCGCGGGCGGCAGAGGTGCGCGCCAACCAGCCCGCTTGGAGCAGCCCGCTGATCACCACCACCGGCATGCTCGAGCAACGGTTCCGCTTCGACCTTTCCGAACAGCATGCCGGCAACGGCGCAAACACCACCCTGATCGACGGCGGGCGCGGCTTGGACCTGATCGTCAGCAACAGCAACGAAGTGCAGATTGCGGCACCGCCGTACGATATTCGCAGCGCCGCCGCCGGCAAGGCCGCGTTCAGCGGATTTGGCGACTGGGCTTTTTTGCGGGTGAAACAGCAGCTCGCGAGCGCACCGGCGAGCCGCGGCGATTATTTCGTCACGGTATGGCTTCAGGTCCAAGCGCCGACGGGGATCGCGCCGCTGACCAACAACGCCTGGACCTACCTGCCGACGCTGGCATTCGGCAAAGGCTGGGGCGACTTCGACATTCAGGCGACCGTCGGCGGCGTGCTGCCTTCATCCAACGTCGCGACGCTCGGCGATCAGATCCAGACCAACGTCGCGCTGCAGTATCATCTCCTCAAAGTGCTCTGGCCGGAATTCGAGGTGAACTGGACCTACTATGTCGACGGCCAGCGCGGCGGATTGAACCAGGTCTTTCTCACGCCGGGACTGGTGATCGGACGCTTCAAGCTGGCCGAAGGCATCTTGTTCACCACCGGTCTCGGATACCAGATCGCGGTTGCTCCGAACTTTCGTCCGTCACCTTTGACGCCGGCCTACAGCAACGCCTGGGTTTTCACCTCGCGGTTCAACTTCTGAGGCTTTGTGCAGGCGCGCGAACGAAACTTATTCAATCGCCTCTTATTCAATCGCTTCATGGCGTGTTTCATCCTCGCCCGCCTGCATCAGGCTGGCGAGTCCCTGCGAAGTGGCTAGCGGCGGCGTCCAGCCAATCGTCATCAGGGCCGACGGATCGGCAATCAGCGAGCCGGCCAGCCGCTGGTAGATGTGTTCCTGCCCGGCGGCGCGAAACAAGACGTCGAGCAGCGTGCGCGGGGAATGGAAAAACATTCGCTCGGCGCCCGAGCCCATGGCGCATTGCCGCGATCATTTCCGCGACGGTCAGCGGCTGCGGATCGGCGGCAATGAAAGCGCGCCGCAAGGTTCCCGGTGCGGCCAACACCACCTCGATCGCCGCCGACAGATTTTCAAGCGCGAGCAGCGAGCGGCGCGCCTGCAGGCTGCCGAGCGGCAGCGGAAACGGCGAGCGAGCAAGCCGCATCAGTTGCGCCATGTTGCCTTTGACGCCACGCCCGTAGACCAGCACTGGTCGAAGCGACACCCAGTCGATGTCGAGTTCCTCCAGGCCTCGCTCGGCCGCGAGCTTGGACTTTCCATAGGCATCCGTCGGTCTTGGTTCGATTGCCTCGGTCAGGACCGTATCGGCCGTCGGGCCTGATTGGGCGCGGATCGAGGACAGGAAGACAAAGCGTCTGGCGCCGGCCCGGCGCGCGGCGCGAGCAAGGCCGATGGTCGCCTCGGCGTTGACCACACGGTAGTCGTCTTCCGGAACGCCGGACATTGTCTGCGCAATCCCGGCCGAGTGGATGACTGCATCCACTCCCTGCAGCGCCGCTGACATGTTTCGCGGCTGGGCGAGATCGCCAATCACCGCGCTCGCGGCCGATGTCGGGACTGAACTCGGCCGCCGCAGCAGGACCCGCAGGCGGTGGCCGCGCTTCGGCAATTCTCGCAGCAGATGCTGCCCGATAAAGCCAGTGGCGCCGGTGAGCGCTAACAGCATGCCGCGCCCTTCTTCTAACTGACCATGAGCGAAGTTTAGCACGCACCGTCATGACCCGGCTGCGTAAAACCTCAAGGATCGAACTCCAACGAGAAACAAATCTTCTGCAATATTTCGGCGCCGACGGACCGTCGTTCCGGTCAGGGTCGCTAACATCGGTGGATAGCGCCTGGCAACCGGCCGGCTCGAACTGCGTCAAGTCCGCGAGCACGTCGGCTTGTCGGCGCTGCGCGGCCGCGCCGGAAGACGTGCTTTCGGGGGAGAAGCGTGCATCGCAATTTCGCCGCATCACGTCAGCTCTCGACTCTGAACAGATGTAAGCTGGCGTTGGCAGGGATTGTTGCTCGTCAATGTTTCCAGATCGTCTCGGCGACGGCGGAAACCAACTCGAGTTTGCGCCATTGCTCCTCCTCGGTCAGCGGATTTCCGCGGCCCGAGGACGCAAAACCGCATTGCGGGCTGAGCGCTAGTTGCTCGACCGGTAGGTAGCGCGCAGCCTCATCGACCCGCCGCACTATCTCGTCCGCTGTTTCCAGTTTGCCGTGCTTGGTGGTGATCAGGCCAAGCACGACGATCTTGTTCTTCGGAACAAAGCGTAACGGCGCGAAATCTCCCGCTCGCGGACTATCGTATTCGAGCAGGAGCCGATCACAGCGCAACTCATTGAACAGCTTCTCCGCGATCTTGTCGTAGCCGCCGTCGGCGAGCCACCGTCCCATGGAGTTGCCGCGACACAGATGCACGCCGGTGGTCGCGGGCGCGGCCGCGTCGAGAATGGTGTTCTCCGACGCAATCGCCTCCGAAAGGAAGCGATCCATGTCGAAACCCGCTTGCTGATACTTTGCCGTGAGGGAAGCATCTGCCCAATGCGTATACACCGGCGCGTCGAGCTGAATGTAAGGCGTGCCCTCATTTGCAAGGGCCTGCGCCTCGCGGGCTAGGATCGATGCCGCGTCGGTTAGAAAGTCGCCCGGTGTGGGATACGCACCCTCGCTGACAGCCCGCCGCCAAAAGATCACAGCAAAATTGACCGGACTCGGCAGCGTTATCTTGAAAGGGCCGGGCGCGTGCTGTTTGAGGAAATCCGCCTCGTTTTTGGCAATGCGCTTTTTCGACCTCAGGCGGTGGCCGATCACCAGCTGTGTATTCGGAGAAGGCCCCTCGTTACCGGCTCCGCCCTTCCAGGCAATCGGCGTGTAGGCGTCCTGCACGAAGCCCTCCACGCTGTCAGGGAAGGCGGTCATAAACCCGGTCCGTCGAAACTCGCCGTCAACATACACCTGTTGTTGGGTCGTTGATTGTGCTTGCAGCGCCGCAAGTATCGCTTCGTCTTCAAGCTCGGTAAGGGCTGCATCGCTCAACCTGCCGGCCTGTCGTGCCTGCCGCGCTTCTAGGAGTGCTGGCGGGCGCAGCAGGCTTCCGACCTGATCCGCCCGCACCGAACTTACCGACTGGGTAGAACTCGCCACGACAACCCTCCCGCTCATCATCCTCGGCACAAAACAAAATTTGAGTAAATTCCGTAACAGGCTACGCTAAAGAGCGGCACTTGGTTGCCGATTCCGGCAGCCGCTCACCACAAGCGCTGGGAGGCGAGTTGCGCAGCCTGATCAACCGGCTTGTCATCGAGCAGGTCGTAAAGCATTCGAGCGACATCGTCAGGCCGCGGCAGGCTGCCGGCATGAGTTGTCAGGATATGTTCGGTGCTCAGTTGCATAATTCACTCCCTGTTGGACGGCGCATCTGGTCCGGTTTTTTGTAACTGTCGAGAGGCTTTACGCATCGCGCGCGCACGGAGTTCTGCATGCGCGAGTACGCTCATCTCATGTTCGAGCGTACGTCGGTAGGTAACTACACCGTTAAACTATAGGAGGGCGTGACCGGTACCCGTAAATCCAATGTATCGATGCCTGGTATCGGCGGCGCGCATAGGAAGTACAGCTGGGACATTCTGCGGTAACGCGGAAATTGCAAAGGTGCCTCGACTTTGCAGTGGCGGTCGCGTGGTCGCACCCGATTCATGAGTTCAACCTCGCATATATGAACTACGAATGTCTGTTCATGTGCAG
>CAWDQG010000024.1:0-119811 GCA_963804405.1 uncultured Alphaproteobacteria bacterium | reverse complement strand
CATTCGCGAACGGCACCAAGCTGCATCGAGTTCGGATATATCCGCTTTGCTCCGAAAGCGACCGAAAGCCGTTCCATAGCCATAAGCCGCTAAGCGCGGACTTCTGCCCTGAGCATCTGGTGTATTGCCCCGCCAGCTCGTCGACGCGTAGCGGGCGATGTTTTCAGGTAATGGGGGATGAGCCGCCTACGCTCAAAAGGATCCCCGGCGCTTGATAAAGCGTTTTACAGCTCGTTCATCAAATTAGGACATCTTCCGCCATCTGGAGTGGAAACTCTTTAGAGTGGAAAACATGGCGATTGATGAAAAGCGGTCGAACGTTGAACGACGTTCAAGCAAGGATCGGCGCAGCGGTGTCGATACGCGCGGCGAGGAAGAGAAGAGGTTAGTTGGGGAAAGGCGCTCGACAATTGACCGCAGATCGGGTCGCGAAAGACGCTCAAGCAACCCATCGTCCTTCATCAGAGACGCCGGTAAGCGGGACGTTTAGCCTTTACGGCGCCGGCTTCGTCCTGAGAGATCGCACCGGCTAAGCGCGCCAATAAAAACCCTCTTGGCGTGGCCCCGCGCGCTAACGCGTGACTCCGCCAGGACATCCATTCGGATCGTCCGCATGGCTCCAGATCAATCGCTAAAGGCGCTCTGTCACAAGTGCCACGCCGAGATGATCTACGTCACCTCACTGCCTCATCCGCGCGCGCCTGAAAACATGAGGCGGACCACTTTTGTCTGCCGCGCTTGCAACCAAACCCGCAGCTATTCGCTGTCAATATCAATGGCGGCAGCCTACGCAGTCGCCTGCGCATCTACTGCGGCACCGTAGCCAGCGGCCGCGGTGCTCCTCGTCGGCTTAAGCTGCCGCTAAATCACAAGGTTGGCTGTAAATTAAGATGGGCGAAAGATGTGACGGTTATCATCGTGAGGTGGGGGTCTATCCGTTACGTCGCTCCTATGGCTGGGGAACACACGACGTTTGTGCAGATGTGTCCGAGTTGCGGGAAGCCGATGGGCCTTTCGCGAATTGTACCCGCCAGCGCCGGGCTTTGTGAGCTTCAAACTTACGGCTGCAAGGATTGCCGGGTCTGGGTTACCGAGGCGAAAGACCGTTGGGTTACTGAGGCAAAGGAGTTTTGGGTAGGCCGCACCAAGCGTTTTACGCGCCCAATCGCAGAGTGAAAAATGCGATACAGCAGAAAGTCGGCGACTGCGCGCCCGTTTGCGGCTCGGCCGAAGCGCTGGATATCACCCACCCAAGCCGAGCCAAAGGGCTTTCACGACTTGCAAAAAAGCCATGAGCGCTATTTGGCGCTGGCCCGGGCTGAAGCCCAAAACGGCAATACGGTCGCGGCAGAGAACTACTACCAGCACGCCGAACATTATTTCCGATCGATGTTCTCCAAAGAGACGTCACAAGCGCCGTCTCACCGCATAGGTTCACCCACCAAGGTTGACGGCTCAGAGCCGCACTACGAGCCTGGATGTTATGATCAAATCTGAATTAGTGCAGCGAGTTGCCGCGAAAAATCTGCATCTACACAGGGCGGACCTGGAGAAAGTCGTCAATGCTATTCTCGATCGGATAGCGTCGGCGTTGACGTAACGCGATCGCGTGGAGCTACGTGGCTTCGGGACACTCACCGTGAAAGTTTGGCCGGCACGCCCGGGCCGCAACCCAAAAACCGGAGCCGTCATTAGCGTGCCAGAGACACTACACCCCGCATTTAAGGCTGCAAAACTCTTACTTGAGCCCGACCGGGGCCCGTCGAATTCGTACTACCGGGGCGCCCGCACTTCGAGCACACGAGATTGTCGAGGCCGGTTAAGCCGACGCGCTCCTGATGGTGACAGCTTCATGGCCGTGATGTGCGTGATGGGGCGGGTGTAGTTGACCATGAGCGCGTCGAGTTGCGCTCGGCGGTCAGCGTGAGAGAGTTGCGGCGTCGGCGTCCTTGTCATTCGTTTACTCCTGGGGTCCTTCGAATAATCTGCCGAATGTCTCGGCTGAGCGGTCTTCACTGTGAGTGTGCATGTCGTGGTGCGCGGTATCTGCTCCATAATGGACAGGTTCCGCTCCAGCCTTTTGTGGCGTTCCCAACCCACCCGCACATGCTGCGCCATGGGTGCGGTTATGCCTTAGCCAATGCCAGGCACGATACGCGGGCTAAGCGGTCACTGTATGGGACCGGGCTGGCCGGCAATCAAACGAAGACGAGGAAGAGCACGAACACGAGCACTTCGACGGCGATGCCGAGTTCGATCCAAGCAGCGGGGTCCACCTTACGCCACCTTCACCGACTGCTTGGAGGAATAGATGATTTCCTCCAGGCGGTAGCGACCTATCTTCGTGGTCTCGCCGGGAGCAGCAAGCGGCATCTGGTCGTAGACGAGCATGTAGTCGTCTACGCCATCATTGTCGATCTTCAAGTATAACTGCTTGGGGAACTGTTTCATTGGACTGCTCGTGAATTTTAAAAAAGACCGATGGCTTCTGGAGCACCAACTACAGAGAAGCCATCGGTTTTTTTTAAGTTGGGTACAGGGTCTCGTTTCTTCTTGCCGCAACGTCGCTTCACGCGGTGCTTTCGTCCCCCTCGCCCCGTCCCCTAACTTTTAAAGGTAGCGCAGGTGGTCCAGACCAGCGCGCTGAGAAGCGCACCGCCAGCACCGCCAGCGGCGAAGAGGAGGAAGTCGTGCATTGTGTGATCCAGTTGTTTGATAAAGTAACCGGAGCGCAGATGGTGCCGAATAGAAGCTGACGCAAATTAACGCTAGTTAATTTTTGTCTGATCTTGCGCGACGAAGCGTCCCTGTTATTTGTCTCAGTGAGACCTGAACAGCGGGCCAACGTCGGCGATGCCAGCCTTAGCGGCAATCGCAGCGACGACGAGGCCAGCGCCTGTGAGCCAGGACGTTTTGTTTTCTAGTGCGCTCACACGCCTCTCAAGGTCGTCCACGTTCCGCCATCGCGGGCACGTTGGTGCCATATCCGGTGACGAAGCGACCCCCTCATGGGCGAGGCTTTCGACGCGGCGTCAAAGGACCCCGAACCGGGCGCCACGGCGCGCCTGGGAATGGATCTGCGCTCCCAGATTTGGCCTGGCTTAACATTCAACATCGGGAATTCCTTCCGGCGCAGAGCGACGAGCCCGCAAGCAATTGCTGCTGTACGCCAATATGTATGGATATGCTTGGCTAACACACGGGGCGACGATTAGGAAGCGAGCACGTGGGGGAACAGCGCGTCTACAATTTTTGACATTCGCACTCACTACTCGCATGTCAGCGACAGGCCACTTTCTGCCGCACGCGCCCGCGGCAAAAGCAGCAAGCCATTTCACCGTCGGATCGGGTGAGGTTCGTCACAGACTTTACCGAATGTGACGTGATATCGGTCGCTATTGCGCACCGACGAGGTGAACGAATGAAACTTCTCCGTCGTCAATTTCTGCATCTGCAACGGGTGCTGCGCGCTGCCGGCCGCGTCGCGCATCGCGCGGTCGCCAACCTATCCGTCGCGGCCGGTGCGCATTTAGGGAAGTCGGCCTGGGGGCGGCGATTGTTACGGAGTAAAAGCATGGCGGATGAGCACTCGGAACCGGGCGGCATGAAGGTTCTCAGGCTTTATGCGGACGCCTTAGGAGAAAGTCGATTTGAGACCACGACAATGCCGATGGCGCTCAAAGAGTTCGCGCCCCCTGCGGCTCCATTCCGTGTTAGCGACCCCCAACCCGCTCAGAATTACGTCATCTTAGAGGTTGGCGCTGAATGGGGAGGGGCAGTACCGCACCCGTCACCAGCCCGAATAATGGCGTTCAGTTTATCAGGTTGCACTCGCGTGACGGCAAGCTCGGGTGAATCGCACACATAGCAGGGATTTCTAACCACGCCGGCGCGCACTTTTTGGAAGTAGAGCGTGCGCGCCCTCTGCAACACCACTTGCGCGATTTGACCTTCGCCTTCGCCGGCATTGGGCCTCAGCCAAGCCGGAATTTCCGCTCCACGGCAAAAGAGCGGGACGACGCCGCCAAGGCGACGACGATGATCAAGTGGCTGACGATCTTGACCATACTCAGAAGAACAGGGCCTGACCGCACCGGATCAATTCTCCCCGTCGCGTTGGGGCGGTGCCGTGATGAAGGCACGTTCGCCGCACGCGTCGCGATGGGCCACTCAGCACGACATTCCCGGCCGTTCGTAGCGACCGCGGGTGCAATTGAGGTCGGGGCTATGGCCGCATCTCCTCCAGCAGCACCTTCGCCTCTTTCAGATCGGGCGTGTCGGCAGTTTGCGGCCCTGGTCGCGCCAGAGGCGAGCGGCTTCACACGCGTCCGTTTAGCATGTTCGGCGGCCGCCGGTATCAGTTTCCAAGCGCGATCCGCACGAGCTCGTCGTACGCGGCCTCCTGTTTCGCCTTCGGCAGCGGCTTGTCGGACAGTGCATAGCCGATAAACGCCCAATAAAGGATTTGGGCACGAGCCTGTGCGACGTCCTCGGCGAGGCCGGACGCTTTGAGACGACCCTTAATATAATCCATGCGCCGCCGGTCGATGGCCTGCACGGCAGTTCGCGCCTCGGCATCGAAAGTCGCCCAGCTTCGCACCGCTTTCTCCAGTGTCAAGCGACTGGAGAATGTGCGGCGCAACAGGAGCAGCAACGGATTCTCGTGCTCTGCGGCCACCTCGAGATCGGCAATGACCCGTTCGGCCGAAACCTCTCGCCAATGGGCCAGGATCGCGGTGCGGAACGCGGCGATATCGGCGAAGTGCCAGTAAAAGCTGCCGCGCGACACGCCCATGGCTTTCGCCAGCAACTCGGCCTTCAGCGCGCCGGCACCGTTCGCAGCCAGCGCCTTGAGGCCCTGGTCGAGCCAGTCTTGGGCTGAGAGTTGATCGGACATGACGTCGCGACCATACACTTGTGTATTGACAGGCGCTAGCGGCGGGCGTAGCACCATACGCAACTGTATGGCGGCTTCCATGCGCGACATCCTCCTACAATGTTCGGGGCTGCTTGCCATCGCAGCGGCGGTAACCCATGGCCTGCTCACGGAAACCAAAGTGTTCCCGCAGGTCACGATCGAGCCTCAGCGGCTGCGGACCCTGTTTCGCTTGGTCTGGCAGATCCCGACGGTCGCTTGGATCGCCTGCGGCGTGCTCTTGATCGCGGCACCTTCGATGGCGTCGGAGTCAGCCCGGCACTGGATGATCGTGACGTTCGCCTGCGTGTTTGCCTTTTGCGCGCTCGGCAATGCTTGGGGCACGCGGGGAAAGCATTTCGGATGGATGCTGCTCGTCGCCGTTGCGGTGCTCGCGGTCGCCGGTTACTAGGCGCATGATCCGAAAAAAGGCCGGAGATCAGTCTACGGCTCGTTCGGCAGAGGGTCTAGCGCATTGCAAATGACCGCTCCGGTCAATCGGCGACCTCGCCTCTTATCCGCGAGGAGTCCGCTTGTCGCTTAATTCCCGACGTCATGTTGCAATGCAGATAGGCCGGGGAAATCGCCACGCCCAGAACGCCCGCGGTGTCAGAGTAAAAGCTAAGTTAACCCGCATGTCGCGACACTAAGAGGAGTTTGGAAACTCTTTGTTGCTATGGTGGTGCGTTTTTCGATTAGCCCCGGCGCTCCATGCGTGTCGCACTGGTTGACCCTAGCCGAACGGTCCGACGAATCGTAACGGAGACGATTACGGCGTGGGGTTATGACGTTAGCACGTTTGTCGACGCTCAGGAAACACTGGGCGCTTTGGAAGCCAGCAAGGACGTTCGTGCCCTGATAACGAGCACAGAGCTTTCTATGAGCTCTGGTATCCAGCTTGTTAAGAACGCGCGCGCGCTGGTTGGGACGCGCCGACCGCTGTATATCCTGTTGATGTCATCCAGTGAAGAGCGGTCAAAGGTAGTTGAGGCTTTGGATAGTGGCGCCGATGATTTCATTTCGAAGCCGCCGGCGCCGGAGGAGCTTCGCGCCAGGCTGCGCGCTGCCGATCGTATTACGTCAATGCACGCGGAGCTGATCCAACTTGCTACAACAGACGCCCTCACCGGTTTGCTAAATCGCCGCGCTTTCGTCGAGCGCTTAGAAGACCGCATCAGCGGTACGAGAAATAAAGTACGCATTTCGGTACTTATCGGCGACCTGGACAAATTCAAGGCGATCAATGACTCGTTTGGTCATGAGATCGGCGATCGAGTCCTTAGAACCGTAAGCAATGAACTCAGCACACTCCAAGTGCCAGTTGGACGGCTTGGTGGAGAGGAGTTCGCGGTTTTGTTAAACTCGAACTTGGAAGATGCAGTTGAAGTGGCAGAGTATTTGCGGGAATCTGATTAGCGGCCTCGCAGTCGGAGTGGGATCCGAAATCGTCGAAGTGACGTGCAGCTTCGGTGCGGCGGAATGGGAGCCTGGCGATACTGTGGATTCGATCTTGAGAAGAGCAGATATTGCGCTTTACGAGGCCAAACGCATGGGGCGCAATCGTGTGATCGCCGCGGATAACTTTCAGCTGTCCGAAGCGCACCAGCGATGGCGCGGTATAGCTCGCCAGCTTAAGCGCCAGTCAGAGTGACCATTAGCGCTCGGACGCCCGGCAGGCAAACGCGTGCAGATTGCCGCGATAGCCGTCCGCAGTGAGTCGAACTCGGACTTTCGGCGATATCCGCGGCATGTCCGCTTTGCATCTGATAACGACCGTAGCGCGGACGTTGCGGCACTTCGCATTTGGGCCAGCTTCTGCCGTGAGCATCTGCAGCAAAACGCACGCTCGCCTGCGTCGATTTTGCCACGTTCGATGTCGTGTCGGGTATCGCAAAGTTCGGAAGTGATCTTTGTCGAGCACTCGTCCGGCCGCTCCAGCGCGGAGACGGCCAGCTTCGCCTACAATTAATCAACCATCTCCACTGCAAGCGGCGGGTGCTCTTGCAATGGAAGACCCGCATGCTTCTGCAGCCAATCGAGCAATGCACGCTCCACTAAGATCCCCAGCTCATCTGTTGTTTTGAAAAGTCGCACGGGGACGTCGAAATTACCGGCGGAAGCCTCGAAATGATCAAAAAAATCTTCCAGGCGTTGCCACTCGGCCTCCGACCGACTGGGATCATCGGAGCTCACACTGAAGGGCTCACTGCAACGGAACACAAGAACTTCAGGCATGCCGCCCCATTTACGTCGATGGGCTATAGCGCTGAGGACCTCATAAGCTGCCCCGCTGGGATAGGGCTCACCATTGGCCATGCGTGGAAAGTCGGGAGGCAGCGATGTGCCCAGCCGGCCGCGAAAGATTCCGACCACGATATCAGTTTGTGCGGCCTCTGGAATCTGCGCCTGAAAGTCTCTTGCGCCGCTGTAAAATGTCGCCTCCCAACGCATTTCAATGAATTCGATGCCGGAGCTTGCGAGCCGATCGTTCAGGCGCTTAAGCCCGCGTTCAACCCGTTGGCGCTCTAAGCGGGCGTCGCCAGGGGACGATATGAAAACCGAGACACTTCGCGTGTTCCCCCACAGCGTTTCTGCCTCCCTCGATCGACCCTGGGCGCGATAGACTAACGCCAAGCGCATCCGACTCGACACGATATCGGGATGGTCCGAAGATAGTTTACGTTCCCGGATCTCCAGCGCGCGGCGCAAGAATGGCTCGGCCTCTGCCCACTGATCCTGGAGATAATAGAGTATACCCAGGTGGCTGAGAACTCTTGGCGATCTCCGGGTCGTCCGCGGCGAGTGTCTTTTCACGAATCGAAAGTGCTTGATTGAAAAGCGGTTCTGCATCGGAGTACCGCGCCTTGGCCCGCAGCAACAGACCGAGGCAACTCATGAGTGATGCAGTCGGTTGGGAAATGTTTGCCGCACCGGCATGCTGAATTACAGCTCGTACGTGCGGGACCAATGGATCCAGAGTTGGCCAGTAGTGCACATTCCCGGGATTGCCGGCGAACGCGGCGTCCATCCAGTTAAGGGCATCCAAAAGAGCCTGGGTCGAGGCGCGTCGCGGATTTCGGATGAAAACGCCTTTGATCCACGAGAATCCTTGGGTCCGAAAGCCATTCCGCTTGTCCTCGATCCGCCGACGCGTGACGTCCTGAACCAAAGGATGAACCGTGAATGTCGGTCGGTCGCTCGCCCGCCTCACCAATGAGTATGCCTCCAATTCGGCCAACGCAGCGTGCGGTTCCGGGATACCCTTGTTGGCACCGCGCATATCAACGTCAAGTAGCGTGTCTGGAATCGGCTCCGACGACAGCCAGCAAAGTCGATTGAGTAGTAGCTGGGCAGGCTCTTGAAGTTGGTCGAACGACGTTTGCCAAGTGGCTGCGACGCTTTTCGGATAGTGCATCAATCGCGAATCAAACCACGCGGTCACCTTGTCATGGCTTGTGCGCCACGCAGCATGGTACTGCGCAAGGCTAAGGCGGTGCTTGTCAATGTAGGCGCCAGCCTGCTCGAGCGCGAGCGCAAGTTGACCAAGCTCTTGCGCCAGCTCTGCGGCCTCCGCCTCGTCATCCGCTGTCTTGCGTCTACGGGCGGCGGTTCGTTCGAGCAGAAACGTCGTTGCCGGCCCCAGCGCCAACACATCCAGTTCCAATCGCTCAACCACGCCACTCCAGTTCGAGAGACGGCTGGTGATGAGAACTTGTCCTCCTTGGAGCTGGGCTAGGATGCTCTCCACTGCTTCCGCCGCCTGGGGCGTGTCGACGTTGTCGATGATCAGGAACCACCCTGGATTCTGCTTCAACCATCGGAACGCTGCCCTGACGCGCGCGTCCTCTTCGTCGGTATTTTGCTCTGGAAGGTTGAGCACCATGGGACCGACGAGCGCAGCAAGATTCCGTTTCAGATCCTCAGGGGAATCGGCTACCACGAACAGCAAGGCGGTGTAATCGTCGCGATGCTGCCATGCATATTCGACGGCAAGTCTCGTCTTGCCGACCCCGCCGAGGCCATGCAGTGTCTTGCCCACAATCGCCGTCGCCTGCCCGTTGGCGGCGCGGAGCAAGCTGCTGCGCAATTGTGCCATGAAGTCATCGCGACCTTTGAACAGCGTGCCCAGGCTCGCATACGGCAGGGCGATCGGTTTCGGGGGCTTGCTGCTGGCCTTGACCAGGAGATCGAGGACCGCAGAGCGAAGGATCCCGCTGGCAAGTTGGTCCACATTGGCAAATCTGACCTCTGGGTAACGGCCGAGGGCCTGTAGACGGCCGAGATGATCCTGTTGCGCCCGCTGGCCGACGTCGTCGCGGTGGAAATGGGAGTCGCGCGCGGCGTCGGACTCCGGTACAGCAATCAAGAGCGGCTTCGCGTGATATAAAGCGAGGTATGCTTCCCACTGGGTATATGACAGCTGTGGTTGATTGTGCTCGAGCGATGGTCTCAACGGGGGGAGCCGCTCAGCGAGATCCGGATGTCGCGCTTTGAGGGCATCGAGCGTCGGCGTCAAAACCCAAGCCCCGGTCATGTCGCCGACGAGATGAATAACGGCCTCGCATTGCTCAATGTAGGCATCGAGCTTGTCCAGCGTCGGTGTGCCGGTGGCAATAAAGTCTTCCTGAATGTGCACGACGACATTGGGTCGCTGAAGCTGCCCGCGTAACGCGTCACGATAGCTGCGAAACTCATCGGTCACAGCAGAGAGGAACAACCGAACGTGGCTCATGCCGACCCCACGATCGAATTTCACTTCATCGGCACTAAGGTCTCCAGGGCGATTTGACGCTCTAATCCTCGTGCCCAGATGCTCAGGATAGCCCAATCGCGAATCAGTGTTAATCGAGGCGCCCGACCAGCACGCTGCCGGAAGCGGTAAGGAGGCTAAGCCGCCGCGGCCCGACGATTGCGACGCCGGACTCCCAACGCTTCGCTGGCCCAATGGCAGTATCCGTTGTGTGCATCGCAAACCGCCTGCACATTCGATGGCAGCTTCGGGTTATCCGCGACCGGGTCGAACCAGCAGCAGGTCCAGCTATGTCCGCTGTGCTCCCAAAGCGGAAACAAAATCAGATAACGCCATCTCCCAGTTGGAAAAGGCGCGGCTGGCGCGGCCTACACGATCTCGACCGGTAACCCGGGACACAGCGGATCGGTCACTTCGGCCGGCATTCTTGCTCCCATCGTGCGGAAGATTGACTATAGTAAATTCGCCATGGCGGGGTCATGCATAGGTACTGTCACACCCTTCCGGAGTTGCGTTGCATCTCGCGCGGTGATCGCCAAGCTGGTCGAACTCGGATATCTGCGACCGGCGAAGCGGTATAAGGAAAGCGTTGTCAAAAACGCGATGGCGCAATTGAGACAGGCGCTCCAGCGTGAGGGCTTCGTCGGTGAGGGCGATCTCTCGCGCGCTATGTTTCCCGCACCCCGCAAGGGGCTTGGTGCCGATGACGAATAGACGCGGCACGACGCTCAGGCCCATTTCCATTTTTGGACGCGGCCCGCGTTCCGCAAAAGGAAATGCTTAAAGATGAAGTTCGCCTCGCGACCCGGCAACCGACCGCAGCAAACACGGCATGTTATCTCGCGATCATCGGATTCTGGGCCAGCCTCGACCTTAATGATGTGGTGGAGCGCGCTGCAATGGGGGCACTTAGAGAATGGCTTGCTCGCGATAGTAAGGCGCGCCGTTTTGCTGCTGACAGGCATGGCACGCCCCTGGTGCCGTAATTAACGCAAGGCTACGCCTATAGCAGGTCGCAGGCAATGCGCGAACATCACCGCGCTGCCCGAGCGCTGATCCGTGTCGAGAGTGTATCCGGCCCGGGGTCTACCCATGCGGCATCGCCGCAACTAGCGGCCAAAGGAGAGAGACATGCCGAAATTCTGTTGTTTCGAGGAGGATCACGAATTAAGGACGGTGGTCTACGTCAATCCGGTGCTCGTTCGGACGATAAGGCCGAACGGCAACAAGACAGTCATCGAATTCGCCGAAAACGCTACCGTAGGCGTTATTGCTCCCGTCAAGACTGTTGTTGAACAGCTCGACCTGAAACGGAACGAATGAAGTAAACACCTCATTTCAGGTGTTGTGGAATCTGAAAATTCGGCAACCACGCACCACCATGACCGCGACTGAATTTCGGTTTGCCCTTGCCGCCAGTCGAGAAAAACATTGACTCGGCTTGTTGCCGAGCCGCGTCGGCATCGAAGATGCTCCCAATGGTGGAGCGGCTATCGGCGCGTCGCGGTTCTCTGGCTCGCAGCGTTTCCGGGGCCAATCGGATGACCCGTCATGAAAATTCGGAAATATCTCCAGCGGTGATGGAAAAATCTTGTTCGCCAATCCGGTATTAAGATTTTTGAGGTTTTCGTAGGTTTGCAAGCCGCAGGTGCGCGCCGCTCAAAATCCGGCAAACTTGAATCGCGTCGAACAGCCGATCCAGTTAACCGGTCACTATTTTGATCGCCACACACAAATGAAACGCCTGGCGCGAAAAGCGGACCTTGCCGTTCGGATGTTTGTCCGCCTAACGGCGGCAATCGCCGTACTTGTTGCCGCTGTTGTCTACTTGAATTACGGTACACTTTCACCTTGCGGCGTGCTCCGCGAAGCAATCCGACAACATGGCGATTTGGCTGCCGTCCTCCCTGACGGCGTCATCGATTTTAGCTTGGAAGCGCAATTCGGCGAAATGTCGGCAGACCGTTGTCTCGTCATTTTGCTGAACAACCTGATCCCCGCGATGCCGCCGAGTGCGCAAGTGTCCCGATCACAGTCAGCACAACCGCCTGGACCAGGACGGGCACACCAAAAGGCGTCGCCGAGTGCTCCTAAGTTGCTCCCTTGGGACTTTGAGTAATTACAGTCAACATCGTTGGGCTAACAACTGCTGAGGAGCGGGTCGGTGTTGGTGCCGAGTAATTGACCAGAGTTTCGCGATCCCGACAGGCGTGTAACCCAGCAACCGACAGTCGGGATGGCTTCCCCTTTTACTGTCTCAATGTCCGCGCCACCCGAAAGCCACGATCACTGTATCGGGCGGCGATCTCGCCGCCGTAACGCCAAGCCGAACGGAGAAGCGTCGGATCGTTAGTCCAGGCGCCGCCCCGAACCATCCGGCGGTTACAATCTCCGCTGATCCAGGCCGAACCGTCTGTAGGCGCCCCGCCATAATTGTGTCGTGCTTGCAATCCTCGACCCACTGCACAACGTTGCCAACCATATCATACAGGCCAAAGGAGTTGGGCTCGAACGTACCCACCGGCGAAGTGTCGTCCCACGTCCCGCCACAACCTTGGCAGTTGGCACGTCCTCTACCGATAACGTTTCCCCAGAAATACGGCGTTGTGCTCCCCGCGCGGGCGACATACTCCCACTCAGCTTCGGTCAGCAATCGGTAATTCCGGCCGGTAACCTCGGAAAGCCACGCAACGTATTGCTGGGCTTCATGCCAGTTGACATGAATTACAGGTTTGGTGCCTCGACCGAACCCGTTGTCTGCTGCTGGAGCGCACCAGCCAAGCGAGGTGCACACGTCATAGTCCGCAAACGTCACATCAAACTTTGAGGCGGCAAAGGGCCTCGCGATCGTAACCTTGTGCTGCGGACCTTCATTGTCATTGCGTCCTCGCTCATTGTCCGGCGATCCCATCATAAATTCGCCGGCCGGGATGACGATCATCTCCGGGCAGTCGTTTGCACATTCGCGGAAGTTCGTTAGCGGCTTCAACGCAAGTTCGACCTCAGTCGTGAGGACGTATGGCCAAACTTTCGCAACGGCGTAGGGTCGCGTGGTTGTAAACCAATATACCTGATCCTTGATATACGACTGATTTATCCAACCGATGAGGCCAAAAATGACGCCAACAAGCAGCACATAGATAAGTGCCCGGGTCCGCCGCGCGCGCGCGGTGGTTTTCCTGTCGCGCGCGATGCTTTGCTCGATAAACTCACGATCTCTCTTTAGCAGGTCCTCAGGCCGCTGCTCCAACCACGCCCGAGCCTGCGCAAGCATAAGGCCGCCGAGGAGAGCCTCAGATCGGGACTCCATCGGGACGCTTTCCCAAGTGCGCCGTGCCGTTTCGAGCCCATTTCGCCACGCAAGAAATTCTCTTTCGGCCGCGATCCAGTCACGCAGCCTAGCCCAGCGTCGGAAGATCGCCTCGTGCGCCACTTCCGCATAGGTCTCACCGGCTTCGCTGGTCGCGGTGATCAAGAGCCGATTGGGATAGTCGGCCAGATCGGAGACAAGCCGCCACTCCTCGTCTGAGAATTCCGCGCGGGCGGCGCGGCGCCGCGTCGGCTCGCCGTCCTCGCGCACGGTCGCGAGCCGCAGTTTCAGCACGCGGCGGAGCGCTGCTTCGGCGCCGGGATGGGTCGCTAGAAAGGTGTTGGCGCGGTCGACGAGCACGCCGCCAAGCTCGAAGGATTGCGCGGGCAGGCGCAACGTCCCATCGCCATGGCGTACCATCCGCGTCCACATGTCGTCGAGCGTGTAGGACAGAAGCGGCAAGGCGCCCACGTCCTTGACCGAATCCTCGGCAGTGCGGCGGGTGATGATGCCGACAAGACCTTCGGTCTCGAACCGCGCCCCGAGCAGTTGCGCCGGTCGGCTAACGACGTCACGCAGCTCCTCCTCGCCCAATGGCGGCACGTCGATCTGCTGGCGCGCCTTGAACAGCGGCTTGTCGCTTTGCAACGACCCAAGGAAATCCGAGCGCAAGCTCATCATCGTGCGCAGGCGCGGGTCGGGCAGCGCCTGCGCAACGAGTTCGGAGAAGCGCCCCCGTTGCCGCTCCTCGGCGCGAACATAGAGCTCCTCGCCTTGGTCGATGTAGAGAAAGAAGCTCGACGGCTTGGGTTGATCGAGTTCCTTCCGGCGGCGCTCGGTGGCCTCGATCAAATCGGACAATGTGGCCTTGCCGCGTAAAAGCTCGATCCAGCCATGCTGCTGCTTCACCCGCTCAGGATCAGTCGCCGCAAATTGCCAGGTGTCGAGGAAGCACTGGACCAGTGCTTTGAGCGGATCGGTGCCGGGCTTAAGCGACAAAAAGCACCATTGCCGGCTATTTTGAAAGACTGCCGGCCATCCATTGGGCGCGCCCGCATCCTCGGGCCAGGCCTGACGCTTGAGCGCCGCCAGCACGCCGGCCTGCGCCAGCGAGGATTTGCCTACGCCGGAGTTACCGATCAGCACCGGAAGCCGGTCTGGCGCCGCGAGCGCGTTGAGCACCTCGACGGTTTCCCGCACCCGTCCGAAGAAATAATCGCTGTCCTTCTCCTCCATCGCTTCGAGGCCGCGGTAGGGAGAAGTGTAACGCCACAACTCACCGGGATTGCTGCCGCCTCCGGCAGCGCCGTCAAAGATCCGCGCTACAGTGCTTTCCAAGGTCGGATCGGGCGTGACGATCCAATGCAACTGGCGCAGGAACGGCAGGCCAGGCACGGTTTGCCCTTCCAGCAACAGCACGATGAGCGGAAATGTTCTCCCGGAGTTCACCCACTTGTCGAGCGCCTCATCGTATTCGGGAACCTGCCATTTGCCGATGCCCGCTGCGCCGATCAGCATAATGAAGGCGTTCGCTTCGGCGATTTCTTGGGCAAGCTGCGCCGACCACGATCCGCCGGCCCGCAAATGGGTAGGCGCGAAGAATACGCGGGAAGTGGAATCCTTGCGTTCGATGGCGGCTTTAAGCCGCTCCGCCAGCGCCTGATCAGGCGAGTGATAACTGAGAAACCAGCGCTGCATTCAAGCCACCGCGTGCGAGCCGTTGTGCGCGAGGGACTCTGTTTGCCGCTGGTCGCCCGGAATGAGACCGCACTGCTAGCCAGGGGCGCGTGGCAGGATAACGATCTGCCGCGGATAAGTCAGCTGGTACGTGGGCCGGTTTTGCAACCGGTCGCCGGACGACCACGACCGTTCCTCGTCATCCGCAAAATCGTCATTGGTTCGACTGCTGCGATGCACACTCCACTTCCGCAACGGGTCATTCACGACCGGAGCGGAGAAGCACCGGGTTCGTCCATGTCCGCTACGTCCTGAAAGCGGAAGTAGAATCAGGATATTGGGATTTGGCGCGACGGACTTTGCCGATTTATGGTGCCGCCCAGCACATGAATTCAAGGTCCCAAACTGGCGCCTCGGAATCATGCGTTACGAACTCGCCGACAACGAATGGGCCGCCATCAAGCCGTTCTTACCGGACAAGTAGCCTCGATCAGCTCCGGGCGCTTAGCGACGCCGTCCAGGATTTCGCGACCTAACGGGAAGCTCGCAACAAATTTCTCGGCCAACTTGATGTTGAAGCGATGAGCCTCGGTGAGGGAGCGTAGGCGTTTTTCACGTCGCGGTTTCGCAGAGGCTCCTGCTTCGATGTCTTTCATTGCGCGCCCCCGATCACTGGCAGCGATTCGTAATAAGCGCGGATCGAGGCCATATCGACGAGCACCCGGCGCCCCGCCTTGCGGGCTTTCAGGATGCGGTCCGCGATCAGGCGGTCCACGGTGCGGCGATGGACAGAGAGGAAGCGGGCGGCCTCCTCAGGCGAGGCAGAGAGGGCGTTTGGATCGAGCGGCCGGATGGCCTTGACGGCAGTCATGGATAGCTCCCGCGCGGCACCGTGGTGCCGACAATTTGCGGAAGCTCCCGCGTCTTCGAATGTGACTGCTTATCGGCCAAAGGCTAGACGGCCGAGCACTGACATAGACGACAGTCTTCAACTGCGCAACACTGGAAACGACAAAAATCCATTGTGTGGTGCCAGTGTGGTGCGCTGAGAAATTACACAACGATTTCAATGCATGGAGGCCGGGCTTGTCCCGGCCATCCATGTCTTGCAATTCAGACATACCGAAGACGTGGATGCCCGGCACAAGGCCGGGCATGACGATGAAATGGCCGGCAAGTCCGCTTACGACCAGAGCGCGGCGCTAAAGCGGGTGCCGCGGTCGCGCGGCATGATCTCGGCGGTGAGCACCACCAGCGTCGCGCAATCCATCGGCATTTCATTGTTGGAATAGACCATGCGGGTGTGGCGGCCGCGCGGCCCGAATACCTGGTTGACAATGTGCGAGGCGCCGTCGAGCACCTTCGGCTGATCGCGAAAGCCCGGCGCACAGCCCATGGTGCCTTCGAGGCGGACGATCTGCTTGACGCGGTCGAGGCTGCCGAGCGCGGCTTTCAGCTGCGCAATGGCGTTGAGCGCCGAAAGCCGAAACGCCTGATAGCCCTGCTCGATGTTCAGCTCGGCGCCGATCTTGCCCTTGAATTTCAGGTCGCCGGCGATCCACGGCAATTGCCCCGACATGAACAGCAAATTTCCGGTGATCAGCGTCGGCGCGTAATCGCCGACCGCGGGCGCCGCCGGCGGCAGTTCGATGCCGAGCGCACGCAAGCGCTCCTCCGGTGTTTGGGTGTCAGTCGTATCGACTGAAGCCGCGTGTGCGGATTGCATGGCTTTCTCCTCGCGGCTAGTGCGCGCTTGGTCTTTTTGTTCGGGGCGCGCGGCGGTATCAGTTCGTCACGCGATGATTGTTGTCGCACGGCTCGGTTGGCAATTGGCATTGCTGCCGCCCGCCGCTCAAGTGGTCATAGACCGAATAGGCCGAATAGGGATTCCAGGGCGAGTAATAGTACGGCGCATAAGGCGACGGCGGCGGAACATAAGGCACGACAACAACCGGCCTTTGTCTGTTTGATTGCGCGAGCGCCTCGCCGGCAGGGAGCGCGAAGGCGAGTGCGGCAATCGCGGCTGCGATGATGGGGGATTTGATCTTGGATGGCATGATCAACTCCCTTATTTGCAAAATGCGGCGCGGAGGCGGCGTCCTGTTCCTTCCGCTCGTCCCCGTCCCCGATCCAGCCGGGGGTCAAACTCCGGCGGGGACCCGGTCTGGATTCCCGCTTTCGCGGGAATGAGCGGTTAACAATCGTCTTCCCCGCTCCGTTTCACTTCGCGGCGGCGGAAACATGCTAATGCGCGGCGTCCCAATTGTCCGCGGCGTGCGCCTCGACCTGTAGCGGCACTGACAGCGAGACCGCCGGATGCGGCGCGTCTTCCATCACCTTCTTCACCACCGGCAGGGTCTTTTCCACTTCCGCGTCGGGTACTTCGAACACCAATTCGTCGTGCACCTGCAGCAGCATCTCCGCGTTGAGCTTATGCTTCGCCAATGCCTCGTCCATGCGGATCATGGCGCGGCGGATAATGTCGGCGGCAGAGCCTTGGAGCCGCGCGTTGATCGCGGCGCGCTCGTTGAACGAGCGGATCGAGGCGTTCGAGGCGCGGATTTCCGGATAATGGCACTTGCGGCCGAACAGCGTGTACACAAAGCCATGCTGCTTGGCATAGGCTTTGGTCGTCTCGATATAGTCGCGAATGCCGGGGAAGCGCTCGAAATATTTTTTGATATAGGCGCCGGCTTCCTCGCGCGCGATGCCGAGCTGATTGGCCAGGCCGAACGCGGAGATGCCGTAGACGATGCCGAAATTGATCGCCTTGGCGCGGCGGCGCACCTCTGGCGGCATGCCCTTGATCGGCACGCCGAACATTTCCGAGGCGGTCATGGCGTGAATGTCGAGGCCTTCGCGGAAGGCTTTTTGCAGGGGCTCGATGCCGGCGATCTCGGCGAGAAGCCGCAGCTCGATCTGCGAATAATCGGCGGAGACGAGCTTGGTGCCCGGCGCAGCAACGAAGGCGCGGCGGATCTTGCGGCCGTCCTCGGTGCGGACCGGGATGTTCTGCAAATTCGGGTCGGACGACGACAGGCGCCCGGTCGTGGTCGAGGCCAGCGCGTAATTGGTGTGCACGCGATGCGTCGCCGGGTTGACGAAGCCGGGCAACGCGTCGGTGTAGGTCGATTTCAGCTTCGACACTTGCCGCCAGTCGAGAATTTTCTGCGGCAAGGTGTGGCCCTGCTCCGCCAACTCTTCGAGCGCGCGCGCGCCGGTCGCCCATTGGCCGGTCTTGGTCTTGGTGCCGCCGGGAAGCCCGAACTTGCCGAACAAGATGTCGCCGAGCTGTTTCGGGCTGCCGGGATTGACCGTCTCGCCGGCGAGCTTGTTGATCTCGTCTTCGAGGCCGGCGGCTTCCTGGGCAAATTCGCCGGAGAGGCGCGAGAGCACATTGCGGTCGATCGAAATGCCGCGGCGCTCCATGCGCGCCAGCACCGCGAGCAGTGGCCGCTCCAGCGTTTCATACACTGTGCGCACACGCTCGGCGTTGAGCCGCGGCTTGAGCGCCAGCCACAGCCGCAGCACGATGTCGGCGCGCTCGGCGGCATATTCGGTGGCGCGGTCGATGCCGACGGCGTCGAAGGTGATCTTGGTCTTGCCGGCCTTGATCAGCGCATTGATGTCGGCGGCGGCGTGATTGAAGGTGTGCTCGGCGAGCGGGCCGAGCGCGTGGCTGTTGCGGCCGGCATCGAGCGCATACGACATCAGCATCACGTCGTCGTAGGCGGCGATCTCGATGCCGCGCAGCGCGAAAATCTGGAAGGCGAGTTTCAGGTCGTGACCGACAACGAGCACGCCGGGATCGGTGAGTAGCGGCTTGAGCGCGTCGAGCGCCGCGCCTTCGGCAATCTGATCGGGCTGCAGATCGCCGCGGAACAGGCCGCCGCCCTCGCTGTCGCCGCCTTGGCGGTGCAACAGCGGCACATAGCAGGCCTCGTTCGGCGCGACCGCAAGGGAGAAGCCGCACAGCTCCGCCTGCATCGGATCGGCGCTCGCCGTCGAGGCGTCGATGGCGACGAGGCCGATATCGCGCGCGCGTTCGATCCAGGTGTTGAGACCATCAAGCGTGCGCACGATCTGGTATTTGCTGCGGTCGAATTTGGCGTTGCGCGCGGTTTCGGTGCGCGCCGCCGCCAGCCGCTGCGGCGTGCCGGCAAAGTCGCCGCTGCGGTCGCCGCTCACGGGCGCGCGCGGCGTCATGCCGCCGCCGCTGAGCGGCAGGCGCATGTCCCCGCCGCCCGCGCTCGCGGCGCGCGGTGGCGAGGGGTCGGCAGCGGGAGGCTCTTGCATGCCGCCCCCTTCCCCGCCGCTATTCGCAGCGACCCTCCCCGCCGCCTCGATGTCGCCGGGATCGATGCCGGAAAATTCGGCGACGCGGCGCATCAGCGCGTTGAATTCCATCGCCTTGAGGAAGGCGATCAGCCGCTTGTAGTCGGGCTCGTGCACCGCGAGATCGCCGATCGGCACGTCGAGCTTGACATGATCGTCGAGCGTGACGAGCTTCTTCGACATCCGCGCCGCGTCCGCATGCTCGATCAGCGATTGCCGGCGCTTCTCCTGCTTGATCTCGGGCGCGCGGAACAACAGCGTTTCCAGATCGCCATATTCGACGATGAGCTGCGCCGCGGTCTTGACGCCGATGCCGGGCACGCCCGGAACGTTGTCGGTCGAATCGCCGATCAGCGACTGCACCTCGATGACCTTTTCCGGCGGCACGCCGAATTTCTCGATCACCTCGGCGCGGCCGATCTTCTTGTCCTTCATGGTGTCGAACATGATGACGTCGTCGGTGACGAGCTGCATCAGGTCCTTGTCCGACGACACGATGGTCGAGGTGGCGCCGGCTTGCCTCGCCTCGCGCACATAAGTGGCGATCAGATCGTCGGCCTCGAAGCCGTCCTGCTCGAGGCTCGGCAGGTCGAAGGCCGCCACCGCCTCGCGCACGAACTTGAATTGCGGCCGCAGATCGTCGGGCGGATCGGGCCGGTGCGCCTTGTAGTCGGGATACATTGCGGTGCGAAACGTCTTCTCCGACTTGTCGAACACTACCGCGAGATGGGTCGGCCGCTCCTCGGGCTTCATGTCGCGTAAAAGCTTCCACAGCATGTTGCAGAAGCCGAACACGGCGTTGAGTTGCAGCCCGTCGGATTTGCGGTTGATCGGCGGCAGCGCGTGATAGGCGCGGAAAATGTAGCCGGAACCGTCGACCAGGAAGACGTGATCGCCTTTCTTGAGCGGCTTTGCGGATATTGGCGCCTTTGGCGGCGGCGCCTTTTGGGCTTGCGACTTCTGTGCGGCTGGCATGATGCACTTTAATATATGGGTTTCCGGCGGTTTGAAGCACGATGCAGTGGATAAGTTCAACGGCCACCCTACCCTTCGTCACCCCCGGGCTTGACCCGGGCTCCATGCGACCGCGCGGCCGCATGGATGGCCGGATCATAGGCGAGCGAAGCGACGCCGTTCTTCGAACGGCTATGTCCGGCAATGACGACAGTAAACTTCTCCTCCCCGCTGCCGATCGACGCAGCGCTGCCGGAACTCACCGCCGCGCTCCGCGCCCGCAATGCCGCCGTGCTGGTGGCGCCGCCGGGCGCCGGCAAAACCACGCGCGTGCCGTTGGTGCTGGCCGAGGAACCGTGGGCGCAACGCCGGCGCGTCCTGGTGCTCGAACCGCGGCGGCTCGCCGCCCGCGCTGCCGCCGAGCGCATGGCCAAGACACTTGGCGAGCGGGTCGGCGAGACGGTGGGATTGCGGGTGCGGTTCGGCTCCAAAGTCTCGCGGCAGACCCGCATCGAGGTCGTCACCGAGGGCATCTTCACCCGGCTCATCCTTGACGATCCGATGCTCGACGGCGTCGCCGCCATCCTGTTCGACGAATTCCACGAGCGCTCGCTCGACGCCGATCTCGGGCTCGCGCTCGCCCGCGACGCCCAGCTTGGCCTGCGCGAAGATTTGCGGCTTCTCGTCATGTCGGCGACGCTCGACGGCGCGCGCGTGGCAAAGCTCCTCGGCGACGCGCCGGTGATCGCCTCCGAGGGCCGCGCCTTTGCGGTCGACACCCGCTATCTCGGCCGCGATGCCCGGCCGATCGAGCCGCAAATGGCCGACGCCGTTGTACGCGCGACCCGCACCGACCCCGGCTCAGTGCTGGCGTTTCTGCCAGGCGCCGCGGAAATCCGCCGCACCGCTTCGCAGCTCGAAGGCCGCCTCGACGCGACGATCGACGTCGTCGCGCTCTATGGCGCGCTCGCCGGCGATGAGCAGGACCGTGCCATTGCGCCGGCCCCGCCCGGCCGGCGCAAGATCGTGCTGGCGACCTCGATTGCCGAGACCTCGATCACCATCGAAGGCGTGCGCATCGTGGTCGACTGCGGACTGTCGCGCGTGCCGCGCTACGAGCCCGATGTCGGGGTGACACGGCTCGAAACCGTGCGGGTGTCGCGCGCCGCCGCCGATCAGCGCCGCGGCCGCGCCGGCCGCACCGAGCCCGGCATCTGCTACCGGCTATGGGACGAGCCGCAGACCGCGTCGCTCGAGGCGTTTTCCCGCCCCGAAATTCTCTCCGCCGATCTGTCGTCATTCGCGCTCGATCTTGCGGCCTGGGGCAGCGCGCCAGAGCAACTCGCGTTCCTCGATCCGCCGCCGCGCCCGGCGCTTGCCGAAGCAAACGCCTTGCTCGGCGAACTCGGCGCCATCGACGGCGATGGCCGCATCACCGAGGAAGGGCAAAAGCTGCGGCGTCTGCCCCTGCCGCCGCGGCTCGCGCGCATGGTGGTCGACGCAGCAGCACAAGGCGGCGCGCAGCCCGCCGCCGAAATCGCCGTGCTGATCGGCGAGCGTGGCCTTGGCGGCGACGACGTCGACCTTACCCATCGGCTCGATGCGTTGCGCCGCGACCGTTCGGCGCGCGGGCGCGATGCGCGGAACATGGCGGCGAGATGGGCCGACATGGCGAAGTCGAACACATCGCCGCTCGCAAAGAGCAAGCCCTCCCCCCTTGTGGGGAGGGTGGAGGGGGGTCGGGAGGCGACGCACGAAAATCGACGGCTGCACAAACGCCCGTCTTCGCCCTCGCATCACCTCCCGACCCCCACCCCTAACCCCTCCCCACAAGGGGGAGGGGAACTAGCTATGGGCGCGATCCTCGCGCTGGCCTATCCCGAACGCCTCGCCAAAAATCGCGGCGGCGCAGCCGGTGCGTTTCTCCTCGCCAACGGCCGCGGCGCGCAAGTCGACGCCGCTTCGCCGCTCGCCCGCGAGCCTTATCTGGCGGTCGCCGAGCTGACCGGGAGCGCGGCGGCGGGCCGCATCCTGCTCGCGGCGCCGATCGCGCTTGCCGACATCGAAGCGCGTTTCGCCGACCGCATCGTCACAAGCGACGAGGTTTCGTTTGATCCGGCCAGCGCGAGCCTGCGCGTGCGCCGGCTGCGGCGGCTCGGCGCCATCGCGCTTGCCGAGCAGCCGCTGCCGGTCGAAGCGAGCGAAGAGGCCGCGCGCATCTTGGCCGAGGGCGTCGCGCGGCTCGGCATCGATCGGCTGCCATGGACCAAGGCGCTCCAGCAATGGCGCGACCGCGTGATGTTTTTGCGCGCGGCCGAAGGTAACGAATGGCCGGATTTGTCCGATGCGGCGCTGGCCGCGGATATCGACTGGCTCGCCTTGATCTTGTTCGGCAAGACGTCGCTGGCGGAGCTGTCAGCGGAAGACTTCGCCGCCGCGCTCACAGCACGCCTGCCCTACCCGCTGCAACGCCGCCTCGACGCCGAAGCGCCGACCCACTTCGCGGCGCCGACCGGCACGCGCGTGCCGATTGACTACGAGGCTGAAGGTGGGCCGAAGATCGCGATCCGTGTGCAGGAGTTGTTCGGCCTCAATCGCCATCCGGCGATCGCCGGCGGCAAAGTCCCGCTGGTGATCGAGCTGCTCTCGCCGGCGCACCGGCCGGTGCAGACGACGCGCGATCTGCCCGGTTTCTGGCGCGGCAGCTACGCCGCGGTACGCACCGAAATGCGCGGCCGCTATCCCAAGCATCCGTGGCCGGACGATCCGCTCACCGCGCCGCCGACGCGGCGGGCCAAGCCGCGCGCGGGCTTGAGCCGCGCGCGAATAATAAAATGACAATCGCTCAGCGCGGCCGATATGATGTCCGCCGGGGGCGGTATCGACACAAAAGCGCATGATCGGACTAAAGCGGTACATCCGGCCGGGACTTGTCGTGTCGGTCATCGCCCATGTCGGGATCCTGATTTTGGGCCCGGTATTTGTCGGGGCAAACGCACTCCAGCCGCCGCCCCCGCCCCCTGATGCGATGGTGGTTGAGATCGTGACGCCGGAGGAAATGCCTCGGTTCCAAGGCACCCCTTCGAGCCTGCGGTCGTCTGGTTCGCAGACGTCGTCCCAATCCAATGGCGCCAGCGCGGCCACCCAAGTGCCGCCGCCGAGGTCGCGCACGCAGCCGCCGCAGCGTCCAACGCCACCAGACGCCAAAGCATCTCCCGAACCGCGTCCGCCGGCATCCGAAGCACAGAATGCAACCGTCCGAACCACAGCCCGCGACCTCGCGGCCGCAGCCGGAAGAGACACCGGATCAACCAAATACCGCCGAAGCACTCGCACAATACGCGCTTGCCGGCGGACCGCTCGGCGGCGGCTTCGCCTTGCCGCCGGTCGACACCATTCAGGCCGGGTATGACTTCACCGCCGCGTTCCGCGAACGTGTCAGTTCGTGTTCGAAGCTAATGCCCGGGATCACCTCCGACGATAAGGTCACTATCAAGATACGCGTGTCGTTCAACCGCGACGGCAGCTTGGTGTCAGCGCCCCGGCTGCTCGGACCACCCGCATCTTCGAAACAGCAGGTGCTGTTCGAAAGCGCCGTCGCCGCTCTGGAAAAATGCCAGCCCTACACCATGCTACCGCCGGAACGGTACAAACAGTGGAAGACGCTGGTCCTCGACATCTTCCCGCTGAATTTCTTCCGCTGATGGCGCGTTCGCTCCGCGTGCGGAGTAGGGTCGCGTTGCAACGACGAATTACTGCGTCTCGACCTGCTCGGCGCGATCGGACTTGAAATAGACGTCGACCTGTTCGCCGACCACCAGCGGGCCGGGATTCGGCAGATCGACCAGGACCTCGAGCACATCGACATCGCTGAATTTGCGGGGATCGCCGGAATTGATCCGGCTCGGCCCGACGACGCGGGCGACCGCGGAGACCTTGCCGTCGAACTCGCGGCCGTGAAAGGCGCCGGCGCGCACCAGCACGCCTTGGCCGACGCGGATTTTGCCGAGATCCTGCTCGTTGACCTCGGCGCGCACGCGCAGCGCCGACACATCGCCGATCACCACCATCGCTGGTCCGATCGACGGCATCGACAATTCGCCGGTCTTGGCGTCGACCCGCAGCACAACGCCGGCCGCCGGGGCGCGGATTTGCGTCTTTTCCAGCGCCGCCTGCGCGACGCGCCACTCGGCCTGGGCGACGTTGAGCTCGCCTTCGAGCCGGGTCGGCAGCGGCGTGTCGGCCGACGCCTTGAGCTTGGCGAGCGCATCGCGCTTTTCGCGGAGCCGATCCTCCGCGCGCGCCAAAGCCGAGCGCGCGGCGTCAAGATCGACCTTCGCCGCGCTGCCCGCCCGCGAGTTGGCGGTGGTCTTGTCCAGCGCCGCGCGCGCGTCGGCGATGTTTCGCTCGGCATCGGCCGCGGTATCCTCGGCCTTGCGCCGGTCCGCCGAGGCCGCCGGCGCGGCTTGGTCGTTACGGGCACGTTTGTGCAGGGCGACCTGGGCGTCCGCCTCGGCGACGCGCGCCAAAGCCTCCTCGTCGTCGAGGCGCACCAGCAATTCGCCGGCAAACACCTCTTCGTTGGGCTTGACCAGAACATCGGCAATCCGACCGCCCGGCAAGGGCGCAGTGATCTTGATGTCGCCGGCGCGCGGCTCGACGCGTCCGAGCGTGACCGCTTCCCAGGAACCTTGCGTCGCCGCGCCCTGCCCTGCCGACGCTTGCGCCGCCGAACTAGAGAGCGGCGGATGCAGTTCGTCGGCGCGAAATTTCGGCGCCGATTCCGAAGTGGTCAACGCCATCGCCGGCATCAGGACCGTCAGCAGCAATACATTCTTGTTGCGGATGCGCATTCTCGTCTCCGATTAGCTCGCGTATTTCAGGGCGCGGACGGCGGCGATGTTGTCGCCGCGGCGTTGATCGCTGACGATCCGGCCGTCCTCGATGCGAAGGATGCGATCGGCGAACGGCATGATGCGCGGATCGTGGGTGACGATGAACGTCGCCCGCGCCGGATCCTTGGCGATCTCGGCCAAGACCGTCATCACGGCCTGGCCATTTTCGCTGTCCAACGCCGCCGTCGGCTCGTCGGCAAGAATGAGCGACGCATCGCCGACTATGGCGCGGGCGACCGCGACCCGTTGCTGCTCGCCGCCGCTCAGCGCACGGGGAAAGGCGTTCGCCTTGTGCGAAAGCCCGACGGTCGCCAGGGCCTTGTCGGCTTTGGTGCGCGCCAGCGGTGAACGATCACCGCACACATCGAGCGCCAAGCGGACATTCTCCGCCGCGGTCAGGGTCGGGAACAAATGATAGGACTGGAATACGAAGCCCACATTTTCCCGGCGCACTTCCGCCAGTTGCTCGGCGTTGAGGCCAGAGGTCGAGCGGCCGCGAATGCGCACGCCGCCGGAGGTCGGCGACAGCATGCAGCCGAGCACCGAGAGCAGCGTCGTCTTGCCGCTGCCCGAGGGGCCCATCAGCAAGGTCAATTCGCCGCCGGCGAGCGAAAGATTGATGCCCCTGAGGGCGTCGACCCGCGCCGCGCCCTCGCCCAGCGCCATGCCGATCTCGGTCGCTTCGATCATGGTTTGCGTCATTGCGCGAACACCAGCACGGGGTCGATGCGCGTCACCACCCGGATGGCGGCGACGGCGGCGATCGCGCACATTGCGAGCGTCAGCGCGAACAGGCCGATGCTGAGCTCGGGCGTCATGACAATCGGCAAGGCGGCGTCGCGGGTCATCTTCACCAGCGACAAGTCGATCGACACGGCGATCGAGAAGCCGACCACGGCGCTGATCAGCGCCTGCGCCAGAATGACCTTGAGGATGTAGCCTGCGCGATGAGCCGATGGCGCGCAGCGTCGCAAACTCCTTCAGATGATCTTTGGTGCTCGAATAAAGCGTCTGCGCGACGATGATGGTGCCGACGATGATGCCGAGGATGGCGCTGCCGAGAAGCGCAGCGCCGGCGCCGGTGTCGAACAGCCAGAAGATGCGGGTGCGATGGCGGAACTCCTCGGCGCTCAGCACCTCGGCGTCGGACAGGCTGTTGGTCAGGCGGCTGCGCACCACCGCGGCATTGGCGGTCGGCGAGATGCGCACGACATAATAATTGGCGCGGTTCGGCGGCACGCCGAGATAGCTGCGCGCGCGCTCGAGCGACGCGAACACGTGCGGCGTCGTGGTGAAGGAGCGGATGCCGCTCGTGACCGCGACGACGCGCGCTTTTTGATTGTTGATCTCGGCGCGCTCGCGAATTTCGGCGATGCCGAGCTGCTCGAAATACGAGCGGTCGATGGCGACGCCGTCGGGCGTCGACAGATCGTCGGCCGCGCCGTCGATCAGGTTCCACGGCTGCAAGCCGGCCATGGTGGTCGGCGCGCCGACAACGAGCACCGGCGTCGATGCACCACCATTCGGCTTCCGCCAGGAAGCGTAGCCGACCACGACCGGCACCACCGCGGTGACGCCGTCGACCGACAAGGCCTGCAGGCGCTGGCGGCCGGACAACAGCGAGGAGTCTCGAAGCTTCGCGTTTCGGCGGGCACGATCCAGAAATCGGCCTGCGCGTGGTCGATCATCGTCGTGACCATGTGCTCGAAGCTCAGGAACACGCCAAGCTGCACGGTGACGAGCACGATGGAGAAGACGATCCCAACGACGGTTGCGATCAATCGAACACGGTCATGAAACAGATTGCGGGACGCGAGCGTGAGAATCAAATTCATCGCGCCATGCAACCCATCAGCATCTGGATCTGCGAAACTGCATTGCGTCAAAAAAGGTCCTCTGCGTCGAAGCGGCTATGTCGCCGATTGGCCGCCGATGATGGCCCGATCAAATTGCGTGAAGTCGCGATCGGCGGGGCTGGAAAACCGCTATCCGCTAGCGCCCGCTGCGGCCGATTGCGTCGCCCGCGCGGCGTCCGGAAATGCTGAGCCGGACAGCATCGATTTTAATCTTTCCGGTAATCGTCGGCCATCTGGGCAACTGTTCCACTCGACTTGCAGGCGATGTGCAAGCATGCGCAGCCGAATGTGGTAAACATGCCCCATCCAACACGTGGCCCTTTGAGCAAACAATGCGGCGATAATAAGGGCAGTGACGCGTCCCCCTTTTCCGATCCCGATCGAGGCCGCTGATAGATGAGTATGATGTAATTGACCAGCTTTTGAGCCGAACAAAGTTCAAGATGGTGAATTGCCAACGGGACGAGCGGCAAGCCGCGAATGACGAGGCGAATAGCGAAATGATGCGAGTGGCGAATTGTAAAAATCCAGTGGAACCGCCATTTCCCATTCGCTATTGGCCTATTCGCCAGTCGCCATTCGCCATTCGCCATTCGCCGTCGTCACTCGAGACCCCGATGTTTCCCAAGCCCAAGCCGCAACTGAAGCCCAACACCTACGCCTACGAGTCCGAGCCGATGGTGAAGCCCACCGGCTTTCGCGAATATGACGCGCGCTGGCTGTTCGGTAGCGAGATCAACCTGATGGGCGTCGAGGCGCTGGGGCTCGGGCTCGGCACGCTGATCCATGAACTCGGCGTGCGGCCGGATGTCGTCACCGGCCACGATTTCCGCTCCTATTCGGCCTCGATCAAAATAGCGCTGATCAACGGCCTGGTCGCTTCCGGCTGCAGGGTGCACGATATCGGGCTTGCGGTGACGCCGATGGCGTATTTCGCCCAGTTCGATCTCGACGTGCCGTGCGTGGCGATGGTCACGGCCTCGCACAACGACAATGGCTGGACCGGCGTGAAGATGGGCGCCAACCGTCCGCTGACCTTCGGCCCGGACGAGATGACGCGGCTCAAAGACATCGTGCTCAACGGCCGCTATCAGATGAAAGACGGCGGCGCCTATACGTTCGTCGAGAATTTTCCGGCGCGCTACATCGCCGACCTGACCAACCGGCCGAAGCTCAAACGCAAGCTCAAGGTGATCTGCGCCTGCGGCAACGGCACCGCCGGCGCCTTTGCGCCGCAGGTGCTGGCACGCGGTCGGCTGCGAGGTGGTGCCGCTCGATTGCGAGCTCGACCACACCTTCCCGAACTACAATCCGAATACCGAAGACATGAAGATGCTGCACGCCATGCGCGACGCCGTGCTCGCCAACAACGCCGACGTGGCGCTCGGCTTCGACGGCGACGGCGACCGCTGCGGCGTGGTCGACAACGAGGGCGAGGAGATTTTCGCCGACAAGGTCGGCGTCATGCTGGCGCGCGACCTGTCCGCCCAGCACAAGAACGCGCTGTTCGTCGCCGACGTGAAATCGACCGGGCTGTTCGCGACCGATCCGGTGCTGATCAAGAACGGCGCCAGGACCGATTACTGGAAGACCGGACATTCCTACATGAAGCGCCGGGTCAACGAGATCGGCGCCATCGCCGGCTTCGAGAAATCCGGCCACTTCTTTTTCAACGAGCCGTTAGGCCGCGGCTATGACGACGGCCTGATCTTCGCGCTCGCGGTCTGCGATATGCTCGATCGCAATCCGGGAAAGAGCATGGCCGACCTGAAGAACGCGCTGCCGAAAACCTGGTCGTCGCCGACCATGTCGCCGCACTGCGCCGACGAGGAGAAATACGGCGTCGTCGACGCGGTCGTGAAGCACTTCGAGGCGGAGCAGCAAAACGGCGGCAAGGTCGCCGGCCAGCCGATCCGCGACCTCGTCACCGTCAACGGCGTGCGCGTGACGGTGGAGGACGGCACCTGGGGCCTGGTGCGCGCCTCCTCGAACAAGCCGGAGCTGGTCGTCGTGGTCGAGAGCCCGGTGTCGGAAGCGCGCATGCGCGAGATGTTCAAATCGGTCGACGCGGTGCTGCGCACCCACAAGGAAGTCGGCGCATATAATCAGACGATTTGAGCCGTTCTGCCCGCCATTGCGGCATCCCCGGTTATCGCCGGGCTATAGTGCTGTCGGCCGCGTTAAATTAACATTCTCCCGCAACAAATCAGCAGGGCTGGTCGCTCAGCGGCGGCCAACGCGACTTATTCCTCGACAACGCCGCGCCAGGCGCGCTCCAAACATGACCATGGAAATTACCTCTCCACAAACGCTTGATGCTCTTCTGGCTCAACTGAAAGAGCTGGGATTTCGATTTATCCAAAACGGAAATTACAGCGACGCTCAATCGGCTTTCAAAAAAATAATCGAGTTGGACAACAAAGACATCATCGCCCGATTCGTCTACTCCCAGCTTATCGACGACGGCACTCATAAGAGATACGCTAAATCCCGCGATCTGCTGCTGTCAATTTTGGACGAGCATCCCGACATATTCGACACCCCGATCGAAGGCAACCTGCATTTGATTAGGAGCGCGGCCGAGCGATGCAGCCTTGTCGGACCCGACAGCAGAGCCATTGAGCTTTTTCGCAAGCTGGCGCCAGCCTCAAATAAAGCGGCCGACTATTTTCACCTGAGCGAAATTCTCACCAAGGGCAACTTTCTGGAAGAATCGATTTCAAGTCTTGAAAAGGCCATCGCGCTTGATCCCGGGACCTATGACACCGAGGCCAACCGTGAGACGTTAAAAATTGCAAGATCCAACCAAAGCCAGATCGCCAACAAGGAAACCACCAAAAAGAGAATTGGACGCTACCCGCTGACGGAAGATTTCTTGGGCGATTTTCAAAAGCTGATAACGGACCATATCGCGGTCAATCTGACCAACGAGCCTAAGTTCCTGAGCAAAAATACCAAGTTTTTTACGATGGGTTCTTGTTTCGCCAGGAATCTATCCAAGAGCCTCAACAACAGCGGCTATGTCAGCCATCACATGGAGATTTCGGAATACATCAATACCACGTTCGCCAACAAAGTCTTCGTCGACTGGCTCGGCAACGCCGATGTCGATAATGCGATAAGGGAACGGTTCGCTGAGCTCTTGCCGCCGGACTGGAGCAAAGAGAAAACTTTTCAAGTCATAAAAGACAGCGACGTCTTTATCTTGACCCTCGGCGTTGCACCGGCGTTCTTTGATCGGGCGACTGGCGACTTCGTCCTGCCGCGGCCAACGGCCTTGAATTCCCGCGTGTTGGCGGAAAAATATCTATATCGAACGACCGGCGTTCAGGAAAACGTCGAAAACGCACTCCACGTCATAAAATTTATCAGGAACGTTTCTCCGCGTATAAAAATCATTGTCACCGTTTCACCGGTGCCTCTGTTGGCTTCCTTCGAATATGAATCCGCTGTTCAAGCCGATTGCCTGTCAAAAAGCACGATGCGGCTGGTTGCCCATGAGGTGGTCAACAATTCAAACATCTCCGATATCTTATATTGGCCATCATTTGAAATTTTCCGATGGGCCGGCTCGAATTCCAGCGGTTATTTCGCCGCCGACGATGGCGCCGCCTGGCATGTGTCGGAAGAAAAAGTAGCCGGCACGATCAAGGCATTTATAGAAATGTTCGCCGCTTGACCACAACGGCCTGGCATCGCCGCTGTGCTTTGGCGCCGAGGAGTGTCAACACGTGAAATATTGGATCGACACCGAGTTCATCGCGCGACCGTACACCATTGATCTAATCAGCATCGGTCTCGTCGCCGAAGACGACCGCGAGTTCTATGCCGAGAGCAGCGAGGTCGATTGGTCGCACGCCAGTCTGTGGACGCTCGAGAATGTGCGTCCCCAACTCGACGGCAAGGGGATGAGGCGCGAGGAAATCGGCTATGCCGTGCGTCACTTCACCAACGCGGACGAGCATCCCGTGTTCTGGGGCTATTTTCCAGCTTACGACTGGGTAGCGTTCAATTGGCTGTTCGGAAGCATGGATGAACTGCCGTTCCACTATCCGCAGCTTTGTCTGGACATCAAACAGTGGGCGATCGAACTGGGCGATCCGGAATTGCCCCACCAGCTCGGCGCGCGGCATCACGCGCTGCTCGATGCCCGATGGACGAGGGAGGTCTGGGCTTTTCTCGCTCGCCTCGATCCCCGCGCCGGAGAGCGGCGGGCCATCGGTCGCAAGGACCCCGACCAGTTCGGCGCGCAGCATCAGTAGCCCGACCTCACCTATCATGCCGCTTCGCGGCCACCACGGTGGACGTCAAATCTCCTGATAGACGTCGATCTCGAGCGCGCCGGGCAGCATCGCGCGCCATGCCTGCGATGTAGGTCTGAAAGCGCATGTCGCTCGCCAGCGATTGCCGGTTGAGCTCGAATGCCTCGTGGGTTTCGTATTCGATGACCTGGATGAATTTCGTCGGATCGTCGGCATTCTGCAGCAGGCGAAAATGCGCGTTGCCGAACATCTGAAAGAACGGCGCCGTCGCTTCGCATCAGCCGACGAGAGCTGCTCGGAATCCGCGCCCGGAAGCGTGAACTTCAAATGCAACGTCCGCCAAACCTTTACTTGCTTCATCACTCATCGCGTGCATCCCTGGTCGCGGCTGGCGCTGGGGGGCGCCGCCGCCACGCGTTACCGATCCCGTCTCTGACCATGATCTTTGCGAAGCCGGCTCCCCTATCCCCGGAATCATGCGCTACTTGTTAAATGTCTCACGGAATCGATGTCCGGGATAGACGCCCAGAATCTTGAGCGACTTCGGCTGCGAGACGAAAGCCAGCTCTTCGAGCGCCAGTTCGAGCGCCCGGTCCTTCGGATGGCCCTGCACGTCGGCATAGAATTGGGTGGCGGCGAAACTGCCGTCGACCATGTAGCTTTCGAGCTTGGTCATGTTGATGCCGTTGGTGGCGAAGCCGCCGAGCGCCTTGTAGAGCGCCGCCGGGAATGTTGCGCACCTCGAACACGAAGGTCGTCATCACCCGGGGCTCTTTGCGGTTCGCCCATTTCGGCTTGCGCGCCAGCACCACGAAGCGGGTGGTGTTGTGCTTCTCGTCGGCGACGTCTTTCTTGAGGATTTTGAGGCGGTAGATTTTCGCCGCGAGCTTGGTCGCCAGCGCCGCCCGCGTGACGTCGCCGGCCTCCGCCACCTCGCGGGCGGCGCCGGCGGTGTCGGCGGCGACCACCGCCTTGACGCGGAGCGCGCGGATGATGTTGCGGCACTGGCCGAGCGCGTGGACATGGCTCTCGACCGTCTTGATCGTGTTCAAGCGTCGCCCGCTTCGGCGCCATCAGCTGATGCTGCACCGGCAGGAACCACTCGCCGACGATGTGCAGCCCGGACCGCGGCATCAGATGATGGATGTCCGCGACCCGGCCGGCGACCGAATTGTCGATCGGGATCATCGCCAATTCGGCCCGGCCGGTGCGCACCGCCGCGAAGGCGTCCTCGAAGGTCGGACACGGCAGCGGCTCGTAGCCCCGATAGGCCTGGTTGCAGGCGATATGCGAATTGGCGCCCGGCTCGCCCTGGAAGGCAATTTTCTTGCGTGGCTTCATGGCCGTCCCGATAGCATGGCGCGCGCCCGCGCCAAATCGTCCGGCGTGTCGACGCCGAGCGGCGCCGTGCCGACAATGGCGACGTCGATCCGCATGCCGGCTTCGAGCGCGCGCAATTGCTCGAGCTTCTCGCGCTGTTCCAGCGGCGATGGCGGCAGCTTGACGAAGCGCTCGAGCGCCGCCCGGCGATAGGCGTAAAGCCCGATGTGATGGTAAAGCGGCCCGTCGCCGGATGGCGCGGTGGCGCGGGTGAAATAGAGCGCGCGCAGCCGCGACGGCCCGACCGGCGTGCCGACGACCTTGACGACAGCGGGATCGTCGCGCTCCTCGGCGCGGCTGATCGGCGCCGCCGGCGTGCGATATCCACCGCCGGGTCGGCGAGGAGCGCCAGCGGCGCGGTGATGTCGGCAACCTCGAGCGTCGGCAGGTCGCCCTGCACATTGATAATGACTTCGGCGCGGCCGCCGGGATCGACCTTGCCGAGCGCCTCGAAAATACGGTCGGAGCCCGAGGCATGGTCGGGGCGGGTCATGACCGCCTGCCCGCCCGCCTTGTGCACGGCCGCTTCGATCTCGGGCGAATCCGTCGCGACGATGACCGGCCCGACCGCGGCTGCCTCGGCCCGGCGCAGCACATGCACGATCATCGGCAATCCGGCGATATCGGCGAGCGGCTTGCCCGGCAGGCGGCTCGCCGCCATGCGGGCGGGAATAAGAATAACGACGTCAGCCATTGCGCAATCTAAAGCCCTGGAGCGCCCCGCTTATACGGGTTGCAAGACGCGCGGCAAACCGGCTATCTCTGCGCCGCCCTCCCCTCTGCCTCCGCGGAGCCGTTGCCCAATGAATTCGTTCGAACTCAACAAGATTCTCGGCGCCTTGCTGGGAACCTGCCTGATCCTGCTTGCCGTTCACATCGCCTCCGGCGCGATCTTCTCGACGCCGGCGCCGGCGAAGCCCGGCTACGAGATTGCCGTCAAGGAAGAGAAGCCGGCCCAGGCGGGAAGCGGCCAAGCCGGCGGAAGCGCCGATCGAGACCCTGCTGGCCAGCGCCTCCGACCGAGCATGGCGCGCAGGTCGCCAAGCAATGCGGCATTTGCCACAACTTTCAGGAGGGCCAAGGCCCCAAGGTCGGCCCTGATCTCTATGGCGTCGTCGGGCGCAAGATCGCGTCCATTGCCGGCTTCAACTATTCGGCCGCTTTGAAGGCCGTGAGCGGCACCTGGACCTTCGACGCGCTCAACAAGTGGCTGCTTGATCCGCGCGCCGATGTTCCCGGCACGGCCATGACGTTCGCCGGCTTGGCGAACGAAAAGCAGCGCGCCGACGTCATCGCCTATCTCAACACGCTGTCGAAGAATCCGCTGCCGCTGCCGACGGCGCAGAAAGACAGCGCGCCGGCGAAATAATCGGCGCGGCACCTTCGAAAAGTCGCGCCCGCCACATAGACAGCGCGTTAACCTTGCGTTGGCGGAGAGCACGCGGATGTGAAGTGCGCATTGTCGCGGCGCGGACCGGCTACGCTGGCGCCGCTCGAAAAAGCACATAATCAGCGCCCTTGATCAGCGCCTGGCAGCGCCATTAGATCAGCGCCATTGGTCGCTTCCAGGTTTGGGGCGGCGACACTTATTGGAGCATCGCGGTGAACCGCCGAACCTTGCTCACGTCCGCCCTGTTGGCGCTCGGCGCCGGGCGGCTTCCCCTGCCCGCCTGGATCGAGCCCGCGCTGGCGGAAGGAAAAAGTCTGGCGGCATGGCCTGTCGCTGTTCGGCGACCTGAAATATCCCGCCGGCTTCAAGCATTTCGACTACGTCAATCCCGCCGCGCCGAAAGGCGGCACGGTGCGCGCAGATCGCGCTCGGCACCTTCGACAATTTCAACATGGTGGTCGCCGGCGTGAAAGGCACGCGGCGGCCGGCCTCGGCCTTATCTACGACACGCTGATGGCGTCGTCGCTCGACGAGGTGTCGACCGAGTACGGCCTGCTCGCCGAAGCGGTGAGCTACCCGGACGATTTCTCCTCGGCCACCTATCGGCTGCGCGCCGAAGCGAAATGGCACGACGGCAAGCCGGTGACGCCCGAAGACGTGATCTTCTCCTTCGATGCGTTCAAGAAAAACAGCCCGCAGCTTCGCGCCTATTACCGCCACGTCGTCAAGGTCGAGAAGACCGGCGAGCGCGAGATCACCTTCACCTTCGACGCGCCCGGGCAATCGCGAACTGCCGCAGATCGTCGGCCAGCTCACGTCCTGCCGCAAGCATTGGTGGGAAGGCACCGACAAGAACGGCAACAAGCGCGACATCGCCAACACCACGCTCGAGCCGCCGCTCGGCTGCGGCCCCTACCGCATCAAGGAGTTCTCGCCGGGCCGCAACGTCGTCTACGAGCGCGTCAACGACTATTGGGGCAAGGACCTCAACGTCAATGTCGGCACGCAACAATTTCGACGAATTGCAGCTACGAATATTTCCGCGACACGCACGGTCGCGCTCGAAGCCTTCAAGGCCGACAAGGTCGATTGGCGCACCGAAAACAGCGCCAAGAACTGGGCCACCGCCTACGACTTCCCGGCGGTGCAGCGACAAGCGCGTCATCAAGGAGGAATTTCCGATCCGCAATCTCGGCGTGATGCAGGCGTTCGCCTTCAACATCCGCCGCGACAAATTCCAGGATCCGCGGGTGCGGCTGGCCTTCAATTATGCGTTCGATTTCGAGGAGATGAACAAGCAGATCTTCTTCGGCCAGTACAAGCGCATCGCCAGCTATTTCGAGGGCACCGAGCTCGCCTCGAGCGGCCTGCCGACGGGACGCGAGCTGGAAATTCTCGAAACCGTGCGCGACAAGGTGCCGCCGGAAGTCTTCACCACCGCCTATTCCAATCCGGTCAGCGGCAATCCGCAGGCGGTGCGCGACAATCTGCGCGAGGCAATGCGGCTGTTGAAGGAAGCCGGCTACGAGATGCGCAACCAGCAGCTCGTCAACGCCAAGACCGGCGAGCCGTTTGCGGTCGAATTCCTGGCCGACGATCCGAGCTTCGAGCGCGTGTTCCTGTTCTACAAGCCCTCGCTCGACCGGCTCGGCATCACCGTGACGGTGCGCACCGTCGACGATGCGCAATATCGAGAACCGCCTGCGCAGCTGGGACTTCGACATCATCACCGATTCCTGGGGCGAATCGCTGTCGCCCGGCAACGAGCAGCGCGGCTATTGGGGCTCGCAGGCGGCCGATCAGCCCGGCTCGCACAACCTGATCGGCATCAAGAATCCGGCGGTCGACGCGATGATCGATCAGGTGATCTTCGCCAAGAGCCGCGACGATCTGGTCGCCGCCACCCATGCGCTCGACCGCGTGCTGTTGTGGAACCACTACGTCGTGCCGCAATGGACCTACGGCAAGGAGCGCACCGCGCGCTGGGACCGCTTCAGCCATCCCGATCCGTTGCCGAAATACGGCACTGGCGAGCTTTCCCGACCGTCTGGTGGTGGGACGCCGAGAAGGCGGCGAAGACCGGCAGCCGGCAGTGAGCAGCGATGCGCGATCGATTGCAGCTGCCACGTCGCCGGCCGCAGTGCTCGGATGACGCTCGCGGGCGGCGCGACGCATGCCCAAGCTGACACGCCGACGCGTTCTCTCGCTCGCCGCCGGTGTCGCGGCTCGGCGGCTTGTGCGCGCCTGCGCCGCGCGCGCGCCGAGGACGATCGAATCGCACGGCATCTCGGCGTTCGGCGATCTCAACTACCCGGCCGACTTCCAGCATTTCGACTATGTCGATCCGCACGCGCCGAAGGGCGGCATGTTCTCGCAGATCGGGCCGACCCGGCAATTCAACCAGAACTTCCTCACCTTCAATTCGCTCAACAGCTTCATCCTCAAGGGCGACGCCGCGCAGGGCATGGAGCTGACCTTCGCCACCCTGATGGCGCGCTGCCGGCGACGAGCCCGACGCCATGTACGGGCTGGCGGCGCGCGAAGGTGCGGAGCTCGGCCGACGGCCTCACCTATCGTTTCTTCATCCGGCCCGAAGCCAAATTCCACGACGGCACGCGGCTCACCGCGCACGACGTCGCCTTCTCGCTCAACATCCTCAAGGAGAAGGGCCACCCGATCATCACGCCAGTCGCTGCGCGATTTCGACCGGCGCCGAGGCCGACGACGACGACAGCGTCGTGGCGACGCTTCGCGCCGAAGCGCGCGCGCGACGTGCCGCTGTTCGTCGCCGGCCTGCCGATCTTCTCGCGCGCCTATTACGCGACCAAGCCGTTCGACGAATCGACGCTCGACGTCCCGCTCGGCTCCGGCGCCTACAAGGTCGGCCGCTTCGAGGCCGGCCGCTTCATCGAATATCGAGCGCGTCGCCGACTGGTGGGGCGCCGACCTGCCGGTCACCCGCGGCCAGAACAATTTCGACATCGTGCGCTTCGAATTTTACCGCGACCGCGATGTCGGCTTCGAAGGCTTCACCGCCAAGAATTATCTGTTCCGCGAGGAGTTCACCTCGCGCACCTGGGCGACGCGCTATGATTTTCCCGGCGTTCAAGGACGGCCGCGTCAAGCGCGACGATCCTGCCCGACGAGACGCCGTCCGGCGCGCAGGGCTGGTTCATCAACACGCGGCGGCCGAAATTCGCCGATCCGCGGCTGCGCGAGGCGCTCGAGCTACGCCTTCGATTTCGAATGGACCAACAAGAAGCATCATGTACGGCTCCTACGAGCGCACCGCCTCGGTGTTCCAGAACTCCGACATGATGGCGCAGGGCAAGCCCGGCGCCGAAGAGCTCGCGCTGCTCGAGCCGTTCCGCGGCCGCGTGCCGGACGAGGTGTTCGGCGAGCCGTATGTGCCGCCGGTGTCCGACGGCTCCGGCCAGGACCGCGCGCTGCTGCGCAAGGCCTCGCAGCTGCTGCAAGGACGCCGGCTGCGCGATCAAGGACGGCAAGCGCATGCTGCCGAACGGCGAGCCGATCACCATCGAGTTCCTGATCGACGAGCCGACCTTCGAGCCGCATCACATGCCGTTCATCAAGAATCTCGGCACTGCTCGGCATCGACGCCACGCTGCGGCTCGTCGATCCGGTGCAATACCGCGCCCGCCGCGACGGCTTCGATTTCGACATCACCGTCGACCGGTTCAGCTTCTCCGATCACGCCCGGCGATTCGCTGCGCTCGTATTTCTCCTCGCAGGCGGCGGCGCTGAAAGGCTCGAACAATCTCGCCGGCATCGCCGATCCGGCGATCGATGCGCTGATCGACGCCATCATCGCCGCGCCGATCGCGGCCGGCGCTGGTGACCGCCTGCCGCGCGCTCGACCGCGTCATCCGCGCCGGCCGCTACTGGATTCCGCACTGGTACAAGCCCTCGCACTGGATCGCCTATTGGGACGTGTTCGGCCGGCCGCCGACGCAGCCGCGCTATTTCCGCGGCATTCCGGAGACCTGGTGGTATGACCGCGACAAGGCAGCGAAAATCGCAGCGGGCGGGTTAAGATATGCTGCGCGCGTCGACAACGTGGCCGATGAGCGCCATGTCATCCGCCGTCTTGCGATGACCGAGCGGCTGCTGTGTGTCGATCGTGCATCGCACTCGGCGCCGGGGACGATCAAGCTCGGAACGCGCGGCGCCACCAGCTTATGGTGGCGCCGATGCGGGACAATGAGCGGATACGAGCACGAACATAAGAACAGCATGACCGCCTATATCCTCCGCCGCCTCCTGTTCATGATCCCGACCATGTTCGGGATCATGCTGGTGTCGTTCGTCGTCGTGCAGTTCGCGCCCGGCGGCCCGGTCGAGCGCGTCATCGCCCAGCTCACCGGCACCGACACCGGCGCGACCTCGCGCATCTCCGGCTCGGCCGGCGGCGATTTCGGCACCCGCGGCGCGCTGCAGAGCGGCGCGCAGATGCGACGTCAACTCCAAATATCGCGGCGCCCAGGGCCTCGATCCGGAATTCATCAAGAGCCTGGAGAAGCAGTTCGGCTTCGACAAGCCGGCCTATGAGCGCTTCTTCCTGATGCTGTGGAACTATATCCGCTTCGATTTCGGCAAGAGCTATTTCCGCGACGTCAGCGTGCTGCAGCTGATCAAGGAGAAGCTGCCGGTCTCGATCTCGCTCGGCATCTGGATGACGCTGTTGACCTATCTGATCTCGATCCCGCTCGGCATCCGCAAGGCGGTGCGCGACGGCTCGCAGTTCGACGTCTGGACCTCCGGCGTCATCATCATCGGCTACGCCATTCCCGGCTTCCTGTTCGCGATCCTGCTCATCATCCTGTTCGCCGGCGGCTCGTTCTTCGATTTCTTTCCGCTGCGCGGGCTGACCTCCGACGGCTGGGCGCAATTCCCGTGGTGGCAGAAGATCCTCGATTATTTCTGGCACCTGACGCTGCCGATCATCTCGATGGGGCTGGCCGCCTTCGCCACCATGACGCTGTTGACCAAAAACTCGTTCCTCGAAGAAATGCGCAAGCAATATGTGCTGACCGCGCGCGCCAAGGGCTGCTCCGAGCGGCAGGTGCTGTACGGCCACATTTTCCGCAATGCCATGCTGCTTGTCATCGCCGGCTTTCCCGGCGCCTTCGTCAGCGCCTTCTTCGCCGGCGCGCTGCTGATCGAGACGATCTTCTCGCTCGACGGGCTCGGGCTGCTGAGCTTCGAGAGCGTGCTCAACCGCGACTATCCGGTGGTGTTCGCCAATCTCTATATCTTCGCGCTGGTCGGGCTGGTCGTGAATCTGATTTCCGACCTGACCTACACCTGGATCGATCCGCGCATCGATTTCGAGACGCGGGAGGTGTGAGGTGGACGTCAAGACCGCGCGACAAGATGAAGGCGCCGGGCAGCGGCGCGATGCCGCCGCCGATGTTCAAGCCCGACGCCGAGCCGACCGGACCGGTCGGCTCGCGCCGCGGGCCAGCTGGTTCACGGCTGTCGCCGCTCAACCGGCGGCGCTGGCGGAATTTCAAGGCCAACCGGCGCGGCTATTGGTCGTTGTGGATTTTCCTGGTGCTGTTCGTCGTCACGCTGTTCGCCGAATTCATCGCCAACGACAAGCCGCTCTATATCAGCTTCGACGGCAAGTCCTACTTTCCGGTGCTGTTCACCTATCCGGAAACCACCTTCGGCGGCGACTTCGAGACCGCGGCCGACTATCGCGATCCGTTCCTGCAGAAGCTGATCGCCGACAAGGGCGGCCGCATGATCTGGCCGCCGATCCGCTATTCCTACGAGACGCACAATCTCGATCTGCCGACGCCGGCGCCGTCCAAGCCGACCTGGCTGCTGACCGAGGCCGAATGCAAATCGGTGGTCGAACGCAAGGGCCTCAACGGCTGCAGCGATCTCGAATACAACTGGCTCGGCACCGACGACCAGGGCCGCGACGTGCTGGCGCGCCTGATCTACGGCTTCCGCATCTCGGTGCTGTTCGGCCTGGTGCTGACGATCGTTTCCTCGATCATCGGCGTCGCCGCCGGCGCCGTGCAGGGTTATTTCGGCGGCTGGACCGATCTTTTGTTCCAGCGTTTCATCGAAATCTGGACCTCGGTGCCGGAGCTCTATCTGCTGCTGATCATCTCGTCGGTGCTGGTGCCCGGCTTCTTCGTGCTGCTCGGCATTCTGCTGCTGTTCTCCTGGGTGCGGCTGGTCGGCCTGGTGCGCGCCGAATTCCTGCGCGGCCGCAATTTCGAATACATCCAGGCGGCGCGCGCGCTCGGCGTCTCCAACACCGTCATCATGTTCCGCCACCTGTTGCCCAACGCCATGGTGGCGACGCATGACGTTCCTGCCGTTCATCATGTCGTCGTCGGTGATGACGCTGACGGCGCTCGACTTCCTCGGCTTCGGCTTGCCGCCGGGCTCGCCCTCGCTCGGCGAGCTGTTGTCGGAGGGCAAGGCCAACGTGCAGGCGCCGTGGCTCGGACTGACCGGCTTCTTCACCGTCGCGCTGATGCTGTCGCTTCTGATCTTTGTCGGCGAAGCGGTGCGCGACGCGTTCGACCCGCGAAAGACGTTCCGATGAGAATTGTGGTACACTTGATCAGGAATAAACAGATATGGACTCAAGGCCATGAACAAAATTGTCCGAGAAAACTATCCGGCTTCAAAGTTGCCTGATGATTTGCGCATTGGCGTCGATCCACAGGCGCGGGTCACTGTTACTATTACGCTCGATGAGAAACGGCCTGAGCGCGCGCCAACGCTTGAAGAAATATGGGCGATGAGACGACCTCCATACCGCACGAAGGAGGAGATCGACGCAGACCTTCGCCGGCAACGAGACGAATGGGATGACTGACGAGGTAAGCGAGCCAATTGTCTATGTTGATGCCAATCCGTTCATCTACTTCATCGATGGCGACGAAGAAGTGGCAGCCGGCTTGAAGCTATTTTTTTCGCTGTTGAGAGAAATGCCACGTGTCGCGATGACCAGCGAACTCACTTTGGCGGAGGTATTGGCAAAAGCACAACCCCACGCCCGTCGTGGCTACCTTAATCTCATTGTATGGAGCAACCTCTTTCAACTGCAGCCAATCACGAGGGAAGTTTTGATCGACACTGCCGACTATCGTCAGAACAGCCAAACTCAACGGCCTGACGGAACGAAAGCGACAGTAAAGCTCCCTGATGCTATTCATGTGGTGACTGCTATACAAAGCCGCTGTCGCGCGTTTCTTTCCGCCGATAGCGGTCTAAAGCTGCCCATTGGAATGAAGCTTTTCGAACCGAGCCAAGCCGGCGTCACCAATCTTATCCAACAGATTTTGCGATGACCCCTCCCCTGCTCTCGATCCGCGACCTTTCGGTCGCCTTCGGCTCCGGCGCACGGGCGACGCTTGCCGTCGATCGGGTGTCGTTCGACATCGGCCAGGGCGAGACCCTGGCTTTGGTCGGCGAATCCGGCTCCGGCAAATCGGTGACGGCGTTGTCGATCCTCAAGCTGTTGCCCTATCCGGCGGCGCATCATCCGTCGGGCGTGATCACCTTCAAGGGCCGCGATTTGCTGCCGCTGTCCGAACGCAACATGCGGCAGGTTCGCGGCGACGACATCACCATCGTGTTCCAGGAGCCGATGACGTCGCTCAATCCGCTGCACACGATCGAGGACCAGATCAGCGAGATTCTCCTGCTGCATCGCGGGCTCACCGGCGCGGCGGCGCGGGCGCGCACGCTCGAAGTGCTCACCCAGGTCGGCATTCCCGATCCGGCGACGCGGCTCTCAAGCTACCCGCATCAAATGTCCGGCGGCCAGCGCCAGCGCGTCATGATCGCCATGGCGCTCGCCAACGAGCCCGATCTCCTGATCGCCGACGAGCCGACCACCGCGCTCGACGTCACCGTGCAGGCGCAGATCATCGCGCTGTTGCAGGACATGCAGAAACGGCTTGGCATGTCGCTCTTGTTCATCACCCACGATCTCGGCATCGTGCGCAAGATCGCCAAGCGGGTGTGCGTCATGAAGGAAGGCAAAATCGTCGAACAGGGCGATGTCGCAAGCGTCTTTGCAGCGCCGCAGCATCCGTACACCCGCGATCTCATCGCCGCCGAGCCGAAGCCGGATCCGGCGCCGCCGCGACCCGACGCGCCGATGGTGCTGCAGGCCACCGATGTCAAAGTCTGGTTTCCGATCAAGCGCGGCGTGCTGCGCAAGGTGGTCGGCCACATCAAGGCGGTCGACGGCGTGACCGTCGAGCTGCGCAAGGGCGAAACGCTCGGCATCGTCGGTGAATCCGGCTCCGGCAAGACCACGCTCGGGCTCGCGATTCTCCGCCTGATCTCCTCGGAGGGCCCGATCGTCTTTATGGGCAATGAGTTGCAGGGGCTGCGTTTCAAGCAGATGCGCCCGTTCCGGCGCGACATGCAGATCGTGTTCCAGGATCCCTACGGCTCGCTGTCGCCGCGGCTGTCGGTGGCCGAAATCATCGAGGAGGGACTTCAGGTCCACCATCCCGGCCTGTCCGAAGCCGAGCGCGACGCGCGGGTCGTGCGTGCGCTGGACGACGTCGGCCTCGATCCGGCGACGCGCTTTCGCTTCCCGCATGAATTCTCCGGCGGCCAGCGCCAGCGCATCGCGGTGGCGCGCGCTCTAGTGCTGGAGCCGACCTTCATCGTGCTCGACGAGCCGACCAGCGCGCTCGACATGTTGATCCAATCGCAGATGGTCGATCTGTTGCGCGACCTGCAAAAACGGCACGATCTCACGTATCTCTTCATCTCGCACGATCTGCGCGTCGTCGCCGCGCTGGCGAGCCGGCTCTTGGTCATGCGCGACGGCAAGGTCGTGGAATCCGGCAACGCCGCCGACATCTTCAAGCACCCCAAGACCGATTACACCCGCGCGCTGTTCGCCGCGGCGTTCAATCTGGAAACCGCGCCGGCCGGCGCGGTGGCGGAGTGAGAAAATACTCCGCTCGTCCCCGCGGAGGCGGGAACCCAGCTTTTCACATGGGACTGGATTTCCCGCATTCGCGGGAATGAGCGGAATATTTGACGCTGCGTGTTACTTCGGCGCTTCAGCCGCGGTGTGCCCAGGCGGCAGGATGGAGAAGGTGAAGATCGACACCTGTTCGCCCGGCTTGAACGGCCCTGGCAGCTTGTTGTTGACCGGTGGGATGCTGCGAAGATAAGCCACCACCGCCGCCACATCCTCTTTCGTCATGTGTACGAAGGCGGGGTAATTCATGATCGGCGCCAATTGGCGGCCATCGGGACGTTTTCCGGTGGTGATCGCCGCTGCGATCTGCTCGTCGGTCCAGGCGCCGATACCGGTTTCCTTATCCGGGGTGATATTCCTGCCGTTGAATACGCCAAGACCTGGGATTTCGAAGCCCACGTCCGATCCGCCGAGAAATTTGTCTTTGTCGGGCTTGCCGAAGAAGAATCCGGGCGTATGGCAGTCGTTGCAGCCGGCAATTACGACAAGATAGGCGCCGCGCTCGACCGGTGTTTCGGCGTGCGCCCGAGGCAGCAAAGTTGCCGCCGCGGCAACAACCACGGCGCCGGCGACGCCGACATAAGCAAAAACGCGCATGATGAACCTCCCCCTTCGCACTTCGTTATGATCGCGACGCAGCGACTTTAACATCGCCGTGCGACGCCCTCGTGCCGGGACAGGTTATACGCGCGCGGTGCGATGGCAAGAAGATCGCGTGAGGGTGCTGCCCACTTTCAGGGGGCGCGCGGCGAGCCACCTTTCATCCCACCGGCGCAAAGCGGCCGTCGCTGAGGTCAGCTCACCCGGGGGCGTGGCTGGCGCCGATACAGCCACGTGACAACGACAATGCCGATCACCGCGCCGGCAATCAGGACCACCAGCAACGCCGAGTTTTCGATCCAGGCGATGGCCGGAATGCCTAACGCCATAATGACGCCGAGCAGGCAAACCTGCCACGACAGCACCTGGATGCCGGCAGTAAAGGTGCCGAGCGCCAGCAACGTGAAGATCGCCAGCGCCGTGGCCTGCGCCGTGAAGATCCGCTGCACGCTGCCCAACAGCAGCATGTTCATCACCAGGAGAAACGCGCCCCAATGCAGGGCCTGGGTCACCACGAGGCGCAGGCGCGAGTTTTTATCGCCTGCCTCGTGCCACCCGGCACCGATGCAGACCAGTGCGATGATCGGCGCCAGAATTTCCCAGTAAGCCGCGATCGGCTGCTTTGAGAAGCTCGTATAAGCGACACCGGCAATGGTCAGGATCAGAACGATGGTGAACGGCAGCTCCCTGATCCAGAAGTTCGCATGCTTTGGCTTGGCAGGCGGCGTGTCGTCCGGCGCGACCTGCGGGACGCTGGGGGATGCGGTGTCTTGATCGGTCATCGCCTCTGCTCCGCGCTTCTTATCGTCAAAGCACCAAGATAATAAGCCACCAAGTCAAGTCACGTCATAACGGCCATTCTACCCTATTGCCGGACGTCGTGATCATACCGCTTATTTTGCCGGCTGCTCCACGGCGCGCTCGACGGCGTCCATCGCGATATCCCGGATCATGCGGCACACCCCCTCGGTGGTTCGCTTGTCGGCTTGCAATTGCGAAAAGAACGCAAAACTCGTGAGCGCGAACAACACATCGACCAGATTGCTTATTGCCTTTGGCGTCAATCGACGGCCTTGGGCAAGCCGGCCAACGATAGCGGACAATACCTGACGCCTGCGCTCGTTGCGTTCATAGACGCTCGCGGCAAACTCGGGATCGCTGGCGCCGGCTGCGTGCAGGAGCCGCATGGTGCCGGGATCGGAGCTCCAGAACTCGCAAAAGATGCCGATGATGCGGAGCAATGCGGCCTGCGGATCGGGATCCTGCATCACGTCGACGATGCGGAACAAGCCACCGCGGGCGGCCCGCTCGTCGAATACGGCTTCCATCAGCGCCCGGCGCGATCCGAACTGATTGTAGACGGTCAGGCGCGTGACGCCGGCCTTCTTCGCCACCGCTTCCAACGAAAATTTGCCGATGCCGTCGGCGGCGCCAAGGATTGCGGTCGCCGCGGCGACGATGCGCTCGCGGGTCGCGCTCGCGGCGGCGTCGCGTTGCGGGCTGCTGTAGGCGCGCGGGCTCATGTCACAACAATACCACAATTAGATATACAATATGTATATCCAATCTAATGCACCGCAAAGGATACGCGCCATGCAAACGACTGTCGTCATCACGCTGGTTCTGCACGTTTTGTCGGGCGTGTTCTGGGCGGGCTCCACGTTCGTATTGGCGCGAATGGGTGGTCCTCAAGTCAGTCATCTGCTCAGGCCGCAATTGGGCACGGCGGCGGTCGCGATCGTGACCGGCGCGCTGTTGTGGTACCTCTTGCATCGCGGCGGCGAGGGGCTCTCCGAGCGCATTCTCGCGACCGGGGCTGTCTTCGCTCTGATCGCGGCCGGTGTCCAGGCCGTGTCCGGCATCGCCGGCCGGCCAGTGGTCGCTGGCGCCGGCCATCTGCAAAGCGCGCGTCTGGAAAATCGAGCGGTGACGGGGCAGCGCATCGCAGCAGCCTGCTTGGCTGTCACCGTCATTTGCATGGCCGCGTTTCGCTACGTTTGACGTCGATCGTCATCGACCAAGTGCAATGAACCAATCCTGGACGGCATCGGCCCGGGGGCACGCGTGAATCGCTTGCACGGTAAAGTCGCGCTGGTGACCGGAAGCTCGCGCGGGATCGGCGCCGCCATCGCCACGCGCTTTGCGCTAGAAGGCGCCAAGGTGGCGCTGCACGGCAGAGACGTCGCGGCGCTATCGGCGGTGCGCGCGGAGATCGAATGGGCCGGCGGACGCGCCTGCCACGTCGCCGCGGACACGACCAGGTTCAGCGAAATCGAGGACATGCGGCGGCAGGTCGAATGCGAGCTTGGGCCGATCGATATCCTGGTCGCCAATGCCGGCGGCAATGCCGCGAAGCCTGGTCCGGTCGAGGATACCAGCGAGCAAGAATGGCGTGCGGCGGTGGATGGCAATCTCACCGCGACGTTTCTGACCATCAAAAGCGTTCTGCCTGGCATGAAGGAGCGGCAAGCCGGAAACATCATCACCATTTCGTCGGCGGCCGCCCGCCGGCCACATCCAGGCTCTCCCGTCGCGTACGCCGCCGCGAAAGCCGGCATCGAAATCCTGACCCAGGACCTGGCTGCGCAAGTCGGTCCTTATGGAATCCGGGCGAACTGCATCGCGCCGGAAACAATCCTCACTGAACGCAACAAGGACCGCATCCCTGAGGCGCTGCAGAGCGCGATGCGCCAACAACATCCGATCCGGCGGCTTGGCACGCCGGACGACGTCGCATTGGCCGCGCTTTATCTCGCCTCCGACGACGCATCGTGGGTCGCCGGCGTCATCTTCGACGTCGCCGGCGGCGCCGTCATGGTGTGATTTTCAGGCGCCGCCCGCGGTCAAAGCCAGATCTCAAGCCTGGTGCAGGCGCAGCGCGAAAGCGATCCACGCGGCGCCGTAGAAAATCAGGTCGATGCCGACAAACAGGCCGATGACCCAAAGCCCCGAAACCGGCCATTGCGCGATGACCAGTACGCCGAGGATGAACGCGATGATTTCGTCGGCCACCTGCCATCCCCAGCCCTCGACGTGAACCACCAGCGCGCTGACCAGCTGGAACAATCCGCCGATCAGGAAGAACATCGCCATGAAGATGGTCGCCACCTCGGCGCTGATCACCGGCCGGGTCACGAGCAGGGCGCCGGTAACGCCAAACAGAATCGCCGCCAGCAGATGATGAAAGAACCCCGCCCAATGGCCGACCATGACGGCCTGGGCGACTTCGATGCCGCAAGCAAACAGCAGCAGCCAGCCAAAAAACATCATCGAGATCACTGTGGCGGCGACGGCGCGCACCACCGCAGCGACACCCAGCAGCAGCAACAAAATTCCGAACGCCAGGAACCATCCCCAGTATTGCAGGAGCTCGTGCGGAACCTGGATATCCAGTGCCTGCGCATCGCCAATCATGGTGTTCTCTCCCTGCTGCAATGGAAACCGCAGCTATGGCCGCATCAATCCGTGCGCCGGCGTTACGCTCGGCCGGCGGGGCGCGGCTCCCAAGCTTAGCGGTCTCGGGCGCCGCGTTCCACCCAGCAATTTTCTCGCCGGCACCGTCGCGCTGATGATGCCGTCGACGTCAGCGCAAGACAAAGACTTTCATAAAATTGATCGCTACGTTTCGATCCGCCGCACGCTGGCGACATCGACGCCGGTCGCGCGGATACGCGCGATCGCGGCGGCGATCGGTTCGATCGCAACGGCCATCTGGAAGGCATTGGCGTGAATGAGCGTAGCGCGGTCGCGCACGATGGCGACGTGGCCTTTCCAGAAGATGAGGTCGCCGCGCGTTGGCTCGGCCAGAGCCGTGGCGGCAGCGACGGCCGCGCCGAGCGCCTGCTCCTGCATGTCGCTGTCGCGCGGACAGGAGACGCCGCAAGCCGTCAGCGCCACCTGCACCAGCCCGGAGCAATCGATGCCAAGCGCGGTCTTGCCGCCCCAAAGATACGGCGCGCCGAGGAAGCGCTCGGCCACGGCGACGAAATCCGGTTCGGAACTATCAAGCGGCGCCAAGTGCGCTGCCGGCACATAAGCGCCGGCGCGCGTCACCGCCATGCGATCCGCGATGCGGACAATATCGAGGCGCGCACCGAGCGGCAGCGCCTCGAGTGGCGGCAGCTTGATCGACGGACCGGGGAAAGCCAACGTCCGCAACGCCGTGACCTTGTGTGTCGGCGGCGCGCCGGGCGGGACCAGCGCGTTGCTCGGCAGCCAGCCGACATAGCCGTCGGCGGCGAGCTGGCCCCAGGCCCAGCCTTCGGCATTCATGTCGTAGATGGTGACGCCCTCGCCCTTAAGCGCTTCGGTCGAGAGCGGCGCGTCGGGCGCGGGCTCGGCGCGAAGCGGCGCCTGCGGCTCGATCACCTCATAAGCGCGCCCGTCGACATAGCGCGCGGCCTGGACTTTGCCTTTGAGCTTTTTCGCCGCGAGATCGGCGCGGGCCGGCGTCAGGCGAGGATCGAACGCGCGCATGATCTTGCGGTCAGCCGTAACGTTCGGCGAGCAGCGCGTAGAGCGCGCGCGCCGCCTGGCATTCGCCGCCTTCCGGCCGGCCGGGCTTGGCCCGCGGCGTCCAGGCGAACAGGTCGACATGCAGCCACGATTTGGCGGTGACGAAGCGGCGCATGAACAACGCCGCGGTGATGGCGCCGGCTTGCCCGCCAGAGCCGACATTGTTGATGTCGGCGACCTTGGATTCCAGCATCTCGTCGTAAGGGCGCCAGAGCGGCAGCCGCCAGAGCGGATCGGCTTCGGCGGCGGCGTGCGCCATCAGCTGGCCGGCAAGGTCATCGTCATCGGTGAAGAATGCCGGCACATCGGGACCGAGCGCAACGCGCGCGGCGCCAGTGAGCGTGGCGAAATCGGCGATCAGCGCCGGCTGGTCCTCGTCGGCCAGCGCCAGCGCATCGGCCAGGATGAGGCGGCCCTCCGCATCGGTATTGCCGATCTCCACGGTGATGCCCTTGCGCGACTTATAAATGTCGCGCGGGCGAAAGGCGCCGCCGGAGATCGAATTCTCCACCGCAGGGATCAGCATGCGCAGCCGAACCTTGAGCTTGCGCGACATGATCATGTGCGCCAGCGCCAGTGCGGTGGCCGCGCCGCCCATGTCCTTTTTCATATTCAGCATCGAGGCGTCGGGCTTGATGTCGAGGCCGCCGGAATCGAAACAGACGCCCTTGCCCACCAGCGTCACCCGCGGGTGATCCGCCTCACCCCAGCTGAGGTCGATCAGCCGCGGCGGCCGGGCCGCGGCGCGGCCGACCGCGTGGATCAGCGGAAAATTTTCCTTCAACAGATCGTCGCCGACAATCACCCTGATATCGGCGTTGTGCTGGGTGGCCACGGCGCGCGCGGCGTCCTCGAGCTCGCCGGGGCCCATGTCGTTCGCCGGGGTGTTGATCAGGTCGCGCACCAGCGTGACCGCCTCGACGACGCGCTGCAGCTCCTCGCGATCGACACTCTGCGGCGGATCGAGCTTGACGTCGCGGCCTTCCGACTTGTGGTAGCGCGTGAAGCGATAGCTGCCGACGGCGAAGGCCAGAACGGCAAGCCGGGTGTCGTGCGGATCATTGGCGAAGCGGTAGACGCCGCTCGGCAATTGCTGCGGCAGCTGTCCCGGCAGAAACAAGTCCTTGGGGTCGTCGGTATTTTCGAGTCCGAACAGGATGCCGCTCAGTCCGCTGTCGCCGGGCAATAAGAGGGAGCGACCGGGCTTGGTCTCGAAACCGGCCGCGTCGGCAAATGCGCGGGCGGCGGCTGGGAGCCGTTCGCGCACCTCCGGATAGCTTGCGGCCGTGACGAACCAGATCGGGATCGCGGCTGATCCGTTGGTCGTGAAGATCGATGGCATCAATTTTCCTACGTCGCGCTCCGCAACGCGCTGCGGCTATGCCTCGTGCCGTAGAAGGCGTACAGCAAAAGCCCGATCAGAAGCCAGACGCCGAAGCGTACCCACGTGTCGAGCGGCAGCCCAAGCATCAGAAACGCAGACGACAGCGTGCCAAGCGGCGCGACGATGTAGACCGCTGGCGCGCGGAACGGCCGCGGCAAGGCCGGCTCCTTGATGCGCAGCACCAAGACGCCGGCGCAGACGATGGCGAAGGCGAACAGCGTGCCGATGCTGACCAGTTCGCCGACCAATCCGATTGGCAGGAGGCCCGCCAGCACCATGACCACGACCCCGGTCGTCAGCGTCGTGACATAAGGAGTACGGAACCGGCTGTGCACCCTGCTGGCGCCGCGCGGCAACAGACCGTCGCGGGCCATCGAGTAGAACACGCGCGACTGACCCAACAGCATCACCAGGATGACCGAGGTCAGGCCGAGGATGATGCCGAATTTGAGGATCGGCGAAAGCCACGAAAGCCCGACGGCGTCAATGCCGACAGCAATCGGGTCGGGCACGTTGAGCTTGTCGTAGGACACGATGCCGGTGAGCACGAAGCCCACCACGACGTAGAGAATGGTGCAGATGCCGAGCGAGCCGAGGATGCCGATCGGCATGTCGCGCTTCGGGTTCGTCGCCTCCTGTGCCGCGGTCGACACGGCGTCGAAGCCGATATAGGCGAAGAACACGACGGCGGCGCCGCGCAGCACGCCGCTCAAGCCGAATTGCCCGGGGCCGGTATTGGGCGGAATGAACGCGCCGTCCGGATTGCCGGCTGTCATCCAATGTCCGACGTTCACGAACGGCGCCGCCGCGGCGATGAATACCAGGATGATCACCAGCTTGATGATGACCATGACGCCGTTGGCGCGCGCGGATTCACGAATGCCGACGACCAGCAGCACCGAAATCCCGGCGATCACCAGCATCGCCGGCACGTTGATGATGGCGCCGGTCGTGTGCCAGACGCGATCGGCGGCATCGTAGGAAAACGGCGAGCCGGCGAACGCCTGCGGCACCACGATGCCGATATTCTTCAGGAAGCTGACGACATAGCCCGACCAGCCGATGGCGACGGTGACGGCGCCGAGCGCATATTCGAGGATCAGGTCCCAGCCGATGATCCAGGCGATGATCTCGCCCAACGTCGCATAAGCATACGTGTAGGCGCTGCCGGCGATCGGCACCGTCGAGGCCATTTCCGCGTAGCACAGGCCGGCGAAGGCGCAGGCAAAGGCGCCGAGGATGAACGATAAGGTGATCGCCGGGCCGGCATTGGCCGCCGCCGCATGCCCGGTCAGGACGAAGATGCCGGCGCCGATGATGGCGCCGATGCCGAGCGCCACCAGACTGGCGGCCGACAAGGTGCGCTTGAGCGGCACGCCGGTGTGCGTGGTGAGCGCCTGCACCTCCGGCTCTTCGGCTTCCGCCTCCAGCACCGCCAGCGATTTGCGCGCCCAGATATTCGCCATGATGCTTTAAGTCCCCTCCACGCTCAGCGTCCTAGCTAGGGATGATGAATTGGTACACTCGGGCAATTTCATATTTCACTGGTGTTTTCTGAAGCAGCCAACTCGTCAAAAGACACCGGCCGCGCACACATGCGCAGGCGCCGCGGTTCGAGATCGATGTCGCGGTATGGCGATGCCTGCATCGCTGCCACGAGCGCGGCCCCGGTAAGATTAGTTCTCAATTGCTGCAGTTCATCGGCAATGATGACAACCTCATATTCTCTTGAAGCTCGCGCTACAACCCGGCCGCCGCCAGCGCGTCCTGTTGGCGTTTGGCGACGCGATCGAGGGAGAAATGCTCGATCGCCTCGTTGAACAGCCGGTAGAAATTGACCTCGGCGCGCAAATGCAAAAACACCGCGCCGAGCCCGATCGCGGCGCGATCCATAAAGACGAATTCGCGTGGCACCGTCACCGGGCCTTTGCGCTTGAGCGCCTGATGCACGCGGAAGGCTTCGCGCCGGCCGTATTCGCCGGGCGCCACGCCGTCGGCGATGGTGCGCACGCGATCGTCGAGGAGCGGCGCGTAGATGAACCGCGCCCAGATGTTGAGCGCATCGATCAGATCGCGCGACAGCCGGCGGAAACCCCAGGTCTCGTAGGCGCCGACGATGAGATCGTCGTTCTTGTGCAGGAGCCCGTGATAAAGATCGACGACACCCTGGACGAATGGCGGCGGGAAAATCCGGACACAGCCATAGTCGAGCAGATTGATGCCGGCCGGCTCCGACACGTTCTTGCGCGGCCGGCCTTCGACCCTGGCGTCGAACACCGTGTAGTTGCCGAGGTGCGGGTCGCCGTGAATGACGCCGAACCGGCTGAACGGAAACCACCAGGCGGTGAACATGGCGGTGGCGAGCGCGTTGCGCACCGCGAGCGGATCGTTCTTGTGCGCCAGCATGCGCGTGCCATCGAGCCAGTCGAGCGTGAGCAGGCGGCCGGTCGATAATTCGGGCCAGGCGCGCGGCACCCGCACGATGTCGACGCCATCGAGCATGGCGCGGTAGAGCGCGACGTGCTTGGCCTCGCGCCGGTAGTCGAGCTCCTCGCGCACCCGCGCGCCGATCTCCTTGCCGATCTCGCTGGTGTCGATGGCGGTATCGAAGCGGCGACGCAGCGCCAACAGCCACTCCAATTGCTGCAGGTCGGCTTCGACCGCCGACTGCATGTCGGGATATTGCAGCTTGCAAGCCAAAGCGGCACCGTCGAGCGAGCGGGCGCGATGCACTTGGCCGAGCGAGGCGGCGGCGGCGGGGCGATGCTCGAAGCTTTCGAATTTGCTCTGCCAGTCGGGCCCGAGCTCGGCCTGCATCCGCCTTTTGACGAACGCCCAACCCATCGGCGGCGCTTCGCTCTGCAGCTTTTGCAATTCGGTCGCATATTCAGGCGGCAACAGATCGGGAATGGTCGCCATCAGCTGGGCGACCTTCATCAGCGGACCTTTCAGATTGCCCAACGCCGAGGCCAGCGCCGACGCTTCGCCGGCGCGGTTCGGCTCGCCGCCAAGAAGGCGTCTTCCCGCATAGCGCGCCGCCACGCCGCCGACATTGGCGCCGACACGCGCGTAGCGCGCGGCGCGGGCGGAGAAGCGGTTCTTTTCACGATCGGCCATCAGTCAGTGATTCCATATGCTAGCGGCAACACCTTGGCAGGATGAAGCGCGCAATGAAACAAGCAATTGTGGCCGGCGCTTGCCTCACTTTGATCAATTAGATCGAGGATCGCCGCCACGGTGCGGCCACTTATCTGGCTACCTAGCCGGCGCCTTTTAAGTGGCGGCGTATTGGCGCAAGGACCGCCGCGCCATCGCCATTTCCTCGCCGTGCGTCGCCTGCGGTTTGCGCCCGGCGCCGCGGCGTGCGCTCGTAGTCGGTGAAGTTCGGCTCGGGACCTTTGCCGCCGGCTTCGAGCCACGCGAGCTTGGCGCGGATATAGCTGATCATGCCGCCGACATGCGCGGCTTTTTCCTCAAGCCGCGCAAGCTGAGCGCGCATGATTTCCGCGCCGCGCGCCGGCGTGATGCGCTTGGCCTGATATTCGGCGTTCAAAGCGACGATCTCGCGCAGCGAAAAGCCGAGCGATCGCGCCATGCGGATCAAGCGCGCCAGTTGCACATGCTCGCCGGTGAAGACCTGATAGGGATTTCGAGCCGCCCTTATTGCCGGCGAGCGGCTTGAGGAGCCCGCGCCTGACATAAAAGCGCACCGTGTCGCGCGACAATCCCGTCGCCCGGGCGAATTCGGAAATCAGCATCGGCCCTCCGCCAAAGCCTTGACCATGGCCTTTGGTCCACGGTTATAACCCGGGCTTCTGCCGCTTTGGAGTGGCTTCATGAACAAGATCGCATTGGTGACAGGCGCGTCGGCGGGCATCGGCGAAGCCACCGCCCGCGCGCTAATCGCCGCCGGCTATAAAGTGTTTGCCGGCGCCCGCCGTCTCGAGCGCATGGCCGGCCTGGCGGCGCTCGGCGCCACGTTGCTCAAGCTCGATGTGACCGACGATGCCTCGATCGTCGCTGCCGTCGGCGCGATCAAAGCCGGCGCCGGCCGGCTCGATGTTCTGGTCAACAATGCCGGCTATGGCTCCTACGGTGCGCTCGAAGACGTGCCGCTCGAGGAAGCGCGGCGGCAATTCGACGTCAACGTGTTCGGCCTGGCGCGGCTGTGCCAGCTGGTGCTGCCGATCATGCGCGCGCAGAAATCCGGCAAGATCGTCAATGTCACTTCGATCGGGGGAAAAATCTGGGAGCCGATGGGCTCTTGGTATCACGCCACCAAATTCGCGGTGGAAGGATTAAGCGACTGCCTCCGCGTCGAGGTCGAGCGCTTTGGCATCGACGTCATTATCATCGAGCCGGGCGCGATCCGCACCGAATGGGCCGGCATCGCCCGCGATGGCCTCGTACAGACGTCGGGCAACGGCGCCTATGCCGAGCAGGCCAAGGGTCATGCGCGGCTCCTGGCCGCCGCCGACACCTCGAGCCTCACCTCGCCGCCGACCGTCGTCGCCAAGACGATTGTGCGCGCGGTCGGCGCAACGCGGCCGAAGACCCGCTACGCCACCGGCGGCGGCGCGCGCACGATTCTGTTTCTCCGCACCATCCTGCCGGATCGGATGTTCGACCGGCTGATGCGAAGAATTTCGCGGAGCTTCGACTGATCAAACTTTGAGGATCTGTTGAATTTCCGACAGCGGATTGTCGGCCTTGGCCGAACTGTTCCACTTGAGCTGTTTGATGCGTTTACTCCGTCGAGCAAGCGTGACCATCTTGTCGTTACTTGAAAACGCACCATACGCCGCATGGAAGCCCAGCGCCCGGTAGACCTCGAACTGCTCCTCGGAGAACATCTGGTCTTCGGTCGTTTCATGCGGGAATGCCGGATTACGGCGCTTATAATCGATGATGTAGTCATTCTCGTCCCCACTCATTGAAGACTTTATATAGAACAGAAAGCCATATTCAGTTTCCGAATACTCAATGACGCCAACCGCGCAGTGCGGTCCAGCGTGGGCGAAGGTGGGGACGTCCGGACTGTTTTCGGCGATCGATTTTCCGGTATCGAGGGTCGCGGTGCGGATTTCCTGCCATGGCAAGTCGATGCGCACACCAAGATCGATGCGCGCGTACCGCTGCAATGTCACGAAAGACTCGAAATTCATCGCGGCGTCGGCTTCCGCATCGACCACAATGATCAACTTGCAATGCCGCTTGAGCAATTGGTAGATGCCGAGATGCTCGATATGCCCGCCATCGGTCAGATAGACGTTGTACGATAGCTCGCTGAGTTGGCCGAACATTTCCTTAAAGACGTAGTAGTTGGCGGTCTCCATTGCCCGCGCGATGGCGCTGACAATTCCTCCGAGCGCTGCGTGCGGATTGCGCAGCCAATAGCCAAGTCTGATGTTAAGAATTGTCAGCGTCGGCGCCAGCGACCTTATGGTCCGCGAACCCATGTTCGACGACGCCGCTGCGCCGGAGACCGCCATCGCCGTCGCCAGGTTGAGGTCGGGTGTGACACCTTCCATTACGCCAGTCGCAACATATCCCGTCGCCTCGCTGCCGGTATAGTTGCGGCTGAAAAGGAAAAAATCGGCGTTGCGGCCGCGCCGGTTGACATATTTCGAGCCTTGAATGTTCAGCGCGGTGTTGACGATCAAATAAGGCGAGAAACGCGCCTGCAGCTCCGTCAGTTTGTATTTATCAAGCCCCCGTATTTTTGTGTCATCCCGTTCCGCCTCGTCAGCGCGTTTTTTCTTCCACCCTTTTTCACCTGGGACCAAGCGCTGGAAAAAATCAGCTAGCCGCGAAACCAGCCGCGTTCTCATAAACGTCGTCCACGCCGACGGCGTCGGTTCATAGAAGATGAAAGCGTTGCTGAGCCGGTCGCGATACAATCGGTGCAATGAATTGGCATTAATCGTCGGCAGCATCGAAAGCACAAACAGGATCACGGCAACCAACAAGTATAGGCCACCCACGGCGGATGTTGCGCCGATAACGGTTTTTAGCACTGCATCTACAAGGCGAATTATCCAGTCAATGAGTGGTGACAATATCGGTATGCCGTGGAGAATATCGTAAGCCCATTTGACGAAGGCGACATGATCGTAAGCCCATTTGACGAAGCCGACATGCTCGATTAATGAATGCAGGCCGCCGTTGAGCGAACTCGCCAGGCCAAAGAGCCAATCGGGTGCAGCAAATTTTCGCTCGCCGAATATCGGGCTTGCAATGCCCCAGAATGAAATCAACAGGTATAAAATCCACAGTGTCAGCGGCAACGCAGCGCTGGCGAGGTAAATGATCAACCGGCTGCTGCCGCCGATGATGCGAGCCATCACGCCCGAGACTTGCGAAAAATATTTGCTGACCTTTTCCAATTTGTCGGCCAGCAGTCCGACAATTGAGGCGATTGCCGTCAGCACGGCGACAAAGATCGAGACATAGAAATTGGGGTCGGGCGGGACTGGCGCGGGCGCCGGCTGTTTGGCTTGGGCAGCGGTTTCAGCGGCTGCGCGGGCAGCCGCGGCGGCTTTTTCGAACTCGGCAGCTCTTTCGAAGAGCGAATGCAGAACGAGCGGTTGCGACTCGCAGAACACGCAAACAGCCAGGACGATCAACATCGCGCTGCCAAACTTTGCCCAGCGGCTGTCGACCTCCGACAACCGCGCCGCTTTTGCATCGCTCGCCGAGCCAACGATTCTGATGATTGGCGACATGAACGAAGGCAGGGCTTTTTGCGCGGTGTCCAGCCACGACCAGGTCTTGGCCCGGATGTCGCCGAGCCATTCCCACAGTGGGCCCGTTCTTTGCTTCAGCCAATTCCAGGCGGACCTGACGAAACCGATGACAATTCGCCAAAGCAAGGCAGCGGTAACTCTGTAGACGATCGAGGAAAGACCCCACACGAGCAGCAAGAGCACGAGTACGCTCAGCACCAGTTTGGTGAACGCGAAACTGCCGAAAATCGCGGCCAGCGATTTCCCGAAGATTTTGGCAAAGAAACGCGGCTCCAACAAATTATCCGAAGCGGGGCTGCAATAAATGGTGAACGCCGCGAACGCGAGAATGAGCGGGAGCACGATCACGCAATTCGCCGACAGTCCGCGGAGGTAAATTGCAAAATTCGGGAAAAAATCGAGCAGGCCATTTGGAAACAAATAGTTGGAATTGTCACGGATGTGCTTGATCGAGTCCAACTCGGCGCCCTCGATATTGGAGGCGAACGGGAAGCCTCCGCCGCGGTTGCTGAGACTGCCGGCCAGCGAGCAGCCGATGTAGCCGCCGCCCGAAACCGTCGACAAATAGTCCACGCGCTCGAGCAGCGTCGGCGGCGGCGGGGTGGGCGGCGGCTGCTGCCCGGCGACACCTTGTTTCGGTGGCGGCTTTGAACTCGGCGTCACGTTCAGCGCTTGCAATACGCCTAGGCAGAACGCCGCGGAACGAATGCCGCCACCCGATAACGCCAAACCGACGAGATCCTCGTCGGGCTGCCGCTTTTTGACGGCGGGCGCGTCCTGCACGGCAGGGTGCGACGATCTATCGTTGAGAAACTGCCGGCGAGCGTCGACGCAGGCTAATTCTGATCGGAAAACAACGTCGAATCTCACAACGCCGCCATTCCGCGGCACTTCCGGTTCCACCGACTTCGCGGCTTCACCCACCATCAGCTTAACCCCAAATGCTGACTTGGGCCGATTTTAATGTAAATTGGTTCGACTACAACCCCTGCGAGAAGGCGACGCAATCAAATTTTGCGCCTCGGCAGAGCGCACGGCAACGCCAGGAGCTGCCGATCGCGTTACGCTTGTCGGCCGTCGAGCTCCTCCAGCTCCTCGATCATCCGCTCGATCACGCCAAGCCCGCCCTGCCAGAACGACGGATCGCGGGCGTCGAGGCCGAACGGGGCAAGCAGCTCGGTGTGGTGTTTGGTGCCGCCGGCGGCGAGCATCGCCAGATAACGCTCGGCAAAGCCGGCGGCCGCATGCTCGTAGACCGCGTACAGCGAATTCACCAGGCAATCGCCGAATGCATAGGCGTACACATAGAACGGCGAATGAATGAAATGCGGAATATAGGCCCAGAACGTTTCGTAGCCGGGCGTGAGCTCGATCGCCGGGCCGAGGCTTTCGCGCTGCACCTCCAGCCATAATTCGCCGATGCGCTCGGCGGTCAACTCGCCGGTCTTGCGTTCGGTGTGGATGGCGCGCTCGAAAGTATAGAACGCGATCTGCCGCACCACCGTGTTGATCATGTCCTCGACCTTGGCGGCGAGCATCGCCTTGCGCTCTTTCATGTCGCGCGTGGCGGCAAGGAGCTTGCGGAACGTCAGCATCTCGCCGAACACGCTCGCGGTCTCGGCGAGCGTCAGCGGCGTCGGCGCCATCAGCGCGCCGTTCGGCGCGGCCAGCACCTGATGCACGCCGTGGCCCAGTTCGTGCGCCAGCGTCATCACGTCGCGCGGCTTGCCCTGATAATTGAGCAGCACATAGGGATGCGCCGACGGCGTGGTCGGATGGGCGAATGCGCCCGGCGCCTTGCCGGGGCGCACCGGCGCGTCGATCCAGCGCTCATCGAAGAAACGCTCGGCGATCGCCGCCATCTTCGGCGAGAACGCGCCGTACGCGGTCAGCACCGTGTTGCGCGCCTCGGTCCAGCCGACGGTGCGCGTCGGCACCTGCGGCAGCGGCGCGTTGCGATCCCAGTGCGGCAGCTTCTTCTTGCCGAACCAATGCGCCTTGAGGGCATAATAGCGATGCGACAGCAGCGGATAGGCGGCGCGCACCGCGGCGACCAGCGCGTCCACCACTTCGCGCTCAACCCGGTTCGACAAATGCCGATCGTCGGCGATGTCGGCGAAGCCGCGCCAGCGGTCGGAGATTTCCTTATCCTTGGCCAGCGTGTTGGTGATCAGCGTGAACTGCTGCACATGGTCCTTGAACGTCGTCGCCAGCGCCTGCGCGGCCGCCTTGCGTTTTTCGCCGGAGCGGTCCTGCAACAGATTGAGCGTCGGTTCGATGGCAAGCGACTTGCCCGCAACCTTGAAGCGGAGCCGGGCGATGGTGGCGTCAAACTCGCGGTTCCACGCCGCCGACGCCGTCATCGATTTTTCGTGAAACAATTGCTCGACGCGATCTTCCAGCTGGTACGGCCGATAGCGCCGCACGTCTTCCAGCCACGGCCGGTAATGGCCCAGCGCCGGATTGGCCATGGCCGCTTCCAGGAGCTTATCGTCGATGCGGTTGAGCTCGAGCGCGAAGAACAACAGATGCGTCGACGCCGCCGTCAGCCGCTCCTGCACGTCGCCGTAAAATTTGGTGCGCGCCGGATCGAGCGTATTGCCGGCGTGCATCAGCCCGGCGTAAGAGCCGAGCCGGCCCATCAGATCGTCGATCAATTCATACTGGCGCACCGCCTCGGCGAGCAAACTGCCCGCCTCCGGCGACTGCGCCAGCTCAAGAAGCTTGCCCTTGAAAGCCTCCTCGAACGCCGTGCATTCGGCATCGATGCGCTCGAGGTCGCGCTTGATCGCCGGATCGTCGAGGCCGGAATAGAGGTCGGCCAAATTCCACTCCGGCAGCGAACCTAATCCGCCTTTCGGCTGCGTGGTCTTTCGCTGTTCGGTCTTTCGCTGCGCGGGACGGCTTTTGGCCCGTCGTTTGACGGCGGTGTTTTTTGGCATCGGCTTTGTGCGCATGATTTTTTTAAAGTTGAAGAATTTAAAGCTGGAGAATCCGAGCTCACCCGGCGCTGATGTGGCGCAGCACTAAGGCAGGCGCAAGGCCGCGCGGCACTTTGGGCGCATGTCCCAAAGGCGCATGTCCCAAGGGTTGCCGGCGGCGGCCGTCAAAAGCGGCAGGCGAGCCGGTGGCAATGCCGCATCAACTACGCCAGGATAAGCCGGCCTGGCCGGGACGCATCATGGCGAAGGTCCTCATCCCATTGCCGCACCGCGACTTCGATCCGAGCGAGGTCGCGATCAGCTGGAGCGTGCTGACGCGGCTCGGCCATAGCGTCGCGTTTGCCACGCCGGACGGGCAAGGCGGCCGCGCCGACGATTTGATGCTCACCGGCGAGGGCCTCGATGTCTGGGGCTTTATTCCGGGACTGAAGCATCTCGTCGCCATCGGCCGGCTGATGCGCGCCAATGCTGAAGCGCAAAGCGCCTACGCGGCGATGGAGCAGGTTCCGGCATTCAAGAAGCCGCACGCGTGGGCGCAGGTACGGCGCGAAAACTTTGACGGCCTGCTGCTGCCTGGCGGACATCGCGCCCGCGGCATGCGCGAGTATCTCGAAAGCGAGGTCTTGCAGAAGCTGGTGGCGGAGTTTTTCGCCGCAGGCTTGCCGGTCGCGGCGATCTGCCATGGTGTTCTCCTGGCTGCGCGCAGCCGCGCCGCCCATGACCGCTCGGTGCTTTATGGCCGGCGCACCACGGCGCTGACCTGGGCATTAGAGCGCAAAGCCCAGCAGGTCGGACGCATCGTGCGCTTCTGGGATCCGCATTATTATCGGACCTACCCGGACGGGCCGGGCGAACCTGCCGGCTTCATGTCGGTGCAACAGGAAGTCACGCGCGAACTGGCGAGTCCGCTGGACTTTCTCGACGTTCCGCCGGATGCGCCGGACTACGGCCGCAAGACGAGCGGCATGGTTCGTGACACGTTCGACGACGACCGGACGGCCTTTGTCGTGCGCGACGGCAATTATGTGTCGGCGCGCTGGCCGGGCGACGCGCACACTTTTGCCAAGACGTTCGCGGCGATGCTGGCGGAGCGAGAGAAGAAAGCGGCTTCCTAAGGCGTCATGAGTTAGGTCGTGAACTCATAAAAAGACGGCTTCCGCACTTTCCCCCAAAAGCGGACATTTTGTGTCGAGGTCTGCAAGTCCGCCTTGGCCCAACAACAGACACATGCAGTGCAGCAAATTGTATCTCTATTCGATCACCTCGTCGGCCAGCGCGAGCAAATTCGGCGGCAATTCGAGGCCGATCGATTTTGCAGTCTTCAGGTTGACCACAAACAGATAGCGCGTCGGTTCCTCGAACGGCAAATCGGCCGGCTTGGCGCCCTTGATAATCCGATCGACCAGGGCGGCGGCGCGTTCGAAGGATTCCTTGAAATCAGCTCCATAGGACATCAAGCCGCCGTCGCGAACGAAGAGATCGAATTCGTAAATCGCTGGCAGACGATGGGCGGCGGCGTAGTCGAACACGCGCTTGCGGTTAAGAATGGTGAGCGTATCGGCCACCATGAGGATCGCGTCCGGCGGATCACGATCCATGGCCGCGAACGCGTCTGCGAAGTCGTCGGGTTCTGCAACGCCGAGCGGTTGAACGGCGGTGCCGAGAGGTTTGGCCACGTCCGCCGACGCCTGATAGCGCAGCGTCATGCCGAGGTCATCCTTGTTCCACAACATCGCAACCTTGTGAATGCTCGGCACGGCCTGCTTGAGCAGCTCAAGACGCTTGGTGCTCAGTGTCGTCGCGTTGTCCGATATGCCGGTCACGTTGCCTCCCGGCCGCGCCAAACTAACGACGAGGCCAGTTGCCACCGGATCACCTGCGCCAACGGCGACGACCGTAGGAACGCCGGTGGCCTTCATGGCGGCGGCGGGCGGCCAACCTAGGACGACGACGGCATCGACCTTGCTCGCGGCAATATCCCGCGCTACTTGCGGCAGCCGGGCAAGCTGCGCGTCCGCACCGTAAGCCTGAATTTCCAGGTTTTGACCGAGCTTGTAACCGTGCTCCGCCAGCGCCCGAGTGAGGATCGTCCCGATGGGGCTGTTTGCGGGTATCGCGGGGCCCGAGGTAAACGTCGCAACTTGATATGTCTTTGCGGTTGTTTGCGCCGCAGCGCGGTACGGCGCGGCCATCACGGCTCCGGCGAGCAACTGAACGACATCACGGCGTCTCATGGATCGCCTCCTGTTGCTAACCTGAACGCATCGGCAAAAAGGGTCGTCGGCTGATCGAAGGGCGGTGTCCGACGCAGGCGCGCTCGCTACCCGCTCCCCGTGCGATAGCTATAGAAATCTAGTGGATTTCGCGCGCCAAAGACTAGTGGATTTCGCGCGCCAAAGAAATGGCTCTCACACCGGGCCCATGTCGCATATGGGTCAATGTCTGCCGGAGAGCGATGTCGGGAATAGGTCTGCTTAAGCCCAACTGCAGACTTTACAGCGACGTCGGCAAATCGACGCTCAGGGCAAATAGGCGACATCGCGATGTTAGAGAGCTGGCTTGCTCACCACGAATAGCGCAGCGTGCCGGAGCCGGCATAGGTCTGTGAGCCGTCCGCGAATTCGCCGTCGAATTTGGCGATCAGCGTCCATTGCGGTGTCAGGTACAATTGCGCGCCGGCGGTGGCCAGCGCCGAGTCGTGCGGGATCGGTGCGCCGAAGACGGTGAAGGCGCCACCCGGCAATGTCTGGAACGCGGCGTTGAGCGCCGGGTTTGAGACGAAGTCATGCGCCCAGGCAAGGCGGCCGTAGAGCACCAGCGGCTTGCCATAGACAAGCGTCGGCGCGTCGAAGCGAGAACCAAGCTCGGTGCGAACATCGGTCGCGTTCATGGCGTTGAAATTGAGCCCGAAGCCGCCGCCGGTCGTGTCGTTCTCGCTGTAGGCCGGCGTGTTGAAATACTGGAACTGAACGGCGGCATACGGCGTCACCGCGAATGTCGGCAGCGCCGCCACGCGGTAACCGCCTTCGAGCCGCGCGCTGTAGCTCTGGCCGATGAAGTTTGCCGTGAGCTGATCGCCCAGCGCCGCGCGATTGGTGGTGAACCAGTGATTGGCGAAGGCGAGCGCGCCGCCAAGATAAGCCGGGCCCCAATGGGTGATGCCGTAGACGCCGGCCTGGAAGGCATCGCTCCGGCCGGTGCCGAGTGCATTGGCCAGACCCCAATTGGTACCGGCGCCAGCGAGCGCAAAGCCTGCAACCGAGTATGGCGTGAAGTGGTAGTCCATGCCGCCGGCGAATCCGAAGGTGCTGGTCGTCGTGTTGTTTGATCCGGCCACCGGATCGCCGTTCGTCGTGTTGCTGCCGCCGAAAGCAGAACCCCACGCTGTCCAGCGCTGCTCGAACGTCGGCACTGGCGGCGCCTTGGTCAAGATCGAGGCGTACGCGAGCGCGATGTCCGGTGGCAGGCTCGCTTGCTGTTCCGGCGCGAAGCCGAGCGGCGGCCCGCTGCCGCCGGCATTGCCGCGGCCGTTGACGAACGGATCCAGCATCAGCGCCAAAAATTCATTGGTCAACTGAAACGCCGCGCGCTCGGCGCCGGTACCGGCCTCGCCATCCAATTGCGACAACGCGCCGCCAAGCGCGCCGCCGCTCAGGCCGAACACCGGAAAAAAATTCGCCGGTAGTGTGCTGCCGGCATTGAAGAAGTTGTTGATCACGGTGGCGACGTTCTGCTGGTTCTGACTGAGCCCTCCACCGCCGCCGAGATTTGCGACAAGGTTCAACAGGACATCGCCCGGCGTGTAGGTGAGCGTGCCGGCGAAGCCCGGCGCATTGATCGCCGTAAAGCCGGTGAACTTGCTGCTGATGCTGGTCGGATCAAGGATGTCGTAGGTGGTTTTGCTGCTGTAGCTACCCGGCGCCAAGAGCCCTTGCACCGTGCCATCGAGCGTGACCGCGCCAGCGACGTTGGCGCGCGAGGCCGTGGTCGAACTTAGGCCGACCAGATAGAACGCGCCCGACTGGAAGGCGAGATTGCCGGTGATGGTCATCGACGTGCCGGGCGCCCCGATTGTGCCGGGCGCGAGCGTCCCGCCGTTATTGACGCTGACACTGGTTAACGTGCCGGTGCCGGCCAGCGTGCCACTGCTATTGATCGTGACCAGCGACGTGATCGAGCCGTTGACGGCGAGCGTGCCGGCATCGACGACGGTCGGGCCCGTATAGGTACTGGCGCCGGTCAGGACGGTGGTGCCGAAGCCGATCTGATACAGCTGGCCGGGACCGGAAATGACGCCGCCGAACGTGTAGGTGTCCGAGCGATTGAAGGCGAGCGTCTTATTGGTGCTGGGATCGCACAGCGGATTTGTCGCGTCGCTGCAGAATGCCACGTTGCCGAGGATCGAGCCGCCGCCGGCGCCGCCGTTGCCAAGCACCGTGACGCCGCCGAAGATCGTCGTGCCGCCGGTGTAGCCGGCGTTGCCGGCGATCGTGAGCGTGCCGGTGCCGTATTTGTTGAGCGGGCGGACAAACGTACTTCCGTCGAGGTTCGTTCCATCGGTCAGGTAAGAGGCGTCCGGCTGCGAGTTGTTGTTGGCGAGCCCGAATTGCAGCACCGTTGCCTGTTTGAAATAGCTGGTGACGTCATAGAGCGCGGCAACGCCGCGGCCAAACGTGCCGACAGCCAGCACATCAACGGCCGGGTTGTAGCTCAGTGCACTGACCGGCGAATTGGGCAAGCCCTGCCCGAAAGGGCGCCATCCTGACAGCGTTCCGTTGTTATTGCTGTCGGCCACCGCAATCGGGCTTTGCGCGTTGTCGACGTTGTTAAGTCCCCCGACCAGCAGAGCATTGACCCCGTTAATGTTGATGAATTCGAGTGCGGTGGGACGGACGAAAGTCGTAGGGAGATTAGTGGTCAGGTTCTGGAAATTGGCGCCCTGATTGCTGGTTCCGAACAGCTGGTTGCCGTCCGCAACATAGAACCTGTTCTGCGAACGCTGATCAAACACGATCGATGTGGGCGAAAAGGCATTGAGACTGGTGAACGCCGGCAACGCGACCAGCGAATTGGCGGCGGCAGTCGTGCTGATCCATAGCTGTCCCGCCCCGCCGCCTTCGTAACCATTCGGGGCAACCCCAGCCACCAGGACGTTGTGATTATCGTTCGCTCCGTAAGCGAGGGCCGTCACAACCGAATTCGACCCGGGCGACCCCAGGTTGGTTAGCTGCAGATTAACTGTGCTCGCGGTCGGGGCCTGCGCTCCGGTCAGACTGTCTTGCGTGACGTAAACGGTGTTATCCGCCATCGCGATCCGGGTCGGATCGGCCCTGTTGAGAACCACCGGGGCCCAGAAGCCTCCATTGCTAAAATTCGCACAATCCTGGTTATTGCAAGTTACCTTCGCTCCATAGCCCCAGTTACCGGTATCGGGACTGATCTCGGTCCCGTTGGCATTGAGTACGATGCGGGTGAAGTTCGCAAAATTATAATTCGTGGCGTAGATGGCACTTTCGCCCGGAAGGGTTCGATCGTTGACCACGACATTCAGGCCGTCCGCCCCTTGCACCGCGTTCCATTGTGTGTTGCCGGGACTCGATTGAATCGCGACCCCGTTGTCCTGACCTGCCACCAGCAGTCGCTTGCTCACCGCATCGTATGCAGTTTTGTAGGCCTCGAATACCGAGAGGTTCCCGTTGATGCGTTCCCAATCGCCAGTATCGGTTTGCGGGCTCGTGCGCAGATAGATGCCGCCGTCGCTCGTCAGAATGAGATTGCCGGATGCATCGAATATGATTGCCCGTGAATTGGAGTGCACAAAGGTGTTGCTCGCCGTGTTGGCGTGAGAGAGAGACGTAATCGTCTGATCGGTGACACTGATCCGATAGATTGGCAGCGCGTAGGTTGTCTGGTCTTTATTCGTCTCGTCTCCGCTGACATAGATCAGCTTCGAGTTGGAAGGATCGATCGCAATGGCAAAATTCTCAGGAACCTGGTTGAGCAAGTTGAGCGTGTTGCTCGCAGGCGTCTTCACCGCGGTCCAGGATCCCGATGCAGTGCCGGGATTGTTCGACCAGAACAGGCCCGTCACCGTTCGCGTACTCAAGTCTACAATGCCGGCCGCAACGGCTCCGTCCGGACCAGTTGCGAGCTTGATCATCGTTTGATCGTTGCCCGTAATGGTGACATGGCCCGCAAAGTTTGTGCTGTTCAATGAATTGAAGACTTGGGTCCAGTTCGCGCCCGCATTGGCGCTCATATAGATTGCCGTGCTGGCGTATCCGGAGCTCGTCGCTGTCGGCGACGTGACGGCGGCATAAAACTTGTTCGGGTTGCTGGGATCGCCGACGAGCGACGTGATCGGCCCGGGCGGAAGCCCGCTTCCGGTCGCCCCCGAGACCTGGCCGAACGTCGTTCCGCCATTGGTGCTCCGGTACAGCGCACCTACCGTGAGTTGGTTGGGATCGAAGGCGAACCCGGTCGCCGCGGACGTGCCTGCCATGATGACTTGCCCGCGCGCGGCGACCGCGGTCACGTTCTGGCCGGCAAGAGACGAGCTGCCGAGCGTGATCCAACTCTGACCGCCATTCTGCGAATACAACAGGCCGTTCTGAAGTCCACCTCTGCCTTCAAATATCTGGTTCGTATCGGACTGGGCGCCGATACTTCCGTTGGAAGTGACCCCGGTGCCGGCAATGAGCGTCTTGCCGCTCGCATCCGTCGGATCGAGGGAAAGACTCGCAATGGCCAGCGAGGCTTTGTTGTCGGTTAGCGATGTCCAGTTAGTCCCGCCATTGGCGCTGACCCAGATTCCCCCGCCAGGCGTTCCAACATAAATATTACCGTTTGCCGGATCGAACACCGCCGCCTGAACCGCGCCCGCGACCGAGCCGGATGTCGGCGGGAGGTCGCCGCTTTGGACGATCGTTTGAACCCCGATGCTCGGGCTCGGGCCTTGCAGATTGAAAAACTGATTGACTTGGACCTGTGCGAGAGCCTCGCTCGAGAACACCAAGCCGAAGACGCCGGCGAAGAGCCCCAGCTTCCGACGCATGCAACGCCCGCGCACGAAATCGCCCGGCCCAGACACATGGGCCTCCCCCAAAGAGCGCATGCTCTTTCCCAATCAGGATTTTAGTGAAAGCAATTTCGACTAGAAGTATTGCGGAATGCGGCTCGGAAAAATTATCCCTTGTGTGTCTTTGGCACCACGCTCCCTCTCACGCCGCTACCCGGGAATACCGCAGCGTGCCGGAGCCACCTAGGTCTGCGAGCCGTTGGCGGACTTGCGACGTCTTCTGCTCGGAGCTGGCGCACGTCCGTGCGCGTTTATGAGTACACGCCCCAGGTCGGGGCCCTGGCCCTCGTCATTGCGAGCGAAGCGAAGCAATCCGGAAACTCGCGGATAGGCTGGATTGCTTCGTCGCTATCGCTCCTCGCAATGACGATGCTCTAATCCTCGTACGTGTGCGGCTTGGTCTCGGACAGGAACATCCACAGCAGCACCGTCGCGGCGGCGGCGGCGACCGCGAGCGGCAGATAGCCGAGCCGCGGACCGAGCGCCTGAAACACATAGCCGGTGACGCCGGTCGAGAGCGCCGCCGCGACCCCGCTCAGCGCACCGAGCATGCCCATAGCGAGATTGAAGCGGCCGGTGCCGGCGGTCAGATCGGCGACGACGACGGTCGTGAGCACGCCGATGATGGCGCCGGTGATGCCGCTCAAGCTTTGACCGAGAAGGAGCAACGGATAACTGGAGCTGAATGCGAGTAAGAGCGCGCGGATCGGCTCGAGGCCGAAGCCGATCAGCAACAACGGCTTCCGGCCGCTTTTCTCCGAATGGTAGCCGACCCATGGCGCAAAGATCGCGACGATGATCTGCGGCACGATGATCAGGCCGGACAGCCAGACCGCCGCGTGCGGGCCGAGCGACATCGCCAGATTTTCGCCGACCAACGGCAGGATCGAGGCGTCGGCGAACTGAAACAGCACCGTCGCGCCGATGAACAGCGCGAGCTTGCGATTCTTACAGAGATCGAGGACGCGTGTTGCGGTGGCGACCTGTTTGCCGTGGTCGTGCTTGATGGTTTTGGCGTTGCGCGCCCTCGCGTAATCGATCTCGTCGCTGCGGATGAAGCTGAGCGCGACCAGCGCCGGAATGCAGAGCGCCGCCGAGGCGACAAAGATCGCGCTCTTCGCCACATAGGCGCCGACCCCGCCCAGCAGCGCCGCAGTCAAGGCGTGGCCGGCGGCGGCGTAGCGGTAATTGCGGCCGGTGCGCACCGCGATGGCGCTGCGGCCGACCAGACCGAGACTGATCGCCCCGATCGCCGGCGTGAGGACGCCGGCGGTGGCGCCTTGCAGGATTTGGGCGAACAACACCGAGAAGAAATCGGGCGCGAAAGCGAGAATGAGCGCCGCAGCGCCGGTCATGACGATGCCGAGCGCCGCCAGGCCGCGCTTCCAGGTCACCACGTCGGCAACTGCGCCGCCGGGAATCTGGCTGAGCACCCCGGCCAGCGTGCCGACGGCCAAAGCGACGCCGACACTGCCTTCCGACCAGCCCTGCTGCGCCAGGTAAAATGCCACGAACGTGCCGAAGCCAGTCTGGACGTCGGCGATGAAAAAATTCATCCAGTCGAGGCCGCGCCGGCTCTGCTTCGAAGCCGGCGCGTGCAACGACCGCCGCGCGTCGCGATAGCGGCCAGCGGCGTGGCACAGCCGGGCGCGGTGATGAGGTGCGATCACGTCCATCGTTTTCTGCGATTGACCGCTGAGGACCGCCGGGACGCCGACGACAGGAAACGTCGGCGCCCGGTTCCCGGTTCCGTCTGCCGTTCGTTCTAGCGACTCGTCGTGGCGGCGCCGTGCAGACGCACCCGCATGAAGGCGCCGGCGCTGGCCAAGGCGTGGCGGCCGTCTTCTAGATGCGCATTCCACAAAGGCCACGCATGAATCATGTGCGGCCAGATCTCGAGCGTCACCGCCACGTCGGCTCCCCCGGCAGCGCCGGCAAAGCGGACGGAATCATCCAGCAACGTCTCGTCTGACCCGACCTGAATGAGCGTCGGCGGAAATCCGCGTAAGTCCGCATAGAGCGGCGACACGCGCGGGTCATTGCGATCCTTCGCACGGGGCAGATACGCGCCCGCCAATTCTTCGAGATAAGGCTTATGGATCAGCGGATCGACGGCGTCTTTGCTCGAAAGCGTCGCGCCCGACATGGTCAAGTCGGTCCACGGCGACACCAGCCAGGCGCAGGCCGGTTGCTGTTCGCCGGCCTGTCGCAAATCGTTGATCAGCGCCGCGGTGAGCCCGCCGCCGGCGCTATCGCCGCCGACCGCAATGTGCGCGGCCGCGATGCCCTGTTCGCGGACGAAACGCCATGCGGTCAGCGCGTCGTCAAACGCCGCCGGAAACGGATGCTCCGGCGCCAGCCGGTAGCCGACGGCAAGGGTGCGGATGCCGGCGGCCCTGCCCGCCTCGCTGACCAGGCGGCGGTGGCTGCGAATGGAGCCCGAGCAATAGCCGCCGCCGTGAAAGTAGATGAGCACGCGCGCTGCATCGCTGCCGGGAACAATCGACCATTCGCCGTCGAGGCCGCCGAGGTCGACGTCGGTCAATTTCACGTCGGCGGCGACCGGCCAAACCGAGCCGACTTCGTCGAGGCGCGCCCGTCGCTCCGTCCATCCCTGCGGCCGCGGCTTTGAGGTTAACAAGGTGCGAATAGCGCCGATCTCGGTCATCGCTCACGTCCTTGCCACGACGCGCGCCGCCGCCGCGCGTTCATCTTTATATTTCATAGTCCATTAAGTCCCCTCGGCCAGAGTGCCCCGAAACGGCACACCTGCCGTGCGGAATTGCCGAGGAACCATGGCTATCCTCATCGTCGACGACGATCCGGTGCAGTGTCGGCTCCTCGAAGGCATGCTGCAGAAATTCGGCTACGAGACGGTGACGCGCGACAGCGGCGACGCCGCGTTGGCGCTGCTCACCGCGCCCGACGGCGGACGGATCGACGGCATGATCCTCGATCTGGTGATGCCGAACCTCGATGGTCTCGGCGTGCTGGCGAAGCTGCGCCAGGCTTCGATCAATGTGCCGGTGATCGTGCAGACCGCCCATGGCGGCATCGACAATGTCGTCTCGGCGGTGCGCGCCGGCGCGGTCGACTTTTTCGTCAAGCCGGTCGGCGCCGAGCGCCTGCAGATCAGCCTGCGCAACGCGCTCAATGCCAGCGCGCTCGAAGGCGAGCTCAATCGCATCAAGCACAGCCGGTCCGGCACGCTCGGCTTCAAAGACCTCATCACCAAAAGCCCCGCCATGCTGGCGGTGCTGCGCATGGCCGAGAAAGCCGCCACTTCCACCATCCCGGTTCTCGTTGCCGGCGAATCCGGCGTCGGCAAGGAATTGATCGCGCGCGCCATCCACGGCTCGTCCGAGCGGCGGAGCAAGCCGTTCGTGGCGGTCAATTGCGGCGCCATGCCGGAGAACCTGATCGAGTCGATCCTGTTCGGTCACGAAAAGGGATCGTTCACCGGCGCCACCGAGCGCCATATCGGCAAGTTCGTTGAAGCCTCGGGCGGCACGCTGTTGCTCGACGAAGTCGGCGAATTGCCGCCGGCGGCGCAGGTCAAGCTGTTGCGCGCCATCCAGGAGGGCGAAGTCGAACCGGTCGGCGCGCGCAAGCCGGTCAAGGTCGATGTGCGGATCGTGTCCGCCACCAACCGCGACCTGATCGCCGACGTGAAGCAGGGCCGCTTCCGTGAGGATCTGTTCTACCGGCTGCATGTGTTCCCGATCACGGTGCCGCCGCTGCGCGAGCGGCCCGCCGACATCCCGGCGCTCGCCCGTCATTTTCTGGCGCGTTTTGCCGCCGAGGAGGGAAAGCGCATCAGCGTGCTGACGCCGGAGGCGTTGCGGATGCTCACGACGTTTCATTGGCCGGGCAATATTCGCCAGCTTGAAAACGCGGTGTTCCGCGCTGTGGTGCTGGCCGAGGGCGACAGCATCGGCGTCGCCGAATTCCCGCAGATTTCAGCGCAATTGTCGGCGGCTTTTGCGGCTCCGGTTCAAGCCGAGGTCGAGGAAGCGTTGGCGGACGATCCGGCCGAAACCGCTCCGGCTGCGGCATCGTCGGCGTTGCCGACTCAGCCGATGATGCCGTTCGGGCCGCTGGTCGACGCCCTGCCGCTCCTTGATGCCAGCGGCGACGTCCGGCCGCTTGACGACATCGAGGCTGAGCTTATCCGCTATGCGATCAGCCACTACCGCGGGCAAATGTCGGAAGTCGCGCGCCGGTTGCAGATCGGCCGCTCGACTCTCTACCGCAAGTTGGAAGCGCTGGGGCTCAATGGCGGCAATTCCGAGGCCGAGTCCGAGGGCGTTGCAGCAGAGCGACAGCCGCGGAAAATCGCGTGAAAGGGGCCGTTTTGGCAGTCCTGCAGCGCGACAAGAGGGGCAGGTTCGCGTATGGAGAGTTCCGACTGGTTTCGTAAAAGATTTGGGGCTTGCTTCGTAAAAATGACGTGGTTGGGAACCATTTGTCCCGATCCGCTGAGGGCTTTGCGATCGTTTCGCCGGCTCTAATGGAGAAACCGCCATGCCGGGCGTCCGAATTGACCGATTTCTCGCCTCGACTGCTCTTGTCGTCCTCTTGTCCGGCGCCGCCGGCGGCGTCTTCGCCGAGCCGAAATTCGGCTCGATCGCCGACCCGGCGATGCCCGCGGCAGGGGGCGCCCCGCCGCCCGCCGCCAAGCCAGCCGAATCGCTGACCGAGCCGGCTGCGCCGGCCGCTTCGAAGCCGCAGACATCAGCCGAAAAGTCCGTCGTGGCGATCGCCAGGCCCGAGGACATGAACGACCAGCCGGCTGCGGCAGCGACTGCGCCGCAAGAACCGGCCGAACAGCCAGCCGCAGCGCCGCCCGCGGCAACTCCGCCATCATCCGAACCGGCCGAGCAGCCGACAGCGACAATCCCCGTGCCGGCGCCGGTGCCGAAGCGCCGCTCCGGCGCCGAGCGCGCAACCGATCACCGCCACCGGTGGCGACGAAGTGCCGGTGGTGACGGCCACGCCGCCCGCCGCAACGTCGGGCGAGCCGGCCGCGGTAACGCCGAGCACGGTCGCCGACGCCAACACGCCGATCGTCGATCAATTGCGCGAACTCAGTAACGGCAAATTCGACCGCTTCATCGGCGGCAAGAAGGACCGCCCCGCTTTCGAGGCGTTCTATGCCGCGCGCAACTTCGCGCCGCTCTGGATCACCGACGGCAAGGTCAATGCGCGCGCCAAGGAGGCGATGGCCTATCTCGGCCAGGTCGACGCCGACGGTCTCGATCCGGCCGACTATCCGGTGCCGAATTTCGCGGCGGCGACCAATCCGGCGGCGCTCGCCGAAGCCGAGATGCGGCTCACCGCATCGGTCGTCACCTACGCGCATCACGCTTCGATCGGACGCGTGCATTGGTCGCGCGTCAGCAGCGACATTCTCTATGAGCTGAAAGCGCCGGCGCCGGCCGACGTGCTCGGCGCGATTGCCGAGGCAAAGGACGTCATCGCATTGCTGGCCGGCTACGAGCCGCAGACACCGAACTTCATTGCGCTCAAGGCCAAGCTCGCCGAGCTGCGCGGCGGCAAAATGGAGGCCGGCAAGGCGCCAATCCCCTCCGGACCGGCACCCAAGATCGGCGCGCAAGACGCTCGCGTGCCGCAATTGCGCGAGCGGTTCGGGCTACCCGGCGACGACGATATCTACGACAAGGCGCTGGCCGACGCGGTCAAGAAATTTCAGCAGCAACACGAGCTGAAAGTCTCCGGCTTGCTGACGCCGCAGACCATCGAGGCTCTCAACGGCCGCCAGCCGGATCGGCCGATCGACACGGTGATCATCAATCTCGAGCGCTGGCGGTGGATGCCGCACGATCTCGGCAAGAACTACGTGATCGTCAATCTTCCCGATTTCACGCTGCGCGTTTTCCAGAATAGCCAACAGGTGTGGATGACCCGGATCGTCGACGGCAAGCCGAATATGCCGACGCCGATTATGACCGCGGAGATGAAGTTCATCACCATCAATCCGACCTGGAACGTGCCGCCCTCGATCGTGGCCCGCGAATACATGCCGGCGCTAGCGCAGGATCCGACCGTGCTGACGCGCATGGGGCTTAAAGTCTCGACCAACCCGGACGGCACCGTGCACATCTCGCAGCCGCCCGGCGACGCCAACGCGCTGGGCCGCGTGCGCTTCAACTTCCCCAACAAGTTCCTGGTCTACCAGCACGACACGCCGAACAAGAATCTGTTCGCGCTCGACAAGCGGGCACTGAGCCATGGCTGCATGCGGGTGCAGGATCCGGTCAAATACGCGGAAGTGCTGCTGAACATTGTTCGCCCGGGTGAAGGCTTCACCCAGGACCGCATCCGCCGCATGTTCGGCGCGGGCGAGCAGGACATTCAGTTCCCGCATTTCCTGCCAGTCCACCTGACCTACCAGACGGCCTTTGTCGATGACGATGGCTCCTTGCAATTCCGCGAGGACGTTTACGGCCGCGACAGGGCGCTGCTGACCATCCTCAAGGGCCCCGAGCTTAAGGTGGCTGACATTCCGGTCGAGCACCGGGTCGATGCGGTACGCCGCGAGGCGCTGGCGCTGCCCGACCAGCAAAGCTTCTTCGGCGGCCGAAACTACTATGGCGACAACGGCGGCAATTTCTTCTCGCGGCTGTTCGGCGGCGGCAGTGGCTACGGCGATTCGCAACAGACGCAACGGTCGCGGCGCGTGCAGCGACGCCAAGATATCCAGTAAAAAGATATCCGGCAAAAAAGAAATTCAACAAGAAATCCAACAGGTGAAATTCACTAGCCCACGATTCGATCAATCCGATCGGATCGTGGGCTAAAATTTTACCGCCGCTTGCCGCGCGCAGGTTTACGCGCGCCCGACTTGGTGCGCGCCCGCGCGGCCGTGGTGCGCGCCTTCGCCTTGCCTTTGCTCTTGCTCGGTCGAGCTTTGGCGCGGGGCGCTGCCTGTTTTCCTGATCTCGCCCCCGCGGTTCGCAGAGCCCCGCCGGCGCGCTTCTTGGCCGTCTTTTTGGCGCCAGCGGTTTTGCCGCCGGTTTTGGCGGCCGGTCTGGCCGCCTTTTTGGACGCCGCTTTCGGCGCGCTTGTTGGCGGCGCCAGGTCGGCGACGTCTGCCTTGATCTCGCTGAAATAGGCGACCATCGGCTCGAAATAGTTCGACTGCCAGCCGCCCTCCTCGTAGCTCTTATGCTCGTCCGGCACGTTTGCGTGCTCGAGCGTCAGGAGTGTCCCCGGCTCGATCTCCTGCAGCACCACGGTAATGACCGAATCCTCATCCTCGTCGCCGAACTCCGTCGTCCGCCACGATTGAACGATGCGTTCGCCGGGGATCAGCTCAAGATTGCGGCCGCTGATGTAGCCGTCCCATGCCGTGACTTCGGCGCCAACCTCCTCCGACATCGTCGCCTCGCCGCCCGTCATCTCCGAATGGCCGATGCTGTCGAGCCAAGCCTCGTAGATTTCCACAGGGCTGGCCGGAATGGTGGCGGTCAGGGTGAACGTGTACGACATGTAGGTCTCCTTCGAACGCACGCGCCAAGCTGACGACCAAATCGCCTCGCCGCCGACCGCGTCATTTTGGACATGACGGCATCATAGGCCGCTTCGATCGCGCGCACATGACATCGGCGCCGCGTGCTGGGGCTGTCGGGTGCGGCCGCCTCCGATCCGCCGCGTGGCACTGTCGCCCGAACAACACACGGTCACATGAAACAAATGCAACACCACGGCGCCTGGCCGCGTTCCGTTGATATTCGCCGGGGGGTCGGGCATGGTCATGGTTAACAACGATCGCCGGGGGGCGGGGTTCGCTGCTTAAACGTCCGGATTATCTGGGGTAGCCGCCGCGGGCGGCAGCGAAACCTGGCGCGGCATCATTCGAATTTGGGGCGCATAATAGCGACGGGTTTGCGGCTGTGGTTGCGTTGGCCCATGTTGGTGGCGGTCGAAGCGATTGGGCCCGACGCGGAGCGCGTTGGCGCATTCCGGCGTGGGCGCCCGCACTGATATTTCCGCTGGCGCTGGTGATTGCACTGGCCGGATGTACGGTCGGTCCCGATTATGTGCCCGAGGCGGCGCCCGTCCCGAACACCTTCAAGGAGCTTAAGGGCTGGAAGGTCGCGACGCCGAGCGATCAACTCGATCGCGGCGACTGGTGGGCGTTCTATCACGACCCGAAACTCGCTTTTCTTCTCAGACAGGTCGAAATTTCCAACCAGACCGTCGCGGGGCAGGCCGCCGCCTACCTGCAGGCGCGGGCGCTGATCCGCGAGGCGCAGGCGGCCTTGTTGCCGACCATATCGGCCGGCTACAGCGGGACGCGGTCGTACAGCGGACCGGCAACCGGCGCCGCCGGCGTGATCGCCGCCTCCGGTCGCCACACCACAACCTTCGTTCCAGGCTTCACCGGCGCCTGGGATCTCGACGTCTGGGGCAAGGTGGCGCGGCAGATCGAGAGCAACACCTCCTTCGCGCAGGCGAGCGCTGCCGACCTCGACAACGTCAAGCTTGCAGCGCAGGCGCAACTCGCCACCGCCTATTTCAATTTACGCACCGCGGATTCGCTGCACGATCTCTTGGTCCGCTATACCGCCGAATATAAAAAGACGCTCGACATCGTCACCAATCAGTTCAAGGCCGGCTTCTCGGTCACCGAAGGCGACGTGAAAACGGCCGAGGCCCAGGTCTTCACCACCGAAGCGCAGGCGCTCAATGCGCTGGTGCAGCGGGCGCAGTTCGAACATGCCATCGCCATCCTGATCGGCCGCCCGCCGGCCGAATTTTCGATCGGAACCAATCTGCTCGCCGGCACCATCCCCAGAATCCCGGTCAGCGTTCCGTCATCGCTGCTCGAGCGGCGTCCCGACATCGCCGCGGCGGAACGAAATCATGCAGGAGCAAAATGCGCTGATCGGCGTTGCCGTGGCCGGCTATTACCCCGATATCAGCCTGTCCGGGGTGTTGCAGTGGACCGGCACCCAGCCGGCGCCTTTCAAGGTCGCCAACATCGTGTGGTCGCTCGGCGCCGCCAGCACGCAGGTGCTGTTCAACGGCGGACTGACCGGCGCACAAGTCGATGCCGCCCGCGCAGTCTATTGGCAAAGCGTCGCGACCTATCGGCTGACCGTGCTCACCGCGTTTCAGCAGGTTGAGGATCAGCTCGTCGCAATTCGGCTGCTGAAGCAGCAGCTCGTCCTGCAGCAAAAGGCCGTCGCGGACCAGCGCCGGGCGGTCGATGTCTTTATCAATCAGTTTCGCGCCGGCACGGTGGCATACACCACCGTGGTCCAGGGCGAAATCCTGTTGCTGGCCGACGAGGAGAGCCTGTTGACCATTCGCCAAAACCTGTTCCTCGCCAGCGTCAGCCTGATCGCGGCGCTCGGTGGCGGCTGGGATGCCAATCTGCTGCCCAGCAAGGAAGAATTGAAGCGGGATACAACGCTATTCCCGCAACTGCCGCCGAACGGGGCGGCGCTGCGGCTCGACCCACCGCCGGATAACCCGGCAAGCCACTGATTTGGCGTCATATTCTTAAGCTCTCGCGGAGCCTCAAAAACGCCCTGCCCGCTCATTCATTAGCGAATTTTCATTAGGCGCGGCCATCCGGCTGCCGCTATAACTTGCCAACCCTTCGAACGAGCGAACGTATTTCCACGACCAACGCACATGGACGAGCGAACGCGCACAGTGGATGAAGAGACGGCGCCCGAACTTCGCCGAACGGCGCCTTCTCCCATCATTGAGGAGAAGCGCGGCAGCCGCACCGGGCTCGTCGTCGGCTTGATCATTGTGATCGCCGTCATCGGCGGCGGCTATTGGATTTACCGAACCTATTATGCGACGCAGCCGGCGGCCACCGCCCAGCGCAATCTGCAGGCGGCGCCGCAATCGGTGGGCGCCGCCACCATCGGCCAGGGCGATATCCGCGTCATCGTCAACGCGCTCGGCACCGTGACACCGATCGCCACCGTGACCGTGCAGACCCAGATCAGCGGCACGCTCATGGACGTGGGATTCACCGAGGGGCAGCTCGTCAAGAAAGGCGATTTCCTGGCGCAGGTCGACCCGCGGCCCTACGAGCTCCAGCAAGCGCAATTCGAAGGCCAGCTGGCTCGCGACCAAGGCCTGCTGGCGCAGGCGAAAGTCGACCTGGCGCGTTATCAGAAGCTGGCCGAGCAGAATTCGATCGCCCGCCAACAATTCGAGGATCAAGTCTACATCGTGCAGCAGGACGAGGGCATTGTGAAACTCGACCAGGCGCAGGTCGATCAGCAAAAGCTCAACGTTCAGTATTGCCACATCCTCTCTCCGGTGACCGGCCGCATCGGCCTGCGCCTGGTCGATCCCGGCAATTACGTGCAGGTCAGCAACAGCACCGGCATCGCAGTCGTTACCCAGCTGCAGCCGATCACGGTGATTTTCCCCATTCCGGAGGACGATCTGCCCGACATCCTGCCGCAGCTCAACGCCGGCACGACGCTCGAAGTCTCGGCTTATGACCGCGCCAACGTGAAAATGCTCGCCACCGGCCGTGTCGCCGCGCTCGACAGCCAGATCGACACCACCACCGGCACGGTTAAAGTGCGCGCGCAGTTCGACAACACCGACAACGCGCTGTTTCCGAACCAGTTCGTCAACGCACAGCTTCTGGTGAAGACGCTGCACAACGTCGTCACGGTGCCGACCGCGGCGATCCAGCGTGGCGCCCCGGGAAGTTATGTCTATATCATCAACGCCGACAACACGGTGTCGGTGCGGCCGATCAGCATCGGCCCGAGCGACGGCCCGTTCGCGGCGGTGAATTCCGGCTTGGCGGTCGGCGAGCGCGTCGTCGTCGACGGCACCGACCGCTTGCGCGACGGCGCAAAAGTGATCGTGCCCGCCGCCAAAGGCCAGCCGCCGGCGGCAACAGGCAATCAAGCGCCGAACCCGCAGGATCAGAATCCCGATCCCCAGAAACGGCGCAAGAGCGGCGGTCAATAACGCATGATCGGGAACAGCGGACCGCAGCTTGCCAAAGCGATCATGCAGCAATAACGGTCCCGCGCCAGCGCCGGCGCGCGGCAGCGAAACAATGCAATGAACTTCTCCGAACCATTTATTTTGCGGCCGGTCGGAACGACGCTGCTGATGGTGGCGATCATGCTGTCCGGCATCGTCGCCTACACGTTCCTGCCGCTGTCGACGCTGCCGCAGGTCGATTACCCGACGATCCAGGTGCAGACTTTTTATCCCGGCGCCAGCCCGGAAGTGATGACGTCATCGGTCACCGCGCCGCTGGAGCGGCAGCTCGGCCAGATGCCCGGCTTGAACCAGATGACGTCGGCAAGCTCGGCCGGCGCCTCGATCATCACCTTGCAGTTCAGCCTCGATCTGAGCCTCGACATCGCCGAGCAGGAAGTGCAGGCAGCGATCAACGCGGCAAACAATCTGTTGCCGAGCGACCTGCCGATTCCGCCGGTTTACGCCAAGATCAACCCCGCCGACGCGCCGATCCTGACGCTCGCGGTGACGTCGAAGACCATGTCGCTCACCGACCTGGAAGACGTCAGCGAAACCCGACTGGCGCAGAAGATTTCGCAACTCACCGGGGTGGGCCTGGTCGCCATCAGCGGCGGCCATCGGCCGGCGGTGCGCATCCAATTCAATCCGCAGGCGCTGGCCGCGTACGGACTCAATATCGACGACGTGCGCACCACCATCGGCAACTTCAACGTCAATACGCCGAAGGGAAATTTCGACGGGCCGGCCCAGGCGACCACTATCAACGCCAACGATCAGCTGGAAAGCGCCGCGCAATACGCCAACACCATCATCGCCTATCGCAACGGCGATCCGGTCCGGCTCTCCGATGTCGCCAACGTCGTCAGCGGCGCCGAGAACAGCAAGCTCGGCGCCTGGGCCAACACCACGCCGGCGATCATTCTCAACGTCCAGCGCCAGCCCGGCGCCAACATCATCGACGTGGTCAACCGCATCGAGGCGTTGCTGCCGCGCATCGTCTCGACGCTGCCGTCGGCGGTCGATGTCGGCGTGCTCTCTGACCGCACCGTCACCATCCGCGCCTCGGTCGCCGACGTGGAATTCGAGCTGGCGCTCGCGGTCGTGCTGGTCGTCGTCGTGATCTTCGTGTTCCTGCGCACCATCCCGGGCACGATCATTCCGAGCCTGTCGGTGCCGCTGTCGCTGGTCGGCACGCTCGGCGTCATGTATCTGCTCGGCTTCAGTCTCGACAATCTCTCGCTCATGGCACTGACCATCGCCACCGGCTTCGTGGTCGACGACGCCATCGTCATGATCGAGAACGTGGCGCGCTATGTCGAAGGCGGCATGGAGCCGCTGCAGGCCGCGCTGCAAGGCTCGAAGCAGATCGGCTTCACCATCATTTCGCTGACCATCTCGCTGATCGCCGTGCTCATCCCGCTGCTGTTCATGGGCGAGGTCGTCGGCCGGCTGTTCCACGAATTCGCCATCACGCTCGCGGTCACCATCGTCATATCGGCCGTGGTCTCGCTGACGCTGGTGCCGATGATGTGCGCCAAGCTGATCCGCCACCGTCCGGAGGCCGAACGCTCGCGCTTCGATCTGCATGCCGAACATGCTCTCAACGCCACCATCGAGCTCTACGGCCGGGCGCTGACCTGGGTGCTGGATCGCCAGCCACTGACGTTGCTGGTCGCGGTGCTGACGCTTGGGGTCACGCTGGTTCTCTACATCATGATCCCGAAGGGCTTCTTCCCGGTCCAGGACACCGGGATGATCCAGGGCATCTCCGAGGCCTCGCAAAGCATCTCCTACGAGGCGATGGCGAAATTGCAGACCCAGCTCGCCGATGCGATCCTCACTGACCCGGACGTCGCCGGCTTGAGCTCCTTCATCGGCGTCGACGGCACCAACCAGACGCAGAATACCGGGCGGTTTCTCATCAGTCTGAAGCCGCACGACGAGCGCAAGCTCACCGCGACCCAGATCATCCGCCGCATCCAGCAGGAAGTGTCCGGCGTCGTCGGCGCCACGCTTTACCTGCAGCCGGTGCAGGATCTGACCATCGACGCCACCATCGCCCGGGCGCCTTATCACTTCGTGCTCGAAGACGCCAACCCGACCGAGTTCAACACCTGGGTGCCCAAGGTAGTGCAGAAGCTGAGCACGCTGCCGCAGCTCACCGACGTGGCCAGCGACCTGCAGCAGCAGGGGCTGACGCTCAACATCGTCATCGACCGCGCCACCGCCGCCCGCTTCGGCATCACGCCGGCGACGGTCGACAACGCGCTCTACGACGCCTTCGGCCAGCGGATCATTTCCACCATCTACACGCAGTCGAACCAGTACCGCGTGATCATGGAAGTCGATCCGGCGCTGCAGAAGTCGCTCGACGGGCTGTCGATGATCTACCTGCCGTCATCGTCGTCGACCACCAACGGTCAGGTGCCGCTGTCGGCTTTCGTGCACTACGAGCAACACACCGGACCGCTATTGGTCACGCATTACGGCCAGCTGCCCGCCACCACCATTTCCTTCAACACCGCGCCGGGCGTCTCGCTCGGCGAGGCGGTCGACGCCATCACGCAGGCGGAAAAGGAGGTCGGCCTGCCGATCAGCTTCACCACGGCGTTTCAAGGCACCGCCGCCGCTTTCCAGTCGTCATTGGCCAACGAAGTGTTCCTGATCATCGCCGCGATCGTGGCGATGTATATCGTGCTCGGCGTGCTGTACGAGAGCTTCATCCACCCGATCACCATCCTGTCGACGCTGCCGTCGGCCGGCGTCGGCGCCTTGCTGTCGCTGATGCTGCTGCATTACGACCTGGACATCATCGCCATCATCGGCATCGTTCTGCTCATCGGCATCGTCAAGAAAAACGCGATCATGATGATCGACTTCGCGCTCGACGCCGAACGCAACGAGGGCCTGCCGCCGCGCGAAGCGATCTATCAAGCCTGCCTGCTGCGCTTCCGGCCGATCCTGATGACCACCATGGCGGCGATCCTCGGCGCCATGCCGCTGATGCTCGGCACCGGGACCGGCTCGGAGCTGCGCCAGCCGCTCGGCATTGCCATCATCGGCGGGCTCGTGTTCAGCCAGTTGCTGACCTTGTTCACCACCCCGGTGATCTATCTCTATTTCGACCGCATGGCGGTGCGCCTGACCGGCCGTCGGTCGGCCGGCCCGATCACGCCGCACGAACCGGCCGAATGAACATTTCCGCACCATTCATCGCGCGGCCGGTGGCGACGACGCTGTTGACCTTGGCGATCGCGCTCGCCGGCATTCTCGGCTTCTCGAGATTGCCGGTATCGCCGCTGCCGCAGGTGGACTTCCCGACCATCTCGGTCAGCGCGCAGCTTCCCGGCGCCAGTCCGGAAACAGTCTCGACCAGCGTCGCCGAGCCGCTCGAACGTCATCTCGGCCAGATCGCCAACGTCACCGAGATGACGTCGCAGAGCGGCATCGGCCAGGCCCGCATTACGCTGCAATTCGACCTCAGCCGCGACATCGACGGCGCCGCGCGCGACGTCGAGGCGGCGATCAATGCGGCGCGCGCCGACCTGCCGGCCAATCTGCCGAGCAATCCGACCTACCGCAAAGTCAATCCGGCCGACGCGCCGATCATGGTTCTGGCGCTGACCTCGAAGACCATGACCCAGGGCCAGATGTATGACGCCGCCAGCAACATTTTGGCGCAGCGGCTGTCCCAGCTCAGCGGCATCGGCAATGTCAATATCGGCGGCTCGAGCCTGCCGGCGGTGCGCGTCGAACTCAACCCGCAGGCGCTCTACAATTACGGCATCGGCCTCGAGGACGTCCGCGCCGCGCTTGCCTCGGCTAACGCCAACAGTCCGAAAGGCACCATCGACGACGGCAACCGGCGCTACCAGATCTACACCAACGACCAGGCGAATGTCGCGGCCGACTATGCGCCGCTGGTGATCGCCTACCGCAACGGCGCCGCGGTGCGCCTCTCCGACGTCGCTCAGGTCGTGGACTCGGTGCAGGACAATCGCAACCTCGGCATGTCCGACGGCCAGCCTTCGGTCCTGGTCATTCTGTACCGCCAGCCGGGCGCCAACATCATCGAGACCGTCGATGCCGTAAAAGCCGAGCTGCCGCATCTGCAAGCGGCGATGCCCGCCGACATGAACGTCAATGTCGCGATCGACCGCAGCACCACGATCCGCGCCTCGCTGCACGACACCGAACTGACGCTGGTGATCGCCGTCATACTGGTCACCGTCGTCGTGTTTCTGTTCCTGCGCAATGTCAGCGCGACACTTATTCCGAGCGTCGCCGTGCCGATCTCCATCTTCGGCACCTTTGGCGTCATGTATCTGCTCGGCTACAGCCTCGACATTCTCTCGTTGATGGCACTGACCATCGCCACCGGTTTCGTCGTCGACGACGCCATCGTGGTGCTGGAAAACATCGCCCGCCACATGGAAGAAGGCATGCCGCGCATGCAGGCGGCGTTCCGCGGCGCCCGCGAGGTCGGCTTCACCGTGCTCTCGATCAGCCTGTCGTTGATCGCGGTGTTCATTCCGATCTTGCTGATGGGCGGCATTCTCGGCCGGCTGTTCCGCGAATTCACCGTGACGCTGTCGATCGCCATCATGGTGTCGCTGGCAATTTCGCTCACCACCACGCCGATGATGTGCGCGCTGTTCCTCAAGACGCGGCCAACCGGAGAAGCGACCGGCCGCCTGACGATGTTCGAGCGGATTCGCCGCGGCTACGGCCACACTCTGACCTGGGCGCTGCGCCACCATGCACTGGTGTTCGTGATCTTCATCGCCACGATTTGCCTGAACGTCGCATTGTTTTACGTCGTGCCCAAGGGCTTCTTTCCGCAGCAGGACACCGGGCGGATGATCGGCTCGCTGCAAGCCGACCAGAGCATCTCGTTTCAGTCGATGAGCACCAAGCTCAAGCAGATGATTGACATCGTGCGCGCCGACCCCGCCGTCGACACCGTGGTCGGCTTTACCGGCGTCGGCAGCGGCGGCGGCTATGCCCAGATCAATACCGGCACGGTGTTCGTTTCACTCAAGCCCATTACCCAGCGAGTGTCGGTCGATGAGGTGATCGCGCGGCTGCGGCCCAAGCTGGCGCAGGTGCCGGGCGGACGGCTGTATCTGGCCGCGGTGCAGGATCTGCGCGCCGGCGGCCGGCAGAGCAACGCACAGTATCAGTACACCTTGCAGTCGGAGAACGTGCAGGATCTCTACACCTGGACGCCGAAGCTGGTCGACGCGCTGGAGCATAGTCCGGTGCTCACCGATGTGAGCTCCGATCAGCAGCAGCGCGGCCTGGAGACCTATCTCGACATTGATCGCGACACCACCGCACGGCTCGGCGTCACCCCGCAGCAGATCGACAACACGCTCTACGACGCCTTCGGGCAACGTCAGGTCTCGGTGATTTACAGCGCCATCAATCAGTACCACGTGGTGATGGAGATCGATCCGCGTTACACACAGTTCCCGACCTCGCTGCGCGACGTCTATGTCGCGACGACCGGCGGGACAGCGCCCGGGACCGCGTCGACCAATGCGCCGGGAGGAACGGTCAAGGCAGCAACCACAAACGGGACCGTCGCTACCCCGATCACGCCACCGGCTTCACCGACCGCCACGACGACCGGCAACAGCCGAACGTCGACCAAGTCAGGCGCCAGCACGCTCGCCACCCTCAACGCCAACTCGGCGCGCAACTCCTTCACCAACGCGCTGGCGAATACCGGCCACGGCTCGACGTCGGCCGGCGCCGCGGTAAGCACGAACAAGGAAACCATGATCCCGCTCGCCGCCATCAGCGGCCACCACCCGGGCAACACGCCGCTGTCCGTCAATCACCAGGGATTGTTCGTCGCCTCGACCATCTCGTTCAATCTGCAGCCCGGCAAATCGCTTGGCGAGGCCGCCCAAGAAATCAACGCCGCCATCGCCCGCATCAACATGCCTCCCGCGATCACCGGCACACTGGCCGGCACGGCGCAGCTGTTTCAGCAATCGCTCTCCAAAGAGCCGATCCTGATTCTGACCGCCATTGCCGCCGTCTATATCCTGCTCGGCGTGCTCTATGAGAGCTATATCCACCCGATCACCATTCTCTCGACCTTGCCGTCGGCCGGCATCGGCGCGCTGTTGGCGCTGATGCTGTTTCACGTCGAATTCGACATCATCGGCTTGATCGGCGTCATTCTCCTGATCGGCATCGTCAAGAAAAACGCGATCATGATGGTCGATTTCGCTATCGAGGCGAAGCGCGCGCGCGATTTGAGCTCGTACGACGCGATCTACGAAGCATGCTTGTTGCGGTTCCGTCCGATCATGATGACGACGTCGGCCGCCATTCTCGGCGCCATTCCGCTGGCGCTGAGCTTCGGCAATGGCGGCGAAATCCGCCGCCCGCTGGGCATCGCCATCGTCGGCGGGCTGATCATCAGCCAGTTGCTGACGCTTTACACCACGCCGGTGCTCTATCTTTATCTCGACCGGCTGAGCGGCTGGTCGCAGCGCGCGCGGGGGCGGATGCTGCGCCGGTCGCCCGGGCCGTCCGCGGCGCCTGCGGCGGGATAGTCGAGAGCAGCGCTCGTCATTCCGGGGCGCGCTGAAAGCGCGAGCCCGGAATCCATACTCGCTGACAGTGAGGGAAATTCCGCAACGTCGGCAATTTAGCCGCCGCCGCGGTGGTTATGGATTCCGGGCTCGTCCCTGCGGGCCACCCCGGAATGACGGCTCTAGCTGAAACTACGGAATGTGAATGGGCCTGCGCCCGTAGCAGCACGGCGCACCCCAGCGCCATCGCGGCGGGTCGAGCGTCGCCTGCAGGCCGCGGATATCGGCGCGATTTCCGGTAATGATCGGCGCTTTATAGGCCTCGTCGATCTCCGGATTCGCTTCCAGATAGGCGCCGCGATTATTCAGCCCGTAGATGCCGTAGTGAACGGCCTGCCACTCGGGACCGTGATGCCAATGCCAAAAGCGCCACCAATACTCATCAGCCATCGCCGGTCCGGCGCTTAAGACATAAAGAAGCGCACTACAGACAAGAGCGACACGCGTGCCGGTCATGGCGATGCTCCGCTTTTGCCGCGATGATAACCGCAGCCGCACGCCGAAGGAAAGACCGCGGCGAGAGATTTCCTCCACGCCCGCCGACAATGCGCGCGATATACTCGTCGACGCGTCCAGCCCAGCTATCCCCATTGCGGAGCCATCGACCGATGAGTGAGCGATACTTCGAGGATTTTGCCGTCGGCGAGGTGCTCAAGCCAAACGGCCGCGTGCGGGTGGAGAAGGACGAGATCATCGCCTTCGCCAAAAAGTTCGATCCGCAGCCGTTTCATCTCGACGAGGCCGCCGCGCGCGCGTCGATCTTCGGCCGGCTGGTGGCCAGCGGCTGGCACACCGCGGCGATGACCATGAGCCTGATCGCGCGGAGCGAGCACCGCGCCGCCGGCGGCACCATCGGGCTCGGCTTCGAGAGCCTGCGCTGGCCGATTCCGGTCTTTCCCGGCGATGAGCTGCGCATCGAGAGCGAGGTGCTCGAGACCCGGCCCTCGAAATCGCGGCCCGATCGCGGGTTACTGAAAATGCGCACCCTCACCTTCAATCAGAACGGCGAGGTGGTGCAGGAGATCATCGCCAACGGCTTGGTGCCGCGCCGCCCGGCGGGTGGCCTGCCCTCCTCGGCCTAACGCGCGCGGCGCGTCATTTCTCCATGCCGGTCGCGTGGTCGACGCTCCATGGGCCGGGGCCGCTGAACACCATGTAGAGGAAGATGAAGCAGTACAGCACCGCTGAGTTGCCGAAATTTGCCGCCGGGAAGAACGAGCGCGGGAAGTGCGCCATGAAATAGGCCACCGCCATGTCGCCGCAGAGAACAAAGGCGACCGGGCGGGTGAACAGGCCAATCAGGATGAGGATGCCGCCGACGATCTCGATCACGCCCTGGACATAAAGGAGCGTCGTCATATCGGCCGGGCCCGCCGATGGAAAGGCGAAGAATTTTTGCAGGCCGTGCTCCATAAACAGCAGCGCGACGATGATGCGCACGATGCTCAGGACATAAGGTCGTGTCTTGTCGAGATTCGCATAGAGCGATGTCATGACAGCCCTCCGATCCAGCTTGTTTTCCGGCAAAATCCCCGTGGCGCAAGATTTACGCCGCGCCCACCACGCGGCCAATACGGCGGCAATCAATTTCGCGTGGTTATGAGGGCGAGCGCGGCGGCATGGCCGGTCGCATTCGCCATCGCTTCGCTACGGGGCTGCGAGAACCGCGGCGCGATCGCCCACCGGAAGCGGCGGCGTGAAGCGGCCGTCGGCCGCCGTCCAGCCGCCGTCGACCAAGAGATATGAACCGGTGACGTAGGAGCTGGCATCCGACGCCAGATAGACCACCGCGCCGACAAGCTCCGACGGCTTCGCCCATCGCCGCATCACCGACTTGTCGGAATAGGCGCGGTACCACGCGTCATTTTGCTTGATTTGCTGGGTCAGCGGCGTCTCGACGATGCCCGGCGCGATGGCGTTGGCGCGAACGCCCGACTGGCCGAGCTCGGCGGCGAGCGCCCGGATCATCTGCAGCGTGCCGGCCTTGGTCGCCGCATAGACGCCTTGTCCGGGCTCGACGACCTGCGCGCGGATGCTGGAAAAAACGATGACGCTGCCCTTGCCGCGTTCAACCATGCCCGGCACGAAGGCCTTGAGCGCGCGGAAGATGCCCTTGAGGTTCAGCCCGACGACGCGATCGAACTCTTCCTCGGTGACGTCGAGCAGCGGCTTGCGCACATTGATCGACGGCGAAATGACCAGGATGTCGGGAACGCCGGCGGCCTTGGCGGCGGCGGCAACGCTGTCGCGATCGCAGAGGTCGATGTGCAGCGCCTCGCCCGGCCGGCCGTCGGCGGCGATCGCCCGCGCCGCTTCGTTCGCTTTCGCCATATCGACGTCGCCGCAGATCACCCGGGCGCCGAAGCTCGCCAGGCCGGAGCAGCTGGCGCGGCCGATGCCGCTCGCGCCGCCGATGACCAAAGCGCGCCGACCGCTGAGATCGAAGATCTTGGAATAGTCCTCCATGCCCATGCCTCTTATGCAAGTTTTTTTGATTGCGCCGCAGCTGCGGGTGGCTCCGGCCACGCCCGCGCTTCGGACACCCGCATCTCTTCGAACGCGCGCGCGACGCCGAGCACGCCGAGATCGTCGAAGCGGCGGCCGATGATCTGCATGCCGATCGGCAAGCCTTCGCCGCTAAAGCCGCAATTGATCGAAGCCGCCGGCTGCTCGGACATGTTGAAGGCGACGGTGAAAGCGATATGCGGAAACGGATCGAGCGGATCGTCGCTCGGCGAAGCCAGCTCGGCGGCGAACGCGGTGATCGGCGCGGTCGGCGCCAGAACGAAATCGTACGGCAGCGTTGCCGCAATCGCCGCCTGGCGCATCACCATGACCTGGCTGAAGCCGTGGAAGATCGCCTCGCCGCTGAAGTCGGCGGCGGATTCGCCCCAGGCGCGGATGAACGGCAGGATTTTTTCGCGCCGCTGCGGCGGCTTGGTGCGAAAGTCGGCGAGCGCGCGCATGCGCCAGAAGCGGTCGAGCCCGTCGAGCATCTCCTGGGTCAGAAACGGCGGCAGCGGTTCGACGATGGCGCCGGCGGCGGCGAAGTCGCGCCCGGCCCGTTCGACTGCCGCGCGCGTCGGCGACGAGGTCGCGTAGCCGCATCCGGCTTCGAGCAGAAGCCCGATGCGAAGGCCCGCGAGCTTCGCCGGCTCGATCCGCCAGTCGAGGTTCTGCGGCGGCAGGCTCATAAAGTCGCGCGCGTCGGCTTGCGCCAGCGTCGCCATCATCAGCGCCGCGTCGGCGACACTCCGCGTGATTGGGCCGGCGACGCGTCCGATATAAGGCGGATCGATCGGCACCCGGCCGCCGCTCGGCTTGAGTGCGAACACGCCGCACCAGCCCGCCGGCAGGCGCACCGAGCCGCCGATGTCGGTGCCGAGATGCAGCGGGCCACAGCACGCCGCCGCCGCGGCCCCGGCGCCGGCCGATGAGCCGCCGGGATTGCGCGTCAGATCCCAGGGATTGCGCGTCAGCCGATGAAAGCTCGACAGGCCCGACGACAGCATGCCGTAGTCCGGCATGGTCGTCTTCGCGAAGAAAATGGCGCCGGCTTCGCGCAAGCGCGCCGCCGGCGGCGCGTCCGCGGCCGCCGGCGTCAAATCGCTCGCCGCCGTACCGAGCGGAACCGGTTCGCCTTTGGTGGCGATATTGTCCTTGACCGTCGCCGGCACGCCGTCGAGCGGCCCGATTGGTTCGCCGCGCTGCCAGCGCGCTTCGGAGGCGCGCGCCTGCGCCAGCGCGCGCTCCGGCTCAAGCAGATAGGTTGCGTGAATATGCGGCTCGAACGCCGCGACGCGCGCCAGCACATCGTGCATCGCCTCAAGCGGCGACAGCGCGCGGCGGCGATAAGCGTCCAGCAGCGCGACGGCGCTCATTCGACATGGCTGCATGCGTCACACGTTAGAGCGCCCCGCGCGCGCGAACAAGCCAAGCGCCGCGCGTCATCCCGCAATGCAAAAAATTGCGAACGTCCGATTGCGGCGGCGCGCGAGCAAACGCCAGGTTGTGCTATAACGCTTCCGTCGCGGGCAAAGAAAACGGGAACCCACGCACGGCCGTGGCGGTTGATCAGCCCGGGGACGGAGGAAAACCATGGACAACCTGGAGGCTCGCACCATCGGCAAGGTGTCGGCGCGGCTGATCCCTTTCCTGATGATCTGCTATTTCATCGCCTATCTCGATCGCGTGAATGTCGGCTTCGCGGCGCTGACCATGAACAAGTCGCTGGGTCTGACCGCGACCATGTTCGGCTTCGGCTCCGGCATCTTCTTCCTCACCTACTTCCTGTTTGAGGTGCCCTCGAATCTGGCGCTCGACCGGTTCGGCGCGCGCAAGTGGATCGCGCGCATCATGTTCAGCTGGGGCATTCTCTCCATGCTGATGGCGTTCATCCCGAACATTGCCAGTGCGACCGGGCTCAGCAACGTATACACGTTCTACATCCTTCGCGCGCTGCTCGGCTTCGCCGAGGCCGGTTTCTTTCCGGGCATCATCTTCTATCTGACGCTATGGTACCCGTCGGTCTATCGCGGCCGCATCGTCGGCGTGTTCATGGCGGCCATTCCGTTGTCCTCGGCGATCGGCTCGCCGATCTCCGGCATGATCCTCGGCATGAACGGCGTCGGCGGGCTGGAGGGCTGGCAGTGGCTGTTCATCATCGAGGCGGCTCCCGCCGTGGTGCTCGCCTTTGTCACTTATTTCTATCTCACCGACCTGCCGGCCGACGCGCAGTGGCTCGACACGGATGAGCGCGCCTGGCTTGCCAACCGCCTCGACGCCGAGCGCCGGCAGCGCGAGGCGGCGCAAACGCTTTCGGTGTTGGACGTGATGCGCAATCCGCGTGTCTGGGCGCTGGCTTTGGTCTATTTCGGCTTGGTGGCCTGCAATTACGGCGTCGGCTTCTGGCTGCCGCAAATCATCAAGGCGTTCGGCTTGTCGAATTTCGCGACCGGCTGGGTCACGGCTATTCCCTATGCCATCGGCGCCGTGTTCATGGTCTGGTACGGCTATCACTCCGACACCACCGGCGAACGCAAGGGCCACACCGCGATCGGGCTTCTGATCGCGGCTGCCGGCATCGCCGCCTCGACGCTGACCGGCAACCCGGCGCTGACGATCATCGCCTTCACCATCGGCGCCTGCGGCGTGTTCGGCACGCTGCCGGTGTTCTGGACCTTGCCGACCGCCGTCCTGTCCGGCACCGCGGCCGCCGCCGGCATCGCCGCGATCAACTCGATCGGCAACCTCGCCGGCTTCGCCGGGCCTTATGCGATGGGCTGGATCAAGGACGCGACCGGCAGCTTTACCGGCGGGCTGTTGCTGATCGCGGCGCTGGCGATCATCGCCATGGCCATCGTGCTCGTGCTCGGCCATAACCCGGCGCTGGAACGGACGCCGGCCGCGGCGCTGAAAGAAGGATGATTTCGAGCATGATCCGGAAAAGTGGAAGCCGGTTTTCCGAAGAGATCATGCTCCAACGCAAAATCTAGATCGTGATCCGATTCTACCAGATCGGATCACGATCTAGCGTCACTTTCCGCGCTTCGCTGCCCGTCGGCGTCGACTTCGCAGCGCCGGCGGGCCGCTGCGGATGATCTGCAGCGCGTCACTTGCCGGAAACGTCAGCTCCAATTCCAGGTCTAGTTCCTGTTCGATTTCTTTGCGCCGGCGCCGTAGTGCAACGACTTTGTACTTCTGGCTCTTCGCCATAGCGCTCCTCCGTGAGCTTTCGGAGCCATGACCGGATGGACGTATATTATGGCACACGCGGCGTGGTCACAATGTCACGCGCACCGCGCCGCAAGCATCACTGCATTGCCGGACAGTTGCGCGAAGCCGCGCCCGGAAGCGTCATGCAGTCGAATTACGAGAATTGCAGGCGGGTGAATTGGTCGGCCTTGCGGGCAACGGCCCGGCCATAAGCGTAGCGCCCCACGACATTGGTCACGAAACGGTTCACCAGGTCGCCGGTCAACGGCAGCGGCCGGCGCACGTCGACGATCAGCACCGCGCGCAGTTCGTCGCTGTTGTTGACGACGGCGTGCGGCCAGCTGTCGTCGAACAACACGCCTTCGCCCTCTTTCCAGACATAGTCGCGCCCATTGACGATGATCTTGGGCGGGTCCTTGCGCGGAACGTGCACGCCGAGATGATAACGCAGATAGCCGAGATACGGCCCTTCATGCTCGGGCACCGATTTGCCGGGGTCGAGGATGGAGAAAAACGCCTGCACGACGTTGGGGACGCGCGCAATCACCTTGCAGGTTTCGGGACAGCGGGCGCGGTTCGGCTCGACTTTATAGCCGAGCACTTCGAGCACATAGACATTCCAGCGCTTCGGCGTCGTACTCGAGATTTCGCGCTCGCCGGAATCGACGTCGTGGTATTGCGGCATCTCGACGCCGGCGGCCACGAGTTGATCAAATTCCGCGCGAATGGCCGGATACGCCTGCGTGATGAAGTCGAGCTCCGGATAGGCGTCGGCGATATTGAAAAATGTCGGCCGCGGCTTCGGATCGATGTGAAAGGCCAAATAGCCGTTCACCGCCGACTTCCAGATGTGGTAGTCGAGCTTCATCGCTGACTTCGCTCTTGAGCAAAAACCCGGATTTCGCGATTACTGTCTCAATATCGCGCTAACGAGTTCAATGGAGCGGGCGCACCTTCGTCATTGCGAGCGAAGCGAAGCAATCCAGAACGTCGCCCAAGAACTGGATTGCTTCGTCGCTACCGCTCCTCGCAATGACGATGTGACTCAGCCGAAAATCATGATGCTCTAATGCCCGGCCATGTGCCGGCCGATGACGGTGAGATCGGCGTCGCTGGCGCGCGTCTCGTAGACGATCTCGCCGTGGAACATCACGACCAGACGGTCGGCGAGTTCGAGGAGCTCGTCGAGGTCTTCGCTGACCAACAGCACCGCGGCGCCGCGATTGCGCGCCGCCATGATCTCGGCGTGGATCTGCGCCACCGCGGCGAAGTCGAGGCCGAAACAGGGATTGGCGGCGACCAGGATATCGACTTCGCCGGCAAGCTCGCGCGCCAGCACGGTGCGCTGCATGTTGCCGCCGGACAATTCGCCGATCGCGGTGTCGTCCGAGCGGGTCTTGATCTTGTAGCGCTCGATCTTGCGCAGCGCGTCTTCGTGGAATTGCGCGCGATTGAGCCACCAGCCGCCGGATGCGAACGGCGCGCGGTCGAACTCGCGGAAGGCGAGATTGTCGGCAACGCTCATGCGCGCCACGCAGGCATTCTTCAGCGGCTCCTCGGGCAGCACCGACAGATGATTGTGGCGCATCTCCTGCCGGGTGGCGTGATAGTGCTCGCCCTGCAGATGGATCTTGCCGCTCTCGGCGTCGCGCTGGCCGGCGAGCACCTCGATGAGCTGACGCTGACCGTTGCCCGAGACGCCGGCGACGCCGACGATCTCGCCGCCGCGGATCGACAGTGAGACGTCGCGCACCGCCGGCTGGCCGCCGTCGTCGAGCGCATTGAGCTTCTCGATGTCGAGGCGCGGCGCGCCGAATTCGCCGGTGCGCGGCGGCTGCACCGTCAGTTCTTCGGCGCCGATCATGGTGCGCGCCATGGCGTCGGGGCTCAAATCCTTGACGTGCCCCTGCCCCGCCAGCTTGCCGCGCCGCAGGATGGTCACCTCGTCGGCGAACGCCATCACCTCGCGGAATTTGTGGGTGATCATCAGGATGGTGAGATCGCCGGCCGCGACCATGCCGCGGAGCATGCCGAGCACTTCGTCGGCTTCGCCGGGCGTGAGCACCGAAGTCGGCTCGTCGAGGATGAGAAAACGGCGCCGCAGATAAAGCTGCTTGAGGATTTCGCATTTCTGCCGCTCGCCGGCGGAAATCGCCGACACCTTGGCGTTGAGCGGCACGCGGAACGGCATGCGCGCCAGAAATTCTTCCAGCGCCTTGCGCTCGCGCGCCCAGTCCACCACCGCCGGCACGTCGTCGCGCGCCAGCACGAAATTCTCCGCCACCGTCATCGCCGGCACCAGCGTGAAATGCTGATAGACCATGCCGAGGCCGAGCGCATGCGCGGCGCGCGGATTGCCGATCACCTCCTGGCGTTCGTCGACGATCAACTCGCCGGCGTCGGCCTGGTAATAGCCCATGATGCATTTGACCAGGTCGACTTGCCGGCGCCGTTTTCGCCAAGGAGCGCATGGAATGTGCCGGGCACGACCTTCAGCGAAACCGCATCGAGCGCGGTGAATTCGCCGAAGCGCTTGGTCATGTTGAGCGCTTCGACGCCGAACGTCCTCTTGTTGGCGGTCGGCGATGGCAGGCCGCCGGGCGGAATCAGCGTCGCCATCTCGCTCACGCGATGGCCTCGATGAATTTCGCCGAATCCGACACCGCGCCGAACACGCCGCCCTGCATCTTGATCATCTTGATGGCGGCGTCGTGATTGCCCTTGTCGGTGGCGCCGCAGCAATCTTCCAGCAGCAGACATTCGAAGCCGCGGTCGTTGGCCTCGCGCATTGTGGTGTGCACGCAGACATCGGTGGTGATGCCGGTCAGCACGATGATTGTCGATGCCGCGCAGGCGCAGCACCAGTTCGAGATCGGTGGCGCAGAACGAGCCCTTGCCGGGCTTGTCGATGATGGTCTCGTCCGGCGTGCGGCGCGAGCTCGCCGATGATTTCCCAGCCCGGCTCGCCGCGGACCAGAATGCGGCCGCAAGGCCCGGGATCGCCGATGCCGGCGCCGATCTGCCGCGAGCGCCAGCGCTTGTTGGCCGGCAGATCGGCGAGATCGGGACGATGGCCTTCGCGGGTGTGAAAGACGTGGAAGCCCTTGGCGCGCGCCGCGGCGAGCGTGCGCTTGATCGGCTCGATCGGCGCGCGGGTCAGCGACAGGTCGTAACCCATCTTGTCGACATAGCCGCCGACGCCGCAGAAGTCGGTCTGCATGTCGATGATGATCAGCGCGGTGTTTTCCGGCCGCAGATCGCCGTTATAGGGCCAGAGATAAGGATCGGCGGCGACGTAGCGCTCGGCCGCGTTGCTCTCTTTGTGCGCCAGTTGGGGCATGACTTCACCTCGTGAACGGCTCACCGCGTAATCGACAATTCGGCCGGCGCGCCGATCAGCGTGCGCTTCGGCGAACAGGTCGCGATCATGATCAGCAATGTGAGAATATAGGGCGCGGCGTTGAACAGATGATAGCCGTGGCTGAAGCCGACCGATTGCAGCGCCGGTCCCAAGGCCGCGGCGCCGCCGAACAAGAGGGACGCCCACAGGCACAGCATCGGATTCCAGCGCGCGAAGATGACGAGCGCGACCGCGGTAATGCCCTGGCCGCTCGACAATCCTTCGTTCCAGCTGCCCGGATAAAACAGCGACAGGAACGAGCCGCCGATGCCGGCGAGAAAGCCGCCGAACATGGTGGCGCGCAGGCGGATCCAGTTCACCGAATAGCCCATCGCCAGCGCCGCATCGGCGCTCTCGCCGGCGGTGCGGATGATCAGGCCCCAGCGCGTGGTGCGCAGCGCCCAGACCAGGATCGGCGCCAGCGCGACGCCGAGCAGAAACAAGCACGTTGATGCGCAACGCCGCGCGCACTTGCGGAATGTCGCTCCACCAGCCGAAATCGATCGACGGCAGCCGCGGCGCCGTCGGCTCGATCAGCGGCTTGCCGAGATAGAATGCGAGCCCGACGCCGAACAGCATCAAGGCGATGCCGACGGCAATGTCGTTGACGCGCGGCAAGCCGCAGATCGCCGCGTGCAGCGCGCCCATGCCGGCACCGGTTACGCCCGCGGCGAGCACGCCGAGCCACGGCGAGCCGGTGAGATAGGAGACGCCATAGCCGGCCATCGCACCCATGACGAGGGTGCCTTCGAGACCGAGATTGATGCGGCCGCAGCGCTCGGTGATGCACTCGCCAAGGCTGACGAACAGAAACGGCGTGGAGACGCGCACGGCGCCGCCGAACACCGCCAGCGGCACCGTCCACAAGCCGATGTCGCCCGGCGCCGCCATGTCAGGATTTTCCCTTGAAGAAGCTGAAGCGGCCGTAGAGCGAGTTGCTCGCCAGCACCATGACGAAGATCATGCCTTCCAGCACCAGCACCGACGCATCGGGCAAGCCGAGCCGCCGTTGCAACAGTCCGCCGCTGGCGCCGATGCCGCCGAGGAGCACGGCGACCGGAATGACGGCGAGCGGATTTTGCCGCGCCAAGAACGCCACCAGGATGCCGGCGAAGCCGTAGCCCGCCGCCAGGTTGGCGTTGGTGCGTCCCTGCACCGCGGCGACTTCCATCATGCCGGCGAGACCGGCCGCGGCGCCGGCGAGAAAGCAGATGATGAGGATGAGCTTGCCGACGCTCAAGCCGACGACCTTGGCGGCGCGGATATTGCCGCCGGCGACGCGCGCGGCAAAGCCGAACACCGTGTGATAGATCAAAATGTAAGACAGCAGCCGCGGCGATGATGCCGAATGCCAGGCCCCAATGCACGTCCGTGCCGGGAATGCTGCCGATCATGTTGGCGGCGCCGATTTCCGGCGTCGACGGCTTGTTGAGGCTGGTCGGGTCGCGCATCGGGCCCTCGACCAGAAAGTTGAGGATCGCCAGCGCGATATAGACCAACAGCAGGCTCGAAATCGTTTCGTTGACGCCGCGATATTGGCGGAGCGCGCCGGACAGCATGATCCACAAGCCGCCGCCGACCATGCCGGCAAGCGCCATGGCGATATCGACAAAGAGCGGCGGCGCCGCTTGCAGCGCCAACGCCGCGCTGGTGGCGCACAGCGCGCCGATCAACAGCGCCCCCTCGCCGCCGATGATCACCATGCCGAGCTGCGCCGGCAGCGCCGTGCACAACGCGGTGAGAATGAGCGGCGCAGCGCGCGTCAGCGTATTCTGCCAGGAGAACCAGGTGCCGAACGCGCCCTGATACATGAAGAAATAAAGATCGAGCGGATTCTTGCCGAACAGCGCGACGAAAATGCCGAACAAGACCAGCGAAGCCAGCAAGGCCAGCGCGGGGATGACGACATATTCCGCCCAGCCGCCGAATTTCCGGCCGAAAGGGGGCAGGCGAAGAAATTCGCCTACCCCCGGACTTGCAACAGGCGCGTCGGCGTCAGCCTTCACCAAGTCGCTCCCTCACGAAGTCGCTCCGTTACGAGTCGCTCCTTTACGACGTCGCTCCGATGACGCCGTCGAGCAGATAGCTCATCTTTTCCAGCTCGGGATCGGTCTGGCCGCGGGAGACGCCGGCGGCGATGACCGTGTTGCCCTTGTTGTCGGCGATCGGTCCTTTGAAGATCACATAGCTGCCGGCGGTGAGCGCCGCCTTGACTTCGTCGGCTTTCTTCTTCGCCTCGTCGCTGACCATCGGCCCGTACGGAGAAACCTTGACGATCTCTTCCTTGAGGCCGCCGCGATAGAAGTTCGGGATGGTCTCGCCGGACGTGAACATCTTCACGAAGCGCGGATAGAGCACTTCCCAGTTCCACTCGGCGCCGGTGAGATAGGCTTGCGGCGCCAGCACCGACTGATTGACGTGATAGCCGCACACCATGGCGCCGCGGCGCGCGGCGTTCTCGACCACCGTCTTCGGTCCGTCGACGTGACAGGTGAGAACGTCGACGCCTTGATCGATCAGGCTGTTGGTGGCTTCCGCCTCCTTCACCGGCATCGACCAGTCGCCGGTGAAGATCACCTGCGTGGTGACTTTCGGATTGGCGAGCTTGGCGCCGAGCGTGAACGCGTTGATGTTGCGCAGCACCTGCGGAATGGGCTTGGCGGCGACGAAGCCGAGCTTGCCGGATTTCGACATCGAGCCGGCGACGATGCCGGAGACATGCTGGGCCTCGTCGATATAGCCGAAATAGCTGCCGGCGTTCTTCGGATCCTTCTCCGACCACAGGCCGCCGCAATGCTCGAAGCGCAGCTTCGGAAACTTCGCCGCCTCTTGAGCATGTGCGGATTGTAGTAGCCGAACGAGGTCGGGAAGAGCAGCGTCGCGCCGTCGAGATTGATCATCGACTCCATGGTCTTTTCCACGGCGTCGGTCTCGGGGACTTTCTCTTCCTCGACCACCTTGATGCCCGGCATTTTCTTGAGCGCGGCGGCGCCGGCGGCGTGGGCCTGGTTGTAGCCATAGTCGTCGCGCGAGCCGACATAGATGAAGCCGATGGTCGTCTCGGCGGCCATGGCCCCGCGCAGCGGCAAGGCCGTACCGAGGGTCAAGGCCGCCGTTCCCTGCAGGACGCGGCGGCGTGAAATCTTGTCGAAGGTCATGATTTGCTCCCTGTACGCACGCGAGCGCGTCTGGCGCCGCTGCATCGATCCATCAGGACGATGGATGTTCTTCGGTTGGCGATCTGAGCGTTCGCAAAGCCCATGCCAGCAACCGGGCGCCGGCGGGACCGGCCAACCGCCTTGATTTGGCTGGGAAATACCGGCAGTCGTGGCGGCCTTGGATTACCCGCTAAGCCGGCTCGCGGCGCTGACTAAAAATTAGGCAGGCGTCAAACGATTCCTATGCATCAGGAATGGGCACTTTGCCACCCCGGTCTGCTAGGATCGGACGAACGGGTGCGAACTGCTGGGGTCGCTTTCATGTCGCTGACCGACCTGCTGTGGCTGGCCACCGCCGCCTACGGCCTCCACATCCTCGAGGAGTACCAACTCAACTGGCGCGACTGGGCGCGCGGCGTTCTCGGCCTGCCCGTCGAGTGGAATGATTTCTATGTCGTCAATGCGCTGGTGATTGTCCTTGGCATCGTCGCCGCCAATCTCGCCGGCCATTGCCCGGGCGTGGCGCTCGCCTTCCCGGCATTGATGCTGATCAACGCCACATTCTTTCATGTGCTGCCGACGCTGTGGAGCCGCGGCCGTTTCTCGCCGGGCCTGGTCACCGCGATCGTGCTGTTCTATCCGATCGGCGTCGCTTGCTATTGGCGCGCCTCACACGATGGCGGGCTCCGCATCCGCGCTTTGGTCGGCTCGCTTGTTCTCGGCGCCGTGTTGATGGCGTTCCCGGTCGTCTTGCTGAAGATCAAGGACCGGCGCTATTTCCGCCAGGACCGTTGATCGCGCCGCTGGCTTCGGCGGCGGCCCGCGTCGTATCGCCGATCGCTCTCGCCAACAGCATGTCCCGTATGGCGCCAAAAACCGCATCGAACGCCGGCCGCCGATAGTCCCATTTTGGGTCGTTCGACAGCGGCACCATCACCATGGTGGCATTGGCTTCGAACAACAGAATGTCGCCGTCGGTCTTCACGGCGAAATCAACGCCGCCATAGTCAAGATCGAGCGCCGTATTGATCCGCTCCAGCGCGGCCATGCCGCGCGGCCCGATGAAAAGCGGCATGTCATCGAGGAAGGCTTCATCGACCCGGCGATTTTCGGGTAAATTGGCCATATCGGCTTTGAAATAATAAATCTTCCAGTTGCGCGAGATCGCAAGGTGCAGCGGATAAATCTTGCGGTCGATGATCATGACGCGGAGCTTGCGATAGAAGCCCTCGCCGTCGCGCGCGTCGAGCTGATCGATCAGGCAAACGTCTTCGCCGGGAAATTGCGCCACCGCGGCGATCAACTCAGAGAGACTTTCGACGCGAACAAAATGACGGCCGGTGTGAAAGCCGGGCAAGCGTGCCAGGAACGGAAACGAGAAGCCGTTCGCGGTCACGACCGCATGGGCTTCGCTGCCTGTCAACGAGCTGCGCGGGACTGTGACCATGCGCGGCACGACCAAGTTCGGCAAACCGCGCAGGCGCTCGGCATTGGACGCGCGCCCGGTCTTGAGCACCGCCCGCGGATGATTGATCACCGGCCGATCGGTCCGCGCCACCAGGCGGCACACCGCTTCGAGGGCCTCGTGGCTCAGGTCGGCGTCGCCGATAGCATTGAACAACAGGCTGTGATGCGGCAGCGGTGTTGCAGCATCGGCGTATTCCGCCACCAAGACCGTCGTCTGGAACGTCCGGTCATCGAGCAGCGTCGCTGTCGGGATATTGCCGCCTGCTGCCGATATCAGCAGCAGGACCGGGATCGGCGGGCCGTCGCCCCGGTACGGCAGGTTCGTCTGGAAATGATGCTTGAACGCCTTGTCGCGGTGCCGGCGCGCGCCCGCCGCGTCGCCAAGTTCGGCGACGAGATTGCCCATGCCGCGATGGGCGTGGATATGGTCCGGGTCGATCCGCAGCGCCGCGTCGAAATGCACGCGCGCTGCTTCCGGCTCGCCGCTCAGGAACAGCAAATTCGCCAGATTGACGTGGCCCTTCGGATTTTTCGGATGATGGCGTACCGCCTCAGCGAATAACGAGCGCGCGGCGTCCTTGTAGCCGGCGGTGAGAGCGAGCGTGCCGAAATCGTTCAACACGCCGAAATCGGTCGGCGTGCGGCGGAGTAGTTCCAGATAGTCGCGCTTGGCCGCTTCGAATTGGCCCTGCTCGCGCAACAGGCTGGCGCGCTCGTACCGCGCGTTCAGGTCATCGGGGTCCCGCTCCAGCAGGCGGTCGAGGTCTTGAAGGCGGCTATGCGTCGTGAGTGGCGAATGCTTGTTCACCTAGCCAGTCCCCGTCTCGCTTTCCGCGAATTCAGTTGTGCTCCGCGCGATCATGCAGCCGGCGCGCGTTAGAACAAAATTAACCATGACGCCCAAATGATGCCGCCGGGCGGCCTATAACCGAAAGCATCCGCATGGACCGGACAGACGCCGACGTCGCCGCAATCGTCTTGGGCGATCCCGTTCCCTGGTTTGCCGCGCCGTTGATCGGCGACGGCGCCTTCAACCTGTCGGTCGCCGCCGGCCGCTGGATCGTGCTGAGCTTCCTCGGCTCACCGGCCAACCCGCGGGCCGAGCAGGAGCTGACCGGGATTTTCCAATCGTCGCAGCTGTTCGACGAGGACCGCATCGTCTTCTACGGCGTGTTTTCCAAACCGCCCGACGATCCGGCGCCGTATCTGGCGCGCACCAACTCAGCCATCTCATTCCTTGCCGACTATGACGGCGCGATCAGCCGCGCCTTCGGCGCCGGCGCCATGCCGCGCACCATCGTGCTCGATCCGATGCTGCGGGCGGTGGCGAATATCGCCTGGGACCATGCCGACGGCCACGCTGCCACCGTGCGCAACGTGCTGGCGAGCCTGCCGGCGGTCGACAATTCCGCCGGCGTGCCGCTCACCGCGCCGGTCTTGATCGTGCCGCGGGTGTTCGACTTTGCGCTCTGCGAGATCCTCATCAAGTTCTACGAGAAGCTTGGCGGCGAGGAATCCGGCTTCTTGCTCGACGTCAAGGGCCAGACCACCCGCGTGGTCGATCATCGCCTCAAGCGCCGCAGCGATCTCACCGTTGCTCATCCGCAATTGCGCGACGCGATTCGCAGCCAGGCCGTCCGCCGCCTCGTTCCGGCGATCGGGCAATTTTTCCAATTCGACGCCACCCGCATGGATCGCTACATCGTCGCCTGCTACGACAGCGCGGTCGGCGGCCATTTCTACCGGCACCGCGACAACGTCAATATCGGCGCGCAGCACCGGCGCTTCGCCGTCACTATCAACCTCAACAAAGACTACGAGGGCTGCGATATGGTGCTGCCGGAATTCGGCCGCCGCTCCTATCGCGCGCCGGTTGGCGGCGCCATGGTGTTTTCCTGCGGCGCGCTGCACCAGGTGACGCCGGTCACCAGCGGGCGGCGCTACGCGTTTCTCGCGTTCCTCTACGGCGAAGCTGATGCGGCGGTGCGCGAGGCCAACAATGCTCGCCTGCATCAAACCGCGGCGCAGTATGCCGTGGAATCTGATCTGCTGTTTCCGGAGACCGCCGCGGCGGCGCGCCGCGCGAGCTGACAAGCGCCAGCTTGTCATCACGGCGTCGTCCGCTAGTATCAAATGGCTCCGGGGATGGAGTCCCCCCTCAACCGCCGTCCAGGCTGATGACTCCTACCAACCGCTCAGCGTCGGTAGGAGTTCGCCGACTGGAGGCTTTGCAATGGCATATCTGATTGTCTTCCTCGGCGGCGGCCTTGGCGCCGCGTTACGCCATGGCATCAACTTGTTGGCGGCCCGCTTTGCCGGCACCGGCTTTCCCTATGGCACGTTGTTCATCAATGTCGTCGGCTCTTTGGCCATGGGCTTGCTCGCCGAATATTTCGCGCTCAAGGCCGGCTTGCCGCAGCGCTGGCGGCTATTCATGACCACCGGCATCCTTGGCGGCTTCACCACATTTTCCGCATTCTCGCTGGAAGCGGCGCTGCTCTACGAGCGGGGCCAGATCGCCGGCGCGGCCGTCTACGTCATCGCCTCGGTCGTGCTTGCTATCGGCGCGCTGTTTGTGGGGCTGGCGATCGTGCGCGCGCTTGTTTGATGCGCCATGATCGCCGTTGGCTAGAAGTGAAAGTTGGCGCCGGCGCGCACGATATTGTCGCCGATCCTCGTGCTTAGATTAGCGGTCGTCGTCGTCGTGGTGATCGTCTCAATGCGCGGGCCGTTGAACGCGGTGGTGACAACCGGCGCGCCGGCGCCGTTGACGCTGACATTGCCATAGCCGAGGAAGAGATATTCGACCTTGATGCTCCAATGGTCGAGAATATAGGTCTCGACACCGCCGCCGACGGCAAAGCCGGCCCGGGTGGCGTTGCTGTTGACGGTGAATGCCGGTGCGGCGCCGACCGGTCCGCCGGAAAGCCTCTGGTCGATCTCTCCGACCGCAAGGCCGCCCGTGGCGTAGACGAGCCAACGCTCCGCCGGCGTAAAGCCTAGCCGGCCGCGAAACGTTGCGAACCACGGCAGCTTGATGGTCGCCGCTCCCATTCCTGATCCGACCGGGCAGCCGGCGGTGTCGCAGATGGTGACCAAGCCGCGTTGGCCGGAGCCCTCGATATCCGCTTCAAGACCATAGACCAGCGCAGCCGTCTGCCAGTTACGGCCGGCCCCAAGACCGCCGACGACTCCATTCGGATTCACATTGCCGCGTCCGCTGACCGTGGTCGGCCCGGTCGAAGGGCCCGGAACGAAGGTCGGATTGGGAACGGTGGCATCATGCGTGATGATGGAGGTCGACGAGGTCGTGTCCGACAAGGTCGCCGGGTCGGATCCCCAGCCGTAACCAATGTTGGCGCCAACATACCATCCGGCCCAGCTAAAAGGCGGCACGAAGGGCGCCTTGAGCGCCATGTCGGCTGCCGCGGCAGAACCGGCGGCGAGAAGGACCACTGCGAGCGTACAGCCCCTGACAACAAATTTGTTCATGGCCTGCTCCAAAAAGACCGGATCATTTCCACGGGCATCGGATACTCAGGCAGTCACGATGGTGTCACATGCAGGGCAGCGTTGACAGAGCCAACGGCAGCGGCATGTTGATTGTTTGATGCTTTGTTGGTCAGCGTGTCATTTTTGTCGCACATTCTGAAAGGCCGTGGTCGCCACGAATAGCGCAGCGTGCCTGGGCCGGCGCAGGTCCGCGAGCCGCCGCCGAGCTCGTCATCGAATTTCAGCAAAACGTCCGGTTGGCGTGAAGAACGCTCGGCCCCTGCCGAGGTGAACGGCCGCGGCGCTGTGGCGTGACCCTTGCTCCCATCATCGCAAGATTGCCGACATCGCCGTCGAGGCGGGCTTGATCGATCTTGCTTGCCTCAACCGCGCCTCGCGCACCCGCTTTGGCGGGACGCCGCCGCACCTGGGCAAGGCCGCGCGTCGAGCTCTTGAAACGCTTGGCGCGGCATTAACGACTGTGTCGAAACGCGACGCAACAATTCCCCGTTTTCCGACACAATCCGACACCGTTCCGCCCCCGCGATCGCGTCTAATCCCACGGGTTTGGTCGGGGAGCCGCGTTGATGGCAGGTCGCCTGGCAGGCGCATTTCTCTGCCTGATTGTGTTCGGATTTCTTGCGCTTGCGCCGTGCCGCCACGCGCTTGCGGCGGGCGCGGATTCGGCGATCATGGTTAGCGGCAATCGGCACGCCGATGCCGACATGATCCGCTCGTTCTTTCACGCCGCTCCGGACGGGACTTTTGATGCGGCGGCGCTCGATGCCGCGCTGAAGAGCCTCTACGGCACCGGTCTCTTCCAAGATGTGAAGATTGCCCGCGACGGCGACCGCGTCGTCGTCAACGTCGTCGAAAATCCGACCATCGATCGCTTGGCATTCGAGGGCAACAAGAAGATCAAGGACGAGGATCTCAAGAAAGCCGTGCAATCCAAAGCCGGCGGCCCGCTCGCCCGCGCGCTGGTGCACGATGACGTGGTGCACATCGCCGAGCTTTACCGCCAACACGGCTATTTCGAGGTGCGGGTCGAGCCGAAGACCATCGCGAGCAAGAACGAGCGCGTCAGCCTGGTGTTCGAGATCAAGGAGGGCGACAAGCTCGCGGTCCACCAGGTTCAGTTCGCCGGCAACAACGCCTACGCGGCCAACAAGCTCAAGGGCGTGATCAAAAGCGGCGAGACCAACCTCTTGAGCTTTTTGCTCAACAACGACGCCTACGACGCCGACCGCGTCGAGGGCGACGTCGATCAGCTGCGCCGCTTCTATCGCGCCCACGGCTATGCCGACGTGCGGGTCCATGCGGCGGCGGGCTACGACGCCGACAAGAAGAGCGTCGTGGTGACCTTCACCATCGACGAAGGCCCGCAATATCGCTTTGGCCAGGTGGACGTTGTCTCAAACGTGAAGTCCGTCGATGCGGCAAGCTTGCGTTCTTATCTGCGCACCCAGTCGGGCGAGATTTACGACGCCGGCGCCATCGACAAGACGGTCGAAGACATCGCCATGGGGCTCGCCAAGAACGGTGCGCCGTTCGCCACCGCTTTGCCGCGCAGCGAGCGCCTGCCCCCGCAAGGCGGGGGCGCGGCGGGCGTGATCAATCTGGTCTACGCCATCGTCGACGACCGGCGCCTTTATGTGGAGCGCATCGAGATTCGCGGCAACAACAAGACCCGCGACGAGGTGATACGGCGCGAGTTCGATTTCGGCGAAGGCGACGCCTATAACCGCGCGCTGATCGACCGCGGCGAGCGGCGGCTGAAACAGCTCGGCTATTTCAAGACCGTCAAGATTACCGCCGAGCCCGGCTCGGCGCCGGACCGCGTCGTCGTCGACGTCGCCGTCGAGGAAGACAAGACCGGTTTCTTCTGGGTCATGGGCGGCTATTCGAGCGCCGACGGCGTATCCGCCACCATCACCGTCGGCGATAACAATTTTCTCGGCACCGGCGACATCGCAAAAGCGTCCACGACCATCGGCCAGTACACTCGCGGCTTCGATCTTTCGCTGACCGATCCGTACGCGCTTGGCCCGCGGCTTTCGCTGGGCGGCGAGCTGTTCGGCAAGGAGACGTTCGCCAGCCCCTATCAATCGTACAATTCGACTTTTTATGGCGCCAAGATCATTGCCGCCGCGCCGCTGAACGATCAGCTCGGCGTCAGCTGGAGCTATTCGATCTACAATCAGGCGCTGTCGCTCGATCCATCGGCCGGGACCGCGTCGCTGCCGATCCAGCAGGCGGCGGCCATGGGCCCGATGTGGGTGTCCTCGGTCGGCACCGGCATGACCTACTCGACGCTCGACAATCCGAAGAATCCGACCAATGGCGTGCGGGTGCAGACCAACAACGAGTTCGCCGGGCTCGGCGGCGCCGCCAAATTTGCCCGCACCACCGAGGACGTGCGCTACTATCATGAGATTTTCGGCGACGTGACCGGCATGGTCCGCGCCCAAGGCGGCTATGTCACGCCGTGGGGCGGCCAGCAATTGCCGCTGCTCGACGGCTTCTTCGGTGGCCCGCAGCTCGTCCGCGGCTTTGCCCCCAACGGCTTCGGGCCGCGCGACGTGACGCCCGGAACGACGCAGGACAATGTCGGCGGCAACGTCTACTGGACTACGACCGCCGAGCTGCAAGCGCCGATGCCGCTCGTCACCGCCGACGCGCACTTGAAAGTCGCGTTGTTCTCCGATGCCGGAAGTCTGTGGGCGACTAATGCCTCGAGCGTGTCGAAGCTCGCGTCGCTGTCGCCGTCGCAGCAGATCGCCAATTCGCGGGCCATCCGTGCGTCGGTCGGCGGCAGCCTGATCTGGGATTCGCCATTCGGCGGTCTGCGGGTCGATTACGCCTATCCGGTTGCCAAGCAGCCTTTCGACGTCACCCAGCGGCTGAATTTTTCCGCCGGGGCGTTTTAGGGCGTCAGCTCATAAAATTCGCGCGGGCGGACGAAGTGCGAGAGTCCGCTTTGCCCGAAAGCCGACAAGTCATTGCATCGCGGCGATGTGACGCGAAGGGCCATGAACAGACTTCATGCCCTCTTTCGGCGTGCCGTCTTTGGGAGGCTACGCTGATCGAGGGCTGCGATGCAGCGCCATATTGGGAAGCCACCTCACCTGACAGGCGCCGGGTTTTCAGACCTTTACTGCCGAGAGCAAGAGCCTTCTGGGAAAAGCGGGCGCTTAAGACTACGTCAGTTTAATATGCGTGGCCGGGTGTTCGGCTTCTGATCTGATCTTAGAAAAGCGTGCGGTGCGTAGTTCGCACGGGGTCCAGACGAATGAAAAAATGCGCGGAGGTCGTCGCTCGATGTTTGGTTGAAAAAATCTTGCGCGGTAGTAAGCTGCCACGAAAAGCAGCATTTATATCTTCGAGTTCGATTGAGTTTTGCCTCATGCCCTCGAAGGAGATATTGCATGCTGGTAGGGACGATGAAGCATCTCGCCCTGGCAGTTCTGGCGATCGCCTTGGGCTGCTCTGTGGCGGCAGCCGAAACGCTGACGGAGTTGTTGCAGGGCGACACGGCCGGGCTGTACGCAGCAATCAAAGAAATCACTCAGAGGTCCTATGTTGGCGGCCCGGTCAATAAAAGAGAATATCTCCTGGGTGACTGCGAAAGCGCGCAAGACGGTCTGCCGGAAAGTTCCACTCGCAAATCGGATCCGCTGGAATGGCTTGCCACGGTGGCAGCGATAACGGTCAGGTTAAGCGCTGATCTGCGCAAACTGGGTTATCCATCGGAAACCTGGGAACCATTGATACGGGATTTTGAACTCCGCGAAATCGAGCACGTTCGCGCAGCCCCAGCGGGGCCTCTCGCCGAGGATGAGAAAGCCGAGTTCGATACAAAGACGGCCGACGACACAAATAAGCTATACAATGACCTGGTAGCTGCTCTGTCCGGTTATCGAAAGGCGCATCCGTCTCTTGCTCGCGTCGTTTTCTCAGATTTGGGGTGTGGCGTCGGAGAAGAGGTCGAGGTGACGATAAAGACGCGGCCATCGGGCGGTACCGTGTACTTCATCGCGTCATTTTACTATAAATTGTGCAAGGCGCGAAACCTGGATCCCGATGACCGCGACCGTTGTAATCTATGGGAGGAGGCAGTCGAAGGCGATCCTCCGCATATGCTGGGCGACTATGAATACTTCGCCACTTGGCCGGACGGAGGCACGAAACGGAGCAGAACTCACTATCCACACTTCGTCAACGTGGCAGCAGACTATTACTGTAACGAGGCCGTAATTGAGCTTTAGCGATCTAACCAACCCGCTCATTGCCCGCGGCGATGGGCTTTGGGTTGCTCTTTTCCATTGCCAGCGCGGAATGCGCCATAAAACTCCCGACAAGCGCTGACATCATCATGAATGCAGCCAACCAAAGCATTAATAAGCCCATTTTCACTACGGCGATGGACTGACTGGTCCACAACCGGTCGGCGTCGTACCCAGCCCCTTTGAGTTCGTTCATTCCGAGGTCGCGACACTTCTCCTTATAGACCAAAAGGGCATCGGCCGAACAAACGAATCCTTTCGCGTATAGCCCGCCGCGCGTCGATATTTGATAGGTGAGGAAGGAGACCGACAAGAGGTACAGGCAAGTCAGAGCTACCAGTAACGTCCCGCCGGCAATCGCGACGAAGCGCGCCGCCCGCGGTCGGTTCCGCAAGTAATAATAGGTCAATGCGATACCGAGCGCCGCCAACACCGTGGTTATGGCCGTTGTTTGCGATGGCCATGGGGGTGCGAGTGATGCCGCCGAGAGGATGGCAGGGAGCGCGAGTGCTCCAACAATCACCGGAAGCGAAGGGTTTAGAACCCACGGCCGCAAACGGTGGCCGACGGGCCGATTGGTCTCGGCCTTTACGGGTGGGTCTGCACGCTGACGTTCCTCCTGCTCATGAACGGGCTGCTTCGGCTTGTCGCTTTGCCCGCTCTGTTCTCCACTGACCTGTCGCTCGCGGCGCTCGTCTTCGACGCGCGCTTGGTCTTGAGCCCGCGCCGCGGCCATATCGTCGGTCGTTGCCTCCACGGCCTTCGGCGCGGGTTCTCCGGCCGACAGAAGCGCACCCACAGTCGTCACAAGCTGCCCAAAGATTCCTTTCCAAGGGAGGAGTGATCGCATCGAGCCAATGCACGGTATCTAGGTAATACGCCAGTTCATCGGCTGGCTGAATGTCCTCGATTCGTAACGGCACTACGGCTTTGCCCTTGCTGAAGGCTTGATTGACCTCGCGATGAACCTGCTTCGACTCATTTGCCTTGGCAGAAAAGATTAGAACCATTACCCGACATTGATTGATTGCACGGACAATCGAGGCGCCCCACGAAGCGCTAGGCACAATGTCACGCGGCGCTATCCAGCAGCGGAACTTGGCTGCCTCTAGCGCAGCGCACGTCGCCTTCGCAGCCGTGGCATCTTTGGTCGAATAGCTGATGAAAACGTCAAAGTTCATCTGCCGCCACCGGCGATTTGCCCGCAGTAAGACGCAATGATAGCCGATGCATCGAAAGGGATGAAGGAGCAGGCGACGGGGGCGGATCGATCCTTCGTCGCTGCCGAACCCGATCCCTTCCGGAATGGGCTGAACCGTTCGCCTGCCTGAAGTGTAAGACCATCGGTACCAGTCTGTATGGACACAGCCATGTCCACTTCTCTAATCGGCCGTTTGGGGTCAAGCACTTTCAGACTATCCGCCGCTGCAGTGTCGATGTCGCTCACGGGCTCGTGCTTCTCTTCGGAATCGGCACCACGGCCCTTCCATTATGGGATTCGAGAACGAGGTGGAACAATCTTATTGGGCGGCCTTGCCGTCACACTGACGGCAGGTCCAAGCGGACATGCGAACTCACCTCATCCATCGTCCCGCGAGGGACATCATTCCACCGCTCGGTGGAGCTCGAGTTTCCTCCTATCGCATTTGATCCTGTACGGTTTCAGGCTGCTGCGACTTCCCGGGTCCAGCGGAACTCGGTGCCGTCAACCCAGATGCGGTGCATGATCACGGCCAACCGGCGTGCCAGGGCCACGATCGCCTTTTTTATCCCGCGGCGCCTGGCGATCTGCATCGCCCAGGCCTTGAGCCACGACCATTTCTTTGAACGCAACATGCTCTGAGCCGCTTCGTATAGCATGACCCGCATCATCTCATCTTAGGGGCGGCCTTACCGTCTGATGAACGGTGGTCCAAGCGGACATGCGATCTCACCTCATCCATCGTCCCGCGAGGGACATCATTCCACCGCTCGGTGGAGCTCGAGTTTCCTCCTATTGCATTTGATCCTGCACAACTCTCAGGCCGTTGCGACTTCCCGGGTCCAGCGGAACTCGGTGCCGTCAACCCAGATGCGGTGCATGATCACGGCCAACCGGCGTGCCAGGGCCACGATCGCCTTTTTTATCCCGCGGCGCCTGGCGATCTGCATCGCCCAGGCCTTGAGCCACGACCATTTCTTTGAACGCAACATGCTCTGAGCCGCTTCGTATAGCATGATCCGCATCATCTCATCTCCACAGCGCGATATTCTGCCGTCCCGATCGATCTCGCCCGATTGATACTTGGCGCACGTCAGCCCAAACACCGCCCCGACGGACTTGGATTTACGGAAGCGAGCCGGAATGTCGACGGTGGCGCGATAGGTCAGCGACACCACGGGGCCAATGCCGGGGGTCGTCATCAAGCGCCGGCACACCTCGTCATCCCGGACGATGGCCAACAGACGGCGATGCAGGATGACGATCTGTTCCCGTAACGCCCGCCGGACAATGAGCATCGGTTCGACCAACCGGCCAAGTCGGGTAGGTTCTCGACAAGCTCCTTAATCCGGGCTTCGAACTTCACCTTCCCGACCATGCCGACCTTAAGGCCGAAGTTGCGCAAAGTACCGCGCAGGTCGTTCTCAATGGCGATGGCCTTGGACTGCAGCAACTTGCGATGGGTCAGCAGCATCCGCAGTTTCTGACTGCGTAACGTCTTTACATGTACCGGGCGGTAAAGCCCCACCCGCATCATCTGTGCCATGCCACGTGCATCGTTGCGGTCAGTCTTGTTGATCTGCGCCTTCAGCACCGCCCGCATGTGCCGCGTTTCGACACAGACCATCGGTAACTCTGCTTCGGCGAGAGCGCTGAACAGCCACTGCGACAGCGGTCCAGCTTCCAATCCAATTCGCTCGAAGTGGTAGGCGGGACTCCTCAGCACCGCCAACAATGCTTCAGGTTCACTCTCAACCTTCACTTCCCGAACGATCTTGCCCGAGTCATCCACAATGCAGACGCTGGTGTCCTTGACCGACACGTCCAGTCCAGCAAAATGGTCCATGCTGCGCTTCTCCTTCTGATGCTTGAGGCCGTACACACGGACCTCGTTTCACCATCAGCCTGAAGCGCAGCACCCAAAAATCTTCAGCTATCCACAAGCTGGTCGGCCGATTACCCCATCTATTGGGGATGGTCCGGCCGTGCTCCGGCCCCGCCAGCGATCGAAGCTGGCATTGGACGCCCAACCTTCAGGGCGAATAGACCTTCCGCAACGTGGCAATTGATGGTGGCGAAGTGACGCTCTGGGTCATTCGCGCGGGGCGCGGGGAAGCATCGGGTTCGTCCGTGTCGGCCCTGAAAGCGGAAGTAGAATTGGTTTCGTCATGGCGAGCGAAGCGAAGCATTCCAGCTCTGCGGAGTGCCTGGATTGCTTCGTCGCGGAGCTTGTCATCGGGCCGGCCACTTCGGGCCGGACCCGTTGGCTCCTCGCAATGACGCGCCAGCTACGCCGCCTTGGCGAGTTTTCCCGCGGCGTTAAGCCCGCGCTCGATGTCGGCGATGATGTCGTCGATATGCTCGATGCCGACCGAGAGGCGCACGTAGCCGTCGGACACGCCGGTCGCGTCCTGCTCCTGCGGCGACAGCTGCGAATGCGTCGTCGTCGCCGGATGGATCGCGAGGCTCCGCGCGTCGCCGATATTGGCGACGTGGTAGAACATTTCCAGCGCGTCGATGAAGCGGCGGCCGGCTTCCTTGCCGCCGGCCAATTCAAAGCCGACCAGACCGCCCAGTCCGCCCTTGAGATATTTCTCGGCCCGCTGGCGATGCACGCCGCTTTGCACCGACGGATGAATGACGCGGGTGATTTCCGGCCGCTTCTTGAGGTAATCCGTCACCAGCTGCGTGTTCTCGCAATGCTTGGCCATGCGCAGCGCCAGCGTCTCCAATCCCTGCAGCGTCAAGAAGGCGTTCAATGGCGCCATCGACGAGCCGAGATCGCGCAACAACGTGACGCGCGCCTTGATGATGTAGGCGATCGGGCCGAGCGGCTTCACCGCTTCCGTCCATACCGCGCCGTGATAGCTCGGGTCCGGCGTATTGAGCGCCGGCTGACGCAGCGGATGCGCGGCCCAATCGAACGTGCCGCTGTCGACGAGAAGGCCGCCGATCGAGTTGCCGTGGCCGCCCATATATTTGGTGGTCGAATGGACCACGATCGCGGCGCCGTGCTCGAACGGCTTGGTCAGGATCGGCGACGCGGTATTGTCCATGATCAGCGGGATGCCGAAATTGCGGCCGATGTCGGCGACCTCGGCGATCGGAAACACCGTGAGCTTCGGGTTCGGCAGCGTCTCGGCGTAGTAAGCGCGGGTGCGATCGTCGGTGGCTTTGCGGAAATTATGCGGATCGATCGGATCGACGAAGCGGACTTCGATGCCCTGATCCTTCATCGTGTTGGCGAACAGATTCCACGTCCCGCCATAGAGATCGGTCGAGCTGACGACATTGTCGCCGGCGCGCGCGACGTTCTGGATCGCGAACACCGAAGCCGCCTGGCCCGACGCCAGCGCCAAAGCGGCGACGCCGCCTTCCAGCGCCGCGACGCGCTTCTCCAGCACGTCGTTGGTCGGATTCATGATGCGGGTGTAGATGTTGCCGAGCTCCTTGAGCGCGAACAGGTTCGCCGCATGCTCGGTATTGTGGAACTGATACGACGTTGTTTGATAGATCGGCACGGCAACTGCGCCGGTCGCGGGATCAGCACGCCAGCCGGCATGAAGAGCAATAGTTTCCGGATGCTTTGATGATGAAGACATGACTCCGATCTCCCGAATGCAAAACGCGTGTTTATTGGATTTTCACTCAGCGCCCACCTGCCACGGAGTATAATCTTCCCCGCTAGTCAAGTAAGCAAGGCGCAAAGAATAAAATTCTTTGCCGCAAACGCGACAAAAAAGCGAAATATTCCGCATTCGCTCAAATTTGGAGAGCGCCGCCCGCAATCCAAAATCAAGCCGGTCAGTTCACGCCTGCGGGCTTTTTAGCGGAGCATGATCTTTTTCGGAAAACCGGCCGCCACATTTCCGGATCATGCTTTAGTGGAGCATGATCTTTTCGGAAAACGGGCCGCCACCCCGGATCAAGTCCGGGGCAGGCTTTTTCCGGATCATGCTTTGGTGACGCCGCGCGCATGCTGGCCACGCCGCACCGCGACGATTTCTGCCAGGATCGAGATCGCGATTTCGTCGGGCGTGATGGCGCCGAGATCGAGGCCGGCCGGCGCCTTGAGCTTGGCCAGGCGTTCGGCCGCAACACCGCGCTGCGACAGAGCCGTCTTCAACGCGTCGGCTTTCTTGCGGCTGCCGACAAAGGCGACATAGTCGACGTCGACGGCGAGCGCCGCCAGCAAAGCGGCTTCGTCGCCGCGCCCTTGCGTCGAGACGACCACGTAACGCGCGCCGGCCTCGGCGACCGGCAGCGCATAGCCCTCGATGCGGCGCTCGACCTCGGCGAAGGCCGCCTGCTCGGCCGCAGGCGCGCAGACCGTCACGGCAAAGCCGGAGCGCTTGGCCAGATCGGCGACCGCGACCGCCACCGGGCTCGAGCCGCAAATGATCACCTGCGGCCGCGGCAGCACCGGCTCGACGAAAATGTCCATCGTGCCTTGGCTCGGACACATGTTCTTGGCGAAGCGCACGCCCTCCTGCTCATCGCCGGCCTCCACGCCGTGATCGGCGAGGAGATCGGGCGGCTGCACCGAAACGAGGCGCGAGCAGCCGTCGGCCAGCGCATCCTTGGCGGCCTTGAGCACCGCGGCGCGGGCGCAGCCGCCGCCGATCCAGCCTTCGGAAATCGTGCCGTCCGGCAGGATCACCGCCTTGGCGCCGGCTTTCGCCGCGGTCGCCGCGACCGTGCGCACCACGGTCGCGAGCGCGAACGGTTCGCCGGCCGCCTTGCGCGTCGAGATAATGTCGAGGATATCGGGCGCGCGCTCCACGTCTCAGATCCTCGCGAGATAGGGCTCGAGCGCCGCCAGGCTTTGCAGATTGTGCGCCGGCGCGAACAGATCGACATACGGCAGCGCCGCCTGCATGCCGCGGGCCTGCGGAGAATAATCGCGCCAGCCGATCAGCGGATTGAGCCAGATGATCCTGCGGCAGCGCCGGCGCAGCCGCCGCATCTCTTCGCCGAGCTGCTCGGGCGCGCCGGTATCGTAGCCGTCGGAGACGATCATCACGGCGGTGCGCGAGTTGATGACACGCCGCGCGTGCCAGCGATTGAAGGTGGCGAGGCTCTCGCCGATGCGGGTACCGCCGCCGATGCCTTGCGCCATCAACGCGAGCTTGTCGACCGCGCGGGTCACGTCGCGGTCGCGCAGCGACGGCGAGACGTGCGCGAGCCGGGTATGGAACACAAACGCCTCGGCTTCGCGGAAGCTGTCGACGACGCCGTGCAGGAAGCGGACGAAGAACGCAGTGTAGAGGCTCATCGAGCCGGAGGCGTCGAGCAGCACGACCAGCCGAAGCGGCTTGATCTTGCGCCGCCGCCACGCGAGGTCGATCAGCGTGCCGCCATGCGACACGTTGCGATGGATGGTTCGCCGGAGGTCAAGCCGGCGTCCGCGGCGGCGAATTTGCTCGCGGCGAACAAGCCGCGCGCGCATGGTGCGGGCAAGACGCGCCGCCAGCGCATGCGTCGCCGCGATCTCGTCGGGATCGGCGATGTGGCGCAGATCGGTTGCCGAGAGGACTTCAGCACGCGAGGCGCCCTCGCGGCGGCCGCGTCCTTCCGCCTGACTTTCACCGTCGCCGTCATGGCGCCGCTCGACGCGATCCGGATGGCCGAGCGCTTCCTGCGGCACGTGCGCCTCGGCAAGCCGGCGCGGCGTCGGCCCGCGGTGCGTGCCCGGAGCGCCGGACAAAACCTGCCGCTGGCGCATGCCTTCGCCGCGCCAATAAGCGTCAAAGATTTCGTCGAACCGCTCCCAGTCCGAATGGGTGGCGCAGAACAGCGCGCGCAAGCGCCGGCTTGAGCGACGTTGGCGTGCAGCGCCGCCGGAGACGCGAGCACGGAAAGCGCATCGCCGGTTTCAGCAAGCCCGACGCGGAAGCCGTTGTCGCGCAAAGTCCGGGCGAAGCCGGCGAGGCGGCGGCGCGCGGGCGCCCCGATTGCACCATCCCGCTCGTCGCCGCGCGAAGGCGGGGACCCGAGCGCTGGGGTCTCCCGCTTTCGCGGCGAATGAGCGGAAGTGGGAGCATCGGCGCCCATCACGCCACCTTGCCGAGGAGCCGCTCGCTCACTTCGCGCGTGAGCCGCGCGCGATCCTCGTGGGTCTTGAGCAAACACATCATCGTCTCGTAGACGGCCTCCGGCTCCTGCCGCAGATCGTGCACGTCGAGGCCGGCAAGCGTCGCCGCCCAGTCGAGGGTTTCCGCTACCCCCGGCACCTTGCGCAGATCCTCCTTGCGCACGGCCGCGACCATGCGCGCGATCTGTAACGCGAGCGTGGTGTCGATGCCCGGCGTGCGCGTGAGGATGATCTTGGCTTCACGGTCGACTTCCGGGAAATCGATATAGTGATAAAGGCAGCGCCGGCGCAGCGCGTCGGACAGTTCGCGCGTGCCGTTCGACGTGAGCACGACGCGCGGGATCGAGGTGGCCTTGACCGTGCCGAGCTCCGGAATGCTGACCTGAAAGTCGGACAGAAGCTCCAGCAGGAACGCCTCGAACTCCTCGTCGGCGCGATCGACCTCGTCGATCAGCAGCACCGGCGGCTTGTCGCGGCGGATGGCGGCCAGGAGCGGCCGCTCCAGCAGGTATTTCTCCGAGAAGATGTGCTCCTCGATCGCATCGGCGTTTTCGCCGATGCCTTCGCGGGTTTTGATGGCGAGCAGCTGGCGCTGATAGTTCCATTCGTAGAGCGCGGCGTTCTGATCGAGGCCCTCGTAGCATTGCAGCCGGATCAGCTCGGCGCTGTGCACCGCGGCGAGCGCCTTGCCGACCTCGGTCTTGCCGACGCCGGCTTCGCCTTCAAGGAGCAGCGGACGTTTGAGGAACTCCATCAGCCACAAGGCGGTGGCGATGTCGCGGTCGGCGACGTAGCCGACGGCGGCGAGCTTGTCCGCAATCTCTTCGCGCTTAAGGGTCATTGAGCGACTTACCTCGTTCCGTCATCCTGAGGCGCGAGCTTGTCGCGGCCATCCGACGTTCCATGCTCCTCTGATAGATGCTCGGACCGTCGCCCTTCGAGGGCTGCTCGCGGCACAAGGCGCGGGCATGACGCGTGTCGGCGGCTATGCGATCAGGCTGCAGGCCGAGCTTCTCCGCGGCCGTCCAGGTGCGCCAATGGTCGTGCGGCATCTGGATGTGGGTCGAGCCGAGGAACGAAAAGGCATCGTTAACCGCGTTGGAGAAACACGGCACGCCGCCGACATTCGGGCTCTCGCCGACGCCCTTGGCGCCGATCGGATGATGCGGCGACGGCGTCGTGGTCCAGTCGGTCTCCCAGTGCGGCGTCTCGACCGCGGTCGGCAGGAAATAATCCATGAACGAGGCGGTGGTGACGTTGCCTTCCTCGTCGTAATGGATCTCCTGGCCCATGGCGATGGCGAACGCCTCCGTCAGGCCGCCATGGACCTGGCCTTCGATGATCATCGGATTGATGCGCGTGCCGCAATCGTCGAGCGCGTAGAAGCGGCGCACCTTGGTCTGCCCGGTATCGACGTCGACGTCGACGACGCAGATGTAGGCGCCGAACGGAAAGGTGAAGTTCGGCGGATCGTAATAGTTGATCGCCTCGAGGCCGGGCTCCATGCCGGGCGGCACTTCGTGATAGGCCGCCCAGGCGAGCTCGGTCATGGTCTTGAAGCGCTCCGGAGTGCCCTTCACCCGGAAGCGGTCGACGTCCCATTCGAGATCGTCGTCGTGCACTTCGAGCATGTAGGCGGCGATCATCTGCGCCTTGGCCTTGATCTTGCGGCAGGCCATCGCGGTCGCCGCGCCGGACACCGGCGTCGAGCGCGAGCCATAGGTGCCGAGCCCGTACGGCGCCGTGTCGGTATTGCCCTCCTCCACCATGATGTTGTCGGCCGGCAATCCGAGCTCGGTGGCGATGATCTGCGCGTAGGTCGTCTCGTGACCCTGGCCTTGCGACTTGGTGCCGAGCCGGCAGATGCCGCTGCCGGTCGGATGGATGCGGATTTCGGCGGAGTCGAACATGGCGATGCCGAGAATGTCGCAGGCGCGCGACGGACCGGCGCCGACGATCTCGGTGAAGAAGGCGACGCCGATGCCCATCAGGTCGCGGGTCTCGCCGCGCCTGAACGCCTCGCGCTTTAATTTCTGCTCCTCACGCAGCTTCTTATAGCTGACCGATTCCATCGCCTTGTTCATGGCGGTCTGATAGTCGCCGGAATCGTATTGCCAGCCGAACGCGGAGGTATAGGGGAATTGCTCGCGCCGGATCAGGTTCTTGATGCGGAATTCGGCCGGGTCCATGCCGAGCTTCTGCGCCATGATGTCCATGGCCCGCTCGATGACATAGGCCGCTTCGGTGACGCGGAACGAACACCGATAGGCGACGCCGCCCGGCGCCTTGTTGGTGTAGACACCGTCGACCAATACGTGGGCGACCGGGAAATCGTAGGAACCGCTGATGATGCTGAACAGGCCGGCCGGCCACTTGGTTGCATTGGCGCAGGCGTCGAAGGCGCCGTGATCGGCGATGGTGTAGCAGCGCATTGCCGTCACCTTGCCGTCCTTGGTCGCGGCGATTTCCATTTCCATGTGGAAGTCGCGGGCGAAAGCCGTGGTGGAGAGATTTTCGATGCGGTCCTCGACCCACTTCACCGGGCGTCCGGTCACAATCGAGGCGACGATGGCGCAGATGTAGCCCGAATAGGCGCCGACCTTGTTGCCGAAACCACCGCCGATATCCGGGGCGATGACGTGGATTTTGTGTTCCGGAATTTTCGAGATCAACGAGCCGACCGTGCGGATGACGTGCGGCGCCTGGAACGTGCCCCATAACGTCAGTTCGCCTCTGATCTTGTCGAAGGAGGCGACGCATTGGCAGGTCTCGAGCGGGCACGGATGCACGCGCGGATATGCGATGAATTCCTTGATTGTCACGTCGGCCTTGGCGAAGGCCGCGTCGGTCGCCGTTTTGTCGCCGGCCTGCCAGGAGAAGATGTGATTATAGTGCTTGCGCTTGCCGTGGGCGCCGTCGGTCTTGTCTTTTAGGTCCTCGCGGATCATCGGCGCGTTCGCGCGTCATCGCCTTGAGCGGATCGACATTGACCGGCAGCGCCTCGTATTCCACCTCCACCAGATCGGCGGCATCGGCGGCGACGTAGCGGTCCTCGGCGATCACGAACGCGACTTCTTGATTTTGGAACAGCACCTTGCCGTCGGCCAGCACCATCTGCACGTCGCCGGCCAAGGTCGGCATCCAGGCGAGGTTGACGGTTTTCAGTGTCTCGGCGGTGAGCACCGCGATGACGCCGGGCACCGCCGCGGCCTTGGTCGTGTCGATCTTCTTGATGCGCGCGTGCGCATGCGGCGAGCGGTTGAAATCGCCGTACAGCATGCCGGGCAATTTCAGGTCGTCGACATAGTTGCCTTTGCCCTGGACGAAGCGGATGTCCTCGACGCGCTTCCTTTTGCAGCCCATGCCTTCGAGCTTTTCGGCGCGTTCGGCGGAGGTGGGGGTTTGAGCGTTCATTCTGCGGCCTCCTGGAAAGCCACGCCGTTGAGTTTCGCGGCGGCGAATTGAATGGCTTTGACGATGTTCTGATAGCCGGTGCAGCGGCAGAGATTGCCGGAAATGCCGTAGCGGATTTCCTCCTCCGACGGGTTGTTGTTCTCCTGCAGCAGGCGATAGGCGCGCACGATCATGCCCGGCGTGCAGAAGCCGCATTGCAGCCCGTGCATTTCGCGAAAACCTTCCTGCAGCGCATGCAGCGTGCCGTCGGCGTTCGCCATGCCTTCGATGGTGCGGATGTCGGCGCCATTGGCCTGCACCGTGAACACGGTGCAGGATTTCACCGACTTGCCGTCGAGGTCGACGGTGCAGGCGCCGCAATGGCTGGTTTCGCAGCCGATATGCGGCCCGGTGATGTTCTGATGATCGCGCAGGAAGTGGATGAGCAAGGTGCGCGGCTCGACCAACGCTTCGATGGTCTTGCCGTTGACCGTCATCGTGACGTGCGATTTGGCCATGGTCTTTGCCTCCCGATGATCAGCCGCGGGCGCGGGCTTTGGCGCGGGCGAGCGCGCGCGACAGCATCACGCCGGCCATCTTGGTGCGGTATTGCGCGGGGCCGCGGGCATCGGTCGCGGGCGCGGTGATCGCCTCGGCGGCGGCGACCGCGCGTTTCACCGTCGCCGCGTCGAGCGTCGAGCCGGTCAGGATCCTCGCCGCCTCCTGCGCCCATAGCGGCGTCTCGGCGACGTTGGTCAGGCCGATCGAGCAGCCAGCGACTTTGCCGCCGCTCATGGTCAGCACGACGGCCGCGGCAGCGGTCGCGTAATCGCCGACCTTGCGTTTGAGTTTTTCGTAAGCGTAGCCGTGTCCCGCTGCCGGCATCGGAATGCGTACCGCGGTCAATACGTCGCCGGCCTCGAGCGCGGTGAAATAGGCGCCCTGGTAGAATTCGCGCGCGGCGATGCGGCGCTCGCCGCCTTTGCCCATGACGTGATAGGTGGCGTTGAGGCACAGCATCACCGCCGGCATGTCGTTGCCGGGATCGCCGTTGGCGACATTGCCGCCGAGCGTGCCGAGATAGCGCACCTGCGGATCGGCGATCTGCTCGGAAGCTTCGCGCAGGATCGGGATTTTTTCGGCCGAGCAGCTGCGAGCCGATGACATCGTGCTGGGTCGTCATCGCGCCGATGACGATGTCGTTGCCGTCGGCGCGGATGCCTTTGAGATCGGCGATGCCGCCGAGATCGACCAGGTTCGCCGGCGTGGCGAGGCGAAGCTTCATCATCGGGATGAGGCTGTGGCCGCCGGCGAGCGCGCGGCCGTCGTCGCCGAATTGCGCAAGCAGGCCGACGGCTTCTTTGACGGATGACGGGCGATGATAGGCGAAAGCGCCTGGTATCATGGAGCATCCTCCCTGGCGCCGTTCTGCACGGCCAAGGTCATCACCAGGGCCGTCTGCGAGCGGGCGCAATACCTGTAGCAACCCAAGTCTGGCGAATTGTGCGGCGCAGCAGCAATCGTCGCGTGCACCAAGCGCCAGCGAATGCACCAAAAGCCGCGGCTTTGCACGAATGGCGGCCAAGGTCGCACGAATTGCGTCAAGATCGCTGACGCAATCGACCGAATCGCGGCTGTTTTATTGCGTTGCGAAACGATGGCGTCGCCGGACCGCGTCCGGCTCGGTGCCGTTGAGGGTGGCGATGCGCGATTTCAGGGAGCCGATGCGGCTGCGGCTGACCGGCACGAGGTAATGATTGACGCCTGCCATCTCGACCATCTCGTTGTCGCCGGATCGCTTGTAGCCGACGACGCGATCGATATTGACGATGTGGCTGCGGTGCACGCGGACAAAGCGGCTGCCATCGAGCCGCGATTCGACGTCGCCGATCGCAAGCGGACAGAACAGCTTGTCGTTGCCGTCGAAGATGGTGGTGTAGTGCGCGTTGGCATGCACCGCGACGACCTGCTCGACGGCAAGGAAATGCGTGCCGCCGTCGCGCTCGATCGGCAGATGGCGGGCAAAGCGCCGCGGCGGCGCGCCGGCGCCGCCGAGCGGCGCATAACCGCCGCGGCCGAATTCGATGTTTTGCTCCGGCGCGACGGTGGCCGCCACCGGCGCTGACGGCACCGCTGCAACCTCGGCGACCGCTTGCCTGATGGCTGCGCCGCCGTTGACCGCGAGCGGCTCCGCTTCCGCGCGGCGGCAATCCGGCAACAACAGCAACAGGAATATTCCGGAAATGCAGAACGCCACCACGGCGACAACGATGGCGAGAAGATCGGTCGAGAGCGCCGGCGCGCCGGACGCGGTCGTGACGAACGGATAAAGCGTCACGCCGGTCATCGCCGTGTAATGCATGCCGGAAATGGCGACGCCGAACGCGACCGACGACAGGATCAGCGGCGGCCGCCCTCCCCGTCCGGTCGCGAGCCACAGCGCCAAGCCGGACGCGGCGATGGCGATCGCCATGCTGGCGGCGACATGGATAGGCTCGTGAATCATATGCGTGCTGGCATCGAGCGCGCTCATGCCGATGTAATGCATGGCGAAAATGCCGCCGCCCATCAGGCAGGACGACAGCGTCAGCCGCAGCACCGTCAGCGGCCCGGAGCTCGTGGCATAGACCGCCCCGCCGACCACGATCGCGCACACCAGGAACGACAGCAATGTCGGCAGCACCAGATAATCGACCGGGAACGGCAGCCGCACCGCGAGCATGCCGACAAAGTGCATGGTCCAGATGGCGACGGCGAACGAGACGGTGGCGCCGGCCAAAAGCAGGCGGCGGCGCGTGCCCGATGCGTGCGAAATTTGCACGGCCAGGCTCAAGCCGACATAGGCGCCCTGGATCGCCATGACGATCGAAAGCAGGACGAGCCAAGCCTCGTAGGTCACCGGCATTGCCGTCATCCCTTCGCTGTGTGGGACGGCCGTTCTCACCCCATCGGGTTTGGAACGACTATAGAGGAATTTTGCCGGAACGCCGATAGCCGAGCTCTTGGCTTTGGCGACTTCGGAGCGGGCAAGGCCGTAGGTATTCATCAATAGTGTCGGCCGGCCGCCGTCAGCTCACTTCCGTCATGCGGCGAATTACGAACGCAAGCCGGAGATCGCGGCAAGTCCGCTAAGTGCCGACGTGAGTACGCCGAATCATTGCACTGGCGCGCCTTCCAGGGGCCTGCTGAGGAAAAATGAGAGCCAGCCGCTGATCGTACGCATCTAGTCGGCGAGCGCCCGACGCCAAGCGCCAGGGGTGACGCCGACCATGCCGGTGAACACCCGGGTCAGGTGGCTTTGATCGGCAAAGCCGCAGGCCAACGCCACATCCGACAACGACAAACGGGTATTGCGCAGCTTCTCCTTGGCCACCTCGACGCGGCGCGTCAGCAGCCAGTGGTGCGGCGCCACCCCCATGCTGCGGCGGAACGCGCGCGAGAAATGGCTCACCGACAGGCGGCATTCCCGCGCTACGTCCTTGAGCGGCACACCACCATTGAGATTGGCACAGAGAATTTCCTTTGCGCGTCGCTCCTGCCACGGCGCGAGGCCGCCACGAGCCGGCCGCGCTACCGGCCGCATGCCGCCATAGGTCGAAGCGACATGGACCCCAACTGCCAGCGAGATGTGGTCCTCGAACAGCAGGTTGGCTTGCTGGGGATGGCTCAACGCCGGCAGTATCGTACCACCCAGGCCGGCGATCGTGGCGTCGTTGACGACCGCAGCCGGCCTGCAATCCAGGTCGCCAATTGGGGGGCGCTGGCGTCGTCGGCGATCGCGTTCAACGCTGCACGCGGCAAATAAAAAAACAGTACGTGATAGGGCTTTTCGAGGAAAGTGACGGGATCGCGTTTCAAGTCATGGATACACGCGTCGCCTGCCCGCAGGTCGCACACCGGCGTTTGCCGACCCTCCTCCCAATATACACGACGGGCAAAACGCGGAGTGTGGATGGGAGCAGGTAGGCATCTTCCCGCTGGACTGAGCTGGTCATTCCCG
>CAWDQG010000023.1:0-152611 GCA_963804405.1 uncultured Alphaproteobacteria bacterium | reverse complement strand
AAATAAAGTGTATGCGCCTCCAGCCAAACGCAGTGCAGCCAATGAGAGCCATGAAGGCACAAAATCTGAGATAGTCGTGACCAGTCAATCGACATACCCAACCGGCCAGCAATGCCAGCAAGACGGCAACGGAAAGGAAGGTGATTGCTGCCAATCCTTTTACCCAGCGATAGGCGATTAATTCGGTCATAAATGTACGTTCGTTCAAAAAGTTAAGGATCTATTTCACGCCGCCCATCGGCACGGCGCCGGAGGTGACGCCCTTGGCGAAGGTGATGATGTCCGGCGACGACGCCGTAGCGTTCGGCCGCGAAGGCAGCGCCGAGCCGCCCGAAGCCGGTGATCACCTCGTCGAAGATCAGCAGGATGCCGTGCTTGTCGCAGATCGCGCGCAGCCGCTCGAGATAGCCCTTGGGCGGCGGCAGCACGCCGGTCGAGCCGGCCATCGGCTCGACGATCACGGCGGCGATGGTCGAGGCATCGTGCAGCGCGACGATGCGCTCGAGCTCGTCGGCCAGATGCGCGCCCCATTCCGGCTCGCCCTTGGTGAAGGCCTGGTGCTCGCGGCTGTAGGTCGGCGGCAGGTGATCGACGCCGGCCAGCAGCGTGCCGAAGAACTTGCGGTTGTTGACGATGCCGCCGACCGAGATGCCGCCGAAGCCGACGCCGTGATAGCCGCGCTCGCGGCCGATCAGGCGCGTGCGGGCGCCCTCGCCGCGCACATGGTGATAGGCGAGCGCGATCTTGAGCGCGGTATCGACCGCCTCCGAGCCGGAATTGGAGAAGAACACATGATCGAGATCGCCCGGCGCCAGCGCCGCGATGCGGCTCGCGAGCTCGAACGCCTGCGGATGGGCGAACTGGAACGCCGGCGCATAGTCGAGCTCGGCCGCCTGCGCGGCGATCGCCGCGACGATCGGGTCGCGGTTGTGGCCGGCATTGGTGCACCACAGGCCGGCGGTGCCGTCGAGCACCGCGCGGCCCTCGGGCGTGTAGTAGTGCATGTCCTTGGCGCGGGCGAACAGGCGCGGCGCGGCCTTGAAGGCGCGGTTCGGCGTGAACGGCAGCCAATAGGCTTCGAGATCGTTGGGAACGCAGCGCTGTGCCGTGCGGACGGTCATGGGACATTTTCCTGCGCTCTCGCGCCGCGCAGCAGGGCATCGCGCCAAAGCGTCGCACCCTGCGCGCGCTCGGCGGACCGCACTTCCCTTGCCGCTGCTGCGGATGCGGCTGCTACCACCCTGCACCGACGCTCGCCAATGTAGACCGATATGGCCGACAACCCCGCGATGGCGAGAAGCCGCAAAGAACCAACAAGCTCAAGGCGCGGCTGCCGCGCGGGCTCGCCGACCGCGGCCCGGCCGAGATCGCCGCCACGCGGCGCATGCTCGAGACCATCCGCGAGGTCTACGAGCGCTACGGCTTCGAGCCGGTGGAGACGCCGGCGATCGAATACACCGACGCGCTCGGCAAGTTCCTGCCCGACCAGGACCGCCCCAACGAGGGCGTGTTCTCGTTCCAGGACGACGACGAGCAATGGCTGTCGCTGCGCTACGACCTGACCGCGCCGCTCGCCCGCTATGTGGCGGAGAATTTCGACACGCTGCCCAAGCCCTATCGCAGCTATCGGGTGGGCTGCGTGTTCCGCAACGAGAAGCCCGGCCCCGGCCGCTTCCGCCAGTTCATGCAGTTCGACGCCGACACGGTCGGCTCCGCCTCGCCCGCCGCCGACGCCGAGATGTGCATGATGGCGGCGGATACGATGGAGGCGCTCGGGATTCCGCGCGGCTCTATGTGGTGAAGGTGAATAATCGCAAGGTGCTTGATGGCGTGCTGGAGGCGATCGGGCTTCGGCGGCGAAGCAAATGCCGGCAACGGCTCACTGTTCTGCGCGCAATCGACAAAGCTGATCGGCTTGGCGTCGATGGCGTCGAAGACTTGCTCGGCACGGGCCGCAAAGATGAAAGCGGCGACTTCACGAAGGGCGCCGGACTTAGCCGCGGATCGATAACGCGAATTCTGATGCTTCTCGGGATGGCTTGGAGCTTCGGCGCAAAGAGACGCACCCGCCAACGAAGTGACTATCGCGAGGATTTTGAAGACATGAGAACGCCAGTCGCGCGAGCAAGGCGTGGTGCGAGCTGAACTACAGAATTGCAGAGCTGGTCGCTCGGCGGCGGGCTATGACGACGCGCATCGAGATTGATCCCTCCGTCGTCCGCGGCCTTGAATATTACACCGGGCCGGTCTTCGAAGTTGAACTGAACTTCCCGACCGACGGCGACGATGGCTCGCCGCACTTCGGTTCGGTCGGCCGGCGGCGGACGTTACGACGGACTCGTCGCGCGCTTTCGCGGCGAGCCGGTGCCGGCGACCGGGCTCTCCATCGGCGTGTCGCGGCTCGCCGCTGCGCTGCAACATCTCGGCAAGCTCGACGACAAGCCCGAGCCCGGCCCGGTCGTCGTCACCGTGTTCGACAAGGACCGCCTCGCCGACTACCAGAGCATGGTGGCGAAGCTTCGCGCCGCCAGCGTCCGCGCCGAGCTTTATCTCGGCAATCCGCGCAACCTCGGCAACCAGCTCAAATACGCCGACCGGCGCAACGCGCCGTGCGTCGTCATCCAGGGCTCCGACGAAAAAGCCAAGGGCGAAGTCACGATCAAGGACCTGATCGTCGGCGCTGAACTCGCCAAGCTGGAAAAAGGCCGCGAGGAGCATCTGCAGAAGCAGGCCGAGGCCCAGCTGTCAGTGCCTGAAGCCGAGCTCGTAGCAACCGTCCGCAACATTATGGCGCGGCACGGACTTTGAGAAAATCCCCTCCCCCTTGTGGGGAGGGGTAGGGGTGGGGTCGGAGGACAACCACCAATCCAGACGCTCTCCGGAAACTATCAGCCTGTGCTGAGTAGCCGTCGGCGACAAAGACTTTACCTCGCGACCCCCCTCCCCACCCTCCCCCACAAGGCGGGAGGGATCACGAGATTAACGGCGCCCGGCAGTCTTCATCGAATGTCGACGCTTGCCATGCTAAGGCCCGGCCGCATCAGTGCTATCGCGGCGCGTTTGGTATAATGGATTAACCATAGACCGGCGTGGATAACGCTCTCATGTCGAGCATGGCAACGAACAACCCGGACCTGCGCGCGCAGCAGCTTGTCTCCTCCTATGTGCGCGCCGGCTATACCCCGATCGACCCGCCGGTCGTACAGCCGGCGGAGCCGTTTCTCGACCTCTCAGGCGAGGACATCCGCCGCCGCATGTTCCTCACCAGCGATCCGCTGGGACGCGAATTGTGCCTGCGACCCGACCTCACCATTCCGGTGTCGCGCGCCTATCTGCAATCGCCGGCAGCCGGCAAGCCGGCCGGTTATTGCTATCTCGGCGCGGTGTTCCGCCATCGCGAAGGTGCGGCGGCGGAATTCCTCCAGGCCGGCATCGAATCCTTCGGCCGGGCGGACAAGGCGGCGGCCGACGCGGAAATGCTGTCGCTCGGGCTCGAAGCCACCACGCTTTATGGCCTGACGGCGCCGGAAATCCGCATCGGCGACGTCGGGCTGTTCTCCGCCTTCGTCGCCGCGCTCGATCTGGCGCCGGCGTGGAAACGCCGCCTGATCAAGGATTTCAACAGGAAGTGGTCGCTGGCGCACGATCTGGATCAACTGGCGCTGACCGCGACCAACGGTCCGCCGGAATATCAGGGCGTGCTCGCCGCGCTGGCCGGCTCCGATCCCGAAGGCGGCGCATCATCTCGTCACCGACCTTCTCTCCATTGCCGGCATTGAAGCGGTCGGCGGCCGCTCGGTTGCCGAGGTCGCCGAGCGCTTCCTCGAACAAGCCGCGCTCGGCGCCGGAACGCGGCTGCCGCGCGAGACCCGCGCGCTGATCGAGCGCTTCCTTGCCGTGCGTGGCGATCCCGATGAAGCCGCCGGCGAATTGCGCGCGCTCGCCGCCGACGCCAAGCTCTCGCTGGCGCCGGCGCTCGATTTGTTCGAGACCCGCACCGGCTTTCTCGCCGCGCGCGGGGTCGATGTGCGCGCGATGCAGTTCTCGACCGGGTTCGGCCGCGGCTTCGACTATTACACCGGCTTCGTGTTCGAGTTGCACGATCCGCGCACCAAAGGGCCGCTGATCGCCGGCGGCCGCTACGACGGCCTCCTGACCCGGCTCGGCGCGCCCGAGCCGATCCCGGCGGTCGGATTTGCCGCCTCGATCGAGGAATTGTCGGCCTGCGGAGGCGCGGCATGAACGGCGCCCTGATCCTTGCCGTGCCGTCGAAAGGCCGCCTGCAGGAGAACGCCGAAGCCTTGTTCGCGCGCTCCGGCCTCGAGCTCGTCAAGCCGCGCGGCGCGCGCGACTATCGCGGCGCCATTGCCGGCTTTGACGGCGTCGAGATCGCCTATCTCTCGGCGGCGGAAATCACCGACGCAGCTCGGCCAGGGCGCCGTGCATCTCGGCATGACCGGCGAAGACCTGCTGCGCGAGATGATCCTCGATGCCGACCGGCAGGTCGTGTTCATCGATCAGCTCGGCTTCGGTTTCGCCAACGTCGTCGTCGCCGTGCCGCAGGCCTGGATCGACGTCCGCAACATGGCCGACCTCGACGACGTCGCCACCGCTTTCCGGCTCAAGCACGAGCGCAAGATGCGGCTCGCCACCAAGTACGCCAATCTCACGCGCGGCTTCTTTGCCGACCACGGCGTCGTCGACTACCGCATCGTCGAAAGCTCGGGCGCCACCGAAGGCGCGCCCGCGGCCGGCACCGCCGAGATGATCGTCGACATCACCACGACCGGCTCGACGCTCGCCGCCAATGGCCTCAAGGTCATCGACGACGGCGTGATCCTGCGTTCACAGGCGAACCTGATCGCCGCGCGCACCGCGTCCTGGGACGCCTCGCGCCGCGAAACCGCACGCTTGCTGCTCGACCGGCTGGCAGCACAAAAGCGCGCCCATGCCTATCGCGAGGTGCGCACCCGCTTCGCCGGCTTGAACGACACGCTGCTCAACACCGCGCGAGAAAAATTCGGCGTCGCCGCGCCGTTCGGCGGTCCCACCTCCTCGGGCATGCTCACGCTCCACTGCCCGCCCAAGCACGTCCATGGGCTCGCCAGCTTTTTGCGCGAACACGGCGCCGAGGCGGTCTCGGTCGCCGCGCTCGATTATGTTTACGCGCGCGACAACCCGCTCTATGAGCGGCTGATCGCAGAGCTTGACCGCGACGCGGTCGCGCAAAAAACGTCGCGTTAAAGCCCGGGCGGCGGGACGCGCCTGGACATCGGGAGGCGCGCCTTGGAAAACCCGGAAAACGCCAAAGTCCACGTCGAGCTTGACGAGCGGAGCCAGGGCAACGTCGCCACTGTCACGATCGACAATGTCCGCCGCCTCAATGTGATGAATGGCGCGCTCATGGACGCGCTCGCCGAGACGATGGTGAAGCTTGCCGGCGACGACGCGCCTGCGCGCGGTCGTGCTCACCGGCGCCGGACCCAAAGCGTTCACCGCCGGCGCCGACATCAACGAGATGGCGAAGATCGAAACCGCGGATGAGGCGAAAGCCTTCATCAGGCGGCTGCATCGCTGCTGCGACGCCGTCCGCAATCTGCCGGTGCCGGTCATCGCCCGCATTCACGGCTATTGTTTCGGCGGCGGTCTTGAGCTCGCGGCGGCGTGCGACGTGCGGATCGCGTCCGAAGCGGCGACCTTCGGCATGCAGGAGGTCAAGATCGGCATCCCCTCAGTGATCGAGGCCGCGCTGTTGCCGGCGCTGATCGGCTGGGGGCGGACGCGAGAAATCCTATACCTGGGCGAAACCTTCACTGCCGCCGACGCGCTCGCGTGGCGACTGGTCGAGCACGTTGTGCCGGCGGCGGCGCTCGACCAGGCGGTCGAGGACTGGATCGGCAAGCTCTTGACCTCGGCGCCGCGCGCCGTGCGGCTGCAAAAGCGGCTGATCCGACAGTGGGAAGACCTGCCGCTGTCGGCCGCCATTGCCGCCGGTATCGACGCCTTCGCCGCCGCCTATGCGACCGATGAGCCCATCATGCACCATGCGCGCGTTTCTCGAGACCAAGCGGCGCGCCAGCGCCGCGAGAAAATAACGCGCAAGCGCGGCGATGGCGTCTGCCTGAGATTCACTTGTCGTTCCGCGCACTCGCCGGCCGGATTGGCGCGGGCACGGAACACGACAAAATGCGACAGCGAAAAGTTCACGATGAAACTCGCCAGAATGGCGACGAGTTTAGCGAGCCACACCGGCAGCAACAGGATCTCCGCCGCCACCAGAAGCGTCGCCGTGTTGGCGAGCCAGCCGGCGATGCCGGAGACGACAAAAGCAAAGTAAGCGCGCCAACGGAGCTTGCGCCCCGATTCCGCGGCAAAGGTGAATCGTCGAGTTCATGATGTAGGAGCCGCTGACGGCGACGATCCACGACATCGTGTTCGCCGCGATCAGCGAAATCGTCGGGGCGTTGCCGCACTGGCAAAAGTCGGAAACCGAGGCGAACAACGCCAGCGCCGAGGGCGAGCGATCGAGCGCCGCGCGGGCGATGAGAAAGACGCAATAATCGACCGCCGTATTGACGACGCCGACGAACGCAAAGGCGATCGCCTTGAAGCTCACCGCGCGATGGCGCCAGCCGGCGACAAGCCTTGCGCGAGCGCGCTGGTAAAGGGAAACATGCGTCATTGCCGTTTCCGCATATCACGTTCGAAACGATCCGCCAGCCCCGGCGCCGGTCCGACAAGCCGGGCGACGGCTGCGACCTCACGGACGCGACAGTGAGAGCCGATTCCTGTATAGATCGCCTGCGAAAGGAGCGGCCCAGTGGTTAACGTGGCAAGCGAGCCCGGATCAGCAAGCCCAGTGCGCGACAGCGCCCTCCGCGCGCGGCGCGGCAGCCCGTCAGGCGTTGCGCAGGGCCTGTCGATCGTCGTTCCGCTCCACAACGAAGCGGCTTCGCTGCAGCGCCTGCATGCCGAGCTTGCCGAGGTCGCGCGCACGCTCGGCGCCAATACGCGGCCTCGCCTGCGAAGTGATTTATGTCGATGACGGCAGCAGCGACGATACGCTTGCGATCGCGCACCAATTGCCGGCCACCGCGCTCGACATCCAGGTGGTGTCGCTGTCGCGCAATTTCGGCAAGGAGGCGGCGCTGCTCGCCGGTCTCGATCATGCTCGCCTCGGCGCGGTGCTGTTCATCGACGGCGACGGCCAGCATCCGCCGGCGCTGATCGAGACGCTGGTGCACCACTGGCTCGATGACGGCTACGACGTCGTCTACACCGCCAAATCCCATCGCGCCAACGAGTTGGCGACGCGGCGCTTCCTGGTGAAAAGCTTCTATCTGCTGATCAATTGGGGCGCGCACACCAAAATCCCCGAAGACGCCGGCGACTTCCGGCTGCTGTCGCCGCGCGCCGCCGACGCCTTACGCCGCCTGCCCGAGCGCAACCGGTTCTTCAAGGGACTCTCCAGCTGGATCGGCTTTCGCCAGATCCGCATCGACTACCAGCCGGCGCCACGCACCGACGGCCGCACCACCTGGAGCCTGCGCTCGCTGATCGGACTATCGATCGACGGCTTGACCGCGTTCTCGGTGGCGCCGCTGCGGGTCGCGACCTTGCTCGGGTCGCTGCTCGCGCTCGCCGCGTTCCTGTATGGCGCGCTAGATCATCTACGAGACCTGGGCCTACGGCGAAAAAGTCCCCGGCTATCCGTCGCTCTTTGTCGGCGTCATGGTGCTGGGCGGCGTGCAGCTCATCATGCTCGGCGTGGTTGGCGAGTATATCGGCAAGATCCTCTATGAGATCAAAGGCCGGCCGGTTTATTTCGTGGCCGACCACGCGATCAAGCCGCGCGAGCAGGAAAAGCAGGCGGACAGCGATACCCGCACCGCGGCCGAGTAAACGTCAGATCACGACGACCTTGGTGCCGACCTTCACGCGCCCGTACAGGTCGACGATGTCGTCGTTGCGCAAGCGGATGCAGCCGGACGATACCTGGGTGCCGATCGACCAGGGCTCGTTGGAGCCGTGGATGCGATAGAGCGTCGAGCCGAGATAGAGCGCGCGGGCGCCGAGCGGATTATCCGGACCACCCGGCATGTAGCGGGGCAAGTCGGGCCGCCGCGCCAGCATCTCGTCCGGCGGATGCCAATCCGGCCATTCGCGCTTCGCCGAGATTGACTTCACGCCTGCCCAGGTGAAGCCCGGACGGCCGACGCCGATGCCATAACGGAGCGCCCTGCCGTCGTCCAACACCAGATACAGAAAGAAGTGCGGCGTATCGATGATGATCGTGCCTGGCTGCTCGCCGCCGCGATATTCGACGACCTGACGTTGGTAGCGCGGATCGGCCGGCTGTTGCGCCGTATCGCCGTAGGTCGAGGGCGCATAAGCGGGCTGATAGCCATAGCCAGGTTGTTGTTGTGGCTGATAGCCATAGCCAGGCTGTTGTTGCGGTTGATAGGTGTAGCCTTGCTGCTGTTGATAGTTGTTGCCCTGCTGCTGTTGATAGCTGTAGCCCTGCTGCTGCTCTTGATAGCCGTACTGCTGTTGCGTTTGGTATCCGAAGGCGAGGCGCTGTTGCGGCGCCGGCTGCGCATACTGAGGCGCCGCAGGCTGCGCATGCTGGCCGGCAGGCTGACGGGCGCCCGGCTGCGGCGCGGGCACGGCTTGATAGGTCGTGGGCGCGGAGAGGAAGCCGCGCGTTCGCTGTGCCGGCACTGACCCGGTGTATTGCGGATCGGGCGGCGACGAAGACGCCGCACGCCAGCTGAACGCGGACTGCGGTGCGGCGACCGGCTGCGCCGGCGCCTGCTGATAGTAGACCAATGCCGGTCTGAGAGCTGCGCGTTGGTTGCTGCTGGCGCTTGCTGGGTTATAGCCCGGCGCCGGCTGATAAGCGCGCGATTGATGGATGCGCACCGGCTGACCATGGGCCGGCGCGGCCTGCTGCGCCGGCGGCACCGGGGCCGGCGTCTGCTGATAGTCGACCGGCCCGGGCTGATAAGCCTGCGGCTCCGTCGGTGCTTGCTGCTGGTAATTGACCGGCGGCAACTGGAAAGCCCGAGCGACGACCGGTTGCCCGGTCCCATCGCCGAACATGGATTCGATCAGTCCGTCGCTGCCGTATCCCGGCTGCCCGGCATAGACGAGCTGCCAGCCCGGATCGACGGCCTGGCTCGCCGCCCCGGTGTGGGAAACAACCAGAAAAGCGGCGGCACAGGCGCCGATCGGCCAGACCACCCGTGTAGAAGCAAAAATACGCTGCATCACCGAACTCTGCGCTTTCCGTACCGAGGCGAACGAAGCGTTCACCATATGCCGCCAGTACAGATGCAAACCTCGACTGTTTGGTAAATTTTTTGCCCCGCCCGTTCCGCCCGCGCATCTTTGTAGTTTGTTCATCAAGTTAGAGTTTATTTTGCGTAAATAACGCGACAATACCGTTAATGTTTCGTTGACCGTCCCCCGTGTTGCACGACGCGGCGATCCCTGAAACGCGGCATTAAGCGGCCGGCCGCTAAGCTCGTGGCAGGGAGTGCGAATGGCCACGCCACGCAAAGTTTTCCGTATCGAACAGCTGACTGCTCAGCGGTTTGAGTCGCCAAGCGACGAACCGCAAGCACCACGCTATGGCGAGATCATGCACGAGCTGGGCGCGCTTCGCGCCATGCTGACATCGGCGGCCGGCTGCCCAGATTGGGCAAGGAAGCCTGCCGCGGCCGGACGAAATCCAACGGCTTACATCCGAACTGCAGCTGATCCACTCCGCCATTCGCGGCTCACAACAACCGCAGTCCGGCAACGGCGCACCAACGACCGCACAAGCCGCCCGCATCGCCGGCGAACTGCAGGCGGTGATCAACGACAGCGAGCTCGCGACCCAGAAAATCCTGGCGGCCGCCGAAGACATCGATCAGGCGGCCAATAACCTGTCGGTGGCGCTCAAGGGCGACTTCGAGCACGGGCTGGCGCAGGACATCCGCGATCGCGTCATTCAAATCTTCGAAGCGTGCAATTTTCAGGATCTGACCAGCCAACGTGTCGCCAAAGTGATGGCGACGTTCGCCGGCCTCGAGCGCCAAATTGCCCGCGCGCTTGACGAGCTTGCGCGCGTCAGCGGTGCGCCGCGAACGCAGGGCCCGCGTCTTGCCGGTGATCGCGGCCATGTCTCGCAGGCCGAGCTGGATTCCCTGTTCGCCGGCGACCTCGAAGCGGGCTGAAGGGCGGATAAACCGGCCTCAGCCCCGGATCAAGTCCGAGGAGGCTTCCTTCGGGTCGGGCTCTAGCGAGGCGCCCGTCGCGCTGCGCCTTCGCCTCCACAACGCACATAAACGCCGGTGCCGTAGCGGGTCTGCACTTCCGGGTTCATCCAGCGCAGAACCATGGCGCGGCCGTCGAACGAGACGACTTCGCGATCCTGGGGGCCGCCGGCGGGACCGGGCGGACCGACATAGTTCTTCCCGCCCGGGCCACCCTTGAGATAGAGCTCCTGCAATTGCGCGCTGTCGGCGAGGTACATCATGACGCCGCCGTTCGGCCCGCGATTGATGACCACCGGCTGGCCGCACTGACCTCGGGCCGCCGCTTCGGTGCGCGCCCGGTCACCTTCGTTGTGATAGGAGCCGTAACCCCACCGGCCGACGACTTCCTCAGGCCGGATCGACGCCGGCATCTCTGGTACGGATGGCGGCAGCGTCTCGACCGGCGGCGGCGGACTTGTGGTGCAGGCGGCAAGAATGAGTGCGAAGCCCGCAACGCGCGTCAGCAACCCCACATCGCGCCGCCACGCACTCATGCATACCCCTCCCCGAAAAACGACCGCGCCAAGCCGCAACTCACGCACCCGCGACGAAGATGCCAGCCATTTCTTGCCAAACACTTGGCTAACGACTTCGCTAACGACTTGGCCAACCTTGACCAAATACTTGGCCAAATACTTGGCCAAATACTCGGCCGCCATGGTGGCGAGTTTTGCGCTCGAGGGCTAGAGCGGAACCAGCAACGCGGAACGGCTCGGGCGCTTGACAGCCTTGGGGCCAGCCCCTATGTCCGGAACGGCTGATGGCACTCAATTGTCGAGAGTGCCAAGCCTCTGCAATCCCACGCTTTTCTAATAACGCACAGGCCGCGCCGCAGCGGCGATGAGGTGATCATGGCGAAGCTCAAGTTCCGTCCCCTGCACGACCGTGTTGTCGTCAAGCGCATTGAAGCCGAGGAAAAATCCAAAGGCGGCATCATCATTCCCGACACCGCCAAGGAGAAGCCGCAGGAGGGCGAAATCGTTGCCGTCGGTCCCGGCGGCCGCGACGAGAACGGCAAGCTCATCGTCATGGGCGTCAAGGCCGGCGACCGCGTGCTGTTCGGCAAATGGTCGGGCACCGAAGTCAAGCTTGATGGCGACGATCTCCTGATCATGAAGGAGTCCGACATCATGGGCGTGATCGCCTGAGCGCGCCCGCGCACAAAATCCGAGGAGTGAATTGATATGGCTGCGAAAGAAGTACGATTTTCCGGCGAGGCTCGCGAGCGCATGCTGCGCGGTGTCGAAACACTCGCCAACGCGGTGAAAGTGACGCTCGGCCCCAAAGGCCGCAACGTCGTCATCGACAAGAGCTTTGGCGCCCCGCGCATCACCAAGGACGGCGTCACCGTCGCCAAGGAGATCGAGCTCGAGGACAAGTTCGAGAATATGGGCGCGCAAATGGTGCGCGAGGTCGCCTCCAAGACCAATGACGAGGCCGGCGACGGCACCACGACGGCGACCGTGCTGGCGGCGGCGATCGTCAGGGAAGGCGCCAAGTCGGTTGCCGCCGGCATGAATCCAATGGACCTCAAGCGTGGCATCGACCTCGCCGTCGGCGCTGTCGTCGCCGACATCAAGAAGCGCGCGAAGAAGGTCGGCTCGTCGTCGGAAGTGGCGCAGGTCGGCACCATTTCCTCGAACGGCGACGTCACCATCGGCAAGATGATCGCCGAGGCGATGCAGAAAGTCGGCAATGAAGGCGTCATCACGGTCGAGGAAGCCAAGTCGTTGGAGACCGATGTCGAGATCGTCGAGGGCATGCAGTTCGATCGCGGCTATCTGTCGCCCTACTTCATCACCAATGCCGAGAAGATGCTGGCCGAGCTCGAGGACGCTTACGTGCTGCTGCACGAGAAGAAGCTGCCCGGGCTGCAGGCGCTGCTGCCGGTGCTCGAGGCGGTGGTGCAGTCGGGCAAGCCGCTGCTCATCATCGCCGAAGACGTCGAAGGCGAGGCGCTGGCGACTTTGGTGGTCAACAAGCTGCGCGGCGGCTTGAAGGTCGCGGCGGTCAAGGCGCCGGGCTTCGGCGACCGGCGCAAGGCCATGCTCGAAGACATTGCCGTGCTTACCGGCGGTCAGCTGATCGCCGAAGACCTCGGCATCAAGCTTGAGAACGTCAACGTGTCGATGCTGGGCCGCGCCAAGAAGGTGGTGATCGAGAAGGAAAAGACCACCATCGTCGACGGCGCCGGCAAGAAGAAGGACATCGAAGCCCGCGTGGCGCAGATCAAGCAGCAGATCGAGGAGACCACCTCCGACTACGACCGTGAGAAGCTGCAGGAGCGGTTGGCCAAGCTCGCCGGCGGTGTTGCTGTTATCCGCGTCGGCGGCGCCACCGAGGTCGAAGTCAAAGAGAAGAAGGATCGCGTCGAGGATGCGCTCAATGCCACCCGCGCCGCGGTCGAGGAAGGCATCGTACCCGGCGGCGGCGTGGCGCTGCTTCGCGCCAAGAAGGCCATCGGCAAGCTGACCAGTGACAATGCCGACGTCCAGACCGGCATCAACATCGTGCTCAAGGCGATCGAAGCGCCGCTGCGCCAGATCGCCGAGAATTCCGGTGTCGAGGGTTCGATCGTGGTGAACAAGATCCTCGAAAACAAGTCGGAGACGTTCGGCTTCGACGCCCAGAACGAGGAATATGTCGACATGCTGGAGAAGGGCATCGTCGATCCGGCCAAGGTGGTGCGCGCCGCGCTGCAGGATGCGGCGTCCGTCGCCGGCCTCCTGGTGACCACGGAAGCCATGGTTGCCGAGATGCCCAAGGATAAGCCGGCCATGCCGGCAATGCCGCCCGGCGGCGGCATGGGCGGAATGGATTTCTGATCTCCGCCAATCATTCGATGCCAAGGGCGCGGCGCAAGCCGCGCCCTTTATGCTTGTGCGACGATCCTTATGCATGAGAGCCTTGCTGTTCGGCGGTTGCGTCGGAGGAACACAATGGCGACTGGAAGCAGCGATCCGTTCAAAAAATTCAAAGAGGCCCAGCGCGAAGGATGGTCGTCCTTTGTCCCGGTAGAAGCATGGACCACTCCGCCCGCCGGAGCGCTGGTCAAATTCGCCCAGGTGCAGCCGGGGCAGCGGGTGCTGGACGTGGGCTGCGGTACCGGCGTCGTGGCGATCACGGCGGCATTGAAGGGCGCCAAGGTCTCGGGACTCGACCTGACGCCGGTGCTCGTCGAGCGCGCCCGTAAGAACGCCGGCGTCGCTACCGTCGATGTGGACTTCATCGAAGGGGACGCCGAGGCGCTGCCCTACCCCGACGATTCCTTTGACGTGGTGCTCAGCCAATTCGGCCACATGTTTGCTCCGCGCCCCGCGGTGGTGGTCCGGGAAATGCTGCGGGTCCTAAAACAGGGTGGCCACATCGCATTCTCGACCTGGCCGCCGGACCATGTCATCGGCCAAATGTTTGCGCTGGTTGCGCGCAATCTGCCGCCGCCGCCGGCAGGCGCCGATCTGCCGGCACCGCCGCCGCTTTGGGGCGATCCGAACATCGTTCGCGAGCGGCTTGGTACGGCGGTGACGGACCTGCACTTCGCCCGCGACGAAATGGTGGTACCGGCATTGAGCTTGCAGCACTTTCGCAACGCCCAAGAAGCAACGATCGGCCCGCTCACCAGGTTGGTTGCCGCCCTGCAGAACGAACCCGACAAGCTGGCGAAGCTGCGGGCCGATTTTGAAGCAATATTTCGCGACGCCCACGTGGACAATACCATCCGCGCGCGGTTTCTGATGACGCGCGCGACCAAGGCTTAGTGACGCGCGAGAGCCGTCAGTTCGTCATCAGGCGGAAACGCAACGTCGTGGCGCCACGGAGCTCGATCACGTTGCCGTCGCGTCGCCAGTTGGTCACCTGAGCGAGTGCGGCAAGCAAGTTCTCGTCGCCGCTTTGCCGATCTGGCGCGCACTGCACAGGCTGCATCGGGCCGGGAACGATGCTGATCGAAATCCTCGCCGACATTGGCCTGGCCGCGCATGCTGGTACACCAAAGGTCGATTGACGCGGCACCGTTGGCGTCAATCTCGAGGATCGGGACGCGCTTTGAGCCCGGCATCGGCGCCACGTCCAGCATCAATTCGCGATCGAACGGAAAAGCGCGTTCGCTGGCGGCGGCGGGAAACAGCGAACCGACAAGCACGCAAACCGACAAGCCGGCAAAGCGCATTGAACACTCCCGATCATAAAGAGCGACGAGAAACGGCAGCGAATAGCGAGATGGCGAATAGCGAACGGGTCGCCACGTCCCGTTCGCTTCTCGCCATTCGCTCATATCACTTCGTGTGCAACACGGCGATGTCGGGGAAAAACAGATAGCAAGCGACGCCGATAATGACGAGATAGACCAGCAGCACGATGGTCCAGCCGAAATTGTGCCGGATCACCTCGCCTTCGTTGCGCACGAACCGGCTGGTCGAGACGCCGACGCTTGCGGTCTGCGGCGCGATCGGTTTGCCGATCTCCGCGCCGACCGAATTCAGCGTCGGCAACAGCAGCAACGGAAATCCCAGCACTTTGCCGACCAAGGCCTGGAAGGCGCCGAACATCGCATTGGTGGAGGTGTTGCTTCCCGACAGCGCCACGCCGATGAAGCCCAGGAGCGGCGAGACAACGATGAAAGCGACGCCGAGCTTGGAGAAGGCGCTCGCCAGCGAGCCCGCCATGCCGGAATAGTTGAACACATAAGCGAGCCCGAAAATGAATACGCCGACGAGTAAGGCGCCCCACATCTGCGACCAGGTTTTGGCGAAAATCCCGCGGATCTGCCCAAGATCGACGCGCAGCACGAGCGCGGTGATGATCCAGGACACCAAGATTGCGGTGCCGCCGACGAACGGCGTCCAATTAAAGATGGCACGAATTGGCGCGCCGCCGGGAAGCCCGGAGGTGGCAGCCACTTCCAGGTGGAGGGCGACGATCGACGGCAGCTTCGACCAGGGTCCGGTCCAGGCCACCACCACAGCAATAAGGATTGCGACCGGCAACCAGGCCATACCGACGTCACTGGCAGAAAGGCCATGCGCCTCCGCCTGCGTATCGCCGGTCACCGCGCCGCCGCCATAGCCGAGAACTTGTGCCGGCCGCCATACCTTGAGCAGCACCAGCAGCGCGGCAAAGCAGATGATCGAACCGATCACGTCCGGCAGATAGGGGCCAAGATAAACGGCAGTCGGTAATTGTCCGGCGACATAACCGAGCGATCCGACGATCGCGAGCGGCCACGCCGACCACATGCCTTTGCTGCCCGATACCAGATAGAGCAAGATCCAAGGCGGCAACAAAGCGAGGATGGCGACGATCTTACCGACCGAGGCCGAGTAGATCGGCAGCAATTCGACAAACGTCACGCCGAGCGTGCCCGCGGTCACCGTTGCGAGCGCAATGATCGGCGCGCCCAAGGCGCCGTAGGAGACCGGCGCGTTGTTGGCGATGGCGGCGACCCGGATGGCGTCAAGATCGGGAATGCCGATGGCGATCAGGATCGGCGCGACGAACGCCCAAGGATAGCCGAACCCGACCAGGCCTTCGAGCAACGCGCCGAACGCCCAAGCGAACATAATAGTCTGCACCCGCACGTCCCGCGTGCCCTGCTGCACCAGCCAGCGGCGGAGCTTGTCGAACGAGCCGGTCGTGACCAGGGTGTTGAACAGCATTACTCCCCAAAAAGTGATCCAGTCGACGTTCCAAATGCCGGTGGCAGAACCGTAGAGATAGGCAAGCGTGCCGTCGCCGAGCGGCATCTTCCAGACGAAGAGCCCCAGCAGGAAGGTGACGATCGAGCCGATCAGCACCGCCTGCCAGGCCGACATGCGAAGACCGGCGAGCAGAAACAACAGCAGCAGGACCGGAATGAGCGCGACCAGCCAGGTCACGAACAGGTTGCCAGTAGGATCGAGAATTTGCGCAAACATCGGCGGTCCCCCCGGTTAGCGCCTTCACGCGGCGCCTATTGCTTCAGTGTTTCAGCCCGATGTCCGAAGGCGCAATGCTACCTTTGGACATCAAACGAACGAGATTTGTTGCCACCTCGCCGCAACACTAATTTCTAAGTTCCGGTATTCGCAAGTGTTTACGGAGTGTTTTCAAGGAGCAGGACATCATATCGCAGGCAAAGGCGGCGCTTTAGCCCGCATGAACGTCGAACGTGCCCGAAGGCTTTCCTGCGTGTCAGCCGCTGGGCCTCGATCCAAGACCGCTGCGCAATGACCGGAGGCCTTCGGTGAAAAAAATCGCTTCGACAATCGCCGCGATCTGGCGGCTGTCCATTCCCTATTTTCGCTCGGAGGATCGCTGGCCCGGCCGCATTCTGTTGGCCGGGGTGATCGCCATCGAGCTCACAATCGTGGCGCTGCAGGTCATTCTGAACCTCTGGTACAATCGCTTCTACAACACGCTGCAAGACCACGACTGGAACGGCTTCGTCAGCGCTATTCTATTCTTCTGCGTGCTGGCTGCCATCTACACCGTGGTCGCCGTTTATAAGACTTATCTGAATCAATGGCTGCAAATCCGCTGGCGGCGCTGGATGACGCAAACCTATTTGCGGCAATGGCTCAATGCCGCCAATCATTATCGCATGCAACTCGTCGGCGACGCCGCCGACAATCCCGACCAGCGCATTGCCGATGATTTGAGGTTGTTCGTCGGCGCTACGCTGACGCTTGGCACCGGCTTGCTCAATGCAATCGTCAGCTTTTGTTCGTTCGTCGTCATTCTGTGGTCGCTGTCCGCGCAAGCGCCGCTGCATCTGTTCGGTGGACGCTTCGAAATTCCCGGCTATCTGGTGTGGGCGGCAATCATCTACGCCATCATCGGCACCGCGCTCACGCACCTGATCGGCTGGCGCCTCATTCCGCTCAACTTTCAGCAACAGCGTTTCGAAGCCGACTTCCGTTTCAATCTCGTGCGCACGCGCGAGAACGCCGAGCAGATTGCGGCGCTCCGCGGCGAAGCGGCCGAGCGCGAACGCCATCTCGATCGCTTCGGCCCGGTGATCGACAACTGGCTTGCGATCATGCAACGGACGAAACTCCTCACCTTCTTCACCGCGAGCTATGGGCAGGCGTCCATCATCTTCCCCTACATCGTGGTGAGCCCGGCCTATTTCGCCGGGGCGATGCAGCTCGGCGGCTTGATGCAGACCGGAGCCGCCTTCAGGAGCGTGCAGGAGGCGCTCTCGTATTTCATCGAATCGTATCGCGACATCGCCGAATGGCGCGCCATCATTGATCGGCTGTCGGGATTCGAAGAAGCCGTCGAAGCCGGCCGCGCCTTGGCACTAACGCCGCCGGCCGTCGAAGTCGTGCAGCGCAGCGGCGCCCCGTTCGCAGCCAATCGCCTCGACGTTCGGCTGCCGGACGGCGAGCCGTTGGTCGCTGCCGAACATCTCGCGTTTCCGGCAGGGGAGCGCGTTCTGGTCACCGGGCCTTCCGGCGCCGGCAAATCGACGCTGTTCCGCGCCATTACCGGTATCTGGCCGTTTGGCTCGGGACGCGTGACTGTGCCGGCGGACGCCAAAGTGATGTTGGTGCCGCAGCGGCCCTATTTTCCCGTGGCGACGCTGGCGACAGCCATTGCGTTTCCGGCAAAAGCCGGCACGTTCGACGATGCCCGTATCGCCGAAGCGCTCCTTGCGGTTGGGCTGCCCCATATGGTCGGACGCCTCGGCGAGGAGGCGCACTGGAACACCGTGCTGTCGGCTGGCCAACAACAGCGCCTGGCGATCGCGCGTGCGCTGCTGCATGCCCCCGATTACCTCTTCCTCGACGAAGCGACAGCGTCGCTCGACGAAGCCGCCGAAGCGGCGCTCTATCGGTTGCTGCAGGATCGGCTGAAAGGGACCGCGATCATCTCCATCGGCCATCGCTCGACGCTTGGCGCGTTCCATCGCCGCCGCGTCGAACTCGTCCCGGAAGCGGCTTATTACCGGGTACGCGAAGTACCGCTCGTTTCCGCGGCTGAGTGATCCAACGCGACAGCGGTGCGACGGGGCGCCCACGAGCATTGCGCCGGCCCGAAGCCCAATTTTGCGGCTGTCGATGGCATGTGACTTGCAGCAGCCTTGCCGCGATCCTTTCCGGCATGCCTGTCAAAACAACAGGCTGCTCGACAACTCAGTTCAAGAGGATACGACCATGTGCACAGGGGACGATCACACCTGCCCGGACTTTGAGCTTCATCGGCAGAAGCTTCTCGACGACCTCGACGGCGAGCGCCGCAACTTCCTCAAAAGCGCATTTTTGGCGGGTGGCGGCGCGGCGGCGGCTTGGGCCGGTGCCGGCACGCTCGCCACGCCGGCGTCCGCAGAGACCAAAATGGGCCAGCCGACCTATCATTACCTGCCGGCGAACGCCGACACCGTGCATTGGGGCTATTTCAGCAAGCTGCTGAAGCCGCAGCTTGAGGTGGACTTCGGCGACTACGTCACCATCGAGGCTCTGACCCACCACGCCAACGACGACGCGGAACGCATGGTCAAAGGCGACCCCGGCGCCGAGAGCGTGTTCCTCTGGACCAAGGACAAGAAAGGCGTCAATCGCCGCGGCGCCGGGCCGATCGACGGCAAGCTGCTTGGACGGGGCGCCGGCGAAGGCTTTGGCGTGCATATCTGCACCGGACCGGTTTATGTCCGCGGCGCCGAGCCCGGCGACATTCTCGAAGTCCGCATCATCGATGTGAAGCCGCGGCCGTGCGCCAATCCCGCTTATGCCGGCAAGTCGTTCGGCAGCAACGCGGCGGCGTGGTGGGGCTTCCACTACAGCGATCTGATCACCGAGCCGAAGCCGCGCGAGGTCTGCACCATCTACGAAATCGACACCACCGGGCAGCGCAACTGGGCGCAGGCGGTCTACAATTTCCGCTGGACGCCGCAGACCGACCCGTTCGGCGTCGTGCACAAGATCATCGACTATCCGGGCGTGCCGGTCGATCATTCGACGGTACAGGAGACCCACGGCATCCTGAAGAATGTGCGCATTCCCATCCGCCCGCACTTCGGCGTCATGGGCCTGGCGCCGAAGGAAGCCGATATCGTCGATTCGATTCCGCCGGGCTATTTCGGCGGCAACATCGACAATTGGCGCATCGGCAAGGGCGCGACCATGTACTATCCGGTCGCGGTGCCCGGCGGCCTGTTCTCGGTCGGCGATTTACATGCCGCGCAAGGCGATTCCGAATTGTGCGGCACCGCCATCGAAATGTCGCTCACCGGCACCTTCCAGCTCGTCCTGCACAAGAAGGACAAGCTGACCGGCTCGCTCGCCGCGCTGAACTATCCGCTCCTGGAAACCCAGGACGAATGGGTGCTGCACGGCTTTTCAGCTTCGCCAACTATCTGGAAGAGCTTGGCCCCACCGCGCAACAGGACATCTACAAAAAATCCTCGATCGACCTCGCGCTGCGCGATGCGTTCCGCAAGATGCGCAGCTTCCTGATGACCACCAAGGGATTGAGCGAAGACGAAGCCATCTCGCTGATCTCGATCGCCGTCGACTTCGGCGTCACCCAGGTCGTCGACGGCAATTGGGGCATCCACGCCATCATCAAAAAGAACCTGTTCGCCGGCACCGCGACGGTCTGAAACGCGACACCGTGAAAAACAACGGCCGGCGAGTTCCACATGATCGCCGGCCGTTTACACGCCGGCCCTACGGCCCGCCGGGCTGGCAGCAAAGTGCGGCGCAGCAGACGCTATTGCCGACCGCAGAGCTCCGTCGCCGCCCTAGCGGCCGGGCGGGCCAGAGACTATGTCAGGGCGATCAGGCTGAGCGCCTTGTAGCGCAGTCGCGGAGGTTCGTTCCATGAAAGCAAGTGTCGACGGCCACATCGTCGCCCAGAGCGACGACATCGTCGCCTGTCACGGCTATCAGTATTTCCCGCAAGCGGCGGTGCGCTTGGATTGGCTGGAAAAGACCGAGAAGACCAAGAGCGATCTTGCCTGTCCGCATGGCGTGCAATTCTATGACGTGGTCGTCGACGGCAAACGGCACAAGCGCGCCGCCTGGTCGTACGAAAAGCCGCGTCCGGAAATGGCGCAAGTCGGCGGGCGTTTCGGCTTCTGGGAGGACGTCGAGGTCGCGTAAGACCGCGACCTCACGCTCACCTACGCCGCCGCCTTCTTCCGATTGGCCTCGAGCCGCGCATCGACCAAAGCCACCTGGGCGTCGATCGCCGGGATATGCAGGCCCTGCTGTGCGGCAATCAGCTGCACGAGCTTGTCGGCGCGCTCGATATATGGCGCGCCGTTTTGCAGCGCCCGCGCCGCCGATGCCGGACGCGTCAGCGACTGCGCCGCGGCGGCATATTTCTCGAACGGCACCATATCGTCCGGCTTGGCGCCGAGCTTGACGCAAAGCGTCGACGACGAAATTGTAGACCGAGCGCGACGGTCTCGATGTCGCTATACACCGCCTCCTGGGCGGTGCGCATGCCGTCCTTGGTGACGCAACGATAATTGCCGGCGAGCAGCATCGCCCATTTGGCAAGCGGCACGAAGATCGAATCGTAGACCTTGAGCTTCACCGGAAGCTCGACCTTGCCCTCGGGCGTATCGAAGCGGATCGCCTCGATCTCCTCCTGCAGGCGCCGCAGCATCGCGGTGTGCTGTTCGGAAGGAAAGCGCGCGACCTTGAAGTTGGTCGGCAGCGTCACTTGCAGAACGTTGACCTTTTCGTCCGGCGGCCGGATCGCCTGCGGATCGGGACTGCACAGCGTGATGCAGGCCGGATCGAAACTGTTCCAGACGCTGGCGTCGGTATAGGCCGGCCTTGAGCGCGTCGGTATCGAGACCCGGAATGCGCCGCAGATAGGCGAGCGGCGGCATGTTCATGATCGACATGCACGGCACCTTGGCCCGGCCAACGGCATCGAGGAGTTCGCGCACGCCGGGCAGAGCGATATTGCGGCTCCTGCATGGCAAGGCCGACGAGATCGTAGGCCCTCGGATCGACGCCGGCGGTCCCGCCGGCGCTGACCTTGCCCGGAAGCTTCCGCGAAGTCGAGCTCGACCGGCGTCGCTGCGCCCGCGCACCGGCAGGCGCACGCGAAAGCCTTCGGCGTTGATCAGGTCGGCCTCGGCCGGCAGGCACACGAGCTTGATGGTGTGGCCGCCGAACAAGAGCTTCGACGCGAGCAGCGAGCCGTAGGACGCGCCCAGGATGAGGATGTTGTAAGGCGCCGCCATCACACACCTCCTGCACCGCCATATAGCCCGGTGGCGCCTTCCGCACCGGACCCGATCGCCATCGGCCATGACGCCCACCGATGCTAGGAGCCCCGCCAGGCCGCGCAATGCGGCTCTGCCGCTTGCGCAAGGAACCTGAGCGGCGATGCCGAGTGAAGGCCGCTGCCGAAGCTACGGCGTATCGCCGGCGGCCGCGCGTCGGCCCGCGGCCGCCCCCTCCCCGCTTCTTGCGGACCCGACAAAGACTAGGTGTGGTCGCCGCCGAAGCCGGAACTGACAGGCGGCGTCCAGGCCGGCGCAGGCGCAGGCTCCGGCTGCGGGCGCAGGCGCGGGCATCGCCGGCTTCTTCGCCGGCGCCTTGCGCTTCGGAGCAGCCTTTCTTCGCGGCTTTTTTCGGAGCCTTCTTTGCGGTTTTCTTGCGCCGCCGACTTCACTGTTTTCTTCTTTTTGCGCGCCGGCGCGGCCTTTCTTCTTCCCGGATTTCTTCTTCGCCTTCGACTTCTTCGCCATGATCGTCCTCCCGATCGGTGCTGCAAATAACGGAAATCTGATCGGTCCCATCGGAGGACCGGGTTCACGCCACAATACCGAGCGAGCCCCCGTTCAGCTCGCGGCCGCAGACGGGTGCATCGCCGCATGCGGCCCATGCTCCCGAAGCGCGGGCGGACATGGCCCGCCGGTAGCCCAGTCGATCAACTCGACCGTATGGACGGCCGGCAGCTTGGTGCCCGCGGCGATCTGCGTGATGCAGCCAATATTTCCTGCTGCGATCACATCAGGTCGCAATCTCTCGATAGTCCCGACTTTGCGCTCGCGCAACCTCCTTGCGATATCGGACTGCAGAATATTGTAGGTACCGGCCGAGCCGCAGCACAAATGACCGTCCGGCACGTCCTTCACGTCGAAGCCGAGACTTGCCAAGTAAGCTCCTTCGGTTGGCGCGTTACGCGCTGTCCATGCTGAAGCGAACACGCCGAGTGATAGGCAACGACCAGGCTGGGCGCAGCTTGGCCGGCATTCGAGCGGCAAGGTCGGCAAGATATTCGCTGATATCCTGTGGCGAGGCTTGCCACTTGTCGCCGCCCGCCCGCATAAGCCGAATCGGTGCGCAGCATGAAGCCATAATCCTTCACCGTGGTGCCGCAGCCCGACGTCGTGATCACGATGGCGTCGAGCCCCTCGATCGCCGTCCATGCGTCGATATTGGCCCGCGCCTGGGCAAGCGCCTGCGTCTTCCCGGCCCATGTGATGGACGAGCGAGCCGCAGCAGCCGGCGCCCTCGGCCACCACGACTTCGATGCCAAGCCGCGTCAGGACGCGAATTGCGGCGGCGTTGATCTGCGGCGCCAACACGTCGTTGACGCAGCCCGCGAGCAACGCCACGCGGCCCCTTCCTCGGCCCCATGGCCTTGAAGGTCTGCGGCGCGAGCGGGCGGTGCGGCCAATGCGATGGCGCAAGCCGCAGCATGGCGGCGACCCGCTTGAGGCCGATCGCCTCGGCGAGCGCGGCGAACGGCTTGCCGAGCAGTGCCGCCGCCAGCGCCAGCCGGAAGCGCCGTGGATAAGGCAAAAGGCTCGCCAGCACGGCGCGCAGCAGGCGCTCGAGCACCGGGCCGCCGATAGGTCTTCTCGATGTGTGCGCGGGCATGGTCGACGAGGTGCATGTAGTGGACGCCGGACGGACAGGTGGTCATGCAGGCAAGGCAGGACAGGCAGCGATCGACATGCAGCGCGACTTCGGCGGTCGCCGGCCGCTCGTTCTCCAGCATGTCCTTGATGAGGTAGATGCGCCCGCGCGGCGAATCGAGCTCGTTGCCGTCCAGCACGTAGGTCGGGCAGGTTGCGGTGCAAAAGCCGCAATGCACACAGGCCCGCAGAATCTTCTCCGATTCGGCCACGTGCGGATCGGCAAGCTGCGCCAGAGTGAAGCTACGTCTGCATGCTAAACGCCCGCCCACATGCGTCCGGCATTGAGCACGCCGCGCGGATCGAAGCTTTCCCGCACCCGCTTGGTCAATGCCGCCAGCGCCGGCGGCTCGGGCTCGAATACCTCGACCGCCGCGCGCACCGCGGCTGGCGCGCGGATGAGCGTGGCGTGGCCGCCGATAGCGGCGACAGTCGAGCGCACCAAGCCTGCGTGCGCGTCGTTGCGCCGGCGGCAACGCCGCCCAGATGAGGCCACCGGCCCAGTCATACAGGATCTCTGCCTGCGCCCGTTCGGCAAGCGCGCCGCCGATCTCGGCGCCGCGTGAGGGCGCCGTCGAAATGCGCCAGAGGTCGCGTTTGCCTGCAGGCCCGGCGGCGGCGAACGGCGCCACATCGCGGATCGCCCGCCAGAGAGTGCGCGAAGCCGCTTCGCCGAGCGCACCCAGACCGCCGTAAGGCGCGGCGAGCTTTTCCAGCACGGCCTTGCGATGCACGACCGAAGGCGCGACGCCCTCAAGGCGGAACGCCGTCGCTGCACGGCCAGCGGTCGCGATTTCAGCGATCCGCGCGGCAACCGCGGCAGGCACATGCGCGGCCGCCGAGGCATCGGCAAACGAACCCATGACGCCGGCCATCAGCTTCCCCGCGGCGATATCGTCAAGGTCGAAGATCAGGATGGTCTCCTCCGTCTCGGCCCGCGGCAACGTCTTGATCGTCACGTCGGTCATGGCGGCAAGCGTGCCCCACGAGCCGGCCAGGAGCTTGCAGAGATCGTAACCGGTGACGTTCTTCACCACCCGGCCGCCGGATTTGAACGTCTCGCCGCGGCCCGATACCGCGTGCACGCCGAGGAAATGATCCCGCGCGGCGCCGGCCTTGATGCGCCTCGGACCGGACAGATTCGCAGCGAGCGCGCCGCCGATTGTTCCGGCGGCGGCGCCGGCGCCAAGTAACGGCCCATAGTCCATCGGCTCGAACGCCAGCTCCTGGCTATTCGCCGCGACGAGCGCCTCGATCTCCGCAAGCGGCGTGGCGGACTTCGCCGACAGCACCAGTTCGGCCGGCTCGTAAAGCGTGACGCCGGACAGCGCCGAAAGGTCGAGCGTCGCGTCCCACTGCGCTGCCCGGCCAATCGCCCGCTTAGAGCCACGGCCGACGATTTCCAGCGTCTTGCCGCCGGCGAGCGCCCAATTCACGGCCTGCTCGACCTCCGCCGCGTCGCGCGGTTTGACAGTGTCGGTCATGCGCGGCGCGTTCAAAACCGCGGCAGATCCGGGAACGCCACGCGCCCGGCATGCACGTGCATGCGGCCGAGCTCGGCGCAGCGGTGCAAGCGTCGGAAACACTTTCCCGGGATTAAGAAGGCCATTTTCGTCGAAGGCGCATTTGAGCCGCTGCTGCGCATTGAGATCGGTCTCGGAAAACATCACCGGCATCAAATCGCGTTTTTCCACGCCCACCCCATGCTCGCCGGTGAGCACGCCGCCGACCTCAACGCAAAGCCGCAGGATATCGGCGCCGAATTGCTCGGCGCGATCAAGCTCACCGGGCTTGTTGGCATCGTAAAGGATCAGCGGATGCAGGTTGCCGTCGCCAGCATGGAAGACGTTAGCAACTCGCAGCCCGTATTTGGCCGCCATGTCCTGCATACGCCGCAGCACCAGCGGCAATTGCGCGCGCGGGATGGTGCCGTCCATGCAGTAGTAATCCGGGGAGATGCGGCCGACCGCCGGGAACGCCGCTTTGCGGCCGGCCCAGAACAGCAGGCGCTCGTCCTCGGAATTGGAAAGGCGGCAGGTCACGGCGCCGCAGGCGCGCGCGATGTCCTGAACCCGATCGAGCAGGTGGTCGACTTCGGCGCGCGGCCCGTCGAGCTCGACGATCAACAGCGCCTCGACATCGAGCGGATATCCGGCATGGACGAATTCCTCGGCTGCCTTGATGGCTGGCCCGTCCATCATTTCCATGCCGCCGGGAATGATGCCGGCGCCGATGATGCGGGCGACGCACTCGCCGCCGTCCTCGGATGTGGAAAACCCAATCAACGCGGCGCGCGCGCTTTCCGGCTTCTTGAGTATGCGCACCGTCACTTCGGTGACGACGCCAAGGAGGCCCTCCGAGCCGGTGACGATACCGAGAAGATCGTAGCCGGCCGCATCGAGATGGCTGCCGCCAAGCCGCACCACCTCCCCGCTCATCAGCACCAGCTCGCAGCCGAGCACGTTGTTGGTGGTGACGCCGTATTTAAGGCAATGAACGCCGCCGGAATTTTCGGCCACATTGCCGCCGATGGTGCAGGCGATCTGCGACGACGGGTCCGGCGCGTAGTAGAAGCCGGCATGTTCCACCGCTTGCGAGATCGCGAGATTGGTGACGCCGGGTTCAACCACGGCGACGCGATTGTCGAAATCGATAGCGCGGATGCGCTTGAACTTGGCCATGCCGAGCAGAATGCCGTCGCCGAGCGGCAGCGCGCCGCCGGAGAGCGATGTCCCTGCCCCGCGCGGCACCACCTTGATGCGTTCGCGATGGCAATAGGCAAGAACCGCCGAAACCTGGTCGGTCGTCTCCGGCAGCACCACCACCATGGGAAGCCCACGATACGCGGTCAGGCCATCGCTCTCGTAGGGCCGCATGGCCTCCTCGGACGCGATGATGCCCTCACCCGGCACGATGCGCTTGAGTGCCGCGACGATCTCGGCACGGCGCGCCAACACCGCGCTATCGAGTTCCGGCATCGCAACAGTCATTCGAAATTCTCCCGGCAATTCCGCCGCGTTCCAGCGCATTATAGCCGGAAAAAGCCGACGGCGATCGCCTCACCATTCCAGCCGACGCAACTTGTGTGTTGCCGAATAACATCATTGCCCTGAAATCCGGCGGGTCATCAGTTCCGCCCTGACGCAGCGCCAGTTTTCATTTATTCTAATTTAACACCCGAACAATCGCGGCTCCGTCGCCGAAATGTGCGCGACTGGGCGGATGACCAACGATGGTGGGAGGTCGTCTCAGTCGTCGGTGTAGCGGATTTGTCACCGCAGCGGCGGCTGTCGTCTTTGCTGCGCTTTTCACAACCGGATATGCGCCACCGGCCAGGGCGCTGCCAAGCTACGCGCGGCAGACCGGCCAGCCCTGCGGCACTTGTCACACCGATTTTGCCGGCCTTACCCCATACGGCCGCCTTTTCAAGATTCAGGGCTACACCGCGAGCGGCGGCGCTTACCGCAGCACGCTGTTTCCTGACTCTGGATTTCCGGCAGAGGCCCCTACGTACCGCCGCTCCTGGCCAAGGCCATTGCAGCTGAGAATTCCGCCAGCACCTCGCTCAGCGACGACCCGAAGCCTTATGTGCCGCCGCTCGCGGCAATGGCGATCGTTGGTTTCACCAATACGCAAGCGCCGCTAGCTCCGCCAACGGCCCCATACAACGGCAACAACAACGTTGTGGTATCGCCCGCGAGCTTCTTCTATGGCGGCGCCATTACCGATCATATCGGCGCGTTTCAGCAGGTTACCTGGAACGCGCCGCCGGCGGGAGGTTTCGGCACCGATCCGTTCGCCGCCCATACCTGGACCTGGGACAATACGGACGTTCGCTTCGCCAACTCGACGCGGTTCGGGGTCTTCAACGTGACCTATGGCATTACCGCGAACAACAATCCGACCGTTCAGGACCCTTGGAATACCACGCCGGCCTGGGGCTTCCCCTATGCGGTGTCCACCCTCGGCAACGGATTCGGACCCACCACGATCATCGACGGCACCTTCGCGGCTCATGTCGCCAGCGCGGGCGCGTACGCGTTTATCAACGACGCGCTTTATCTGGAAGCCACGGTATACACCACGCTCAGTCCCAACGCGCAAAACAGTCTGGGCACCGATCCATTCAATGCGCCCGGGCTTTTCGATGCGGCTCCCTACTGGCGCGTGGCCTACGAGCCGCACTGGGGCAATCACTGGCTCGAGGTCGGAACCTTCGGCATGATCGCCAATGTCCATCCCTGGGTCGCGCCAGGGACGGCGGTCACCGCGACGTTTCCGCAGACCGACAACTACACTGATGTCGGCTTTGATACCCAATACCAGTATCAGGGTGACAATTTTTGGGTCACGCTGCGCGGCTCATACATTCATGAACTTCAGAATCTGAACGCGAGTTTCGCCAACGGACTTGCGTTCAATCCGAACAACACTCTGAACGAAGCGCGCGCCTACGCCTCGCTTGCCTACGGCAACAACAACCGGGTCGTGCTTACCGGCCAATATTTCAGCAGCTGGGGTACCCCTGACGCGCTCCTGTTCGCCGGCAACGCCAACTTCAGCCCGAACACCAACGGCTGGATCGCCGAGATCGCCTACATCCCATTCATCAGCAGCCAAGCGCCCGGATGGCCGTGGTTCAATGTGCGGCTTGGACTGCAATACACCTGGTACACCGAATTCGCCGGCACCACCGCGGGCGCCAGCGCCAACAACACATTGTTCCTCTACGCGTGGTTCGTGATGTAGCAGGCATCCTGAGGTCTGTCATGAAAGCAACACTGCTTACAGCCGCTGCGTTCTCACTAGCAACCGCTTCCGCGTTCGGCGCCGACCTGGAAATGCCGATCAAAGCGCCGCTGGTGCCGCCGCCTTTCACATGGACGGGGTGCTATGCAGGCGCCCAGGCCGGTGGCGGCTTTGGGCAAAAGGACCTCAACGATTCCGCCGGAATTGTTTCTGCGATCAGCGGCTTCACCTCGGCCAATCTCAACGTCACCGGTTACATGCTCGGCGGCCAAATCGGATGCGACTACCAGTTCGCGGCCAATTGGGTGGTTGGCGTTGAAGGCGCGGCATCGGGCGGAAATATCGGCGGCAGCGTCGGTGTCGCCACACCCGGCCTTCTCGGCGACAGCGCGACTTTCAAGGAAACGACAGATTTGTTGACCAGCGCCACCGCACGCGTGGGCTATGCATGGAACAACTGGTTGTTCTACGGCAAAGGTGGCGCCGCCTGGGCGAGCGACCGCTACAGTGCATTCGACGCGATGGCGACATACGATTTCGAAGGCTTGGAAACCAGATTTGGTTGGACCGCGGGCGCGGGTTTGGAATGGGCGTTTTCGGATATTTGGTCGGTCAAGTTGGAATATGATTATTACGGCTTCGGCACGCGCGGCGTGCCGTTCATCGACAATGTCAGCGGCACTGTCGGTCCGCTGGACATCAAGCAGAACATTCAGATCGTAAAAGTCGGCTTCAATTTTCGTCCCTTCGCCGGATGGGCCGGCATGCCGCTCGGGTGGTGAGAAACGATGGGCCGTAAGCATCGACGTGCTTGGCGCAGAACGCCTGCGGGACGACCGGGGTGCCGCTTGATAGCCCTGGTCGGCGGGCAAGCCGCCTTGCGGTGCATAATCCTGACGTTTGCTTCTTGCCTGGCGGTTGTTCTCAGCGGCGGCGCGCGCGCGGAAAACGCGGACAAGAGCAGCGTTTCGGCGCGCGAGCTTCAGGCCAAAATAACCTATTGCGAAAACTGCCACGGGCGGGCAGCGCAAGGCTTTCATGGATACTATCCCATCCCGCGTTTGGCCGGACAGCAACCCGAGTACCTCATCAATCAATTGGAGGCCTTCGTCGAGCACCGGCGGACCAACAATATCATGTTCAACGTCGCTCACGTGCTCAGCCCGGCGATGCAAACGGCGCTGGCCGCCAGCTTCCACGACCTCAATCCCAAGCCGCTCGCCGATGCGCCGAAACAGCTCGTTGCCGCGGGCAAGAAGATCTATGACGAGGGCGTTGCGGACGCCAACGTTCCGCCATGCGCCTCCTGTCACGGCCCTGACGCCAAAGGCGACGGCCGATTCCCGCGCCTGGCGGGTCAGCTCAACGACTACATCTTCAACAAATTGACCAATTGGAACAAGGAACGCGGTCAGGATCCGAAAAAACCGGACGCTTCAGTCATCATGCAGCCAATCGCGCACAGCTTGACCGAACAGCAGATCAAAGCCGTCGCCGCCTACCTCAACTATCAGGAGTAAGCCCTTTTCGGATGCGGTCGAGATCATGAAGCTCATCGGGTCAAATCGACTTCGCGTTGTCGCCGCGACCGGCTTGCAAATAGCATTGCTTGCCGTCGTCCTTTGGGCGGCAGACCGCGCGCACGGCGCGGGCAGATCGGCGATCGCCGGCGGCGTCGAAGCCAAGATGGAATATTGCCTGGATTGCCACGGGCCATCGGGTCAAGGCTATCGCGGATACTTCCCGATACCGCGTCTCGCTGGACAGCAAACGGAGTATGTAAAAAACCAGCTGCAGGCCTTCGTCGAACACCGGCGAACCAACAATGTCATGTTCAACGTCGCGCATTCACTGAGCCCGGCGATGATTGCGGCTCTCGCCGCTGATTTTCGCGCTCTCAACCCCAGGCCGATCGGCGGCGGCCCGAGGGGCCTGATAGGGGCCGGCGAAAGGATCTTTCAGAACGGAGTGCCCGACGCCAATGTTGCCGCGTGCGCCGCGTGCCACGGCCCGGAGGCCCAAGGCAACGAGGAAATTCCGCGCCTTGCCGGTCAGCTGCCCGAATATACGTTCAACAAATTAACGAACTGGAGCAAAGAGCGTGGCCAGAATCCGGCGATGCCGGATACGTCGGCGGTCATGTCGCCAGTTGCGCACAGTTTGACCAGGCCGCAAGTCGAAGCCGTCGCAGCTTACCTCAGCTATTTGGAGTGACCCCGATGCGATACACCGGAGTCAAAATAGTCGCCGCAGCGTTTGCTTCCATCGCCATCTCAGCGCTGGCGGGCCACGCGGAAAGCCCCGCCATCCGCAATTGCACGTGGTGCCACGGCGGATCGGCGCAAGGCTACACCCCGGCACCGCGTTTGGCCGGTCAAAGAGCCCGATACATCGAGCAGCAACTTATAAGCTTTGGCGAACATACGCGCGACAGCCCGTCCTCTCGGCAATACATGTGGGGCGCCGCCGCCAATCTCAGCCCGCAAACGACCCGCGACCTAGCGCAATATTTTTCACAGCTACCGCGCCGATCGGCCAATGACGGCGACAGAGAGCTCGTGGCCGGGGGAGAGGCAATCTATCAGCGCGGTATGCCGGAGGCTAATGTGGCAGCCTGTGTTGCCTGCCATGGTCCCAATGCCGAAGGAGTTGGGGAAATTCCCCGGCTGGGAGGCTTGGCGTACACGTATTTGAAAAGAAGGCTTGAACAGTGGGGCGAAGGCTACCACGGAGCGCTGCAACACCCAATGCCCCACATTGCAAGCAATCTGTCACGAAGCCAAATCGAAGAGTTGGCTTCGTATCTTAAGCTTCCTCAAATAGCCCGTGCCTTACGCAAGGCCGCAGCGGCGAATTGGCCGTTGACACGTCGCGCCCGGCCCGCTTGAACGGCTGGGCAAAATTCTGCTGGTTCTCAGCCATGGCAGCGACCATCCCGGACGCTATCGCTATCGTCAAAAAGCAAGGGGGAGACTTGATGGTAAGAACGCTGATCGCGGCCGCGGCGCTGATCGCCGTATCGGCCGGAGTAACGTTTGCCCAGGATGTCGAGAAGGGCGCGACCGTGTTCAAGAAATGCGGCATCTGCCACAAAATCGGCCCCGGCGCGACCAACCTGGTCGGCCCGGAACTCAACGGCCTTGATGGCCGTAACGCCGGCAGTGTCCCGGGCTTACGCCTATTCCGACGCCAACAAGGATTCGGGCATCGTCTGGGGCGAAGCCACCTTCAAGGAATACATCCAAGATCCGAAAGCCAAGATTCCCAAAACCAAAATGATATTCGCCGGCATCAAGAACGAGCAGGAGATCAACGACCTTTGGGCTTACCTCAAGCAGTTCGATGCCGAGGGCAATATCAAGAAATAGCCGGCAGCCGGCATCCTTGATCTGGCGCAAATCTCAGCCGACGTCGCGCATGAAATAAGTCCGTATTTGATCGCGCCGACCGCAGGACATGCGCCAGATGATCAAGGACATCGTCGTCAATCTCAGCGTTGGGGAAAAGGCAAGCCCAGCCGGCGATTATGCCATTTCCGTCGCTGCGGCGTTCGACGCCCACCTCGCCGGAATTGCGTTCCTCTACGATCCGATCGTTCCGGTTTCAGGCGCGGGATATATTCCGGCCGAAGTGATCGAGACCCAGGAGCGTGACAACGAGACGGCGACGCAGGGCGGCGCTCGACCGTTTCACCACGGCGAGCGCCCGCGCCGGCGTCACCGCCGAGCCGCTCACGCTCAGCGCCAGTTTCGCCGGAGTCGGCGAGCAATTCGGCCGCATCGCGCGACGCTTCGATCTGTCCATCGTCGGGCAAGCCGAGCCGGAGACAAGCGGCGTCGAGGAGATCGTCGCCGAATCCGCATTGTTCGAATCCGGCCGGCCGGTCATCATCGTTCCCTACATCCAGAAAGCGCCGCTCAAGCTCGATCGCGTCATGCTGTGCTGGGACGGCAGCCGGGCGGCGGCGCGCGCCATCGCTGACGCCATGCCGCTTCTGCATCGGGCGGGACGCGTCGAGGTCGTCATCGTCGCCAATGAGCGCGGCAAAAAGGACGAAATCGAAGGCGCCGACATGGGCGGGCATCTCGCGCGGCACGGCCTCAACGTGGAGGTCAAGCGCACCGCGCTTGGCGACATCGACGTTGCCGACGTGATCCTGTCGCATGCCGCCGACGCGGGCAGCGATTTCATCGTCATGGGCGGCTACGGCCACTCGCGCTTGCGCGAATTCGTGCTCGGCGGCGTCACCCGCAGTATTATCCGCTCGATGACGGCGCCAATGCTGATGTCGCATTGAGCGCGGCAATGTGCCGGCGATCGGAATAAATTACTCGCCGCTAAACGGCGCGACAAAATAAAGCAAATATGATCGCACCCGTCGTTGACGCGCGAATGCGCGCCGTGTCACGTTTTCATCGACCCTAGTCACCCCGTCCCCTACCGCTCGGGTTTGTTCCGAAACCGATCGTAGGGTACCGCCCAACGAGGCGACAAAACCAAAGACGGAGGGTCACGGAGGATGAAGTCGCCATGGCGCGTCAAGCGGCATGACCGAAATTCCGCGCATGCAGCGGCCGGCGACAGCGCGACCTCGCCGCTGTTGGAAATTGCAAGCGTAGCGATGCATTTCGGTGGCATCGTCGCGCTTGACGATGTCACGTTCGCGGTCGCCAAGGGCCGCATCGTCGGTTTGATCGGGCCTAACGGCGCCGGCAAAACCACGCTGTTCAATTGCCTGAGCCGGCTCTATCGGCCGGCCCGGGGCGACATCCGCCTCAATGGCCAGTCGCTGCGCCGCTGCGCGCCGTCGGACATTGCGGCGTTAGGCGTCGGGCGCACCTTTCAGGCCTCGACCCTGTTTGCTTCGATGTCGGTTCTCGACAACGTCAAGGTCGGCGCGCACGCGCGCGGTCACAACGGTCCGCTGACCGACGCCTTCACGCTGCCATCGACACGCATTGAAGAGCGGGAATTTGACGAGACGTCGCGCGCGATGCTGGCCTTTGTCGGGCTGGAAAGCATGGCCAAACGGCCGGCCGCCAGCCTTGTCCTTGGTGCGCGCAAACGCGTCGAGCTAGCGCGGGCGCTGGCCGGCAAGCCGGTATTGCTGCTGCTCGACGAACCTGCCGGCGGACTGAACCACGAGGAAGTCGCCGACCTCGGCACGCTGATCCGCGCCATCCGCGATCGGCTCGGCATCACGGTGCTTCTGGTCGAGCATCATATGGGCCTGGTGATGAGCCTGTCCGACCAGGTCGTGGTGCTCAATTTCGGCCGCGTGATCGCCGACGGGCCGCCGAACGAAGTCCGCAGCAACCCGGCCGTTACCGAGGCCTATCTGGGGCCGCGGCACTGATGGCGCCGATCCTCGAGCTGCGTTCGGTGAAGGCCTTTTACGGCCAATCCGAAGTCGTGCATGGCATCGATGTCGCGGTCGAGGAAGGCGGCATGACCGTGCTGCTCGGCGCCAACGGCGCCGGCAAGACGACGACGCTCCGCGCCATCTGCGGCATGGTTCGCAGCGAAGGCGAAATCCTATTCGCCGGCAAACGGCTGGATCGGCGCGCCACCGAGGACATCGCCGGCGTCGGCGTCGCGCATGTGCCGGAAGGGCGCGGAACCTTCATTGGCCTGACGGTCGAGGAAAACCTGCGGCTCGGCGGCTATACGCGCCCGCGCAACGCGCACGCGAACATGCAGCGCATGTATGGATATTTTCCGATCCTCGCCGAGCGGCGCCGGCAGCAAGGCGGCGCCTTGTCCGGCGGTGAGCAACAGATGCTCGCGATCGCCCGCGCGCTGATGATGGAACCGCGGCTGCTGGTGCTCGACGAACCGTCCTTCGGCCTGGCGCCGCGCATCGTCGAAGACATTTTCAAGATCGTCGCGCGGATACAGAAAGCAGGAACGGGTCAGCGTGCTGTTGGTTGAGCAGAATGCCAACCTCGCGCTGGAACTGGCGGATCACGCTTATCTGCTCGAGACCGGCTATGTGGTCGCGTCCGGAAGCGCGAAATCGCTCGCCGACGATCCGCAGATCCGCCGTGCCTATCTCGGTTACTGACGGGACAGCGATGCACGAGTTCTTGCAGCAGGTGTTCTCGGGGCTAGCCGCCGGCGCCATTTACGCCAGCGTCGCGCTGGCGCTGGTGATGATCTATCGCTCGACCGATCTGGTGAATTTCGCGCAAGGCGAAATGGCGATGTTCTCCACCTACATCGCCTGGACGCTGGTGAATGCCGGCCTGCCCTTCTGGGGGGCGTTTGCGATCACGCTGATCGTTTCGTTCGTCGGCGGCATGGTGATCGAGCGCGTCGTGATCCGGCCGGTCGAAAACGCCCCGGTCCTGGCTGCGGTGGTCGTCACCATCGCGCTGTTGCTGATCTTCAATTCGCTGGCGGGGTGGATCTACACCTACACCGTTCAGGATTTCCCAAGTCCCTTCCCGGACCGGCCGCTGCTCCACTCGCTGCTCACGACCCGCGACCTCGGCGTGATCGCGGTGACGCTGATCATGCTCGTTCTCCTGTTCCTATTCTTCCGCTTCACGTCGACCGGATTGGCGATGCGCGCGGCCGCGCAAAACCCGGCCTCGGCGCGTTTGTGCGGAATTCGCGTCGGCCGCATGCTGGCGATCGGCTGGGGCTTGGCGGCGGCGATCGGCGCGACCGCCGGCATCATGGTAGCGCCGGTCCTGTTCCTCGACCCCAACATGATGGGCGGCGTGCTGCTCTATGCCTTCGCCGGCGCGCTGCTCGGCGGCATCACCAGTCCCGTCGGCGCCGTTGTCGGCGGACTGATCGTCGGCGTCACCGAGAATCTGGTCGGCGCCTATCTCATCGCCAGCCAACTCAAACTGACGGTCGCGCTCGCGTTGATCATCCTCGTGCTGGTGTTCCGACCGAACGGCTTGTTTGGTACCGCGATCGTGCGGCGGGTGTGAGATGGAAAAAAGCTTCACCGCCATTGCCCCCGATCCGCTTGAGCGCCGAACGCTATGGCGGACTGACGGCCGGCGCCTGGCGATGGATCGGAGCGCTGGCGCTGATCGCACTGGCGATCGCGCTGCCGTTCTCTCTCAGCAACTATCACGTGTTCGAGCTGACGCATGGTGATGATCTACGCGATCGCCGTGCTCGGCCTCAACATCCTGACCGGGTACAACGGCCAGATCTCGCTCGGCCATGGCGGGTTTTTCGCCGCCGGCGCCTATACCGCGGCCATTCTGATGCATCGCTATGGCGTGCCCTATTGGGCCACCTTGCCGCCGGCCGGATTGATTTGCTTTGTGCTTGGCGTGCTGTTCGGGCTGCCGGCTTTGCGCTTCGAAGGGCCTTATCTGGCGCTCGTCACATTGGCGATGGCGCTGGCGACGCCGCAATTGCTGAAATATTTCGACACCTGGACCGGCGGCCAGCAGGGCATCAATTTGGTCAAACCGGTGCCGCCGCCGGGCCTGGGCCTCGATCGGATCGTTGGCTCTATATGGTCGCCCTTGTCGTGCTGCTGATCGCGATCCGCGTCGCCGCCAACATGCTCAATGGCCGCACCGGCCGCGCCTGGGTCGCGATCCGCGACCATCCGATCGCCGCCGCCGCCATGGGCATCGACACCGCCCGCTATAAGACGCTCGCATTCGGCACCAGCACCCTGTTCACCGGCGTCGCCGGAGCGTTGTCCGCCATTGTCATCGGCTATGTTTCACCGGAGAGCTATAGCCTGTTTCTGTCGGTCTCGTTTCTGGTAGGCTCTGCGATCGGCGGCATTGCCACCATTGGCGGCGCCATCGTCGGCGGATTTTTCATCCAGTTCGTGCCCAACCTCGCCAATGACATTTCCGACGCCGCGCCCTGGGCGATCTACGGACTGGCGATGCTGCTGTCCATGTATGCCATGCCGCATGGCGTCGTTGGCTCGCTTGGACCTTGGCTTAGCCGGCTGATGCTGCGAATTCGGTCGCAACGCGCGGCGTAAGACAACGAGCAAAGCCAGAACAAGAGGGAGGATGTCATGACAAGGAAACGGATCATCGCATCGGCCTGGCCGCGGCCGGCCTCGTTTTGGCAGGCGGACTGGCTTTCGCCGCCGGCCAATACGGACCCGGCGCCAGCGACACCGAGATCAAGCTCGGCAACACCATGCCCTATAGCGGCCCGGCGCTTCGGCTTACGGCGCCATCGGCAAGGCGGAGGCTGCCTATTTCAACATGATCAACGAGCAGGGCGGCATCAACGGCCGCAAGATCAACTTCATCACCCGCGACGACGGCTATAGCCCGCCGAAAACCGTCGAGCTGGTGCGCAAGATGGTCGAGGAAGATCAGGTGCTGGCGCTGTTCAATACGCTCGGCACGCCGCCCAACACGGCGATCCAGGGCTACGCGAACGACAACAAGGTGCCGCAGCTGTTCGTCGCCACCGGCGCCGACAAATGGAACGATCCGAAAAATCATCCGTGGACGATCGGCTGGCAGCCAAGCTACCGGATCGAAGCTCGCATCTACGGCCGCTACATTCTCAAGAATTTGCCGAATGCCAAGATCGCCGTGCTCTATCAGAACGACGATTTCGGCAAGGACTATCTGACCGGCCTGCGCGAAGGACTGGGCGACAAAGCCGACACGATGATCGTGGCGACCAAGACCTATGAGACCACCGATCCGACCGTCGATTCGCAGATCGCTTCGCTGCAAGGAAGCGGCGCCGACACGCTGTTGACGGCGGCAACGCCCAAATTCGCCGCCCAGGCCATCCGCAAAGTGTTCGACATCGGCTGGAAGCCGACGCACTTTCTGACCAACGTATCGGTTTCGGTCGGCGCCGTAATGAAACCCGCCGGGCCCGAGAAGGGCGTCGGCATCATCTCCGCGGGCTATCTCAAGGAGCCGACCGATCCGCAATGGGCGAACACGCCGGAATACAAGGAATGGCTCGACTGGATGAAGAAATACAATTCAGCCGGCAGGCTCACCGACAGCAACAACGTCTACGGTTACTCGGCGGCGCAGACCATGGTGGCCGTTGCTCAAAGCGAGCGGCGACAACCTCACCCGCGAAAATCTCATGAAGCAGGCGGCCAGCATCCACGACCTGAAACTGCCGATGCTGCTGCCGGGCATCGTAGTATCGACGAGCGCGACCGACTTCGCGCCGATCAAGCAGATGCAATTGATGAAGTTTGACGGCACGACCTGGCAGCTGTTCGGCGACGTGATTTCCGGTTCCGGCAGCTGAGCGGCGCGCGACACGGCTAGAGCGGATGGCCGGCGACCCCGGCCATCCATGATCATCCGCAGGGTCATTCGTCGTTGACGTAGTCAGAGAGGCGAACATGTCGTTCATTCTTTACAACGCGCCGCCGTCAACTTGCAGTCAGCGCGTGCGTTTCGTGCTCAACGCAAAAAAGCTGCCCTTCACCGAGGTCAAGCTTGACCTTCAGGCGGGCGATCAGGTCAAGCCGGACTATCTCGCGCTCAATCCGAACGGCGTCGTGCCGACGCTCGATCACGACGGCGCCATCGTGATCGATTCATCGGTCATTATCGAATATCTCGATGAGATCGCGACCGGGCGCGCAACGCTTCACGCCGGCCGACCCGGTGTTGCGGGCAAGAATGCGCGCGCTGATGCGGTTCATCGATGAGATGCCTGCGGCCGCCGTGCGGGTGCCGACATTCAATCTGGCGTTTCTGCCGCGCTTCGCTGCAATGAGCGAAGAAGAATTTACCGCGTTCGCGGAATCAAAACCGCTGCGCAAGGAATTCATGATGGCGATGGGCCGCAAAGGCTTTCCGCAAGGGGAGATGGACGCGGCGATGGCAGCGGCTGCGTCGCAGCTACGAGCGCATGGATGCAGAGATCGCAAGAAGCGGCGGCCCCTGGCTGTTGGGCAGCGATATCTCGCTTGCCGACGTCGCTGTCATGCCGGCGATCGTCCGCATGGCCGATCTCGGCGAAGAAAGCGGCTGGCAGGATCTTCCGCGCGTGAAGCGCTGGTACGAGGCCATTCGCGCCCATCCGGCGTTCGCGCTGACCTACTATCCCGGCTCGCTGCTCACTGAGCGCTCTGCAGCATCTGCGAGAGGCCGTCGCGCGAAAACGGACGGCCTCCGCCGCCTGAGGCAACGATCTACACTTGACCCGCTTGTGGCATCGCCGTCTGCACGACCAAGCCGCGGGCGCGGGCATCGGCGACGCCGAGCGCGCGTAAAGCCGTCAACGTCAGCGACTGCACGATCTCGCGCTCGCGGCCGGCTGCGTCGGGCGCCAGCGGGCCGATCAGCCCTTCGATCAAGAGGCCAGTGAGCGCGGCGGCGGCCATGGCCGCATCCTGTTCGGGCAAGCGGCCCTCGGCGATCGCCGCCGCGATAAGCGCGCTGAATTCGGTCGCCAGCGACGTGCGAAATGCGAGCCGCGCGGCGTCAAGTTCGGCATCAACCGGCTCGGCGATGGCGGCAAAGGCCAGCCGCCGCTCGCGCAGCGCCCGCGCCGCAAAGGTCATGATTGCCGCCGACAGCGCCGAGAGCGGACCGGGCGCGCCGGCCGCAGCGCGGCGCAGCGCGCCGATCTCGCTTTCGGCGATCTCCTCCAGCAAAGCCGCGACCAGGTCGGTCTTGGCCGGGAAGTAGCGATAGACCGTTCCGGCGGCGACGCCGGCACGGGCCGCGACGGCTGCGATCTGCACCGCCGCCATGCCGCCCTCGCCCGCGATCTGGCGCGCCGCGGCGATGATGGCGTCGTGGCGCGCGGCCAGGCGGCGTGCGACATTTTCGGTGCGGCGATAGGGCATAGGGCGATCGCGGATGGAATCGCGGCAATGTAGCAAACGCTGAACCCGGATTCAGCAGCGCTTTATTCGCCCTTCTCGGCCAGCGATCTTTGCGCAAACGACTTGGCGCGAATCTTGGAGAGCGTCGTGATCGGCGTGATCGCCTCGGGATCGATTGCCAGACGAATGATCGCCGGCTTGCCGGATGCTTGCGCCTCCTTGAACGCGGCGGGGAAATCCGCCGTGTTCTCGACGCTGGCGCCGAAACCGCCGAAGGCGCGGGCGTAAGCCGCAAAGTCAGGATTGCGCAGATCCGTCGCGATAATGCGGCCGGGATATTCGCGCTCCTGATGCATGCGGATGGTGCCGTAAATCCCGTTGTCGGCGACGACCACGACAAACGGCAGCCCATATTGTACGGCGGTCGCGAATTCCTGGCCGTTCATCAGGAAATCGCCGTCGCCGGCGATGCAGACGACCGGCCGCTCGGGATAAAGGCGCTTCATCGCGACCGCGGCCGGCACGCCATAACCCATCGAGCCTGAGGTCGGCGCGACGTGCTGGCCGAAGCGGCGGAAGCGAAAGAAGCGATGAATCCAGGCGGCGTAATTTCCCGCGCCGTTGCAAAGGATGGCGTCGTCGGGAAGATATTCGCGGAGCCACACCATGATGGCGCCGAGATTGACTCCGCCGGGCTGCTCGGTGGGCGTTTCCGTCCACGCCAGATACTCGGCGTGCGCGGCTTCCGCCTGTCCTCGCGGCACGCCTGGCACATCGAGATGCCCGAGGGCGGCCGCGAAGGCCGTCGGCGTCGCGTGGATCGCAAGCTTCGGACTATAGACGCGGCCGAGCTCTTCGGCGCCGGGATGAACGTGCACGAACGTCATCTGCGGCTGCGGAATATTGAACAGCGTATAGCTCTGTGACGGCAATTCGCCCATCCGCCCGCCGATCAACGCGACCAGGTCGGCGGACTTGATGCGCTCGACGAGCTTCGGATTGGGACCGATGCCGAGATCGCCGGCATAACACGGATGCAGTGCGTCGAAGAGGTGCAGGCGGCGGAAGGTCGTGCATACCGGCAGTGCGAATTGTTCCGCAAAGCGCGCGATGCCGTCGGACGCCTCCTGCGACCATCGGCTGCCGCCAAGGATCAAGATCGGCGCGCGCGCAGCGCCGAGCAATTGCGCAAACTTCGCCATCTCGACGGGACCCGGCGACGTCTCGATCGGCGAAAATGCCGGCGCATCGTCGACCGCCACGCGCTCGCTGAGCATATCTTCCGGCAAGCTGACGACGACCGGACCGGGCCGTCCGTTGGCCGCGGTGAAAAAAGCGCGCGAAACAATTTCCGGTATCCGCGCCGGATCGTCGATCTCGGTGGCCCACTTGGTCATCGAGCCGAACACCGCGCGATAGTCGAGCTCCTGAAACGCCTCGCGCTCGCGCATGTCGCGCGCCACCTGGCCGACGAAGACGACCAGCGGCGTCGAAATCCTGCCGCGCAATATGGATGCCCGGCGAAGCGTTGGTGGCGCCCGGCCCGCGGGTGACGAAGCAGACGCCCGGCCGGCCGGTCGCCTTGCCCACCGCCTCCGCCATCATCGCCGCGCCACCCTCTTGGCGGCACACTGTGACGGCGAGATCGCTGTCGTGGAACGCGTCGAGAACCGCGAGATAGCTTTCGCCCGGCACGCAGAACACGTGGCGTACGCCGTGGATGCGCAGCTGATCGACCAGAATTTCGGCGGCGGTGCGAATATTGTCCTTACCGCGCATCGGCATCTCCGCGGGCCATTCGAGTTCAGCCTATTCGCCGCACGCGGCGTTATAAGCTTTGATTGCCGCGAGATGCGCCGTTAGTCCAGTCTTTTGGCCGCTCGCATCGGCTGCAATGGCAGCATAGTGCGGCACGAGGAGTTTCGACTTTATGAGCGTGGCCGCGGACACGCAGGACGAGGTATTCGCGTTCCTCGCCGATCCCCGCACCCATGGCGGGCAGAAGGTGACGCGTATCGACACCCATGCAGCGTCGGTGTTTCTTGCCGGTGACCGCGCGCTCAAGGTCAAGCGCGCCGTGCGTTTTCCCTTCCTCGACTATTCGACGCTGGCCAAGCGCAAGGCGGCTTGCGAAGCCGAGCTTGCGGTGAATGCGCCCTATGCGCCGGAAATCTATCGCGGCGTCGTTGCGATTTCGCGCGAGGCTTCGGGAAAGCTTGCCATCGACGGCTCAGGCGTACCGATCGAATGGGCAGTCGACATGCGGCGCTTCGACGAGACGCGCACGTTCGACCGTATCGTCGGCGAAATCGACCAGGCTTTGGCGGATGAATTGGGCCGGGCGGTCGCCGCCGCCCACGCCAAGGCGCCGCCGGTCGAGGCTGAAGCGTGGATCGCGGCGCTCGGCTCTTATATCGGCGAGCACGCCGAGACTTTCGCGCGATACCCGGACATTTTCCCGGCCGCCGCAATCGAAGAGTTGGCGCGCGCGAGCCGCGCATCCTATCAGCGCATCGTGCCCCTGCTCCGGGAGCGTGCGCGACAGGGCTTCGTGCGCCGCATTCACGGCGATCTTCATCTCGGCAATATCGTTCTGATCGATGACAAGCCGGTACTGTTCGATGCCATCGAGTTCAGCGATGTCATCGCTTCCGGCGATGTGCTTTACGACCTCGCCTTCCTGCTGATGGACCTGCTCGAACGCGGGCTCGCACCCGCCGCCAGTGTCGCGCTCAATCGCTACCTCGCGCAGACGCGGCGCGTCGAGGATCTCGACGCGCTGGCCGCCCTGCCCTTCTTCCTGTCGATGCGCGCGGCGATCCGGGCACGAGTGCTCGCGCCACGGCTGGGGCAGGCGGAAGCGGATAAGCGGCCGTCGATCGCGCGCGCGGCGCGAGCCTATTTCGACTTCGCGGCACGCGCGATCGCGCCGCCCGCACCGCGCTTCGTCGCGATCGGGGGCTTGTCCGGTACCGGTAAGTCTAAACTCGCGCGGATGCTGGCGCCTAGCGTCGAGCCGATGCCGGGAGCGGTGATCGTGCGCTCAGACGTCGAGCGCAAAGCGCTATTTGGAGTCGATGAGACCGAAAAATTACCGGCGGGCGCCTATACCGACACCGTCACCGCACGCATTTATGCCTTACTCGCCGAAAGGGCACGCCGGGTCGCAACCGCCGGCCATTCGGTGATCGTCGATGCAGTATTTGCGCGGCCGCATGAGCGGGCGGCCATCGCGGAAACGGCAAGATCGGCTCAATTGCCCCCACGGGGGCTGTTCCTCACCGCCGACATGGAGACCCGGCTTCGCCGGGTCGGCGGCCGCATCCGCGATGCCTCTGATGCCGACGCGGCCGTAGCGCAGGCACAGGAGCGTTATGCTCTCGGTCCGCTCGATTGGGTGGCAGTTGATGCCTCCGGAACGCCCGAAGCCACTCTGGCGCGCGCTAAAGCCGCGCTGAACGGTCCTTGATTGACGGATATGGTGCAGCGCAAATATAAGCGCGGGGCAAAACAGGCTTTGGAAAGGCGCGACTATGGCGAGCAATGAAGCGACGATACCCACCGGCACCCACTTGCCCGAAGGCTCGCGCCGCGACTTCCTCTATATCGCCACCGGCACCGTCGCCACCATCGGCGCCGCCGCTGTCCTGGTGCCGCTCATCGCGCAGATGAACCCGGACGCCTCGACGCTCGCCGCCGGCGGCCCGGTCGACCTCGACGTCAGCAAGATTGCGCCGGGCCAGCAGGTGGTCATCCGCTGGCGCGAGCGTCCGATCTTTGTGTTCCACCGCACGCCGGACACGCTTAAGACGTTGCAAGACCCGAAATTGCTGTCGCTCTTGTCCGATCCGAATTCGCAACAGATTCAGCAGCCGCCCTACGCCACCAACGCCACCCGCTCGATCAAGCCGGAATACGGCGTGCTCGTCGGCATATGCACCCATCTCGGCTGTATCCCGATGTTCTATCCGCAGCCAAGTGCCACCACACCGGTGTCGGACTGGCCGGGCGGCTATTTCTGTCCGTGCCATGGGTCCAAATACGATCCGGCCGGACGCGTGTTCAGCGGCGTGCCAGCGCCCTATAACCTCCCGGTGCCGCCCTATATGTTCGTCAGCGACACGACGCTGCGGGTCGGAGAGAATCCGAGCGGCGTCACGTGGGATTTTGGCTCGATCCGGCAGCTCTAACGGCACAGAACGCGCGTCAGCATGGGATGAAACTCCGACGGCCGCCGAAGCTTGGGCTAGCGCGGCTGTCGCTGCTGGCGATTGTCGTCGGCGTGATTACCGGGTTCGGCGCCGTCATCTTCCGCGCCCTGATCGGTCTCATCCACAACGTCGCTTTTCTCGGCTCGTTGTCGTTCGCCTACGACTCCAGCGTATTCACGCCGCCGAGTCCGTGGGGCGCCTTCATCATTATCGTTCCGGTTATCGGCGGGTTGATCGTCACGTTTCTGATCACCAATTTTGCGCCGGAAGCGCGTGGCCACGGCGTGCCCGAAGTCATGGACGCGATCTACTACAAGGACGGCATGATCCGACCGGTCGTCGCCGTCATCAAGTCGCTGGCGTCGGCGCTCTCGATCGGCACCGGCGCCGCGGTCGGCCGCGAGGGGCCGATTATCCAGATCGGCTCCGCGATCGGCTCGACGCTCGGGCAGGTCGTGCGCATGGCGCCGTGGCAGCGCATCACGCTGGTCGCCGCGGGCGCCGGCGCCGGCATCGCCGCGACCTTCAACACGCCGATCGGCGGCGTGATGTTCGCCATCGAGCTGATGATGCCCGAACTCAGCGCGCGCACGTTTCTGCCGGTGGCGCTGGCGACCGGCGCGGCGACCTTCATCGGCCGCATCTTTTTCGGCATCTATCCGGCTTTCGCCATACCGAACGGGCTGCTGGCATCGCAGGTACCTGCCTCGCTCGATGCGCTCCTGCTCTACGCCCTGCTCGGCGCTCTGATCGGCCTCGCTGCCGCTGCCTTCATCCGCGGTCTGAGCTTTGCCGAGGACATTTTCGAACGGATCAAGAATCCGTATCTGCGTAACGTCGTCGGCATGTTGTTGATCGGCGTGCTGATCTACGCCCTCCTCGTCGGCGCCGGGCACTATTACGTCGAAGGCGTTGGCTATTCGACCATTCAAGCGATCCTGACCGGAGACTTGAGCCTGCCGGCGCTATTGCTGTTGCTGTTCGCCGCCAAGCTCGTCGCCACCTCAGTGAGCCTCGGCTCCGGCGCTTCCGGCGGTATATTCTCCCCGCGCTGTTCATGGGTGCGACCATCGGCGGCGCCTTTGGCGTTTTGGTCAATGCCGTCCATCCGATGGCAGGCTTTGGCGTGACGACCTGTGCCATCATCGGCATGGCCGCCATGGTCGGCGGCGGCACCGGCGCGGCGATGACCGCGGTCACCATGATCTTTGAAATGACGCGCGACTACGACCTGGTGATGCCAAGCATCGTCGCCGTCGCGCTCGCCATCGGCATCCGCCGCCTGCTGTCGCAAGAGAACATCTATACGGTCAAGCTCGTCGGTCGCGGCCACTTCGTGCCGAAGGCGCTCTACGCCAACATGTTCCTGGTGCGCCGCGCCTGCGACATCATGCAGAAGAACGTGACTATACTGCCCGCGGATGCCGACTTCGATGCGTTCTTGCGGCAACACGGCAGCGAAGCCGGCTTCCGGCATGTGGTCGTGACACGCGGCAATCACATCGTCGGCGTCGTGCGCGTCAACACCAGCCTGCGCCGCGGCATCGAGCAGGCCTATAGCGGCGTTCACCTTGGCGACGTGGCGCAGCGAAATTTCACCATCGCGCGCGAGGACGACATCATGTTCGACGTCGTTCACCGCATGGCGCGGCGCAATGCCGCCATGGCTGTCGTCGTCAAGGACCGCAGCCGCGGGCGGCCCGCTGACGTCGTCGGGGTTGTGTCGAAAGAAGACGTCGCCGATTTCGTCGCCGAGAGCATCAAACCGTTCGGGTGACCACCCGGCGGATCGTTCGCCAGCAATCCATCCGCACTACCGAGTTTTCTTAAGCAGCGTGATGCGCTTTCCTGAGGCTCTCCGTCGCGGCCAGATCGACGGCGCCCCCGGTAATGACGACGCCGTAATGCTCGCGCGCAATCTCCGGCGAGAACAGGCCGTCGAGGACGTTGTCCAGCACCGCGGTGGGATCGCGCAGGAAGGGATTGCCATAGCCGCCGCCGCTCGGGCCAAGGGCGAGCAGGCGGTCGCCTTGCTTGGCCTTCTGATAGGGAACTTTGGACGGCAGCGACACGCGCGCCCCGACCTTGGTCAGCATGGTCAGTTGACCTGGATAGCCGTCGCTGCCGCCGGCAAAACCCCATGGCCGGTATTTTTGCCCGTCCCCTTCGACCGAGAAGCCGCCGTCGGTGAGATACGTAAACTCGCGTATGGAACCGATGCCGCCGCGCCATTCGCCGGCCGCCACGACGCTCTCGCGCAGCTCGTAACGGTCCACCCGCAGCGGCAGGTGCGATTCGATGTCTTCGATCGGATTGTTGCGCGTGTTGGCATAGAGGGTATCGACGGTGTCCATGCCATCGAGGCCGTGGCGCCCGCCATAGCTGCCCTCGAGTATTTCCATATGCACCCAAGAATGGTCCTGCGCGGTGCCGCTGAAGGCGATGACGCGAAGATTGCCGATTCCGGCGCTGACCTGCGTGGGAACGGCCTGAGCCAAAGCCTTCATGACCGTATCGGCCAGCGCATTGCCTGGGCAGAAACGCGCAATCACCGGGGCCGGAAAGATCGGATTGGCGAGCGTGCCCTTGGGCGCCACGATGGCGATCGGGCGGGTAAGCCCGCTGTTCTGCGGGACGTTGCCGTAGACCGCACTGTCCAGCAGGATAGAACGCACCGTCAGCCACACCGCGCAATCGACGGTGCCCTCGAACGGCAGGTTGATCGGCCGATCGGACACTTGCGGCGAGGTGCCGGCCAAATCGACCACAAGCTCGTCGCCAGAGACCTTGATCGTGACGACGAGCTTGAGATCGCGCCGCGCGGGGTCCGGATCGTCGAGATAGCCGTCGATGAAGGTTTCAGCGGAATAGGCCCCATCGGGGATCGCGCGGATGGCGCCGCGCATCAGCCGCTCGGAATAATCCATCAGGTCTTCATAGGCGCCGGTAACCGTGGCACGACCATAGCGGCGCACCAGATCAAGGTAGCGCTGCGCGCCAATCTGCGCGGCGGCGATTTGCGCTTTCATGTCGCCGACGACCAGGTCGGGAATGCGGATATTGTCGCGCATGATTTCCCACACCGCATCATTGCGCTTGCCCTGATCGAAAACCTTGATCGCCTTGAATTGCAGGCCTTCGGCATAGGTATCGACTGCGTCGACGATGCCGCAGCTGCCCGGGGTATGCGCGCCGATATCCAGATGATGTGCCGTCGTGACCGAAAAGCCGATCAGTTCGTTGCCGTCGAAAACCGGCACGCAGAACGCCACGTCGGGACCGTGCGATGCGCCGCCATAGGGATCGTTGTGCATGATCACGTCGCCCGGGCGGATCACTTCGCCGCGAGCCGCCAAGCGCTTGCGGATGCCGCGCACGTAGCCGGGGATCGGACCGCACTGCAGCGGCGTGCTCATCTTGCACTCGCACAATTGCCGCCCTTCGGCATCGGTCAGCGCCGCGCCAAAATCCTCAGACTCGCGGATGATGCTCGAATAGCTCATGCGCATGAGCTTGTGGCCCATCTCGATGGCGATGCTGTCCAGCGCACCCTGAATCACGGCGCCGGTGATCGGATCGACTCGCGTGTTAGCCTGCGGCCCGCGATTGGAACGATTAGAGTCGTGCATGGCCGTTCCCTGCGATTGTGAGAATGAGATTGCCGGCTGGATCGTTGATCGCGCTGCAACCCGGCGGAATGACCGTGGTGGAGTCCTTTTGCAGGACTATGGCCGGGCCGGCGAAGGCCTCACCGACCGGCAAGAGATGCCGGCGATAGAACGTAGTTTCGAACGGGCGCAACTCGCCATCGATGCGGAAGACGCATTGGCCCGATCTGATGCGCGCCTTGGCTAAGGTCGAACCTTCGGGCGCCGTGAGCTTGTCGATCTTCGGCATGCGGCCAACGCCAACGACGCGGACATTGACGATCTCGATCGGATTGTCGCTGAAGAAATGGCCGTATTCGCGCTTGTGCGCCTCGTGGAAGCCGTTCCAAATATCCGCAAGCTCCTTTTGCCCGATGATGCCGGGCGGAAACGGAATCTTGAGCTCGTAGCCTTGGCCGACATAGCGCAAGTCGCCATCGCGGATAAACGACATGCTGGCCGAGTCCAGATGATCGTCAGCAAATTGCCGCCGCAGCTCCTTCTCCATGGCGGCGATGTCGGCGTTGAGCCGGTCGAGGTCGACGTTACCGCTGACCTGGAACTGGGTGCGGATCGTGTCGTATTTGAGGTCCGTGGTCAGCAATCCCATCGCCGAGGTGATGCCGGGATATGGCGGCACGATCACCTCCGGGAAGCCGAGCATGGCGGCGACTTCGACGCCGTGGAGCGGCCCGGCGCCGCCGAATGCGACCAGCGCGAACTCACGCGGGTCGATGCCCTTCTGCACCGTGCGCGAGCGGATGGCGTTGGCCATGTTGCTGTTGATGACGGTGAGCACGCCCTCGGCGGCTTCGAGCTTGCTCATGCCGAGCGAGTCGGCGAGCCCCTCGATGGCGCGATGGGCGGCGTCTTCGTCGAGCTTCATGCTGCCGCCGAGAAAATCGTTCTTGTCGAGCCGGCCGAGGACCACATTGGCGTCGGTCACGGTCGGCTCGCTTGCCGCCGCGGCCATAAGCGGCCGGGCCGGGCACGGCGCCGGCGCTGCGCGGCCCGACGCGGAAGGCGCCGCCGTGATCGACATAGGCGATCGAGCCGCCGCCGGCACCGATGGTATGAATGTCGATCATCGGCAACAGCAGCGGAAAGCCGGCAATCGACGTGCTGCGTGCGTCGGTCTCGGCAAAGCGGCCCTCAACCACGATGCCGATGTCGGCGCTGGTGCCGCCGATGTCGAAGGTGACGAGCTTGCGGCGTCCGCTCAAAGCCGCCGACCCAGGCGCCGCCGAGGACGCCGGCGGCAAGCCCCGAGAGCAGCGTCATCACCGGCTTGTCGCTGACCATCGCCGGCGTCGCCACGCCGCCGTTCGACGCCATCACGCGCAATTCGGAGCGCAGCCCAGCGTCGCGCAGCGTGTTCTCGAGCCGGCCGACATAGCCGCGCATCTTCGGCCCGATGAAGGCGCACAGGCACGCCGTCGTGAACCGCTCGAACTCGCGGAATTGCGGCGAGATGGACGACGAGGTGGCGATGAAAACCCCGGGCAGCTCGCGCTCCAAAATCTGCTTGGCGCGCTCTTCGTGGGCCGGATTGAGGTACGAAAACAAAAAGCACACCGCGACCGCCTCGACGCCCTCAGCCTTCAGCACGCGCGCGGCCTCGAGCACGCCGCTTTCATCGAGCGGCTCAAGCTCTTCACCACGCGGCGGCGCCAGCCTGCCCTTGACCACCTTGCGGTGACGCCGCTTGACCAAAGGCCGGTTCTGCCACGGCAGCTCCTGCATGATCGAATAATGCTCGACCCGCTGATGGCGCGCGATGTGGATGATGTCGCGGAACCCTTGGTTGGTCAGCATGCCGGCGCGGGCGCCCTTGTGCTCCAGCACGGCGTTGGTGGCCGTGGTGGTGCCATGCAGCACATAGTCGATATCGCCCGGCGCGATGCCGTTGTCGCGGCAAATCTCGGCGATGCCCTGGATGATGCCGCGTGATGGATCGTCGGGCGTGGTCGAGACTTTGTGGATGGCGACCTGGCCGGTGTCCAAGTCGCAATACACGATGTCGGTGAAGGTACCGCCGACGTCGACGCCGATCGTTTTCATGACGCTGGTTCTTTCTCCCGGCGCGAAAGCGGCGCGCGCGGACCGCTCGCTTCGCGCCAATCGCTCGAGCGCCTTGGACACGGCCGCGGCAAAAACCCGAAAGCCGCGGCGGATATCCGCCTCGCTGGTATTCTCGCTGATGTCGTGGCTGCGGCCGTCGATGCTGGGCACGAACATCATCGCCGCGGGTATGCGGGGTGCGAGGATCATCGCGTCGTGACCGGCCCCACTCGGCATGCGGATATGGCTCGCGCCCGTCTTCGGCGGCCGCCGCGGCGAGATCGTTGATCAATTCCGCGTCCATCGCCGCGGGCGCGAGCAGCCCGTTCGCGTACGCTCGACACCGCAACGCTTGAACTTGCCTTCGGCGGCGCTCACCGCCGCTTGGAAAGCCGCCTCCATGCGCTCGATCACGTCCGCCGAAGAGTCGCGAAATTCGACGGTCAAGTCGGCCTCCGCCGGTACGACATTGGCGGCACCGGGCCGCACCGCGACGATGCCGAAATTCCAGACTGAATCCGGCCCGCCGGCGGCGCGCAGCCGCTCCGCAAGCGATGTCGCAAAACTGAACATCGCGAAGGCCGCATCGCGCCGCATCGCCATCGGCGTCGTGCCGGCATGATCGGCGCGACCGCGAAAGCGCACGACGTGACGGCGCAACCCGACAATGCCGGTAACGACACCGACATCGATCCCCTCGCCGATCAGCCGCGGGCCTTGCTCGATATGGGCTTCGAGATAGGCCCGATGGCGCTGCGGGTCGAGGCGGGCGAAAGGACGGCCACGCAGCTCAAGCTGCGTCAGCCGATCTGACAATCGCTCGCCGATTTTTGTCTGCAAGCCGGACAAATCGGCTTCGGTCAGTTCGCCGCAGAAAGTTCTGCTGCCGAGGCACGGGAGCCAAGTGCCCTCCTCGTCCGCGAACGAGATGACGTCGACGCCGATGCCTTGCGTGGCGCGCGCGGCGCGGGCCACTTCAAGAGCAAACATGACGCCAAGCGCGCCGTCGAGCCACCCGCCGTTCGGGACGCTGTCGCTGTGCGAGCCGACGAGAATGCTTTGTGCGGCGCCGGGCGCCTGGCCGTAGACATTGCCGATGCCGTCGATCACGGTTTCGAGACCGGCGGCATGCATCTGGCCCATGAGCCACCGCCGGGCGGCGAGGTCGGCGTCGCTAAAAGCTGGACGATTGACGCCGGTGCCGACTTTGCCGAATTCGGCCAACGCGCGCAGATCAGAAAGAACGCGATCTTCGTTGACGGCCAGCATTCCATCCTCGGCTGCGATTTGTTGCGAAAGCGCAAGCACAAATTGCACTCTCGATACCGATTTGCACCCTGAATACCGAAGTTGATATTGTGCTGTCCAGCGCTCGCGGGCGGCGCAATGGTTCTTTCGCATCCGCGCATCAGATATACGCAAAACCACCAGTGTGAGCGTTTCCCCCGCCGTCAACCCTGAACTTATCGCGCGTTGCGAGCAACTCATCCGTCCGCACGTCCGCCGAACGCCGGTCATCGAGATCGATGCGGCTGATGCCGGTTTGGGATCGAGCCGGCTTTGCCTCAAGCTTGAGCTTTTTCAGCACTCCGGCTCGTTCAAGGTGCGCGGCGCCTTCGCCAATCTTTTGAGCCGAAACGTGTCCGCGGCCGGCGTGGTTGCGGCGTCGGGCGGCAATCATGGCGCGGCGGTCGCCTATGCGGCGATGAAATTGCACGTGCCGGCGACGATCTTCGTTCCGAGCGTTTCTTCGCCGGCCAAGATCGCGCGCATCCGCGAATATGGCGCAGACCTGGTGATCGAAGGCGATCGCTACGCCGACGCCCTGGCTGCGAGCGAAGCGTGGGTCGAGAAAACCGGCGCCATGCCGGTTCACGCTTATGACCAAGACGAAACGATCCTCGGGCAAGGCACTATCGGCGTGGAGCTCGATGAACAGGCGCCCGATATCGACACGCTGTTGGTGCCCGTTGGCGGCGGCGGGCTCGTTGCCGGAATAGCCGCCTGGTATGCCGGCCGTATCAAGGTCATCGGCGTCGAGCCCGTTGCCTGTCCGACCCTGACGAAGGCGTTTGCCGCGGGACACCCCAGTCGACGCCGAAGGCGGTGGCGTGGCAGCCGATTTGTTGGCGCCGCGCCGGGTCGGCGAGCGCGTTTTCCCGATCGCCCGGCAATACGTGCATAGCGTCCTTGCTTGTCACCGACGACGCGATCGTGAGCAGCCAGCAGGCCCTGTGGCGGACATTGCGGATCGTGGCGGAGCCCGCTGGCGCCGCGGCGTTTTCCGCGCTGTTGTCGGGCGCCTACAAGCCCGAGCATGGCGAACGTGTTGGCGTGATCGTCAGCGGCGGCAATACCACCGCGGTCGATTTCCAGCGCTGAGATTTCTACCCCGCCAGTGCGCTTTCGCCGTCCGCCCTGCTTATTCATAATGCGGCATGGCTTTCGATTTTCGCCCGCTCGCCGTCGCCGCCGCGGGCTTCACCGCTTTCGTCAATCTCTATTCTCCTCAGGCGCTATTGCCCGAGCTCTCGCATAACTTCGGCGTCGACGCCGGACAGATCAGCGCGCTGATGACCGCTTCGACTGCGGCGATTGCGCTGACTGCGCCGTTCACCGGCGCGCTGGCCGACGTTCTCGGCCGTAAACGGCTGATCACCGCCGCTGCGTTCGCGGTCGTGGTGCCGACGCTGGTCATGAGCATGGCATCGAGCGTGCCCCAGCTCGTGCTGTTGCGCTTCGTGCAAGGACTGTTGCTGCCGCCGATCTTCACCGTCGCCGTCGCCTATGTGGGCGATGAATGGCCGCCGGCCGACGTGCCGCGCGTCGCCGGGCTGTTTATTTCCGGGTCGAGCGTCGGCGGTTTCTGCGGCCGCTTCATCACCGGCGCGGTCGCCGATCTGGTCGGCTGGCGCGCGTCGTTCGGCGCCATCGCGATATTGACCCTGATTGGCGCGATCATCGTCACCATCGCGCTGCCGCGCGAGCGGCGTTTCGTCCGCTCGGTCGGTTTTGCGGCGTCCGCATGGCAGATGCTTGCTCACCTCCGCAATCCGCGGATGCTGGGGATTTATGCCGTCGGCTTCGGCGTATTGTTCAACTTTATCGCCACGTTCACGTATGTGAGCTTTCATTTGGCGGCCGCGCCGTACTACTTCTCGCCGACGCTGCTGGGCGCGCTCTTTGCCACCTATCTCGCCGGAAGCCTGACGGTGCCTTGGGTCGGGCGCGCGATTATGCTTTTCGGCCGCCGCCGCTTTGTGCTCGGCATCATCGGCATTTGGATCGCGGGCGCGCTGCTACTGCTGGCGCCGCCGGTCGCAGCGATCGTTGTCGGACTGATCGTCTGCGCCACCTGCGGCATGATATGCCAGGCGGTGTCCACCGGCTACGTCATCACCACCGCCAAGGAAGGCCGCTCGTCGGCCGCCGGTCTCTACGCGTCGTCCTTCTATATGGGCGGCAGCGCTGGCGCGTTCCTTATCGGCTTTGTCTGGAACGCGACCGGTTGGACCGGCTGCGTCGCCGCCATTATCGCCGTGCAACCGGTCATGGCAGTGATTGTCGCCACGGCGTGGGAGCGGTCGCGAATCTGACGCGGCGGAGACGGGGCGCGCATGCAGCGGGATCGATTGACGACCAATCCGGCGTTCAGCAATCGCAAGCTGAAATTGGGCACCTTTCAGACCAATCTCGACTCAGGCTGCGTCATGTCGGGCCTCGAAGGCCGGCTGCAAATCAGCTGGCCGAATACCGTTGCGCTGGCGAAGCTCGCCGACGAGATGGAGTTCGAAGCCATCGTGCCGGTGGCGCGCTGGCGCGGTTTTGGCGGCGCCAACGATCCGCAAGGGCCCGGCTTCGAGGCCTATACCTGGGCAGCAGGCATTGCCGCCTCGACCCGAAGAGCGGCGTGGTCTCGACCTCGCATGTGTCGCTCAATCATCCGATCATCGCGGCCAAGCAAAGCGCGGTGATCGACCACATCTCCAACGGCCGCTTCACGCTCAACGTCGTATGCGGCTGGAACGGGCCGGAGATGGAGATGTTCGACGTGCCGCTGACGCGGCATGAGGACCGTTATGCCTGCGCCGAGGAATGGCTCGCCATCGTCAAACGGCTGTGGACGGAAGATGAGGATTTCGACCATGACGGCCATTTCTACCGGATCAAAAAGGGTTACCTGCAGCCGAAGCCGATCCAGAAGCCCTACCCCGCCATCATGAATGCCGGCTCCTCCGAACGCGGCCGGCATTTTGCGGCTAAGAATTGCGATCTGGTCTACACGGTGCTGCGCACCCACGACATTGATGCCTGCACCGCCCATGTCGCCGCCTATCATCGGCTGGCGCGCGAAGAATACCGACGAAGCATTCGCGTCTGGACGCTCGCCACCATCGTTCAGGGCGAAACGGAAAAAGAAGCACGGCAATTCTACGACTACTATGTGCATGAGAAAGGCGACTGGGTCGCCGCCGGCAATGTCGTCACCGCCATGGCCGCGGAGGTCAACGAGCGCAACTATCCACCGGAGCGCGCCCGCGCGATGGCGGAGATGTTCGTGTCCGGCTGGGGCGGCCACCCGCTGATCGGCACCAAGCAGCAGATCGTCGATAGGCTTATCGCGCTGTCACGCATGGGCCTTGACGGCGTGCTATTGTCGTGGCCGCGCTTTGAGGCCGGCATGCGGGAATTTCGCGACGTGACCTATCCGCTGCTCAAGCAGGCCGGATTGCGAGACTTCATCTGATTTGCATTTCCGGCTCGTCCCCGCGTTGGGATGAGCGTTCAGCTCAGCGGCTGTCGAGGTTCGAGGCCTGCTTGGGGTCGCGCGGCACCGGCGCGACGAAGCCGCCGGCCGCGGCATCGGCAAGCGCATTACGGTCGAGCGACTTGTCGTGCTTGTAGACATCGTCACGGAATTTGACGGTGCCGTCGCGCGTCACCCAACCGGTAAGATAGACCCAGGCGACCGGTATTTTGTGCGGCAAGTTGATGACTTTCAGCACGCCGGCGGCAATGCCGGCATCGATCGCGGCGCGATTCCAGCCGGGCATGTCTGCAAGAATCCACGTTGCGAGGTCGCGCACATTGTCGACGCGCGTGCAGCCATGCGAATTCGAAGCGATAATCGTCGGCGAACAAATTCCGCGTCGTGGTATCGTGCATGTAGACCGAATACGGGTTCGGCATGTCGATCTTGACATTGCCGAGCGCATTGAAATTGCCGGAATCCTGCCGGACGGTGAAGTTGGGCGAACGGTCCGACGCCCAGTCGATCGATTGCGGACTGATCTCCTCGTCGCGTGCGCCGAGAACGCGCATATGCATGCGGCTCAGATAGGTCGGATCCCGGCGCATGTGCCGGATAATCTCGTTCTTGGTGATCGAGAGCGGCACGGTCCAGGTCGGATTGAGATTGACCGCGGTGATATAGGCGGTAAGTGTCGGCGACGGCTTGTCGACCTTGCCGACAATGACGCGATAGCGCCGCTCGACCTTGTCGTGGCTGACCGCTTCGACGAACGCGGCCGGAATATTCACCACGACATAGCGTTCGGCAAAGACGAAATCCATGCCGCGGAGCCGCTCGATCGAGGCCTCGAGCTGTTTGATGCGCGCGGCGACGGGAACGTTCAGCGCCTTCAAGGTCTGCGGGCCGACGCTGCCATTAGCCTCAAGGCCATGGCGCAACTGGAAGCGCTTGACGGCTTCAACGACGGCGGCGTCGTAAGTGTCGCCCTGCTCCTGCTCGGGCGCCAGATCGTCGGAGATGACAAGACGCCGGCGCAGCAAGGCGACGTCCGGCCCGCTGGCGCCGGGCGCAAGCTTGGCCTCTGCCGGAAGCATCGGCCAGCCCCCGCGTACCTGAATGGCGGCATAGCTGAGTAAGGCCTCCTTGATGCGCTGGTAGGTGCCTTCATCGAACACCGGATCGGCGGAGATCGCCAAAGCTGCGGCCGACCGTGACTCGGGCGTCGACGGAGCTTTGGCGGCACGTGGCGGCTTGGCCGCGGGCTTCGCGGGCTTGGCAGCCGCCTGTTTTAGGCGCCTGGGCAGGCGCGGCTGCCGGCGCGCGCGGCACCGGCTGTCCGACCACCTGCGGCTCCGCCCACGCCGAACCTGCAATCAGCGCGAGAACCACGGCAGCGATCAAACTAGTCTTCACGTGTCGCCCCTCTCAGCCTCGCATGGGAGCTATTCTAACGCTGTGGCGGCAATTGGACGAGTGGTGGACTTCGCCGCCGTGATCCCCTAGCGCTGATGGAAGCGGTCTTTTCGCAAAACGGGCCTCGGGAGGGAAACGCTTAACGGCGTTCGCGACTATGTATCTCGGCATCGATATCGGCGGCACTTTCACCGATCTAGTGCTGATGGACGAAGGCGGTAACATCTCAACCGCCAAGGCACCGACCACGCCCGGCGAATTGGAAAAGGGCGTGTTCGACGCCGTTGCGGTGGCCGCCGGCACGCAGGGGCTCGGGCCGCAGGAATTGCTCAGCCGCGTCACGGCCTTCGGCCATGGCACCACCCAAGCCACCAACGCGCTGATCGAGCGCACCGGCGCGACCACCGGGCTGATCGCCACGCGGGGCTTTGGCGATACACTGGCACTGCAGCGGCTGATGGGCTTCACCGCCGGCATTCCGGTCGAGCATCTCGGGCGCTACAGCCGCCGACGTTATCCTGACCCGATCGTACCGCGCCGCCTGATTCGCGAAGTGCGCGAGCGGGTCGATCAAGCCGGAAACGTGCTGGTGCCGTTGGACGAAGAGAGTGTCCGCGCGGCGATTCGTGAATTGATCGAGGCGGGCGCAAAGACTTTTGCGGTTGCTCTGCTCTGGTCGTTCCGCAATCCGGCGCACGAGCAGCGCGTCGGCGCTATCATCCGCGAGATGCGGCCGGACGCCTTTGTGAGCCTTTCCTGCGAGGTCTCGCCGATCATCGGCGAATACGAGCGTACCGCCACGACGGTGCTCAATTCCTACCTGGCGCCGAAGGTCGCCAATTATCTCGACCGCATCGAGAACCTGCTGCGCGATCGCGGCTTCCGCGGCAAATTCAACGTGCTCAACTCGGCCGGCGGCGTCGTTCCCGCCCGCGAGGCGGCGCGCAAACCGATGCTGTTGGTGGCGAGCGGCCCGGCCGGCGGGGTCATGGGATCGCTGCAATTGGCGCAAGAGATCGGCCACCAAAACATCATCACCACCGACATGGGCGGCACGAGCTTCGACGTGGCGCTGGTCGTCGACGGCAAGCCGCTCGTGTCCGGCACCCATGAGGTCGGCGGCTACCACCTCAACACCCCGGTCATCGACATCCGCGCCATCGGCGCCGGCGGCGGCTCGATCGCCCGCGTGCAAACCGGGCTCCTGCGGGTCGGACCCGACAGCGCCGGAGCCGTGCCTGGTCCGGTCTGTTACGGTCGCGGCGGCACGCTTGCCACTGTGACCGACGCCGATCTGGTGCTCGGCATTCTCTCGCCCGACAATTTCCTCGGCGGCCGCATGAAGCTCGATCTTGCCGGCGCCACCGCCGCGATCCGCGAGCAGATCGCGGCGCCGCTCGGCATGAGCGTGGAAGCGGCCGCCGCCGGCATCCGCCGCGTTGTCGACGGACACATGGCCGATACGTTGCGCGAGGTCACGATCGGCCGCGGCCACGATCCGCGCGACTTCGTGCTCCTTGCCTATGGCGGCGCCGGCCCGGCGCATTGCATCGCCTACGGCGCCGAGCTCGGCGTGCCACGCATCCTCATTCCGGCGACCAGCATGGCGCATTCGGCCTACGGCGCGCTTGCCTCCGACATCCAGCAATCCGCCGAGCGCTCGCTGGTTCTGCGCGCCGGCGGCGGCACCCGCGATCCGTGGGACGGCCTCGACTATGACAGCATCAACGCGGTGTTCGCGGAGCTCGAACAACGCTGTGTCGCCGCCATGGAGCAATCGGGATTCGTACGCGCCCAATCGGAGCTCGCACGCACTATCGACATGCGCTACCGTCGCCAGACCCATGATTTGATGGTGCCGGTGCCGGACGGGCCGGTGACAGCGGCAACCGCCCGCACGCTGGTCGAGCTGTTCGAGGAATCCTACGAAGCGGTTTACGGCAAAGGCGCCGGCTTCCGTTTTGCCGGCATTGAGCTGACAACCTTCCGCGTCGTCGCCGTGGGCCGCACGCAGAAGCCCTCGATCCGCAAGCCGAGCGCCGTCGCCGCGCCGAAGCCCGGCTACCGGCGTATTTTCGAGCCCACTACCCTCGCCTGGACTGACGCAGCGATCTTTCAGTGGCTGGATATGCCGGCAGGATTTGGCGTGGCCGGTCCCGCAGTCGTCGAGCATCCTGAAACCACCGTCTATGTCGGGTCCGGCCAAACCGCGCGGCTCGATAACGCCGGCAACCTTTCCATCGATCTGACGTGAAGAGTGCGCGATGACCAAGTCCGGGCAAGACAGCCAATCGGAGAGCGGCGCCCCGATCGATCCGATCACCTTCGAGGTGATCCGTCACAAACTCGAAGCCATTACCGAGGAACAAGCGATCACCCTGAAGAACGTGTCGGGCTCGCCGGTAGTCACCGAAGCGACCGACTTCAACGTCGGCATCTATCTCGCCGACGGCGCGATCGTGAATATGGGGCCGCAGGTGATTTTCCATGCCGGCACCATGTCGACGGTGATCTACTCGATCATCGAGCATTTCAGCGCCAATCCCGGGATCAACGAGGGCGACATGTTCATCCTCAACGATCCTTATCGCGGCGCCATTCATCAGCCCGACGTTTCCATTGTGATGCCGATCTTTCACGAAGGCCGGCGCATCGCTTGGACCGGCTCCTGCGCCCACGAGCTCGACACCGGTGGCATGACGTTCGGCAGCTGGGCGTTCGCCGCCACTGACGTGCAGCAGGAAGCCATGCTGCTGCCGGGCGTGAAGCTCGTCGACAACGGCGTACTGCGCGAAGACATCTGGCAAATGATCATGGGCATGACGCGGCTGCCGCACGTCGTCGGCCTCGACTTCAAGGCGATGATCGCGGCCAACAACGTCGCCGCGCGGCGGTTTCATCAATTGATGCAGCGCTACGGCGTCGCGACCGTCGACCAGGTGATGCGCACCGAGATCGACACCTCGGAAAGGCTCTTGCGCCAACGCCTCAAGCTCATTCCTGACGGGACTTATCGCGCCCGCGACTTTCTCGACCACGACGGCCACGCCAACCGGCTCTATCAGATCGAACTCGCCGCCATCAAGCGCGGCGACGCGCTCACCCTCGACATGAGCGAATCGTCGCCGCAGGCGCCGGGCTTCATCAACTGCACCCGCTCGGGCTTGCGCGGCGCATTGTTCACGGGCCTGCTGCCGATCCTCGCTCCAGACATCCGCTGGAACGAAGGCGTGCTCAAGCCGGTGACGATCAAGGTGCCCGAGGCCAATATCTGCAACGCGCGCTGGCCGGCGCCGGTTTCTGGCGCCACTGTCTCGACCGCCTGGGTGGCGCAAAATGTCGCCGTCGCCGCCATGTCGCGCATGGTCGCCGCTGTGCCCGAATTGGTGGGCGAGGGCCAAGCCGTCACCAAGGGGCAATTCTCGGTGCTCACCATGGCCGGGGCCGATCGCGACGGCGGTCCGTTCGGCATGCTGTTGATGGACGCGATGGCCGGCGGTGGCGGCGCCTATATCGATCACGACGGCCTCGACGGCTCGGGCGATCATTCGATTCCGCGCCCGCGTATCGGCAATGTCGAATTGAACGAGGCCTCGGGGCCGTTCCTTTATTTGTTCCGCTCGTTCATGCCCGATACGGCCGGCGCCGGCACCATGCGCGGCGGCGTGACCATGGGGCTCGCGATAACGCCGCACGACGCCGACGAACTCCACACGATGGTGGTCGGCCATGGCGTGCAGGTACCAAACTCCATCGGCCAATTCGGCGGCCTGCCCGGCGCCTGCGCCTATCACCTGCTGCGTAAATCCAATGCCGGCGTGGCCGCATTGATCGACGCCAACACGCACATGCACGATCTCCTGAACGCCGGCGGCGGCGTGCAGCGTTTCGATTCAAAACCCGGCCACATCCCGCTCCATCGCGGCGACGTGCTGGCCTATTCGTTCCAGGGCGGCGGCGGTTATGGCGATCCGATCCGGCGCGATCCCGCGCGTGTCGCCCGCGATATCCATAATGGCTTTGTCACGCCGCGATGGGCGTCGGCGCTTTACGGCGTGGTGATGCGTGACGGCGCGGTCGATGCCGAAGCGACCCGCGCGTGCCGGCACGCGATCCGCACCGAGCGTCTTGGCGGCCGCACGCCAAGGGCCGAACCGCCCGACTCGAATGGCATCGCGTCAGTCTGCCCGATGATCACGGAGGGCAAGCGTTTCCGCTGTCTCTGCGGCGCCGATTTCGGTCCGGCTACCGAAGACTGGAAACCGCGCGCGCATCGGCGCACGGTGCCGCCGCAAACTTACGGGCCGCATCTGACGCTGCACGCGGAGCTGGAGCTGCGGGAATTCTGTTGCCGCGAATGCGGAACGCTACTCGAAGCGGAAGTCGCGCGCCGCGGTCAGCAATCGCTAGCGACGATCGTGCTGGATGCGTAGCGCAGCCGCTCAAGACTGCGGCTGCGGCTCCATCGGGCCGGGCTCCGGACGCGGCCGGTTGCGGCCGGCGCCGGCTGTCGGCACGGTCGAGGTGCGCGGGCCCTGCGGCTCGATGGTCGACTTCGCGGCTTGGGCGCTTGCCCATGAGCAAGTCTTTGATCTCGTCGCCGCTCAAGGTCTCAAACTCCAGGAGCCCTTTGGCCAGCGTTTCCAGGTCGGCGCGCTTGTCGGTCAGGATCTGCTGCGCTTCCTGATAGCCGGCCTCGACATAGCGCCTGATCTCGGCATCGATCTTCTGCACCGTGGCTTCCGAGATGTTCTGCTGGCGCGACACCGAGTAGCCGAGGAAGACTTCTTCCTGGTTCTCGCCATAGGCAACAGTGCCGAGCGTATCGGACAGGCCCCAGCGCGTCACCATCATGCGCGCGAGCTTGGTCGCCTGCTCGATGTCGGAGGCGGCACCCGAGGTGACCTTCTCGTGGCCGAACACCAATTCCTCGGCGACCCGGCCGCCCATCATGATGGCGAGGCGAGCCGTCATCTGCTCGAGACTCATCGACAGCTTGTCGCGCTCCGGCAATTGCATGACCATGCCGAGCGCGCGGCCGCGCGGGATGATGGTCGCCTTGTGCACCGGGTCGGTCGCCTTGACGTTGAGCGCGACGATGGCATGGCCGCCTTCGTGATAGGCGGTGAGGAGCTTCTCCTCCTCCGTCATCACCAGCGACTTGCGCTCGGCGCCCATCATCACCTTGTCCTTGGCGTCCTCGAACTCGACCTGGGTCACCATGCGCTTGTTGCGCCGGGCAGCCATCAGCGCGGCCTCGTTGACGAGGTTCATGAGATCGGCGCCGGAGAAGCCGGGCGTGCCGCGGGCGATGGTCTTCAGGTTCACGTCTGGCGCCAGCGGAACTTTGCGCACGTGCACTTTCAGGATCTGCTCGCGTCCGACCACGTCGGGATTGGGCACGACCACCTGGCGATCGAAACGGCCCGGGCGCAACAAGCGCCGGGTCGAGCACGTCCGGCCGGTTGGTGGCGGCGATCAAAATGATGCCTTCATTGGCCTCGAAGCCATCCATCTCGACGAGCAGCTGGTTCAGCGTCTGCTCGCGTTCGTCGTTGCCGCCGCCGAGGCCCGCGCCGCGGTGGCGGCCGACGGCGTCGATCTCGTCGATGAAGATGATGCACGGCGCGTTCTTCTTGGCCTGCTCGAACATATCGCGCACGCGGCTGGCGCCGACGCCGACGAACATCTCGACAAAGTCGGAGCCGGAGATGGTGAAGAACGGCACGTTGGCTTCGCCGGCAATGGCGCGGGCGAGCAGCGTCTTGCCGGTACCGGGCGGACCGACCAGCAACAGGCCACGCGGGATGCGACCGCCGAGCCGCTGGAACTTACCGGGATCGCGCAGGAATTCGACGATCTCCTGCAGATCGAGCTTGGCTTCGTCGACGCCGGCCACATCCTCGAAGGTGACGCGGCCATGCGCCTCGGTCAGAAGCTTGGCGCGGCTCTTGCCGAAGCCGAGCGCCTTGCCGCCGGCGCCCTGCATCTGGCGCGACAGGAAAATCCACACGCCGATCAGCGCTACAAATGGCAGCCACGAGATCAGAAGCGACACGAACCAGGGCACATTCTCCGACTGCGGCCGCGCCGTGATCGAAACGCCTTTGTTGTAGAGGCGCTGAACCAGCGACGGATCGCTCGGCGCGTAAGTCTGGAAGCTGCGGCCGTCGGTGAAGGTGCCGTGGATTTCCGGCCCCTGGATCAGCACGTCGCGCACGCGGCCCTGATCGACCTCGCTGAGCAATTGCGAGAACGAAATGTCCTGCGACGTGGTGTGCGTGCCGGGATTCTGGAACAGCGTGAACAATGCCAGAAGCAGCAGGACGATGATGACCCACAGGGCAAAATTTCGGAGATTGGCGTTCATCACATGTCCTCGACCGGCAATCCGCCGGCGCCCGACGGCTTTTGGCCGCGAATTGTGGCGGCTTCACGTTCCGTACCAAGGCAATGTAGGGGTCACGCCCCCGCCTGCCAAGAGAAGGTCCGGAACCAGCAAAGCGTTTATTCTACTGTCATTTCGTAAAGCGGCGGTTGCCGGCGCCGCGCCCGGCCCGTGCCGGCGCGGCGGCGCTTGCTCGACGACCAGCCGGCCGCCGGCCGAGCGTGACCAACGCCCCGGCCAGCGTCCGCCGCAGCGGCGCCCGCGCCGTCCTTAGCGCCTGGTAAAGCTCTTCGAGCTTGCCGAGTTCGACCGGCCCCTCGTTTCCGGCGTGCGCAATGGCGCGGCCGAGAAGCCGCAACCCCACCTCGGCCGGAAGGTCGTCGAATTGCTCCGATGCGCAAGCCGATCGGCTCGCCCTCGCGCCACGGGCCGGGCGCCAAGGCGGCGCACGCGGCGGCCACCGCAAATTCCACGGTGGCCTCGGCGCGCCGCATCCGCGCCGCCAGACGCGCCAGGCATCGCGCATCGAGGCCCTCACGCGCGAGATGCGGCATCAATGCGCGCAGCCGCGGGCGGGCGAAGCGCGGATCGTGATTGCTTGGATCCTCGCTATGCTCGACGCCCGCGCCTTTCAGCGTCGCCAGCAGTCGCGCTTTGGAGACCGGCAGCAGCGGGCGGACCAGAAAGATCGCCGTGCCGGCGCCGATCGGAACCGCCGAAGCGTGCGCCATGCCGGCGAGCCCGGTCAGACCGCTGCCGCGGGCGAGCCGAAACAGCACCGTTTCCGCCTGATCGTCGAGCGTGTGCGCGGTGAGGATATGCTCGTATCCGGCGCGCGTCGCCGCTTGCGCCAACAGCTGATAGCGCGCGACGCGCGCCGTCTCTTGCAGGCCGGTTTTCGGTTTGGTGCCGCGCCAATGAAGCGTCCGGTGTGGAATCCCGAGCCGGCGCGCGAGACGCTTGACGGCGGCAGCTTCGCGCTTTGCTTCCGGCCGCAGCCCATGGTCGACGGTGACGGCAAGGAGTTTCGGCGCGCGCTTGCGGCGCTTTTTGAGTCGCTTGGCCCAGCGCGCGGCGATCAGTAGAAGCGCCGTTGAATCGGAACCGCCGGAGACCGCGAGAAGAAGCCCGCGCAAACCTTCAAGACCACTGAACAGCGCGCTCGCTTCCGCGTCGCGCACCGCCTGGTCAGCAATGGCCACGCTTTTGTTCTCGGTCCACTGCCTGCTTCACGCTCGACGATGCGCGCGGGTATTTGCGCAACACCTCGCCGAGCGACGCGCAGGCCGCTTCCTTTTCGCCCAAAGCCGCCAGCGACTGGCCGAGCCGCAACAGCGCCTCCGGCGCCCGCGCCGTGGTCTCGTATTTGGTGGAGACGGCGAGGAACGATTCGGCGGCGTCGCGATATTGCTGCTGCTGGAACAGACTTTCGCCGAGCCAGTATTGCGCTTCCGGCGCCAGGCGGTCGGTCGGATATTGGCGCAGGAAGCCGCGGAAGCTTTCGGCGGCGAGCGCGTAGTCCTTGTGCAGAACGTAGCCGTACGCGAGGTCGTACTGATCCTTGGGCGTGTTCGCCGGCGGCAACGTCGCCTGCTGCGTGGCGCCGGTGCCGCTCGGATTGCTCGGCGGCGGAGGCGGCAGGTCGCCGGGCGGCCGCGGGATCGGCGTCGACAGATCGAGCGGCGCGCCGATCTGGCGAGGCCCGGCAGCTGGCGCGTCGGACACAGGCGGCGGCGGCTCGTTCGCAGCCGTACTGGTGCCGAGCGGCCGCGGCGCGCCCGGCGCGTTCGGATTGGCGGCTGGATCGAAGGCGTCACCGCGGCGGCCGCCGGATGGCGGCGGCGTCTCGACCGGCGGAGGCACCGCCTGCGACGTCACGACCGGAGAGCCACCGGGCGGTGGCGAATAGGGCGGCTGCGATTGCGGATTTTGGGCGCTCGGCCGCGCCGCCGCCGGCGAAGGCGGTCGCGGTGGGCCCTTACCCTCTTCCAGGCGCGCCGCTTCTTCCTGCAGGCGCTGGACCTGCAGTTCGAGCTGCTGGTTGCGGTACTGCAACTGCTCGACGCGGCCGGTGAGCTCGCGGATCGTCGCCTCGAGGCGGCCGATGCGGGTGACCAGATCGGCGTCGGACACCTGCGCGCGCGCGACGCCCGTGCCAAGCACGCACGCAACCAGGGCTACCGAGCAGGGAGAACAGAGCGGATCATTACAAGCGACATTGCGGTCCGTCCGCGCGACTTAACATAGTCTGCGCTGCGTCCAAATTGTGACTGGATGCCGCGGATACCTGCCCTTTGCCGGCCGCCGACGCTGCAATTTTCCGGTGTCGATGCATTTCACTTATTCCGCCGGCTGAATCCGCGGGTGTTTGCGGGAACTCAGCCACTCTTCGAAGCGCTGCACTACCACGAAAATCGACGGCGCGAACAGGACGGCGAGACAAGTCGACGCGATCATCCCGCTGAACACCGCGATGCCGATCGATGCGCGGGCGCTGGCGCCGGCGCCGCTCGCGACCACCAAGGGCGCGACACCGAGGATGAATGCGAACGAGGTCATGATGATCGGCCGGAACCGGGCGCGCGCGGCGTCGACCGCCGCCTCGACGATCGACTTGTTCTCGTTGAGGCGTTTGTCGCGCGCCACATCCACGATCAGGATGGCGTTCTTGGCGGACAGCGCGATCAGAAGAATGATGCCGATCTGGGTGTAAAGATTGTTGTCGATGCGCAGCGCCAGCAGCGCCAGCACGGGACCGACCAGCGCCAGCGGCACCGAGAAGATGATCGAAAGCGGCGCATACCAGCTCTCGTACTGTCCCGCGAGCACCAGATAGACCAACAGCAGCGCCATCGCGAACACGAAATACATTTGATGGCCGACGACCTTTTCCTGATAGGACATCCCGGTCCATTCGATCGCTCGCGCCCGGCGGCAACGTGCTGGCCGCATTTTGCTCCATCAGTTTCAGCGCCTGGCCCGAGCTGAAGCCCTGCCGCCGGCAGTCCGAGCACGCTCGACGACGGATAGAGATTGTAGAGGCTGATCAGCGGTGGGCCGACCGCCGGCGTCATCGTCACCAGCGTTCCCAACGGGATCATGTTGCCTTCCTGGTTGCGCACCCAAAGGTTATCGATGTCGCGCGGCGCGCAGCCGGAACGCCGCATCGGCCTGCGCATAGACCTGGAACACGCGGCCGAATTTGTTGAATTGCTGGACGTAGGTGGAGCCGAAATAGGTGGCAAGCGTCGAGAACACCTGATCGACCGACACGTGCACGGTCTGCGCCTTGGCGCGATCGACATCGATGCGCACTTGCGGCGCAGTGGCCCGGAAAGTGGTTAAGACGTGCTGCAGCGCGCTTTGCGACTGGGCGTTGCGCGACGATGGCATTGGTGACGCTTTGCAGCTTGGCGAAATCCGTGCTGCCGTCGCGCAACTCGATCTGCATGGCGAAGCCGCCGGCATCGCCGATGCCTTGAATTGGCGGCGGCGGGAACAACAGGACCTGCGCCGTCCTCGACGGCATCAAGCGATTTCGACAGGCGGGGGAAGAGCACGAGCAAGTTGGCTCGTTTGCTCCAGTCCTTGAGCACCACATAGGCGACGCCGGCATTGGCGAGCACGGCGCTGTTGTCGAGCGCGGAAACGCCGGCGATGGTGACCACGTGATCGACCGCATCGTCGGCATGCGCGATCGTCGATACCTCGCCAAGCGTTCTTCTGCGTGCGCTCCAGGGAGGCGCCGTCCGGAAGCTGGACCGCGACCAGCAAATAGCCTTGATCCTCGATCGGCAGAAAGCCGGTCGGTATGCGCGCAAGCCCCCAACCGGCCGCGGCAATGATGATGAAGGCAATCACCGTCATCACCCCGGCATGGTTGACCATGCGATGCATCAGCCCGGCATAGCCGTGTTCGACGCGGCTGTAAGCGGCGTTGAAGCCGCGATAGAAAAAGTTGCGCTGGTTTTCGGGCACCGGCGGGCGCAGCCACAACGCCGCCTGTGTCGGCTTGAGCGTCACCGCATTGATGGCGCTCAACAGCGCCGTAGCCGCGATCACCAGCGCGAATTGCGCGTACATGCGGCCGGTCAGGCCGGGCATGAAAGCCGCCGGCAAAAACACCGACATCAACACCAACGTGATGCCGATGATCGGGCCTATCAATGTGTTCATGGCGGCGATCGCGGCGTCGTGACCGCTCATGCCGCGCTCGACATTGTGCGCGGCGCCTTCGACCACGATGATGGCGTCGTCGACCACGATCCCGATCGACAGCACGATAGCAAACAGCGTGGAAAAATTGACGCTGAAGCCGAGCGCCCACATCGCCGCGAACGCGCCGATGATGGTGACCGGCACCGTGGTCGCCGGCACCAGCATGGCGCGCCAATCCTGGAGGAAGACGAGGATCACGATCAGCACCAGGATCGCGGCTTCGATCAAGGTCTTGTAGACCTCATGGATCGCCTGGTTGACGAACACCGTGGTGTCGAACGGGATCGTGTAGGTGAGGCCCTGCGGAAAGTGCCGCGCCAGCTCTTCCAGCTTCGCCTTGACCTTAGTCTCGACATTGAGCGCGTTGGCGCCGGGCGTCTGGAAGATGCCGATGCCGGCCGAAGGGTGGCCGTCCAGCGTGAAAATCTGGCTGTAGCTCTGGGCGCCAAGCTCGACATGGCCGATATCGCGCAGCCGCGTCAGCTCGCCGGCGCTGCCGGTCTTCACGATCACATTCTCGTACTGCTCGACGTCGCTCAGACGTCCCTGCAGATCGATGGTGTACTGGAAATTCACGCCGGGCGGCGTCGGCGGCGTTCCGACCTGTCCGGCCGTGACCTGCTGGCTCTGCTGCTGCAGCGCCTGCACCACGTCCTGCGCGTTCAAGCTCCGCGCCTTGAGCTTGTCCGGGTCGAGCCACACCCGCATCGAATATTCGCCGGCTCCGAAAATGTTGACGTCACCGACGCCGGGCAGGCGCGACAGCTCGTCCCTGATGTTGATCGTGGCGTAGTTGGCGAGATAGAGGCGATCGTAGCGGTCGTCGGGCGAGGTCAGGGTCGCGATCAGCAGGATCGCCGTTTCCTTCTTCTTGACGGTGACGCCTTGTTTTTGGACGGCGTCCGGCAGCTGGGCCAGCGCGCTTGCCACCCGGTTCTGCACCAGCACCTGCGCGGTATCGAGATCGGTGCCGATATTAAACGTCACCGTCAGCGTATAGCTGCCGTCGCTGGCGCTGGTCGATTCCATGTAGATCATGTTCTCGACGCCGTTGACCTGCTGCTCGATCGGCAGGGCAACGGTGTCCATCAGCGACGCGGGCGCTGGCGCCGGGATAGATGCGTCGTCACCTGCACGGTCGGCGGCACGACGTTGGGATATTGCGAGACCGGCAAGGCGTAGAGCGCGACGCCGCCGATCAAAATCATCAGGATGGCGATGACGTTCGCCAGGACCGGACGCTCGATGAAGAATTTTGAGATCATCGCAGGGTTTCGCCGCTGAAATGAGTTGCAATCATTTCGTCATAGCTTGGCGGTGACCGGACGCAATTCGGGTTCGACTTTCTGGCCGGGAATAGCGCGCATGATGCCGCCGATCACGACGCGGTCGTCCTTGGTCAGGCCTTTTTCGATGACGCGCAGCTCGCCGATGAGCTGTCCCGGATCGACCTTGCGCTGCTCGACCACATTGTCGTTGTTGACGACCAGCACGTAGCGTCCGCCCTGATCGCTGCCGATCGCCACGTCCGGCACCAGCAAAGCCGGCTCGGGGTCCGACGGTATGCGCACGCGCACGAAATAGCCGGGCAACAGGCCGCGATCGGCATTGTCCAGAATGGCGCGCGCGGCCAGCGTCCCGGTCGAAGGATTGACCGTCGGCGCCACGTAGTCGAGCTTGCCTTTGTGCTGGTAGCCGGATTCGGTTTGCAGGCCGATCTCGACCGGTATGCCGATCAGATCCGCGGTGGTGCGGCCGGAATGCACAAGCGCGGCACGCACTTCCAGGACGTCGCGCTCGCTCGCCGTGAAATTCACATAGATCGGATTGAGCTGAACGATCGTCGATAGAACGGTGGCGGAATTCGCCCCGACCAATTGGCCGATCGAGACCTGCCGCGCCGACACGACGCCATCGAACGGCGCGGTTACATCGGTGTAGCCGAGATTGATCTCGGCTTGCCTCTCATTGGCTTGCGCCGATTGCAGATCGGCTTGCGCCGAGTTGCGCGCGGCGAGCGCTTTGTCGTAGTTGGCTTGGGTCGAGACCTGCCTGCGACACGAGATCGGCCTGGCGCTGGTACTCGGCTTCGCTCTGCTTCAGCGTCGCCTGCGCGCTGGTCACCGCAGCCTTGGCCGCGTCGACCTTGAGCTTGTAGGGCTCGGGCTCGATGATGAACAGCGACGTGCCCTTTTTGACGAAGTCGCCGTCGGTGTAGCTGATCGCCTGCACGAAGCCCTGCACGCGGGCGACCAGGTCGACAGTGTTGATGGCGGCCGTGTTGCCGGTCGACTTCGAAGTAGGTCGAGACCTTCTGCTGGACCGGGGTCGCGACCGTGACCTTTGGCGGCGGCGGAGCGGCGTAGCGATTGTCCTGTCCGCAAGCGGCGAGTACCAATGCCACAGGCAGAAGAAGGGTTGCCCAAACTGACCCGGCTGTGGCCATCGGCGGAGCCTTGTTTTCAAATTATATGCAAGATGAAAGCGACGAATCTGGCGATACAAACTCGTAATACGATCCGATTTCGCTGGCGCTTTGGCAAGACGAAACACCATCTGCACGAAACGACCATGACGGCCAAACGCCCATCGGCGCCGCAAGGGCGCCGATCAGCCGACAGTTCGATAAGTAAAGTACTCGCGCGACCGTCGGCAACGCCTGGCGCTTATGAGCTCTGATTGAGCACCGTCACGGCGCGGCGATTCTGCGACCAGCAGGAAATGTCGTTACACACCGCGACCGGCCGCTCCTTGCCGTAGGAGATCGTGTGCATGCGTTGCGCCATCACCCCGCGGGAGGTCAGATACGCCTGCACGGTCTGCGCGCGGCGGGCGCCGAGCGCGATATTGTATTCGCGCGTGCCGCGTTCGTCGGCGTGGCCTTCGATGGTGAAGGCGTAGCGGTTGTACTGATTGAGCCACTGCGCCTGCTTGTCGAGGGTGTCGCGCGCCTGCGGCGTCAGCTCCGACGAGTCGCTCTCGAAGAACACCCGATCGCCGACATTGACGATGAAGTCCTGCTGGCTGCCGGGCGTAGCGGCGCCGGCGACGGTGGCGGTCTGATCGGGCTGCTTGGCGCAGCCGGCGATGGCGAGAGCGCCGAGGACAAAGACTGCGAATTTGGCGCTGCGGATGATGGTCATAACCTGCATTCCGGTGCCTCCAATGTTCCGTTGTCGTCGGACATGGTTGGTCCCTGGAGCGATCTAGCAGCGCCTTCGTTAAGCGAACGTTCCGTCAACCTTGATGGAGCCTTGCAAAGAAGCTTCGAACCCACCGATCACCCCTAAAGCTTCCGTAGTGGTTAATAGGGTCTGAATGCGGCAACCATGTGGGAACTGCCTTGAATTTCCGGAACTTTCAGGCGCCCAAAACCCCCGGCAAAGCCTCAAGAAAGCAGCGGCGACCACGCCGGATCGGAAGCAAAGGCCGGCGTCGGTTCCCGCAACTCGTTACGTCCAGCGATATCGATGGTGTAGAGCGACGGCCCGGCGCTACCGCCCGGATCGCGGAAGAACATGATCACCCGCCCGTTTGGCGCGAAGGTCGGTCCCTCGTTGTGGAAGCCCTCGGTGAGGACGCGTTCGCCGCTCCCATCCGGTTTCATCACGCCGATGGCGAACTTCCCTTGAGCCTGCCGGGTAAAGGCGATGTAGTCGCCGCGCGGCGACCAGACTGGGGTCGAATAAGAGCCGTCGCCAAAGCTGATGCGCTGCGCCGGACCGCCGGACGCGCCCATGACGTAGATCTGCGGACGGCCGCCGCGGTCGGACTCAAAACACAGTCTCGTGCCATCGGGTGAGTAGGACGGCGCGGTATCGATCGCGGGCGTGTCGGTCAAGCGCGTCATCGCCTTGGAGCGCAAGTCCATCACGAAGATGTTGGCGTTGCTTCCCTCCTGCAAGCTCATCACCACGCGCTGACCGTCGGGCGAGAAGCGCGGCGCAAAGCTCATTCCCGGAAAGTTGCCGACGATCTCGCGCTGGCCGGTTTCGATGTTGAGCAGATAGACGCGCGGGTCGCCGGCGCCGTAGGCCATGTAGGTGATTTCCTGCGTCGACGGCGAAAACCGCGGCGTCAGCACCAGCTCATCGCCACGGGTGAGATAGCGCACATTGGCGCCGTCCTGATCCATGATCGCGAGCCGCTTGATGCGCCGCTCCGCCGGCCCGGTCTCGTCGACGAACACGACGCGGGTATCGAAATAGCCTTTCTCTCCGGTCAGACGCTCGTAGATCGCGTCGGAGATGATGTGGGCGATGCGCCGCCAATTGTCGGGCGTGGTGAAGTATTGCTGGCCGGCCAGCTGCTGGCCGGCGGCGACATCCCACAGCCGGAATTCGGCCTTGAGCCGTCCGTCGGGCTGACGCGTGACCCGGCCGGTCACCAGCGCCTGAGCGTTGATGGTGCGCCAATCTGGAAAGCGCGGTACCGCATCGACGGTGCTGATCTTTTCGAGGAACGCGGCCGGATCGATCGGCGCGAACAGACCGCTGCGCTTGAGATTGGCGGCGATGATCTGCGAGACCCCCTGTGCGGTTTCGTTGTCGCCTGCAGCCCCGCCAAGGAAGTCGGGGATCGCAATCGGCATCGGCTGAACGTTGCCTTGGGTGATATCGATGGTGACGGCCGCGGCCGGCCATGGCGCCATCGCCAAACCGGCGAGCGCGGCGCCGCCGACCATGAGCGCGTCGCGGCGGCTGAGGCGCGCAGACTGCGTCGCGCCGCTTTCCTGCATTCTCGGAAGCAAAAGGTCACTGCGGTCAACCACCGAAAACCTCGCGTGGATCGAAGTTGATGTCGATTTCCTTCCACTGATCGTACGTGGTCAGCGAAAGCATGTCGTAGGGCTGGGCCTGAATGACGGCGCGCACCGCGCTGTCGCGCGTGGCTTCGAACAGCGGGCCATCGCCGCTGGTCAGCACTTCAGGCTGACCGACAAGCCGGTGGTCGCGGCCGAGCCTGATGCGAATGGCGACGATATACTGGTCCGGATGCGTGCTTACAGCTGCCGGCGGATTCCACAACGAGATCAGTTTTGCCCGCAGCGCATCGAGTTCGCTCTGCGACAGATGCGCGGCGTGCCCGGTCGGGGCGCCGAGCGCAGCGACGCCGTTGAGGGTCTCGGCCGTCGCCACCTGACGCTGCGGCTCGCGATGATCGAGCAACGCGGCGACCTGATTGGCGTCGAATTTTGACGGCGGCTTCTTCGCCTCGTCCTTCCTCAGTTGCTCGGCGATCTGATCCGGCTTGAATTCCGGCGGCGGCTTTTTCTCGGGTTTAGGCGGCTTCTTCGGCTCGTCCTTTTTCAATTCGTCGGCGACCTGATCGGACTTGGGCTTGTCCTTTGGCTTTTCCGCCTTCTCCGGCGGTTTTGCTTCAGCCTTTGGCGGCGCCTTGGTTTCCGGCTTTTGCTCCGCAGCAGTTGCCGCATCGGTCCTGATTTCCGGCTTGTCGGCAACCTTGGGAGCGAGCTCCTTGGCGGGCTTCGACTCGCCGATCTTGTCGGCGAGCGGCTTTGGATTCTCAATGGCCTTCGGCGCATTCTTCACGCCGGTGGTTGCATTCGAGAGATTGTCCGGCGTCGCAATCTCGACCGGCATGAAATCCGACATGTTGACGTTCGGCGTTGAGCTGGCGAACGTTATCAGCCCAAACACCAGGACCGCCGCGTGGCCGGATGCCGATATGATCCAGTTCTTTCGCAACGCTATTCTCCCCTCTCGGGGACAATATTGAGGGCCGCGCCAAAGCCGGCGGTGCGAAGCCTGCCCAATGTCCGCATGATCTCGTTATAGCAGACATCCTTGTCGGCGCTGACCAGCACATTCGGCTGCGCGCGGCCGCTATCCTTGATCGCCCGCAATTTGGCTTCGACCTCGGCCGACGCGATCGGGCTTTGCCCGAGATACACATCGGCTTGGCTGGTGCAGCCGCCGCCGCTCTTCTTGAGCGTCAGGATCAGCGGTTCTTTGTCTGAGTTGTTTGCTGTGCCGCCGCGGGCGTCGGGAAGATCGACGGTGATCGAAAGCGTCATCAGCGGCGCTGATACCATGAAGACGATGAGCAGCACCAGCATGACGTCGACGAACGGCGTCACGTTGATCTCGCTCATCACCGCACGGCGGCCACGCCTATTCCTATTCCGGCCGCCCGACGACCCACTGACGACATTCGCCGCCATGTTCGCCCCTCAACCCCGCTCGTCGATCTGCCGCGACAGGATCGCTGTGAATTCGTCGGCAAACCCCTCAAGGCGCTGCGCCTGCCGGTTCACCTCGGAAATGAACTTATTGTAGAAAATCGTCGCGGGAATGGCGGCAATAAGACCGATCGCGGTCGCAAACAGCGCCTCGGCGATGCCCGGCGCCACCACCGCCAGGGAGGTGTTTTTTGACGCCGCAATCGACTGGAAGCTCGTCATAATGCCCCAAATCGTGCCGAACAGGCCGATGAACGGACCCGCCGAGCCGACCGTCGCCAGCACCAGAAGCCGGCGCTCCATGTGCTCGACTTCCCGCGCAATGGCGACGTCCATGACTTTTTCGATGCGCATCTGCAGCCCAGCGAACGAGCGGGCATGGCCTTCGAAGCTCCTTTTCCATTCGCGCATGGCGGCGACGAACAGCGCGCCGGTCGAATGGCCGGGCTTGGCGGCAAGCGACGTATAAAGCTCCTCGAGCGACTGGCCGGACCAGAACGCCTGTTCGAAGCCGTCGGCCGACTTGCGGATACGGCGAAATAGCACCGTCTTGTCGATGGCGATCGCCCAGACCCAGACCGAGCAGATGATCAGGCCGATCATTACCGTCTTGACCAGCCAATGAGACTGCCAGAACAGATGAAACAGCGACAGGTCGGAGGAGGTCAATGGCAGCGCCGACGCTGTGATGTCGGCAGGATTCATGCGCGCATCCTTTCGGCGATCCAGCCAGGGCCAATGGCCGGAGCGGCGCACCGGGACCAAAGGCAGGGCAGCCGCTTCTTTCGCGCGCCGACCACGACCTGAAAATTTTCACGAGGACCCAAGCCGGACCCGCCACCGGCCTGATCGAAATCATCGCGAAACTTGTCCAAACTAGGGCGCAAGACCGGTCGTTCGCGCTTAACGAAGCGCGGTTATGCTTAATGCGCGGTTAACGGCGAGGCAGGTTGGTCTGGGCGCCAAAAATGCGCGGGCCGCCCATCTTTGGCGAGATGGACGGCCCGGAGGGGTGAGAGGGGAAGCGTCGGTTCAGGCCGGCGGTGGCGTCGGCGGCTGGGGGCTCTCGCTTTGCGGACGGTTACGGCGTTCGGCCATGAACTGATCGAATTCCGAGCGGTCCTTGGCAAAGCGCAGCCGTTCGAGGAATTCCTTGAATTCGCGCTGCTCATCTTCCAGCCGGCGCAGCGTTTCGGTGCGGTAATCGTCGAAGGCGCGATTGCCGCTCGACGACGGAGCGCCCCATCCGGCGCCTTCCATCTTGGAGCGCATGCGATCCACTTTGTCCTGCATGCGCTGCATCTTCGATTGCCAATGGCCTTGCCAATTGCCGTTGTGACGATATCCGCAGCCCATTCTTCCGCTCCCTAGAAAAAACGCGAGGACAAGCAGGCCAACCGGCCACCAAGCCATAAAGCCGAGCACGATCAACGCGATCCAGGCCGGCTTTCCAAGTTCGTCGAGCTTTTCAACGAGGACCATCAGGGACCTCCCAGGTGTGAATGTAAATAACATTTACATCGCCGATTTCGACTGTCAAGAGGCTCTCGACTTCGTGAAGCGGACGATCGTCATCGCCGGGGCAAGTAGTGCACAAGCAAGCTGGAGCAAGCCCGCCACACTGCACTCTTCGTCGCAGCCGTTCTCGCAACCACGCCTATTTGGCTTCGGACACGCCGAGACCGCGCAGATAGATCAGCGCTTCGGCTTCAAGCAGCTCTTCGGCCGACATCGGTAGCGTACGGCGCGCCGCGTCGCCGCGCCCGAACAACGCGGCGATGCCATGCGACATCGCCCAGATGTGCAGTGCCACCATCAAAGCCGGCGGCCGGCCGTGCGCCGGTATCTTCGCACAGAGCTTTTCCGCAGCCCCGCGCAATACCGCGAAAGCGCGCTCACCCGCCTCGCGAAGTTCGGGATTGCTGTCAAGCGGAATGCCGGCCTCGAACATCGCCGAGTAATAAGCAGGCTCGCTCCGGGCAAATTCGAGATAGGCCTTGCCCAGCCGATCGAGCGCGAAGAAGACGTCCGGGCGGCCTTCGTCCCAGGCCTGCGCCAGCACCGTCTCGAACTGGCGAAAGCCGCGCAGCGCGATGCTGGCCAAAAGCTCGTCGCGGTCGCGAAAATGCCGGTACGGCGCCGCCGGACTGACCCCGGCCCATCTTGCGGCCTCAGCAAAAGTAAAGCCGCCCGGCCCTTTCTGCGCGATCAGCTCCAGCGCCGCACGCAGCAGCGCCTCTTTCAGATTGCCGTGGTGATACCCGCGCGGGCTTTCTTTATCTTCCTTGGACCAAACCATCTTCCTCGAACCAAGCCATGTAAATAGTATTTACATGAGTCCGGCCGGTTCGTCGATGCCGAGGGCTTACCGGCGCTTCCGGGGTCGCGCCACAAGCGGCAGGTCAGCGAACAGCGTTGGACCGCCCGGCTGCGCCCGCTCGATCGAGAGGAGGCGGAGCTTGGTGCGCACGCCGCCCGGCGCCGAAAACCCGCCCGTTCTGCCGCCGGCCGCCATGACGCGATGGCATGGCACGATGATCGGGAGTGGATTTTGGCCAAGCGCCTGGGCGACGTCGCGCGCGAGATTACGGTCGCCCAACCGCGCGGCGACCTCGCCGTAGGACCAAGCGCTTCCAGCCGGAATGGCGCGCGCGATCTCGTAAACACGACGATTGAACTCCGGCACCACTTCGCTATCGAGGACAGCCCCGCCCAAGTCTCTGCGCTCACCGCCAAGCAGCGCGACAATGTCGTCGATCGTGCGCTGCACCTGTGCCGGCGGCGCGGCCTCGCCGGCAGAAGGAAAACGGCGCAGAAGGCGGCTTCGGGTCGCGCGCTCGCTGCCCTCGGGCAGCTGCACGCCAACGATGCCGCGCTCGCTCCAAGCGATGCCGCAGGAGCCGATCGCGGTTTCGAACAATGTAAAGCCGGAAGCGCTCATCGTGACGTCCATATAAGATGCGCGTCGTCCGCCGCCGACCCGATTACTGCGCCCGGTCGAGATCGGTCTTCATCGCTATGCGCAGCGGCTTCGGAATTGGCCGCGCGCGGCCGCCGCTGATGAAGGCGACCCGCACGCTGGCGCCGACCAGGAGCTCCTCGCTGCGCATGACCCGCTGACGCAAGGTGATGGACGCGCCCTTCACCTCTTCCGGCTCTGTCACGACGTCGAGGATGTCGTCCATGCGGGCGGGGCGCAGATAGTCGAGCATCATCGAGCGCACGACAAAAGCAAATCCGGGCGCCTCTTTCTCGGTTGCCTCGAACAGCGCGCGGTGATCGGCACCGATCAGGCGCAGATAATTGGTCCGGCCGCGCTCCATGTAGCGCAGATAATTGGCGTGATAGACGATGCCGGTGAAGTCGGTGTCCTCGTAATAGACGCGCACGGTAAGCACGTGGCGGCCGTCACGGATTTCGCCGTCGAGCGGGATGCTGCGCGGACCGCTCATCGTTGAAATTCTTCCGTCACATCCGTACGGCCATCGATCACGCGAACGACGATGATCTCGTTGGCGCCGACTGTGTAAAAGACCAAATAGAAGTCCAACCACAAGACAACGCAGTCCAGGTGAAAGGCTCGAACGGTCGCGGCCAATGAAAGGAAATCGCGTCAAGTTTTCGAAATTCGCGTCGACCCTACGAATGAATGCGTCGGCTGCATTCGGACTTCTCTCTTCCAGGTATTGATAGATGCCAAACAGATCAGCCCTGGCCCTGTCGGAGAGTACGACGCGCATCCTTGCGACTACTTGCGACTAAAATTCCGCGCCTGGTGCAGAAAATCGTCGAAATTCCATTCCGACACACGGCCGGCCGCGACGTCTTGCATGCCGTCGTCGACTGCTTCCTTGAGCGCGCGAAATTTCTCGGCCTGCTCAAGCAAATAGGCAACCGCCGGTTCCCGCATTTCTTCGGGAAGCAGATCGAGCGCTTCGGCCGCCTTTTCTGTGGTGGTTTTCATCGATCAATCCTATCACTCGACGAGCCAAACGGGCAACGACAGTTACCGCCACGGCACCCGCCCTGCCATCGACTTTTCCCAATGCCGACCGTCGAACGAATGCAGCTTGATCGCCGCGATATCGACATCGTCGAGGCAGCGGACATTGACGTCGATCTTGTCGGGATCGGAGCGCGGAACGTAGAAGGCATGGATGCCGCAAGTCGAGCAGAATGTGTGCCTGGCCGTGCCGGTGTTGAAGCGATAGGTGGTCAGCGCGTCCGCTCCGCTCAAAAGCTCGAACTGCCCGGGCGCCACAATCAGATGCAGAAAGCCCTTTTTGCTACAGATCGAGCAGTTGCATTCGGTGACGCCTGACAGGTCGGCCGTGACGCGAAAACGCACGCGCCCGCAATGGCAGCCGCCGGACATTATCTGGGGCATGTTTGCTCCGCAAAATTGCGTTCACGGCCGGCGATGTATCACAGGCGTCCCGTCGCGTCATGACGCGCCCGATCGCTCGCACCATTATTCGTCGTTGGAGCCAAACAACCCGAACTGCGCCGGATCGCGCACCGGTTCCGGCAGCCCGAGATGGCGGAAGGCATGGCCGGTGATCAGCCGGCCGCGCGGGGTGCGCTGCAACAGCCCGCACTGGATCAGATAAGGCTCGATGATGTCCTCGATGGCGTCGCGCGGCTCCGATAGAGCGGCCGCAAGCGTCTCGACACCGACCGGACCGCCGCCGTAGTTGCTCGCGATCGTCGTCAGATAGCGGCGGTCCATGGCGTCGAGGCCGGCTTGGTCCACTTCGAGCGCCGCCAGCGCCGTGTCGGCCACGCCGCGGTCGATCGCCGCGGCGCCGCCGACGGCGGCGAAATCACGCACGCGGCGCAGGAGCCGTCCGGCGATCCGCGGCGTGCCGCGGGCGCGCCGGGCGATCTCGTTGGCGCCGTCGGGGGTGATGCCGATGCCAAGAACGCGCGCGCCGCGATTGACGATCTGCTCGAGCTCGGCCTCGGAGTAAAAATTAAGCCGTACCGGAATGCCGAAACGGTCGCGCAGCGGATTGGTGAGAAGCCCGGCGCGGGTGGTGGCGCCGATCAGCGTGAACTTGACCAGATCCAGCTTCACCGACCGCGCCGCCGGTCCGCTGCCGATGATCAGGTCGAGCTGAAAATCCTCCATCGCCGGATAGAGGATTTCCTCGACCGCCGGATTGAGCCGGTGGATCTCGTCGATGAACAGAACGTCGCGCTCCTCGAGATTGGTCAGAAGCGCGGCGAGATCGCCGGCCTTGGCGATCACCGGACCGGACGTAGCGCGGAAATTGACGCCGAGCTCGCGGGCGACGATCTGCGCCAGCGTGGTCTTGCCGAGCCCGGGCGGGCCGACGAACAGCACGTGATCGAGCGCTTCCTTGCGCGCGCGCGCCGCCTCGATGAATACCGCGAGATTTTTTCGCGCCTGCTCCTGGCCGATGAATTCCGCGAGCTTTTGCGGGCGCAGTGACGCCTCCGCCGCGTCTTCGTCACGGCGTTCGGCGGTCACGAGCTTGCGGCCAGCGTTAGCACTCACCGCCCTGGCCCCGGCTGTATTTGTTGGGCAGCAGATCGGCGATCGCCACCGCGCCTGGCGATTTGCCGTTCGGCACGATCACCCGCGCCTTCGGATCGTAGTCGAAAATGAGCTCCCGGCAGGCGCCGCAGGGCGACACCACCGCGATGGTCTGATCCTTCTCGTCCGGCGGTGGATGCCGCACCGCCACGATCGTCTCGATCCCATCGTCGCCGAGATCGACGAACGCGCGTCCGAGCGCCACCGCCTCGGCGCACACCGCCATGCGGCCGAGATAGGCGTCGAGATTGACGCCGGTGAAGATTTTTCCGGAGCGCGTACGCAACGCCGCGCCGACTTCCTGCCAGTCGTCGCGATAGCGCAGCTTGATCGCCGCGGTCGCCGCCGCGATCAATTCGCGATCGACTTTGCCGAGTTTGCCGGGCCTTTTCACTTCGCCAGTTCCTTCAAGCCCAGCCGGATCAGCGTCTTGACCTCGGCGCCGTCGCCGGCGCTGCGCGCCGCGGCGGCGATCGCGGCCGCCGCCTGCGGCTGACCGTAGCCGAGATTGACCAGCGCCGAGACCGCGTCGCTCACCGGCTGCGGGGCGCGCTTGTCTTCGAGCGCGCCGGAGAGGCGCACCAAAGCCGGGTCGATATCGGCGTAGGCCGGCGCCTTGTCCTTGAGCTCGGTGACGATCCGCTCGGCGACTTTCGGCCCGACGCCGGGCGTGCGCGCCACCATCGCCTTGTCACGCATCGCGATCGCCGAGGCGAGGTCGGCGGGCTTGAGCGTGCCGAGCACGGCGAGCGCGACCTTGGCGCCGACGCCCTGGACGGTCTGCAGCAGCCGGAACCATTCGCGTTCGACATCGGTCATGAAACCGAACAAACGAATCTGATCCTCGCGCACATAGGTCTCGATCGACAGCGTCGCCGCCTCGCCGACCCGCGGCAATTCCTGCAAGGTTCGTCCCGAACAATGAACGAGGTAGCCGACGCCGTTGACGTCGAGGATGACGGAATCCTCGCCGTAGGAGTTGATCACGCCTTTAAGCCTGCCGATCATGCGCCGTGTCTCTTCCCTGCCCCGCATGCGGGGCGGACACATATATTTGCGCCATCATCGCGCCGCCAGCCTGAGCACGACGCTCTGCCGGTGATGCGCGTGCGTGACCGCAATCGCGAGCGCATCGGCGGCATCGTCGGACGACGGGTCGGCTTTGGGCAACAGCACGCCGATCATCATCCGCACCTGCGCCTTGTCGCCGTGGCCGGCGCCGACGATGCTCTTCTTCACCAGATTCGGCGCGTATTCGGCGACCGGCACGCCGGCCTTGGCCGGCACCACCATGGCGATGCCGCGCGCCTGTCCGAGCTTGAGCGTCGCTTTGGCGTCCTTGTTGACGAAGGTCGCCTCGACGGCGGCCTCGTCGGGCCGAAATTCCTCGAGAATGCGCATCAGACCGTCGTGGATGGTGAGAAGCCGCGCGGCGAGCGCATCCTGGTCGCTTGTCGTCACCGAGCCGCACGCCGAGAAATCCAAGCCGATTGCCGGCAATCTCAACCACGCCCCAGCCGGTGCGGCGGAGCCCGGGATCGATGCCGAGGATGCGAATCGGGCGGATCATGCCGCGAACTTCATACCACGCCCGGTGCGCAAGCGGTTCCGCCCGCTAGGCGCTCATCCGCTGCACCAGCGCGTCGGAGACTTCGAAATTGGCATAGACATTCTGCACATCGTCATGCTCGTTCAAGTTCTCGATGAGCTTGAGGAGCTTCTCGCCCTGCTCGTCGCCGACCGCAACGGTGTTCTGCGGCCGCCACACCAAAGCGGCTTTGCGCGGCTCGCCAAATTTCGCCTCCAACGCCTTGGCAACCGAGCCGTATTGATCCGCCGCGGCGTAAATCTCGTGGCCGCTTTCACTCGAGACAACGTCATCCGCGCCGGCATCCAAAGCCGCTTCGAACATCGCATCGGGGCTTGCAGCTTTGGCGTCGTATTCGATCATGCCGACACGGTCGAACATGAAAGAGACCGCGCCGGTCTCCGCGAGATTGCCGCCGCTCTTGGTGAAGGCCGCGCGCACCTCGCCGGCGGTGCGGTTGCGATTGTCGGTCAACACCTCGACGATGACGGCGACGCCGCCGGGCCCATAGCCCTCGTAGCGGATTTCCTCGTAGCTCTCCGCTTCCCCGCCGGCCGCCTTCTTGATGGCCCGCTCGATATTGTCCTTCGGCATGTTTTCCGCGCGCGCGGCAATGATGGCGGCGCGCAGGCGGGGATTCATGTCCGGATCGGGCAGGCCCATCTTGGCGGACACGGTGATTTCGCGCGCGAGCTTGCCGAACAGCTTGGACTTCATCGCGTCCTGCCGCCCCTTGCGGTGCATGATGTTCTTGAACTGCGAATGTCCGGCCATAGCTCGCTCGCGCGCCCTCGCGCGCCCAAAGGATTTGAATGGATTTGATGTCGACGGATTTATAGGGCGGCGCAGGTAGGAAATAAAGATAGCCCGGAACTTGACTCCAGAACTTAACTCCAGAACGCGGGCACCGCCGGCTCCAGACAGCCACCGATGCGCACCGCGCCGGCCCGTGTCGCCAGGCCCGTCGCCGGATCGGTCTCGACCGCGATGCCGCACAGCGTCGCCGGTCCCGAAGCCGGCTCGAAACGCGACGAGGCGACGCGGCGAAGGAACCGCTGCAGCGGCTCCTCTTTGTTCATGCCGATCACGGAATCGTAGTCCCCAGTCATCCCGACATCGCTCATGAAGGCGGTGCCGCCCGGCAGGATGCGCAGATCCGCCGTCGGCGCATGGGTATGGGTGCCGACCACGACGCTGGCGCGGCCGTCGCAGAAATAGCCCATCGACTGCTTCTCGCTCGTCGTCTCGGCGTGCATGTCGACGATGATCGCGTCGGCGCCGGAGCGCAGAGCGCAGGCGCCAAGCTCGCGGTCGACGGCGGTGAAGGGATCGTCGAGCGGGTCCATGAAGATGCGGCCCATGGCATTGACGACCAGCACGCGCGCTCCGCTCTTGGCTTCGATCAGCGCTGCGCCACGGCCGGGCGTGCCGGCCGGATAATTGATCGGCCGGATGAGACGCGGCGCGCGCTCGATGAAGACCAGTGCCTCCTTCTGGTCCCAGGCATGATTGCCGAGTGTGATGGCATCGGCGCCGGCTTCAGTGAGCTCGTTGTAGATCGTCTCGGTGATGCCGAACCCGCCGGCTGAGTTCTCGCCGTTGATCACGACGAAATCGAGCTGCCAGTCACGGATAAGACCGGGCAGGCGCTCGGTGACGACGGTCCGCCCGCTGCGACCGACCACATCGCCGACGAACAGAATCCGCATTCTTTAACCGCCTCGCAGATCGATGACCTCGCGCTCGGTTAGCACAAGATCGAGCGCGGCGTCGCGGGGTGTTACGGGTAGGTCGGCAATCTCCTGGGCGGCATAGGCGAGCCCAACTGCGACAACGGCCTTGCGTGCGCGCAAGCGGGCGATGGTGAGATCGTAATAGCCGCCGCCATAGCCGAGCCGATGGCCGGTGCGGTCGAAGGCGAGAAGCGGCACCAGCAGGATATCGGGCTCAACTTCCTCCGCTTCCGGCTTAGGTTCGCGAATGCCCCAGACCCCGGATGCCAGCGGTTCGCCGAAATTCCAAGCACGCATCACCAGTGGCTTGCCACGGCCGGCGACGACGGGCAGCGCCAGCCGCGCGCCCTTGCCTGCGAGCTTCTTCATCAGCGGCACCGGATTGATCTCGCTCTTCATCGGCATGAAGCCCGAGACGACCGCGCCCGGCGCGACCGGAATCGGAAACAGCCGCGCGGCGATTTCCTCCGCGGCGGCCGCTCGAGCAGTCGGCGGGCAAAGCATTACGCCGCGCGACCATCTCGCGGCGCAGTTCAACTTTTGCCGTTTGGACTTCGGACATCTCTTGAGCATGCCACCCTAAAGACGTGGATGGCCGGGACAAGCCCGGCCATGACGGAAAAGGGGCACGATGATGGAGTGCGGAGCCGCACCGGCCGTTAGAGCGCTCGATCCCGGGTTCCCTACGAAAGTAGGTGGGCGCCATGTGTCCGAGCCCACGAGCCCGGACAGGGACAGCTCCCTGAAGGATCGATAAGGCCCCGGGGATTATGGCTCCTGTCGCACCAGGCAGCCCCGCGCGGCCAATGTAGTGCAAGGCGACGGGCGACGCTACTTGGTCCTTGTCCCTTGCTCGCTGTTGCGCACACGACCCAGCCGCGCGATGACCAAGGCGACGTCTTCCTCAGAAAGCCTCGCGGAAGAAAGCGTGCCGACGTCCGGCTCACATTGCTGCGCGCGAGGCCAGTCGCGATGCGCGGAGCGCATGAGCGTTTGATGAAAACGCTTGGATTGCATTAACCACAGCCCAGCCCACCGCTTGTCGGCCATCTTGAGACCGGAACGCGCAAGGCGCTCGCACTGTTGGTATTGCGCCGCGGTGTGCGTCCGCGCTGGCGATTGATGATTTCGATACGTCGTTGGCAATCCGGTGACGACGCACGAATAACTGCGGACTCGAGGGATCAATCAGAGACGGCAATTCGTCTCGCAGGAGATATGACGATGCTCAGCAAAACGAACGGGTCAAAGGCGCCCAATAGAGGCGCGCGCACACTGCGCCGGGGGCTTCGCATCTGCCTCCCAGCGTCAGCTCTCGCTCTCGCCTGCGTTACGGTGGCCGGTCCGGCTGTTGCTCAGTCTCGATTCGACGGCAGCTGGAGCGTGGTCATCATGACTCGCGGCGGCGCGTGCCAGTCCGGTCTGCGCTACGGTGTGCAGATCGTCAACGGCCAGGTCATCGGCGGCGGAGGCGGCGCCGATGTGCGTGGACGCGTCAGCCCAGGCGGCGGAGTCGCGGTCAGCGTGTCGGCGGGCGGTCAATCGGCCAGCGGCTCCGGCCATCTGAATATGGCGAGCGGCGGCGGTGTTTGGCGCGGTCAAGGCAACGCCGGATATTGCCAGGGCACCTGGGCCGCCCAGCGGAGCGGCGGCTATGGTGCTCAAGCGATGGAAGGGCCGGGGCCAGTTCAGCGGCCGATCTATAACTACGCGCCTCGGTATTACATGCCCCCAGGCGGCGGCTATTACGGCCCGCCTGGCGGCCAGTACTGACCTCACCTCTTGTCTGAGGCAGCCGCGAATACGGCAAGCGCTCTAGCCGTGATCCGATGAAGTTTAAATCGGATCATGGTCTGGATGTCTGACCGGATCATGATCTCTAGCCCAGCGCGACACCATTGCCGCCGATGGTCGCATTGAGTTTCTTGGTGACGCGCTCAATGCGCTCGGCGGCCGCGGCCAGTGATGCGGCAATCGCCGCCTGTGCGGCTTTGTGGCGATCGGTGCTCGCTACATGGGCCTCCTGTACCGCCATCAGTTCTTCCTCCAGGCGATTGAGGCGCGTCCCCATCTCGCCGAGCTCGTCGGCAATGGTGAGCGCCGCCATCACGGTCAGCCGGGTGTCGCCGATCTCGCCGAATTTGGCGCGCAGGTTTTCGATGCGGACATCAAGCTCGCGCGCCAGACCGGTGAGATGTTCCTCCTGGCCGTCCTCGCAGGCCATCCGGAACTGTCGCCCGTTGATGGTGACATTGATCTGGGACATCCCTGCCCTCTCGATACGCTCCTGCGGCGCTTCGCTCCGCAACAGCCGTTTTCTCAGTCGCCGCGGTCCAGCACGCCGCGGATTGCCTCGATCGCCTGGTCGATCCGTTGCACGACTTGCCGGTTGGCGCTCTCCAGACCTCGCGAACGCGCGGCGGCGTGATCGAGTTCGCTGGCGAGCCGCGCCCGATCGCTGCCGAGCGCGTGGATTTGCGTAAACAGCGATTCCTGGCCGCGATCGAGCTCGCCGCGCCGCTCGGCCGCCGCCTCAAGCGCGTCAAGCGCGAGCGCCAATCGCTGGCTCGCAATCTCGACGGAATCGTCCTCGCTCATCTGGCCATCCAGTGCGGCCACAAGCGCCGCGCGCCGCACGTGAAAAGCGTGCGACCGCAATCATTTACGCATGGAAGCTTACGTCGCATCGAGCTTAAGCGTCAATGTCCAAAGCGTTTTGTACCCAGCTCTGTGCATGACGCCGTCTGGCCAATTGCGGCGCAATTGACTCAAGCCCGCCGCGTGCTATCTGATCGCCGCCTGTTCACCTGACCGCGGCCATCCGCATAAGTGCCGCGCTTGGCCAGTTTCATGACGATGCCGGACCGCATCATTGCGGCGAGCGCAGCCCTCGCCCAGCCTTCCCGCTTTCCCGCCACAGCTACGAGTCCCGCCGCCCGCACTGAACACGACCGCATGGCGAATGCCATCCGCGCCTTGGCAATGGACGCCGTCGAGCGGGCGAAGGCCGGTCATCCAGGCCTGCCGATGGGCGCCGCTGACATCGCCACCGTCTTGTTCACGCGCTTCCTGAAATTCGATCCGACCGATCCGGCCTGGCCGGATCGCGACCGCTTCGTGCTCTCGGCCGGTCACGGCTCGATGCTGCTTTATGCGCTGCTTCATCTGCTCGGTTACGAGCAGATGACGATCGATGAGATCAAACGCTTTCGCCAGGTCGGCTCGCTGACGCCAGGCCATCCCGAATATCGCCATACGCCCGGCGTCGAGACGACGACCGGTCCGCTCGGCCAGGGACTGGCAAACGCGGTCGGCATGGCCATTGCCGAACGCCACCTCGCCGCGTTGTTCGGCAATGACATCATCGATCACACCACCTACGTGCTCGCCTCTGACGGCGACCTGATGGAAGGCATCAGTCAGGAGGCGATTGCGCTCGCCGGCCATCTCAAGCTGAAAAAGCTCATTGTGCTGTATGACGACAACGGCATCTCGATCGACGGCCCGCTAGCGCTCGCCGACTCCGTCAATCAGGTGGAGCGCTTCGAGTCCGCCGGCTGGGCGGCGACGCGGATCGACGGCCATGATCCGGCGGCGATTGCCGCGGCGCTCGAAGCGGCGAAGAAGTCCGAGCGGCCGTCGCTGATCGCTTGCCGCACCACGATCGGCTTCGGCGCCCCGACCAAGGCCGGCACCGAGAAAAGCCACGGCTCGCCGCTTGGCGCCGAGGAAATCGCAGCCGCGCGGGTAAAACTCGGCTGGACCGCACCGCCGTTCGAAATTCCGGCCGCCATCCTCGAGCCCTGGCGCATCGCCGGCCGGCGCGGCACGGCGGTCAGGCAGGCGTGGGACATGCGCCTCGCCGCGCTCGATTCGAACAAGCGCGCCGAGTTCGAGCGCCGCATCCGCGGCGAGCTTGGCGAAAGCCTGGCGTCGGCGGTCGGCGCGGTGAAACAAAAGCTCGCCGAAGCGCCGAAGGAGATCGCGACCCGCTCGGCGTCCGAGTTTGCGCTCGAAGCTTTGGTGCCGGCCTTGCCGGACATGATCGGCGGCTCGGCTGACCTCACCGGCTCCAACAATACGCGAACCAAGTCGATGAAAGTCTTGAGCGCCGCCGACTATTCCGGGCGCTTCATCCATTATGGCGTGCGCGAGCACGGCATGGCTGCGGCCATGAACGGCATGGCGCTGCACGGCGGCATCGTTCCCTATTCCGGCACCTTCCTGGTGTTCTCGGATTATTGCCGTCCGGCGATCCGGTTGGCCGCGCTGATGGGCCAGCGCGTGATCCATGTGATGACGCACGACTCGATCGGGCTTGGCGAAGACGGACCGACGCATCAGCCGGTCGAGCATCTTGCTGCGCTGCGCGCTATTCCGAATCTCAAAGTGTTCCGGCCGTGCGACGCGGTCGAGACCATCGAATGCTGGCAGCTCGCGCTAGAGAGCAAAAGCGGGCCGAGCGTGCTGGCGTTGACGCGGCAAAACGTGCCGCAGTTGCGGCTGGGTTTTGACGCCGACAATTGCTGTGCACGCGGCGCTTACGAACTGATTGCCGCCGACGGCGCGGCGGCGATCTCGCTGTTCGCCTCCGGCTCGGAAGTCGCGATCGCGGCCGCCGCACAAAAGCTGCTTGCGGCTCGCGGCGTTGCGGCGCGCGTGGTTTCGGTGCCGTGCTTCGAGCTCCTTTTCGCCGCACCCGATGCCGCCCGCGCTGCGATCATCGGCAAGGCCAAAGTCAATGTCGCCGTCGAAGCTGGCATTCGCCAAGGTTGGGACGCCATCATCGGTTCGGATGGAACCTTCGTCGGCATGACCGGGTTTGGCGCCAGCGGGCCCTACAAAGAGCTTTATCAGCATTTTGGTATCACGCCGCAGGCGGTGGCCGAGGCCGCGCTGGCGCGTTTAGGAAAGTTGTAGGAGGCGGGTATGTCGGTACGCGTAGCGATCAATGGATTTGGCCGTATCGGCCGCAACATTTTGCGCGCCGCCGTCGAAGCCGGGCGAAAGGATATCGAAATCCTCGCCATCAACGATCTCGCTCCGGTCGAGACCAACGCACATCTGCTGCGCTACGATTCAGTGCACGGCCGCTTCCCAGGCGAAGTCACCGTGAAAGGCGACACCATCAGTTGCGGCAACGGCGCCATCAAGGTCACGGCGCACAAGGATCCAACGCAACTGCCGTGGAAGGAGCTCGGCATTGACGTCGCGCTCGAATGCACCGGCATTTTCACCGCCAAGGACAAGGCATCGGCGCATCTGCAAGCCGGCGCCAAGCGTGTCCTGATCTCGGCGCCGGCCGACGGCGCCGACATCACGGTCGTCTATGGCGTCAATCATGACAAGCTGACCAAGGCGCACACGATTGTGTCCAACGCCTCGTGCACGACCAATTGTCTCGCGCCGGTGGCGAAGGTGCTCAACGATGCCGTCGGCATCGACAAGGGCTTCATGACCACCATCCACTCCTACACCAACGATCAGCCGACGCTCGATCAGGTGCACAAGGATCTCTATCGGGCGCGCGCCGCGGCGCTCAATATGATCCCGACCTCGACCGGCGCGGCGAAAGCGGTCGGCCTGGTGTTGCCGGAGCTCGCCGGCAAGCTCGACGGCGTCGCCATCCGCGTGCCGACGCCCAACGTCTCGGTGATCGATTTCAAGTTCGTCGCCAAGCGCGCGACGTCAAAGGACGAGATCAACGCCGCAGTGAGGCGCGCCGCCGAGCAGCAGCTCAAGGGCATTCTCGGCTTTACCGATGCGCCCAATGTCTCCTCCGACTTCAACCACGATCCGCACTCGTCGGTCTTTCACATGGACCAGACCAAGGTGATTGACGGTACGCTGGTGCGAGTGCTGTCGTGGTACGACAACGAGTGGGGCTTCTCCAATCGCATGGTCGATACCGCGGTAGCGATGGGCAAGCTCAGCTGAAGTTGCGGCCAGAACTTGCCGGCGATGCGCTTTCGCACTCTCGACGACGCCGACGTCACGGGCAAACGGGTGCTCGTGCGTGTCGACTTCAACGTCCCGATGCGGGACGGCGAGGTGGCCGACGTGTCGCGCATCGAACGCAACAGCCCGACCATCACCGAGATTGCCGACCGCGGCGGTAAAGTGATTCTCCTTTCGCATTACGGCCGGCCGAAAGGCCGCGATGAAAAGGAGTCACTCAGGCCGGTGGTCGCCGCGGTGGCGCGCATCATCGGGAGGCCGATTGGCTTTGCCGACGACTGCGTGGGCGAGCCCGCCGAAGCGGCGGTCGCGGCCTTAAAGCCGGGCGACATTCTCTGCCTGGAAAATACCCGCTTCCACGCCGGTGAGGAAAAAAACGACCGCGCGTTCGCCGCCGGGCTTGCCCGTTTGGGCGATCTCTATGTCGATGATGCTTTCTCCGTCGCGCACCGGGCGCATGCGTCGGTGGAAGCACTCGCCCATCTCCTCCCCGCTTATGCCGGACGCGCCATGCAGGAGGAGCTTGCAGCCTTGGAAAAGGCGCTGCACGCGCCGGAGCGTCCGGTCGCCGCCATTGTCGGCGGCGCCAAGATCTCCACCAAGCTCGATCTCCTCGGCAATCTCCTCGCGCACGTCGATACGTTGATCATCGGCGGCGGCATGGCCAACACCTTCCTTGCCGCGCAAGGCAAGGCGGTCGGCAAATCATTGTGCGAGAATGATCTGATGGCGACGGCGCGCGATATCCTCGCCAAGGCAAAATCGCAAAGGCGCGAAATCGTGCTGCCGGTCGACGTGGTCGTGGCGCAGAACTTTGCCGCGCATGCCGCGTCGCGCGTCGTCTCGGTGGACGAGGTCGGCACGGGCGACATGATCCTCGATATCGGCCCACGAACCGTGGAGCTCGTGGTCTCGGTGCTGGCCCGCACCAAGACGCTGGTCTGGAACGGGCCGTTCGGCGCCTTCGAGACTGGAACCGTTCGATAACGGCACCATCGAAGTGGCGGAAGCGGCCGCGGAACTCACGGCAGCCGGCAAGCTTGTCAGCATAGCGGGTGGCGGCGATACGATGGCGGCGCTCAATGCTGCCGGCGTCACCGCCCGTTTCACCTATGTCTCGACCGCGGGCGGCGCTTTCCTGGAATGGCTCGAAGGCAAGGTGCTGCCGGGCGTCGAGGTACTTAAAGCATCCCCTACTCCCGCCGCGGCCCGCACTTGAGGCATAATAGATGCGGTGGGGAATCGAATATCGAGGAGCACGCGATGAATCTTGCCGAATTGAATAAAGTCGCGACAGCCATGGTTGCTCCCGGCCGCGGTATTCTGGCCGCCGATGAATCCACCAGCACCATCAAGAAGCGCTTCGACGCCATCGGGGTCGAGTCGACGCCGATCAGCCGGCGCGACTATCGCGAGATGCTGTTCCGCTCGACCGACGCGATGGCGAAGCACATTTCCGGCGTCATTCTCTATGACGAGACCATCCGGCAGAACGCCAAGGATGGCACGCCGCTCGTCAAGCTCATCGAGAAGGCCGGCTCGCTCCCCGGCATCAAGGTCGACAAGGGCACCAAGCCGCTGCCGTTCTGTCCCGGCGAAGTCATCACCGAAGGGCTCGACGGCCTGCGCGAGCGGCTCATCGAATATCGCGGGCTCGGCGCCAAATTCGCCAAGTGGCGCGCGGTGATCGATATCGGCGCCAACATGCCGAGCTATAACGCCATCATGACCAACGCCAACGCGCTCGCGCGCTATGCGGCGCTCTGCCAGGACGAAGGCATCGTCCCGATCGTCGAACCGGAAGTGCTGATGGACGGCGATCATGATGCGGACCGCTGCGCGATGATCACGGAGTGGGTGCTGAAGACCGTGTTCGAGCAGCTCTATTACCAGCGCATCGCGCTCGAAGGCATGGTGCTCAAGCCGAACATGGTCGTGCCCGGCAAGAAGTCATCAAAGCGCGCTTCCGTCGAGGAAGTCGCCGAGAAGACGGTGCGCGTGCTCAAAGCCTGCGTGCCGGCGTCGGTTCCCGGCATCGCCTTCCTGTCCGGCGGCCAGTCCGACGAGGAAGCGACCGCGCATCTCGACGCCATCAACAAATTGGGTCCGCTGCCGTGGCACGTGACGTTCTCCTATGGCCGCGCGTTGCAGGCGGAGCCGCAAAAGGCCTGGTCGGGCAAGTCGGAAAACGTCGCCGCCGCCCAGCGCGCCTTCGGCCATCGCGCCGCCATGAACGGCCTCGCCGCGCTCGGCCAGTGGAAGGCCGATCTCGAGCGGAAGGCGGCGTGACATTTAAGGGCTGGCAAGTGGTTCGTCATGCCCGCGCATAGCCGTTCAGAAGAACGGCGTCGCTTCGCTCGCCTATGTCGCGGGCATCCACGTCTTAAGTCCAAATCGAAGCCAAGACGTGGATGGCCGGGACAAGCCCGGCCATGACGCGTTCGAATGCGCAGCCTGCTCGCGGCCGCGGCTTTATCTGGTCACCCCGCAGCTCGGCGACACGGCGTCGTTTGCGCACGACATCGGCGCCGCGCTTCCAGCCGGCGACATCGCCGCGGTGCTCCTTCGCCTTGAAGCCAACCGACGAACGCACACTGATCAACCGCGCCAAAGCGATCGGGGCGATCGTCCAGCACCATGATATTGCGCTTCTGCTTGACGGCCATCCGGACTTGGTCGCCCGCGCCGGCTGCCGACGGCGCGCATCTGACTGGGATCGACGCGCTGACCGCGGCTCTCCCAACGCTCAAGCCCGACCGCATCGCTGGCGCCGGTGGCTTGCACAGCCGTCATGATGCCATGCTCGCCGCCGAGGCTGGCGCCGACTATGTGATGTTCGGCGAACCCGATCGCCGCGGCGGCCGTCCGCCCCTGGAGGCGATCGAGGAACGGCTGAATTGGTGGTCGGAGCTGTTCGAGGCGCCCTGCGTCGGCTATGCCGCAAGCCTCGACGAGGTCGCGCCGCTGGCGCAAGCTGGCGCTGATTTTGTCGCGCTCGGTGATTGGATATGGACGCAAGCGAAGCGCCCGCTGCGGCGATTGCGGCCGCCGCCGGCCTGCTCGCCGAACCGGCGTCGTAGGCGGTGTCTGGACGAATCGATGAAAGCTCAAACGTCCGCTCATTCCCGCGCAAGCGGGAATCCAGCCTCTGGGTCCCCGCCGGAGTTTACCCCCGACCACGATCGGGGGCGGGGACGAGCGGTCAAACTCGCGGCAACGCTCATGCTTGCGGCAGTGCTCGTCCCGCCATTGCAGCGTGACGCTCATGCCGCCGAACCCGACGTCGTCTATGCAGCCTTCCAGCGCGGCTACTACCTCACCGCGTTTGCGCTGGCGACGGACCGCGTCGAGACCAAGAAAGACGCCAAAGCGATGACGCTCTTGGGCGAGCTTTATGCCGGCGGTTTGGGACTCCGCGAAGGACGACGCCAAAGCCGCCGATTGGTACAAGCTCGCCGCCGATCGCGGCGACCGCGACGCCATGTTCGCGCTGGCCATGTTCCGCCTGCAAGGCCGCGCCGGTCCGCGCGACCGCGATGCCGCCGCCAAACTGCTGGCTGCCGCCGCCAAGCTCGGCCACCCCGTGGCCGCGTACGACCTGGCACTGCTCTATATGGAAGGCCATCTGTTTCCGCAGGATTTCACCCGCGCGGCCGAACTGCTGCGTACAGCCGCCCAGGCCGGCAATCCGGAAGCGCAGTACGCGCTCGGCACCCTCTACAAGGAAGGCCGCGGCGTGCCGAAGGACATGAAAGAGGCGGTGCGGCTCTGGGCTCTCGCTTCGCTCGCCGACAATACCGACGCCGAGGTCGAGTACGGCATCGCGCTGTTCAACGGCGACGGCGTCGCCAAGAACGAACCGGCGGCGGCGGCTCAATTCCGCAGGGCGGCGCTGCGCGGCAACGCCGTCGGCCAGGACCGGCTCGCCCGCATCCTCGCCGAGGGCCGCGGCGCACCAAAAAATCCGGTCGAGGCGACCAAGTGGCACCTGATCTCCAAGGCGCGTGGCGAAACCGACCTGATGCTCGACGAATTCGTCAACAAGCTCGACCCCGACACCCGCGCCGAGGGCGAGAAAGCGGCCAAGATCTGGCTCGACGCGCTCAGGCGCCCGCCGTCGTGATTAACCATCAGGCTTGACGGCAGCGCGGCTTGCGCCGTACCGCAAGCCACCATGCCCCATTCCGCAATCCTTAACGTCATGATCAAGGCGGCGTATCGCGCCGGCCGGAGCCTCAAGCGCGATCTTGGCGAAATCGAAAACCTGCAGGTCTCGCTGAAGGGGCCGCGCAATTTCGTCACCGCGGCCGATCGCCGCGCCGAGGAAATCGTGCGCCAGGAACTCGCCAAAGGCGCGGCCGGATTACGGCTTCCTCGGCGAGGAAGGCGGCGCGCGCGCCGGTACCGACAAAAGTCATCGCTGGATCGTCGATCCGCTCGACGGCACCACCAACTTCCTGCACGGCATCCCCCACTTTGCGGTCTCCATCGCGCTTGAACGCAATGCCGCGATTGTCGCGGCGCTGACCTACAACCCCGCCAACGACGACCTGTTCGTCGCCGAGCGCGGCAAGGGCGCTTTCCTCAACGACCGGCGGATCCGCGTCGCCGCTCGGCAACGCCTCGCCGACGCGGTCGTCGCCTGCGGGCTGCCGCATTATGGCCGCGGCGATCTGGTGCTCGGCCGTTATGAAATCGCCGCCGCGCAGCAGCACTATGCGGGCTTGCGCCGCTTCGGCGCCGCGACGCTCGATCTGGCCTGGGTCGCCGCCGGCCGCTTTGACGCATTCTGGGAGCGTGATCTGTCGCCCTGGGACTTGGCGGCCGGCATGCTGTTGGTCCGCGAGGCCGGCGGTTTTGTCAGCGATCTCGACGGCGGCGACGCCGTTCTTACCAACGGCCATGTCGCCGCCGGCAACGAGACCATGCACCGCGAGCTTCTCCGCCTCCTTAAAGAGGCCGGGAAAGCAGCGGCCAAGGACGCGGCCGGCGACTTCGCGGCGTCGGCCGCCGGCCACGCGCAACACTAACGCAAGCGTGACCTTTTCCGAAAACCGGTCTTCCACGCTCGGATCAACTTCGACCGCAAGGTTTTCGGGATCATGCTCTAATGCCATCAACGCGCCGCAAATTTTGTCGCAGGTTTGATCAGGCAATCGTGCGTTTTTCTCCGGCGGCGGCTATGCCATATTGGAAATGATCACAGAATCTAAGCTTACAGCCGATGGCGAATAGTTCCGAACCAGCCAGGCTCGCCTCGCCCCGCATTTTCCTTGTGCGGATGCTGGTGTTCCTCGTCCTGTGCGGATTGATCGCCTTTGTTCTGCAGCGGCAGATCATTAACGCTTTCAATGCCAATCCCTGGCTCAACGGCCTGATCCTCAGTGTTTTGCTGATCGGCATCATCCTGTCGTTCCTGCGCGTCATCCGGCTGTTCCCGGAAGTATCCTGGGTCAATAGCTTCCGCCGCGCCGATCCGGGACTTGCCGTCGCCAAAGCGCCGACGCTGCTTGCGCCGATGGCCGCGATTCTCAGCGGCGACCGGGTCGGCCGCGTCGCCATTTCGGCGCAGACCATGCGCGCCTTCCTCAACTCGGTGGCGACCCGGCTCGACGAGGCCCGCGACATTTCGCGCTACCTGACCGGCCTTCTGGTTTTCCTCGGCCTCCTCGGCACGTTCTGGGGCCTGATCGAGACCGTCGGCTCGGTCGGCGGCATCATCAACAATCTCAATGTCGGCGGCGACGCCGATACGGTCTTCAATGCGCTCAAGGAAGGCCTCGCCGCGCCGCTCGGCGGCATGGGCATCTCGTTTTCGTCGTCGCTGTTCGGCCTCGCCGGCTCGCTGGTCCTCGGCTTTCTCGATCTGCAGACCAGCCAGGCGCAGAACCGCTTCTACACCAACCTCGAAGATTGGCTGGCGACCACGGTGCAGGAAACCGGCGCGGTCAGCGTCGGCGGCGGCGCCGCTGCCCGCCAGCGTCACCGAGGCGATCGAGCGGCTGCGTCTTTCCGTCAGCGAAGCCGGATCGGGCAAGGCGACCACGGCGGCCATGGCCAACCTCGCCGAAGCGATCCAGGGCCTGGTTCAGCACATGCGCGCCGAACAGCAGATGATCCGCGATTGGGCGGACGCGCAGGCCAAGCTCAACAGCGACATTCGCCGCTTCATGGAGATCCTGTCGCGCGAAGCCGTCGACAGATAGGCGCGAGATAGGCGCAAAAAACATGGCGCTTGCCAGGAGCCGCCGCGACAGCGGCATGAATTACTGGCCGGGATTCGTCGACGCGCTGTCGACGCTGATCCTGTCGATCATCTTTCTGCTCACCGTGTTCATGGTGGCGCAGTTCTTCCTGTCCCAGGAAGTCGCCGGCAAGGACACGGCGCTGGCGCGGCTCAACGCGCAAATCTCGCGGCTGTCCGATCTGTTGTCGCTGGAGCGCACCGGCAAGACCAGTCTTGAGGCCGAGATCGCGCAGTTGCGCGCGTCGCTCTCCGCCGCCGAGGGCGACCGCGACAAGCTCCGCGGCACCGCCGAAGGCGCGCAAGCCGGCAGCGACGCCGGCAAGGCCGAGGTCGGCAAGCTTAACTCGCAGCTCGATATCGAGAAGGTGGCGACGGCGCGCGCCGTCGCGCAGATCGAGATTCTCAATCAGCAGATCAGCGCGCTGCGCAAACAGATCGCCGCGCTCGAAACCGCGCTCGGCGCGACGGAGCAGAAGGAGAAGGACGCCCAGCTGCACATTGCCGATCTCGGCCAGCGGTTGAACGTGGCGCTGGCGCAGCGCGTGCAGGAATTGTCGCGCTACCGATCGGACTTTTTCGGCAAGTTGCGCGAGATCCTCGGCAATCGCCCCGATATCCGCGTGGTCGGCGACCGCTTCGTGTTCCAGTCGGAAGTGTTCTTCGACTCCGGCGCCGCGGTGCTCCGCCCGGAAGGCCGCGCCGAGCTCGACAAGCTCGCGAGCGCGCTGCTCGATCTGGATAAGCAGATCCCTTCCGAGATCAACTGGGTGCTGCGCGTCGACGGCCACACCGATACGCGGCCGCTTTCGGGGACGACGGCATTCAAGACCGAACTGGGACTTGTCCGCCGGCCGCGCCATTTCCGTCGTGCAGTATTTGATCAGCAAAGGCGTGCCGCCGCAGCGCCTGGTCGCCGCCGGCTTCGGCGAGTTTCAGCCGATCGATCCGGGCACCACCGACGAAGCCTTCAGCCGCAACCGCCGCATCGAGCTGAAATTGACGGAGCGGTGAGGCGTGGGCGGCGAGCACACGGTGCGCGTCGGCGCGCGCGAGCTTGCCGTCGCACTGCGGCCCTACGATCCGCACGACGAAGACGCTGCGATCGCGCTCTGGCTGCGCACCTGGCAGGCGGCCTATCCGCAGCTCGATTTCGCCGCGCGGCTCGACTGGTGGCGCGAGCGCTGGCGCAACGAACTGGTAAAATCCGCCGACATCGTGATCGCCGAAGCCGCAGGCGCAAGTGATCGGTTTCGTCACCGTCGATCCGCGCACGTTTTATCTCGACCAGATCGTGGTCGCGCCGGAGCATTGGGCATCGGGCGTCGGCTCGGCGCTGATCGCCGTCGCCAAGCAGCTGTCGCCGACGGGGCTCGAGCTCGACGTCAATACCGACAATGCCCGCGCCATCCGCTTTTACGACAAGCAGGGATTTGCCATCACCGGCGCCGGCGTCAATCCGATTTCCGGCAAGCCGGTGCATCGCATGCGCTGGCGCGCCTTAAGCAGCGTCGGGAGCGGCCGCGAGGAATCAGCTGCCCTGAAATTGCAGCTTCGCCAGCCGCGCATAAAGGCCGCCTTCGGCGACGAGCGTCTGGTGCGTCCCCTCCTCGACGATGCGGCCCTGATCCAGCACCAGGATGCGATCGCACGACAGCACGGTCGCCAGCCGATGGGCGATGACGATCGTGGTGCGCTCCTGCATCAATCTGCGCCAGCGCCGCGGCGATCAGGGTCTCGCTTTCGGCGTCGAGCGACGACGTCGCCTCGTCGAGCAACAATAACGGCGCATCGCGCAAAATCGCCCGCGCGATGGCGATCCGCTGCCGCTGGCCGCCCGAGAGCGTGACGCCGCGCTCGCCGACCTGCGTTTCCATTCCCGCCGGCAGCGCGGCGATGAACGAAGCCGCATAAGCAAGCTCGGCGGCGCGCGCGACTTCGGCGTCGGACGCATCGGGGCGGCCGAAGCGGATATTGTCGCCGACGCTTGCCGCGAACATCACGCTGTCCTGCGGCACGAGCGCAATGTGCGCGCGCAAATCGGCCGGATCGAGATCGGAAAGCTGCACGCCGTCGAACGTGATGCGCCCGGCGGCCGGATCGTAGTAGCGCAGCAGCAGATGAAAGATCGTGCTCTTGCCGGCGCCGGAAGGGCCGACGATGGCAACCTTCTCGCCGCGGCGGACGTGAAACGAAACGCCGTTGAGCGCCGATACGGTCGGCCGCGTCGGATAGGCAAAGCGCACGTCGGCGAAAGCGACTTCGCCGCGCGGCGGCGACGGCAATGCCAACGGATGGGCCGGCGCGGCGATCACCGGCTTGATCGCCAGGATCTCGAACAGCCGTTCCGCGGCACCGGAGGCCTGCGCGACCTCGCCGCCGATTTCCGACAGCGATCCAAGCGCGCTCCCTGCCAGCACGGCATAAAGGATGAACTGGCCAAGCCGGCCGGGCGTGATCTGCGCCGGCCAGCACCTGCTGCGCACCGATCCACAAAACGATAATGATGCTCGTAGCGACGAGAAAGATGGCGATGCCGGTGAGGAATGCGCGCGACTGGATCGAACTGCGCGCCGCCTCGTAGGCGCGCTCGACCGCGGCGCGAAAGCGGCTGATGCCGAGACGCTCGTTGGTAAAGGCTTGCAGCACGCGCACGGCGCCGATCAGCTCGGCCGCATAGGCCGACGCTTCGGCAAGCGTATCCTGCGCCGAGCGCGAGCGGCGGCGCACGGCGCGGCCGAAGGCATAGAGCGGCAGCACGATGATCGGGATCGCGGCGAGCACGAAGGCGGAAAGCCACGGGCTGGTCACCACCATCATCACCGTGGCGCCGACGAACAGCACGAAATTGCGCAACGCGATCGATATCGACGTGCCGGCCGCGGCCTTGATCTGTGTTGTGTCGGCGGTGAGCCGCGAAACGACTTCGCCGGTCCTGGCTTCGTCAAAGAACGCGCTCGACAGAGAAGTCAGGTGCGCGAACACGTCGCCGCGCAAGTCGGCGACGACGCGCTCGCCGAGCGTGGTGACGAGGTAGTAGCGCAGCGCGCTCGCCATCGCGAGCACGGCGGCGACGCCGATCATGACCAGGAAATAGCTGTCGATCAGCGCGACGCCGCGCGGCGTAAAGCCGAAATCCATCATGCGGCGTATGGCGATCGGCACGATCAGCGTCGTCGCCGCCGCGACGATCAGCGCGCCGAGCGCCGAGAGCGCGCGCCAGCGATAGCGCCCGATATAGGGTAGGAGCGACGCGAGCGGCCGCAAATCGACGCGGCGCTCGGCGATTGCCGGATGCGGCGCAGATTCCGCCGCTGGTTCTGACTGGCTGCGTTGCCGCCGCCGAAGGCGGCGGTTTCGGCCGCAATCGCCGCGTCCTGGTCCACACGCAAGTTCATGCGCCGCAATACCTTTTCGGCGCCTTGCCGGCGCATCAGGCGCGACAATGCCCCGGGCCATGGCAAACTGGCAACGTGCGGTGCCATGGCTGCGGCGGCTTGTCTCGCCGCGCCCGGCGCGCTATAGAGCCGCCAAATTTTCACCGACATCGCGCCGACGGCGCCGCAAAGGCACAACTATCGCCATGAAACCTGACACTCATCCCGATTACCATCTGGTCAAGGTGGTGATGACCGACGGAACCGAATTCACCACCCGCACGACGTGGGGCAAGCCCGGCGATACGCTGCATCTCGACGTCGATCCGAAGTCGCATCCGGCCTGGACCGGCGGCCAGCAGCATCTGGTCGACCGCGGCGGCCGGCTGTCGCGGTTCCAGAAGAAGTACTCGGGCTTTCTCAAGAAATAGCCGGACGCGGACGGCGCGGCGGCACCGCGACGCCGCGCTGCTTGCTGCGCAAATTTATCGAGATTTTCCGATAACGTCGGCGCGACAGCGCCCGGTTAAATGCCGTCGCGCTCGAACGCGGCCTTCAACAGGCCCAGTTGCCGCTCGACCGGATTGCCGATCGCGACCTTCATCGGCGCCGGCGCATGCATGGTGGCGTCGAGCCGGCGCACCTCCGCCTGCAGCTTGGTCGAGCGGGCGATCAATTCCTGCAGTTTGGCCGGCAACAGCGCAATCGATTTCGCGTCGCCGGGATCACAGGCCGCAAGCCGCACCTTGCTCTTTTCCTTGTGCGCCTGCGCCAGCGTCATTTCCCCTTCTTTGACCGCGCGGTGGAGCAGGAGCCAGGAGGCGAGCTGCATCAAACGCGTGGTCAGCCGCATGCTCTCGGTCGCGTAGACCATGGCGGCGTTGCGTTCGAGCTTTTTGGATTCGGTCCGGCCGGCGCCGTCGAGATAGCTCGCGGTCTCTTCGACCAGCGCCATTCCGTCGCGAAACAGGGTGGCAAAAACCTGGGAACTCGCCAGCCGCTCGCTGAAGGAAACCGCGCCGGCTTCGCTCGCACGCTTCTCGGACATGGATACGCCTCACACCCGCAACAGCATCGCGCGACCTGGCGCCTAAGTCCAGCGGGAGATGATGCCAAATCTTCCGCGGCCAAGTTTTTCGTTGCGTTGCTAAGTTTTGCGCCGCCAAGTCTTGGCTGCCAAGTCTTCGTTGCCGGCGGTCGCATAATCGCGAACGAAGACTTTTCGGCGGCGCCGAAGCGGCGCATCCGGCTGATCTTGAAAAAAAGGAGCCGCCGTTGCCGGCGGCTCAAGGTGATAACAGGGAGGCGTCAAACAGAGTGGACAGGAGCCACTCGATGTCCAGAAGATGGACAGTGTTTGTAATGAACGAGAAAGCTTAACGAAAGGTTAAGGATTCGCAGAAAGTTGGCAGAATCTTTTTCGCGTTTAACTTCATTCCCCGGCAATGCGCAGCAAGACGCTCGCAACCGATGGCCATAATGGTTAACGACTGGTTAACCATTGCCATCGGAGATTTTAGGTGGCCGCGTGAAGGCACGCGTCATTTCTTGAAAAATGTATCCGCCGCCGTTCTGCGAGGCGCGTTTTCTGGCCATTTCCGCCTCCAGCCGCGCGATCTCTTCCTTCAGCAAACCAATCCGTTCGCCGAGTTCTCCGACCGAAAGCAGCGACAAATCCTGTCCCATCTCGTGAGCGATCTTTTTCTTTGGCAGATCGTCGGGATCGATAGCGGGCATTTTGCCCTCCTTTGCCAATAAAATAACCGGGCAGCCGACGCGGTTGTCACATCCGCGCCCGCGCCTCTAAGACTGCCGCCGCCCGTCTTTGCGCCCATCAAAACCCGAAGACTAAACCAATGACAGCATTTCCCGATCGTATGACGGTCATCGCCATCCGCGAACCCGGCGGGCCCGAAATGTTGACGGCCGAGCTGCGGCCGGTCCCAAAACCCGAAACCGGCGAGATTCTTGATCAAAATCGCCGCCGCCGGGGTCAATCGGCCGGACGTGATGCAGCGGATGGGCCTTTATCCGCCGCCGCCGGGCGCGACCGACATTCCCGGCCTCGAGATTGCCGGCGAAGTGATCGCACGTGGAGCGGGTGTGACGCGCTGGAAGAACGGCGACCAGGTGATGGCGCTGGTCGTCGGCGGCGGCTATGCGCAATATTGCGTCGCCCACGAAAGCCACGCCCTGCCCGTACCGTCCGGTCTTTCGCTGATCGAGGCCGCGGCGATCCCTGAGACCTTCTTCACGGTCTGGCACAATTTGTTCGAGCGCGGCCGGCTCGTGGCCGGCGAAACCGCGCTGATCCATGGCGGCTCGTCCGGCATCGGCACTACCGCAATCCAGCTTGGCAAGGCGTTTGGCGCGCGCGTCATCACTACGGCCGGTTCACCGGAGAAGTGCGAGGCTTGCCGAAAACTCGGCGCCGACGTCGCCGTTAACTATAAGACCGAAGACTTCGTTGCCGCGACCAAGAAAGCCACCGGCGACCGCGGCGCCGACGTGGTGCTCGATATCATCGGCGGCGATTATGTCGACCGCAATTACCAAGCGGCCGCCGTCGAAGGCCGCGTCGTCCAAATCGCCTTCCAAGCTTCGCCGCGCGCCAGCGTCGATTTCCGCCCTCTCATGTTCAAGCGCCTCACCCATACCGGCTCGACGCTGCGGGCGCGCTCGATCGCCGACAAAGCCGCGATCGCACGCGCCGTCGAGGCCAAGGTCCTGCCGCTGCTTGCGTCCGGCCAAGTCAAGCCGGTGATTGACTCAACCTTTGCAGCTCTCCGACGCGGCAGCCGCCCATGCCCGCATGGAGGCGAGCGCGCATATTGGCAAGATCGTCCTGACCCTTTGAAAAGACGAGGGAAAATTTCTTGCGCTGCCGCACGCGGGCGGCTAGTGATCGATCAGCGGTTGAAAATCGAGCTGATCGCGAAACGAACCAGAGCCGCGATTTCGGCGCAAAGCCGGCTAAGTTAATGAATGTGGGGGAATTCCAGATTTTTTGGGCGCGACGTGCGCCGGCTGCTCGGAGTGTTCTCTTGTCATTTCTTCGCGCCGCCACGGCGTTCGCGGCCCTTGCGTTTGCGGCTTGGCTCGGCATCTCCGGCGCTGCCGCGGTCGAGGCCGTCAATATCCGCGTCGACGCCGCCGCCATCGATCTGACCGACGCGGTCGAGTTTCAACGCACCGACGGCGACCGCGTGCAGGTTTCGACCACGCCGGGCGCCGACGGCATCGTCCGCCGCATCGAAGTGCGCGGCGCGCGAAGCCGGCACCAATTGGGCGGTGTTCGCGCTCGCCAACAATGGCGACGAGCAGATCGACCGCCTGATCGTCGCGCCGCATTACCGCATGGTCGGCTCTGGACTGATCTGGCCTGATCTCGGCCTCTCGCGCATCGTCAACATCACGCCGTCGTCCGGCGATCCGCCGGAGCGACTGGACAATGCGACCGCCGACGTTTTTCGCGTCACGCTTGATCCGGGAACGGTGATCACCTTCGTCGCCGAATTGCGCGCCCCAAACCTGCCGCAGCTTTATTTGTGGGAGCCCGACGCCTTTAAGGACAAGGTCAATTCGCTGACGCTGTATCAGGGCATCGTCATCGGCATCGCCGGATTGCTGGCGCTGTTCCTGACCATCCTGTTCGTGGTCAAAGGCAGCGTCATGTTCCCCGCCGCCGCGGCGCTCGGCTGGGCGGTGCTGATCTATATCGGCGTCGATTTCGGATTCTGGGGCAAGGTGTTCGACATGTCGTCGGGCACCGAGCGGATCTGGCGCGCGTCGGGCGAAGCGATCCTGGCGGCGACGCTCTTGGTGTTTCTGTTCGCTTATTTGAATCTCAACCGCTGGCATGTGCGCTACGCGCACATCACCGTCGGCTGGCTCGCCTTTCTCGGCGCCCTCGTCGCCGTGGCGCTGTTCTCGCCGCAGGTCGCCTCGGGCATTGCCCGCATTTCGCTGTTTTTCATCGCCGTGCTTGGCTTCGGCCTCGTGGTCTATCTCTCGACCCACGGCTTCGACCGCGCGGTGATGCTGATCCCGACCTGGCTGCTGTTGGTCGCCTGGGTGTTTGGCGCGGCGATGACAGTGATCGGTCTCGTCACCAACGACATTATCGGCCCGGCTTTGCTTGGCGGCCTTGTCCTGATCGTGATGCTGATCGGCTTCACCGTCATGCAACACGCCTTCGCCGGCGGCATGGCGCAGAGCATCGTGTCGGACGTCGAACGCCGCGCGCTGGCGCTTGACCGGCGCCGGCGACATGATCTGGGATTGGGACGTCGCCGCCGACCGCGTCTTCACCAGCCCCGAAACCGAAGTGATGCTCGGGCTCAAGAGCGGATCGCTCGACGGCGCCGCCGCCAACTGGCTCGAAGTGCTGCATCCGCTCGACCGCGACCGCTTCCGCGCCACGCTCGACGGCATTGTCGAACAGCGCCGCGGCCGCATCGCGCAGGACTTTCGCATGCGCACCGCCGACGGCCACTATCTGTGGTTCACGTTGCGCGCGCGTCCGGTGGTCGGCTCCGACGGCGAAGTCATTCGGCTGGTCGGGACGTTGACCGACGTCACCGAGTTCAAGACCGCCGAAGAGCGGCTGCTGCACGATGCGGTGCATGACAATCTGACCGGCCTGCCGAACCGCGAGCTGTTTCTCGATCGGCTCGAAGCGGTGCTCGGCCTCGGCAAAACCGACAGCGCCATCCATCCGACCGTCATGGTGATCGACATCGACCGCTTCAAGCAGGTCAACGATTCGGTCGGCATGGCGCTCGCCGACTCGATCCTGCTGACGCTGGCGCGCCGACTGGGACGGCTGATCAAGCAGCAGGATACGCTGGCGCGCCTTTCCGGCGACCAGTTCGGCCTCATCATCCTGTCGGAGCGCGACTCCGCGCGCATCACCTCGCTCGCCGAGACCATCCGCCGCACGGTGCGCGCGCCGATCACCTTCAACGACCGCGAGATTTTCCTCACCGGCTCGATCGGCATGGCGCTCGGCGACAGCGAGCCGCAGCGCGCCGAGGAGCGGCTCAAGGACGCCGAGCTCGCCATGTATCACGCCAAGCGCAACGGCGGCGACCACATCGAGACGTTCAAGCCGTCGATGCGGGCGCGCAAATCCGACCGGCTGTCGATCGAATCCGATCTGCGCCGCGCGCTGCAGCGCGAGGAGATCACGCTCCTCTATCAGCCGATCGTGCGGCTCGAGGATCGCGTGATCGCCGGCTTCGAGGCGCTGGCGCGCTGGAACCATCCCAAGCTCGGACGGCTGTCGCCGCACGAATTCATCAACATCGCCGAGGAGACCGGGCTCATCGTCGAACTCGGGCTGTTCGTCCTGGAGCGCGCCGCCCGGCAGCTCAGCACCTGGCAGCGAACGCTGCGCCCGCGCGAGCCGCTGTTCGCCAGCGTCAATGTTTCGTCGCGGCAATTGCTGCGCCATGACCTGATTGCCGACCTGCGCACGGTGCTGGCGCGCGCCCCGCTCAACCGCGGCTCGCTCAAGCTCGAGATCACCGAATTGGTGGTGATGGAAAATCCCGAACATGCCGCGCAGATGCTGCACCGGCTCCGCGAGCTCGGCGCCGGACTGGCGCTCGATGATTTCGGCACCGGCTATTCGTCGCTGGCTTATCTGCAGCGTTTCCCGTTCGACACGATCAAGATCGACAAATCGTTCGTGCACACGACGGCCAAGGGCACGCGTCCGGTGATCCTGCGCTCGATCATCGCGCTGGCGCACGATCTCGGCATGGACGTGGTCGCCGAAGGCGCGGAAACCGATTCCGATGCGGTCGAGCTGTCGCAACTCGGCTGCGAATATGCCCAAGGCTTTATCTTCGGCGAGCCGATGACGCCTGAGCGCGCCCGCGACCTCATTCAGGCGCACGGCAGAGAAGGCAAGCCTACACGCCATGAACGGGTGTCGGCGACCAGCAATCAGTAATCAGTAATCGGCAGTCAAACAAAGCGCCGATACCGATCGTCCGATTAATGACCACTGATTACTAGTTACTGATTCCTGCTACGCGTGGCCGGCTTCGCTCGATAGCATGCCGAGATCGATGCCGATCTTCTTCAGCGCCTTGTCATATTTGGCGCCGATATCGGTGCCGAAGATGAGATCCGAATCGGGCGCGCAGTGCAGCCAGCCGTTGCCCTGGATTTCGCTTTCCAGCTGACCCGGAGCCCAGCCGGCATAGCCGAGCGCCAGGATCGCGCTCGCCGGTCCGTCGCCGCGGGCGATCGCCTTGAGAATGTCGAGCGTCGCGGTAAGGCAGATGCCGTCGTCGATCGGCAGCGTCGAGTTCTCGATGAAGAAATCGGCGCTGTGCAGCACGAAGCCGCGTTCGGTCTCAACCGGCCCGCCGCGCATGACTTTCACCACGCCGGCGCGCGACGGCAGCTGGATCACGTCGGCGGCCGGTATGACGTCGAGCTTTACCAACAGATCGGAGAAGTTGATGTTCGGCGCCAGATGGTTGACGACGATGCCCATGGCCCCTTCGGACGAATGGGCGCAGACATAGATGAGCGAACGGGCGAAACGATCGTCCAGCATCGCCGGCATGGCGATCAGCATCTGGCCGTCCAGATAGCCTCTGCCCCGGCTGCGATTCTTGACCGATGTGCCGCGCGGCAATTTCATGACCGAAGGTTAGCCGATCGATCCGTATTTGCAAACGAACGGCCGCGGCAAAAGTTCACCAATCCTTCAGCTTCCGGGCCGCGGAGACAGTCATGATCATGGCAGTCACGATTATGACGGGTCACGATCATGTCAGTAGCGCGTGTGGGCGGCTTCGCCCTAGACCATGATCCGATCAAGTTGAATCGGATCATGGTCTGGATTTTGCGCTGGAGCATGATCTTGTCCGAAAACCGGTTTCCACTTTTCGGGATCATGCTTTAAGACCCGGCGACGATGAAAGACGCGGCCCACCCAATCGCAATGGCAACCCTAGCGCTGCTCTGTGTCGGTCATATGCCGGCGGCGCGGGCGCAGGATGCATCCCGGTGGGATGGCGAACCCCACGGTTCGACGCGGTTAATCGGCGGCAGCACGCTCAAGTCGGCCGACGCCAAGGTGATACGCGCCGGCGTCGAAATTCGGCTCGATCCCGGCTGGAAGACCTATTGGCGGTATCCGGGCGATTCCGGCGTGCCGCCGACGCTCGATTTTGCCGGCTCGGAAAACATCAAATCAGTCACCACGCTGTGGCCGGCGCCGGAGCGATTTTCTGACGGCGGCGGCGGCTATTCGATCGGCTATCACGGCGATGTGGTGCTGCCGCTGCGGATCGTTCCAAACGACGCCAGCAAGCCGTCGTCGCTGCGTCTGAAACTTGGCTACGCCGTGTGCGGAAAGCTTTGCGTACCCGCCCAGGCCGATCTGGACCTGAGGCTGTCCGGCAAGGCCGGCGCCGAAGAGCCGATACTCCTCGCCGCCGAAGCGCGGGTCCCGCGCCGCTTGGCGCTCGGCGAGGTTCGCGGCTTGGGCATCGCTTCCGTCCACCGCGAAGCGACTGACGGCAAGCTCGAGCGCGTGATCGTCGATGTTGCCGTGCCTGACGGGGTGCCCATCGAACTGTTCGCCGAAGGCCCAACACCCGAATGGGCGCTGCCGCTGCCACAGCTCACGGGTCCCGCGCCCAACGGCGCGCCTGGAACGCAGCGCTTCACCTTTGATCTCGACGGCCTGCCGCCGGGCGCGCACGCGCAAGGCGCCTTGCTCACTTTCACTGCGGTCTCGCCCGGCGAGGCCATCGAGGTTCAGGCCCGTCTCGACTAATTCGCCGGTTGCGTTAACTTACGCCGGCCGCATTAACCCCATCTGATCACGAGAGGATACGAGACCATGCCCATCAAGGTTGGCGACCGTTTGCCGCCCGACATCAAGTTTCGCGTCATGGGACCCGACGGCCCGGCCGTGAAGACCATGGATGACATTTTCAAAGGCAAGAAGGTGGTGTTGTTCGCCGTTCCCGGCGCCTTCACGCCGACCTGCAACAACAACCACCTGCCCGGCTTCCTCACCAACGCCGACGCGTTCAAGGCCAAAGGGATCGACACCGTCGCGGTCACCGGCGTCAATGACGTGTTCGTGTTCGAGGCCTGGAAGAAATCGACCGGCGCCGGCGGCAAGATCGACTTCCTGTCCGATGGCAACGCCGACTTCGCCAAGGCGCTGGACATGACGCTCGACGGCTCGGGCTTCGGCCTCGGCACGCGCTCCAAGCGTTACGCCATGCTGGTCGAGGACGGCGTGGTGAAAAAGCTCAATGTCGAGGACGTCGCCGGCAAGGCCGAAGCCTCGAGCGCGGATGCATTGCTCAAGCAGATGTAAGCGACGCCGTTCCGACGGCAAGAGGTCAAGCAATTCGCAAGGCAGCTCTCGACAGGCGCGCTTCAATGCCTGTTCGAGACTGCCTGACGCCGTTTGAGATTGACGGCGGCAATGGCGGCCGCCGTCGATGCCAGCTCGCCGGCATCGGGCTCGCGCTCGAACTCCCAGTGCGGATGTTGCGGCTCCGTGAACAATTGCGGCGCCGGTTCGCGCCGGCGCTTTGATCGAACAAACAAATAAAGCAGCAGCTTGACGATCCTTCTGAAGGCGCGCTTGCGCACGTCCTCGCGGACGCGCAAGGCCAGAAGCGCCGCCGTCTTCTTGTCGAGCTCGACCTGAAGACGGCTGATCTCGGCGTGCTGTTTGTCGACGGAACGGCTCACGGCCTTGACGCGCATGTCTTCCATGCCGATTTCGAGTCGCCGCACCGACATCGCGAATTGGGCGCGCAGTTGATCCTTCTCCGCCTGGATTTCCTTCGCCGTCAGCGGCGTCGCATCGGTCAGCTGCTGCCTGGTCAGCCGCACCGCGCGCCGGTGAACGGCCGAGACGAACAACAGCGTGAGCAGGCATCCCGCGAGGAGCCCGATGCCGCACAGCATCAAAGACTGAACCATTTGCGCCTATTCGCCTGCCGACACGTCTCGCCGATCGATTGAAATCCAAATTTCATGCCAGAAAATGCGATGGTAAATACATCGACGTTTAAATTAACGATGAACCGGTAAATGTGTTTGCGAGCTTTTACCGTTTGAAAATCAGCCGCCGGCCTTGCCGGCGCTGCGCATCTCGGCAATCGCCTCGCGCGCCAGCACGTCGGCACGCTCGTTGAGGTCGTGGCCGGAGTGGCCGCGCACCCAATGCCAGTGCACTTTGTGCGCGCCGAGCGCCGCATCGAGCCGCTGCCACAGATCGACATTCTTGACTGGCTTCTTATCGGCGGTGCGCCAGCCACGTTTTTTCCAGCTATCAATCCACTCTGTGATGCCTCTCTTCACATACTCGCTGTCGGTGTAGATATCGACGCGACACGGCCGATTCAGGGCTTCGAGCGCCGAAATCGCCGCCATCAATTCCATGCGGTTGTTGGTGGTATTGGCGTCGCCGCCTTTGAGCTCCTTCTCGTGATCGCCGAACGACAGGATCGCACCCCAGCCGCCGGGGCCGGGATTGCCGGAGCAGGCGCCGTCGGTGTGGATGACGACGTGCGGCGGGGCAGACGTCACGGCGCCGTCACTCCGTAATCGCGCACGCTGGCGACTTTCTGATGGAAGCGGAGCTTGCGCAGATATTCCATTGGGTCCTTGGGCTTGACCAGCGCGCCCGGCGGCACGTCGAGCCAGTCGACCAGCCGGGTGAGCAGGAAGCGGAGCGCCGCGCCGCGCGCCAAGAGCGGCAGCTTCTCCCATTCCAACGGCGACAGCGGCCGCGTCTTGGCATAGCTCGAAAGCAGTGCGCGGCCCTTGGTCACGTTGTAGGAATGATCCGGCTCGAAACACCAGGCGTTGAGGCAGATGGCGACGTCATAGACCAGCGTGTCGGTGCAGGCGAAGTAGAAGTCGATCAGGCCCGACAGCTTGTCGCCCAGGAAGAACACATTGTCGGGAAACAGGTCGGCGTGAATGACGCCTTGCGGCAGTCCCTTCGGCCACTCGGCTTCGAGCAAGTCGAGTTCGGCGGCGAGCAAGGCTTTGAGATCGCGCTGCACGTCGTCGGCGTGCTCGCTGCACGCCGCGAACAGGTGCCGCCAGCCGGCGACCGAAAGCGCATTCTCCCGCCGCATCGGGAAATCCGCACCGGCGAGATGAAGCCGGGCCAAAGCCTCGCCGAGGCCTGCGCAATGCGCCGCGCTCGGCCGGCGGATCCACATGCCGTCGAGGAAGGTGACCATTGCCGCCGGACGGCCGGCGAGCCGGCCGAGGGTTTCACCGGCCCGGTTCTTCACCGGCTGCGGGCAGGTGATGCCGCGGCTTGCCAGATGCTCCATCAACGCCAGGAAGAACGGCAAGTCGTGCTCGGCGACGCGCCGCTCATAGAGCGTGAGGATGAAATAGCCGCGGCCGGTATGGACCAAAAAGTTCGAGTTCTCGACGCCCTCGGCGATGCCCTTATAGGCGAGTAGTTCGCCGATGTTGTAACCGGCGAGGAAGGGTCCGAGGTCTTCCCCCGCGACATCGGTATAGACAGCCATGCAAATCTCCAACGCCTCGCGGCTAACCCGCTCGGCGCGTCGCCGTCAAGATGGCGGGCCTCGACGTCATCCGCCGATTGGCGCCGGCGCGCCGATGCCGCCGCCCTATCGGCTCGCCACGGCGCACAGTATGATTATCGCCAACTGCCCGGATAAGACGGCAGACAAAATGGGGCGCCGACACATGAAGACCATTCTCGTTCCGACCGAGCAGAATGCCGGCATGGAGTCGGCATTGGACTGCGCGCTGCTGCTGGCGAAAAAATTCGACAGTTGGATCGAAGGCTTTCCGCTGCGCCCGGCTGTCGCCGACATGGTGGCGATGGATCCCGACGCCGGACTGACCATGGTGGCGGTGAAGGAAAACGACGCCGACATGGTGCGGCAAGCCGAGGACCTGTTCCGCTCGTTCATGGAGCGCCACGGCGTCCAGCGGCAGGCAGCCGGGATATCCTCGCCGCCGGCGGCGGTATCGTGGACCTGGCGCGCCGACGCGCCGAGCGGCCATGACTTTGTCGGCAGCTATGGCCGCGTGTTCGACGTGGTTGTGCTGGCCCGGCCCGGCGAAGAGTGGCAGAGCCCGTCGATGGTGACGCTCGAATCCGCCTTGTTCGAAAGCGGACGTCCGGTGCTCATTGCGCCGCCGACCTCGCCGAGCTCGCTCGCAACGCATGTCCTGATCGCCTGGAACCGCTCGACCGAGCAGGCCCGCACGACCGCGTTCGCCATGCCGCTCCTTCGGCTCGCCGAGCGCGTCACCATCCTGACCGTCGAAGGCGCGACGGTCGCCGGACCGGGCGGCGCCGAAATGGCGCGTGCGCTGGCGATGCACGGCATCGCCGCCGACAACATCACCATCGCGCCGCCCGGCAAAGCCAACGCCGGCGAAACCATTCTGAAGAAAGCCACCGAGCTCGGCTGCGATCTCATCGTCAAGGGCGCCTACACGCAGAGCCGCCTGCGGCAGATGATTTTTGGCGGCACCACGCGGCACATTCTGGCCAACGCCAAGCTGCCGGTCCTGATGGCGCATTAGGATATCGTAGCGCCCGTCATTGCGAGCGAAGCGAAGCAATCCAGACCGCTCGCGCAGCCGCCCTGGATTGCTTCGTCGCTTTCGCTCCTCGCAATGACGAGGGAGTCACCTTAAATCCTTGCGGATGATCTTGCCGACATTGCTCTTCGGCAGCGAGTTGATGAACACGATCACCTTCGGCACCTTGTAGGCGGCAAGCCGCTCGCGCGCGAACTTGGTCAGGTCGGCTTCGCTGACCGCCGGATCGCGCTTGACGACAAAGAGCTTGACGGCCTGCCCGGTGTGCGGGTCGGCAACGCCGATGACGGCGGCCTCGAGCACGCCCGGGTGCTGCGCCATCACGTCCTCGACTTCCTTGGGGAAAACCTTGAAGCCGGAGACGTTGACCATATCCTTCTTGCGATCGAGGATTTTCAGAAAGCCTTCGTCGTCGAAGGCGCCGATGTCGCCGGTATGCAGCCAGCCATCCTCGGTGAGAACGAGCTTGCTCTCATCGTGACGATGCCAATAACCGTGCATCACCTGCGGACCGCGCACGCAAATCTCGCCGGCTTCGCCGACCGGCAGGTCGTTGCCGTGCTCGTCGCGGATGGCGACTTCGGTTGACGGCACCGGCAGGCCGACGGTGCCGATCTTCGGCCGGCGAACCGGATTGAGGCAGACGACCGGCGATGCTTCGGTGAGGCCATAGCCCTCGACCAGTTGGCTGCCGGTGATCTCATGCCAGCGCACCGCCACCGCGCTCTGCACCGCGGCGCCGCCGCCGACCGCGAATTTGAGCTTGCTGAAATCGAGCGCGGCGAATTCCGGATTGTTGATCAGCGCGTTGAACAGCGTGTTCACGCCGGTCATGGTCGCGACCTTGGCCCGGCGCATGGTGCGGATCAGTCCCTTGATGTCGCGCGGATCGGGCACCAAGACGCTCCGCCCGCCCATCAGCGCGAAGGCCAACAGGTTCGCCGTCAGCGAGAAGATGTGATAGAGCGGCAGCGGCGTGAGCACGCTGCCCTGCTCTTCCGGCAGATAGGGCGCGATCACGGCGCGGCACTGCAAGGCATTGGCGACGAGATTGCGATGGGTGAGGATCGCGCCCTTGGCGATGCCCGTCGTGCCGCCGGTATATTGCAGCAGCGCCGGCGATGTCGCCGCCGGCGTGGCGTCGGCATACTGCGCCCCCACCGGACGGGCGCAGGCTTGGTGCAGCGGCGTGAAAGTTGGAAATTGCCAGGCCGGCACGGCGCGCCGGATATTGCTGTTGACGAAATTGAACACCGCGCGCTTGAGCGCCGGCATAAAGTCGCCGAGCCGCGCCACCACCACATGGCGGATCTTGGTCTCGGCCAACACCGACTCGAGCTTGTGGGCGAAATTCTCCATGATCACGATGCCGGTCGCGCCGGAATCCTCGAGCTGCTCCTTCAGCTCGCGCGGCGTGTAGAGCGGGTTGACGTTGACGACCGTCAGCCCGGCGCGCAGCGCGCCCAGGAACGCCACCGGATAGGCCAGCAGGTTGGGCAGCATGATCGCGATCCGGTCGCCGGGATGAAATTTCGCCTCCTCGACCAGGAAGGCGGCAAACGAACGGCTGACGCGCTCCCACTCGGTATAGGTCATCCCCGTGCCGAGGCACTCGAAGGCGGGAAGCGCGGCATGCCGCGTGCAGGCGTCAAGCAGCAGCGCCGTGAGCGACGAATACGCATCCGGATCGATCGTCTTGGGGATGCCCGGGGGATAGGAGGCGAACCAGATCGGTTCGGCCGCGCCGGTTGCCGACGCAGACGCGCTTTGGGTTTGCGTTGTCATTTTTGTTCTTTCCTTGGGAGTTCTTATTTCCTTGGGCGGCCGTTGAGCCCTTTCCTTCAATCTAAGGCAAATTTGGGCGGCAAGGAATCAAGGCGCCTGCATTCATCCCGCCCCGCGCAGCGGGGAGGGGGGACCGCGCTCTAGCGCGGTGGGAGGGGCGTCGGCCTCACGGCTAGCGTCAGCGCCGCATGCCCCCTCCACCGCGCTGACGCGCGGTCCCCCTCCCCCGCACTTCGTGCGGTGGCGGAAAAGCAATAGCGTTCTCGCGACGCATGTGCGCCCGAGTTTTGCCAATACGACGCGCAAGAAACCCGAACCTGATCCCGTCATGAGGCGCCGGCGGTGGGGCCGGCTACCTTCTCGATCAGTTCGGCCAATAAAACAGGACGGCGGGACGCCGAAAGACGCGTAGCCTTCCGTCCGCATCCTACGGGATGCGGTCGCGCGCCGTGCGCAGCGCGCTCGCCTGTCGGCGTCCCACCACGGCACTTGCGGCAGCGAACGAACGCCACCGCTCAGCTCCAGAACGTTCTTCCTGGGACGCGGCTAAGAGACGGGCGTTACCCGCCCGCGCCTGTCCCAGTCCAACGGCATGGCCGCAGGCCGGTCATAGTGCCGGCCGGACGTTTGCCCGAAGCCGCCCGGGAGCCAAGGTGACGAGCCTTCGCCCGCGGGAACCGCTCTCGCCCCGCCAGCCGGCGTGACCGGCTGGCGTCCTGAAAGCGAGCGAGATTCGCTGCCGAATGTAACGAAAATTGGGACGAATGTCAAGATCGGTGACAACATTCGCCGGAGAGACGTATAGTGAATTGATTAGCCTTAAGTTTTTCCGACAGGAAACCGGCAAGGCTTCAGTAACGCGTTAGGCCCTAAGAGCATGAGGCCGGGTTCGAAACCCACAGGCCCGGCTAATGACGGCCATATTCCGCCACACTCGGCCGTTAACTCTAATTCTGTCGGGGGCGGGGTGACCATAAGTTCGCGTTAACCCTTCCCAAATTAACTTTGTGTTTAGCGTTGCCCGCCGCATGGGGATGTTGGCGGCGGCAACATTGGGTTTGTGGGTCAACGCGGGGACGCCGGTGCACCTTAACAAGGCGCGGCTGACAAGCTGTCCTGTATTTTTCAAGCGCGCTGCCTATTCATGCAGCCTCGCCGCCATCGTCCTCTTCTGCGGCGGGCGCGCGCTGCAGAACGCGGTCGCCGAAGGCGACACCCGCACCATTACTATGCATCACATGCATACCGACGAAGACATCACCATCACCTTCAAGCGCGACGGCCGTTACGACGAAGCCGCGCTGAACAAGCTCAACTGGTTCTTGCGCGACTGGCGGAAGCAGCAAGAAACCAAGATGGATCCGCACCTCATCGATCTGGTCTGGGAGGTGCAGCGCGAATCCGGGTCCGACAAGCCGATCTGGGTGGTGTGCGGTTACCGTTCGCCGGAAACCAACGCCATGCTGCGCCGCCGCTCTTCCGGCGTCGCCCGCTTCAGCCAGCACATGCTCGGCCATGCGATGGACTTCTACATTCCGGGCGTGCCGCTCGATCAGCTTCGCGCCATGGGGCTGCGCATGCAGCGCGGCGGCGTCGGCTTCTATCCGACCTCCGGCTCGCCGTTTGTGCATATGGATACCGGCGGCGTCCGCATGTGGCCGCGCATGACGCGTGAGCAGCTGGTCCGCGTGTTCCCGGATCAGCGCACGGTCTACGTTCCGTCCGACGGCCGCCCACTCGCCGGCTACGAGCAGGCGCTGGCCGACATCAGGAAGCGCGGCGACGGCTCCGATGTCTCAACGTCGATCGCCGCCGACGCCAGCCGAACGGGCGGCTTCAGTACGGTCTATAAGCTGATCCATCTGGCGCGCGGCAACGGCGACGAGGAGGAATCCGACGCCGCGACAAGCGCGCCGGCGCCGGCGCCCGCAGCCGCCGAGCCACTGCGCAGTCGCGCCAAAGCGGCCGCCGCCGCGGCCGTCAATCGGGTTGAAGACAAGGTCGAAGCGGAAAAGGCGAAGCTCGCGCAGGCGGCGGCAAAGGCTGAGGAAAAGCTCGCCGCGGAGAAAGCCAAGCTCGCTGCCGCCGCGGCCAAGGCCGAAGAGAAACTCGCGGCGCAGAAGGACAAGCTGGTCAAGGTCGCCGGCAAGGCGCGCGTCATCGCCCCCGCAGAAGCCGCGTCCGCAACGACATCGCCGAACCAGGTCATTCTGGCGCGCGGCTTCTGGCAGGGCGTGCCCGACGGCCTGCCGGCGGCACGGCCGGGCAAGTCGGCATCAAGCGCCATCGCCGCAGTCACGCGCCCGAGCCGCGTCGAAGTCGCCAATGCCGATCCGACCGGATCGATCCCGCCCTTCTCGGGCGCGCAAGACGACCACGTTTCGCCGGAAGTAGCGCTCGCCTACGCGGCCTCCGCCAGAAACGAGGATCCGGCCCGCGCCCTTCCAGTGCCGCCGCCGGCGGCGTCTGCCGGTGCTGCATCACCTGGCAGCGAAGCGCTGCGCGCTGCGCTCATCCGCTCCGCCGTCGGGCAGACCGCCGACAACGCGACCACTATTGCGGTCAAGCGCGTCAGCGGCCGAACCGAGTTCGGTGGTCTTCACCGTCTCCGCCCGAAAGACCTCGTCGGTGCTGGCCGACACGACGCGGCTGAGCGATCCATGGCTGCGCGCTATCGTCGTGTCGCCGAGCGTTGAGCGTTACCTTTCCATCTCCACGCTTGGCGTGCGCGACTTCCGCTCGCTCGCTGATCTGATGGTCAAGCCGGCGAACTCAGTGCTGATGACATTCAGCGCCGATCCGAATCCCGGCCTCGAATACAGTCATTTCACCGGCAGCTCCGTCGTCTTCACGCCGACCATCAGCTACACGCTGCGCACCGCGCAATTGCAGTAGTTGTCATTCCGGGGCGCCGCCAACGGGTCCGGCCGAATGGCCGGCCCGATGACAAGCTCCGCGGCGAGCCCGGAATCCATATTCGCTAAAATCGCAGAATCGTCTCCGGGGTGCTCATCCGCATCCGCAGGGGTTATGGATTCCGGGTTCGCGCCTTTGGCGCGCCCCGGAATGACGGCGGCGTGTGCGCGCAGGGTAATTGCAGCGTTTCCCGGACGCGGTGCAGCGCGTAGCGCTGCACCGCAGATCCAGGATCGTTTCAAACGCGGCGTTTGTTAAGGTCCCGGGTCTGCAGCGCACCACTTCGTGCTGCCCTGCGCCCGGGATGCGCGGAGATTTTACCCCAACATGCCGAGCGCGTGCAGATAAGTCTCGAGGATCGCCTCGTACTCCTTGCGCTCGTTGACGTCCTGCTTGCGCAAGCGCACCACGGTGCGCAGCGCCTTGACGTCGTAGCCGTTGGCCTTGGCTTCGGCGTAGACGTCGCGGACGTCGTCGGCGATCGCCTTCTTCTCTTCCTCGAGGCGCTCGACCCGCTCGACAAAGGCTTTGAGCTGATCCTTGGCAAAGCGGTGTGCGACTTGTTCGTCTGTGGCGGCGGTGGCGGCGGTGGCGGCGGTGGCGGCGGTGGCAGCGGTAACGGTGGCCATCGATTGCTCCTGCGATGCAGAGCGTGATCCGAAATACCCGGACGTCGTCCGGAACGCTCAGCGGTTCTCGGAAAGGACCACGCTCAATCTGTCGCCGAAGCTTTCGAAATTCCGCGCGGCGGGGTCAAGGCAGCGTTGCGCTCATCCACAGCACTGCACAAGAATTAGCGCGCTACCCGCGGCATCAATGCTTTTGGCTTGCTTTTTCGAATGCGACTTGCTGACTCGCGGACGCTTCTTTCTGGAATTTCGCGCGCCATTCGTCGTACGGCATGCCGTAGACGATCTCGCGGCTTTGCTCTTTGGTCATCGCCACGCCTTGCGCGTCGGCGGCGTCCTTCATCCAGTTGGACAGGCAGTTGCGGCAGAAGCCGGCCAGATTCATCAAATCGATATTCTGCACGTCGGTGCGCGAGCGCAGGTGCTCGACCAGGCGGCGATAGACCGCGGCTTCGAGTTCCACGCGGCTCTTGTCATCGGTAGCCATATCGTCCTCCGCGGCTTTATTATTTCATAGATAGCGGCGTGACAGGCGTCTTTCCAGGCTCGGCCGGCGGGCGGCACATGCAAACCAAGCGGGACGCGATGGCTGAGCCAGCGCACGATATTTCGACGCACGACTTGCTGGAATCTCTGTTTGGCGCGGCCGTTGCCGCCGCGCATCCGGCCGCGTGTCTGCCGCCTAGTCTGCCGGAGCCGCCGACGCGCGGCCGGCTCGTCATCCTCGCCGCCGGCAAGGCAGCGGGCGCGATGACCGAAGTGGCCGAGGGCCACTATCTGCCAAAGCTGCCGTCGGCGCGGCTCGCCGGCCTCGCCGTGACGCGCCATGGCTATGGCCGCCGGACCAGGCACATCCCGGTGATCGAGGCCGGCCACCCGGTGCCGGACAAAGCCGGCATTTCGGCGACCAAGCGGGCGCTGGCGCTCGCCGACGCACTCGATGCCAGCGATCTCATGCTGGTCCTTCTGTCCGGCGGCGCCTCGGCCAACTGGATCGCGCCAGCGCCGGGGCTGTCGCTCGAGGAGAAGCAGGCCGTGACACGCGCGCTCCTGAAGAGCGGCGCCGCGATCGGCGAGATCAATACCGTGCGCAAGCATCTCTCCCGCATCAAAGGCGGCCGGCTCGCCAAACGCGCGCAGCCCGCCAAGGTTGTGACGCTCGCGATCTCTGACGTGCCCGGCGACGACCCGGCGGTGATCGGCTCAGGTCCGACCGTGCCCGATCCGTCGACGCTCGCCGACGCCCGCGCCATCGTCGCCCGCTATCGCCTCGCGCTTCCCGAAGTCGTCGCCCATGTGCTCGATGATCCCGGCAACGAAACGCCGAAGCCGGGCGACGCGGTGTTTGCCGGATCGGAGTATCGGATCGTGGCGCGTCCGGCGGACGCTTTGGCGGCCGCCGCCGAACGGGCCAAAGCGGCCGGCTATGAATGCGTCATGCTTGGCGGTCGCCTGCAAGGCGAGGCCCGCGACGTCGCCGCCGAACACGCGCGGCTGGCATTGTCGCTCCACGCCGAAGGCCGTCGCGTCGCCATCCTCTCCGGCGGCGAACTGACGGTGACTTTGCGCGGCCAGGGTCAGGGCGGCCCGAATCAGGAATATGCGCTGGCGCTGGCCATCGCGCTCAACGGCGCCCCCGGCATCGCCGCGCTCGCCGCCGATACCGACGGCACCGACGGCGGCGGCGGCCGCCCCGACGATCCGGCCGGCGCCTTTGTCGATCCGACCACGCTCAGCAGGGCCCGGGCCGCCGGCCTCGATCCCGCCGCGTTTCTCGCCGACAACAATTCCACGGGGTTTTTCAATGGCATCGGGGATTTATTCCGGCCCGGTCCGACCTTCACCAACGTCACCGACTTCCGCGCGATCGTCGTTGACGCCGGGCGGAATTGACCGGAATCTAAACCGGACATGAGCGAGGGGATCTTTCCAGCCAGGTTCGCTGCACTGCTCGTCCCCGCGCAGCCGGGGACCCAGTCCTTTTCGCGGGTGCGGAATTCGCGGTCGCGGAACCGGATTCCCGCCTTTGCGGGAATGATGCGGCGCTTGTGCTGGCGGTGTTTCTGCTCGGGGCGTCGGCGGGCCCGGCCGCGGCCGACTTCCGGCTTTGCAACAACACCGGCAGCCGGGTTGGCGTCGCCGTCGGCTACAAGGACGCCGACGGCTGGACCACGGAAGGCTGGTGGAACCTGCCGTCGCGCACCTGCGAGACCGTGCTCAAGGGCAATCTCGTCGCACGGTATTATTATGTCTATGCGATTGACTACGATCACGGCGGGGAATGGGTGGGGCAGGCCTTCATGTGCACCCGCGACAAGGAGTTCACCATCCGCGGCATCAGCGATTGCTTGGCGCGCGGTTACGACCGCACCGGCTTTTTCGAAGTGGACACCGGCGAGCAGCGCGCCTGGACCGTGCAATTGACGGAATTGAGCGAACAAGCGCCGCAACGGCCGCTGTCGGCGGGCAACCCGCTGGCGCCGGTCCCGGTCGCTCCGCCGGCGGCGACGGCGCCGGCCGGCGGCAAGGCGGCGCCCGGAGTATCGACGCCCGGAAACCAGAGCCGATGAGGCGGCAGCGCCGCACCAAAGTGGTGGCGACGCTAGGGCCGGCCTCCTCGAGCCACAGCATTATCGCCAGCCTGTTCGCCGCCGGCGCCGACGTCTTCCGCATCAATATGAGTCACACCTCGCACGACAAGATGCGTGAACTGGTGGCGACGATCCGCGCCGTCGAAGCCGAATGCGACCGGCCGATCGGCATCCTGGTCGACCTGCAGGGACCGAAGCTTCGCCTCGGCAGCTTCAAGAACGACTGGGCGGAGATCGATGCCGGGGCGGATTTTATCCTCGACGCCGATCCCGCGCCCGGCGATGGGACGCGCATCAACCTGCCGCATCCGGAAATCTTCGCCGCCATTAAGCCGGGCGATGCGCTGTTGATCGATGACGGCAAGCTTCGCCTGGTCGTGACCGAAGTGCAGCCGCAGCGCATCGTCGCGCGCGTCAAAGTCGGCGGCAAGATTTCAAGCCGCAAGGGCGTCAGCCTGCCCAACACCGTCGTTCCGGTCGCGGCGTTGGCGGCGAAGGACGTCGCCGATCTCGAAGCGGCGCTTGATGCCGGCATCGACTGGGTGGCGCTGTCGTTTATTCAGCGCCCGGAGGACGTCGCCGAGGCGAAGAAGATCACCCGCGGCCGCGCATCGGTGATGGCCAAGATCGAGAAGCCGCAGGCGGTGACGCGGCTCAACGACATTCTCGATCTTGCCGATGCGCTGATGGTGGCGCGCGGCGACCTCGGCGTCGAGATGCCGCTGGAGAAAGTCCCCGGCGTGCAGAAGGAAATGACGCGCGCCTGCCGGCGCGCCGGCAAGCCGGTGATCGTCGCCACGCAGATGCTGGAATCGATGATCGGCAGCCCGGTGCCGACCCGCGCCGAAGTCTCCGACGTCGCCACCGCCATCTTCGACGGCGCCGACGCGGTGATGCTGTCGGCGGAATCCGCGGCCGGACAATATCCCATCGAAGCGGTGGCGACGATGAACCGGATCGCCGAAGAGGTCGAGAACGAGCCGATGTATCTGCCGTCGCTGCATGTCCTGCACACCGAGCCGGAAGCGACCGGGGCAGATGCGATCGCCGCCGCCGCGCGGCAGGTCGCCGAGACGCTCGACCTCGCCGCTATCGTCTGCTGGACCTCATCCGGCGCGACCGGCATGCGGGTGTCGCGGGAGCGGCCGAAGCCGCCGACCGTCGCCATTTCGCCGACGGTCGCGACCGGGCGGAAATTATCTTTGGTCTGGGGCGTGCACAGCGTCGTCGCCGACGACGCGCGCGATCAGGACGACATGATCGAGCGCGCCTGCCAGATCGCGTTTCGGGAAGGCTTCGCCAAGGCCGGCCAGCGCGTCATCATCGTCGCCGGCGTGCCGCTCGGCACGCCCGGCGCCACCAACATGATCCGGGTTGCGTTTGTCGGCGCGCAGGCGGCGCTTGATGGGTAACTTAGGGCGAAGGGCGAATGGGTCCAATCGCGGTTTCCGTCCCGTGCTAGATTGATCCAAGCTTTGATCCAAGCTTGGGCGCTTCCTAGCGGCGCGACGATCCGGCAGCGATCACTTGTTCTTCTTGGCGATCGCTTCGGCGCGACTTCTGATGGCGTCGGCGTCATTCGGATCGAGCTTCAGAACCTGGTCGAAGTCCGCAATGGCTCGATCGTATTCACCCTTGCCGAGGTATGCGAGGCCGCGATTGTTGAGAGCATCGGGATAGTTCGGATCAAGCTTGATGGCGAGGTTGAAATCCGCCATGGCGCGATCAACCTGGCCGTCTTGGTAGTAGGCGCTGCCGCGATTGTTGAACGGGATGGCTTCATTCGGATTGAGCTCGATCGCCTGGTCGTAGTCGGCGATGGCGCGGTCGTATCGTTTGATAGCGAGATAAGCGTTGCCGCGATTGGTGATGGCCATGACGTTGTTCGGACTGAGCTTGATCGCCTGATCGTAGTCTTGGATCGCGCGCTCCCACTGGGCTTTGTTGCTGTAAGTGAGGCCGCGGCTGTAAAGCGCGCCGACATGGTCGGGCTCCAGCTTGATCGCCCGGTCGAAATCCGCGATGGCGCCGTCGAGGTTGCCGCGGGTCCCATTGGCCACGCCCCGATAAAAGAAGGCATCGGCATCGCCCGGATTGAGTTTAATCGCCTGATCATAGTCTTTGATGGCGCGCTCAAGGTCGCCGCCCGCCCGATAGGCGATGCCGCGGCTCAGGAAGGCGACGGCCAGATCCTTTCCGGCAATTCTTCCGGACTTGATCGCGCTGGTGCATCCAGTGATCTGTTCGTCCCAGGCAATATCGGGCCGACCGGTGCACTTCCACTGCTTCAGCGTTTGCGCCCAAGCTGGCGCCATGATCACGGTCATCCACAACAGGCTCGCCGAAAGCAGCACAATGGCCGCAGACGCGCGCCAGCCTTTGACAGCGTGAGGCGCTGCCAGCGTTGTGGACGGATCCAAAGCGAAGACGTGGCGCACGAGGCTCTTTCCCAGCTGTCGATTGTGGAACTAAACATAGCGCTGCGATCCACGCGCACGAAGTGACCGCGATCACACCGGCCGCATTCTGTCAGATTACCAGCGACACGCGTGATCGTGTGCCAAAATATCTAAAATCCGAAAAGCGGCAGAGCTAAGAACTGGAAGCGAAATTTTGATCGCTTTTCCGCCCAGTCCTACTTTGCAGTTCCGCCTAGTGCTCAGTGTGCGCCGACCTTCGTCAACGCGTCCCGGCCAATTCCTCGACCGCCGCGACGACGCGATCGGCGGCGGCGTGATGCAGCATATGGCCGAAGCCCGGCAGCACGACGAGTTTGACTCGCGGTGAGGCGGCGACGAGCTTGTCGCCGTGGCGCGCCGGCGGCACCAGCGGATCGCGATCGCCGACCAAGAAGATAGTGGGCGCCGTCAGCGAGCGGTAGCGCTCGGCTTGCCGCTCGAGAAAAGCTTCAAGACAGCCGACGTCGGCCCAGTTGGCCATCAGCGTCGGTGGCCGCATCACCAGCATCGCGGCGCTGTTTCTGACATAGCGCTCGGGCATGATCTGCGGCAGAAACGCCGCGCGCGTTCCTGGCCAGATCAAAGGCACGCCAACCGGAAATGCCAGCGTACACGCGAACAACCAGCCGACCGGCCCGGCGAGCATTTTGTTGAGCCAACTCAGGCGCCAGAGCCCCGGATGGGTCGGCGGCGCCACCAGCACGAGGCCGGCGACGCGCTCGGGAAAGTCAAGCGCGAACGTCAGCGCCAGCGTGCCGCCCCAGGAATGACCGAGAACGATGGCGCGCTCGACGCCGAGCGCATCGAGCACCTTGCGCAACACCGCGGCCTGATCTGACGGCGAGCTGCCCTGCCCGGCTTTGCGGCTGCTGAAGCCCTGGCCCGGCCGATCGACAAAGATGACGCGGTGGCGCGCCGCGAGCGGTTTGGCGAGCGCGACGTGCATGTCCTCGAGGTTGGAGCCGGCGCCGTGCAGAACCACGACCGGCGGCGAGCCCGGCGCGACGTTCGCGCCGATTTCGATCACGTGCTGCGGGAAGCCGCCGACGTCGATGAAGCGGCCGCGCGGCCGGTACACCTGGTCGATCAGCCGCGTGCCGATGAGCGTGATGACAGCCCCGCCGCCCAGCACCGCGACGATAATGACAAGAGTGGTCATTGGCTCGATCGTGGGCGAGGATTACGTGAAAACCGTGACGGTATTATCCCGGCGCGATGATGCTCGCGGTTCAGAGCGCGCCGCCTTCGAGCCAGCGGGCGCCGCGAGCATAGAGCGCGTCAAGCTCGCGGCCATCGATGCCCGGCATGTCCGGCTTGACCTTATAGCCGATCTTGCTCTGCAGATAAGCGAGGTGGCGATAGCCTTCCGGAAAGCGCTTGAGCAAATCGGCGTCGAGTGAAAGCTTGGCCGACGGATCGACCGGATCGAGCCGGTCTTTCTCGTAGATCGGCTGGCGCAGCAGAAGCCCCCAGCGGCCGTCGCGCTTCTCGAAAAAATCGTAAAAGCGGCCGGTGCAGACCACGTCACAGATCACGCCCTCGACCGGCGCGCGCTGCGAGATCGTCATCTTGGTCTGCGCAATGCCGCGATGGCCAGCGACGTCGATCGACGAGCCGCCGAGGAAGTGCAGGATGCGCACGCCGCGCGCCCAGCCCTCGTCATTGACCTTGATGAATTCCTCGAAGCCGCCCTGAAACCAGGTCGCCATCATGCGCCCCTCCGCATGCCAGACGGTGCGGAAGCGGTCCCACAGCCGCGCGTCGCGCCACACCGCCCAGTTTTCAACGAGTTCGCGGATCGTGACTGTGTCGGCGGCGATGTCGGTCATGGCGGCTCCTCAAGCGTCATCACCGGGCCGGCGCGAATCCGCCGCGACCCGGTGATCCAGCTCAATGCGAAATCAAAGATGTATTGCCGGGTCAAGAGGCGAGCGAAGCGACGCCGTTCTTCGAACGGCTGTGCCCGGCAACGACGGCCGGCGATCAGATATCGCGGCCCTCGACCTTCTCGCGCAGCGTCTTGACGACTTCGTCGATATGCTCGAGGTGGGGATTGATCGCCAGCGCCCGGCGATAGGCTTCGAGCGCGCGCCTGTCGTCGCCGAATTCCTGGAGGATGAGGCCAAGCCCAGACAGCGCGGCGAAATGGCGCGGCTCGCGCGCCAGCATTTTGACGAGTTAGGTGGGTGATGGCATTGCTGGCGGCCAATCAGCATGGCTGCGAACTACAAGAGCGGGTGCAATCGTTCTAGCCCGGAACAAACCGCCGCGGCATGGGTGGAACAGGGTAACGCCCCGTCACGATATTCCAATAGGCCCAGGAGCGTTTATCGATGATGCCCGGCGGGGCGTGCTCCAAGGCCTCCCGAAAATCGTTCAGATCGAGGTAGCGTCGTACCACCTGGATATCCTCCAGGGTCCCGTACGCCATCAGATAGGCCAAAAAGCGAATCGGGTTCGCCAAGGCCTGTTCCGGCGGCTCGAACCAGATCACGTGCGGCGCGAGGCGCAGCAGATCGGGATTGTAAGGAAGGGGTTTCATTGCTGTCCGTCGCGCGCCCTGATGGCATTCAACGTTGGCAATTTCGCCGGGTCGGTCTTTTGCACGGCCTGGCTCAGTCGGTTGCGGACTTCATACTAGATGTCGCGGCCCTCGACCTTCTCGCGCAGCGTCTTGACGACTTCGTCGATATGCTCGAGGTGGGGATTGATCGCCAGCGCCCGGCGATAGGCTTCGAGCGCGCGCCTGTCGTCGCCGAATTCCTGGAGGATGAGGCCAAGCCCAGACAGCGCGGCGAAATGGCGCGGCTCGCGCGCCAGCACTTCGCGAATATCGGCGAGCGCGCCACCATAATCCTTTTGCAGAAAATGGAGCGTGGCGCGCCGGTTCCAGGCTTCGGTGTAATTGGGCTTGAGCTCGATGACCGCGTCCAGAAGCTTGATGGCGAGGTCGTAGTCCTTGTCGTCGGCTGCGGCCTTCACGCGCCCCATCAGGAGATTGCAGGTGTCGCTGCCGGACACCATCCACAGCGCCCAGATGCGCTCCTCGATCGCCTTGGCGCTCTCGGCATCCGGTGCGATTTTGAGCGCCTGGAACAGCGTATCGAGACTATAGCCTCGCTCGCCGCGCCCGGCCCGGGGCGTCTCGCTCGGCGGCGTCACCCAATCGGGTTTGGGCGCAACGCTCGGCGGATTTTGCGGCAGCGCCGGCTCGGCGGCGAGCGCCGGCGCGCAAAGATTTGGCGCACCAAGGAGCGCGCCGAATGTAACCGCTAAGAGGAATCGCGAGGCCATGGTATGAGTTTAATCACCGCCCATGGCACGGCAAGGCCGAAATACACTCACAGGCGCGTGAATATTCGGCAGCGAGCATTTCCAGCTGTGTAGCCTGGGTTGAGCGCAGCGAAATCCGGGAACGATCTGACGGCCGCGAGGCCGACCCGGGTTTCGCTCCGCTCAACCCGGGCTACGACACGAGGCTAGCCTTGCCGGGCTTTGAAGCGGCGCTGCGTCTTATTGATGACGTAAACGCGGCCCTTGCGGCGCACGATGCGATTGTCGCGGTGCCGGCCGCGCAGTGATTTCAATGAATTACGGACTTTCATAACAATTCCCGCGTAACATTTCCCGCCTTTTGGCGGTTAGCTTTACGGACGCGACAGCCGGATTGTCAATGATGGCGGCTAGCATCCGCTCATTCCCGCGAAAGCGGGAATCCAGATGCATAAACGCTGGATCCCCGCCTTCGAGGGGACGAGCGGAAACGATCGGCCAAGTCGCCGCCCAAGCTCGGGCCATCCGGCGCGGATTGCGGGACAGTCGCCGGGCCGTCGCCAAGCGCGCATCCGGTCGGGAAGCCGGTCACGTGACGGGCCATCTTATTCCAAGCGCGCAGCGCAAAGCCGAAAGGCCACGGCATGCTCTGGCGGCAGACCGCCACCTTGCGCACCTCTTGGGTCACCTGCCAGACGCTGTGGCTGCCGGCGGGAAAGAACGCAATGTCGCCGGGCCCGAGCCGGTGAATCTTGCCGTTCTCGTCGGTGACGAAAACCTCGCCGGAAATGATGTGCACGGTCTCATCGACAGCGTAGTGCCATTCGAACCGGCCCGGCGTGCATGACCAGACGGTCACCGACGATGTGCGGTCGGCGCTTTCCGCCACGCGCTTGGCGTGCGCCTGCGGCCTGCCCTCGACGATCCAGTCGGGATTGATGGGATTGGGAGCAAGCTCGATGTCGGCCGGAGCGGCGAAGATGACGGGCACAGACATGGCACGCTCCTCGGAATTTACGATTTGTAATCCATCAAGCCGACACGCGGCGAATGCCCTCCATTAGCGCCAAAGGTTTACGATCCGGTTTGCGAACCTTCAGATATTTGATCCAGTTCCGGTAAAGGCCGACGGCGGCGGCGCGCCAGGTGTTTTCGACGCCGCGGGCGAGTGGCTCCATCGGAAAATCGCCAACGAGTTCGCCGCGCCGCTCGCCGATGGCGCGCGTGCGGAAGTCGTCGGCCAGAAATGTCGCGGCGCTGTTGAAATAGCCTTGCGGCACCTCCGGATAAGCGCCGCGCTCGCCGCGCAGGTAACGGCCGACGTCGCGGCGGTATTCGCGCAGCAATGAATCGGCGTCGTATTCCGGATGCCCCTGAAAGAACACGAACAGCGAGGCATCGTCGTTGTCTTTGACGAACGCATCGACGCCGGCCTTGGCCGAGCGGCTGAGCACGCGGTAGCCGCAGTCGCGCAGCGCCGGCTCCGGCAGATCGTTGAGGCGCGAATGCGGCACCCGCAGCCGCGACCCCAGGTCCGCGAACAACGGATCCTCGGCGACCGCCTCGCAATCGAACACGCCGGACAATTTCTCGTCGAGCGGCTTGCGGGCGATACCGTCCGCATGCAGCACGGCCGCATGCGCGGCAAGGCACGACCAGATGGTCGAGGCGGTGTTGTCCGCGCGCCCAATCGATGAGCTTGGTCAGGGCCGCCCAGTATGGCTCGTCTTGCAGGCTTGCCGCCTTCGGCTCGGTGCCGGTGACGATCAACCCATCGAGCGGCATATCCCACAGCGCGGCGATCTCGCGATAGCGTGCTTCGAGTTCACGGCGCGCTTCCTCAGCGCGCGGCACGTCGGCAATCGAGAACAGCTTCACTTGGACGATCGCGTTGCCGGCGGCGGCGCGCAGAAGATCGAGAAATTGCCGCTCAGTCGCTTCGCACGCCGCATCGGGCATATTGTTGACGAGGCCGATGGTCAGGCAATTGCGGCCGCGCAAATCGACGGTCGAAGGCGATCGCGCCGTATCGAGCAGAATCGGCATCGGCCTCGCGTCCCGGCCTATTCGGCGGCGATCAAGCGCCGCGATTGCGCGGCGTGAAGCGCCTGATCGAGATCGGCGATGATGTCGTCGATATGCTCGATGCCGACGGAGAGCCGGATCATCTCCGGGCGTACGCCGGCCTTCTCCTGCTCCTGCGCCGACATCTGCCGATGCGTCGTCGAGGCCGGATGGCAGGCGAGCGATTTGGCGTCGCCCATATTGACCAGCCGCTTGAACAGTTTGAGCGCGTCGTAGAACGCCTTGCCGGCTTCGAGGCCGCCGGCGATGCCAAACGTCAGCAGCGAGCAGGCGCGACCGTCGAAATATTTCTGCGCCAGCGCGTGATAGGGATTGTCGGCAAAGCCGGCATAATTGACCCAGCCGACGCGCGCGTCGGCGCGCAGGAATTCGGCGACGCGGCGCGCATTGTCGACATGGCGCTCGACGCGCAACGCCACGGTCTCGATGCCTTGCAGCAGAAGGAAGGCCGCGAGCGGCGACAGCACCGCGCCGGTGGCGCGCTGATAGACGCTGCGACAGCGCGCGATATAAGCGGCCTTGCCGAAATGCTCGGTATAGATCAGGCCGTGATAGGACGGATCGGGCTGGTTGAATTTCGGGAAGCGGCGCGCATGCGCCATCCAGGGGAAGCGGCCGGAATCGACGATGGCGCCGCCGAGCGTGGTGCCGTGGCCACCGAGAAACTTGGTCAGCGAATGGATGACGATGTCGGCGCCGTATTCGATCGGCCGCAGCAGGATCGGCGTCGCCACGGTGTTGTCGACGACCAGCGGAATGCCGTGGCGTTTGCCGACTGCCGCCAGCCTTTCGATGTCGCAGATATTGCCGGCCGGATTGCCGATGCTTTCGCAGAAAATGCCGCGGGTTTTTTCGTCGATCAACTGCTCGATCGCTTCGGCATGGTCGGAGACGGCGAAACGGACCTCGATGCCCTGGCTCGGCAGGACGTGGGCGAACAGCGTATGGGTGGTGCCGTAGAGCTGCGGCACGGAAACGATGTTGGTGCCGATATCGGCGAGGTTGAGGATGGCGTAGTTGAGCGCCGCCTGTCCGGAGCTCACGCACAGTGCCTCGACGCCGCCCTCAAGCTCGGCGATCCGGCGCTCGAGCACGGCAGTGGTCGGATTGCTGATGCGGCTATAGCGATGACCTTCGACTTCGAGATTGAACAAGGCGGCGCCGTGGTCGGCGCTCTCGAACTCATAGGCCACGGTCTGATAGATCGGAACCGCGACGGCTCGCGTCGTCGGCTCGGTGTCGTAACCGCCGTGAACGGCCACCGTGTCGCTTTTCATTTTTCCCGTCACGCCGCCTCGTTATTTTGGATGATCCTAATAGCCCCATGTGGTTGCTTTTCCGTGGCGAAATGAAGCAGATAACGCGCGCGCAAAACATTAGAAGAAAATAACCTTAATGGTGCGGCCAAAGCCGCATGGCGGTTTTTTGCCGGAGTGAAGGTTGCGACGAAAAATGACTAAAATTTTAGGAAGCTTCGACCTGAAAGATTTACGTTGTTGCGCGACCATCGCTGCATGGCGGTGATCGAGGCGGAACGGGCGGGGCCGGCCGGTGCGGGCAAGGACACTGCGCTCCGCGACTGGGTGCGCGCGCTCGAAGCCACCGCGCCGATTGCCGCCCATCCGCAACGGTTGCTCGGCCATGTCATCGACGATTTGGCGCAGACGCAAGGCGACGCGCCGGCGCTTCTCGGCGGCGGCGAAAGCCTGAGCTACGCTGCGCTCGCGGCGCGCGCCAATCGCTATGCCCGCTGGGCGCTCGAGCAAGACCTCGGCAAGGGCGACACCGTCTGCCTGATGATGCCGAACCGGCCGGAATATATGGCCGTCTGGCTTGGCCTGACCAGCGTCGGCGTCGTTGTATCGCTGATCAACACCCAGCTTCGCGGCCACTCCCTCGCCCATTGCATCGACATCGTGGCGCCGAAGCACGTCATCATGGCCGCAGACTATGCCGCAGAATTTCCGGGCGCGGCGTCGCAGCTCATGACTGGGCCGAAAATTTGGACGCATGGCGCCGACGACGCCGGTGAATACGAGCGCATCGACCGCGCCGTGGAGCGATTTTCAGCGGGGCCGCTGACGCCGGCGGAGCGCCGCGCCGTGACGATCGCCGACCGCGCGCTGTTGATCTACACGTCCGGCACGACCGGGCTGCCGAAGGCGGCCAATGTCAGTCACCGGCGGCTATTGCAATGGAGCTTCTGGTTCGCCGGGCTCGCCAACACGACGCCCGCCGACCGCATGTACAATTGCCTGCCGATGTTTCACAGCGTCGGCGGCGTGGTCGCCACGGGCTCCGTTCTGGTCCGCGGCGGCTCGGTGCTGATGCGCGACAAATTTTCCGCTCAGCATTTCTGGGACGATATTGTCGGCGGCGACTGCACGCTGTTCCAGTATATCGGCGAGCTGTGCCGCTATCTGATCAACGCGCCGGAGAGCCCGCGCGAACGTTCCCATCGCCTGCGGCTGTGCTGCGGCAACGGGCTCCAAGCCGACGTCTGGAAGAAATTCCAGAACAGGTTCGCCATTCCGCGCATCCTGGAATTCTATGCGGCGACCGAGGGCAACGTGTCGCTCTATAACGTCGAAGGCAAGGTCGGCGCTATCGGCCGCATTCCGCCGTTCCTGGCGTCGCGCTTCCCGCTGGCGCTGGTGAAGTTCGACGATGCTGCCGGGCGGCCGGCGCGCGACGCCCAAGGCTTTTGCATCCGCTGCGCGGCTGGCGAGCCGGGCGAAGCGATCGGCAGGATTCCGACGGACGCCTCGCAGTCCGGCGACAGCTTCGAAGGCTATACCGACCGCAGCGCGATTCCGAGCAAAAAGTCCTGCGCGATGTTTTCGCCCGCGGCGATTGCTGGTTCCGCACCGGCGACCTGATGCGCATGGACGCCGGCGGCTTTTTCTATTTCGTCGACCGGATCGGCGATACCTTCCGCTGGAAGGGCGAGAATGTCGCGACCTCGGAAGTCGCCGCGGCGATCATGGCTTTTACCGGCATCCGCGAAGCCAACGTCTACGGCGTGCGCGTGCCGGGCGCCGAAGGCGCCGCCGGCATGGCCGCGATCGTGACCGACGGCGAATTGGACCTCGCCGCATTCCGCGCCCATCTGGCGCGCCGGCTGCCGCCTTACGCGCGGCCGAAATTCCTGCGCGTCGCCGACCGGATCGCGATTACCTCGACCTTCAAGCACACCAAGAGCGACGCTTCAGCGCGACGGTTTTGATCCGGCCGCGACCAGCGATCCGATCTACTTCGACGATGCAGCAAGCAATGCCTTCGTGCCGCTCGACGCCGCGCTTTATGCGCGCATCGCCGCCGGCGAGAAGCGGCTTTAGCAGTTTTCGTCAATGCCGAGACACTTTGTTGCCCATCTATTAAGGACGCGCCGAGGCCGCGGCGTTCCTTAACGGGCGGACAACCCTATTGCCGCAGGTTGGGGGTTCGGCCGCGAGCTGACTTATGTTTCGAGTTATCAACTGTTTGTCGGGACAACATGACCTGCGCCTCGTCGCGCTGGCGGTGTTTGTTTGCTTCCTCGCCAGCTTCGTCGGCATCAATCTGTTCGGGCGGGCCAGCGACACCAAAGGCCGCACCCGCCTTGCCTGGCTGGCGCTCGCCGGCGCCGCCACCGGCTGCGGGATCTGGGCGACCCACTTCATCGCCATGCTGGCCTACGAGCCGGGCGTGCCGGTCGCCTACGACATCGCGCTGATTGTGCTGTCGCTGGTGCTTGCCGGCGTGATCACCGGTGCCGGGTTCAGCGTCGCCATCGGCAAGCCGAGGCTGCGCCGTTCGGCGCTGGCCGGCGCCATCATCGGCGGCGGCGTCGCCAGCATGCATTATACCGGCATGTGGGCGCTCGAATTTCCCGGGCGGGTCACGTGGGATCCCGGTCTCGTGATCGCGTCGATCCTGTTCGGCGCGGTTCTTGGTAGCGCGGCGATGGCGGTCGCGACCTGCTACAACATCAGATTTCGCGGGCTCTTCGCCGGGTTGCTGCTGACGCTGGCGATCGTGTCGCATCATTTCACCGCCATGGGCGCGATCGAAGTCATCGCCGACCCGACACGATCCATTGCGCCGTTCTCGCTCGACCCGGCATCGCTGGCGCTCGCCGTCGCCGGCGCCGCGGTCTTGATCCTTGGACTCAGTCTTGCCGGGGCGCTCGCCGACCAGCGCATTCGCGAGCGCGACCTGCAACTGGTCAACGCCGTCAACAACATGTCGCACGGCATCGTGATGTTCGACGCCGCCGAACGCCTGCTCGTTTGCAACGACCGCTACATCGAACTGTACGGGCTCTCGCGCGATCAGGTGAAGCCGGGCACCACCTTGCGCGAGCTCATGCATCACCGCCAAGCCGCCGGACTGCTGACCCGCGATCCGGACGACTATCGGCTGGAAATCGTGGGCAAGATCACCTCGGGCCAGACCATGAGCAACGTCGTGGATCGGGCCGACGGCCGCACCATCGCGGTGACGGCGCGTCCGCTGCCCGGCGGCTCGTGGGTTTCGATCCACGAAGACATCACCGACCGGCGCCGGGCGGAAAACCGCATTGAATACCTCAAGCATCACGACGCCCTCACCGAACTGCCGAACCGCGCGTCGTTCGACGCCAGGCTGCAAGAACAACTGGCCAAAGCGAGCGAAAGCACCGATGCCTTCGCGGTGCTTTGCATCGACCTCGATCGGTTCAAGGAGATCAACGACGTTTTCGGCCATGCCACCGGCGACGCGTCTGCTGCAGGACATCGCGCGGCGGATGCAGGACGCCGTCGGCGACGCCTTCCTGGCGCGGCTCGGCGGCGACGAATTTGCCGTGATCGCCAATGCGGCAAACCAACCGGGCAAAGCGGCTGCGCTTGCGGAAACGCTGTTGGCTTCGTTCGCCGATGAATTGACGATCAATGGCCAACAGCTGCGCGTTGGGCTGAGCATCGGCATTACCATGTTCCCCGGCGACGGCTCGGATGCCGATACGCTGATGGCCAATGCCGACGCCGCGCTCTATCGGGCCAAGGCGGAAGGACGCGGGACGTTCCGCTTCTTCGAGGCGGACATGGATCAGCGGTTGCGCGAACGCCGCGCCTTGCAGCTCGATCTTCGGGCGGCGCTCGAGCGCGACGAGCTCCGGCTCTATTTCCAGCCGCAAGCGCGGGTCAAAGGCGACGTTGTCGCTTTTGAAGCGCTGGTGCGCTGGCAGCATCCGGTCCGCGGCCCAGATCCTGCCGAGCACCTTTATCCCGCTGGCCGAAGAAAGCGGCCTGATCATCCCGATCGGCGAGTGGGTCCTCCGCCAAGCTTGCCGCGAGGCGGCTTCATGGCGGGAACCGATCCGGGTCGGCGTCAATCTGTCGCCGGTGCAGTTTCGCCACGGCGATCTTCCCATCCTGGTCCATTCGATCCTCTTGGAGACCGGACTGACGCCCTCTCGCCTCGAGCTCGAAGTCACCGAAGGCGTCCTGATCGACGATTTTTCCCGCACGGTGTCGGTGCTGCGGCGGCTCAAAGCGCTCGGCGTGCGCATCGCCATGGACGATTTCGGCACCGGCTATTCGTCCTTGTCCTACCTGCAGGCGTTCCCATTCGACAAGATCAAGATCGACCAGCGCTTCATCTCCAATCTCAACCATGACGCCCAGTCGGCGACCATCGTGCGCGCCGTCATCGGGCTGGCCCGCGGTCTCGACATTCCGGTGGTGGCGGAAGGCGTCGAAACCAAAGAGCAACTGGAATTTCTCGCCGCGGAGAAATGCGATCAGGTTCAAGGCTATCTGATCGGCCGCCCGGCGCCGATCGAGCAGTATGCCGAGCTTGTGGGGCGCATGGGCCAGACTCCGGCGCGGGTTATTCCGCTCCGCCAGCACAACGTGGCGTGATCCCAATCGAGCCTCAGGCCCGCTGCAGCGAGGCGGCAACGGCGGCGGCGGCGAGCGCCAGCCACGCGGCGATCAAGATGACACCGCCTGCCGGCGCGGCAATAGGAAACAAGCGATGACCGGCGAACGCACGCAACGCCACATCGCCGGAGAATAGAGCGGCGCCGGCGATCCAGCCGATCAGCACCGCCAATGCCAACGGCCGCCACAGCAGGCCTTGATGCGTGAGCGCTCCGCCGCCGAGCACGGCAGCGGCGTGGAACAAGAGCAGATACGCGGCGCCGTCGAGGCCGGCATGCGGCGCCGCGTGCGCGCCGGCGGCAGCGAGGATGACGCCACCGGCACCCATCAGGCCGGCGAGCATGACCAGGATCGTGAGAGCCAAGGGGCGCCTGTCCTTCCGGTTGCGCGCGGCTCACGCCGCCTTGACGCGGCCGACAATGGCGGTGGTGACTGCGGCAAGCAACGCCGGCACGCCGATCGCAACAAAAATATTGGCGGTCGACAAGCCAAGGGCGACCAGCGAGCCGACGACCAGCGGCCCGGTGAACGAGCCGACGCGGCCCATGCCCATGGCCCAGCCGACGCCGGTCGAGCGGATGGCGGTCGGATAGTAGATCGCGGCGAGTGCGATCAGACCGGAGCTGCCGCCGCCAAGAAACAAGCCGAACAATCCTTCAAGCAGGATGACCTTGCCGGCGTCCGGCGCAGCATAGCCGGTGAGCGCGATCGATAGCGCGCTGCAGACCATCGCGATCGGCAGAATAAGAGAAGCGCCGGCGCGGACGATCAGCCAGCCGACAAACGTCGTCGCGACGACGCTGCCGAGATTGTACAGCGCCATCGCCAGCGCCGCTTCGCGGATGCCGACGCCTTCGCGCTTGAGCAAAGTCGGCGCCCAGGCCGAATTGGTCACCAGCATCATGAAGGCGATGAAAAAGCTGATCCACAGCAGGATCGTGCCGGCGGCGCGCCCCATGGCGAAGAGCTGCGCGACCGGAACGCCGCGTCCGGGCTCTTCGTTCAAGACGAACGTCGCATCCGCCGGCACAGGCGTGGCCGGAAAAGCTTTCTGCAGCAGCGATGCTATCTGTTCGCGCCGGCGCGCCGCGGGCGACCAGAAAGCCGATGGATTCCGGCAAAGCGAAGACCAGGCCGACGCAGACCAGAAGCGGCAGCACGCCGCCGACCCAGAACACCGACTGCCAGCCGAATGCCGGAATGATCCAAGACGCCAGGAGGCCGCCGACAAAGCCGCCGAGCGGAAAGCCCGCCCACAGCAGAGCGACGATGACGGCGCGGAGCCGCCGCGGAGAATATTCCGAGGTCAGGCTGATAAAGCTCGGCATGGCGCCGCCAAGGCCGAGGCCGGCGAGAAACCGCAAAACCAGAAGCACGTCAAAGCTCGGCGCCAACGCCGTCGCGACGGTGAAAATGCCGAACCAGGCGGTGGCGCCGATCAGCACCGCTTTGCGCCCGATCCGATCCGCCAACAGGCCGAGACCGAAGGCGCCGAGCGCAAGCCCGGCCAAGGCGGCGCTGAACACCGGGCCGAGCGACAGATGGCGCAATGTGCAGGTCGGCCGCGATCCCCGGCGCAGCAAGCCCGATCGACTGCAGATCCATGCCGTCGAGCAAGGCAACCAGCGTGCACAGGATGATGATGCGAACTTGAAACGCGCCGACCGGGCGCGTGTCAATGAGTTCGGAGACGTTGAACGCCGGCCCAGGCGGCATGTTGCGTTTCCCCCGCAGGTCCAAGCAACGATAGCCTACTTTGTACGCCTCGCCAGCGGCGATTGCCGCTTCGTCCGTCACTGATCAGTTGTATCGGGAGCGAGCGCCTGATAAATGAGGCAATGCGCCTTTGCGGCTCCAAGTTTTGACGAGGCAAAGAGTGGCGGCAAAAGGCCGGACCAAACTGCGGCACTATGCGAGCATCGTCGGCGGATTTGTTCTGTTGATGTCCATCGCGCCCGGCAACGCCGACGACCGGTACGGAGCATCACCGCCCAATATCGCGGTTCATCTGGACAAGCTCGTCGCCGCCTATCCGGATTGGATCGCAGGTCATGACGATGACTATGTGGTTCTAAGAAACGGCACCAGATTTGCTGATCTCCGACCATCGAGCCGACAAATCATTCGAGGAGCTTCTCGAGCACCCCGACATTGACGACATGTTCTATGTCGCCCTACCCCGGCCGGCAGCGTGCCGAAGCCGCCGCCCAAAGACTTCGACCCGGGCAGGGTGCGATTTGAGCCGCTGTTCATCGCCATGTACGGGGACTGCAAAAAGAACGCGGTAAGCCCGAAGCTCAGGACCGTCGACTGGCTGCCGGCGCACAGCGGCGGACGGATATCGGTGACGGCGGCAAACGGCGTCGACAAAGCGCTGACCGCGGTGTCGCAGGAGCTCGACGCGCTGCCGTCCGATTTTATGAAGTTTCTTGCGCCGACTGCCGGCACCTACAATTGTCGCGATGTGGCCGGCTCGAGCGTTCGGCTCGATGCACGCCTACGGCGCCGCGATCGACCTGAACGTCAAATACTCCGACTACTGGCGCTGGTCAGCGGACCAGCGTGCGCCGATCTGGAAAAACCGGATACCGGTCGAGATCGTGCAGCGTGTTCGAACGGCACGGCTTTATCTGGGGCGGCACCTGGTATCACTTTGATACAATGCACTTCGAGTATCGCCCGGAGCTCTTGCCCGACCAGCGCGCGCCCGTTGAAAATTCCAGCACCAACCCAGAGGGGCTATCCATCATGCTCAAAAAACTCATTATGGCCGTGGTATTGTCGCCATCGACATGCCTGCCGACATTGGCGCAAGCGCAGCAACTGATCGGAAGTTACGTCGCGCTGTTGAGTGAGCGGGATCACTTCAATTCAAATGGCCAGCGACTCACCTCGGCTGCCGCCATCATCCGGCAGGATCGGGCCAATTTTCATCGCTTCGGCATCAGAGACCCGGAGGACCAGGACGACCCGTTCTTTGGCGACGAGGGCAACCGGGCGGCGCTTGAGCAAATGCTTGAGCGCGGCCACGCCGATCCGGGCGTGGTCGCGCGTATTGTCAATGGCATTGTGCTGATCAAGGTCGATATCTACCGCGACGCCGGCGGACGTATTATTCGCGCCATGGTGCTGCGATAATGCGATTTCGGTGAGCGACGAAGAGCATCGTCATTGCGAGGAGCGATAGCGACGAAGCGATCCAGCTCTTCTGCGAGCTTCTGGATTGCTTCGCTTCGCTCGCAATGACGGTTACGCTGTGGCGCCGGCGTCGACCGTCAAGACCGTGCCGGTGATGTTGCGCGCCTTGTCGCTGAGCAGGAACTCGACCGCGTCGGCCACGTCGTCGACTTCGGCGAGCCGGTTGAGCGCGCTCCGCCGCGCGATCTGCGCCCGCTGCTCGTCGGTCAGCACATGCGTCATCTCGGTGTCCAGAACGCCGGGCGCCACGGCATTGACGGTGATGCCGAGCGGCCCGACCTCGCGGGCCAACGAGCGGGTGAAGCCGAGCATCGACGCCTTGGTCGCGGCGTAGCCGGCAACGCCGTTGCCGCCGGTGAAGGCGATGATCGAGGCGACATTGACGATGCGGCCGGCGCCGTCGGCCATCATCGCGCGCACCACGTATTTGGTGAGCACGATCGGCGACAGCGTGTTCAATCGCACCATCTCCTCGATCCTGGCGTTGTGCATCATCGCCAGCGTGCCGGAGAGGCCGAGCGCGGCGTTGTTGACGAGGCCGTAGAGCGAGCCGAATTCCTTGCGCAGGTTGCGGACCAGCGCCGGGAATCTCATCGATCTCGCCGAGATCGAACGGCACGAAATGCAGCGCGCCCTTGCCGCCGCGCTCGGCTTGCTCGATCGCCGCGGTGATCTCTTTGCTCTTGGTCCGCGCCACGGCGATGGTGCGATAGCCGGCGGCCGCGAGCTTTTGCGCGATGGCAAGGCCCGAGGCCGCGGCTGCCGCCGGTCACCAGCACGCTGCGCGCCTTTTTGCCTTTGGTCGCCGCCATTGAGCTCAACCTTGCCGGCGCAGCAGCTTGCCGGTCGCCCCGACCTTGAGCGCCGGCACGAAGCTGATTGCCGCCGGCACCTTGTGCGCGCGGCAACACGTCGCGGCAAAGCTTGAGGATATCGTCTTGCAGCTCGATCTGCGCGGCCCGGTTGGTGCCGCCCTGCGCTTCCGCCTTGAGCACGACGTCGGCGACCACGATCGAGCCGGTGATCGGGTTTCGCTTGCCGTGCACCAGCGACATGCGCACCGACGGGTGCCGGTTGATCACCGCCTCGATCTCTTCCGGGTGCACCTTCAAGCCGCCGATATTGATGATGCCGCCCTTGCGACCGGCGAAATAAAAGCGGTCGCCGTGGCGCTCGACGATGTCGCCGGTATCCACGAACCCGGCGGCGTCGGCGAGCGGCTGCCCGCCATCGACATAGCCGGACGCCGGCCAGCGCGAACGGATGCGCAACGAGCCATCGACGATCTTCATGGCGACGCCGTTGCGCGCGGCGCCGGTATAGTCGGCAGGGAAAGCCGGCCAGACCGTCATTGACGTCGAAGGCGACGCCGGCCTCGGTCGACGCATAAGCGTGTCCGATCGCGGCTTGCGGAAACGCGGCGCGCAGGCTGTCGAGGATCGCCTGATCGGCGATCTCGCCGGAGAGCCGCACATAACGCGGCGCGATGGCGCGGATCGTCGGCTGTCATCAGCGCGCTGCGCCATTGCGACGGCGTGCCCGAGAGATGCGTGACGCCGTGTTCGGCGAGACGCGCGAGATGATCGGCGACCGGCTCGCCGGCGCTGGAGAGAACCAGCGACGCGCCGCCGCACACCGCGCGGAGATAGATCTGCAAGCCGCCGTAGCGGCGGATGTCGTAGAACGTGCCCCAAACGTCGGCGCCGTCGGCCGGGCTCGGGGCGCGCATGGCGGCGGTGAGCCGTTCGAGATCGTGCACGACCATCTTCGGCACGCCGGTCGTGCCCGAGGTCATCAGCACCCATTCGGTGTGCAGCGCGCGCCGGCGCGCCTTCGCGCATCGGCGCAATCGCCGGCGCGCAAGTCACGCGCAGCGGAAGCGCGAGCGCGGCGTGCGGCGGCGTGCCGTCATCGATCACGACGGCGTCGATGCCGGCGAGGGCGATCACGGCTGACAGATGCTCGGCCGCGGCGTCGGGCGGCAGGATCACGATGCGGCGGGCGACGCCGTCAAGCTCGATCAGCGCCAGCGCGCTGGTGAGCTGGCTTTGCGGTCGCGAGCAGCACTGAGTGTCCGGCGAGTTGCGGCAGGCGGCCGCCCAAGCTTGTGCCGCGATCAAGATCGGTGAAGCAGACCGACGCGGCGCGGTCGTAAAAGAATCGAGGCGCCTTGTCGCGCGCCTTGTCGCGCCCCTAGCGTTGGCGACGGCCGCGCGCAGCGATGGCGCGTCAGCGCCCGCCATGTTCGTAGACTTTCACGAAATCGCCGAGCGTCACCGGAAAGAAGGCGTCCTCGGCGGCCGTGAACGGATCGACGCCGAGCTTGTCTTCGAGGCGCGCAACCAGGACGGCAAAGCCGAGCGAGTTGAGACCGCAATCGGCCAGCACCAGATCCTCTTTGAGCGGCGCCAGGATTTTGCCGTGCTCCCGCGCGATTTGTTCCATCTGCTCGATTATAGTTAATTTTACCGACATGGCGTTCGCCTTAGGCTTTGTTCACTGGGCGTCGGTATATTCGCGTAACGCTTACGATCAAGTTCACGAACGCATCGTGGTCAACGCGAATGGCTTCCCCTGCGCCGGGCTTGCGGTGCCGTCAAATCGACAAGGCCGATATCGGCGCCGTCGCCTCGCTGCTGGCCCGCGGCTTCCCGGTCCATGACCGCCGCTTCTGGCTGGAGGCGTTTGCGCAACTGACCCGGCACGAGCCGCCGCCCGGTTTGCCGAAATATGGTTACCTGCTGGAGAGCGGCGGCGTCGTGGTCGGCGCCATCCTGCTCATCTGCTCGACGATCCCGGCCGGCGGCCAAGCTGCAACGCGGTGCAATCTTTCCAGCTGGTATGTCGATCCCGCCTTCCGCGCCTATGCGCCGATGCTGGTGGCGCAGGCGCTCCGCCACAAGGACGTCACGTATCTGAATGTCTCGCCGGCGCCGCACACGCGCCCGATCATCGAAGCGCAGGGCTTCTCGCGCTATTCCGACGGCATCTTCGTGGCCTTGCCGCTGCTCAATGGCTGGTTTGGCGGACCGAAGGTCGAGGTGTTCGAGGCGGATCGCTCGCCCAAGGTGAGCTTCGACCGCCGCGATCAGGAGATGCTGCTGCAACATGCCGCACATGGCTGCGTCAGCCTGTGGTGCGTCACCGGCGAGCGCGCCCATCCATTCGTGTTCCGGCCGCGCGTGGTCAAGCGCGTCATTCCGTGCGCGCAACTGATCTATTGCAACGACGTCGACGATTTCGTGCGCTTCGCCGGACCGATCGGACGCACGCTGGCGCGGCGCGGCTTGCCGCTGGTCATCGTCGACGCCAACGGGCCGATCCCCGGACTGCTCGGCTGGTACCGACGCGGCAACATGCCGAAATACTTCAAAGGCCCGCAGCGGCCGCGGCTGGGCGATCTCGCCTATACCGAACACGCGGTGATGGGCGTTTAGGCCGTGTACTCATAAATCGGGAATGGCGCCCTGGTCGGCGATCAAGCGGTTCTGGCCTTTGGTTTTCGCACAAGAGGTAACAAAGTTCGGACCCGCGGGTCTCGAAGATAGAGGGCGCCCCAAGCACTTCCGCCTAGGAGGAGTGACACCAGCTGCGGCGGCGTTGCGATCTCGCCGACGCGAAAATGAGTGCAAATTGCACCACCCAGGAAACCGGTCATGAGGATCGCGCCGAGAACGGACGATCGTGGGATGGCGTAGAGGGCAGCGCAGACCAGGATAATTGCGCCGACCAGATGCACTTGGTCTTCCGGGAATCCAGTCGCCGCCATCTCGGCCTGAACCAGGCGCGGATGAAATATGTCGACAGCAGCATCTGCAATCATGAACAGCGTCACTAGCGCGGTTAGGACGCGGCCCGACCAAAGGGAGGCAGAGCTTGGATTACCTGTTGTCATTTGAGATTCTCCTGCTCAGTCAATCGTGAGTTAAAACAGCGGGAACGGGCTTCGGGCCGATGTCATTCTGGCGAATGAAATGCACGGAGAAACCATGCGGCGCACGGCCATATCGTGGGCTTCCGCCGTGACGCCGCTCTCTTAGCCCTGTTGACGCGGTTCCGAACTATCCTCAGTGGAACTTAGGTGGCCGAGAGTTGGGGGTCGTGAAGATTCCTGCTGTTTTGCTTGTAGTCAGCGGCAAGCTGCGTCGGCGAAGCGCCGTGAACGCGCCGAATCCACCGGGACAGGTGGCTCTGGTCGGCAAAGCCTGTAGCGGCTGCGATTTCAGCCAAGCTGCAGCGGCCATCGCGCATAAGTTCAAGAGCGCGCCGTAGGCGTAGATGTACGACGTAGCGGTACGGAGTTGCGCCGACCGATCGGGTAAACACCCGGGTGAAGTGGAATGGGCTGCGCCCCGCTATTTTGGCCAGGGCGCCGACCTCGATTGGCTCGTCCAGATGGGCAACGACATAGTCCCTGAGCCGGCCGAGCACGTCCTTGCCGAGCTTGCCGCGCACCTCGCTGTCGGCTTTTGAAGTATGACGAGCAAGCAGACCATTGACGAAGGCGCTTGCCATCGCGTTCCAGAAAAGTGCCCCGTTGGGATAGCCATTGGCGCATTCAAACGTCAAACGGCGCGCAAGGTCGAGCAGCGCGCGATCGTCGCCGCGCAGGCGCTCGATCAACTCTGCTTCCAGTGCCGAATCCTCCGCCGCGGCAAGTGCATACTGACTAGCGTCGATCGCCACCAAAATTGCATCGACGTTTTCTTCGGCATCGCCCGAGTAATCGGCACCCGCAGGACAGATGGAGAGTGATCCGGCTGCAGGTGAATGCGACAGCGCCTGATCGGCTATGTGGCTGTCAAAGCGCGATAGCGGAGTTAGCTGGAAGCAAACGTGGTGACGGCGCGGCGTCGCGCTCACATGCATCCCGCCTTGAAACTGCGCGCGAAACACGAAGATGCCGCTTTCGCCCGGCGCGGTGCCGAAAGCTACTGCTGTCGGCAAACCGCCGTCGCCTTGCGCCAAGCAAAGTTCCGAGACTTCCTTGAACATGGATATTACCTTCCGCACGGGCGCAGTCCATGGCGTCAGCCTTCGCGAGGTGGGGGCGATCGACCGTTGCCGCAAGGTCCCGCGCCAAGGCTCGCACCGGGGCCGCGGCCATCACACAAACCGAACGCCGCCGTATTGTGCGGCGATCATGTCAATCGCCTGCGGCGTCAGAGGGGCAGAACGCGCGGCGGTAGCCAAATGCAGGAGAAAGATCGCCTCGCGGCGGATGCTCGCGCAGAGTGCCTCTCAATCCAATGCGCGGGCTTTTTTTTGCGCCACGGTTATACCGCTTAGAGTTTTCACACAGCCAGGGTCAAAGCCGGTCTTTCCGCGATGTCCGGGACGAGTCCGCTTTACCTCCAATAGCGACCAACATTCCGGCGCGAAGTCGACATTCAGTCGGGACGGAAAGGCGGCGATCGTGTTGTTGTGTCAGCCAAGATTTTACTGGGCGCGGAGGCGAAGTGCTTGCGCTCGCCGTTCCAGCCTTGTGCAGGCGTCTCGTGGCTCACGGATACCGTGAACGCGCAGCACGGACGTCCTATACCCACCGCATTTCTGCCAAACATCCTTCGGCGTCGCGTCCGCTGTTGTGCATCAAGTCTCCGATGGCTTGCCATATCGCATCGTCCAGATCGGGATCTGACCGGGTTCGTATTCTTTTCCGACCCACGGCGTGCCGCAGATGTGCAGATAGGCGTAAGGGGTGCCATCGAACATCACCCACGCGCCCGCGTCCCTCACGGTATTGGGCAACCCACAACGTTTGGCATCGTAAGGCCAAATAATCATCCAGTGAGGACCAATCGGGATAGCTGGACTGGTTCGATCGAACGGGTCGGTATTGCTGTGCTGCGTAGCACCACACAGCATGTAGATAAGACCTGGGGCCGTATTCGTGGGCTTGGGCTTCTTGGCCCTGACGTCCATCATCCATTGCAAGCCCATCGGATCGGCGCACATAGGAACATTGCCGATCTCATTCTCATCTCCGGGAAAGCAGACCCAATCATTGGTTCCTTGGCGGAGGACGATGAGATTGCCGTCCACGCCCATTTCCGCAACTGTTGCATCCTTGGTGATTTCGCGCGGGCCGGACAACATCGCCCTTGCGATCTTAACGGCGAGGACGCGTTCCTGCTGCGAGGCCGGGACCTCTTTGCTAGGCGGCTGCATAGTGATCGCACTATTACTGTACGCGCCTGAAGCCCCCGCCTGTTGGGCTGAACTAAGTGAGGAACTCAGCGCCGAAGCTGCGGCCAATGTGCTACCGGCGAGCAGTATATTGCGGCGGTTAAGCCCGTCATATCCTAAGTCGCGTTCGTCGTGGGTGTCTTTGCTGGACATGCTTCACTCCTTGCCTGACGACTCATCTCACGCGTTCACATCGGCGTTGCTGTGGTGGCTAAAATATCCGGCACTCTGACCAACCCCGAGCGATTGCTGATGGACGAGCGTTTTACGATGTCGTGCGCGCCTTTGCCGCGTTGGCGCTGCCCCAAAGTGATCCAGGATTTATACGATCCGGATGGAGCGCCAGCATGCTGTCGTAGAGCTCTCGGGCGGTCGTTGTTTCCGCGTCAAGACGCATGAAGTCCCGAATATAGCGGCGCGTTTCCTCGATATGACGCGGCGCGTTGTCGGGATCAAGCGGCCCGTGCCCTACGACGACAGCCTGTGGTTTCAGCGCTTCGATCTTATCAATGGCGGCAAGCCAGGCGAGCAGCCCTTCGTGGTTGGACTCGACGAGGTAGGGATGTGTGCCGTTGTAGATAGCGTCGCCTGCGATAACGAGAGCGATCGATGGCACGTGAAGGCAGGTCGTGTGGTCGGTATCGGTATGCCCGATGTCGACAGCGATGATATCGTTGCCTTCAAGTTTGAAGGCCGGCCGATCAAGTCTTTCCGCAACGGTCAGGCTATTAGGGATCAATCCCGGGAAACGGCGGCGCCAGTTCTCAACCGACACCGGTTGAAGCGCCGCCTGCATTGCATCCACTACCTCGGGCGTGGCGATCGCGCGAGCCTCGGGAAAACGATCACGCAAGAGTTTCAGGCCAAAGAAATGATCCGGGTGCCCATGAGTAATATAGATGGTCGAGAGACGCCTTCCCGAAGCGGCAATCCAATCGGCAAGCTCCGCGGTTTGCTGGTCCGAGAGAAATGTATCGACCAGCAATGCCTCACGTTCGCCGTAGATAAGCGTTGTCGTATTGGCCACCCATTTCAAATCGTCTTTGCCCGGCGGCGTGCCTTGGGTTGCGCTTGCGCGTCGGCGTATACACAGCTTGAATTGAAGCAAAGGGTTTGCGGCGGCTTCGGAGGTCATTGGCGCACCTCTTCGTGTCCGGGCGCGATTGCGTTCAGATGCTGGGCAAACCAGGAAACGGCGGCGGCGCTCACGCGGTCAAATTGACCGACATAGGGATCGAAATGTCCGCCTTCGATGGTCACGAGCTTCTTGGGTTCAAGCGCTTGCTCGTAGGCCCGCAGTTGTAGATCGGTTTGGGTGATTTGATCCGCCAAGGCGACGATCATGAGCAAAGGTATGGGCGACACGCGTGCGACCCAATTTCCGGGGTCATACATTCTGGAGAGGCGACCTGAACGCACGGTGACCTCATTTTTCCAGACACCTTGTGGTAGGGTTTGGAGATAGAAAGCGATCGCGTCTTTGGAGCGATAAGCCGCCGGTATCGCGGGATCGTCGTTGACGATTTGTTGGCGCTGCGGCGGTTCGCCGCGAAATTGCGCGCGCTCATCCTCATCGAACTGCCTTTCTAGTGCTTCTACAGCGTCCGGCGCCACACGCCGCAGGCCTTGCTGGTAGCCGCTGATCGTCGGCACTTGCGAGACGACCGCGCGGATGCGTCGATCCGTGGCGCCGAGAACCAAGACGTGCCCGCCGGCGTAGCTAGTACCCCAGATGCCCATGCGACCGGGGTCGACATTCGGTTGAGATTCCAAGAATGAGATTGCACGGCGCCAATCAGCAATCTGGCACCACGGGTCGATATCGTGGCGGATAGCCCCGTCGCTCGCCCCGAAATTACGATGATCGTGCACGAGCACCACGAAGCCGGCCTCAGTGAAGGCCTGAGCGAAGCGCCTCAGGCCGTGCTCTTTCACACCGCCATAGCCGTGAGCCATGGAGATGGCGGGATACCGCTTCCGTACTGTCGCGGGCGTGAACAGCCAACCGCGCAAGTGGTCACCGCCCTCAGCCTCGAATTCAATGTTGCGCGGTTCGACCATGAAAACTCCCTAATGAAGGCCACCGCTCGTTGAAGCGGCCTTGGCATCGAGCCACTCCCGGATGTTTTCCACCGTATCCTGGTAGAAGCGCTGATAAAGGCCGCGCGACACGTAACCGATATGCGGCGTCGCCAGCACGTTCGGAAGTTGGCGGAATGGATGATTTGACGGGAGCGGTTCTTGATCGAACACGTCGATAGCGGCCCCGGCGATTTCGCCTTTTCGTCCAGGCCCAAGACGCGTCACGGGATGCCCCCGGACGCTGACCCGGAGAAGGGGTCCACAGTTATCTTCCCGGCCAATCGGCCTGCGAGATCCGTCGAAAACGCGATCACCATATCATAAGGGCGGTGATACAAACGGATGCTCTCGATGAGTCCAGCGGTATCCTTCGTGAACACGGTCATGCCAGCGACACTGTGACCCTGGAACGTCCCTTCCCACTCGAGATAGGTTCGCGATTTTACGGTCACCTCGTGCTTGAAAGCGATGGTATCATACATCGCGCGGGTCGCTTCGAAGAAGGTCCGTACATCGGCGGCGCCAGTGATCGGGCGCCGCAACACTGACGCCTCGAGGACTACATCTTTAGTAAAGGCGGCGGCAAAGGCCTCCAGCGTAGGCCGCTTCATGATCTCCAACCAACTGTGCCCCGGCGGCAGATTCCCCTCGGTTAGGCGCGAAGACGTAGGCTGCGGGAGGCGGTCTTGTTGCGCAATGGCGAAGTCGGTGCTGGCGATCAGCAACAAACCTGCGACAATCTTGGGCGCTGGAAAGTTCATGAGTTCCTCGTTTGCTACATTCGGTCGCGATCCGACCAGATTTGTTGGTTGCCTTTCAACAACTCCGGCCGATGTGGACATCGATCATTGCCCGAGCGTTTGCAGCTCACGAAGCCGTTATGCTACTGCGCTACGCTAGGCGCAGATGTGCGACGCGTATCTGCGAGAGAGAAAGCGAGAACGGGACAGAGTAGAACCAAGGCTGCTCAACGCCCCACTTGACAGCATTTCTCTTCTCCTCGCCTAGACTCCGACAGCCTCCGCTGCTTGGCCGTCGAGCCACCGGCAGATGTTGGTGACCGTATCCTGGTAGAAGCGAGCGTAGAGGCCGCGGGAGACGTAGCCGATATGTGGCGTTGCCAGCAGGTTCGGCAGCGCGCGAAACGGATGGTCGAGCGGCAGCGGCTCCTGGTCGAAGACATCGATGGCGGCGCCGGCGATGATCTTGTCCTTAAGTGCCGCAATGAGATCCGCCTCGACCACGATCGGTCCGCGCGACGTGTTGATCAGGCGCGACGTCGGCTTCATAAGTGCCAGTTCCGCCGCACCAACGAGGCCGCGCGTCCTGCCGCTGAGCACCAGATGTATGGTGACGACATCCGCCTCTCGGAAAACTTCGTCTCTAGAGACGAGTGTCGCGCCCACTTCAGCCGCGCGGTCGATTGTAAGATTCTGACTCCAGGCGATCACCTTCATACCGAAGGCGTTGCCAATCTGTGCCACTGCACCGCCGATGTTGCCGAGACCCAGCACACCGAGCGTCCGCCCGGCCATGTCATCACCGACCGACTGCTGCCATCCGCCGCCGCGCAGCGACGCGTTCTCAGCGACGAGATTGCGGGCACTGGCCAGAATAAGTGCCCAGGTCAGTTCGATCGTCGGCGCCGAGGTGTAGCCCGTATGAACGACCTGAATGCCCCGCTCTTCTGCGGCCTTGAGATCGATCGAGGCATTCCGGTTTGCCGTCGAGGCGATCATGCCGAGCTTGGGCAAGCGCTCGATGATGCTGCGCGTCATCGGCGTGCGCTCCCGCATCACGCAGACGATCTCGAATGGCTGCAGGCGCTCGATGACGGCGTCGGCGTCCGCGAGATGGTCGTTAAATACGGTGACGGTCGCGCGCCCATCCAGCACCGACCAGTCCGCGAGCGAAAGAGCGACGTTCTGGTAGTCGTCGAGGATGGCTACTCTAAAGCGCTTCTGCTTGGAAGACATCGCTTGCCTCCGGAGAGATGTGATCCGCTCGCTACCAGGCCCCCTGGGCGGCTTCCCAGTGGTATGCCGTGTCGTGTACGGTGACTCGTCGTTGTTTAAAGGCTGGCGCCTTGGCACACACCGTATAACCGCGCCGCGCCAACGTGACACTGATCAGCCGTCCGACTCCAGTGCTTGCGCCAGTAACAAGAACTACGTCGTTGTCAGCCACAAGCGGAAGACATTCAATGATTGCGGTCATGATGGCTTTCCTCAAGGATTGATCGCATGATGACCGGCTGACTGCCCGCCATCGACGTGAAGAATTTCTCCAGTGACGAAATTCGCCGAGTTGAGATACAGTATTGCATCCACGATTTCGGATATTTCTCCCATGCGACCCATCGGATGGAGCGAGGCAAAGAACGGATGGATCTCGGGCGGATGCATCGGAGTGTTGATAATTCCGGCCGAGACGGCATTCACTCGCACACCGTTTTTGGCATGTTCTATTGCCAAGGCTCTCGTCGCGGCGTTCAGCGCACCCTTGGTGAGAGACGTGAGGACACCCGGCACGCTGCTCATCGGCTGGTCAACCAGGCTGGAAGAGACAGTTACGACATGACCACGCCTGGCCTGACTCATTACCTCCATCGCGCGCTGGGTCATATGAAAGAAACCTGTGACATTGGTGGCGATGTAGGTAGCGTAGTCGTCATGCGAATAGGAGATGAACGGCTTGGCTATGAAGGTGCCGGCGTTGTTGACCAGCGTATCGACGCGGCCGAAGCGATCCAACGCCTCCTTGAAGACCAGATTCGCCGTATTCGGGTCAGCTACATCCCCTTGCACCGTCGCGATATCCTCATCACGACATGGTTTGATAGATCGGGAGGTGGCAACGATACGGTAGTTGCGATTCCTAAACGCCTGAACTAGCGCTGCGCCAATTCCCCGTGAAGCTCCTGTTATGACGGCCACTGCTTGTGCTGTGCTCATTTTTTCTATCCTGAATCCTCGGACGCGAACCCGCGTTCAAGGACCGTCGTTGGTTTCGAACGCCGCGCTCGCTAGGAGCGGATCGTAATCCGGTCGCTTCAGGAGGTTATGAAGCTGCCGCCGGCGGATACCCATGTTGCCGCCATCGAAGATCGGAAGGGCGAGCGCGTCCTGGAGCAGACGTCCCAACGGTGCTTCATGATCGTAGCTGTCGATGCCGACGACGCGCATTAGATCGGTGATGACACGAACTGCCGTTTCGGAGCCGTAGATTTTGGCCTGGATTGCAAGTTCATCAGCGGCAGATGACTGCGTGTCGACGGCATGGCATGCGCGCCAGCTCAGATACCGCACTGCTTCGATCGCGATCTTTGCATCGGCTAATGCATATCCTACCGCTTGATGCTCGATGATCGGATGAATGCCGCCACGCCGTTCGATCCGAGCAAATTGCAACGCAAAGTCGAAGGCCGCACGCATGAGTGCCACACCGAGAATTCCGACCAACGCCGCCGTGCCGGTAAAGCTGGCGGCGGCCAGAGCGAGGCCGATACCTTCCTTGCCGAGCAGATTGTTTCGTGGCGTCGAGACATTCTCGAAGCTAAACAGCGGTGTGAGGTGCGCACGGTGACCTACTGAATTGATTGCGCGTTTGAAGACGATACCGCGAGCAGGTCGTTCAACCACAATGAGAGAAATGGCTTTCTCCGACGGGGCTTTGGTGTCGGTCCGGCACACAACACATAGAACATCAGCTCCTTTACGATCCCACCCGGTGGCGGAGGACACCCATTTTTTCCAGCCATTGATGATCCAGTCGTCGCCCTTCAGTTCGGCGACGGTGCGCACGCCTTCGCCCGGCAACGGAGCAGCGGCGTTGGCGCTGCCGCCCGGTTCGGTGGAGCAAAACCCGGCTAACGGTGCTCCACTCTTCTTCAAGAACGGCTTCAGCAATCGGCCAGCCTGCTCAGGCGTGCCTGCAAGCAAGATCGGCAGGAGGCCAAGCACAGTCCCCAACATCGTCAAGGTGATGCTTGCATTTACGCTATAGAATTCCTCGGTCATGATGGCCATGTCGATCAGGCCAGCGTTGTCGCCGCCCGCCAGAACTGGAATGCACTTCCGCAAAAATCCTGCCGCCACCATGGCCTCATAGGCGGGCTTGGTCGCACGAAACCGCTCCTCTGGAGTAGCCAACAACTCAGCAGCCTTTGCGTTTGCAAGCACGTCGGCAGCGAACTTTCTGGATTCCAACTGAAGCTCGCGCTGATCTGACGTAAGGCTAAAGTCGATGGCCATCACGACCTCCATGATGAGGAACAGACGCGTCTTTTCTTGTGGAGCGTGCCATGGTTTCACCGCCTACGTTCGGGATTTGAAATAACGGGCTGATGAAATGGTGTTTGATTTACTTTGCTACATTTCGCGTAGGCTTGCTGGAATCAAAACTTTTGCGTGAGCACAAGCCAATGTAACAGCGCCGGAGGTGATCCCATCCGGTGAGCGATCGCCCAGCCGCAGGATCTGCAAAGCGACTGCGCGATGATCAGGGCGCTTGCCAGTCCCGCCGATGCCGACCGGAGTAACGGATGGCCTGGCTCATAGCCGGTGAAGTAGTATCGGCGCCGCTCGGCTGCCGAGTGCTCGTTAGAGCGCATCAGCGTGATCGCTTCAGTCACCGTTTTGTCCAACGGCGTTGCGACTGTCGTTGTGCCGAAGCCGACATTCTTGACAGATCAGTCCAATTTATTCTAGCTTACCGGCCATGGCAAGACCGAAAGAGTTCGATCGTGACGTCGCCGTGGATCGGGCAATGTCCGTCTTCTGGTCCAAAGGCTATGCGGCAACGTCAACGGATGACCTGCTGGCGGCGATGAAGATCGGCCGGCAAAGCATGTACGACACCTTCGGCGACAAACGGTGTCTCTATGTCGAGGCGCTCGAGAGATATCAGCTCAAGAGCGTTGCCGGACACATCAAACGGCTGCGATCGACCGCATCGCCCCTTGCGGGAATCAAAGCCTTGGTCACGGGTGTGATTGCTTTGGATAGAGCAACGCGCGAGCGCGGCTGCATGGGTGTCGGCGCCATCTGCGAATTCGGCAGCGCGGATGGCGAGTTGGTCGCGCTTCGCGGCAAGAGCGGCGCTATGCTGCATCAGGCCTTGATTGAACGCATGCTCGACGCACAAGCCGCTGGCGAGATCGGAAAATCCGCCGACATCGAGCGTGCCGCCCGGTTCGTGCAAACGATGATGTTGGGTCTTCAAGTCGCGGCTAGAGCTGGGGAAAGCGCCCGAACTCTTCGCGATATGGCCGTTTTCGCTATCGGGAGGTTGAGAACCGCGTAGTTGGTCGGCACGCGCCGACTTAACGGTATGCGCTATTCTGGACTGATTGATCAATAATGGAGAGAATGATGGGCAACGAAGGTCGGCTTGCGGATAAGGTCGCGCTTGTGTTCGGCGGCTCAAGGGGCATCGGAGCCGCGATCGTGAGGCAGTTCGCCGCGGACGGTGCGTCGGTCGCCCTGACCTATGCCAAATCGCCGGATAGAGCGGCTGAAACTGCGCAGGCAGCACAGGCGCTGGGCGTTTCGGCGATTGTTATCAAGGCCGACAGCGCCGATCCGGAGAAAGTCAGAGGCGCCGTGGCGCAGACAGTTGCGCACTTCGGCCGCCTCGACATTCTGGTCGTCAACGCCGGCATTTTGATACGCGGCACGGTGGATACGTTTCCCGTTGAGGACTTCGACCGTATGCTGGCGACGAATGTTCGGGGCGTCTTCGTCGCGATCCAGGCGTCCGCACCTCATCTCACGGATGGTGGGCGGATTATCACCATCGGCAGCAATACAGCCGTCAGGACCGCATTTTCCGGCGGTAGCGTCTATTCGATGACGAAGGGTGCTATCGCTTCGCTGGTCCGCGGTGCGGCGATCGATCTCGCCCCTCGCGGGATTACCGTTAACAATGTCCAGCCCGGTCCAACAGCCACCGACATGACCGCTGATCATGTCGAGATGGTGAAACGCCTCTTGCCGCTGGGACGCTTGGGTAGGCCTGAGGAGATCGCCGGACTGGTGGCTTATCTGGCCACGGCCGGCGCCGGTTTCATCACCGGCTCAAGCCTGACGATCGACGGTGGGTATGTCGCGTGATCGCCGCGGCTGCTCAGGCCATGAACTTACGACCACCAGAGGGCTTGGAGAAACCCCTATTATGAGCGAACTCCAGAACCGGTCTTCAGACGATTCCGCGACCACGGTTCAGATCAGTCCGCCCGATATTGTGCGCCGTCGGGTCACCGCTTGGGGTGGCGTCCGCGCCGAAGTGATCGAGTTCATCAAGCGCGATCAGTTCGAGTATAAATTCCACGCCCCGCACCATTTGTTGATCATGAGCGAGCGCACTTCGCGGGATGACGGCGAGACGCTGGTAGATGGTCTGCCGATATCGACGGCACGGGATGTCGGCCGCAAATTGATCCTGGTCCCGGCCGGCCACGAGCTCCAAGGGTGGCAAAAGCCGGGTGCGCCGACGCGTGTCACTTATTTCTACATCGATCCGCACAGCACTTTGCTCGGCAGCGAAGGTCGTCTCGCTGATGTCGATCTCAGGCCTAGGCTATTTTTCTTCGACAGCGACCTATGGGAGACGACCGCCAAGCTCAAGGCGCAAGCCGAACACCAGGTTATCGGGCAACGAACCTACGCCGAAGCGCTGTGCGTCGTCCTGGTGCACGAGCTGGTGCGGGTCAATAGCGGGGCCGCAGGCGACAATCACCTCCGCCGCGGCGGACTTGCCGGTTGGCAGAAGAGACAAGTGAGAAACTACATCGAGGAGCATCTCGACGATAATAATATCTCATTGGCGAAATTGGCGGGGCTTACCCGCTTGAGCCCGTTTCATTTTGCCCGCGCTTTCAAGCAAAGCTTTGAACTACCGCCGCGCCGGTATCTCACCCTCCGCCGGATCGAGCGCGCCAAGGAGCTGCTGGGCCAGCCTGACCTGTCCGTAACACGCATCGGAGTAAATGTCGGCTTCGGCGACACCAGCTCATTCAGCGCGGCGTTTCGCCGGGAGACCGGAGTTACCCCGACCGATTTTCGCCGCGTCCTCGTCTGACGTGGAGGTTAGGCATCATGATGCAATTGATCGAGATTCCGTCATCAAGGCGATCTTCCTCCCGAAGCGCGTCTGCTGCTGCGCGAGTGCTCGCATCGGATCAACAATGAGTTTGCTTCGGCCAGCGGCGCGATTTCCGTTGCAGCGGCGCGCTCCGCCGATAATGAGGCAGAGGCCGTGCTCGCCGCTGTTCAGGATCAGTTGCAAATTACGCGCAAGTGCACCACGCCTTGCAATTGGCAGAACGCAGCAATTGCATCGACGTGGCCGCATTTCTCCAATAGCTGTGCCAGGCGATCAGCCGTTCCGAACTTGACCGCAAGGGCATCGAGCTTCGGCTCGTGGAACGCCCATTCCCCGCAAGCCAACACGAAAGGCAGCAAAGTAAATCAAACACCATTTCATCCGACCGTTATTTCAAGTCCGAAACTAAGCGGATGAAACCATGGCACGCTCAGTGTTTCGTAGCTTCATCATCGCTGCGGCGTCGGCCGTAGTTCTTACGTTCTCGGCAACGGCTTTCGCACAGAAGCCAGACCACGGCACAGCCGACGAAGCCAAGGCCATGCTCATGAAAGCAGTGGCCGCCCTGAAAGCCGATAAGCAGAAAACGCTCGACCTGATCAACGAGGGTGAAGGCGGCGGATTCTTCGATCGCGACCTCTATGTGTTTTGTGCCAACGTCGGAGACGGCAAGGCGGTGGCCCTTGGCAACCCGTTTGCTTGGCGATGGAATTCTAATGCAAGGCAATTGCTTGGCGTGGACACCAGGACCCTGAAGGACTCCACCGGCAAGGCATTTGGCCAGGGACTCTACGACGCGTATCAGAAGCCTGAAGGTCAAATCACTGAGGTCACCTACATGTTTGTAAGGCCCGGTCCCGACAAGACGCCAGTTCCGAAGGTGAGCTTCGTAACCAGGGTCGGCGATCTGGGGTGTGGCGTCGGCTATTACAAGTAAATCGTTCCAAGCCCCGTGATCCTGTGAGGCGCCTTTTAAGGCAGTGGCCTTGCCCTTGTGAGGCACTGCGACAATCGTCATGGGCGATTCGTGCTAGGTGCATTCTGCAGGTCAACTGGACTAAAATCGGCAGCTGGGCCGAATTAATTTTCCACCCGTATAACTGTGAGGAGATGCTTGGCGCGAGATCGCGCAACGTAGCGGCTTGCTCTCTCCTGATCACTATCAGGTGCCAGCATCTCTACGATTACGATCGCATCTGCCTCGAGCCCTTTGAAGCGCGCCCAGGAGACGAGAACGCCTTTGTCCTTACGCCAGGCGTCGAAGTCCTGAGTAAGAGGTACGGTCTGGAAGTTTGCGGGCCAATCGCGTTCGGTGTTACCAGGCTTAAAGCCAACAACACATCACGCTGAAGGGAGAACTGCCATGACGCTGCAAATCGGCGATACCGCCCCGGATTTCGAAGCGATGACCACCGAAGGCCGCATCCGCTTTCATGACTGGATCGGCGAGTCCTGGGCGGTGCTGTTCTCGCACCGCAAGAATTTCACTGCGAACCGGCGTTAAGGCCAAATGGCTCAACCGTTCGGTGGGGCCGATTTCGATACCCCTGTCCTCGAACGCTTAGGGGCTTAAAGCATGAGCAAACCAGCCAGCAACTCGTCGCTTGACTGGAAAGTGTTCGTGACCCCGGCCATTGCGACAGTTTCTGACGATCTGCCGCCGGGAGAAACGGCGCGTATGTGGTCGCCAACTTCATCTATTCTGATTTGCGGCAAGCGCGACGCGATTCTGGTGGATACGCCGGCGACGACCGCTCAGGCAACCGCTCTTGCGGATTGGGTTGAGAAGAGTGAGAAAAATCTCACAACGATCTACACGACGCATGGTCACGGCGACCACTTCTTCGGAAATGGCATTTTGCTAGAGCGTTTTCGCGGTGCCAAGGCGATCGCTACCCCCAAAGTGACTGAGATGATGAGAAAGCAAACATCCCCGCAAGTCATGGCCGGACTTTGGAATAAGCGCTTTCCTGGTCTCATTCCTAAGAATATCGTGTTTGCCGAGCAACTCGAAGGCGATACCTTGCACTTGGAAGGGCACGAACTGGTTGTCGTCGACGTCGGTCACACGGATACCGACGACTCGACATGCCTCTATGTTCCCTCGGTTGGCTTGGTGGTGGCTGGCGATTTGGCCTACAACGACGTGCATCAATATTTCGCGGAATCGTTGACGCACAAAAAACGCATGGAATGGGTTGCTGCGCTGGATAAGGTTGAGGTTCTCAAGCCACACGTGGTGATTGCAGGACACAAGCGCGAAACGAACAGCGACGGACCAAATATCATCAATGAGACGCGGCAATATATTCTCGACTTCGATAGGCTCATCGACAAGACATCGACCACGGCTGAGTTGTACGACGCAATGCTGTCGCTTTATCCCGATCGCTTAAATCGCGGGGCTCTTTGGGGATCCGCACGCGCGATCAAAGGCTAGGCTTGCGGAGGCGGTATTGCGATCGAATAACACCGTCATCCTGCGACCGATCACGGCGCGGCTATTGCACGACGCAGAGATCGCACCCGGCTTCAGGCATGTCGAGGAAGACTTATGCGGATTATCAACGTTCAAAGAACGGGTGGGAGCCGAGACTCGGTTAGTTTAGGTTGCCATAGCGACTGAGCGGCAGATCGGGAGTGGCTTGCGAAAGCCGCAGCGCTGGGCCGCCGCGATGTCAGATCGGCTTCGAGAGCAGATTGTCCCAAATCCTCGCCGAAAAGACTCCCCTTATTTCTCGGGAGACCTTATCCGCTCCAACGGGGTTCATGCCCTTAACACTCGTCAACATCACTCTATGCGATTGCAGACCCTTGATTGGAAATTTTCACCCTTCGATCTCGCAACATCACCTGCACAGCGCTGAAGGGCAACACGGCAGAACCGAGCCCGCGCAAGACGAGATTCAGCTGGGCCGACGAGGAGGCAGCTTCGGCGACGACTTTCAGCTTCACACCCCGTTTCTGAGCCAGTCGGTCGAGATACTGTATTCGGGCGTTGGGCAGGGGCGTGAGGACGAGGGGCATCAAGAGCACTTCATCAATGGATATCGACGATCCACCCGGATCGCCGTCCCTGCGCGATACCAGGTAATCCTGTTCCTTCACGAGCGGTGTCAGGTGGCATCGATAGCTCGAGCGAGTGGATGTGACACTGACGACTGCGAGATCCAGCGATCCGTTCTCGACCTCCTCGACAAGGCCAGCGGCTCCTTCACGGCAGATGAGATGAACGTTCGGGTGCTTCGCGCTCACACGTTGGACCACGGTGCCCAAAATTAGTTCCGCCAAGGCCGGCGGCAAACCCAATCGGACCTCCCCTGCAGCCTGAGCGCGATCGAGGGACACCATACCGTGCAGCGCGTCCGCCCGCGCCAGTATCTCACGCGCCTCGCGCGAGACGATTTCTCCCTGCGGGGTCGGCGTGACGCCGGCAGCGGAGCGGAAGAGCAGCGGCACTCCGAACTCAGCCTCGAGCGCCTGAACCTGCCGCGTCAGCGCCGGCTGCGCGACATTGAGCATCTCCGAGGCGCGCCGAAATCCGCCAGCATCAACCACCTTGACGAGGTAGCGCAGTCTTCTGAGTTCCATTGGTTGCCCATGTTATAGCGCCCCCATGTGATGCCTCTTCGGCATCAGTGTCAATCGCATAGGTATTATCCGGGCCGCTTCGGCGCACCTACAACTTCTCAGGATACGATCTGAAGGACGCGGTCGAATTCGGGTGTCCTGGAGCATTCTCCTCGGACCCGGCTGGCGCCAGACCTGCTCCGCTGGAAGGCGAGGCCAGGCGTATCGCGACCGCAGACACGGAGTGCATTCCGGCAAGACGCGGAGATTTTTGATGACCGATTTAGACGCGGCAGGGCTCGAAGCCCGCTTGAAGATCGTCGAGGACAAACTGGCAATCTATGAGCTGATGCGTCCCATCCGCCCAGCGCCGACACGGGCTCCGCTGACTACACCTCTTCGGTTTATCTCGAGGATGGAGTGTTCGATCGAGGACCTACACTCGACGGCGCGACTGGAGTCGAAAATATTGCCGCTTTCATTCTAAGACCGGCGCACGAGCAGGCCATTCGCGATGGGCTCGCTCATTTTGCCGGCTTGCCGCTGATCGATCTCAATGGCGACCGCGCTGTGGTGATCTCCTACCTCTTGATCATCCATCTCGATCATGAGGGGCACTCGGCGGAAGCTCCCTAATCACGGGGCCTCGCAGGGCTACCGGATCCATCGCGTCGTAGTGAATGGTGGGAGCTCGAGCGCCGCAATCGGAGATGGATGATCGCAAAGCGCACGCTGCTGCCAGTCGATGGATCGGAGCCCCCGCTCGAGTTGCTGCGTCGGGGATTAGGCGCAATCATCCATCAGCAACAAATCAACAACACGAACGAAATGGTCTTGCTTGACCTGTTCGCCGCGCCCGGACGCGAGGGGTGGGGTGAAGTGTTTCTCGCCGCGCTGCGTGACGACGTGGTGTTCAATGCGATGTGCCGATCTCCCATCGCCGGACACTACGAAGGAAAACGCGTCTATAGCGAAGAGGTGCTGGCAAAGCTGCACGACCGGTTGTTGGTTCGGCCCACGCTCGTCGTCGACAAGATCATCGTCGACGGCGACATGGCGAGCGTTCGCTTCCACTCGACCGGCGGCAAGGGAAAGAACGGCGCAGACTTTAGCACGGACTATTGCTGGGTCTTCCGCCTGATCGACGGAGCGATTCAGATCTGGGGCTATTACGATAC
>CAWDQG010000022.1:0-16458 GCA_963804405.1 uncultured Alphaproteobacteria bacterium | reverse complement strand
CTGCGATGGCTGTATCCTCGGCGCTGCTGCGCCCGGCTGAAGCGAGAGCGGACACAAGGACGACGACGGCGACGCAAATTCGACGATGCATGGGCGTTTTTCCAGTACTCGAAATCGGCTTAAGGATAACGACGCATCACGACGAGACGGTGGCCAGCTTCTTATGCTCCCGGACTTTCGTATTACGGCCGGGGCGCGTCATCACAAACTCGCCCGAGTAGCCGGATCCGATGGTCCATATGCCGGCGATCTCCGTTGCGTCGCTATTCAATTCGCCCGAGTAAGCTACCCTGTCGTAACCGAATCCGGGCGGATCATAGCTTTTCATGAACGAAACAGTTCGGCCTTGGCGATATCCGGCCAAGGTCGCCAGGTGCGTTCGGCGCGGACAACCGAATTGCATGCACGGCTCGTGCGTCGATCCGGTGATTTGGTTGCCCGACTCGATGAGGGTCGCTGTGAAATTGACCGAGCCGATCAAGGGCTGGCGAAACGCGCCGTCCCAGACGCCGGTGAGATTTTCCGCGGCGGCTCTTTCAGATTCGCTCATCACGATCCACACCCCGTTGCCCGTTTTCGAATGCGCCAAATCGGAAATGGTCACGTAAACTGAATCTCGAATTCGCATGCGGCAAAATTCTGCCCCTTCAAATCGTGCTCGGGCATCAGGAAATAGAGAGATCCTCCTGGACCCCAATTGTGCGAGTCTTCGCCGTTGCAGTAGCGATCGACTTGAAGAAGAAGCCGTGCACTGTCATGGAACTCGAACAGAACAAGATCGCGTTCCTGCACGAGCGCTGGCCAGCCGAGCAATTTGCTGAAGCTTGCATACCTCTCTGCTCCGACCGGCAGCCCGTGGCAGCGCGCCGCGCGCCATTCTTCGGAATAGCGCGACCTCTGTGTTTCGCGCATGTTGAGTTCCTGGATCGCTCGGCTGTGGGGGTCGGGCAGATCGACGAATGGGCGAAACGTCAGCGGACAGCGCAAGTACACCTTAGAAGGCTCAATGGCTGCAATGGCCGAGACCAGACGATCGACCTCGGTCCAATGATAGACGGCGATGTCGCCCAGCGCTTCGATGCGGCAGGCCTCCACTGCGTCATGATCGCCGAAGAAAGCGAGCAAGCCGGATGAAGGAAGCCGTTCTGCACCTGGCAGCCCGCGCAGCTCGGCGCAATTGATTTGGCCGACAAACAGCAGCGGTTCGCCCTCCGCAGTCGGCCATTGCCAATTTGACGGCGCCAGCGGAGTGCCGCCGAAGCGCGACGTCGTCGGGAGGTCATCGGCACGGGGCCGCCGAGGCCAAAGTCCGATGGCGGGCTGGGCTAGGCGGATGAGCTCGTTGTGAAATTCCGGCACGGCGTGGCGCAGCCGTTCCGCGATCTCATCACGAGTCAGAGCGGACGGCGGCGGGTGGTCGCATTGCCAGAGAGCCTGCCAGCGCAGCGGCGCAGGTAGCACATCGCCTCCGCGACTTTGATCGAGTTCGACCCGCTGGGCAGATTGCCAGGGCGTGTCGAGCCAACGGATATTGCTTTTCGCCGACGAGCGCACGCTTTCGTCGGGATGGTCCGCAAGACGCTGCAACACCTCTCGCGCAACGCTGCGTGCCTTCAATTCTTGAAAAATCTGATTGGTTTGTTGTGAAAACCTGTTCTTTTTCCCGATGTGTTCGGTGGCTTCGGACGCTTGGACATTCTCCGTGTATGCGTTGGCGAGCTCAGCCTCGCTCATGCTTTTGATGTCGTCCTCGCTGGCCATTTGCGTCCCCACAACTTGACATTGCCGCGATAGTATGTTCCTGTTTTGTTCCAAGCGTCAAGAGGGACGGCAGCCGAGGTCCATCATGTGAAATTCCAGGATGTGCAGCAAATCGACGGGGCCGGCCACCGCGGGCCGGAACCGTTGGCGTAGCCCAACCCGCGCAGTTACGCGCCGACGAATTCCAGGAGGTCGGCGTGCAGCCGCGCCATGTGGGTGAACATCAGCCCGTGCGGCGCGCCTTCATAGATTTTGAATTGGCAATTGGGGATGAGCTGCGCCACCTTCTTGCCGGTGAGCTCGATAGGCGCCGAGGCATCCTTGTCGCCCTGAAGAAGAAGTGTCGGCACCCGTATGCGTGGCAGCTCGGGCCGGAAATTGGTCTCGGCGACGGCGCGATTGCAGGCAATGGCGACCGGCAGCGAGGTCTGCAGCAGCATCTCCACGCCCCATTTGATGAGCGCCGGTGACGTGTCCGGCGCAAAGAATGGCGCGGCATTGTCGGCCACCCATTTGGGAAAGTCATCGCGCCATTGTGCGCGCCAGGCTTCGAACATTTCGGCCGTAACGCCGTCCGGATTGTTCGCGGTCTTGGTGAGGAACGGCAGCACCGGCGCCAACAGCACAATGCGCTTCACCCGCGCGTCGCCGTGGCGCGAAAGATAACGCACGATCTCGGCGGCGCCCATCGAGTGGCCGACCAGCGTCAGATCGTGCAGATCGAGCGCCTCGATGACGCTCGCCATGTCGTCGGCCAGCGTGTCGTAATCGTATCCGCTTGCTGGCTGGTCCGAGCGGCCGTGGCCGCGGCGGTCATAAGCGATGCAGCGCATGCCGCGGTCGGCGAGGGCGGCGAACTGATAGTCCCACATCTGGCTGTTCAGGCACCAGGAATGCACGAACATGACAGGGACGCCGCGTCCCCATTCGCGCCAATAAAGATTCGTGCCGTCATGGCTTGCAATGAACGGCGCGCGCTGCGCCCGCGGCGCCGGGCCGCCGTCATTGGCGGCCAAGGTCCGCTCGCCGGTTGCCATCGTCGCGGTCGCGGCGGCGCCGGCGGTAGCGAAGGTGGTCAAAAGCTCTCGTCTATGCATGGCACGCCTCGTCGGGTTGACCGCGGCTCGGATCGGCGGCTGCAGGCAGCGCAGAACGCGATGCAAGGCGCGACTGGTTGCGTCGACGGAGAGCTTTGCCGCGCGAGACGACGCGCCTCAATTACGCCACAGGTAAAGCGCGCGGCGCCGGGCGCGCGGGGATCGCAAGCCATTGTTTACCAAAATGCGCCGAAATGGCCCGCACGCAGTGTGCCGGGAGATTCGCGTTGACCGCGAGGATCCACGCCATTCTCAGAGTAGGCATTGTCAGCTCGGTGGTGCTGGCGTCGTCGAGCGTCGGCTATTACCGCGCGGTCTACGTGCCGCAGCGCAACGCGGCGGCGGTGCAGCAGCGCGTGCTGGATGAAACCCTCGCCTATGCGCAGGTGCGCGCCGCGCAGGTGCGGCGTGAGGCCGAGCAGCGCGAGTTGGAGCAACGCCGCGCGACGGAGAAAGCCGCCGCCGAAACCCGCTATCAGACCTGCCTGAGCGGCGCCGGCGCGAGCCACAACTCCTCGTGGGCGGCCGAGTGCAAACGCATCGCCGACAAAGCTGTCGAAGACCGCGCCAGCTGCCTCGCCAGATCGAACATGCCGCAGGGTTATTGCGCTGCCGTGTATCGCACCCGCGACGGCTCGCCCGGTTGCACGCTGCCGGTCGCGCTCGCCGCCGATCTCGATGGCGGCTTGACCATCGCCCGCAACCGTTGCCTGCGCGAGCGCGAAGCGGCGTTGCGGTAATCCAAACTATCCCCGCATCACCATCTCGTGAATTTCGCTGCAGTGGCGCACCAGGTTTTTCTGCGCCGCGACGAATTGCTTGAGCGGCGTATCGATATCGTAGAACCAGATATTGGCGATGAAGCCATAGATGCCGGCGTCGACGCTGGTCGGCGCCGGCCCGTGCACATAACCGCTCGCCGGCACCAGATCGGCCAGCACCTTGAGATCGGCGAGGCCGCGCGCGTAGGCGCCCTCGGGCGGGTAGCGGCCGATGCCCTGGAAATGATAGCGCTGGAAATTGAACTCGCGCGCTTGCTGTAAGCCTTCCGTGGTCAGCGTCGGATGCTCGCGCATCAGCGCGTCGCGGAACAGCGGCCAGTAACGCTCGTCCTTCCAGCGCGAATACGACATCACCCAATAGAGGTCGTCGAGCATGCGGGTGATGAGCAGGCTCAAATCGCGCTGGCGCGCGTCGAGCTTGGCGTCGATCGCCAGCCGGTATTTGCCGATCAGGTGCGCGATGATGGTCTCGCTGTCGCCGATCGTCTCGCCGTCGTCGACCATATAAGGCAATTGCCCGCGCGGCGCCGCCGAGGCGTCGAAAATGTGCTCATGCACGAACGACACGTGGGTCAGCCGCAGGAAGGTGAACACCTTCAGCCCGTAGCCGTTGTTGTCGGCGACGCCGAACAGAGTGGGGTAGGAGTAGAGCGTGATCATCTGCTTGATGTAGCCTGGTGGGTGGGCTGAGCCAACCGGTCCGGCTCGAAGTGGCCGGCGCGATGACAAGCTCCGCGAAGCCGACGCGGTATGGCACCGAAACTCATGATGTGGGCGCGGCGCGCTGCGCCTTAGCCCACGTTACGCTTGCGAAGCGAATCCGGGCTATGCGCTGTCCGCAGGCCTCAACAAAAATACCGATATCGGCGCTGGCAAAACCGACTATGATCCTTGAACCTTTCCGACAAAGGGATCGCCTGCGATGGATAAGGACCCCCACACCGAACCGCCTTCCGAGCCGGCGCTGCGCATCAAGGCGCTGGAATCCTTGCTGGTCGAAAAGGGCCTGGTCGACCTGGGCGCGGTCGACGAGATTATCGAGCTGTTCGAGAAGCGCATCGGTCCGCGCAACGGCGCCAAGGTGGTGGCGCATGCCTGGGCCGATCCGGCCTACAAGAAGCGCCTCCTCGAAGACGGCAGCAAGGCCATTGCCGAGTTGGGCTTCACCGGCCTGCAGGGCGAGGACATGGTGGTGCTGGAGAACACGCCGGCAATTCACAACGTCGTCGTGTGCACGCTGTGCTCATGCTATCCGTGGCCGACGATGGGCCTGCCGCCCAACTGGTACAAGGCGGCGCCGTATCGCGCCCGCATCGTCATCGAACCGCGCCAGGTGCTCGCCGAGTTCGGCGTCGGCGTGGCTGCCGACGTCGAGGTTCGCGTCTGGGACAGCAACGCCGAGATTCGCTACATGGTGCTGCCGATGCGGCCGGCCGGCACCGACGGCTGGAGCGAAGAGCAACTCGCCAATCTCGTGACGCGCGATGCCATGATCGGCACCGGCGTTCCCAAGGTCAAAGCTTGAGACGAGGGCGACATGAACGGCATCCATGATCTAGGCGGCATGCAAGGCTTCGGCGCGGTGGAGCGCGAAGACGACGAACCGGTGTTCCACGCCGATTGGGAGCGGCACGTCTTCGCCGTGCTCAACCTGACCATTGCCGCCGGCCAATACCATGTCGACGAAATCCGCCATTCGATCGAGCGGATGCCGGCGGCGGATTATCTGACGACCGCGTATTACGAGCATTGGCTCCATGCCGCCGAGGATCTTCTCGACAACAAGGGCGTGGTCACCCACGCGGAGCTGGCGCAACGCATGGCCGATCTCGCCAAGACGGGAGGCAAGTGATGCCGGCCCTGCCGAAGGACATGGTCGCGATCGCGATCAAGACCGGCGCCTCCGCCCGCGCCCAAGTGGCGACGGCGCCGCGCTTCAAGGCCGGCGACAAAGTTGTCGCGCGCAACATCAATCCGGCCACCCATACCCGGCTGCCGCGCTACATCCGCGGCAAGCACGGCGTGGTCCAGCGCAACCACGGCGGCTTCGCCTTCGCCGACACCCGGGCGCACGGGTTAGGCGACCAACCGCATCACGTCTACAGCGTGCGCTTCGAGGCGCGCGAGCTGTGGGGCGATGACGCCGCGCCGCGTGACGCGGTCTATATCGACTTGTGGGAGCCGTACATCGAGCCGGCGACTTGAACGATGACTGACGTTCCACCCGTCCCTTCCAAGCACGTCACGGCGGAAACGCTACTCCGCCACACCGACGGCGCAGCCTTCGCGGAGCCGTGGATGGCGCAAGCCTTCGCCTGCGCCATCCAACTCAGCCGCCAGGGGCTGTTCGCGTGGAGCGAATGGGTCGAGGTGTTCAGCACCGAGATCAAGGCTCATCCGCAACAACCCGGCGAGACAGCCAACGCCGCCTACTACCGGCAATGGCTGGCGGCGCTCGAGACGATCGTCGGGCTCAAGGGCATAGCGTCACAAGCCGAAATCACCGAGCGCCAGGAGACCTGGCGCAAGGCCTATCTCAACACCCCGCATGGCCATCCCGTCGAACTGCACCACGCCGTGGCGGCGCCGGCGGCCGCGGCGCATCATCATCACGGCGATCACCACTACGGCGACGTGAAACCGGTCAGCGTCAGCCCGGCGCAACGGTAGTTATTTCTTCCCCGCATACGCCATGCACTCGACCTCGACCTCGGCGCCGAGCGCCAGGGCGCTGGCGCCGAAGGCGGAGCGAGCCGGCAGCCGGTCGGGCTTGAAATAGGTGACATAAATCTTGTTGAAGTCTCCCCACTTCGCCATGTCGGCGAGCATTACCGTGCATTTGAAAACGTCGTCGAAGCCGAGCCCATTGGCTTTGAGCACCGTACCGATATTCTCCATGGTCTGTTTGGTCTCGGCCTCGATGCCGCCGGCGACGAGTTGCAAGGTGCCGGGCACATTGCCGAGCGCGCCGGAGAGATAAAGGACGTCGCCGACGCGCACCGCCTGGCTGAACGGCAACTTGGCGGCGGCCGCCCCGGGTGAATTATGGAAGTGCATGCTTGGCTCCTCTGCGCCGGCCAGCACAGCACTGGTCGCGGCGGCGAGCAAGCCGATGGCGAACGAAAGTGTGGCGCCCATCGATTGCATTTTTGCAATTCCATTCTTTGCCGCGTAACGGACGTGAACGACACGTCAATTTAACGGGCCCTTCACCCTGATCGGTCCGCCAAATAAACTGTCGATTTAGCGTAGGACGATGAATCGCCCGCGCGGCGGGCCGGGCGTCAAGCCCGCCGGCTTCAAGTTATGATAATCTCGAACGCGGTGTCTCCTTTAGTGATCGACGGATATGTCGGAACATAGACGGTTCCACCGCATGCGGCCCACCGGCACGGCCAAGGCCGGAACGATCTTTGTCGATCTGAAAACCCCGACCACCGCCTGCAACATCGTCGACCTCAGCGCCGGCGGCGCCTGCATCGACGTGCACGGCACCGGCGCGATTCCGAAGCGGTTCATCCTCAACCACGGCGGCGTCAAGAAATCCTGCCGGCTGGTCTGGCAGAAGGGCCGGCGCATCGGCGTGTCGTTCTGAGGCGCGCTTTTAAAATCCGACATCCAGTAGGGTGGGCTGAGCGAAGCGAAGCCCACGCAAAAAAAGCGTATCGGATTGACGCGTGGGCACGGCGCGTTGCGCCTTTTGCCCACCCTACATCGGTGCATTGAATTGTCGCGGCCGGCAGGCGAAGCTCCTCGCCGTCGAATGCCCACGGGGAGATGTTGCGATGCGCGCCATCCGTCGTTCGCTGCTGCCGGCTTTGGCTTTGATGTTTTGCGCCGTTCCGCTTTCCAGCTGGGCCGGCTGCAACCGGCCGGTCGTCGTGCCGATCCGCTTTTCCCAAGGCGCGGTCTGCTGGCAGCATGTCGGCGGCGGCACTGCCTTCACCGGACAGTTCGGCGCCCGCCAGCACGTGACCGCCGCCGCGATCGGGCAATTCTACAATGCCGACGGCAAACGCGAGTGGGTGACGACCGGCACCTGGCAAATCTCCGTCAGCGGTCCCGGCGGCTTCTTCGCCAACGGCGAGAACGGCCAGTTGGACACCATCCTGCCGGCGTCCGGCCAATACAGCTTCGAGATCGGCCCGTGCGCGGTATGGGGCAACCAGGGCATGATCGAAATCTGCGCGGAGTAGCTCGCACTCGGCGGTAGCCAGATCCGATGAAGGCCGTCCTCAGCGCCGCTTTTGTGCTCGCCCACTCATGGTACCCATGGGCGTGTTGCCACGACCAGCATTGCCACCCGGTGCCATGCGAGTTGATCAAGGCCGACAAGCTGGGCCTCTCCTGGAACGGGATCGTGTTTACCGAGGCGATGATCAAAGACTCTTTGGATGACCAATGTCATGTCTGCGTCGACGTTGTCGGCAAATATCGCTACCCGTATTGCGTCTTCGTGCCCAAGCCCAAGCAGACGTGACGGCAACAGTGGAGCGAACAGCGACGATCATGCTCGAGGCGGAAAGCGGATCGCGATCTCATCGAGCGGCGGGCGCGGGCGATCTTCCGGCGGGCCGGGCGGGCGGCCGATATGGATGAAGCCGGCGATGCGCTCATGCGGCTTTAGCCCGAGCGCATCGAGCACGGCGCGGTCATAGGCGTACCATTCCGTGATCCAGTTGGCGCCGTAGCCGAGCGCGTGTGCCGCGGTGACGAGATTCATGGCCGCGGCGCCGGCGGACAGCACTTGCTCCCATTCGGGAATCTTGGCGTGTGGCGCCGCGCGACTGACCACGGCGATAACCAGCGGCGCGCGCGTCAGCCGTTCGCGCTCGGTGTCGACCTGCTCCGGCTTGGCGTCCGGATATTTGGCGCGGAACGCCGCGGCGATCGCGTCGCCCGCGGCGCGTCGCGCGTCGCCCTCGAACACGATGAAGCGCCACGGCGCGAGCTTGCCGTGATCCGGCACGCGTGAAGCAACAGTGAGCAGCGTGTCGATCTCGGCCGGCGACGGGCCGGGGCCTAAAAGCTCGACCGCCTTGAACGAGCGCCGGGTTTTGAGGAGGTCGAGGGCGTCAGGCATGCGGGGGACTCCAAAACGTGGGCTTAAGCAAAGTCCGTTCGAATTGAATTGGACGCCCTCGCGTTTCCGCTCGTCCCCGCGAAGGCGGGGACCCAGCTCTTTGCGCTACGTTCGCTCGTGTAGGATGGGTTTCGCAAGGGCTCAACCCATCCTACGGACGACGCACGCTGTCTCCTCGTTGCACATCGCGTCCGCCTTCGATCAGGTGGCTGACTTTGTCGGCCATCTGTGCGACCGGGCTGCACAGTACGCCGACCTGAATTCCGTTTCCGGCCATTCCGTTTCAGGCCATGCCCGCGCTCCCGGTCGGTTCCGCTCCGGCCGCCGCAGCCAGGGCGGCGGCAAGCTCCGCAGAATGCGATCGCGCCCGGCAAGGTGCCGGCGGGCGGGTTAACCGAAGCCGCAGTCCGCCGCGCCGTGGCCGCTTATTCGGCCGATTAGGTTCGCTAATCTCTCCCGCGGCTGATATCCCATGTCCCACAGCATGACCCGGAGCCGGTTTTTTTCAATTCATCAAAAAAGGACGGCGAAATGGCTGATAAAACCAAAAGGCACGAGGCGAGCGTCAAGTTCGCCAAGCTGCAGCGGGCACAAACCGCACAGCGGGTGACGTCCGACTATGAGGCCACCGCCGCGGCTTTGCGCGCCAAGACCGAGCGGCTCAAGGCGCTGCGCCTCGAACGCGACGCCGCCGGGCCGAAGCCCGCGCCCGCCGAGCCGAACCGGAAAAGCAAGAAAAGGGGCAGCGGCGGCAGCCTGTCGGACTTTCTGGACGGACAAGCGAAGGAAGGCCGCAACGGGTGACGCCACCCCATAGTTTGTAGGGTGGGCTGAGCCAACGGGTCCGGCCCGAAGTGGCCGGCCCGATGACAAGCTCCGCGAAGCCCACGCGGACAATGCCGGGAATGCAACGCGTGGGCACGGCGCTTGGCGCCTTAGCCCACCCTACATTGACCTTGCTCGCAGGCCGCTCAATCGAGCTTCTGATAGGTGTCGTCGAGATCGTCCTGCACGACGGTCGCTTTGCCTTGCGCGCCGAGGACGAGATCTGCGTCCGGCGTCATGGTTTCGTAGCGCCAGCCGGCCGGCAGCTTGAGGCGAGCGCCGAGCGTCGGCAGGTCGGCATAGGACAGCGATTTGTCGATCATCTGCGCATAGGACTGCATGGCGTAACGCGCGCCGTCCGGACGCACCAGCACGAAGACCGGCTTGCCGGCCTTGAACACGTAGCGCGTCTCGCGCGCGATCGTGCGCTCGCGATAGGGTTTTGCGCGCAGATCGAACAGGCCGACGTCGAGGGTTGCCCGCGCGGTGAGGGATAAGCCTGCCGCCTCGACGGTCTTGCCGGCGGCGGTGTCGCCTTCGGCCGCGATCGCATCCATGACGAAATGGCGCGGGCCGTTGAGCATCACCTTGAGCGCGCCGAAGCGCTTCTTCATCGCCGCTTCGGTGATCTTGTCCCAGACCGCAGCCGGGCAATCGTTCAGCCCGAGCGTGTTGTAGACGGTAGCGACGAGATGAAAGCGGCGGCGTACGACCGGGATGAGCTCGCAATAACGCACATTGCGCACGCCTTCGATCAGGTGCTTTTCCTTGTCGGCGGTCTGCGCGCCGGCCGCGGCAATGGCGGTGGCCGCAAAGCCCGTGATGACGAGGCCGCGCAGCACGCTGACTGGAATTCCGTTGCTGGCCATGACCCTTGTTCCCTCTCGCCTTCCACTCCGGCTCGCCGTGGACAGCTCAGCGCCAGGCGATGGCAACAAAGCTACGTGACCAGCTCCAAGCGAGGCAACAAAGCTGCGTGACCGGCCGTTTTTCCAGCAATCGTCGTGGCAGGATGCGGACGTGCATCCGTTATGTTTTTTTCAAGCAGGAGAAAGCCGATGTCGAAATTGGCGCTTTATGTTCCGCTGCAGGCGAAGCCCGGCAAGGAGAAGGAAGTCGCGGATTTTCTGCGCTCCGCCGTACCCTTGGTCAATGCCGAGCCAGACACCGTCTCCTGGTTCGCCATTCAGGAAGGACCGTCCCGCTTCGCCATCTTCGACACGTTTAATGACGAGGCCGGGCGCAACGCGCACCTCAACGGCAAAGTGGCGGCTGCCTTGATGGCGAAGGCGCAGGCCGGCGACCTGTTCGACAAGCCGCCGGAGATTCACAAACTCGACATTCTTGCGCACAAGCTGCCGAAGTAAGAGCGCGCACGTAGCCCGGATTGAGCGGCAGCGAAATCTGGGAACCTGCCGTGAGGCTGACCCCGGGTTTCGCTTCACTCAACTCGGGCTACGCTCGCTGGCCATGGCTGCTCTTGCCTGGTGGCCTTCCGCTCCTGGCCGCCGTGGCCGCTACGGCGCAAGCTCCGCGAGTCCTTAAACCCACCTCAAGGACAAAGGATGGTTTCGCAGCGGCTCAACTCGTCCTACGGACTTTGAAATTGCAAAGTCCAGCTAACGAGCCAATCTAGGAAAAATCGCCTCCAAGGCCAGCTTCCTTTGCTCGACTCTTTGAGTTAGATCGTCTCTCAATTTCGGAAGTAGTTCGCCTTCCAATTCGATAAATTTACCGATCTTAGTCTCTCTGAGCCAGCTGCTATCACTTTCTTTCAAGGGGAAGCGATTGTCGCTATCTTCCTTTGAAGGGTTCCTCAACGCCTCAAACCGCGGATCATCACCAAGCAGCTGGCCAGTTCGAAGTTTCCGTATGACGTCGTTGTCACTGAAGCTCCCTGTTTTCAGTCTCGCCGCAATGACATCAAAGATATCATACACATGATAAAGAGCGGACCTAGTCGCGTTCAGATCAATCTTCTGGCGTCCCGATTTGCCCTTCGACGGGTCGTCGTGAATTGTAATCGATATTTTGGAATCGTCCGATTGATGTAGATGAGTGAGAAACCCCATTGCCTGACCACCTACCATTGCAACCGCATACCCAATGCAATTTTCCTTCGGATTGACTTTCTCTAGGCGCTTGCAAAAATTACGCAGTGTAGGCAACGCCCACGCCTCTTCAAACTTTTCTTTGTTCATTTCCGAAATCATCCGCAACACGTTGTCAAAGCTCCCGCGCTGCACCAACCTAGGGATGGCTTTGTTAAATTCATCCGTCTTAACGTGGGATAGAAAGTAGGCGGAAAAATATTCCTGAAAAGAACGATGGCTAAAAGTGTAGTCCAGGCCATCCAAAATTAACATGCAGGTGCTTTCAGTAAGGTCGTTACGAAATAGCACCTTGTCGACCTCGATCTGCGAAGAATCGATGCTGAGCTGTATCAGCTCAAGCGCCTTGCTTTCTGAAAATGTGGATACCTCGCGCATGTATGTTATCATGCAAAAATACGCAAATAGACGCTTAAAGTCGTCCAGCGCCAACGTAGTATCCCGTTACGTCTCGCACCAACTATTTTGTCAACGATACTCTGATAAAAGGCATGGCTTGCGTGGAAGCGGCTGTCGGCTACGTGCAGATCAGCAAACTCGGCACGAATATTTTCGTGCCGCCGCTAAGTGCGGGCCAATTATTACGTTAAAGTCAAAGTATTGCAACCAATAGTTGGATACGGTAGGCGGGCGCAAACACGGTGTTAAAGTGCAGGTTAGAAAGCCTTATTACTCTCCTTCACCTTCTCCGCCTCGACATAGACCTTAGCGCCCAGGTCCAAGAACTTCTGCGACATCGAGGCCATTCCGGCCTCGATGCTTTCTTTCGTCCCTGTCGCGCCTCCGCCGCTCCCCGCCTCTTGTGCGGCCATGCCTTGCTGCTGATCATTCAGCGTCGCCGCATAGTCCCGCACGTCCTGGGTGATCTTCATCGAGCAGAATTTCGGGCCGCACATGGAGCAGAAATGCGCCACCTTGTGCGCTTCCTTGGGCAGCGTCTCGTCGTGATATTCGCGCGCGGTGTCGGGATCGAGGCTCAGGTTGAACTGGTCGAGCCAGCGGAAGTCGAAGCGCGCGCGGCTTAGCGCATCGTCGCGGAGCTGCGCCGCCGGGTGGCCCTTGGCGAGGTCGGCGGCGTGGGCGGCGATCTTGTAGGCGATGACGCCGTCCTTGACGTCGTTGCGGTCGGGGAGGCCGAGATGCTCTTTCGGCGTGACGTAGCAGAGCATCGCGGTGCCGAACCAGCCGATCATCGCCGCGCCGATCGCCGAGGTAATGTGGTCATAGCCCGGCGCGATGTCGGTAACGAGCGGGCCGAGCGTATAAAACGGCGCCTCGCCGCATTCCTTGAGCTGCTTGTCGACATTGATCTTGATCTTGTGCAGCGGCACGTGGCCGGGGCCCTCGATCATCACCTGGCAGCCCTTCGCCCAGGCGATCTTGGTGAGCTCGCCGAGCGTCTCCAGCTCGGCAAATTGCGCGCGGTCGTTGGCGTCGCGGATCGAGCCGGGGCGCAGCCCGTCGCCGAGCGAGAAGCTCACATCGTACTTGCGCGTCAGGTCGCAGATCTCGTCGAAGCGCTCGTAGAGGAAGCTCTCCTTGTGATGCGCTAGGCACCACTTGGCCATGATCGAGCCGCCGCGCGAGACTATGCCGGTGACGCGGTTGGCGGTGAGATGGATATAGGCGAGCCGCACGCCGGCATGGATGGTGAAATAGTCGACGCCCTGCTCGCACTGCTCGATCAGCGTGTCCTTGTAGCACTCCCAGTCGAGTTTTACGGGGTCGCCGTCCACTTTCTCCAAGGCTTGGTAGATCGGCACGGTGCCGATCGGGACCGGCGCATTGCGGATGATCCATTCGCGGGTGTTGTGGATGTTGCGCCCGGTGGAGAGGTCCATCACCGTATCGGCGCCCCAGCGGATCGCCCACACCATCTTCTCCACTTCCTCCTCCACCGAAGACGTGACGGCGGAGTTGCCGATATTGGCGTTGATCTTGGTGAGGAAGTTCCTCCCGATGATCATCGGCTCCAATTCGCCGTGATTGATGTTGGAAGGGATAATGGCGCGGCCGCGCGCCACTTCGCTGCGCACGAATTCCGGGGTGATGAAGAGCGGCACCGCGGCGCCGAAGCTTTCGCCGTCGTCGTGCGCCGCCTGCGCGCACTCCAGCATGGTCTTGCGGCCGAGGTTTTCGCGCTCGGCGATGTAGATCATTTCCTTGGTGATGATGCCGGCGCGCGCCCATTCGAGCTGGGTGAGGGGGTGCTGGCCGCTTGCACGGCGCGCTCCCTCCCCCGCTTGCGGGGGAGGGTTGGGGAGAGGGCCCTCTCCTGACGCGCTTCGCGCGTCGGCCTCCCCCGCAAGCGGGTGAGGCGAAGAAAGAACAGCCCGCAGCGGCTTCGGCGTATTCGCAAAACTGCGCGCCAGGTGCTTGCCGGTGACGTTGCCGTTGTCGATCGGCTTGATGGCGCGGCCGTCGTATTCCTCGACGCCGCCGCGTTCGCGCACCCACGCTGTGCGCAGGCGCGGCAAGCCGCGCTCGACGTCGATCACGGCGTCGGGATCGGTGTAGGGCCCGGAGGGGTCGTAGATCGGCACCGGCGGCTCGCCGGACGACGCATCAAGCACGACCTCGCGCAGCGGCACTTTGAGATCGGGCGCGGCGTCGGGCTGCGAAAAGATCTTGCGCGAGCCGGTGATCGCGCCGGTCGTGACCTTCGGCGTCGCCAGATCGGATTCGGCGAGATGCTTGTTCATGGGGCACTCCTGTTATTTGCGCATGATCAACCGGAACTGGCGTCCATCCCGGATCAAAGCCGGGGCCCGCTTTTCGGGATCATGCGAACCTTCCGGTCATCGGCTATTTCGTGTGCGACCGGTATCCCATCACGGTCAGAAAGGCGCCGACGACGATCAGGATGACGGCGACGATCAGAAGTGTCGCCGGATTGGAATAAACATCGCCAGCGATCGTCGCCGTCGTCGCCGGCAACACCAGTCGGATCACGCCGCCGATCACAAGGAGCCAGCCGATGATGGTGATGACGACCGGCCAGCCGCGCCAGCCGCTGTGCACGTTGATGATGGCGAGGCCCGGGACCAGCGCCAGCAGTCCGGAAAAGTAGATCAGCGTCGGGCTCTTCACCGCCTCCGCGACCAAGCCGGAATAGAACGAGCCGTTCAGCAGGATGCCGACGCCGATGGCCAGATAGAGCGGTCCGATAAGTTTCGCGATGAAACGAGCGGGCTGCATTATGTCTTCTCCCGGCGCGCAAATGGCGGCGCGCTGCTGCGTTGTGACAATGCTGTCGCGGGGCGTGCTGGCACTGGAAGGTATTCCTGTCCCTTCGCCGGCATGACCCGGATCAGGTTCAAAGGGTTTCCGCGACGCGGTCTCTCAGCTCCTCACGGAGCTCCCCTCGGAACGCCTTTAATGTAGGCCGATGGGGGAAGGTGTCAACGCGCCTTCAACCACCTCTCCCCGCGTGCGGGGAGAGGTCGGATTGCGCAGCAATCCGGGTGAGGGGCCTCTCCGCAATTCTCGAGCCTGGCGGCGGCGCCCCCTCACCCAACCCTCTCCCCGCACGCGGGGAGAGGGAGCTGCTCACCTTCCGGTCTTGTGCCGCGCCAGCGCGTCGGCCCAGACCTTGGCGCGGTCGTCGTCGAACACCAGCGCCGGATCTTCCGGCATGGTGATCCACACGCCATGGGCCAGCTCGTCCTCGAGCTGCGCCGCCGCCCAGCCGGCATAGCCGAAGGCGACCAGGCACTTCTGCGGACCTTTGCCGAGACCGATGTCGCGCAGTGGGTCCGGCCCGATGGTCAGTGCCACGCGACCGTCGATGTCGAGCGTGTCGGGGCGGCTATATTCGGCGCTATGCAGCACAAAGCCGATCGAGGGATCGACCGGGCCGCCGAGGAAAATGCCGATACTGCCGCTAACGCCTTCGGCGTCGGCGCCGAACGCTTTGAGCAATTCGGCGATCGGGCGCTGCTTGACCGGCCGGTTGATGACGATGCCGAGCGCACCATCGCGGCTATGCTGCGCCACCAGGATGACGGTATGATCGAATTCCGGCTGGCGCAAATCGGGCGAGGCGATCAAAAGCTGTCCGGTGAACGACGCCGGCCCGGAAATGTCCGGCTCGGTCGGCAGCGCCGCATGCAACAGCGTCGGCGGCAACACCAACGCCGCGGCGAGCAAAAGCCAAGGCTTCAGGTTCGTCCGCAACACGTTCGACCCGCAGCTTCGCGACGTGCCGCCCCTCAAGGAGTATGATCGCGCGCGCGGCATATGTTCAAGATGCACAATCGCGATGGCGCGCGACTTGTCTTCATCTCCCGCTTGCGGGAGAGGCCGGATTGCGAGAATCCGGGTGAGGGGCTCGCCGCAGCGTCGACCGCGCGCCCCCGCTCTCCCCGCACGCGGGGAGACGGGAAGCGGAATCAAACAAACTGCAGGGCGATGCCGCCGAGGGCGCCGAAATCGGCGTGCAGGGTGTCGCCCTTCCTGGCGTGCACCACGCGGGTGAAGGAGCCGGCGAGCACCAGATGGCCGGGCTCGAGCGTCACGCCGTGGGCGCCGAGCTTGTTGGCGAGCCAGGCGACGCCGAGCGCCGGATGACCCAGCACGCCGGCGGCGACGCCGGTCTCCTCGATCTCGGAGTTGCGGTACATGATGCCCCCGACCCAGCGCAGGTCGACGTCGAGCGGCCCGACCGGCCGGCCGCCAATGACAATGCCGGCGGCGGCGCCATTGTCGGACACGGTATCGAAAATCTTGCGCTGGTCTTGCAGCCGCGCGTCGACGATCTCGATCGCCGGCACGACGTAATCGGTGGCGCGCAGCACATC
>CAWDQG010000021.1:0-96084 GCA_963804405.1 uncultured Alphaproteobacteria bacterium | reverse complement strand
AAAATGTGTTGCCATGCGGCGCATATTGGTCATGCTGCTGCTTGGTATTCTGCCTTTCCCATTTTAGGGGTGGCATCGCATGAACGATGCGAAACATTTTAACGACCAACCTGCGATGGCGAGTTGCGGCATCGCCATCATGGCCAAGGCTTCGGCGCCAAGCCAGACCAAGACGCGGCTCGTCCCGGTCTGGTACGATGTCGACGATGCCGAAGGCCTGCGTCGGCTGCGCAGCGAAGTGCGCGGCGCGCGCGTCGCCAAACGCCTGACCGATACCCGCGAATTGAACCTTCTCGCCGCCACCGCGGCGTTGATCGATCGCCTTTGGGCCGACGGCGAATTTGACCGCCGCGGCACGGAGGCCTTGCGGCTCGCGGCCGGGGCCGCCTGACAATGGATGTCGACGCAACAAAACCCGCCGTCGATCCGCGGCGTTACTTCGAGGCCGTGCGCACGAACAGCGACGTGCCCGCGCACGAGCCGGTCTGTCTTTACTTGGAGACGACGAACCGCTGCAATCTTTTGTGCACGACTTGTCCGCGCACCTACGAGGAGCTCGAATCGCCGGCGGATATGAGCTGGGAGCTGTTTCGGTCTATTGTCGATCAGATTCCGAACCTAGCCCGGGTGGTATTGCACGGGGTCGGCGAACCGATGCTAGTCAAGCATCTGCCGCGGATGGTGCGCTACCTGAAAGATCGCGGTACCTACGTGCTGTTCAATACCAATGGAACTATGCTGACGAAAAGAACGGCCGAGAGCTGATGGAGGCGGAACTCGATGAGTTGCGAGTCTCGTTCGATGCGGCCAACGCCGATCGATCGGTCATTCGCGGCAAAGAATTATTTGATGCGCATTTGAAGAACGTGCGCGCCGCCCGCAACCTGCAGGAGGCGTAGGCAAGCTCAAGCCGCGGGTCTCGCTATGGCTCACCGGCATGAGGGAGACCGTCGATCAACTGCCGGCCTTTGTGCGTGTCGCCGCTGACATCGGCGTGAATGAAGTCTATCTGCAGCGGCTGGTGTTCTTCGGCGAGAGCTATCGGCAGGCGCGGCCCGACAGGCTCTGTACGCGCAGTTCTGCCCCAGGAGGCCGAGCATTTCGCTGAGCCGCCGCCTCGCGGCTTAGCTTGGGATACGTTCAGCGCCTCGGGGGCGCCTCCGAGCCAGGGTATTAGCCTTAAACCAACGACAGGTTCGCCCTGGACAATGTGTCGCCGGCCTTGGACGGTGATGTATTTTACCGCCAATGGGCGCTCTGCCCTGCTGCATCGCGCCGTTCTCGTAGCGCGGCTATGAGAACTTTACGCTCGGCGATGCCACGCAACAGACTTTGCGAGAGATCTGGACCGGCCCGGCTTATCGCGATTTCCGCCGCAGTCTTCTTTCCGACAAGCCGCCCGCGGCGTGCGCGAGTTGCGGGTTGCGCTGGAGCCTCTAGCAGTGCCGCCATCGGCCAGCGGCATCGCCGTCGTCATTCCGACTTACAACGAAGCCGCCGCGAATGATGATGGTGAGATTGGCCGGCCTCGCATTAGCGATGGTGGCGAGAGAGCCGAGCATCATCAGAATTGAGCCGTCGCCCTCGAGCGCAATCACGCCGCGTTTCGGTTGTGCCAGCGGATCGCCGAGCGCGATCGGGCAGGCGAGGCCCATGCTGCCGAGCATGTAGAAATTCTGTGGGCGGTGACCGGCGGCGCCCAGGCCGAAAACCCTACCGCCGGCGGCGGGCCAAAAAAAATCCCACACCTCACCGTAATGACCTGATCGGACATATTGCCGGTTAAAACCAACAAAACCCGTGAAAGCGGGCACTTTCTAGTCGGCTGATTTAGTCAGATTGAAGGGTATAGATGCTTGAGTTTGATGCGGGCATTTTTGGTGGTGAATTGCCAGTCGGCTTTGGTGTGGTTGGCATTTCGGTCGTGCTCCCAAGCGGCGATTTCGTCGATGAGTGTTTGTTTGTCGGGAATGCGGCGATCGAGGCACTGGGATGTTAGGACGCCGAGTTCGGACTCGGCCAGATCGAGCCAGCTTCCGTGCTTTGGAGTGTAGTGCCATTCGAAGCGCTCGACCAGGCGCCTGGCTTCGACGGCCGAAAAGGCTTCGTAGAGTGAAGCCTTACTGTGAATGCTGAGATTGTCTTGGACCAGAACGATGGTTCTGGCATGTGCGAAGTGGATGTCGGCCAAGTCTTTCAAGACGTGAGCGTAATCCACGGCGGTATGGCGATCGGTGACCTTGACATGGCGCCAGCCTTCGAGCGGAGCAAACATCATGAAGAGATTGGCGGTGCCGTTGCGCTGGTACTCGTAGTCAAAACGGGTCGGGCGTCCCGCTTTCATCGGCATCGGTACGCGCGTCTCGGCAACGAGTTGCTTCGAGGTCTCGTCGAGGCAAACCAGCGGACAAACGCTGTCGCGTGGCCGCGTGTAGACGGCCAGCACGTCTTCCATGGCGGCTACGAACGCGCTGTTGGCCTTCGGCGGGATGACCCAGTACTGGCGGCGATGGGGCTGAAGAGTGTTTTTTTGAGCGCGCGCCCGATCGTGCTGTCGCTGGCGCGATTGACGATGCCGAGTTCCACGACCTTGGTCTCCAACAACCGCAAGGTCCAGCGTGCGCGGCCCTTGGGTGGCTTGGAACAGGCCAAGGCAATCAGCTTGGCCTCCTTCTCGCCGTCGAAAATCCGAGCGACGGCGGGCATCGCGCGCGGCTTGCGGCTCAACACAGCCTCGAAGCCTTCTTCCACCAGTTGCTTGCGCGCCCGGTAAACCATGGATGGACTGGTCTCCAGAGCTTCGATGATCCGGTTGTCGCTCCACCCTTTGCCGGCTTCCGAGACATCGGCCTTCAACAAGATCCGCGCCTTCAGTACCCGTCGCGCCGGGCTCTTTCCTTTCCGGATCAGCGTTTCAAGCCGTTCGCGTTCCTCGCCGCTCAGCCGCACCACATACTTCTTTACCGAAATCTCCTTCGCAGCCATGATTGCCCCCTTCGCCAGTCGTTGGCGACGAAAGCGAATCACTAAATCATTTCAAATTGGTTGAAGCGGGCGACTAGTAGGATCGTTGCCAATTTACCTGCACTTCTGCGATCAAGGACAACGGTTCCGAAATACGCGGATTTCGCCAGTCGAAACCTGCAATTCACCCCAAAAATTGCCGGCAGGTTGTAGGAACCTGATCGTGGTTTCCTGCCAACAAAAAAATGCGCGGGAGGGGTGCGCGCGCAGCCGTTTTGATCGCGTTGGGCAAAATCGCACCCGGACGTACGCGGTGGGCTGCGCGCGGCCTGGATCGCGGAGGTGAACGTTAGGTGCGTAAAGAGTGCGTAACTTGCGGATTTACGCACTGACGAACATTTACGCGGCCATGAAGGGCATTGGCCAGCGCCATGGTCCATCCAGCTCCGAGCGCCTCGACGTGCGCTGATGGATCGTAGGGTGCGAGCGCAGAGTCTCACACTCTTGCCCCCCTCCGCGATACCCTCCCCCCAAGCTCATCTCCGGCGAACTGCGCGTGAAGGACGCGGAGAAATTCGTAGCCGTGTAGAGACCCATTACGGATACCAAAGCTCGACGCGACCCGGCGCCGCGCTGCGCCGCGCCACTTCAGCGGGCGACGGCCGATAGACTTTCGCGATAAATGGCGGCTTGCGCCGGTGGAGGAAACTCTCGATGACGCGCACAGTGGCGACAAACGCGCGGGCAAGTTCTGGGAACGGCGCCGTGCCGACGATCACCAGCAAGGCGACGCCGTGCCGCATGACGGCGTCGCGTTCATTCGGCTTGTAGCGGATGCGACGATCATGGGTGAGCGCGATCCAGCCGTGCTTGCCGACTGCCTCCAGCCATGTTTCGTCTGGCGTGTCGTGCGCAAAGTGATCCGCGTGCCGCTCGACCGTCAAACCATTCGACCTGAGAATCTCGGGAAAGCGCGTACCGAGATCGCGATCGGTGAAATAGACAAAGCTCAAGCCGCCCGCTCATAGAGGATGGCCTGTTCGATTTCCGACGGGCCAAGATCGTAGTCGGCGGCGACATCGTTGACAGTCTCTCCGGCGTCGATCCGCTCGGTGATAGCGGATGTGGAAATGCCCTTGCGCTGCACGACGGGCCGACCGAACGCGATGCGTGGGTCAATAACGATCGGGCGCCCGTCACTCGGCGCCGCAGCGGATAGAAACGGGTAAAGCCGCACCGGAAATTTTGAGGAATCCCATTCTACGCGCTTCAAATGCTCATCGAACAGCCGGCGCATGGCGAGTTGGCCGGATGCCGAGAGTTCGATCAATTGGCCGTAGCGGTCGAGAAAGACCTTGCCGGCATGGGCGCGCAGCTCCGCCCGGAGCAAAAGTCGGTCGATGCCAAGCGCCCTCTCGGCGTAGGCGAGAGCACTCCGCATCGCCTTGACCGGCACGCCGTGATCGGTGCGCAGCGACCGCAGCACATGCGCCTCAATAAGGTTGGAGAACGAAAGCAAGGGGGGCTGCCGCGACGCCGGCCAATCAGCGGAGGAAATTGGCCGCTACCTTCGGCCGTCGGGTATTGGCGGCCAAGCATCCATGAGCGCAACGTCGCAGCGGGCAGCCGCAAGTAGCGCGCGGCTTCGGCAAGCGTGTAGGCGGCGGAATCTCGATCGCTTGCGGCGGGCTTCCTGTGGCTGACGCTCATGTCGGCATTGTAGCGTGACAACGGCGGAAGTCGAAAACGGGCGGGTCCCCTCGACGCAGTTACCGGCCCGTATCCAGGATTTAGTTTGGTTAATCGCGAATTGCAACCGGACCGTGCTAGAAAGCAGGACGGGGGTCATCATGGCCCAGGATGGACGATGCCTGGCACGTTCACCAAATCGGTCGTTGAAGAAGCTGCCCTCGGATGGCTGGGAGAAATCGGCTATACGGTTCCGCACGGACCGGCGATCGCAGCAGGCGAGCCGGCGGCGGAACGCAGCGATCCTGCCTATCGCGACCGTCATTCTGGAAAACCGATTGCGACAGGCGCTCGCGCGCCTCAATCCGGAACTGCCGCCCGAGGTGCTGGAAGACGTTTACCGCAAGCTGACCAAAGCCGACGCGCCCTGGCGGTCGAACGCAATCGCGCCATTCACAGAATGTTGGTGGACGGAACAACCGTAGAACACCGCCGCAAAGACGGCTCGATCGCCGGTGCGCAGGCGCTCGCGATCGATTTCGACGATCCGGACAACAATGAGTGGCTTGCGGTCAATCAGTTCACCGTGGCCGAAGGCCAAAACGACCGCCGGCCCCGACGTGGTGCTGTTCGTCAACGGGTTGCTGCTGGCGGTAATCGAGCTGAAGAACGCCGCCGACGAAAACGCCGATATCTGGTCGGCGTTCCGCCAGTTGCAAACCTATCAGGCGCAAATCCCGGCGCTGTTCACCGCAAACGCGGTGTTGGTCGCCTCCGACGGCACCCAGGCTCGCGTCGGCGCGGTTGGCGCCGGTAGGGAATGGTTCAAACCGTGGCGCACCATCACAGGGCGCGACGATATCTCACGCCTCGCGGCGCTTCAGGTGGTGCTGGAGGGGGTGTTCGAGAAGCGTCGCTTTCTCGACCTCCTGCGCCATTTCATCGTGTTCGAGGATGAAGGCGGCGGGAAGCTCAACAAGAAGATGGCCACACACACTACCGAGTACAATCACTCCGCCGCCGACGCCGGTTGCATGGCGGCTTCGATGGTGGGCGACAAATATACTCCTTGGCGAAGCAACTCTCGTTGGATCGCGCTTACCGCGAGGGCACGCGGTTGGGTGCCCCGCCGCAAGCGCGGCCGCAACACCGGCAGCTTGGCCGGTGAGCCAGCTTTTGTGGGATCTCGCGCAGGAAGGTGTGCGAGCTTGCATCGCACGCAACGTGGCGGCCGGCTCCGCCTTCATTCTCACGCAAGCCATGTTGGGATTGCCGGACGCGCCACGCAACAGGCTATACATCGATCCCAGTCTTCCCGAATGGATCCAGTCTTCCCGAATTCAAGATCTTCGAAATCGGTCGCCATAAGCTCGCCATCCGATTCTGGCGTCAAGGCGGAGAGACACACCTTCAGGTTCAGCGGCGATTCCAGTATTGTCGAACGGTGCGAGTTCGAATCGAATCCCTTCCCGCCGGCGCGCATATCCGAACCAACTTCCAGAGCTATGCCGCCATGCCCGCGGGGCAGGGCTCGGATGGTGCTCGATGAGTTCGGTCGCCGCACGCCATGCTGAGAGCCAGGTCGGTCGGGCGCCTAGCCTTGTTGAGAAAGTCATCGTCGGTCGACATACACGTACAAATTCAACTTAGGCCAATGGGTTCACTGGTCCCTCGGTAGGATCGCCTCTTCTTCCTTGGGTACTGGTGGTTTCGACCCCGCGGTGATGGTTTTGAAAATTGAAGCAGCCAGCTTCAAAATGGGTACGTCTAACCCTGGGGCGCGGACGATCTTGATGCACGGGGTCGCTCCCCAATGTGCGGTCAAGTAACCCGCCCAATGTTAGGCGGAGAAGCCGGGGGTCGCTCCCCCGGCTTCATCTAGATGCGGTAATGGGCGCTGCTGAGCGGGCAATTGATGTGGCTGTCCTCCGATAGATGATGAAACGGGGTCACGGGAAATCTCTGACGTGAGCTTGTCGACGTTCTATGTCTTCGACAAGGAAAATGCCAAACCGCAGCTCGGCGAAAAACTCGCCTGGCGCGGTTGCGGCGGCTGCCGATGCGGCGGCTGCGGATGCGGTTGGAGAGGCTGCGGCGCCTGCGACGGCTGCGGCTGCTGTCGGTGCTGGGGACGTTGCCGCGTCTGCTAGGCAAGCCTACTTTCCGACAAATTCAACAGGGATAACCTGGCGTAGCGCCCGCCTATGGCGACTGATTGTTTCTCGTTGAGGTTGCCGACAAAAATGCCGATAGGGTGTGGGCGCGCGGGCCCCTTTGCTATCGTGTCCGGCATGCGGATGAGGCGGAAAGACTGGCTGGGCAGCGCTCGGAAGGACTGGGTGCCGTACGCTTTTGCCATCTTGGCGGGGATAGGTGTCGCGCTGTTTCTGGCGCTCAGCGCTAATTGGCATCGTGCTATAGGGTGGTGACTCCCTCACGGCATCCGCGCCGCGGGCGAGCTGAATTTGCCTTCGCCAGCATTGGCGAGGTTCCAGCAACTCATGTGCGCCTTAACCGCGCCGGAGCTCACGCTCACCTGTATGGTGGTCCAAGGATCGGCCGCGCGGGTAGCAGCACTACCGCAGATGCAACAGACGGGCTGATGCCACTTACTATGTTCTATGACCCATGCTTCCGCCTCGGCGCGCGTAACGAAACCAAGGCAAATCTCCTTACCGCCCTCGTAGACGAGGTAAAGGCGATCCTTCTCGATAATCTCCAGTCTGTAATCGGGCTGGGACTCTTCCATTTTTGGTTTCTCCTCTGTACGGCCCGTGGCGGGACGTTTTGCGTACCTTGCGCGGGCTGCATTAGGGCGACGTCGGCAGACAGTGAGACGTATTCGGCCTCACAGGCCTGGCGCGTTCATCCGGCAAGCCACAACCGCGCCCAGCCGGCAGGTCGCGCTCGATGGTGATGGCGCCGGTGAGGTTCGGACGGCCATTCTGGCGCGCGGCCCAGCGGCCGCTGAGAGAGCCGCGGCCGGTGCTCATGTCTTCACCGCGAGGTCGCAGCCCGGCCCGAAGATGCCCAATAGCGCCGAAGGTGCCCAATTATATTTTGGGCATCTATGAAGGCCGGAGGGCATCTACGTGCGCTCCTGGGGCAGCGACCAGAGCCACTTCGAGCCTTCTCCAAAGCCGCTGCGCTCGACGTTTACTCCGAGCGCTTCGCGGGCCGACCGGATCGCCTTAGGCGTCAGACCAGCTTCGCGCGCCATTCGGTTGACTTCCGTGGCCGGCAACGGGGCCCGTCGCAAGCACAGCTCTTGAGAAACTCCATCGCTTCGGCCTTGGCCGTTCTATCTCAGTCCCGGCCGTATCGGCCGCCAAAGCCTCATTGGCTGTAATCGCCACCGGCTCAGCGTCCCACAGAATCCGCGAGGCAACGATGCCATCCCCGACGATGCATTGCTCCAGGCGAAAGGCGAGCCCTTGGGGCGCACGCCCAAGATTGTTCTTGGCGTGAAGAAACAGCCGGCGGCCGTCCTGCTCGGCATCATCGATTACCGCGAAAGCAGCTCGCGGCGCGCCAGTGAAAGCGACGCTGCCAATGAAGCGATGCAAGGCCTTGGTGGTGTTATTAGCTCCAGTCTTCGAGAAATGCGTCACCGATAGGATCGTGGCCCGCCTGCGCTCAGCCATCTCGCTAAGCGGTTCGAGCACGCCGCGGACTTCACTGTTCTTATGGCTGTCAGTTCGCCCCAGATACGACGACACCGGATCGACTATCGCCAGAGCGTCGCCAATCTCAACAATTTTTCTCTCAAGCAGCTCGACGTCACGCTGCAAATTTAATGTACGGCGGCTACCATCGGCGTCGCGAACGGCCGAAACGATGTGCACCGGCTGAGGTCGGCACCAGCGGCCAGGAGACGCGGAATGATCGTGTCGGCCGCGCCATCTTCTGCGCTCAAGATAATGACATTTCCGAGCGGCGCGCTTCCCTCGCCGCATGGCCATTTGCCCGCAGTTGATACGGCCGCGGCGATGGCGATCGTAAGCTGGCTTTTGCCGGTGCCGGGCTCGCCGGCGATGCAGGTGTGCTTGCCGCGTGCGAGCCGACCAGGCCACAGCCATTCGATTCTTTCAGGCGCAATGTCAGCTGCGCAGCGCGAGAGCAAGGCGCCAGTGCATTCAGCCTTCTCGTGGAATCCGTTTGTGACACCGTTGGACCGATCCGGAGGGGACGCAAGCGCGCGGACCATGATCGCCTGCGCGGTGTCATTATCGATGTCGGCGAGCACGGCCAGCTCGTGCAAGTCATCGATAATTACCTGGCGCACCGGCGCGTCGACCAAGCTTTCACCTAGCCGCATCAGTTCGATCGCGGCGCGCTCGAAAATGCCCCGCTTGGCATCATATTGCGCGTGGCCGATCGTGCGGATCCAACTCGCAATCGCTTCGGATATCGGCCCAGGGATTTCAATTTCACCGCCTGTCATGACGACACCCAAGCATGTCGAGCGCCACGCCGAGCGGTGAAACCGGCGTGTGGTGCTGTAGCGCGATCGAACAAACAACGGCGGAATCACGTGCCGCGGCGTCCGCGTCCGAGCCGACTTTGTGAACCCGGTCTTGTAGTGGGGCTTTCGCTGGTGCTACTAGGTTTCCGAGCCGGCCGCGAAGCTGCTCAGAATCCCGGGCCTCGATCACCGCTTCAGCGGTGGCGGGGCCCGCGCATTTTGGCGACCGCATTCATGCCGACGCTTCGTCGTCGCCTGCGCGCTGCTTGATGGCGATGCGAAGCAGCTTCGCTTTGAATTCTTCGAGCAGACGGCGGGAGCGGTGATTGCGGTTGCGGATTTTTACGGGCGGCGGAAAGTTCAGCTCTGGATCGTGCGTCCAGCGCCAGCCGGTCATTGGAGTGACGCCAAATTCACGCCAGACTTGTGGATCTGGCACGAGTTCGTCAAAGTCGCCGCTTGCAGGAATATTCGCCATCGTTGGCTCCTTCAATTAACGGAGCCAAACCAATTACTCGCAAATTAGCACGCTGTAGCCAGCGGCCAACCCGCTGGGTTACAAACGGCGGTTCTTCGGCTCGTGGAGCAACGTCAGCACGCGCTCTTCTTTGGCCCGCTTGCCGTGCTTCTTCATAAAGTCGAGCACAGCGGTGACATACTCTTTCTTCGTCTTGGCGGGAACCTTTGCCTTGCGGTGCTCGCGTTTCCACGTGTCTATGAGCTTGTCAATCAAGAACGCCGCCACGTATTCGGGGATTTGCCAACGCCAGTGCGTGCCCCCCGGCTTGCCCGCTTCGAGCGGCTGACCACGCGCGTGCAGAAGCTCGATCAATCTGGCATGGTTTTCGAGGTAGGCGGGAGACGAGAGCAAGCGGGGAAAACGGTCGGACCGAACAAATGCCAGCAGCGGAGCAATGTCTTTCCTCTCGTGGTAAGCCATCAACGCCCGCAAGTAGGCGGCCTCGATGCCGTGAAATGGGATGGACGAAGCCGGTGGCAGTAGGTCTTTACGAGCATTGTTGGCCTGCTCGACAAGCGCGCGATAACTCTCGTCGCGCTTGTTTTGCTTGAGGCGCGTACCCATCACTTCTGCCTCTTGCGCGACAAACTCACGACGTTCGCCGAGCCGGACACGAGGCTCTGCACGTGTGCGGCCCATCGCTCCAAAGCGATCTTCTTTTCCGGCGCATAGGCCGCGCGGTTGTAGGTGCCGGCGACGCCGGCCTTAGCGCCGCTGATGTGGTTTAGCGCGGCCTCGACGATGTGCGGTGCTATGCCAAGCTCGGCCATGCCGGTCGCGGCTGAGCGCCTCAGGTCGTGCAACTGCCACGGCGGAATCGCCATCGCCGCGTCCAGCCGGTTCTTGATCTTCGATCCGACGCAGACGGGCGTCCTGCCGCCGGTGGTCGTGAACACGAGATCGCCCGCGATTGGCTTCACGGACTTGAGTATGTCACGCGCCAGCGGCGCCAGCGGCACGATGTGCACCCGATGGTTCTTCGTTCGCCCGCTCGGAATGGTCCATGTCTGGCCGTCTTCGCTAAGCTCGACGCGCCGCATGCCGGTCACCTCGTTGAGCCGACTGCCGGTGAGCAGCAGCAATTTCAATAATTGGCCGAACGGCTCCCCCACGGCCTCATCGCAGGCCGCCCAGAACTTGACAATCTCCGGGTCGCTCAGCACGCGATCGCGGGCCCTCGGGGCATCAGGTCGGTGGACCGATGTGCACGGGTTGCTGTCCACTAGCCGATGCTCCGCGAACCAACCAAACGCCGTGGACAAGGCGGATAACAGCGCGCGCGAGCGCGTACTCCCTGGGTCCATCAGTGCGTCGCTCGAGACCCGGGACGCCCAAGCGACGCGCTTCTCTATCGCGCTCCAAACGTCATGGGCGTCGATCTCGCGCACGGGCTTGTCGGCCCATCGCTCAGCGAGGCCGCCCTTGATCACGCTCGGCTCGCCCTCACCCTTCGGATAGCGGAGACCTAAAAGCCGCGCCGTGTCGCGCCAACGCCGCGTCTTCGGCCGCGCGTGCTCGTCGATGAACCGGCGAACCAAAGCCCCGAACGTGTTGGCCGCGCCCTCCGCAACCTCGCTGCGGTGCCGATGCTTGGCGGCGGCGTGGTCGGCGATGACATCGTGACCCAGTGCTCGCCGCCGGTGCACCTCAGCAGCGAGCTGGCGCGCAGCGGGAAGCGAAAGCGGCATGCCGATCTCAGGCTGGCCCTCCAGCTCACGGCCCGAGAGATCGACCGTGCCCAACGTCAATTTGGCAGGCGCGCCTCCGGGCCGCCGAAAGCGCAGAGCCCAGGATTTCGCGCCGGAGGACTGAATTACGAGGTACAGACCCTGTGCACCGTCGTCGCGTATCTCGCGCCGCTTCGCTGTTGGCCGGTACCGCTCGACTGCTGCGGATGTGAGCTTCGCCATGCGCTACTGTCTCCCCGTCCGTTGGTCGCTGGGGGTAAGCGTGGGGTAAGCAATGGGGGGTGTTATGCCACGTTACCCCGAGAGGCTAACGTAGTATAACGAGAGGGGAGATAGCAAGGGAAATCGGGGCTAAACCGGCCGGTTGTCCAACGATTTCGTTATGCCGCGTTAGGCCCAAACGGCCAATTTGTAAACCGTTGGTCGGGAGTTCAATCCTCTCACCCGGCACCAATAGACCTGGAACTTCTCAAACCTGGAACTCCTTTAAGCTTGGAACTTCTTAAGCTTGGAACTTTTAGCCTTGGAACTCTCGTCTTCGCTTCGGGCATCTCAAAAGAAATAAATAGAACCCAAGTATTATTCCACATTTGCATCAATATTGAGCGGCATGAACCCCTCGTCTCACGGTGTCGACGGGGGGATTCCATGGCGCGACGGGGTTATGCGAAGCGCTCCGGTTATGCGAAGCGCCCCTTATGTGCGAAGCGCTACGCGGCGATCTCGCTTATTTCAGCAGTGCTGTGTCTTGTCGCGAGCGGCATCGGGCGGGCCGAAGTCGCCAGCATCTACGGCGGACCAGACGGCCTCTGCGGCTCACGCACGGCGAGTGGCGAGCGGCTCAATTGCGCGGCAATGACCGCGGCGCACCGCACCTTGCCCTTCGGCACGCTCGTTGAGGTCTGTCACGACGGATGCGTGACTGTCCGCATCAACGATCGCGGTCCTTTTGTGCGCGGCAGGCATATCGATTTGTCGCCGGCGGCGGCACGCGCGATCGGTCTGCGACAGACCGGACACGTGACCATGAGCCACCGATAGGCATCGGCCGATTCGGTTGCGAAAAATTTTATGCACATTTTGCCGGCCGTCTGCGGTCGCAATTAAAATTGTTTTCTGATTCAACTCGACTCTGATTGTAAGCGGCTCATACTTCCGCGATGGCGATTCTTCGCAAACCATCGGCAGAAGCGGATCACTGGGCGGTCCAGGCCAGTTTTGCCCTGTGTGTGGCTGGCCTCGCGGCATGGCTCGTCGCGCTGTATTGGACCGGACCGGTTGACTTCTAGAGGCTTATAAAGCCTCGCTGCCAGCTGTCGCGCTTGGGGCGGCCGTAACAAAGTCCGCCTGCCTGCAAGTATTTGCCTGGAAGTATTTGCCTTGAAGTATTTTTCGCGCAAGCTCATGCCGTGGCGATAGCCGTCGAGACGAACACGGCGCAGTCGTTTTCACCTGACCGCCGGCGGCGGCGGCAGGTTCCTGCAGTTTGTCAGTGAGCACGACAGCGGCGGCGACGGCAAAGTCGAACACTGTGGGCAGAACTGGACTGCGCAAGCGCACCCCCAATAGCCCCGGCATATCCTGCCGTTGAACGTCTCGCCTCGGGCAACAGTCGTTACCGTGGGAGGATAGCAAAACACCGGCTCCTCGCGGGCGCCGGCGCTGAACGCGGAATAAACAACGGCAGGGACTGCGAGGGCGAAGGCGAAACACAGCGATAGCCGAAGCCGGCACATAGTCTTCCCCAAGTTGGTCGGGATGCACCCTAGCGAATACCTGGACAGATTTGCCACTGTTCGAGCAAGACTGGCGCCATCAACAAGCTTGACGATTTACATGCGGACGTTGATCGTCCTTTTGGGCTTGGTCGCGGGTCTTCCTGCCGTCTTGCCGTAGGCATGCCTGCGAACGCTTTTGTCGTCGCCGCCGTTGTCTAGCCGCGCGGCTCATTGAGCGAAGATGCAGCGGGAAAAATCGATGCGCTTATCCATCGTCATTGTCGTGTTGGCCGCCGGCCTGTCATTGGCTGGATGCTTTGAAGGTCCGCAAGGGTCGCAGGGGCAGCAAGGGCCTGCCGGGTCAGCCGGACCACCAGGTCCGCCCGGACCTCAGGGAAACCAGGGTCTTGCGGGGCCCGCCGGCATAGCCGGCCCGCCAGGTCCAGCCGGCGCGGCCGGGGGCGTTGGCCCGGCCGGACCCGCGGGTCCGATGGGACCGGCCGGCGCTTCCGGCACAGCGGGCTTGCATGCGCTGACCGCGCCGGCTTGCGACACCCGATGCGAGCTCACATGCTCGCCGGGTGAGAAGCTTGTCTCCGTGACCTGTCCAGGCGGCAAGATCCAAATCGGCAACGATGCTGAGAGCGAGACGGCAACCTGCGTGAGCGGGTCGGGACCGGCGCTGGCGCTATGTATGCGGCAGTGAATTGCATTGGCGAATTTCCTCGAGCGCGCCAGCGGCTCCTGACCGGCACTGCGGCATCAAAAGGACGAACGCAGATGGCGACAAACTCCCACGATTGGACGAAGGAGCTTGAGGCGGAATTGGCCACGCTGGCATCGGATATGTGGGCGACGCAAAGACGGCTCGAAGAAAAAGGGTTCCGGGTCGATGGCGGCAACAAGGCGCCGACCGGGCGGTGGTTGACGGCCAACAATCGAACCACGAGCCACAGCATCAAGGTGCAGTCGGACGGCGCCAAAATATCGGTGACTGCTGAAGGATAGATGCCGGAGAGGAGCGCACGGGCCGCACGTTCGCGGCCGTATCATCCTGCCCATGGGCTGACGGACGAAAGTCCGGGACATGCTGATCTGTACAACTTGCTTCGGCGACTGATAGGCAGCCACATTCATCAAACATACGAGTGCCAAAGAGGCCAACTATGCCCATTGCGACGCGTTTGTCCGAGTTACTCGGCGTCATGCACCCGGTCATGCTTGCCCCGATGGACATCGTCGCTGACGGGCGTCTGGCCGCGACTGTCAGCCGGGCGGGTGGCTTCGGAATCATCGGCGCAGGTTACGGCGACGAGGCTTGGCTTACGCGCGAGATGAACGCGGCCGGCGACGCCCGTGTTGGTGTGGGCTTCATCACCTGGAGCATGGCAAAGCGGCCCCGCATTCTCGACTTGGTCTTGGAGCGTCGTCCGCCCGCGGTCATGCTCTCGTTTGGCGAAGTCAAACCTCACGCCGACAAGATCAAACGCGCCGGTGCCTTGCTAATCTGTCAGGTTCAGACGCTCGAACAGGCGAAGGGTGCTGTTGTGGATGGTGCGGATATCCTTGTTGCTCAAGGCGCAGAGGGAGGCGGCCACGGGATTTCCCGGGGTACCTTCCCCCTGGTGCCAGCTGTCGTCGATGCGGCGCGTGGCATCCCGGTCGCTGCAGCCGGAGGCGTCGCAGACGGCCGCGGGCTTGCAGCAGCTCTCATGCTGGGGGCGGACGGTGTGCTGGTTGGCACGCGCTTCTACGCGACGCGGGAGGCGGCCGGTTCGGCCAGAGCAAAGGAGCGCATTGTGGCAGCGACTGGCGATCAAACACTTCGTGGTATCCTGTTTGACATCGCACGCCGCAATGTATGGCCGGCCCCTTACTGCGGACGCGTTTTGCGCAACAGCTTTTCTGAGCGCTGGCGTGGTCGGGAGGCCGAGTTGCTGCAGCATCAGGACGAGGAGGCGGCACGCTACGCCAAAGCGCGGGCGGCGGACGATTTCGACACCGCCGCTGTAATCGCCGGCGAAGCCGTGGATCTGATTGCCGATATTCCGCCGGCCGCTGAGGTCATCCAGGATATGGTAACTGAAGCCGAGTCGTTACTTGCCGGCGCTTCCAACCGCTATCGCGTCGCTTAGCCATCACTGAGCCCCAGCGGTCTTTGGCCGATCACGCCGTCTTCGATCCGCTGCGCCAGCGAGCGACGCCAGCTTTCCACCTAGGATAGGCGGCGTCTTGGCTCGACGCGAGCGCCATCAGGCCGCGGCCTTCTTCTCTTCGGCGGGGTGGACGGCGCGAAAGCCGATCTTGATCCGGTTCCAGGCGTTGACTTGCGCGATCAGCAAAGTGAGTTTCACCTGCTCATCTTCGGTGAAGTGCCGGCGCAGCGCATCGTAGGCATCGTCCGGCGCATGGGTCTCGGACACCAGCGTGAGAGCCTCGGTCCAGCCCAGCGCGGCCCGCTCGCGGTCGGAATAAAGCGCGGACTCGCGCCACGCGCTGAGAAGATGCAGCCGGTCCTCGGTCTCGCCGTACTTGCGGGCGTCTGTAACGTGATGGTGGATGCAGAAGGCGCATCCGTTGATCTGTGACGCCCGCGTCATCACAAGCTCTCTCAACAACGGCTCAAGGCCATTGGTTTAAATCGTTTTTCCAAGGCGATCCACGGTTGCATTGCTGCGGGACTGGCAGTGAAGGGGTTCAGTCGCGGTGTCATCGTCATCTCCTTTCGCGGGTTTCCGGAGACATGACGAGTTGAATCTGCCGTATGTGACATGGGTTGGAACTTTTTTCAGCCAAGCAGCGTGGGCATCGGCGGCCAGCCCGCCGGTCCTTTCGAGCGCACCAACAAACCACCGCGCTTCGGAAGCGGTTCAAGTATGACCGGTCGACCTTTTCCCGGACCGGTTTGTTAGGCTGAGCGCGGCGAAGGCTGAGAAAGCGGCACATAGCCAGCCGAACAAATAGCCGAACCGCGCGTAAGGCGTTGCCTCGCCGGGTCCGAGCGGCGCGTCGACTTCGAGGCTAACCACGGCCGCATCGGCGCTGGCTTTGTGATCAACGACGCGGCCGTATCGGTCACTCACCGTCAGAAGCCCATGACGGGCCGGCCGGACCACACTGAACCCACCCTCGACGCCACGGAGCACCGCCATGCTGGCATGAGACCAAGCATCCCGGTCAAAGTCATAGGCTGGCACCAGCATGGCATTAACGCCCAGCCGCGAGTAGGCGCGGCCAAGCTGCGCGAAATCCATGTCCTTGCAGATGGCAATGCCGAACCGCGCGCCGAGGATCGGGCGCACGACATCTTCGTCACCCGTTTTGAAACGCGCCTCCAAGCCCGGCACCAGATGCTGCTTGGCGTAATCGGCGATCAATTCGCCCGACGGCGCGAACAGCCAAGCGCGATTTTCGAGATGATCGGCGCCTGTCACGGTGGCGCCCGCGACCAGGTAGACGCCAGCCTCGTGGGCGGCGTCGCCCAGCAATTTGCGCACACGCTCGGCTCCGGGCTGATCGAGCGGCGCGATCTTTTCCGGCCAAACCACGATTTTTGCGCCCGCACTCGCCAAGCCGGGGATCGTGGCCGCGTATTCCATCCAGCTCTTATTGCTGGGATTGGGGCCGGCGGCGCCGTGGGGCGCGGGTGAGGCGACATCGCTGACCGCAAGCCCGACCGGAAATGTCCTGACATCTTCGCCTTGAGCGAGCCGAGCCACGCCATAACCAAGCACGGCGACGACGATGAAACTCGGTACGCCATAGACGGCCCAAGGGACTGCCCAAGGGACGGCCCAACGGACGGCCCAAGGCCTTTGCCGCTCGGCCTGGCAATACCAGGCGATCGCCGCCAGTGCCGCGAAAAGGTCGAGCGTGAAGACGATGCCAGCCGTGCCCGCCGTGGCAGCAATCTGAATCGCCGGCAGGAACTTCATCTGGCTGTACGCGAGGCTCCCCGCCGTGCCGTGGGGTGAAATGGCGGCGACGATTGTGTCGAACCCGGCCGCCGCCGCGGGATAGAAAAAGACCGCGAGCAGATAGCGCCGACGCTGCACCATGGCCCGCGTTAATGTCACCACGACGCCTACCACGGCCACCGAAAGCATGGCGACAACAGCCTCCCCGGCGGGGCCGAGGAACATCAGATCGTAGCCGGCCCTGCCGGTGAGGCCGATAAGCGTTGCGATTGCAACCCAGACCCAGGTCGCACCGTAGGACGACCTGAATACAACAGTCAGCAAGGGAATCGGCGCGAGCCACGCGGCCCACCAATGAGGTTCGAGCGAGGTTGCCAGCGCTGTGAGGACGCCGGAAAGTATTGCCGCTCCAATTCGCCACAAGATATCCACGCGTTTGCGCATTCGGTCACGCTATCGCATCGCACTGGGACGCAAAGGGGCCATTTCGCTGAGGTACGGATGGGTTCAGGCAGTCGCGGAATTTCCGGGTGGCTCAAGTTCTATTTATGCACGATATCCGCGCAATGCCGGCTTGGACCTGGGGTCGTGCACGGTCAGTTGCGGTACGAACACATGCTCGTGTTTGCCGGGTTCCGGGCCTTGGGGACGCACCTCGTTTTGTGCTATGCAACAGCCAGTTCCAATGAGGGCCTTTGTCATGAAGAAGTTCGTCTTCGTGTTTGCCGCCTTCGCGCTTTCCGCGGCGAGCCATCAAGCCCTGGCCTGTGACTGGGGCGTGCACGCGCATAATGCGGCCGCGACTGTCGTGGCTTGCGACAACAATGGTTGCGCGGCTGTCCAGCCCACCCAGGAAGCCGCTGCACCGAAGGTCACTGACGACGCGGCAAGCTCGGCCCCGACGACCGTCGCTCAGAAGTGACGCAAGCCGGCGGCTCCGGCTGCAGCTAGCCTTTCGGGCGAATCTTTCCCGCACGCGATTGCTGGGCGGCGCGGTGTCTTTGGTGCCGCGCCTCCTGCTTTGTTGGCCGCACGGGCGGCGGCAAAATTATTAAGTGCCGGTCGCCCCGGTTAAAGTGCAAAAGCAGATAACCAACGCGAGATGAGCGCGCCTCGGTCGCCGCCGTTATGCGTTGTCGCGCCGTTTGGTTGGCGTATTCCAGCCCCGTCATCGTCTCGAAGCTTGCAATCGTTGCGGCAAGAGGCAGCTTAAGCGCGCCTTCTTGGAATGAACCCACGCACAACCGCAATCAGGACAACACCACAATGTTATCGGCGATTGATCCGCTGACCGCCGCAGGCGTCGTGCTTGCCACCGCCGCGACGGACGCCATCTACGTCATGTTCACCTCCGCCGTTGTAGCGCGGCGACGCGTGCCGGCAGCGACCTGGAGCAGCATCTGGTATCTGCTCTCGTCCTTCGCCGTGATCCACTACACCGAGAATTGGGTCTACGTGGCGTTTGCCGCGGCCGGCTCCTGGATCGGGGCGTTCGCGACCATCAGCTTTATGCATCGGCCGCCGGGCGGTCCGCCGGTCGGGGCCGCGCCCGAATAGCCCGCAGCTTTGATTTTTCGGGTATGCTAGCGTTCCTTGACGAACGGGGCGGGGAGCCACATCGATGCGATTTTTCGGAACGGCGCTGGTCGTCGGTCTATTGGCGTTCGGCGCCGATCGGGCCAGCGCGCAGGGATATTGTCCTTTCCTGGCATTCTGCGATGCGCAACACCACCAATGCCACCAAAACTGCCGCGCCTTGACCGACGTTATCCACTGGCCGGACCGGCCGAAGCTTTTGTGCAGTATTGCTTCGCCCGATGCGATGCGCAGTTCAGCCGCTGCACGGTGCGCAGCACGCGTCGCTGCCTGCGCGGGTGGCATTGACGCTGGTCAGCGCCAGCCGCTGTCGCGCGCCGAGCGATTCCCGACTGCGGAACTCGCGACGGCACGCGTGCGCGGTTCCCGGTCTGCCCAGATTACGACCGCGTAACGCCCATTCGTCGCCATGATTGGCGCGGAGACTTATTCCCGCATCGGCGGGGGGAATTCATCGTGGATGGAACTAAGACAGCCGCGTTTCACGCGCGGCTGTCTACTTCACTCGGTTGTGGCCAGGGCATGCCCCCAAGCTCCCAAAGCCGTAAGGCGTCCTGGCTGCGGGGCCTCGGCGGAGGGGGGTGTTTGTAAACCTCCGCCGAGGTTGCCCCTCATTATGCTGCCTTCCGTGCCGGCATCCTGTGACCCAAATCACAGTTACAATGATTAGTCGATAATCAGGCGACGCCGTCTTCAGCGCATCGGCTTCCACCACATTCGCGCGAGCGTTCGATCGCGCCAGACAAGCGCGTGAACCACCGCAGCGGCAACGTGGATCGCGATCAGCGCGGCGAGCAGCGATCGCCAGCGCGACATGGGCGGCGTGAGCGAACCGATAGATCGTCAGATCCGGCGCCAACGGGATACGGCAACGCGAACAGCCCGAAGACAATCGTCGGGACGCGCACCGGCGTGGTCGTCACCATCAGCCAGCCCGACACCGGCATCAGCAGCAACAACGCATAGAGCGCGATATGCGCTGCTTTGGCGGCGAGCAGGAGCGAGCGCGCAGCCGGCTCGGCTTTGGGCGCACGACCGAAGCTGCGGCGAGCGAGCCGCGCCACCGTCAGAGCGAGGATGGTGATGCCGATGCTCTTGTGGGTCTGCGTCAGCTCGAACCGCGCGGCCGGATCGTGGACGAATTGCACCATGGCGGCGCCCAGTCCCAGCGCCGCCAGCACCAAAACCGCGCTGAGCCAGTGCGCGAGCCGCAGCGACAGCGGCCAAACCGTCGGTCGAGGCCGCGCTGCGCCTCATTCATCGGTGAGCGCGCGGGTCTTGACCGTGATTTCGAGCGCGTCGTCGATCAGCGGGATGCCGAATTTCATGCCGAAATCCGATCGCGCGATGGTGCCTTTTGCCACGAACGCCACCGCGCGCCCTTTCGCCGACGGATCGGTCTCGACATTGACCGTCAGCGTGATCGGCTTGCTCACGCCGAGCATGGTGAGATTGCCGGTGACGCGCGCCGTGTGGGCGTCGAGCTTCTCGACCTGCGTCGACGCAAAGCTCATCGTCGGAAATCTTTCGGCGTCGAGCAGAGCCGCGCTCTTGACGAACTCGTTGAACGATGGCGAACCGACATCGACCGAAGCCGAATTCGACGGTAAAGGTCGTATAGCTTTTCGCCGGCCGGTCGAAATCAATCAGAACTTGGCCGCTGTAATGGGCGAAGTGGCCGTGCGTCGTCGGGAAGCCGACGGCATCGATCTTAAAGCCGATCCAGGTCTGTGCCTCGTCGATGCGCCAAGCTTGCGCACGCGTCGCCGCTTGCGACGCCGGCGCCACAGCATAATCGCCAGCAGCGAAAATCGCGGCGAGCCGGCGCATGCGCCCAACAAAAATGAACCCGCATGTTTTGCAATGCGGCAATCGCGTTCATGACCACCGCTCAATGTCACGCTGCTGCTGTGGCGTTTACCCGTGTCATCGCCGATCCGGCGAGGCACGAATGCGTGATTGCTCCGTGATTTCGTCGGCGCGTTGCGCGCCGCTCAATATCGATCGGTGGACGTCGATTGCGATGACCCGTCATGTCGATCCCGGAGCTGCTCTCGGCAAAATCGTACAGATACCGAAAACCTCTCCGGGATCGCGACCGCGCAGGCGGTCTTACCCCACCCCCAAGCAAGGCGCGCGGCGCCGTGCTCGCGGCTTGTTTATTGGCAGACCCAAACCCAGCCGCGCGGCGTGAGCACGCGGCAGCTGCTGTAGCTATAGTCGTCATAGGGCCAATCGTAGAAACCCGGCCCTATGCCGGCGAAGAAGAAGTGCCGCCGAAAGCGGAAGTGATGAAAGCGGTCGTGGTCGAAGCGGGCGAAGCGGCCATGGTCAAAGTGGCCGAAGCGCGCGCCGAAGAAAGCGTGACCGCCGAAAGCTGTGACCGCCAAAACCGCCGTGACCACCGAAACCTCCGCCGCCGTGGCCGCCGCCATGACCGCCACCATGGGCCACCGCGCCGGTCGTCATTGTTGCGGCGCTAAGCACGACAGCCGCCGCGACCGCAATCAAGCTTGTCTTCCACCGCATGAAAGTCTCTCCTTTTGCCAAGCTCCGATCCCTCGATGGCAGCCATCCTTGAGAAGCTCCGGATCGGCGATCGTCATGCGCGCATTCGGCACCGACGATGCAGCTCCGGATTTTCGTCGCCCGCTGCGAAGAGGACTACGCGACCGGCATAAACAAGCGAGCAGAAATGCTCAAATTACTAATGCGACAGTTCCTGACAGATAAGTCAGTTTGCAAACTCGCGGTTTGTGCTAGCTACTTTCCGGGTTTGGTCGGAGAAGCGGACGATGACAGCGACGCGGCGCCGCATCCTGGTTATTGAGGACGATCTGGAAACGGCTCGGCAGCTGGTCGATTTTCTCGGCACGCGCGGCTATCAGGTCGATCTGGCGCTCAACGGCAACGACGGACTGCATCTCGGGCTTTCCTCCGCCTATGCCGTGCTGACAATCGATCGCATGCTTCCCGGCGTCGACGGTCTGGCGATCATCCGGCAGCTCCGCGACGCCGGCATTGATACGCCGGCTTTGATCATCAGCGCGCTCGGCGAAGTCGACGACCGCGTGCGCGGCCTGCGCGGCGGCGGCGACGATTATCTGGTCAAGCCGTTCGCCTTTGCCGAGTTGCTGGCGCGGGTCGAGGCGCTGGCGCGGCGCAGCGCCACGGTGGTCAAGGAAACGGTGCTGCGCGTCGGCGATCTCGAGCTCGATCTGGTGTCGCGGACCGCCAATCGCAGCGGCGAGGAAATCGATCTGTTGCCGCGGGAATTCCAGGTCCTCGAATATCTGGTCCGCAACCAGGGTCAGGTGGTGCCGCGGGCGATGTTGCTGCAGCACGTCTGGAATCTCAATTTTGACCCGACCACCAACATCATCGACGTCTATGTCGGCCGCGTGCGCCGCAAGGTCGACAACCACCATGCCTATCCGCTTGATACACACCGTTCGCGGCGTAGGATTTTGCGTCCGTGCTCATTGCTGAGACGTTACGCTCCTCGACGTTCAAGGTCGCGCTCATCTGGATCGCCGGCTTCGGCGCGGTCGTCATCGCCTTGTTCGGCTTCGTCTATTCATCGACCGCGTCGTACGTTCTCAATCGCTCCGACCGCGCCATCGACGCCGACCGCGCCGTTCTCGTCGCGGCCTACCAGCACGGCGGACGCGATGAGCTGATCGCGACGATCGGCAAGCTTGCCGCCGATCAGCATCTTGGAGGACAGAGTCTATCTGCTGGCCGACTGCGTCGTTTCGGCACCGCTTGCCGGCAACCTCAAACAGTGGCCGGCGGCGCTTTCCGGCAGCACCGGCCGGGGCGACTTCTCGGCGCAAACGGATCCAATCCCGAGGCGGCGGATCAATCGCTGCTGCGCGCGCAATACGAGACGCTTGCCGACGGATCGCATTTGCTGGTCGGCAGGAATGTCAGCGATTTTGCTCAATTTGCCCGCAAGATTTACTTCGCGCTGGCCTCGGTCGTCGTGCTGATATTCGTTCTCGCGGTGGTCGCCGGCATCACCGTGACGCGGCGCACCGTCGGCCGCATCGAATCGATCAACGCCACCAGCCGGGCCATCATGCAAAGCGGCCTGCAAAGCGGGCTCGGCGAGCGCGTGCCGCTGTGCGGCTCGCGGGACGAATGGGATCAGCTGGCGGAAAATCTCAACTCCATGCTCGATCGCATCGAGGTGCTGATGGGGGAAGTCAAGCAAGCCACCGACAATGTCGCGCATGATCTGCGCACCCCCCTCACCCGCATGCGCGGACGGCTCGAAAGCGCCAGCGCCCGCGTGCGCGAGCCCGGCGCCGGACCAGGCGCTGATCACCGACACGATGGCCGACCTTGACGACGTGTTGCGGATGTTCTCGTCGCTGACGCGCATTTCGCAGATCGAAACCACGACGCGCACGTCGGGGTTCGGTTCGGTGGATCTGGTCGAGGTTACCGAGGCTGTGGTCGACCTCTATGATGCCGCCGCGGAAGACAAAGACGTCGATCTTAAAGTGGTCGGTGACAAGCCGATGGTCATCACCGGAGACCGCGATTTGCTGTTCGATGCAGTCGCCAACCTGGTCGACAATGCGATCAAGCACGGCCGCGAAGCCGGCAAAGTTACGGTGCGAGCTCAGCCGGTCCGACGCCGACGCCGTGATCTCGGTCGCCGACAATGGCCCGGGGATTCCGATCGACGAGCACCAGCACGTGTTCAGGCGTTTCTATCGGCTCGAGCGGTCGCGATGCACGCCCGGCAACGGACTGGGGCTTAGCCTCGTCGCCGCGGTCGCCCGCCTTCATGACGCCCGCATCAAGCTGTTCGACAACGCGCCTGGCCTGAAGATCGAACTGCGACTGCCGTCGGCCTGAAAGTCCGGAGAAACTCTATGCCGAACATCACCCGCCGCACGCTCCTCGCCGGCTCCGCGCTGGCGGCCGCCGCGCCGTTCGCTCCGGCGCTCGGCTGCCGCGCCGCCGGCCGGCAAGGAGACACCCGGCATTTATCGCTATCGCATCGGAGCGTTCGAACTGACCGCGCTCTATGACGGCATCTGGTATCGCCCGATCACCGACAAATTCATCCGCAACGCGCCGTTCGCCGAAGTCGAAAGCGCGCTCGCCGACGCTTTCATGCCCGCCGACAAGCTGGCGACGCCGTTTACGACGCTGATCGTCAATACCGGGCAGAAGCTCGTTTTGATCGACACCGGCACCGGCGGCCAGATCGCGCCCTCGGCCGGCGTGTTGCGCGCCAATCTTCTCGCCGCCGGCATCGATCCGAAAGCGATCGATCTCATCGTCATCTCGCATTTCCATCCCGACCACATCAACGGCATCAAGGACAAGGACAACGAGCTGGTCTTCGCCAATGCCGAGATCATGGTGCCGGCGGCGGAGTGGAAATTCTGGATGGACGACGCCAACCTGAACGCCGCGCCGGCGGATCTGAAACTCACCTTCCGCAACCAGCGGCGGGTTTTTGCCGATATCGCCAAGAACGTCACGCGCTTCGAGCCGGGAGCGGAAGTCGCGCCGGGCATCGCCACGCTGCCGGCGCCGGGCCACACGCCGGGACACACCGTGTTCGCCATCCATTCCGGCGATCAATCGCTCCTGGTGCTCGGCGATACCGCGCAGCATCCGGCGGTCTTCGCCCGGCACCCGGATTGGCAGGCGGCCTTCGATATCGATGGCGACGCGGCCGTCGCCACGCGGAAAAAGCTGTTCGACCGCGCCGCCGCCGACCGCATGCTGGTGACCGGCTACCACTTCCCGTTCCCGGCTTGCGGTCATCTGGTCAAGACCGCGAACGGCTACGAGCATGTGCCGGTCGAGTGGCAGCCGAATCTGTGAGAAGCGGACCGCTAAAAAGCGATGCATCGAGTTTATTCCCGCGGCCACGAAATTTTTATCGGCGATCACATTCGCTCGATGACATCAAAGCGTCGCGCCAAAACCGGCCGCGCCGTTGTAGGATCACCGCATCAACCCCCGGAGGCGTCATGAAGTCGAACCTTGCGCTTGCAGCCGCTTTGCTCCTTTCCGCAGTCCTCGTCGCTCCCGACATCGCCGCCGCCGCCGGCGAGGAGAATCCCGCGCCGCCGGCAAGTCAGAACCAGTCGAACAAGGGCACCACGACAAAGCAGAAGAAAGATAAGAGCAGCTCGGCGGAAGATTTCCTGACCGGCTATCACGCCGCCTACGCGCTGATTTACGACAAGGGCGACTACGAAGGCGGCATCGCCGCGTTGCGCGCCCTTGGCTATGACGACAATGCCGATGTGGCGACGCTGATCGGCTACGCCAGCCGCAAGCTCGGCCGCTATGACGACGCCAAGGTCTGGTACGAGCGGGCGCTCGCCGCCGATCCCAACCACGCCGTCACCTGGTCGTATTACGGCATGTGGCAGGCCGAGCAAGGCAACGTGCTCAAGGCCAAGGACGATCTGGAGAAGGTGCGCCTGATCTGCGGCACCGATTGCAAGGCGTACAAGATGCTCGACGACGCGATCGACGGCACGGTCACGTACTAGACTCGTCGTCATTGCGAGCGAAGCGAAGCAATCCAGTTCGGCCACTCACATCTGGATTGCTTCGTCGCTCCGCTCCTCGCAATGACGCGTTCTTCGAGGAACACAGTTATGCGCAAATCTCATTCGCTCGCAGGAGTGCTTTTCGTCTCGGCTCTTCTGTTCGCTCCCGACATTGCCAGCGCTGCCGGCGGCGTCGGTTCCCTCGGGTGGAGGCGGAGGGGGAGGTGGAAGCTCGGAGGGCCAGCGGACGTTCGGGGGCAACCCAAAAATTCGCACGCCAAGAAAAAGCCGCCGAACGGCAAGAGCAGCTCACTGGAGGACTTTATCATCGGCTACGAAGCGGCTTACGCGCTATCTATGACAAAGGCGACTACGAAGCGGGCATCACCGCGCTCCGTACGCTGGACCGCGACGACAATGCCGACGTGGCGACGCTCCTCGGCTACGCCAGCCGCAAGCTCGGCCGCTATGACGAGGCCAAGGTCTGGTATGAGCGGGCGCTCGCCGCCGATCCCAACCACGCCGTGACCTGGTCGTATTACGGCATGTGGCAGGCCGAGCAAGGCAACGTGCTCAAGGCCAAGGACGATCTGGAGAAGGTGCGCCTGATCTGCGGCACCGATTGCCGCGCCTACCGGATGCTCAAGGACGCCATCGACGGCACCGCGACGTATTAGACCACTGAAGCGCGGAGCTGCCAGTAGCGCGGCGTCAGGCCGCTTCGCCGATTTTGAGGCGCACTGCAAGGCCCGCGCGCCCCGCCAAGTTGACCAGCGCGTCGAGGCTGAACTTATCGATCCGCCCGCGCATCAGATCGTTCAGCCGAGGCTGGGTCAGTCCCATTCGGCGCGCGGCTTCGGTCTGGCGGAGCTTCCAGCCTTCGATCTTAGTCCGCAGCGCAATCATCAGTTCCGCACGCGCGCGCATGTTGGCTGCTTCGGCCTCGGTATCTTCCAGCGCTTCCCAAACGCTGGCGAATGTCTTCCGCTTCATATTCTGAGCCATGCCTTAGTTCTTCGGCAGTTCACGAAACCTCTATATCAAAACAGATATAAAGTCAATTTCAAAGAAGCGGCAAAGATCATCACGAGCCGATCGTTGCCGCCTCCGTCTCCGCCATGATCCAGGCGTGGTAGTCCGGATCGACGCTCTCGATCGGAATGACCAGAATGGCCGGCGTCGCGTAGGAGTGCATCTCCTTGACCGCGGCGCGCACCTGTTCGGCAAGGCTGGCGCGGGTCTTGATGATCATCGTTACTTCTTCGCCGCGCTCGACCGCGCCTTGCCACCAATAGTATGAAATCATGCCCGGCAGGATGTTGACGCAGGCGCACAGCCGGCGCTCGACCAGGGCCCGCCCTGCCCGCTCCGCCTCGACAATCGACGGATAGGTCGTATAGACGAAGACCGCGCGCTCCATATTTGCCTCCCGCGGCGCCGCGCCGCCGCCGAATTTGTTAATCGCCCTAAGCTTAAAATCATCCATGCCGCCGCGCCGCTCCGCCTCCCGCTTCAAGCACATCGCCTTCGTCGCCAGCGACACGCCGTCGGCGCAAAAGGCGCGCCGGCGTCCTCGTCCGCCGCTATGGCGATGCTCCGCCGGAGACCGCCGACGTCATCGTCGCGCTCGGCGGCGACGGCCTGATGCTCTCGACCCTGCAACGGTTCATGAATTCCGGCAAGCCGATCTACGGCATGCATCGCGGCACGGTCGGCTTTCTCATGAACGAGTATTCCGACAAGCAACTGGTCGAACGGCTGGCGGCGGCGCAGGTCACCGTCATTCATCCTTTGCTGATGCGCGCGCGCGACGCCGCCGGCCGGGTGCATCGCCACCGCGCCATCAACGAGGTGTCGCTGTTCCGGCAAAGCTATCAAGCGGCGCGGCTGCGCATCCTGGTCGACGGCGAGGAACGGCTCGCCGAGCTGGTCGCCGACGGCATCCTGCTGGCGACGCCGGCCGGCTCGACCGCTTACAATCTCTCGGTACAGGGACCGATCATCCCGATCGACGCGCCGCTGCTTGGCGCTCACGCCGATCAGTCCGTTCCGGCCGCGGCGCTGGCGCGGCGCGCTGCTGCCCGATCGCGCCCATGTCACCGTCGAAGTGCGCGAGGCGGCCAAACGTCCGGTCGCCGCCGTCGCCGACCACAACGAGGTGCGCTCGGTCCGCTCGGTCGAGATCAGCATGGATCACGACGTCGCCATGCACATGCTGTTCGATCCCGGCCACAGCCTCGACGAACGCATCTTGCGCGAGCAATTCGGCTACTAACTTCAAATCCACTCACAGATGCGATCAAATTGAACCGTATCATGGTCAGAAATTTACGTTGCAGCCTGATTTTTTCCGAACCGTTTTCCACGCTTCCGGATCATGCGCCAGCCCGCCAGTTTCTCGACCTTGGGTTGCAAATTTAAACGGAGCGTTTACGGACCGAACCCTACCTTCCACCCCGGCGCTGGGCGCCGTGGCCCCGCCATGGGGGCTTTATGGTCCGCATCAATTTCACCCGGCTGCGTTTTCTCATCGTCGACGACAACGCGCACATGCGGCGCATCCTGCGCACGCTGCTGCACAGCTTCGGCTCGCGCGAGGTGTACGAGGCCGAAGACGGCGCCGCCGGCCTCGAGGCCTTCACGCATTATCTGCCGGACATCGTCATCACCGATTGGGCGATGCCGATTTTCGACGGTCTGGAATTGACGCAGATGATCCGCCAGCCGGGCGCCAACGCCAATCCATTCGTGCCGATCATCATGCTCACCGGCCATTCCGAGAAGCACCGCGTCGTCGGCGCCCGCGACGCCGGCGTCACCGAATTTCTCGCCAAGCCGATCTCGGCGACGGCGCTCTACGAACGCATCCTCAACCTCATCGCCCACCCGCGCCCGTTCATCAAAACCAAGAGCTATTTCGGGCCGGATCGCCGGCGCAACGTCAACCCGCACTATGTCGGACCGGAGCGGCGCAAAGGCGGCCAGGCCGATGTCATCAGCCAACAGCCGCTGCTCGACAAAGTCTTGAGCTGAGCTATCAGGAGCGACCGCGAACAATGGCCCGCAACGACGCACACCGCCATCCGTCAAGACCTATGCCGACCACGAGGTGATCACGCCGCCGCACCGGCTGCGCAAAGCCGTCGTGCATGTGGCCGACGCGAATGACGATCCGGTCGCGCGCGCCGAAGCGGCTCTGGCCCAGCTGGCGGACGAGTTCGCCGACTGGATGCATGCCGAATGCGAGCGGCTCGAAGCCGCGCGGCAGGAGGTCAAACGGGCCGGCTTCAACAAGAAAACGCATGACGCGCTGTTTCGCGCCGCCCACGACATCAAGGGCGAGGCCGCGACTTTCGGCTACCCCGCCGTCGGCGTCGTCGCCGACAGCCTGTGCCGGCTGCTCGAGCATACGCCGGACATGACGCCGCATCCCGCTGGCGCTGGTCGAACAGCATGTCGACGCGGTGCGCGCCATCGTCCGCGAGCACGCGCGCAGCGACCTCGCCGCCGTCGCCGACGCATTGACGCGGCGGCTGCGCGAAGTCACCGACGAATTCCTGCGCGCCGAGAACGGCGATCGGCCGGAATATCTGGAAAGCATTCTCACGCCGCCGCTCGCGCCGGTGACGAACGGCACGTAGCTTTGTCTAAGCCGCCTCGGGCCGCTGCTCGTCGTCGAAATTTTCCGCGACCAGCTCGTCGCAGAACAGCCGGGCCTCCTCGCGCGCCGCCTCGGTGGCGAAGCGGCGCAACAGGGTGAGGAGCGGCGCAAGGTCGCCGATATCCTCGTCCTCGCAGCGGGTCAGCACCCGCTCGATCGTGCGCCGCTTGAGGCGCGCGACGCCGCCCGGCTCGATGATGAGACCGCCCTCGCGCATCGCCTCGATCGCTTCCTTGAAGGCCGGATAAGTCGATGGCGGCAAGCTCGGCCTGATCGAACAAGGCCCGCAGGCCGGCATTGCCGCTGTCGTGCACGAGATTGGAGACGCGTTCGACCGGCATGTCGGTGAGCTCGGCCAAGGCCTCCTCGAACAGCACGACGTTGCCGGACAACAGCGCGCGCAAAATAAGGCCGGCGGTGAGCTGGCCGCTCATGCGCAGATGACGGATCAGCGGACGGATTTGCGTCGACGGCGCCGCCGCCGCCAGCGTCACTGTCGCCTTTTCGCAAGCCTCCCGCGCGATGCGCTGCGCATGGTCGACGTCGAGCCACTGGCGCGCGGCGACAAAGCCGACCAGGGTCTCCGACACCTTGGCGACCAGCGTCAGCCGCGTCGCCGGCGCGATATCGTCGCGCGCCAGCAACGCTTCGCGAATGGCGGCGAGGTGCCCAAAGCGCTCGACGATGCGATCGACCGAAAATGACGCGATTTCAGCCTCGGCATTTTCCGCAAGCACGAGACAGGCTTCCGCGGTGCCGACTTCGGCGATGGCGGCGGCAACCGGGCTCGGCAAAGCGGCGCGGCTTGCGATCGCGACCTGCACCTCGCCGTCGCCGGTCGCCACCGCATCGACCAGGTCGGCGTCGACGAACAGTGGCGACAGCGCCAGCACCGGCGCGGCGATCTGCGGCTGATCGGCGGCGAGCGCCAGCATGACGGCCGGCGGGGCGCTCGGGCTCGCCGCCAGCGCGTCGGCCAGCGCGCGGCGCACCAACGGGGATGCGTCGTCGAGCAGCATCAGCATCGCGCCTTCGGCGGCGGCGGCATCGTCGGGCGATAGATCGGAATAGAGGTAGGCGCGAGCGAGCGCCGCTGTCGCTTCGGCCCGCTTGCCGGCGGGCGCGGTGCGCACCCAGTCGAGGAAATGGCGGACGATCATTTGTTTCGCTTACGCCGCGTGAGTCTGAAGGCGGAACAATGCTAAGCGGCGCGGCCTTAACAAACCGTTCACCATAAAATCTCCGCGAAGATCAAGCTCGGCGCGGCGCCTATCATCCCGTTGCCGGCGGGTCCTTGAAGAGATCGAGCATGCCGTTGGCGACCGGCTTTTGCGCCGTCGTGCCGCCGGCGCCGGGCGCGGCGTTCGGCACGCCCCAAAGCGCGCTCACGACCGGAGCAAGCGGCGCGGCGCGGCCGCCGCCGTCAACAAACAGCCCGTGGAACACTTGCTGCTTGCTCGTCCGCCTTGGGCGTCGGAATGGCGGCGGCGAAGGCGTTGGCGATGCCGGCAGTGTCCGGGGCCGCCGCCGCGCGCGGAATTTGTCGCGCTTGCCGTGGGCTCGCTGGCGGTTGGCGCCGTCGCCGCTTGCGCAGCGAAGGTCGGCCGGTCCTGGCTGCCGCGCGCCACGTCGTAGCGGGCGGTCAGCACGTTGCGCACCTGCGCGAGGCTGCGGGCGGCGCCGCTTCGATCATAGAAGATCGAGGGATTGGCTTGCGCGGCATTGGGGAAGAAATCGGCGGCTTTGGCGTTGGGATTGGTGGCGGCGAGCGTGATCAGGTGCGCGGCGCCGCCGGCGCCGAGAAAATGCGCGATATAGAGCTCGCCCTCGCTGGGCGAGCGGCCGAGCCGCTCGCTCAACGCCGAGGCGTTGGCCTTGGTGAAGGCGCCGGCCATGACCGCGTTGGCGGTCGGATCGCTGCGGAGCTTGAGGATCTCGCTGCGCATCGCCGGATCGCGCACCACATAGCCGCCGGAGCCGTCCGTAGTGATAGCGTCGGCGTAGCGGCCATAGCCGAGCGCCGGGCCGTATTGCTTCATGGTGGCGAGCCAGGTCGTGTCGATGAACTGGAAAAGCCCACGGGCCGACGACGTCGAGGCGCCGGCCTGCGGATTGAGGCCCAACTCGACCTGCGCCGTCGCCAAGAGGTAATTGAAGCTCGTGCCGGTGGCCTGCGACGCCTGCTGAATAGCGCCGGTCACCGCCGAGCCGGCGGCGGAATTGCTGGGATCGACCAGCATGAGAAGCTCCCCTGTCCGGCTCCCACCGGACTCAAGTTCGGGCGTTAGGAAGGATTAACGATTATGGTAAATGAGACCTTAACAGCCGAACCACGTCAGTCAGGGAGGTTGCGATGACGGTTTTGACAGCGGCGCGGCACAAGCGCGGCGGCGTTTTCTACGAGGATTTCGTTCCCGGCGAGGTCGTCGAGCATCGCTACACGCGGACCGTCACGCAGATGGACAACATGCTGTTCTCCAACATGACGCTCAATCCGCAGCCGCTCCATATCGACCGGCATTTCTGCGAGCAGGAAACCGAATGGGGCCAGCCGCTGATGAACTCGCTGTTCACGCTCGGCCTGATGATCGGCATGTCGGTGAGCGATCTCACCGTCGGCACCACCATCGCCAATCTCGGCATGTCGGAGGTCAAATTTCCGCATCCGGTTTTCGAGGGCGACACGCTGCGCGCCACGACCGAGGTCATCGGCAAGCGTGAATTGAAATCGCGCGCCGGCGCCGGCATCGTCGAGTTTCATCACCGCGCCTACAATCAGGACAACAAGCTGGTCGCCGAGTGCCGCCGCCAGGCTTTTATGCGCATGCGGCCGAAGTGAGCCGGCGCGAAGACCTAACGCGCGCGGTGCTCAGACGCCGAACGACCTGGCGTCGCCACCGTGACGCACCGGAAGCGCATCGGCTGGGCGCCGTGTAGCAGAAATGCCACAGACACTGCCGTTCGCGTCTTGATGTGCCGTAACATCACCAGCCCATGCTGCGTAACCGAGCCGGGGGTGATAATTTGGCGCATGCGCTCCGCTGCTGTCAGACTTCGCGCAAGACGTGCTTTGCGCCCGTTGATCGGCGTCATCGTTGCCTACGCCGTCGCCGCACAAAGTTTGCTGATCGCGCTCGGCGGATTGCCGGTTCCAGCGCAGGTTGTTGACGGTACGTCCGGGTTCGAGCTCTGCCTCCACGATACCCAGGAGGCTGGCAAAGACGCCGAACAATTACCGGCAAGCAATCCCGACCAACCCGGCTGCACGCATTGCATATTCTGCTTCGCCGGAGCGAATCACGCAATCGTCGACGCTTCAACTGTCCTCTTTCATCGCGTCGATTTCGACATTCTTGTTGTTGCGTTGTTCGGCAACGAAGCTCCCCGGCCGGACGCACCCTCCCACTCAATAGCAAGTCCCCGAGGCCCTCCGCTCGGAGCCTGACGGCTCGCGGGTCGATTGCGACCGCTGCGTCGGTCCCAGGGCCATTCTCACTCGCCGAGACATCGCACTCCGTGTGCCCAACGCGCGCGGGAGGAACGCGTCGAGGCGCCATCACTCAAGCGCAATCGCGGGGACCCCATGTCTAATTTATTCGCCGAAGCGCGGCCATTGTCGCATCGGTCGATATTGGCCGCCTGTGTCTTCACCACATCGATCGCACTCGCCTTCGCTGCAACGGCCGCAGGCGCGGCTGATCTAGCCGTGAAAACACCGGAGGCGCCTGCCTATCAATGGTCCGGTTGCCATGCCGGCATCAATGCCGGCGGTGGCACCAGCGGAACAAACTTCACCTCAAGCGTCGGTCCAGGCACGCATCTCATCGACCCTGATCCCGCCCTGGTGTCGGCGGACGGGAGCGGCAGCGCCGACATCCAGAACTTCGCAGCCGGCGGTCAGGCGGGCTGCGATTGGCAGACCGGCACGTTTGTGTTGGGGCTGGAAGGAGATTTCGACTATTTCCACAGCACGTCCAGCTTCAGCAACAACACCAACACGCTAAGCGACGGCGTTACGCCGTTCACCATATCGCAATCGCTCACAACCAATTTTCTGACAACCGTCCGCCCACGCATCGGCATCGCTGCAGATCGCAACCTCGGCTACATCACCGGCGGCGTCGCCTTCACGCGGGTGAGTTACACGGAGAATTATGTTGACGGCGCCGCGCCTCCCGGCGCGGGGACTGCGACCGCTTCGAAATATTTGGCCGGCTGGACCGCGGGCGCGGGCTGGGAATATGCCTTCGCCGACCGCTGGACGGTGCGAGCCGAATATCTCTACGCCGGCTTCCCAACAAAAACGAGCGCGATCGGTGCGATCACCGATGCTGGCGGCGGAACAAACCCGCTGCGCGGTTCATCCGATCGTCACTATCCAGGTGCTGCGCGCCGGCGTGAACCTGAAATTCTGATCGGGAGAGCGTCATGCGCGAACACACCTCTTCGTCAACCTGCGCCCGCCTTCGCGCCAATTTCCGGCGGCGGTCCGGCGCGCTTCAGCAAAACGGTAATACCATGTCGATCAACACCAATGTCACTCGAACGCGGCAACGCCGGCTCCCCGGCAACCGAACGATTGCCGCGTCCTTCACGCTCGTGTCCGTGTTTTTGCTTTCGTTAGCGTCACTGACCGGCTTAACGACGGCCGCACACGCCTGCGCTTGCGGCTGCAGCGTATTTGACGTCGGCGGCCTCGATCTGCCGCAGGAGCAGGATCACGGCGGGCGCGTGTTCGTTGAATTTTGGAGCACCAATCAGACGCAGAACTACGTCGGAAGCGCCAGAGCGCCTGCAGCAATCAATTTGGATAAGAACCTCAACACCCAGTGGTACAATGTCGGCTTCAGCTACAATTTCAATCGTGACTGGGGCGTCATGGTGCGGGTGCCCACCGCCAACCGCACTTTGACCACGGATACCGGGGCATTCGCCGGGATAGTGCCCTTCAATGTCAAAGACATCGGCGACATCGAAGTGATGGGCATGTACACCGGCTTCTTCAAAGACATGTCCACCGGGCTCCTGTTCGGGCTGAAGTTTCCCTCGGGGCCCTACAGCACGCCCGGGCTCGACCGCGACAATCAAATCGGAACGGGCAGCACCGATTTCGAGCTCGGCGCCTTCCACCGCGGACTGCTCAGCGGCGACAATGCCTGGCAGTATTACTCGCAGGTCCTCGGGCGACTGCCGTTTCTCTACCGCTCGGCCGCCGATCCGCAAGGTTTCTTCGACGGCAATGCCGGCGTGGTGCAAACATATATGCCGGGCATACAGATCGATGGCTCGGTCGGCATCGTCTACAATAATCTTTATCACGTGCTTGGCCTCGATAAGATCACGCCGGTCGCTCAGGTGATCATCTCGCACCGAGAACATGACAGCGGCAGTGGAGCCGATCCGTTCAATAGCGGCTTCGACCGCGTGCTGCTGTCGCCCGGCGTCGAGCTCACCAAAGTGGTTGACGAGGCCAATAACCGGGTCGTCAAGCTTTACGCCGACGTTGAGGTGGTGGCCTATTACCGTGCGAACGCGGCCAACAACAACGGCACTGAAGGCCAGCTCGTGGCGCCCTATCAGATAAAGGTCGTCGCGAGCTACAACTTCTAACGGCAGTCGGGCCAGGCGCCAGCTTGGCCTCCTGGCCCGACAACAATTCGCTTGTTCAGGCCACAGGGCTCAGTGGCCATTATATGGCTCCACGATTGGTGCCGGGGATGCGTGCACCATCGCTTGGTATGGCAAAACGGAGGCCGCGGATGATAGGGCGGCAAATCGGTATAGCTCACGCCGGGCATCGTCTCGGCGGGACTGCTGCCGTGGGCGCTAGCCACGCCGACACCAGCGATTATCGCGAACAAAGAGACTGTGAAAACTTTCAGCATGTTATCTCTTCCTTCGTTCGACGAACCCTCAGTCAATCAAGATGGAGACGAACATTGAAGATGCAATATGCGCGTCGATGCTTTGCAGCGTGCAGCGACCCGGCGCGATGATGTCGGTCGTTTCTGCTGACCTCTCGGCACTTCGCCCGATTTGCCCGCGCCGCAGCGCTGACGTTATCATCGGTTTTGCATCGCTGTCCGGCGCAGCGCACGCCGCGCCGCAGATCCATGAGGCCGCGCCGGCGCTCGTTCTGACCACGCTCGATGGCGCCACCTTCGATCTCGGCAAGCTTCACGGCAAGGTCGTGATGGTGAATTATTGGGCGACGTGGTGTGCGCCCTGCCGGAAGGAAATGCCGAAGCTTGACGCTTTCTATCGGAAATATCACTCCCGGGGCCTCGAGATGGTCGGGATCACCATCGACTTCGAGCGGGATTTGGATAAGGCGCGCAAGGCGGCGCGTGGCGTGGCCTACCCGATCGCCTTCGCCAAGGCGATCTCCGACGACGGATTCGGTACGCCGAAGGGTGTCCCCATCACCTGGATTATCGACGCCGACGGCAAGGTACGCGACCGTTTTATTGAGGTGCGCGACGAACTGCTCGACGGAATTGTTGTGCCGCTGTTGCCGCATCGAGGAGGATAACTGGTGGCGCCCGTGCAATGGAGCATTGTCCGCTCCTACATTGCGGTGATCGCCACAAGTTTCGCCATCGCGATGGCGGCCGCGCCTGCGAACGCCGGTGCGTGGGTCACCGATGCCAAATCCGGTTGCCAGATATGGAATCCAAATCCGCAGTTGGAGGAAACGGCCGCATGGTCCGGATCGTGCGCCAATGGTCGCGCAGAAGGACACGGGACCGTGCACTGGCTGAAGGACGACCGACCGAGCGAGACCGACGAAGGCGAGTGGCGCGACGGGCGTCAGGTTGGAACGGGCATCCAATCGTGGTCGTCCGGGCGATATGAAGGCGAGCTATCGGACGGCGAGCCAAACGGCCACGGCGTTTTGACCCTGCAGAAATTGCGATACGAAGGCGCGTTCCGCGACGGCAAGCCCAACGGTGCCGGCACCTTGACAGCCGGAAGCGAGAGCGTGCAAGGCACTTGGAAGGATGGGTGCCTGCAAGGCCCCCGCAAAGCCTCGATCGGCGTTCCCCTTTCGGCCTGCCGGTGATTTGGCGGGTGCAAATGCCGCGGCCGCGCCGAATGCCTTTCAGATGCCGAATATCCCGCAGACGGAGACGACGATGAGAAGCATCACGCTGCTGCCCTGCGCAATCCTTGCTGCGATCGCGATCCAGTCGGCACCCGCCCTGGCGCAAGATGCCAAAGGCAAGAGTTGCCACATGGAACAGCAATGTCATTGGGAAAATTTCAAAAAGGTATGCGTGTCTGTGAAGGTTTGTCGGTAGCACAGCGCCTGCGCTTTTCGGCAACTGAATAAAGGCTCGGTGATTCATGCGCTCGCTGCTTTTCGTACCGGCCGACAGCCCAAAAAAGCTCGACAAGGGCATGACCAGCGGCGCCGACGCGTTGATCGTCGATCTCGAGGACTCGATTGCACCCGAGGGCAAAGCCCGCGCCCGGGAAAGCGCGGCCGCGTTCCTTAAAGAAGCGAGCACTGCCGCGGCGCGGCCTTACCTCGTCGTGCGCGTCAATGGCTTGCACACCGGCCTGACAGACGCCGATCTTGACGCGGTCGCGCCGGCGCGACCCGACGCTATCATGTTGCCGAAGGCGGAAGGCGGGGTGTCGGTCGTGCATGCCGACGCCAAGCTTGCGGTGCGCGAAGCCACCGGCGGTCTGCCGGACGGCCACATCAAGATCGTGCCGATCGCCACCGAGACGGCGGCGGCGCTGTTTCTTGCCGGCACCTTTGCCGGCGCCAGCGCGCGGCTGAGCTGCGCTCACCTGGGGCGCGGAAGATCTTTCGGCCGAGCTCGGCGCCGAAACCAACCGCGATGCGGACGGCCGATATCTCGATCCCTATCGGCTGGCGCGCGCGCTCTGCCTTGCCGGCGCCGCCGCCGCCCGCGTGCCGGCGATCGATACCGTCTTTATCGACTTCCGCGACGAGCGAGGCTTGCGCCGCGACTGTGACGCGGCACGACGCGACGGCTTTTCGGCGAAGATGGCCATCCATCCGGCGCAGGTGCCGATCATCAACGAAGTTTTCACGCCGACGCCGGAAGCGATCGCGCAGGCGCAGGAAATCGTCGATGCATTCGCCGCCAATCCGGGCGCCGGCACCATCGGCATTGGCGGCGTGATGGCCGATCAGCCGCATCTTCTGCGCGCTCAACGCGTGCTGGCCCGCGCGCGCGCAAAATCGAAACTCCTCTTGGCAAAAACCACGCGGCTTCGAACCTAAAGCGAAGCGTCGAGAGCGGCAAAGCTTTGAACCCCGGGCGGGATTGGTCCGACACAAGGACAATCCTTCGCCGATACGCGCCGCGGGGAGCGAGCCATGGCTGGCCTTTATGATGGTCTTGAAGAAGTCGCCTTTAAACGGATCGCCGGCGGATACGTGTTCCAAACCAATAACGCGTGTTTCTTCGGCCCCAAGCAGCCGCTATTTGGTGAGCGAGGCGCAAAAGGCCGAAATCGCCGCCTGCCTTCGCGAAACCTTGCAGCGCATCAAGCCATTGGTGTTCGTCGCGATGGTCCTCATCCCGGCCATCCTGATCGGCTCGATCTTCTGGTTTGCCACGCGAAGCGGCACGCTCAACGTCACCGTCGTCGAGAGCGACGGCCGAACCACCAGCTACAGCCAGCCGATCGGCCTGAGCGGCAGCGACCGGCACCTTGCCGGCACCGAAGGCTGGAAGTATGATTTTCCATTTCAGCGGCCTCCCCGGCGGCACGACAACCGTCACGTTCCAACAGCAATTCGGCGGGACCGGCAAAGCCAGCACGCCGTGCACGGTGCGCTTCGACCCGGGCGCAATGACCATCAACATCACCGATGGCAAAGGCCACATGCTGCGGACTGCAAAGCTTGTCGAGCCAGGCCGGCCCGACCTCGACCAGCATCACGGTGTTTGCGATGCTTGTCTCGCTTGGCTTGTTCGGGCTCTATCATGGCGTCTGATCCATGCCTACAGCATGTCGAGGCTGCAGCCGCGCCTTGTTGGCTTGCCACCATCAGATGAGCGGATCCGGGCGTCGGAAGGGCTGGAACGTTTTGCCGACCAAGATGTCGAACAAGTTGCTGGTCCTGATGGGATTTGGCGCAGTCATGGCGTTCGCTGGCAACGGATTTATTCTGACCGATGCGTTACTGTCACACCGGTCGATCGACAACCCGAGCTACATCATCGGCGCCGTCGCATCCGTGCTGTTGATCGGCCAAGTCATCACCCTCGCGATCCTCAAGATGCGAGCGCCGCAAAACGCCGTCTGTCCGTCGTGTGATCAGTCGCTGGGTCAAGGCTTGAACGGATCTTTGCCCGGATAGACCGTCTTCGGATCGAACACGCGCTCGTCGCGGAATTCGAGCGTGACTGCGCCGGCCTTGCCGAGCGGCACCGAACGATAAAAGCACGAGCGGCGGCCGGTGTGGCAAGCGCCGCCGGCCTGCTCGACCTTGATCAGCACCGCGTCCTGGTCGCAGTCGACGCGCATCTCGACGACGCGCTGGACGTGGCCGGACGTCTCGCCCTTTTTCCAGAGCGCGCCGCGCGAGCGGCTGAAATACCAGGCCTCCCCGGTGGCGATGGTCTTGGCGAGCGCCTCGGCATTCATGTGCGCGACCATCAGCACCTCGCCGGAGCCGGCGTCGGTCGCGACGCAGGTCACGAGCCCATCGGCATCGAATTTCGGCGTCAGCGCCGAGCCCTCTTCGAGGTCGGCGGCGCTGCCGGGTGGCGCAAATAGTGTTTTGTCCGACATGATGGCGTTTCGGTTGCTGCATGGCTCGGCAAGACGGGTACTCTCGCCGCAGCCGGCTAGTACCTATATATTTGCCCAAGGCGCAACTTTAGCCGCGCCGCGAATCGCGATCCTGCAATGCTCAACGAAGTCTACAATCGCCGCATCATCGAATTGGCGGGAACGATTCCGCGGATCGGACGGCTTGCCGAGCCCGACGCGACCGCGACCGCCCATTCGCGGCTGTGCGGCTCGACCGTCACCGTCGATCTGAAAATGGACGGCGACACGGTGACCGACTTTGCCCATGAAGTGAAAGCCTGCGCGCTCGGCCAGGCTTCGTCCTCGATCATGGCGAGCCATGTCATCGGCTCCAACGCCGACGAATTGCGGGCGCTGCGCGAAGGCGTGCGCAAGATGCTCAAGGAAAACGGCGCGCCGCCCGCGCCGGCAAATGGGCGGACATCGCGGTGCTCGAACCGGTCCGCGACTACAAGGCGCGGCACGCCTCGACGCTTCTGACATTCGACGCGGTGGTCGACGCGATCGGCCAGATCGAGGCCAAGCGCGCGGCAAAAGCCGCCGCGGAGTGACGGCCCTCTTGTCAGCTCGTCATTGCCGGGCAAAAGGTGCGGAGCGCCGTTTTCGTGCCAAATGACCCGGCAATCCATCGGGCAAAGAGGCAGCATGGATGCGCGGGTCATAGCTTCCGAGCATGACGATGAATGGAAAGTCTCGCCACCCTATTCGACGCTTCGCGCCGGGCGCCGCGGCTCGCCGGCCGCGGGCTTGATCAAAGTCTATCGCTACACGCTCTCGCCGCTGGTCGGCTACGAATGCCGGCATCTGCCGACCTGCTCGAACTATGCCGACCAGGCGATCGAGCGCTACGGCCTGTGGGCTGGCGGCTGGATGACGCTGGCGCGGCTTCTGCGCTGCCAGCCGTTCGGCACGTCCGGCCTTGATTTTGTGCCCGAGCGGCTTTCGCCGAGCGCACGCTGGTATCTGCCCTGGCGTTACGCGCGCTGGCGCGGCACCAACGCGGGGCCGGCTGCAAACGTGCCGTGAGGCTTGCGCGCCCGATCGGCCATCGCACCAAAAAAACAGACGGTCAGCGCGCGGCCAGCGGTCCGTACCAATCGAATTTGTAGTTGACGCCGGCGCGATAAACGTTGTCCCGGAAGTTCGAGGCGAACGTCACAGTGCGCGGAACAATGTCGAGGAAGGTAAGGTTCTGCGACCCGAGGTCGACATAGAGATATTCGACTTTGGCCGACCAGTTGCCAATCAATGCCGCCTCGATGCCGCCGCCGACTGTCCAGCCGGCTTTGATCTGGTTGGCGCTTGCCGTCACAAATGATAAGGCCCCGGGATTCTGCGAAATGTTGGTCACGACATCGCCATAGGCGAGGCCGCCGGTGACGTAAAACAATGCAGGCCCTGCGGTCGCGCCAAAGCGCCCGCGCACTGTGCCGAACCACGGCAACTTCTGCTGGACATTCGACAAGAAGCCGCCAAGGGCGATGTTGGTCGTGCATCCCAACACGCAGGCCGAATCGGACTGCGAAGTCCCTTGGATGTCCGCTTCCAGCCCCGTCACCCAATTGGCGAATTGCCAGTTGGCGCCGATCTGACCGCCGCCGGCCACGCCTTGCGGAGAAGTTCTGTAGGTTTCCCGCAAAGATCGTCCCGATTGGCGGCCGATCGGTCACCGTATAGGTGTTGGGATTATTGCCGACGCTATAGCCCAGGTTCACGCCGGCATAGACGCCCGTCCAATCGCGGACCGGTGGAGGTAGCGGCGGCGCTTTGAGCGGTATGACCGAAGCGGCCGCGACCTGCGCATCGCCGAACCGGTAATTCACCCCGCCGCGGATGATGTTGTCGGTGAACCTGGTGGTAAAGGTGTCGATGTTCGGGGGTATGGAGTGCGCAAACGTAATCGTCTGCGAACCGAGATCGACGTAAAGATACTCGATCTTTGCCGTCCAATTCCCAACCAGCGCTGCCTCTATCCCGCCGCCGGCCACCCAGCCGGTCCTGGTCGTTGCGGTGTTGGCGGTCGCCGTACCTGGCCCCACCAAAGTGTCGGTTTCCGTAATGTTTGTGGCGATACGCCCATAGGCGACGCCGCCGGTTGCATAATACAAGGTGCGGCCCGCCGCGACGCCGACGCGCCCACGCGTTGTGCCGAGCCACGAGAGGCTCTCGCTGATAGTGTGCGCCGACGTGAGCGGCGCCGGGAAAATGCCACCAAAAGTGGTTGTAACGCAGTCGAAGACGCAGACTGAATCCTTCTGTCCCGTGCCTTGGAAATCCGTCTCCAAGCCCAGAACCCAGTTGGAAACCTGCCAGTTGGCGCCGGCTTGAACGCCGCCAATTATTCCGGCCGGCATGATCTGGAAAAACTCCACGCCGATGCTGGGGAAGATGGGGGCCCTCAGACGTGCTCGGGTCCCTGGCTACGCTGTAGCCGACGTTGCCGCCGACATAGAAGCCGGTCCAGCTGTACCAGGGCGCCACGGCTGCGGGTCGCGGCAAAGCGAGGTCGGCGGCGCTCGCCGAGCCCGCAGCAAAAGCGATGATCGCGAAACTGACCAGGCCGGTGAATCGCATCAGCGTCCCCCCGTCACCGCACTGCCAGAGGTACGTTCATACGACGGCGCCCGGTCAGAAAGCTGTGCTTTCTCGGCCACAAGAAATCTAAATAGGCTTGGTGGAACCCGGTGATAAGGCGGCGAGCGGTGGCGCCGCACTAACGCCACCGCCGAAAGGCACAGTAGTTATCTCGACGCGCTTACGCCGCCGCCTGCTCCGACGGCGCCATGAATTCCGGACCAAGCGGCGTGCGCACATGCCGCGCGACGATGCGATCGATTTCCGCCATTGCGTCGGCGTCGATGGTCCAGCCGAGAACGTCGCGCACCGGATCGAGCTGCCCAGGATGGCGCGCACCCCAAAGCGCGATCGTGTTTGGCGCGCGATCCAGCACCCAGCGCAGCGCCAGATGAATCACCCGCTTGCCGAAATGTTCCTGCGCAAAGCGATCCAGCGCGGTGACGGCGGCCAGATATTCACCGTAGTGCGGCTGCTGGAATTTCGGATCTTTGGAGCGCAGGTCGCTGTCAGGAAATTTCGGTGTCCGCGCGCATGCGGCCTGACAGCAAGCCACGGCACAACGCGCCATAGGCCAGCATGGCGAGGCCATGGCCGCGCGCGTAGGGAAATACGCCCGCCTCGATGCCGCGCTCGAACAAATTATAGGGCGGCTGCACCGCGTGCAGCGGCGCCGCGGCGGCGAACGCCTCCATCTGCGCCGGAGAGAAGTTGCTGACGCCGATGGCGCGGATCTTCCCGGCCTTGTGCAAGTCGGCCATGGCGCCGGCGGTTTCCTCGATCGGCGTGTTCGGGTCCGGCCAATGAACCTGATAGAGGTCGATGGTGTCGGTGCGCAGCCGGCGCAGCGAATCGTCGATCTCCTTCATGATGCGGGCGCGGCTGCCGTTGCGGATCGGCTGCTCGTTCTTCCATTCGAGCCCGACCTTGGTGGCAAGAACCACACCAGCGCGGCGGCCGCCTTCGGCCAAAGCCTTGCCGACGATCTCCTCGGAGCGGCCAAAACCGTAGACCGGCGCCGTGTCGATCAGGGTGATGCCGCGGTCGAGCGCGGCATGAATGGTGCGGATCGATTCGGCTTCGTCGGTGCCGCCCCACATCCAGCCGCCGATCGCCCAGGTTCCAAGCCCGATGCGCGATGGCGCGAGTTTCGTGCCGGGAATGCGGAAAGTTTCCATTTGCGGTGTTTGGGCCACGGGGATTCTCCAAAATAATGGCACGGCGCAGCTTCGGGCCGCGACCGGTGCACGTTGACTGGTTTCTCCCCGTGCCCGGCAGATAGGGGCGGACCGGCCGGCCACACCCGAAACCTGCGCATAGGTCATGTTGCACTGCCGCATGGCTTGCCTTGGCCGGCGGCATGCGCTACATACGGTTCGTCACCGCTTACCTGCGCTCGTTCGCAGGAGTGAGCTAAGGAGACGAGAATGTCCGACCATCAAGTTGAGTTGTCTGCCCTTTCCGCGAGTCCCAATAAAGTCGCCCTGACCTTCCCCGACGGCGCGCGTCGGGAATATCCGCCAAACACCACCGGCCTCGACATCGCCAAAGGCATTTCGCCGTCGCTTGCCAAGCGCACGGTCGCCATGGCGCTCGACGGCAAGGTCGCCGACCTGTCCGATCCGATCGAGCATGACGCCAAGATCGAGTTCCTCACCCGCGACGATCCGCGCGCGCTGGAACTGATCCGCCATGACGCGGCGCATGTGCTCGCCGAAGCCGTGCAAAGCCTCTGGCCGGGCACGCAGGTCACGATCGGGCCGGTGATCGAGAACGGCTTCTATTACGACTTCTTCCGCAACCAGCCGTTCACGCCGGAAGACTTCGACGCGATCGAGAAGAAGATGCGCGAGATCATCGCGCGCGACAAACCCTTCACCAAAGAAGTGTGTCGCGCGAGCAAGCGAAGAAAGTCTTTCGCGACAAGGGCGAGGCTTTCAAGGTCGAGCTGATCGACGCCATCCCCGAAGATCAAGAGATCAAGATCTACAAGCAAGGCGACTGGTTCGATCTCTGCCGCGGCCCGCACATGACCTCGACCGGCAAGGTCGGCAATGCGTTCAAGCTATTGAAGACCGCCGGCGCCTATTGGCGCGGCGATTCCAAGCGCGAAATGCTGTCGCGCATCTACGGCACGGCGTTCGCCAAGCAGGAAGAGCTCGACGCCTACCTCAAGCAGATCGAGGAAGCGGAGAAACGCGACCATCGCCGGCTCGGCCGCGAGATGGATCTGTTCCACTTCCAGGAGGAAGCGCCGGGCTCGGTGTTCTGGCATCCGAAAGGCTGGACGCTGTTCCAGACGCTGGAAAATTATATCCGCCGCCGGCAAAGCGAAGCCGGCTATGCGGAGGTCAACGCGCCGCAGCTCATCGATTTATCGCTGTGGGTCGCGTCCGGGCACATGGCGACGTTCCGCGACGGCATGTTTCTGGTCCAGCCGCGCGAAGAGGACGAGCGCACCTTCGTCATCAAGCCGATGAACTGCCCGGGCCACATCCAGATTTTCAAGAACGGGCTGAAATCCTACCGCGATCTGCCGTTCAAGATCGCCGAATTCGGCAAGGTGCACCGCTTCGAGCCGTCCGGCGCGCTGCATGGGCTGATGCGGGTGCGCGCCTTCACGCAGGACGATGCGCATATTTTCGTCACCGAGGAGCAGATCGCGCAGGAGGTGCTGGCGGTCAACGATCTGATCCTCTCGATCTATCAGGATTTCGGCTTCGACGACGTGCGCATCAAATTCTCCGACCGGCCGGAGAAGCGCATCGGCGAGGATGCGGTATGGGACAAAGCCGAGGCCGCTTTGATGCAGGCGCTCGAAGCCTCGGGCCGGCCGTGGACGTTGAACAAGGGCGAAGGCGCGTTCTATGGCCCGAAGCTCGAATACGTGCTGCGCGACGCCATCGGCCGCGATTGGCAATGCGGCACCGTGCAGGTCGATCTCAACATGCCCGGCCGGCTCGGCGCCTTCTATATCGACGAGCATTCGAACAAAGTGACGCCGGTGATGCTGCATCGCGCGATGTTCGGCTCGCTCGAACGTTTCACCGGCATCATGATCGAGCACTATGCGGGACATCTGCCGCTGTGGCTGTCGCCGCTGCAGGCGGTGGTTGCGACCATCACGTCGGACGCCGACGATTACGCGCGTGAAGCGATCGCGGCGGCGCAGCGCCTGGGCCTGCGCGTCGAGGGCGATCTGCGCAACGAGAAGATCAACTACAAGGTCCGCGAGCATTCCCTGGCGAAAGTCCCGGTCCTGCTGGTCGTCGGCAAGAAAGAAGCCGCCGAGCGCACCGTCTCGATCCGCCGCCTGGGCAAAGAAGAGCAGCAGGTGATGGGACTTGATGCGGCCTTGGCCGCGCTGGCGCAGGAAGCCGTGCCGCCGGACGTTCAGCGGATGAAAAAGGCGGCGTGAATGTCGGGCGGGTTAGCCGCAAGGCATTATCCGCGAACGGATGCCAACAAATTTGGCGGAATACGCTTCGCTATTCCGCCCCACTGATTGTCCCCAACCTTTCAGCGCGCCAGCACCTCGATCTCGCCGTCGACGCCGGTGATGACCTGGAAATCGCGCTGGAAGGTCTTGCCTTCATTGCGGGCGATGACGTGATAGTCGCCTTCGGCCAGCACCACGCGCGGGAAAGCGCCGATCGATTCCTTGATCACGTCGCCGCCCGGCGTCAGCACCGTCCACTGGGTGTTGGCGAGCGCCTCGCCGTGGGAATCGTTCACCAGCTTGAGCGTGATCACCGCGGCGCGGTGGGTGACGACGATGTCGGTGAGCTTCGCCGTCTGCACGTGAATGTCGGAGCGCACGACGGAATTGCCGTCGCCGTAGTTGGAGACGATGTAATAGGTGCCCTCCGGAAGCAGCACCACGTCGCCGGTCATGACATTCTGCGCGATCGGCCGCCGCTCCGTGGTGTTGAACTGGCTGCCGGTGAAAATGTCGAACGATATCTGCCCGGCCGGGATGCGGACGTCGCCGACGCGGCCTTCGAGCCGGATGGCGCCGGCGGGAATCTCAAAGACCTCGCGCACCGTCTCGGCGCGCAGCTGCACGGACTTGGCGGCGCTCGCGAGTCCGAGGCTCGCATGCACGACATAGTTGCCGGGCGGCAGCACGAATGTCGGCGAAGGCGCCTTGTCCTCTTTGATGAGGCGAAACACGCCAGTGGCATCGGCCTTCCCGGCATAGACGCGCCAGATCAGGCCGCCGCTGATCGCCGGCGCATCGCGGCCATAGCGGGCGGACACGGCCAGCGCCACCTGCCCGGCCGGAATCATCGGGACCGGCTGCGGCGGCGACGACGGCTGCGGCACTGACGGCGGGGCAAGCGTTGGGCCGGGGGAGCCGGTGCCGGGCGCGACCGGCACTGGCGAAGTCAGTTCCGGCGGCAGCAGATTTCGCGATTGGGCGACGGCTTGGATCGGAAAGGCCGCAATCGCGGATAAGAGGGTCGACAGCAAAACAGCCGCCCACGCGCCGCCGCGCCGAACCCCGCTCAAACCCCGCCCATGCATAGGGTTTTTTCGATCGCAATCGCGGCAATTTCAAGCCTCCGCCGCGCGCCGCGAAGGAGGCTGCGGCAGCGGATTTGGCGCCTTCACCATACTCGGGCTAACAACTTGTTATGATTGGCTCCGGCACCGATCATGCCGGGGCGGAAATCGAGGACCTGGTGACAATCGCGGACATCGGAACCAAGCCGCTCGCGGGGCCGGTCGGCCGGCCCGCGGTCGGCCTTGTTCTCGGCAGCGGGGCGGCGCGCGGCTTTGCCCATATCGGCGTGATCCATGCCCTGCTCGAACATGGGATCAAACCCGACATCATCGTCGGCACGTCAATCGGCGCCCTGGTCGGCGGCTGCTACGCCGCCAATAAGCTCGACGACCTGGAGACTTGGGCGCGCGGGCTGAACCTTCGGCGTATCCTCGGCTATCTCGACGTCCGCATTGGCGGCTCGGGACTGATCAGCGGCGGACGCCTGGCGCACCGGCTGGAAAATGCCATCGGTGCCACCACGATCGAGGAGCTGCCGGTCCGCTACGCAGCGATCGCCACCGAGGTCGGTACCGGCCATGAGATCTGGCTGACACGCGGCTCGCTGGCACTGGCGATGCGCGCCTCCTACGCGCTGCCGGGCATATTTCCGCCAGTGCGGGTCGGCGGACGCTGGCTCGTGGACGGCGCGTTGGTCAATCCGGTGCCGGTGACCGCGGCACGGGCGTTCGGGGCGCGGGTGGTCATCGCGGTCAATCTGGACGCCGACCGTTTCGCCCGCGGCGCCACGATAGCGAGCCACGGCTCGGATCCGAGCGACGAGCCGGCGTCGCCGCCGCCCGGCACCCCGCGCAAAGCGTTCATGGGGCTGCGTGGCATGTTCGGCACCGAACGGGCGATGCGACGCGAGATCGCCCGGCCCGGCTTTTCCACCGTCATGGTCGAGGCGTTCAACATCATGCAAGATCGGCTCACGCGGATGCGGCTCGCCGGTGATCCGCCGGACGTGCACATTACCCCGCATATCGGACATGTCGGCTGGCTCGATTTCCACCGCGCTGCAGAGGCGATCACGGCGGGCAAGACCGCTACAGAAAAGGCGTTGGAGCCGATCATGGAGACAATCGGAGCGATCGGTTAAAGTCACTTCATCGAAGCAGTCGCTGAGCGTTACTTGTCTGGAGCACTCAGGCTATCAGGCTTCGACAGTCTTTAGTTTCAGGACCGGAGGTCGTCATGCGGGCGTTTGCGATCATTGTTGTCGCTGCGGCAATGTACTGCAGCGCGCACCATGCTTCGGCTGACGAAATAATCCGACTAGCACAGACGACGACGCCAAATGTCGCGCCTACTACGCCGGGACTTTCCACGCCTATTACTTCGACCGTCACCAATTGCATGATGTCGTGTAACTCGCAGGCGGCGAACTGCCAAACCACCTGCTACATTCCAGCGCCGGCAACGACACCTGGAAGCCCAATCTTGAACCCGACGGCGAGCCAGACTTGCACCGCAACTTGCGCTTCAACAAGACTTGCATGTCAGACGAATTGCGCCCGGCTCTCCCCTTCGCCGTAAAAAACGAAAATCAGAGCGGTCTTCGCTTACGCGAATTTCCGGCGGATTCATCCAATCATTGATCGTACGCGCTACGCCGTCATGATGTAGTCGCGCATCGCCACCGACTCGCGTTCCATCTCATGGACGCGATGTTTGACGATGTCGCCGATCGACACGATGCCGACCAGGCGTCCCTGGTCGACGACCGGCATGTGGCGGAATTTTCCCGCCGTCATGCGCTCCATGATGGTGGCGACCGTCTCGTTCTGATTGCAGGTCTCGACCTTGCGCGTCATCGTCTGGCTCACCGGCTCGCCGAGCACCGTGGCGCCACGCTCGGCCAAGGCGCGTACGATGTCACGCTCGGAAATGATGCCGGCGATGCGGCGGTCGGCGCCCAGGATCAGCGCCGCGCCGATGCGTTTCTCGGCAAGCATCTTGATCGCTTCGGCAAGACTTGCGTTGGGCTCGATCGTGACGATGTCGCGGCCCTTGCCCGCAAGAATGATGCTGACAGTCATCGTAGCCTCCCTAAACTTCACCAACCCGCGACCCGCGGAACGGGTCGCATGAGCTGTGAAGATTATGTTTTTGGTCGGCGCCGGGTTCCATCGGCGGGGCTAAAATCGGCGGGCCCGATCTGCAAATCAGCTGCCCGTCCTCGGCTGCCTGCGCCGCGTTGCGGTGCAGCATCGAGTCTTGCGTGGATCGCCCACAAAACCAGCGCTGACTCTGAGTGTAATATAACACGAAAATGCGGCGGGGCGTAGTTGGTAAAGCCGCGCTAGACGCGGATCACCTATTGTCGATTGGCGAGATCAATCGAATTTTACTCTTTTTGCCAAGGCCCTTCCGTTCCGAGCCAAGAACGCAATCATCACGCGGACGACGACCGACAAGCTTATTCGCAACTCAGCGGCTGTGCGTCGCGTCGAATTTTTGCTGCGGCGCAACCGGATCGAAGGCGTTGAACAGCAACAGTCCGGCGACGAAGCCGCCGAGATGCGCCTGCCAGGCAATCTCCTGACCGGCCCCTTGCCCGATTGCGACCGAGCCGAGGCCGAACAGGGCATTCAATCCGATCCAGACGGCGGCGAACAGCAGGAAGCGCGGATTGCGAAGCGTCGCCGATAACGAGGCGGCCGGCATTCGGTACGCATCCGCATTTTGGCCGACCCGCAACAAACTAAGCGGCGCGCCATGCTGAAAGACGAAGCGAAACGCCGCCGCCATGGCGCCGGAGATCGCCGCCGAGGCGCCGATCATCGGCACCATCGCTCCCGGGTGCGTGATCAGATGAGCAAATGCACCGGCGGCGGCGACCACCACCATAAACGCGATGTATCGCCAGGTACCAAAACGGCGCGCCAGCGCGGTACCAAACGGCAGCAGCCAGGCCAGATTGACGCCGATATGCAAGAGATCGGCATGCAGGAAGGCGTAGGTGAAAAACGTCCACAGGTCGGCGCCGAAGCCGCCCGGAAGCGCTCCGCCGCCGACCAGATGAATGTCGTAGCGTGCCGGGATGAAAGCGAACGTCAGCAGGAACTGCACATCCTCGGCCTCGGTGAGGACGAGCATGCGCAGCGCGTGCACGAGCACCAGCACCGCCATCGTCGCGACCACCGCGGGCGGCACATTGAACATCGGCTCTGAACGCGGAATCACCGGGGATGCACCTGACGTGCAACCGACATAGGCCGCGATAGCTGCGCCGGCAAGCGGCCTTGCGCGCGCGACGCTCCACAAACACAAAAGGGAGGACATTCGTCCTCCCTTTTGCGGCTTGCGCGGGGTTTCGCTTCATGCCGCCGGCGGCCCGGAGTGTCGGTCGGGCCGACGGCGCCTGTCACATCCCCTCGCCTCCCTTATCGCAATGCGGCGCGGCGGCGGCGCCCTGAACTTGCCGAATGGACGCTAGGGCGCTCGACGGCCACGGCCAACGTCAACCCTTCGTTAGGCTTAATGGGCCGTTGCCGGCGCGGCCGCCCGCTGAAATGCGCCGGCGGCACGCTGCCTGCTCCCTCTGCAACCGCACGGCCGAACCCTGTCGTCCATGTCCCAATCAGGGACAGAAGTGTTTGCGCGGGGGGAGCGCGCGTGCGGGAGCGAGTCAGGCCATGAAACACGCCGCAAGCCGCGAACTTTACGCCTATTGGCAGGAAAAACGCGGAACCCGTCCGGCGCCGGAACGCGCCGAGATCGAACCCGGCGCCATTCGCGGCGTCCTGAGCGACGCCTTCATCCTCGCGCTCGACCATGCGAGCGGTCATCCGGTCCGCCTCGCCGGGACGCGCGTCTGTGCCCTGTTCGGCCGCGAAATCAAGGGCGCGCCGTTCCTTGATTTCTGGGCCGCATCCAGCCGCGCGACGATGGAAGGCCTCGCGTCCATTCTTGCCGACGAGTGCACCGGCACGGTGGCAGGCGTAACCGCACAGAACGAAACCGGCGAAACGATCGACCTCGAGCTTCTGCTGCTCCCGCTTAGCGTCCGCCGGCCAAGCTTCGCCCGCGCCATCGGCGTGCTGGCGCCACTTAAGGTTCCGCCATGGCTGGGCGCGACCCCGATCGGGGCGCTGGCGCTCGGGGGCCGGCGCCACGTCGGCGCCGAATTGGAGAAGCGCCTGCTGCCACGCTTTATGGCGCCGCGTGGCCGGTGTGGCCTGAAAGTCTATGACGGCGGGCGGCTGGCGTCTGCGGGCACCGGCGGCCAGCACGGACCGACGGCGCGGGTGGCGCTTCCACGAAACCACGACGAAGACGGCCCGAGCGCCGCCTAAGACCCTTGAGACTTAGGAACGCTTGAAACCTAGGAACCCTTGAAACTTAGGAACCCTTGAAACTTAGGAACCCTTGGGCCTTAAGGGCCCTTGGGATCCACGCACCCGATCGCCGGTACTAACGCGGCGTTAACACGGCCCGCCTAGGTTGTCTTTGCCAAGGGTACGTGGGCCGAAATGGCAATAGCAGAACCAAAGGCGGCATTGCGGTCGCTCACCGACGAGCGCCGGCGCTTTCAGCGCGTGCGCGTCGACCTGCTGGGCCGCTATATGCTGCCGGATCGGCGTGAATTTCCCTGTCAGGTCGTCGATATGTCGCCGGGAGGCATGGCGCTGATCGCGCCGGTCACCGGTCAGCCGGGCGAACGCGTCATCGCTTATGTCGACCATCTGGGCCGCCTCGAAGGCCATATCGCGCGCATCCTTCAGAATGGCTTCGCCATGACGATCTCGGCGACACCGCGCAAGCGCGACAAGCTCGCCGCCCAGCTCACCTGGCTCGCCAACCGCAACATCCTCGGCCTGCCAGAAGACCGCCGTCACGGCCGCACCATGCCCCGCAATCCGATCACCCGTTTGGTGCTGCCGAACGGCCTCAATGTCAGTGTCCGGATCATTGACGTCTCGCAATCGGGCGCCGGCATCGCCACCGACCAAAGGCCGCCGATCGGAACTCTAGTCACGCTCGGCAAGGTGCAAGGCCGGGTGGTGCGCCATCTTGAAGACGGCTTCGCCGTCGAATTCACGCGGCTGCAGCATCTCGATTTTCTCGACGACGCCATGAGCGGCGTCTGAATCAAATCGGCAAGCGGCGCCGCTCGCCTGCCACCGGCGTCAAGCCGCCAAGAAAGTTCGCCACCAGCGGCCGCAAGATTTCGAGCTTCTCGATCTGCGGCACGTGGCCGCAATCCTTGATGATCTCGACGCGCGAATTGGCGATGCCGGCGGCGAACTCCCCGGCGTAGACCGACGACACCAGCGCGTCGTCTTCGCCCCAGACGATCAGCGCCTTTGCCTTGATGCGGTGGATGCGCTTTTTCAGGCCCTTGTCCGGTATCGGCCAGATGAACTTGCCGGTGGCGCCGAGCGCCCACACCAGATCGGCAATGGCCGTTGCGAGCTCATCGGGGTCGTCGGGCATCTGCAGCTGCTTCTGCACCGGCGCCGACGACAGATCCTTGTACAAGGTCGCGACCAGTTTCTCCGGCGGCATCAGCATGTAGGGCGCAATCGGCGCATCGTCGCGCCATAGTCCGATCGGATCGAGCAGCACGATCTTGCTGATCCGATCCGGCCGGTGCGCCGCAAGCTCGCATGCCATCATGCCGCCGAACGAAGTGCCGACGATCGGCACTGATTGCAGATTTAGCGCATCGAAAATCTCATCGTAGATCAGCACCAGGTCCCACAGGCTGTCGACGGAATAGATCGACTCGCGCACCGTTTCGCCGGTGCCGGGATGATGCGGCGCGTAGACGGTGTAACGCTCGGTCAGCCACTCGACAAAATCGTCCCAGATCGGCCCGCCGGCCGCATGCAGATAAACCAGCGGCGGACCGCTCCCGGCGGTCCTGACCTTTGCCTCGAAGTTGCAGTGCTTGATCGGGATTGTCTTGATCGTGGCAGCGGCCATGTTGCACATCCGATTTGAGTGAGCGTGTACCGCGTCAGGCCGTCGCCATCTCACGCTGTTTGGCGGCGCGGGTGCGGAGCCGCTTCGGCCACCACGCGTTCTCGAAAGGCTTGTCCTCCCAGATCTTCTGCAGGTGAGGCAGGACCTCGCGGCCGAACAATTCGATATTCTTGGTGGCGAGCGCGTGCGGCATCGAGCCGAATTGCAGCACCACCATCAGGTGCCCGACATTGAGACGCTTGGCCATGCTTTCAAGCTTATCGCGCACCGTGGCCGGACTGCCGACCACGACGAACTCCTTGTCGATCATGTCGCTGGCTTTCAGCGGCTTGAGCTCGATGGAGAGATCGCCGAATTGCAGGAGGTTCTTTCCGCTTTTGAGGATGTTCAACAAGCTCTTGTAGTCGGCATAGCCGGGCGGCGCGATCTGATAGGTCGGCTGGTGCAGGAGCTTGTGATAGAAATATTCGACGTGCTTGGCATAGTCTTCCTCGGCCTTGCGGTCGGTTTCGGCGACGCCGACGACCTGGAGGAATGACGCGCGGTACGGGTTGGCGTCCTTGCCTTTGGCGGCGGCGCGCTCCCAGAAGCGGTCCATGACGTTCGAGGCCGATTTGCCGCCGAAATAGCTGAGATAGGCGTAGGGCAGATTGCGGTCGTGGCAATAATCCCACGTCGACGAACTCGCAGCGCCCGGCACCAAGAGCGGCGGATGCGGGTCCTGCACCGGCCGCGGCCACAGATTCACTTTCGGCAGCTGATAATACTTGCCGTTCCAGGCGAAGAATTCCTTCGCGGTCCAGGCTTTGAGCATGAGATCGATCGCCTCGCGCCAGCGCTCGCGCTGATCCATCGGCGTGACGCCGTAGCTGATATTGGCGTCGCAGCCGAGCCCGAGTGGCACGCCGGCGATCAAGCGGCCGCCGCTGATACAATCAAGCACCGCATATTCCTCGGCGATGCGGATCGGCGGCGAGGTAGCGGCGAGCGTGGCGCCGAGTTGCACCAGCGCGACATTGTCGAGGCCCTGGTCGCGCGTCATTTTGGCGAGAATGGCGCCGAACAAGTTCGGATTGCACATAAAGCCGTAGGGATTCTGGTGATGCTCGTTGGTGCCGACGCCGTCGAAGCCGAGCTTGGCCGCCAGCATCAATTCGTCGATCGACCAATTGTAAAAGTCGGTCACCTTGTTGGCGTCACCGTATTCCCACCAAGGGGCATCGACCCAGGCCGAGGCCAGACCCTTCGGAAAATCTTCCGGCAGATCGCGATAGGGCATGAAATGGAAGCTGGTGACTTTCATGGGTCATTCCTCCCGATCTGTCGCGCCGCCTGTTCGCCCGAATGGCGTCCGGCGCATTGAGGCCTTTGGCGCGATTTAACGTGAGAACCGGCGCGCCGACAAGCGCGCAGTCGGGGCGCAGGGCGCGCTAGAAAAGTTCGATGCAACCGCCGACTCGGCGAACGCGTGTGGCAACGCTCGACCGATTATGGCGAAGACCGCGCTCCGCGGGCTAATTCACCGCTGTCGACGTAGTCCCGCAACGCTGAGGCAATGCGCGTGATGACAGGACGCCAGTCTCGCGTTTCATCTTGCCGAAACAGTCGGGCCGTCGGGTACCACGGACTGTCGTCGCGATCGAGCAGCCATCGCCAACAGGTATTGTAGCGATTGATCAGCCAGAGCGGCTTGCCGAGCGCGCCGGCGAGGTGCGCGACGGCGGTATCGACGGCGATGACCAGATCCAGATTCTCGATCAGCGCGGCAGTATCGGAAAAATCATGGAAGTCAGCGGACCAGTCGGTAATGCAGTGATTTAACGCGCTGCTGCGCAATTGCATCTGCGCATCCTCGCCTTTTTGCAAGCTATAGAAGTCGCAGTCGCGGACCTCTAAAACCGGCGCCAGCTGGTCGAATTGGAGACTTCGCTGACGGTCGATCCGATTGGCGCCCGGCAAGCTCTTGCGCGGATCGCCCGCCCATACCAGACCGACTCTTGGTCGCTCGTGTTTGCCAAGTTCGTGTTTACTAAGCCGATCGCGCCAGGCGCTCATCTTATGTTCGGGCGCACCAAGATAAGGCGTCTGCGACGGGATCGTTTCGAGCCGCGTGCCGAATGCCAGCGGCAGGCTGAGCAGCGGGCAGTGCAGATCGAAGTCGGGCAGCGCCTCGCCGCGCGGTACGATCTGCGCTGTGCCGGTGAGGCTGCTCATCAGCTCGCACAGCGGCTTTCGCACCTCGAGAATGACATGCGCGGCGCGCTCCACGACTTGGGGCACATAGCGGCAGAACTGGATCGCGTCGCCGAAGCCCTGCTCGGCATGGAGCAGAATGGTCTTGCCGGCCAAATCATTGGCGCCGGTCCAAAGCGGCTGCGAGAAGTGTCGCTTGACCGCTCGCAGCTGCGCGGTTTCCCATCGCCATTCGTGTTCCTGCCAGCCTCGGGCAAAGTCACCGAGCAGGAGGCGGCAAGCGGCCGCGTTGAAATGGCCGTCGGCGAAGTTCGGCCGCAGCGTGAGCGCCCGATCATAGCTCGTCAGCGCTTCATCGAACCGCCGCAGCTCCTGGAGAACATTGCCGCGGTTCGAATGGGCCTCGGCAAAATCCGGCTGCAGCGCCAGCGCGCGGTCATGGCTCGTCAGCGCCTCATCGAACCGCCGCAGCTCCTGCAGGGTAATGCCGCGGTTGGAGAGCGCCTCGGCAAAGTCCGGCCGCAGCGCCAGCGCGCGGTCGTGGCTTGCCAGCGCCTCGTCAAATCGTGCCAGGTCATGCAGTGCAACGCCGCGATTGGTGAGTGCGTCTAAATGGTTCGGACAAAAGTGCAGCGCGCGCTCGTAGCATGCGAGCGCCTCGTCGTATCGCTTCAACGCGTTACAGGTCACACCGCGATTGACGAGCGCCTCGACGTTGTTCGGCTCCAGCGCGATGGCGCGATCCAGGCTTGCGAGCGCCTCCGCATCGCGATTGAGTGCATGCAGGACTGCGCCGCGGTTGGTCAGCGCCTCAACGTAGTCCGGCCGCAGCACCAACGCGGCGTCCACACTTGCCAGCGCCTCCTCATAGCGCTTGAGTGCGTAAAGCGTATTGCCACGGTTATAATGCGCCTGCGCATAGTTTGGCCGCAGCGTCAGGGAACGGTCAAATGCCGATACGGCTTCTGTGAATCGATTTAGCCCGTGAAGGGCGCTGCCGCGGTTCAGATGCGCATCGGCAAGATCAGGTCGCAGTTCCACGGCGCGGTCGCAGCTCCGAAGCGCTTCATCGTACCGCCGGAGCGCCGTCAATGCTGCACCGCGATTTATCAGCGCCTCTGCATAATCCGACCGAATGGCGAGCGCCCCGTCGTAGCTTGCGAGCGCGTCGTCGAAGCGCAGTAATTGTTGCAACGCATTGCCACGATTGTTCAACGCCAGAATATGTCGTGGTTCGACTTTGAGAGCTGCGTCGATTTGCCGAACGGCGGCCTCGGCGTCCCCGCGATGCATGAAAATGACGCCGAGCAAATGCAGGCTGTCGAAATGCGTGGGCTGTGCTGCGAGAATTTGCCGATATATTTTTTCCGCATCAGTCAATCGACCGGCCTGATGGAGCGCCAGAGCCTGCGCAAATGCCGCGGCCGCGGTCGTGGTGCTGGATGCCTGCCGCGCGGAGAAGAAATCGCTCGACTTTTGGTCCATGATTGCCGTCTCGACGACTCCAGCACCGGTGGTGTCAACGCGCGACATCTGCCTGACGGTTTTCCGGGACTGAATCTTGAGCGTGCGGAATTGCTTTCGTTGCGTTGCGAATCAACTGTTAGCTACGGCGTAGTGGCCGTCAATTGAAATTCCGCAAGGCCCAAACGTCACGGCCGATATGAAGCCGCGGACAAGCTAGTCGAAGCTGTTGCGCTTGCCTTTGCGCACGTAGGCCACCGCGTCGCCGATATGGCTGCGGCCATGGGCGGCGGTCTTCTTGGCGAGGTGAGCAAACATCTGCATGGCGAAGCCGCCGTCGAGGCTGTCGGTGATCTGCCGCCGCCATGGCCGGCGCACGATCTGCGTGGTCATGCGGCGGGTGGTCCGCGGCTGGGTCATGATGTGGTCGGCGATCTTCCAGGCCCGCTCCAACAATTTCGTGCGCGGCACCACCTCGTTGACCATGCCGTATTCGAGCGCCGTCTTGGCGTCGATCGCCTGGCCGGTGAGCAGCGCATAGGCGGCGCGCTTGACGCCGAGCAATTCCTGAAAGCAGCTGTGAATGCCGTCGCCCGGCACCGAGCCGATATCGTAATGCAGGTCGTAGATAATGGTGTCTTCGCTGCAGATGGTGATGTCGCACATCAGGCACATTTCGGTATGGAATCCGGGACCGTTGATCACGCCGATGGTCGGGATTTCCAGATCATTGACCAGCGAGCTGACATTGATGCGGCCGTCCTTGTAGGCGTACTCGTAGGCCCAATAATCCAGGTCCTGTTCTTCCAGCTTGAAGCCTTCGGGATCCGCATCCATCATGAATTCGTCGCCCGACCCGGTGAAGATCAGGATCTCGTTCTCCGGATCGGCGCCGACGGTCTTGAACATCTGCCCGACCGAGCGGTGGTTTTCGACGCTGAGCTGGATCGGTCCGCCCTTGGTATGGGCTTGCACCAGGATAACGCCGTCCGCCCGGCGTTCCATCCTGTAGAAATTCTTGAAGCGCTCCTGGTATTCTTCGAATTTCGGCGGCGACACGAAATTGTTCAGCGACATGACCGCGGTTCCTCCCTGTTGCATGGGGGGACATTAGACCATGATCCGATCAAATTGAATTGGTCGTCGTCCGCTGGCCGGTACTAAGCGGCCGTTGACGCCAATCAAACACAGCGTCACCGCCGGGTAAATTTCAGCCGCCCGTTTGCAATTTGCCGAGCAGCACCGCAGCAACGCGCCGGGCCGGGTTCCCAACATTGCGGATACCCTGGAACCGCGCCTCGGCGCGCAAAAACCTCTTGTGCCGCAGCGACAGATGCGATGCAGACAATTTGAAGCAAACTTGGATATCTAAAATTATACCGGATCGCGCGAACCGCGATGCCCCAGTTCTTGTCGCCTGTTTAGCCGTTTTTACTTCAAATTGAAGCACTCAACTTAGCCGCCGCGCAAAAGCTTTGTGCGAGATGTGGCCCCAACAAGACGGGAGAGGGGTCACATGAGTTGGGGCACCAAAACAATTGTTGCGCGCGGCGCAGTGGTGAGCGTCGTTGCCCTGGCCGCGCTCGCGGTTTCGACCGCGGGCAACGCGGATGAGCGTCCGCTATTCGTCTCGACCGGCGATACCGCCAAGGCGCCGATCGGCTGGGTCGAGTTCTGTGTCGAATACGAGCCCGAATGCCGGACCAGGCCAACGGCGCCGCGGGACGTGGTGTTGACCACCCACGCCTGGAAGGACCTCGAGCGCGTGAACCTTTTCGTCAATACGCACGTCAAACCAATGACCGACATGGAACATTGGGGCGTGGTCGAGCGCTGGAACTATCCAGACGACGGTTACGGCGATTGCGAGGATTACGTGCTGCAGAAGCGCAGGCTTTTGATGGCTGCGGGCTGGCCGCGGGAAGCGTTGCTGATCACCGTCGTGCGTGACAAGCGCGGCGACGGCCACGCGATCCTCACGGTCAAGACCGACAAGGGAGAGTTCATTCTCGACAACCAGAACGACCAGATTTTGCTCTGGTCGGACACCGGCTACCGCTTCGTCAAGCGTCAGTCGCAGAGCGACCAGAACGTGTGGGTCTCGCTCGGCGACCCGCGTGGCACGCCGGCAACGGCAACGTCGCGCTGATCGCGCGGCATCGAAACAAAGGAGTTTGCGACCCCGGTCACGTCCCCACCCCTCCCCGTCCCCAGACCGGGTTCGCGCGGCCGGCTCTTCCCCAGGAGCCGGCCGCACCTTTTTTGGATGATATTTGGCCTGACCGTTAGCGCGCGGCTCGCCGGCAACGGCCGGACTCCTGGGTCGCAGCGGTGAGACGACATGCTCAAAATAAGTCCGCACATCACCGCTTGAGCGAAGAGCTGTTTGAGAAAAATCAGCTCTTAGTCATGCCCGCGGTCTGCTCTTAGTCATGCCCGCGGTCTGCGCTGCACAAATCGGAGATAGATGGCCGCACACTGAAGCGAGGGCAGCGTTGTAAAGGTCTGGAGCCACATCGAGACTGCCTAATCGATTGGTGCCGGTAATAGGCGTCGATTGTCTTTTCTACCTCGTGTAGTCGCCGCGCCACACCGCCATATGGCGGCAATCGCGGAGCCAAGTCTTCACGGTGTGAACGTCACGACTTCGCCAAGTATTGTCGATAGAAATTGAAAAACGGGCGGCAGAAAAAACGGGCGGCAGACTGTCATACACAGCGCGCCCGGAAGCGATTGTCTGCGTCCGCCATCGCTCTGGAACCGAGACAGCGAAATTGGAGGAAAGCCATGCGCAATCTTTCGATTCAAATTCACCTGACAGCTTTGCTGGCGGTCTTGATGTTCGCCCCGTCAACTGGCGCACTGAATGCGGAGCCCGTCACCGAGCAACAGGCCCACGCCATCGGGGTAGATGCCTACCTCTATTTTTATTCGCCGGTCACGATGGACCTGACCCGCAAGCAATTGACCAACGTCGAGCCGGGAAAGGGATTTGGCGGGCCGGTGAACACGTTTGCCAACGTTCCGGCATATCCCACCGCGGCGGATCGGGCGGTGGTGCGGCCCAATTTCGATACGCTCTATTCGTCGGCTTGGCTTGATCTGACCAAGGAACCGATGGTCGTGTCCGTGCCCGATACCGACGGACGCTACTACCTTCTGCCGATGCTCGATATGTGGACCGATGTGTTCGCGTCGCCGGGCTGGCGCACGACCGGCACTCAGGCGCAGACATTCGTCGTTGCTCCGTTGGGATGGCGGCCGGACTTGCGCGATCGATTCATCGACGAGTTCAAGTTACCGAAGGACACACAGCGCATTGATGCCCCGACACCTTACGTGTGGATCATCGGCCGCACCAAAACCGACGGGCCGGCGGATTACGACGCGGTCCACAAGATACAAGCGGCGCTAAAGATTACGCCATTGTCGCAGTGGGGAAAGACACCGGAGCCGGTTGCCTTCAAGCCCGATCCGGCGGTGGACATGAAAACGCCGCCGAAGGTTCAGGTCGATCGTATGCCGGCGAGCCAATTCTTTGCTTACGCGGCGGAGCTGCTCAAGGTTCAGCCGCCCCATCTCACCGATGAACCAATCATCGCGCAAATCAAGAAGATCGGCATCGAGCCCGGAAAGAGCTTCGACATCAACAAGGTTGATCCGGCTATTCAGAGAGGCCTGGATAACGCGCCGCAGGATGCGCAGAAGTTGATGGCGTGGAAGCTTTCCACCATCGCTCGGGTTGCCAACGGCTGGTCCATGAACACCGATACGATGGGGGTCTATGGCAACTACTATCTCAAGCGGGCCGTGGTCACGCAACTCGGGCTCGGAGCGAATCTTCCGGAAGACGCGATCTACCCGATCAACCTGTTCGATAGTGCGCGCCAACCTTTGGACGGAGCGAACAAATACACCATCCATTTCGACAAGGGAGGTACGCCTCCGGCTGACGCCTTCTGGTCGATCACGCTCTACGACAAGGATGGCTTTCAGGTCGCGAACAGCTTGAACCGGTTTGCGGTCAGCAGCTGGATGCCGTTCAAAGTCAATGGTGATGGCTCGCTCGATCTTTATTTCCAGAACGAGAGCCCGGGCGCCGATGTGGAAGCGAACTGGCTGCCGGCGCCGAAAGGGCCGTTCAATCTCACGATGCGGCTCTATGCGCCCAGATCGGAGGCGCTGACGGGCAAGTGGAACCCACCGCCGGTCGTCAAGGAGCAAGGGCCGTCACCGCTGCAGGCGCAATAGAGCGCCGATAAAGTTGGAGCTCGACGGCTGTTACGACGCGATACGGCCCGCCGGGGGTAGGCGGCTACAAAGACAAAACCCCGCGATCCTGAAGGAGCCGCGGGGTCGCGAACCAACTTATCTGCCAGTACTTCCGTGGTCAGAAATCATGGTTCGGCGTGCGCCCCATCAAACGGAGCGCAGATTGTCCGCTGAGGACTTGCCCGTCTTGCGATCAGCAACAACGTCGAAAGACACCTTTTGTCCCTCGTTGAGGCCGCCCATCCCAGAACGCTCGACCGCGCTGACATGTACGAACACATCCTTGGTGCCGTCGTCGGGTTGAATGAAGCCGTAGCCCCTTTGGGCGTTGAAGAACTTCACGGTACCTTGTGTCATAGAATTCTTTCTTTCAGATTGCATGCATAAGCTGGCCGATCCACGGCGCAGCCTGGTTACGTTCGAGTTTTGGAGAAATCGTCAGTCCGACGCAAAGCGCGCGGCGAGGCCAAATCGTTTCGGCCGAAGCTCGATGTTAAACGATAAACGTTTATGAGGTGGATTACAAGGGCCTGTCAGTCCGATTGCTCACTCAACAACGATACGAGCGCCGCTTTTCCGGCGCGGTCCGCTTCGATCATGGTCTTGAAGAAGATCTTTGAGCATTGAATCGCGCTCTTTCTGCCGGCGCGATAAATCTCCCATCGCCACGGTCTCGGCGATGGCGCGCAATGCCGTACGACCATTGAAAAATCTTTGTGGCCGATCATGGTGGCGTCAATTCGGTGATTTTGTTGAATGACAGAAATGTCCGGAGAAAATCGAATTGTCGTTTCGACTTCCGGCCGTTTTACGTCGGGATCGACGAGGTTGCTTCCAACAGGCCCGCCACTCGACCGCTGGACGACGACGGCGTGGTATCGCCGGCAACCAAGTTTTGCAGTTCGCGAAACGTGATAAGCCGGCATGTTGTCTCGTCCCAGAGCGCCAGGCGCATGCACGCAAGACTCTGAACCAGAGTGAGCCGACCGACAGTGGCGAGACCGGGATGGTCACGAAGCGCAATTGGCAGCCGGTAGAAAGGAATGCGACTGCACAAGTGGTGGATGTGGTGCATGCCTATGTTGGCTGTGAACCAACGTAGCACGACCGGCAGATCGTAGTGCGAGCTGCCATAGAGCGCGGTCCTGGAGAAGCTCCAATCCCGGTCTTCAGACCACACCGTGTGTTCGAATTGGTGTTGGACGAAAAACAGCCACATCCCAACTGCACCGGCGACAAAGGTAATCGGCAGGTGGACGAGCAGGAACGGCCTTACACCGACCCACCACATCAGGCCGGCCACGACAAGCGCAATCGCGCCGTTGGTTGCCATGGTGCTGATCCAGGGTACCAGCCCTTCCCGCGCCAGACCAAATGGCAGGCGATGGCGTAACACGAACAAATAGATGGGACCGACGCCAAACATAATGAGCGGATGGCGATAGAGGCGATAGCCGAGCCGGCGCCAGCGCGACAGCGTAAGATATTCGCGCACCGTCAACGTGTCGATGTCGCCAATACCGCGCTGATCGAGATTACCCGATGTCGCATGATGGACGCCGTGCGCGCGGCGCCAGAAGTCATAGGGCGTCAACGTCAACACGCCGAGAACGCGGCCGACCCAGTCGTTCATCAATCGATGGCGAAAGAACGAGCCATGACCGCAATCGTGCTGGATCATGAATAAGCGGACAAGAAAGCCTGCAGCAGGAACGGCCGGCAACAAATAAAATCCATATCCGATGCGAAGTGAGAAACACGCCAGCAGCCACAGCAGGACAAAAGGTCCAACCGTAATCAGAATTTCGACCAAGCTGCGTGCGTGGTTCGGCTGGCGATATCGCGCTAGGCCCTGGGTCAAGGCGCGTATGTCGATCTGCGCATCGTTCGCGCCGGCTTTCAGTCCATCGCTCAAAATGTTCTCCCTTTCCAACAAACCACTGCAACCGCCGCCGCGGTTTGGTACGACGTCACCGATAGAATTTGACCGTGATCTCCGACGGCACTTTCTCAAGCGCCTTGTGCATTTCCTCGGCGGCGCTGGCCAAGCGGTCCGTGTCGATGTTGATGCCAATGCCGCAGCCGGGACATTGCATGTGTTCAGCAGACTTCAATCGCCCAATGCTTTGTTCAAGGTCGTAACCGCAGCTCGGGCATTGAAATTTGATCACGTGGGCGTCGATGTTCGCCATCAAGGCTTCTTTTTCCCAGCCGATCTGTCGATGGCCGGCGTCTTGCCGGGCAGTGCCGCTCATTCTCCGACGCGCAATGATCGACGTGGGATCATTTTCATGGGAAGCGCCCGTTGCTAAGCCGCGCGTTGAGCAGGCAAACCAGCGCGACTGACGGGCCTTATCGGCGTATCCGCCAGATCATTTGTATTGTTATTTACAGCACCCTACAGCAGGCGGCTCTCCCCGTCCACCGCGGAATGCCCGGATAGACAGAGGGTATCGTTAAACTTGCTCGAACTTTCACAAGGGTGTCTGTTTGGGGACTGGTATTGGCGCGTTTTGATCTTACATTGACGTCATCGTCAAATGGATATCGTTTCAAAGAACGCTGAATCCGCGAGGTCAAACCCGATGGCTGAGTTTGATTATGATGCCTTGGCGGAATTGTACCCGAATCGCAGCCGAGTGCTCCGGCGTCAATCGTTCGGGTACAAGCGATTTCCCAAGGCCGCACAAGCGATCCGTTTCGCGATGGAAGACATGCCGCGCGCATGTCTGGTGGGCGCGTTTCTCGAAGTGAATGAGCAGAGATACGGCAGCGACGACATCCGCCGCTTGTACGAAAGCGCGGAATATCCGCTAACGCGGCGCAGTGCGCCATGACCGACAAGACGATCGACCTCGATCGGCATCGGGGCATAGCCGCTCAGAAGGCCACTGAACTCCGGCGATTGCTAGCCGAGGTGGAGACTGACCAAAAAACGCTGCGCCTGCGACAAGACGAGCTGGAATCCCACTTGCTAGCGTCGCCAGCCGCGAATTGGCATGAGGCCGCGGAAAAAGCCCGCTATCTTCTCAATCTGTTTTCGGCATCGCTCACGGCGCAGGACCCGCGCCGACAAAAGCTGATCGCCGCCGTGCTTGCGGACTTCAAGCGGCTTGCAAACGAAACTTAGCGGCGGCCATTTAAAGTCAGCGGAGCATTTGCCTAAAGTACGCTCGGCGCCAGGTCAAAAGTCCGTCGCCGAGAGTTCGTAGGACCCTCGCCGTCCACGCTTATACACCTTCATCGCCGCCGCGTAGATCGCCGCCCGATTGGCATCAAAGGCGAGAAGCAAGCTCGCCTCATCACGCGCCAGTTTCGGTTGCAGCCGCTTGAGTGCGTCTTCGGTCACAAAGAACGACCACTCCATCGCACTGTCATGACCCCAAAACCGCACCGCGCGGCGCGTCGGGTCAAAAAATCTGCTTTGATTTGGGAAATTGAGCACGACCATTCACCGTCGTTTCCCCATCGATACTGGAAATCCAGCATTTTCGCAGGCCTTCGGCATCCCGGGCCCACCAATAAATTCCTTCCGGGTTATGTCCCGATGCCTTGAATGCCTTCAGATGAGTCTTGACCGCAGCCAAGGCCTCCTCGCGCGTGGAGTATCCGCGACCGACTTCCGTGGCGGGAGCTAACCCACGCCCTTGAGCTCAAGTATCCTGAACATCGTCGTCGGCTTCCTTGCGGTGTCCTTGCGGGTTCATTGGCGCCGGCGCAGCAGAGCAAAGTCACGCCATCGCTATTTTTAGTCACCGAAATTCCGATGCGCCGACAGTATCAGATCGCTCTCCGCCAACCACCCGCTCGTGAGACTTCGCTTCTGCTCTTGATCCGATATTGAGGGCTTCCCCCCTCAGCCGGCCGCAAGCTGAGAATTTCATAGTGTCCGCTTGCTGCCGATCGCGAAATCGATTGGACGAGATCGACGGTTTGTCCGACTCTGAACTTGTGCGTGCGGTCTGTCATCCAGAAGCTCCCTCGGCAGCGCCGCGTGCAATTGTCATCGTGATGGCTCATCCCTAACTCGGGGATTATGTATCCTTCTTGCTCATCCGCCAAAGCTGAAAACCCTGGTCTTTGATGGCGGTTTCGATCACTTCACGGGACAGTTTATGCGGAGGGTCCCGATCGGGCGCAATAGCGCCGATCGCACGCCACGGGCGGAACTGCGGCGGCAGCTGGCTACCGGCCAAATCGCCGCCGAACGCACGTAGGTCGGGCCTTGGTTCGGATTTGAAAATGAATATTCGCATGGGCGTGCCTGGCTCCAACGTGACGTTATTGTCGTTATCGGCCGGCTCTTTGAGCATCGCTGATCACCGGCGGCGGAAATGATTTCGCTGCGCCGGACGAGTGCCGGACCCGGCCCGCTCGTCCTTGTGGCGGAAAATCAGTCGCCCCTTTTCCAGATCGTAGGGCGAGATTTCGACCGTCACTCTATCACCAGCAAGAGTTTTGATCCTGTTCTTTTTCATCCGTCCGGCCGTGTAGGCGACGACTTTGTGGCCGCCATCGAGCTCAACGCGGTAGCGGGCGTCGGGCAATATCTCGGTCACCAAGCCGTCAAATTGCAGGAGTTCTTCCTTGGTCATGCCGTGATCCTTTGGATGGGTGTTTCAACGCGGTGGGCGTGGCGCGTCGTCGCGCCGTGATCGGGTGCTACGACGCAGGAAGGCGACGGAGGCGATCCCGTCCGAGGATTCGCCGGCTTGTCCCTGCCGCCCGGGCGTGCGCGCTACGTTATTCTCGTGACGTTGCCGCTGTTTGGCCGAAGAGCGCGGATGCGGCTGGCCGGCCTTGCTGTGCGTATTCGACGCCTCGCGCCGACTTGACCGAGCGCGGCTATTGATCGCCGGAATGGATTTGCCGATGAGTTTCTCAATATCGCGCAGCAACGTCAGCTCTTCGGGATCGCACAACGAGATTGCTATCCCCTCGGCGCCGGCGCGCGCCGTGCGGCCGATCCGGTGCACGTAGGTTTCCGGGACGTTCGGCATATCGAAGTTCACCACGTGGCTGATGCCGTCCACATCGATGCCGCGCGCGGCGATATCGGTGGCAACCAGCGTTTTGACATCGCCCCGACGAAAGGCGGCGAGCACGCGCTCGCGCTGAGACTGCGACTTGTTGCCGTGGATCGCCTGGGCGGTTATGCCGGCCTTGATCAACCCGCGGACGACCTTATCGGCGCCATGCTTCGTTCGGGTGAAGATGAGAGCACGGTCGATCGCCTCGCGCCCCAAGACATCGACGAGGACAGCCGGCTTCGCGGCACGGTCGACATGGACGATGCGCTGCGCGATGCGCTCAGGCGCCGAGGCGTCCGGCGTCACCGCAACCCGGACCGGGTCGCGCAACAGCTGCCTGGCGAGTTCAGCGATGGCACCAGGCATTGTCGCTGAGAACAACAGCGTCTGTCGCTTCACCGGAAGCTTGCTAACGATTTTGCGGATATCGTGGATGAAGCCCATGTCGAGCATTCGGTCGGCTTCGTCGAGCACGAAGAATTCGACACCGCCGAGACGGAGTGCGTTGTTCTTGACGAGATCGAGAAGTCGCCCCGGCGTCGCGACGAGAACATCGACCCCGCCTAAGAGCGCGCGTACCTGTCCGCCCATCGGCACGCCGCCGATTGCCAGCGCAGTTTGGATACGCAGATGGCGGCCATAGGTGCGGAAGCTGGCGAGGATTTGGCCGGACAGCTCGCGTGTCGGGCTGAGCACGAGCACGCGGCAGCTTTTGCGCTCGTGCGGCCGCGGGTTCGCCTTAAGCTCATGCAGGATCGGCAGCGCGAACGCAGCGGTTTTGCCAGTGCCGGTCTGAGCGATCCCGATCACGTCGCGGCGCGACATGACGATCGGGATGGTCTGCACTTGGATCGGAGTTGGGGTGGCGTACTTTTCTTCTGCGATCGCACGCGTGATCGCTTCGTTAAGGCCGAAGCCATCGAAAGAGGTCAATGAATAAGCTTTCTGTTTGCGCGCTAACGCGGCCGCTACGCGCAATGCGCAGCGGCCCGTTGCGGGCACCAAGACACCCCGCGCGACCTAGGAGTCCGTTCGATAAAAAGGGCGAGCCAGAAACCGTTTGACGGGAATCCGTACACGCGGCTCGCAGAGCCGATAAGACCACAAAAAGGTATATAAGCTATGGATACGGTAGTTTCAAGCCGCACCGACGTTCGAGGTCCAAACGTCCTGGGCACCTCCGTGCGTTTTTCCGCCGTTACGCCTGAAATAAAGCTTCGGCGGTTCATCGCGGTGAGCTGGCTAGAGCAGCGCACCGCCTCTTTAGTGCCGCGTTAAGGTCAATCTGAATTACGCTGCCCCCGAGTTGCGGTGCTGTCAGTGCACTTATGTTCCTTCCCGGTCTGAGGACAGCGACCGAAGATAATGTTCAGCGTACTGATAGTAGTTCTCGGCCCCGACTGTATTACCGATTTGGGTTTCAGCGCGTGCGAGAGCCAGATACCGCTCATAATTTGTTCGCGCGTTTTGAGACTTCTTCGGCTCGATGCTGGCGCCACCGGCTGTCCATCGCTTCGAGCGTGCATCAAATGCCGCTGCTGGCCTGGATCGGCGCTTATTGATGGCCGGCCTTGGAGCGTCTTTCATCGTTTACTCCTTGACAATTGCGAGTAGTGCTCTGTCCGAACGTTGAACACACAAACGTTTAAACACAGATATAGCGGCTCGCACATTCCGAACGGTGAGCGTGCGCGAGCTATTAAACCCGACGGCTTGTTGTGTCGCCTCGCTCGCTCGTGCAGCCTCGGTGCCGACCATAAAGCCTTGCTGCGCCCACTGACGGCAACCGAACCCGAACGCGAGGTCCTCCTACTGGCTGGGCCTTTAGCGATAACGCGGCCGGCGGAAACAATCAAAACTTCCTAGGGCCCTAGCGTCGCAGTCGCCGCCGCAGCACTTGCCGGCGCTCGCAATTTAGTTGAACCCACAGCTTCAAAGTGGAGATTGCAGGGGGAATCGTCAACTTCGTCCAAACGACAGAACAAAAAAGAGTGACGCCGGTCGTTATTTGGATATCGGGTGCGCCGAATATGGTGTATAGAGGCAACGCTCACGCTTCCGAAGGGCTGCCCTAAGACAGCGACCTCACGAGGTCGCCTTTGTCTCGCAAATGGCAGCCAGCCGTGTCCGTCAGCAGGCGGAAATTCAATATTCGAGGCGTATCCTGGCCGCCATCGGCCGCGGTACGTGCATACCCATATGCCAGTGGCCCGAGCGCCTTGGCATCGGTCCTGGCAATCGCTCGATCAAAGAGGAATACCGAGTGCAAGTTCTCGTGCGCGACAACAATGTCGACCAAGCTCTTAAGGTGTTGAAGAAGAAGATGCAGCGCGAGGGCGTCTTTCGCGAGATGAAGCTGCGCGGTCACTACGAAAAGCCGTCCGAAAGGAGAATTAGGGAGAGATCTGAAGCGATTCGCCGCGCCCGCAAGCTCGCCCGCAAAAAGTTGCAGCGTGAGGGCTTGCTACCGATGAAGCCACGGGTGGTCCCGGGAGCCGCGGGACGAAGCGGCCCGGCGCGTCCCGTTCGCTTCTGACCTCGGACAGGCGTCGACGAAGGATGCCGCCGAGCACGCGACGACCCTGTGCGCATGTATCGAGGCGCCGACACTCCGATGTGTACCGCCTTGAAGAACGGAGATCGCCTTGCATCAGAACTATTCGCGATACCGAGCGCGTGATTTCGAGCGCCGGTGGCAGACCCGATTAAAGGCACCGCCCCAGCGTGCGACTTCTCAACTGCATGTCGTCGTGACTCATCGATTCCCGGCGCCTAACCGATACGGATGGGAGCTTCGGCCAGTGACGGGGCTTTCCGTGGAAGAATCGCCAGTTCAATTCGCATCGTGGGAGGAAGCCAGTCAGGCCGGCAAGCTCGCTCTGAAGCAATTTTCAACAGAGAGACAACATGCGCAATGAGCGCAGCAATTGCGCGCTGGCGTTTGCGGCTGCGGTCGGGTTGCTTTTAGCCGTGACATCTTCCGCGGTTGCTTGGGGGCTTTCGGATGAGGACTATGACTATCTCCGAAGGACGCAGAGTCTTGAACGATATGACGCTCCGGTTCTTGATCTCAGCCCGAAGGAGCGGTCACGTCTGCACAATTTGATCAATGACCCTCAATCCGATGCTGTCGTGCGGGACAGGAATGTAAAAGACACACTTGCCTTATTTCTAGAGCATCAACTGTGGGAAAAGGCGCATCCAGGGGAATTGTGGGACGTGCCAAGGAAGTGAATGCCCAAAAATGCCGCTGATAGAAGATCACATAAAGGTCGGCCGGTGCTACGGAATGACGATTGGCGGCAAGCTGATCGTCGCCAAGGTCATCCAAATCTACCCGTTGGATATTGGCGTGAGGAAGAACCCTTTGAAAGAGAATGTCGTACGTTGGGCGTGGCGGGATGCGGCTGGCCCCGGAAAGTGGACCGAGTTGCCGGGATGGTTACTTCCGGCCTTCGCCTTTGCAGCCAACAACGAAATGGCCTGTGACGGTTCCAAATTTTAAATCGTCGCGAAGGGCAAAGTGATTGAGTGCTGACGGTCCTGATGAAAGATATTGCTCATGACGTCGCTTGCCGATCTACTTGACCCAGATCAATGGATGACGTCGGGCAAGAATCTCACCGATTTTCCTTGGCCAGACGGCAACGGCGAACGCGAGGCGATGAAGCTCATTCTTGGCACCCGACCGCTGCTGAATGCGCATGTAGAGCGGTGGTCAAAGCGCGTCATGGAGGCGCTCGGCCGGCGCGGCGGTGACAAAGTCGGCGATGTTTTCGTGGAAGAATATCTGCGTGAATTGTGGGAGCGAACCCGCGCTTCGTCCTGATAGAGCAGATATCAATGCCAAAAGCGCTTCGATGGACCGTGCGACCGAACAGGATCGGCTTCGCGACCTTGTCATGATCGGTTGAAAATCCATGGAATGGGTGCGCACGTCGCGCCATGTGAGTGATGTTACAGGCCCTGCCCTGCTCCTCCCCAGAAGCCGGCCGCACCTTTAGCGGATCGATGCAAGCGCTTGTTTGTTGAGCCTTCTGTTCGCGGCTGATTCATTTCAGTATCGACATCCCTCCGCACTTATCCGGCGCCCGCAACGACACAGCGCTGTCACATGTGGCTACGGTGCGACGCCGCTCTGGGAACGCGCTAGCTTTTATTTTTTGCGTACCTACCTAACTCCCATGCACGCAAAAACGCTGTCACTGATCTGCACCGCTTCTGCAATTGCGCTTGCTTCGGGTTCATGGGCCGATGCTGCGGTCAATAGCGTTGACGACGGCAGGTCAAGCGCCACCAAACCTCCGCCGAATGCGGTCGAGATGACCGTCGCACAGGCATGGTGGGACGCCGCTTATGACGCTGCGACGGCTCAGCGGCAGGGGCCCGTTCAGCAGGCAGCGCCTGCCCGGCGCTACCGGCGCTAATCAAATCCACGTGGCTGCGCCCCGTTGTGGCGGCCTTCCCCAGAAGCCGGCCGCACCTTTTTCAGATCGGCCAATGATCGGCCGCCGTCCTAAAAAGTCGGATTGATCGGCTGCGCCGCGTCACCCTCAACATCAGCGCTATCACCTTGCGGCGCCGTGATCGCGACAGCCCAGCTCAAGAACACAACGGCAAGCATGGCGACGAAGATCGTTGCCGTCCAATGCAGCGCCTCCAGCAACGGCGCGACGTAATGCTTCCAGGCGCGATCCTTTTTTGCGCAGGCGGCGGCGTTGTTGCGTTTCAAACAACACCGTGACGAGGGTGTCGGGGAGGACTTGGCAGAAACCATTAGTTAGGCTCGCGTGTCCGCGCGATTGCCGTGGGATTAAAGGTTGTCCATCGGAATTCGCCCAGCGCCCACCGCACCAAAAACGGTTGGACACCGACCCCGTGCCGCTGCCGGCCCTGACACCGAAGCGGCTCGTTGTTTGATAGAGTGCAGCCGGTCCCTTGCAAGGGGTCCGGCTGTGCCTTTTTTCACACCCCAGTCCTTGAGCTTCGCCTAGACTGGGATCGTTATGGACCGGTTCGCTCCTGCCCTGACCAGGCGCAGCGCCCTCATCCTTGGGGCCGCCATGACATTGGCCGGCCGATCACTCAACGCGCGAAGAGTCGCGTGCGGGCACGATCGAATCGCTGCGCGGCGAGGCGTTTGCCGAGGGGCCCAAGCCGCGGCGTCCGCTGCAGCCAACCGCAGAGGTTTACATCGGCGACCTGGTCGAGACCGCCATCAATTCGGCGCTCACCATGCATCTCGGCAAGACCACGTTCGTGAAGCTCGGCGCGGCGGCCAAATTCCGTATCGACAATTTCGTGGTCGACGCCGGCGGCACGTTCGATCTCGAGCAAGGCCCGATGCTGATCGAGCACAAGAGCAACGGCAAAGGCGAGAACCTGCAGGTGCGCTCGCCATTCGGCTTGATGGCCGTGCGCGGCACCATGTTTTTCGCCGGACCGAGCAATGACGTGTTCGGCGTATTTGTCGGCACCGGCTTAGTCGCGGTCACCGGCGGCGGTCGGACCGTCATCCTTCGGCCCGGCCTCGGCACCAATATCGCCAATCCAGGCGACGCGCCGACTGAGCCGCGACGGTGGTCGCCGGGCCGCGTGCGGGCGGCGCTGCGGTCGGTGGAATGAGGCGGCTGCAGACGGTTCGTGCGCGAGCGAAACGAAAATTCATGCTCAAGCAAGGTCGGCTTGCCGCCGTCCCGGCTTGTCCGCGTTCGGCGACGCCGATAACGGCGCGTTCCCGGCGCGCCAGCCGGCGGTCGTGAATACGTCGATCTCGGTATCGCTGCCGCGTAGTTTTACAGCGCCGAGGCGTTCGACGCTGCCGGCATCAAGCGCGGCCGCCGCGTTCGGGCCGATGCAGATCGAGGTGTTGAACTCTTTGTTCAATTGCTTCGAGCCGCGAGGCGGTATTCACGACGCTACCAAGGGCGGTGAAATCGAGCATCTTGCCGCCGCCGACGTCGCCGACGATGGCCGTTCCGGATTCGATGCCGATACGGGTGCGCCCGAGCGCGAGTTTTACGGCGAGCGGCGTTTGGCGATAAGCATCCGTCGCCGCCACGACGGCACGCGCCGCCGCAAGCGCGTGGCTTGCATGATCGGCAAGGTCGAGCGGAACGTTGAACAGCGCGAACACGCCATCCCCCATCAACTTGTCGACCATGCCGCCGTGCTGCAATCACGGTGTCGGTAACGATCGCCAAGATAGCCGTCGAGTAGCTGCACCACGTCGTGGGCATCGGATCGCTCGGTCAGCGCGGTGAAACCTTCGACGTCGGTGAACATTGCCGTCACTTGCCGCGTCTCGCCGTCGAGACGAAGCGCGCCGGGTGCATCGACCAGCCGCTTGACGACGTCCGGCGCCAGATGCTGTTCGAACCGCCGCCGCAGCGCGCGTTCGCGCCGCTCGTTGCGGGCGTAACTCCCCAATGCGGTGGCGCCGAAAACGACGATGGCGATTGCCGGCGGCCCGCCCATGTCGACCAAGAAATGCCCGAAGCGGAAGGCGCAGGCGGCGGCGACAATCCACAATAAGCACAACAAGCCCGCGAAGAGCGTCGCAGCGACAGCGCGGCAGAATATGGCGAGCGCAATGGCAGTGACACCGAGCGCCACCGCTCCGATCATTTCTGCTTGCGGGACCCATGCCGGACGCCGGCCAATAGCGTCGCCCATAAGCGTCTCGATTGCGTCGGCCTGGATCTGCACCGAGGGTGTCGTCACCGACACCGGCGTTGCCCGCAACCCTCCCACCTCCGGCGCGCCGCTGCCGACAAGCACAATGCGACCGGCAAGCGCCGCGCCCACTCTGTCGTCGGCAAGGATTTTCCAGGCCGGCACCGTCCGGTCGATCCACGACGCAGCGGGACGCTGCAGAATTCGCAAAGCCGCGTCGGCATCGATCGGCGCAACCACTGGCCCAATATGCAAACGCTGCGGGGCGGTATCGAGGATAAACGACGACGCATCGTAACCGACACGCAGCACCTCGACGGCAAATCCGGGCCGCGCTTGATCCGCCGTCACGACCAAGAGAGGGACACGACGAACTTCGCCGTCGGCGTCGGCGGCCAGCGCGATCGCGCCGAATCCGCGGCCGGCCTCTGCGATCGCCGGCAGCGGGCCGATGGCGCCCCCTGCCCGCCAGATATCCGGCACCTGGATGCGTCCGCGCGCCAGCATCGGCACGCCCGGCGGCGCTTGACCGGCGGCGGGCTCGAGCACGAAGCCCAGCACCGTCGGTGCTCCCCGCAGCGCGTCCGCCAGTGCAGCGTCACCATCGGGCAATTTTTTCGCGAGGTCGGCAATGGCGGCGCGGTCGGTGTCGGCGCCGAGATTGCGCAGGAGCCCGTCCGGAGAAAACCGGTCCGGTTCGGCGAGCAACATGTCGAGGCCGATGACGCGCGGCTTTTGTTCCGCGATTTTGCGCATCAGCTCCGCCAAAACCAATCGGCGCCACGGCCATGGCCCATAACGCGCCAGACTGTCCCGGTCGATATCGACCACGACCACCGGCGACGGTGCCGGTGGCGACGCCAAAAGCGGCAACAGCCGGTCGAACGTCAGCTCGCGGATATTCTCCCGCAGATTAAACGCGCCCGAGAGCCAAAGCAGCAGCGCGGCGGTGCACACGGCGCCGCCGAGCAGAGCAACGGACAACTGGCGTCCGCGAAAACGCATGGGTCGTCCCGCAGCTATGGCCGGCCGCTACGTCAAAGGATCGATGGCCGGTCCCGCGTTTGTTAGAAGGGCAAACTATCAGCTTTTTGACCGGCACGTTTTCAGCGCTTGCCAAGCGGCATACCGTTTGCTGCATCCGTATTCAGCGGCCGGCCGAGATTGAGCGGGAAGCCGAACGTCATGCCGGCGCGCAGCTCGTTGACCGGCCGGCCGTTGACGAAGGCGTAGCGCACGCCCACGTCGAACGACAGCTTGTCGTTGACCTGCCAGATCGCTCCAGCCAACGCTGAATACGTCTGCGACTGGCTGACGACGCTATCGGCATAGACCTCCATCACCGGCCGCACCTTCCATTTGATCGGTCCCTCGATGATGGTGTCGATGAATAATTCGGGGTGCTGGTCAGGCGTGCGATTGGCTTCAAAATTGATGTGCACGGTCCCCCAGTCCCAACGCTGCGAGACAATGCCGGTCCAGCTGAACCCGACGGTGCCGGGGACGCCGAAGTCCGGATAAAGCAGGCCGAACTCAGTAGCGACGCTCGGGCCGGGTTTGTCCTGAAGCACGCCGGGCTGGACCACGTATTTCACAAATGAAGCATTGGGGACGTTGATCGGACCGGCACCCTCAGGGAACGGCCGCGTGGCTTGCAGGACGAGTTCCCATCTGTCGGCAAAGCCGTAATTGAAGATCGCGTTCGGTCCGGCAAGCGCCGTGGTTGCGGTCGTATGGATGACACCGGCCGGCTGGAATTCGATTTCAAGCTCGCCGAGATCGGCGACCGCCGCATCAGTGCCATCGAACGGCCGATAAGCCGCGGCGGGCGCCGCCCACGCGACGACGCAAACGCCAACGACCGCCCGCCGCGATCCTTGAGCGCGTGCATTGGCGGAATAATCGGCTCCGCTGCTCGCGTTCGCCTCTAGCCACGTGCGCCCCCAAACGTCCCGCGCCAATTCGGCGCGCCTCCTCATGAAAGTTGCACTATTGCGAGCGCCAGGGCGAGCGGTCGCTCCACGTTCTCAATGCGGCTGTTGCCCATGCGGTCGTCTTGTCAGTGTGGCAGAGATTGCAGGCATTCGGAATTTTCAACGTCTCCGTCTGCGCCGGCCAAATAAAGCGGAATGTGTGGCTGCGAACGTTGACGTCAGCGATGGTCTCGGCGATCTGCCGGCATGTGGCAGGCGATGCATGCGCTGCCCGCGCTCCCGGCCGCGTGGTGCGTGTGTTGCTCGATGCTCGGCGGCATGCGGCCCATTCTGCGTATTCGGGCCGTGGCATGTCAGGCAAAGCGCGTTGCCCGGCTCGCGCACCATCGCCTGGTTGTCGGTGCCATGCGGATCGTGACAACTGAAGCAGGTGACGCCGCGCGCATACATCAGGCTCGTCGACGAAATCATTGCCCTGCATGCGGTTTTTATGCGCGCTGCCCGTCGGCAAAATGCGTGAAGCTGGTTTCGCCGAGCTTGTGCTCCTCCAGTCTCCAAAAATCCGCGAAGTTCAGGCCGACGTGAAAGCCGACCGGCCAATCGTAATACTTTCCCTCGATCGGATTGGTCAGCGGACGCCCTGGGAATGGCACTGGATGCACGCGTCATTGGCGTGGACATAGTCGAAGCGGCCAGGATTGAGGATCGTGTCGCGCACCGGACGGGCGACGTGCGCGCTGCCCGGCCCGTGGCACTTTTCGCAGCCGACATTCCATTCGCTGACGGTTTTGGTCGCGATGTCGTAATTCACCGAGTGGCAGCCGTCGCAGAGCGGTCCGGTCGGCCGCTTGAAATTGTCCGGCGGATAAAGCGGCGCCCACCAGTCGGCATTGTTGGGGACGAAATAACCGCTCCACTTGCCGTGCGTGACGTCCCACTGCGCCGGCTGCGGGAAATAGTCGTCGCCGATCTTGGTGAAGATATCGCTGCTTCCAACGGCTGCCATAGACGAACGCGATGTCGTCCTTCGAAAACGTCAGCAGCGGATCGGGCTTGGAAAGATCGGGAATGATCGCGTCGGGATGCTGGCGCGGATCGCGCACCACGTTCGCCATCCGCGATTTGCTCAGCGCGCATAAATATCCTCGTGGCATTTTTGGCAGGCGCCGCCCGACATTATCGCGGACGCGGCTTGCTTTGGCCGCGTCGCCTGCCCGGCGCAAGCGGCGCGACCGCGGCAGATGGCGAATGAAAGCGACAAGCTGCCAGTTTGCTGGTCCGGCATTTGCCAAGCGGGCATGCCGGTGTTTCTGATGCCGTTGCGGATGTGATAAAAAATCTCGCCGTCCGACATCGACGCAACGTCCATTGACGCAATGCCGGCGGCCGCGGATATTGCCCGGAACCGATCTCGGTTTTTCCGCCGCCGTCATAGCCATGTGCAGACTTCGCATTTCTGACCGAAGAGATCGCGCGCCGGCGGCGATTTCGGCCGGGTCATTCCCCAGCGGATTTGCGCGCGCTTTCGCTTGTCAGGAACGCTCCGGTGCAGCAGCCACGTCGCGATGCTGGTTTCGAGGGGCCCCGCTTCGGTGCGCGCGCTCGACAGGCCGGGCACCAGCCACTGGTACAAGGCGCCTGCGCCGGCAACGATGACGACAACGGCGACAAGAGCGGCGATGAGAAAGCGGCGGCTCATGGCTCACCCGCCGCGCCACGATCGGCTGCCACGGGCACCGCGCGCGAAAGCCGGTTCGACCGGACGGCTTGAGAGGAAAAACCGGCGTACCCTTCCATGCGCAAACTCCTCGACGAATCGAGCGCTGCGCAGCTCTTGGGCGGGGGACGCCTGACGGGGAGACTGCTATCCCCGAAGGCAGAGGCTAGTTGTCCGGCATTGGTTCATGTCAAGCAAGGTTGGCGATCGCCGGAGTGGTGCTGACCGGCACGGCGCATGCGATCGGCATGACGAGCCATGCGTCTTGGCGAACGCATTTGTGAGTTGTCGGCGCCGGAAAGGCCGCTATGTTGCGCGCGCACAGCGGCAATTCCGCTGCTGCGCGGGGTGATGTTCTGCGACGTTTGCGGCCTTGGGCCATCGTCGCGAGTTGGGAGTCGGCACTTCTATGACTGCCCTGGTCCGCATCGCATTGCGGCGCCCTTACACGTTCGTCGTCCTGGCACTCCTGCTTCTGATCATCGGACCGCTGGCGGCGTGGCGTACGCCGGTCGACATCTTTCCGGAAATCCGCATTCCGGTCATCGCCGCCATCTGGCGGTACACTGGGCTGCCGCCGGCGGAGATGGCCGGCCGCATGGTGACGCAGTTCGAGCGCGCGCTGACCACGACGGTCAACGACATCGAGCATATCGAAGCGAACTCCTATAACGGCGTCGGCATCGTCAAGATTTTCTTCCAGCAGGGCGCCGACGTCCGCACCGCCAACGCCCAGGTCACCGCCATCTCGCAGACCTTGCTCAAGCAAATGCCGCCTGGCTCGGTGCCGCCGCTCATTCTCAACTACAACGCTTCGACGGTGCCGATCATTCAGCTCGCGTTGTCGGGCAAGGGCCTGCCGGAGCAGACGCTGTTCGACCTCGGCCTCAATTTCGTGCGCGTGCCGATCGTGACGGTGCCGGGCGCCGCCATGCCCTACCCGTTCGGCGGCAAGTTTCGCCAGATCCAGATCGATGTCGATCCGGCGGCGATGCGGGCGCGCGGCCTCTCCGGCCAGGACGTCGCCAACGCGCTTGCCGCGCAAAACCTGATCACGCCGGTCGGCACCGAGAAGATCGGCATCTACGAATACGCCATCAATCTCAACGACGCCCCATCGGCGATCAAGGCGCTCGACGATCTGCCGATCAAGACCGTCAACGGCGCCATGGTCTACATTCACGACATCGGGCATGTGCGCGACGGCAGCCCGCCGCAGCAGAACATCGTGCATGTCGACGGCAACCGCTCGGTGCTGATGTTTGTCTTGAAGAACGGCGCGGTGTCGACGCTGGCGATCATCGACGGGGTGAAGAAAAAAGTGCAGGAGATGAAAAAGAACCCTGCCGAGCAACCTCGTGCTCACCGCGATCGGCGATCAATCGATCTTCATCAACGCCGCGATCGGCGGCGTGATCCGCGAGGGCGTGATCGCGGCGGCGCTGACCAGCCTGATGATCCTGCTGTTCCTCGGCAGCTTCCGCTCGACGTTGATCATTGCCGTCTCTATCCCGCTCTCGGTGCTCGGATCGATCGCGACGCTTGTGGGCGCTGGGCGAAACCCTCAATATCATGACCTTGGGCGGCCTCGCGCTGGCGGTCGGCATCCTGGTCGACGAAGCCACGGTGACGATCGAGAACATCAATTGGCATCTCGAGCAGGGCAAGGAAGTCGAGCAGGCCATCCTCGACGGCGCCGAGCAGATCGTGACGCCGGCCTTCGTGTCGCTGCTGTGCATCTGCATCGTGTTCGTGCCGATGTTCTTTTTGACCGGCGTGCCGCGCTTTCTGTTCGTGCCGCTGGCGGAAGCGGTCATGTCGGCGATGGTCTGGTCGTTCATCCTGTCGCGCACGCTGGTGCCGACGATGGCGAAATACATGCTGCGCAAGCACGAAGCGCACACCGACGCGCACGGCGCCGAGCGCGCCGCCGCCGCGCTCACGCAATCCGCTGGTGCGCTTCCAGCGCGGCTTCGAGTCCCGCTTCGAGCGCGGCCGTCTCGCCTATCGCGAGGTTTTGACCATGGCGATGCGGCACCGCGCCGTGTTCGTCACGCTCTTCCTCGCCTTCATTGTCGGCAGCTTCGCGCTGGCGCCCTATCTCGGCCGCGATTTCTTCCCGTCGGTCGACGGCGGCCGCATCCTGATGCACGTGCGCGCGCCATGTCGGCACCCGCGTCGAGGAAAGCGCGCGGCTGTTTGCCGAAATCGAGAAGGTGGTGCGGCAGACCATACCGCCGGACCAACTGGAAACGCTGGTCGACAATATCGGTTTTCCGGTCAGCGGCATCAACATGACCTACAACAATACCGGCACCATCGGCTCGCAGGACGGCGAGATCCAGATCGGGCTTGACCGAGGATCACCGGCCGACGGCGGACTATGTGCAGGGCGCTGCGCGAGGAGCTGCCGGCGAAATTCCCCGGCATGACGTTTTCGTTCCTGCCGGCCGACATCATCAGCCAGATTCTGAATTTCGGCGCACCGGCGCCGATCGAGGTGCAGATCCGCGGACCGAATCTCGACGAGAATTTCGCCTACGCGCAAAACCTGCTGCGCCGGCTGCGGCACGTCCGCGGACTGGTCGATGCGCGCATTCAGCAATCGCTCAGCGGGCCGGGCTTCAATGTCGACGTCGACCGCACCCGCGCGCAATATGTCGGCATCACCGAACGCGACGTCGACCAACAGCCTGGTCGTGGATCTCGCCGGATCGGACCAGGTGCAGCCGACCTACTGGCTCAATCCCGAAAACGGCGTCAACTATTCGATCGTCATGCAGACGCCGCAATATCAGGTCGATTCACTCAACGCGCTGCAGAATCTGCCGATCACCGCGCCGGGAGCGCCGCCGCAAGTGTTGGGCGCGATCGCCGACATCAAGCGCGTGGCGGTGCCCGCGGTCTATTCGCACTACAACATCCAGCCGGTGATCCAGATTTACGGCACCACGCAGGACCGCGATCTCGGCGCGGTCGCCGCCGACGTGCAGCAGATCATCAACGACACCGCGAGCGAGGCGCCGAAGACCGCTGACGTGGTCATGCTCGGCCAGGTCAAGACCATGAACAACTCATTCAACGGGCTGTTCTTCGGCCTCGCCGCCGCCATCGTGCTCATCTATCTCCTGATCGTCGTCAACTTCCAATCCTGGGCCGATCCGTTCGTCATCATCACGGCGCTGCCGGCGGCGCTTGCCGGCATCGTGTGGATGCTGTTCGCCACCGGCACGACGCTGTCGGTGCCGGCATTGACCGGCGCGATCATGTGCATGGGCGTGGCCACCGCCAACAGCGTGCTGGTCATCAGCTTCGCCAAGGAGACGGCTTGAGGAACATGGCGACGCGTACTGCCGCCGCGATCGAGGCGGGCTTCGTCCGCTTGCGCCCGGTTCTGATGACGGCGCTGGCCATGATCATCGGCATGCTGCCGATGGCGCTCGGCCTCGGCGAAGGCGGCGAGCAGAATGCGCCGCTCGGCCGCGCGGTCGTTGGCGGTCTTTGTTTCGCGACGGTCGCAACTCTGATATTCGTGCCGGTGGTCTTCAGCATTATCCATCAACGCCGCGGCCCGCGCGCCGCGCCCGCGATGGGAGAACCGCATGCCGCCTGATCCGAGCCCCTCAACCCCTAGCCGTGTCGCGGCGCGGCCTCTACATCGCTCGGCCTTTCAGCGCTGGTTATTGGCGGCGTCGTCGTCATTTTCGGCATCACGACGCGCAAGGTCGCCGACGCCAAGCTTCAGGAATGGACGGAGAAGCAGGCGGTTCCGGTGGTCGCCACCGCGCCGCCCGACACCCGCGGCAAGAAGACCACCTTTTCACTTCCCGGCCGGCTCGAGGCCTACATCCAGGCGCAGATGTATGCGCGCGTCACCGGCTACGTGAAAAAGTGGGACGTCGACATCGGCGCGCCGGTCAAATCCGGCCAGCTGCTCGCCGAACTCGACGCGCCCGATCTCGACCAGCAGATCATGCAGGCTGAAGCCAATCTCGCCAGCGCCAAGGCCAATTCGGTCCTGGCGGACGCGACGCTCAAGCGCGGCCAGAGCCTGATCACGACCTATGCCATTTCGCAGCAGGATCTCGACCAGCGGGCGGCCGACGCCTCCAACAAGCAGGGCCTGGTCCGCGCCGCGCAAGCCAACCTCGATCGCCTGCGCGTGCTCGAACAATATAAGCGCGTCGTCGCGCCGTTTGACGGGCTCGTCACCGCGCGCACGACCGACGTCGGCGCGCTGATCAATGCCGGCGCCGGCGGCGGTCCGCCGCTGTTCGTCGTATCCGAGACCAGCAAGCTTCGCGTCTACGTCAATGTTCCGCAAAACTACGTGCCCAGCATCCCGGTCGGCACCAAGGCGCAGATCGCAGTGCCCGAATATCCGGGCAGGACGTTTCCGGCGACCGTCGAGGCTTCGGCACAGTCGGTCGACGCCGCCTCCAACACGGTGCGCATGCAGCTTGTCGTCGACAATAGCCGCAGCGAGCTGATGACCGGCAGCTTCACCAACGTGACGTTCGAACTGCCCGCACCCCGAGGTGGCGATCAACGTGCCGGCGAGCGCGCTGATTTTCAATCAGAGCGGACTGCATGTCGCCACCGTTGGCAGCGACGGGCGGATCGTCCTGCGCGAGGTCACGATCGCGCGCGATCTTGGCAACGAGGTCGAGATCGGATCGGGGATCGCGGCGGACGATCGCGTGGTCATCAATCCGCCGGACGGCATCGCCTCGGGCGACAAAGTTCGCATCGCCGGCGCGCCCGGCAAGCCGGGCGAACCCGAAACCGCCGAGAGCGAAGTAAGCAGCCGGTCGGCGCCGACTTCACGCCGACCGGCTTCATCCCGCTGGCATAGCGCTTGAAATTGCGGACGTAGAAATCGGCGCCGGCGGCGATTGCGGCCACGCCGCGTCGTCGAGCGTGCGGAAGCACGCGCGCCGGCGCGCCGACGATCAGCGATTTTTCCGGAAACTCTTTGCCCTCGGTGATCAAAGCGCCGGCGCCGACCAGAGAGCCGGCGCCGATGCGCGCGCCGTTGAGCACGATCGCGCCCATGCCGATCAGCACGCGGTCGCCGATCGTGCAGCCGTGAAGGACGACATTGTGGCCGATCACGCAGTCAGACCCGATGGTGAGCGGGAAGCCCATGTCGGTATGGAGCGTAGCATTGTCTTGAATCTGCGAGCGCTCGCCGAGCTCGATCCATTCATTGTCGCCGCGCAGCACCGCGCCGAACCAGACGCTGCAATCGCTGTTCAGCCGGACCCGGCCGATCACCGCCGCGCTCGGCGCCACCCAATAGCGGCCATCCTCGGGAAACTGTGGCTTCTGTCCGTCGAGTTCGTAGATCATGTGTCAAATCCGAATTGGCGATTACAATGACGCTCGTCCCCATGAAGACCCGGGACGCAGCTCTGGATTCCCCGCCTTCGCGGGAATGAGCGGATGATAGTCTGCGCAATTGCGTATCAAACGCTGAGCAGGGCTTGAAGCGCCATCACCACGACCGTGCCCGACATCAGGCTCCACAAGCCGGCGATCACGGTCGCCACCATGACGAATTCGGCGCGGCGGCGCTCGAGCCGGTGGCCGCGCAAGCGTGTTGCGCATGATCAAATACGGGGCGGAGAACATGAGCAGCGGAACGGCGGCAAAGCGCGCCGCCATCGGGCCCGCTTCGAGCAACCGGAAACTCGGGACATGCGCGGCGGCAACGCGGTAGCTGCTGGCGCATAAGCCGGCGACGGCAAAGCCGAAGGCGATGGCGAACAAGGACTCGATGACATCCGGCGAAAACGCCGCTTGCAGAGCCTCGCCCATCGCCACAGCGCCCTTCGGTTTTCGAAGAGACACTTTGCAGAGCGCGCGCGGCGCCGCCACGGGATGATTAAGAAAGGGTTAACGAGAGCGCGCGCCCCGCCATGCGATACTCGGGCATTGATTCGGCATTGAAGGCGGCGAACCACGAGCATGACGGCGCAGGCGGTCCCTCGATATCGACTATGGCGTGGCTCGCGGAGCCTGTGGCTGGTGCTGGCAATTGTCGCGGTGCTGATGGCCGCCGCCGGGCACCTTCGTGTCCTACATCCTGTGGCCGAGCTGGCCAAAGTCGGCCGTGCCGCTCGACGCGCCGGCCATCCCGGTGACGGTTGCGGGTGCGCTGTTCAATGTGCCGCCGGCGGCGATCCGCGCCGCGGTGCAGCGTCATCCGGGCGCGCATGAGCGGATCGACCTGGTGTTTCTCTGGCCGTCGCTCGCGCCGCCGGCCGCGGACGGCCAAGTCGCCGCCAAAACGCCGGTGCTGGACGGAAGTGATGCGGTCCCGGCGCCACGCACCGACGACCGCGTGTTCGTCACCATCGCCGGGCTCGGCGCCGTGCTGCCGCCGCTGGTGCGATTGCGCACGATTTATCCGCGTTACATCGAGTCCCAAGCGACAGCCGGGCCCGGACGGGCTCGCCATCGTGGCGTTCCGCGCCGGCACGCCTTATGAGGGCGAAGACCTCGTTTATCTCGCCGACAAGCCCGAGCAATTCTTTGCGCTCTGCTCGCGGCCGCTGCGCACCGTCCCCGGCACCTGCATCCAGGAGCGTTCGCTTGGACGCCGCGGAGATCACGCTGCGATTCTCGCGCGAATGGCTGCAAGATTGGCGCAATGCCGCCGCCGGGTTGGATCGGCTGGTGACGCAGCTTCACGCCGGCGGCAATTGAGGCTTCGCTCAGGCTCCTTCGAGAGCGACTAGTCCAGGTCGGTGCCCAGGATCGCCATCTGGAAATTGTACGAGCGCTCGTCGTCCTCGTCGTCGACGAACAGCACGCCGACGAACTCATCGCCGACATAGACCTCGGCGGAATTGTCTTTCTTCGGCCGCGGCACCACGCGGATGCGCGGATTGGCGAACAGCTTCTTGAGATAAGCGTCGAGCTTCTTGACTTCCTGGACGTCCAACGGGCGCCTCCCAGAGCATGACCCCGAAACGTGGAAACCGGTTTTCGGAGAAGATCATGCTCCAACGAAAAAATCGAGCATCATCCCGATAGCACGCGGCGGCGGCCGCGATCAAATCTCGTCGTAGAGCATTTGATCCATCAGGCGCGCCGGCTCGGGGCAGCCGGCGACGCCCACGACCTTGGCGGGAACGCCGGCGACCGTGACATTGTTCGGCACCGACTTGAGCACCACCGAGCCGGCGGCGATGCGCGCGCAATGACCGACTTCGATATTGCCGAGGATTTTGGCGCCGGCGCCGATCATCACGCCGTAGCGGATTTTCGGATGGCGGTCGTCGGCCTGCTTGCCGGTGCCGCCGAGCGTCACGTCGTGCAGCATCGATACGTCGTCGTCGATCACCGCGGTCTCGCCGACCACGAGGCCGGTGGCGTGATCAAGAAAAATGCCGCGGCCGATGCGTGCGGCCGGATGGATGTCGCATTGGAATACCGCCGATGAGCGGCTCTGCAGGTAGAGCGCGAAATCGCGGCGGCCCTTGCCCCAAAGCCAGTGCGCCAGCCGATGGGTCTGGATGGCGTGAAAGCCCTTATAGTAGAGGACCGGCTCGAGCAGGCGATAGGTCGCCGGATCGCGGTCCACGACCGCGGCAATGTCGGCGCGGAAGCAGTCGCCAATCGACGGCGTATCCTTGAGCGCGTCCGCATAGGCCTGCCGGAGCAATTCGCCGGACAATGCCGCGTGGTCGAGCCGCTCCGACAGCCGGTAGACGATCGAGCCTTCGAGCGTGTCGTGATGCAGGATGGTCGAATAGATAAAGGTCGCGAGCTCGGGTTCGCGCCGCACGATGTCCTCGGCCTCGCGGCGGATCCGCGCCCATACCGGATCGACCTTATCGAGCACCGGCTGCGTCTGGTGTTGGGCCATGGCAATGCCTCCCGGAACGCCGCGCTTTTAGCATAATTGGGCGTGGGCGGGCATAGAAACCAGAGGGTGGGCAAATACTCCGTCAATGGCCGGCTTTTAGCGGCCTTTGGCCCAGTCAAACAAGGCCATTGGCCGAATAACCGCCTTCCGTTAGGGCCGCCGCGCCAGGAATTCCAGCACGCCCGCCTTGAACGCCTTATCGCCGACCGCAAGCATGTGATCGCGGCCTGGAATGACCAGCGCCTGCGCGCCCGGTACCAGCGCGGCGAGCTGCTCCGGCGAGCCGGCAACCTGGTCCTTGCTGCCGGCCGCGACCAGGACCGGCATCGTCAGGCCGTCCAATTCGTCACGGGCGAGGGTCTGGCGCGAGCCGCGGATACAGGCGGCCAGCGCGCGCAGGTCCGAATGGGTCTGCTCGGCGAATGCGCGAAACGTGTGCCCGGTCGGATCGGTCACGTCCGCACGCGTCGGCGCCTCGAGCGCCGCCGCGATCGTCTGCGACGGCAGACCCGCCCCTTCGATCAGATGAATGCCGACGCCGCCGAGTATCGCTGAGCGCACCCGCTGCGGATGCTTCTCTGCCAAGAGCGCCGTGATCCGTCCGCCGAGCGAATAACCCATGACGTCGGCGCGCGGCAGTTCGAGATGATCGATCAGCGCCCGGACGTCTTCGGCCATGATGCCGCTGTGGTAGAGCGGCCGGGTCATAAAGCTTGGTGGAGGCGCCGTGACCGCGGTTATCGAGCGCGATGACGCGGCGGCCCGCGCGGGTCAGTGTCGACACCCAGCCGGGATAGACCCAGTTCACTTCTTTGTTAGATGCAAAGCCGTGGACGAGCACGATCGGCTCGCCGTCGCCTTCGTCAAGAAAAGCAATTTCAACATCGCCATGCGTAAAACTGGGCATTCCACGAGCATATAATCGATCCACGGCGGAATGCACGCGGGCGATGCCACCGGCTGCGCCGCGCCTTGACCACCCCGCCCCGGTTGCGTAGCGTCCTCAAAAACCAGCGCCCAAAAACACTCAAGACACAAAGGGTTCTCACAAACCCGCTAGGGCGAGCACGCCACTCTTTCACGAGGGAGAAACTCACATGACCATCACGCGACGTTCGTTCGGGCTGGCGGCCGCCGGGGCCGCGCTGCTTCCGGCTTTGCCGGCCGCGGCGAAGGAAGCGCCCGCGGGCACGCAAGCGCCCGGCATCTACCGCATGAAAGTCGGCGCCTACGAAGTCACCATTCTCAACGACGGCACGGCGGCGCTGCCGACGAAATACTATTCGGGTGACGCAGACGGCGCAGCAAAATTACTGGACGCTGCCTTCGCTCCGTCGCATGACATGGCCCCCACCAGCTTCAATGCCTGGCTGATCAACACCGGCGACAAGCTTATCCTGGTCGATACGGGCTATTCCAATGGCGCCGGCCCGGTGGCAGGCCACTTGCCGAAGAATCTGGCCGCAGCCGGCGTGAAGCCCGCCGATATCGACGCCGTTGTCGTCACCCACGTTCATCCCGATCACTGCATCGGCTTGCTGACGACTGACAAGCAGGTCGCCTACCCGAACGCGAGCATCCACATCAATGGCGACGAGTTTGCGTGGTGGATGGAAGGCGATGTGAAAATCCCGGAAGGCAAGCCGTTCTTCAAAGACCTGTTCGAGGGCGGTCGCGCCGCTTTCAAGCCCTATATCGACGCGAAGAAGGTGCAGACCTTCAAGGATGGTGCCGAACTTGCTCCCGGCGTCGTCGCGGTTACTGCACCCGGCCACACCGTCGGCCACACCATGATTCGCATCGCCAATGGCAACGGCCAATTGCTGATCTGGACGGACATCGTGCACAGCACGGCGCTGCAATTCCCCGAACCGGAGCGATCGATCGCCTACGACCTCGATCCGCCGCAGGCGATCGCGACCCGCAAGAAAGTGATGGACATGGTGGCGACCGACAAACTGCTGATCGCCGGTATGCACATTGGCTTCCCCGGCGTCGGGCACGTGGTGAAAGCCGGATCCGGCTATGCCTTCATGCCGGTGTGGTGGAACGGCAACCTCTAGGACGCGCATCTCCTGGCGAACGCCGGCGCGGGAGCGATTTTCGCTTCCGCGCCGCCTGACCTAAAGCTGCCGCGACAAGAATAGCCGGCGCGCGACTGGCGCCGGAGGGAGGATCACCATGCAACGCTTGTGGCTCGATTGGGCTCGCCACGCTGTTCGTCGCTGCGAGCGGCGCCGCCAAGGCGCAGATTTCCGACGACGTCGTGAAGATCGGCGTGCTCACCGACATGTCCGGCCCGTCATCGGCCGCCGACGGCCCAGGCTCCGTCGTCGCCGCGCAGATGGCGATCGACGATTTCGGCGGCACGGTCTTGGGCAAGCCGATCCAGCTGATTTCCGCCGACCATCAGATCAAGCCCGACATCGCCGCCGGCATCTCGCGGCAATGGTATGACCGCGATCAGGTCGACCTGATCGTCGACGTGCCGGTCTCGGCGGTCGGCTTGGCGGTGCAGGTTGTCGCCACCGAGAGGAAGCGGCTGCTGATCGTCCATTCGACCGGCACCGCCGACTTCCACGGCAAGTTCTGTACGCCTTATGCTCTGCAATGGGTGTTCGATACGCACGCGCTCGCGGTCGGCACGGCGCAGGAAGTCACCAAGCGCGGCGGCAACACCTGGTTCTTCCTCACCGCCGATTACGCCTTCGGCCACGCGCTCGAGCGCGATGCCTCCGCAGTCATCGTGGCGAATGGCGGCAAGGTCCTCGGCTCGGTCAGGCATCCGTTCGCCACGCCCGATCTGTCGTCGTTCATTCTCCAGGCGCAGGCCTCGAAGGCGAAGATCATCGGCATCGCCTCCGGCCCGCCCGACAACATCAACGCCATCAAGCTCGGCGGCGAGTTCGGCATCTTCCAGGGCGGCCAGCAGATGGCCGGCCTGCTGGTGCTGATCTCCGACATCCACGCGCTCGGGCTCAAGGCCGCGCAGGGCCTGGTTCTCACCACCTCATTCTATTGGGACATGGACCAGCAGACCCGCGAATGGTCGCGGCGCTTCTATGCCAAGATGAACCAGATGCCGTCGATGTGGCAGGCCGGCGTCTATTCCTCGGTCATGACATATCTCAATGCCGTCAAGGCGGCCGGCACCGACGATCCGCTCAAGGTCACGGCCAAGATGCGCGAGACGCCGATCAACGATTTCTTCGCCCGCAACGGCAAGCTGCGCGAGGACGGGCTGATGGTGCACGACCTGATCCTGGTGCAGGTGAAGAAGCCGGAAGACTCGAAGTTTCCCTGGGACTATTACGAGATCCTCACGCATATCCCGGGCGATCAGGCGTTCGGCCCGCCCAATCCGGCTTGCCCGTTGGTCAAGCAGTGAGCTCGCGTAGCTCGTAGGGCGGGTTAGCCGAAGCGTAACCCGCCGTGTGGCACGCGCCGCCAAACGGCGGATTACGCTGCGCTAATCCGCCCTGCACGCACTACGCGATCTGCAGCGCGCATCGCGCGAACGCGCCGCGCCTTGCGCCAGCGGATGTAGCGCAGCGTCGCGCGCTCGGTGGCGGTCTTGCAGGACGAGGCAAAGCCGAACAGCATCAACGCCGCCCACAGCATCCAGCTGGCGAGATCAAGCGCGCTGACCGTCAGCAATGATGGCGCCGCGGCCAAGGAGCTTGATGATGGCGCGGGTCTTGCCGCCTTTGGCGGCCGAGAGCCGCGCCAAGAGCGACACGTCGCGCGGCTCCTGCGCGATCTGCAGGCTGTCGAGGGCCGCTTGCGTGCCGGCTTTGCTCTCGATCCGCCCGACGTCGCCGACCAGTTCGGCGAGGCCTCCGGCTTTCTCGACTTTCACCGCGTCGCGCGCCACGCGTACCGCCAGGACCGGATTGAGCCGGCCGGTGCGGCGCGCAACCTTGGCAAGCGTCAAGCCGATCCGTTCCGGCGCGCCAAGGCCGAGCGAGGCGTAGGTGCCCGCGGTGATGGCAATGCCGACGCCGGCCAGACCGAATATCCAGGGATCGGCCGGCTCGCCGAGCAAATAGCGTTTGCCCTCGCGCGCGGCGTCGCGAATGTCGCCGAACACAAAAAGATCGCCGACCGCGGTGCCGGCAAGGCTCGCAACATCGGTCGGCTCGCCGGTCCATAAGCCTTGCACAAACCGTCCGGCGGTGTGCGTCGCCGTCGCCGCCTTGGTCTGCGCCTCCTTCACTTGACCGATCAGAGCCGGATCAATTTAGACACTGCGTTCGGCCGCCAGATCGAGAAAGCTTTGCGCGAGGTCGAGATCGCCGGCCGTCAGCGCTGCGCGGATTTCGCGCTCGGCGACGCCTTGGCTGAAGACACGGTCGAGCTTCAGATCGCTGATCGCTACCGGATCGTCGGCGGCCGCATAGCGCTGCGCTTCGTCGACGGCATTGGCCGCCGGCCACCAGCGCCGCGCCGCCGAAGACGACGGCGCACAACAGCGCAAATACCGGATGGCATATTTGCCGGACAATGAGCTTTAACCCCTTCATGTCAATCCTCTGCGTCGCACCTCGACTCAAACTGCCGACGATTTGCGGCTTTTTGACAATAGTTGGGTAGAAAGTCGCTAGGAATCCATAGCTCGCCGCCGCTATGGTGCCGCGCGATAAAACGGATTTCGGCAGCATGGCCGATACTATCGTCCCGCATTTCCACAACGACCTCGGCGTTCCGGTCATCGAGATCGGCGCCAGGGAATTTATGTGCGTCGGCGCCTTGCCGCCATTCGATCACCCGCATGTCTATTGCGACATGGGCGACGACGTCGAGCATGTCTGCCCCTATTGCTCGACGCTCTATCGCCACGACCCGACGCTGGCGCCGAACGCGGCGCGGCCGGCGGAATGCGAATTGCACGACGTCATCATCTGAACTTTCCGCGGGAGGACGTGCTCTGACGTCCCCGCGCACCGTCATCGTCGCCGGCGCCGGGATCGGCGGCCTGACTGCGGCACTGGCGCTCGCGCAAAACGGCTTTCGGGTCGTGGTGCTGGAACAGGCCGAGCGGCTCGAGGAAACCGGCGCCGGCATCCAGCTCTCCCCGAACGCCGCCCGCATCCTGATCGATCTCGGTCTCGAGGATCGTCTGCGCCCGCTGGCCACCGCGCCTGCGGCGCTGCGCGTGCTCAGCGCCGCAAGCGGCCGTGAGATCGTGCGCATGCCGCTTGCCGACGCCGAGCAGCGCTACGGCGCTCCCTATTGGGTGACCCATCGCGGCGACCTGCAAGCCGCGCTGGCGGCGGCCGCGTCCCGGCAGCGCGGCATCAGCGTCAAGCTTGGCCTAGCGCGCCGAAGACTTCGTCGCCCATGCCAACGGCATAACCGTCATGACGCGCGGCCGCGGCGGCACGATCGAGGAGCACGGCGTAGCGTTTCTTGCCGCCGACGGGCTGTGGTCGCAGGCGCGCAAGCGCCTCGGCCATGTCGACCCGCCGCGTTTCGCCCGGCCGCACCGCCTGGCGCGGCCTCGTTCCGGCGCGCCTGGTCGCTCCTGAATTTCGCGAACCGCTGATCTATCTGTGGCTCGGGCGCGACGCCCATTTCGTGCACTACCCGGTCAAGGGCGGCACCGTCATCAATCTCGTCGTCATCACGGCCGACAGCTGGGATGCGCCGGGCTGGAGCGAGCCGGCAAGCCGGGCCGAACTGGTTCCGCGCCTCGCCGTCGAAGCCTGGGCGCCGCCGGCGCGCGCGCTGCATCGGCTTGCCGGAGGCGTGGCTCAAATGGGCGCTTTATGATCGGCGGCCGATCCGGCGCTGGACGCAAGGCCCGATGGCGCTGCTTGGCGACGCGGCGCACCCGATGCTGCCGTTTCTCGCCCAGGGCGCCGCCATGGCGATCGAGGACGCGGCCGTGGCGGCGCAATGCCTGGCGCGGGCGCCGGACGACGCGACCCGGGCGCTGCGGACTTATTGTGCAATACGGCGAGGGCGCACACGGAAAGTGCAGCGGCTGGCCGCCCGCAACGGCACGCTCTATCACTTTTCCGGCGTTGCTGCCTGGCTGCGGGATACCGCCATGGGGGCGATCGGCGGCCAGCGCCTGCTGGCGCATTACGACTGGATTTACGACTGGCGGCCGCCGGCGCGGTGACGCGACCGGAACATTTGATCAATGGACGGGTTCAACTTGCAGAAACCCCTTCACGTACGGGGGATTGCTGGAAAGGAGTGCCCTTCCATGTGCGACTATAGCCTCCATCTTGTCGCTTCGCGCCCGGCCGCCGTCGGCGACACCCTGATCGCGACGGATTTCTCCAGATCGATCACCCGCGGCTTCGCCGCCGCCGGCGATCCCGATACCGCCGTCTGCCTGCTTCCCGGCACCGAGCTCGCATTTGAGGAAAGTGTTACTTACGACCGCGCGTTCAGCCTGTTCGGCAAAGCCCGCATCGCGCACAAAGTCGCCCGCTTCCGCCAGATCAACATGGACGATCCCAACGTCCACCACGACGCGCTGGAATTTCCCGGCGGCCTGATCGTGCTGGTGACGCGGCTGACACCGGGCCAGCGCGCAACCGTGCTGCAGATGCCGGCGACCGCGCGCGACTCACGACCACGACGCGCCGGAAGCGAGCACGCAGCAAGAGTCCGAGCTGATCGACGGCTGAGTTAAGCGGCAGATTTTTTGGATTTGTTTGAAGCGGCGGAGCAGCGCGCTCCGCCGCGAGAAGCTTTCTCAAGACTTGCGAGTGGCGCGCTCGGAGAGATTCGAACTCCCGACCCTCAGATTCGAAGTCTGATGCTCTATCCAGCTGAGCTACGAGCGCTTAGACCATGATCCGGTTCGATTGAATCGGATCATGGTCTAGATTTTCCGTGGAGCATGATCTTTTCCGAAAACCGGCTTCCACCCCGGATCAAGTCCGGGACAGGCTTTTTCGGGATCATGCTCTGACGCGGCACAATAGCCGGTTCGCGGTTCCATTCAATAAGCCGAAATCGCGAAATGCTCGTGTTGGCGAAACACTTCGACGTCGCACGATGAAAGTGCCATGCCGTTCCATCAGAGCGGCTATTCGGTTGTGCAGGCATAAAAAGGAACTGGCCAAGCTGCGGCAAGTTGTCTTGCGACAGCCGCAAGGAGGTCAGCCATGTCTGATTATCGCGATCCGAACGACCCCATGTACAGCAACCTTGGCTACGAACCGGCCGATCGCCGCACAAGTAGCGGATGGGGATGGATTGCCGGCGCCGCTTTCCTGGTGATCGTGCTGGCGCTCGCCTTCGGCGTTGCCCGCGAACCGAGCCGCGTCGCGTCCAATGACTCGCAGTCAACGGCAACGCGCATGGCGCCGCCGCCCCACACGACAAGTCCGGCGTCTCCTATCCCGGGTCTCGCGCCGCCGCCGGCGGCGACGCCTAACAAGTAACCGCGTGGCCCTTGCGAATTAAACCATCGGCCCCGGGGCAAAACCGGGGCCGATCAATGTTGTGAAACGGGGAACGGGATGACGACATTTCTGAAAGCACCGCCGCGACAGCCTCGCAATCTCGAGAGCAGAAACGCGCGACCGATCTCGCTCTTGCCGCTCAAAGGCGGCGGATCAAGGCGAGAATTAAAGCCGCCGACCCATCGATCCTGCGCCGGGCGCTGGAACGATCAGGGCGCGCCCGCGTTATTTCTCGAACGCCGGGTCGACCGGGACGCGATAACCGTTGGCCAGGCGGTTGGTTTCGTTGGCCATGCCGACGACCGCCATCAGCTCGCCGAACATCGCCTCGCTCATGCCGGCCTTGCGCGCCGCCGCGCCGTGGCTGGCGATGCAATAGCCGCAGCCGTTGGTGACGCTGACCGCGAGATAGATCATCTCCTTGGTCACGGCGTCGAGCGCGCCCGGCGCCATCACCTCCTTGATGCTTTCCCAGGTGCGCTTGAGCGTCGCCGGATCGTGCGCCAGATATTTCCAGAAATTGTTGACGTCCTTGATCTGCCGCGTGCGCTTGATGTCGTCGAACACCGCGCGGACTTCCGCCGGAGCCTCGGCATAGTCGATCGGTCGATGCGGGGCCATTTGACGCGTTCCTTCTGGCTTAGACCATGATCCGCTCAAATTGATCGGATCATGATCCAGATTTTGCGTTGGAGCATGATCTTTTCCGAAAACCGGTTTCCACTTTTCGGGATCATGCTCTAGTTTCTGGTCGGCGGGCAGGCGCGCTCGGCGATGCGCGAGTTGCAGACCCGCACCGCCTTGAGATAATCGATCCAGCGGGTGATCTGCTCTTTGTTGGGCGTGAATTTGAACGCCTTCTGCACGACATAGAAGCTGTCGTTGCCTTGCACCGCCTTGAACCAGGTCAGTTCCGGCTTGCCGGTGCCGGATTTTTCGGGCAGTCGAGAATCCATAACAGCGTCGGATAGCCATTCTCGGGGCCGCCCACGACCGGCTGCGGGTCGCCGGCGCCCGGACAAGCGCCGCGCCAGCTCTGCCCGAGCTGGTTCATGAATTGCTCCGGTGTGATCTTTAATCCGAAGAACACCTGCACAGTCACCATCTCGGTCCAGTTCTCGACGCTCTCCTTGGCCGGCACAAACTCGGTCATGTCGAGATTGTTCTTCTTGTCGTGAAAGCCGACCTTGTAGCCGGACGGCAGCCCGGCCAGCAGGTTTTCATTGACCAGTTGCGCGGCAGCCGGGCGCGCGCACAGCGCCGCGAAGCAAAGCGCCGCAAGAATCCACGAAGTTCGCATCATCGATCGCTGCCGCAGCATTTCTGTGTTCTCTCGCTTCTGTCGTGTCGGCGATTGTAGCCGATCCGATGAGCGGGCACACTCGCGCGACACGCCGCGGGACTCTGATCTATGCCCAAGACCCCCGACTATTTCGCTGGAAAAACCATCGTCATCACCGGTGCGGCGAGCGGCATCGGCCGCGCGACAGCCCTGATCTTCGCGCGCGAAGGCGCCAATGTCGTTTGCGCGGACATCAACGAACAAGGCGCCCGCGAAACGGCGGCGGCGGTCAATGCCAAAGGCAGTCAGGCGCTGGCGCTGACGGCCGACGTCACCCGGCGCGGCGACGTCGATGCCATGGCGCAGCGCGCGATCGCGGCCTTCGGCCGGGTGCAATTCCTGTTCAACTCCGCGGGCGCCGCCATCCGCCGCGCCACGTTTCTCGAGATCGACGATGCGCTGATGGAGAAGACCTTCGCGCTGAACGTCAACGGCACCCTCCACGCCATGCAGGCCTTGCTGCCGCACATGCTCGCCAACAGGCACGGCGTCATCGTCAACATGGCGAGCATGGCGCACCGCCGCGGCGCGCCGGGCTCGTCGATCCATTATGCGGCGGCCAAGGGCGCGGTGGTGTCGATGACGCTCGGCGTGGCGCGCGAATTCGCAACCCGCGGCATTCGCGCGCTGTCGATTTCGCCCGGACCGATCAAGACGCCGTTCCAAGGCGCGGCACAATCCTCGCCGGAATTGATCAAGCAATTCCTCGACGATGTACCGATGCAGCGGTTCGGCGAACCGGAGGAGATCGGCGAACTCGTGCTGTTCATGTGCTCCGACGCGTGCGAGTTTATGACCGCGGACACGGTCTATGTGAATGGCGGCGGCGGCTGGCGATGACCGTGTGTCCATGCATGGCGCTCGACAATGACGACATAGCAAATCGTTCTCGCGGCGCGAGGACACCCCTTCTCCCCGCATGCGGGGAGAAGGTTGGGATGAGGGGGCCTCTCGGCTGGGCTGAGCCTCGCGGTTAAAATCTGCAGCGCCTTGGCGCCAACCACTGCGCTCAGAATTGCGGAGAGGCCCCCTCACCCTCGGTCGCTTCGCTCCCTCCACCTCTCCCCGCACGCGGGGAGAGGTGCGAACATACGAAGTCGTTCTCGCGACGCCGATGCGTCCGAGTTTTGCTGGTACGACGCGCAAGAAGCCCGAACCTGATCCCCGTCACGGGCCGCCGGCGTGGTTCCGGCTGCCCTCTCGATCACATTCGGCCAAATAAAACAGGACGGCGGAACGCCGAAAGACGCGTATTCCTTCCGTCCGCATCCTTATCGGAATGCGGTCGCGCGCTGAGCGCAGCGCGCTCGCCTGTCGGCGTCCTACCACGGCACTTGCGGCAACGAACGAACGCCACCGCTCAGCTCCAGAAACGTTCTTCCTGGGACGCGGCTAAGAGACGGGCGTTACCCGCCCCCGCCTGTCCCAGTCCAGCGGCATGGCCGCAGACCGGTCATAGTGCCGGCCGGACGTTTTCCCGAAGCCGCCCGGGAGCGAAGGTGACGAACCTTTACCCGCGGGAACCGCTCTCGCTCCGCCAGCCGGCGTGACCGGCTGGCGTCCTGGCACGTGAGCGAGATCGTTCCGGCACGTAACTATTACGGGGACGCTTGTCAAGAGTTCGTCGCCACGGCAGAGACACCCTGTCGTCCCCGGGCGACGCGCCGCGTCACTCCGCGAGCGAGGCCTCTTCGGCGGGCGATACCGAGGCCATCGCTTGGAATACGCCGTCGCGCCGGACGAGCGCGTGGAACAGCGCCGCCGCGATATGCAACAGAATCAGCGCAAAGAACGCGAAGGCCAGATAGAAATGCGCGTCCCACAACAGCGCGTGCAGACTGTCGCTCTGCGGCAGGATCGGCGGCAGATGCCACCCGCTGAACAAGACGACGGGATAGGCAGCGGCCGACAGCATGCCCCAGCCGATCAGCGGCATGGCGATCATCAGGGCATATAACGCATAGTGCGAACCCTCGGCCGCAAGCTTCATCGGCCACGGTAGATCGGCCGGCAGCGCCGGCGCGCCATAGCGCAGACGCAGCGCCAAACGGATCAGCACCAGCACCAGAATAGCGATGCCAAGCGGCTTGTGGATCGAAACCAGCGTCAGATATGTCGGCCTGATCGTGGACACCATGCCGACGCCGATAAAGAGCATCGCCAACAGGCAAGCTGCCATCAGCCAATGCAGCAAACGCTGCCAAGCGGTGAAGCGAATGCGGCGTCCGATCATGGCTTGGTTCCCGTCGCGGTGCGGGGATAGTCCTTGGCTTCCGCCGTACGCAAATCGTACGACTTGGCGTAGGCGGCCGAACGCGCCGCCGGGAACGGATCGTCGGACGTCCGTATGCCGAAAGGCAGCACGGCCGGATCGAAATTGATGTCGCGGCAAGGGCCATCGCGCTCGGCCTGGACGTGCTCCGCCACAAGCGTGCCGACCTCGATCGTGCGGCGATCGGCCGGCCAAGCCCGAGTGGGGTCCGCGGTCGGATCGCCCGGATTGGCGACCGTCACCCACATGGTCCAACGCTGCGGCGCGCTGGCGACTTGCTGCGCGATCTCCTGCTCAAGAAAATCGGGGCCGCGCTTGGCAAGCTCGTCGGGGGAGACCGCGACCGGTTGCGCTGCCGGCAACAGCGACCAGCGTACGACGTGCTCCGTCCCCGAACCGTCGATGAAGACGAAGCTGTTGAGGCCGTTGTAGCGTTCTTCGGCGTAACTGCCGGTCCAAGGTCCGTTCTTGGCCCAGGCGGCGAAGGTCGCGAACTCCGGATTGGCGGCGGCAAACGCACTCATTGCGTTCGGGTCTTTGCTGTGTGAGGCGCGCAACAATTCGTAGAAGGCTCGCGGTGTCGACACCGTAAAGACCGGCGGATTGATCATGGCGCTGCGCCACTCCTGTCCGTCCGGCGTCGCGATCGAGATGCCCAAGCCCCGGACGCGAACCGTTGCATCCGCGGCGTCCGCGTCGGGGGTGCCGAGATTGAAGCGGCCGACCACCGGATATTGACCGCGCGCGAACACTTGCGCCCGCGACAGTTCCGAGCCCGCGCCGTTGGCTTCAAACACTCCGGTGAAGCAGATGCCCTTCGCATGATTGCGGCGATGGCCGAGCGACGGCCCGGCGGGCGGCGCAAAAGCCGCGACCAGCTTGTCAGGCGTGAGCCGCTGCGGCGAGAACCATCCTGCCGTATAGGCAAAGGCCGAGGCGCCGACGCCGATCACGACGGCAATCAACGCAAGCGAGCCAAGCAGCGGTAATCCGCGGGGCGCCGGCATGTGGACCTCACACTCCTGGCGGCTGGATACTATAGGTAGCGGGCATTAGCAGATCTGACATTCGAGCGGGCTTTTGAACCAACGCCTGTCGTCGCCAGCGGTTGCACGGCGCACTCGGGTAGCCGAAGTCATGTAGGGTGGGCTGAGCCAACGGGTCCGGCCCGAAGTGGCCGGCCCGATGACAAGCTCCGCGAAGCCCACGCGGAATGTCGAGCCGAATCGCTGCGCGTGGGCACGTCGCTTCGCTCCTTTGCCCACCCTACGGCGCTTGGCGTATCCTACGCAGCAGCCGGACGCCAGTTGACCAGAAACACGCCGACGACGCAGACCGCCATGCCGAGGAGCGCCAGCGGTGCGAGCTTCTCGCCGAACAACGCCCAGGCCATCAACGCCGTCACTGGCGGGGTCAGATACAACAAGCTCACCACGCGGGTCGCCGCCGCGTGGCGGATCATGAAATAGTAAAGCCATACGGCGCCGAGCGAGAGCACGACGACGAGATAGAGAATCGCGAACACAAATTCTGGTGTCCAGTGCACAGTACGCGTTTCGAAGGCGAACGCGCCGAAGCACAGCAGCACCGCCGCAGCGGCATATTGAATCAGCAATGCCGGCCGCCAATCGATGGCGCCGCCATGCCGCTTCTGATAGAGCGTGCCGAGCGTGACCCCGATCAACCCGGCCGTCACCGAAACCCAGGCGAGCGGCGTTGCCGCGCCCAACGCGGCTTTGTCACGCAGCACCAGATAGACGCCGAACAGGCCGAGCGCGAGGCCGAGCCATTGCCGCGCCACGACTTGCTCGCCGAGCCAGCGGCTGGCAATCGTCGAAGTCAGGAGCGGCTGCAGGCTGACGATGAGCGCGGCGACCGCCGCGGAGAGCCCGCAGCCGATCGCCACATAGACGCCGCCGAGATAAAGGCCGTGCATCAGCGCGCCAGTCGCGGCGCTATGCACCATCCCATTGGCGTCCGGCCATTTCGGCCGTGTCAGCGCGACGATGACGCCGAGCAGCAGGATGACCCCCAGCATCCGCAACAGCAGGTACGTCAGCGGCTCGGCATAGTGCAGGCCAAGCTTGGCGACGACAAAGCCCGACGACCACAGCAACACAAAGATGGCTGGCGCCGCGAAGACGGCAAAATCCTCAAACGTTCGCGGCATTGCGCTTTAGCCCGGCGCTAAAGGGATACGAGCTGACCTAGGTAGCGGGCCGCGCGGGTCGGGTCGAGAGCGCGCGCCGGGCGGCGGCTATGCGGAGAGCGCAACG
>CAWDQG010000020.1:0-9162 GCA_963804405.1 uncultured Alphaproteobacteria bacterium | reverse complement strand
AGCGTCGAATAATACTTGATCGCGAAGTCGATCCATTCCGGCGATGTCCAGCCGGGATATTCGGCGCGGACTTTCGGTCCGAGCGAGGCAACGATCGCGTCGGCGTCCTTTCCCGACTTCCGCTCGGCGGCGACGCGCTTGCTCAGATCGACCATATAGTCGCGGACCGCGGTGAGAATCTCGGCGCCGCCGATGTCGCCATGGCCCGGCACCACGATAGCTGGCTGCCAGCTGGCAAGCTCCGTGAGAATCTCCCCCCAGCGCGCGCCGTTGATGTCGGCGTCATGCGGCGGAAACCACGGAAAGATCGGAAACATGCGCTCTTCGGCAAGGTCGCCGGTAAACAGGATGCGCTCCTGCGGCAGCCACACCACCTGATCGCCGGCGGTATGCGCCAGACCCCAGGTTCGCAATTCGACCGTGCGACCGCCGAGATCGATCGACGTTGCGGCGTTTTCATAGACCTCGTCGGGCTGCACGAGCTCCGTGCCTTCTAGCGCCGCCGCGACGCTCGGGCCGAAGGTCTTGAACATACCAAGATAGCCTTCGCCCTTGGCGCGCAATTCGTCGCGCTGCGACCGGTTGTAGTGAATCTTCGCCGCGCCTTTGAAAACCTGCGCGCCAAAGCCGTGCTCGGGGTGAAAATGCGTGAGCGTCAGGATCAAAGGCCGCTGGCCGGCCAGCCGTCTGGCGCAATCCAGCACCTTTTGGCCGTTGACCGGGCCCATGCCGGTATCGACGACGAGCGCGACATCTCTGCCGAGAATGATGCCGATGTTCGGCACCAGCGGAATGCGGCGATCGGTAATGACAAAAACGCCGGAGGCGATTTCCTTCAGCGCGGTCGGATCGACATCAGGCGCCGGAGGTCCGCTGTTCGCCGAAGCATCGCTCATGAAGGACCTCCTCGCTTGACTGTCGCCGGCAACACGGCGGCGCAATTGGACATTTTAAGCTTAAAACGTCAAGATCGACCAATACGCGAAGAAGGTCGGGAACAGAGATTTCATGAGCGACGCATTGGTGGCGCTGCATTTTCAGAACGACATTTGTCATCCCGACGGGCGCATTCCGTTTTCGCTTGAGCGCAATACCAAGGACGCGGCGCAATTTCTCGACGCCAGCAAGCGCGCCTTGGCGAACGCGCGCAACGCTGGCTGGACCATCGCTCACGTGCATATCGCCTTCGCCGAGGACTATTCCGACCTGATGCGCAATTGCCGCTTGTTTCTGAAGACCGAAACGCTCGGCGCGCTCAAGCGCGGCTCGTGGGGCGCGGCGCCGTTGGCGGGCTTTGAGCCAATGCACGACGAGATCGTCGTGACGACCAATGGCAACAGCAGCTTTCGGCGCACCGACCTCGAGAGCCAACTTCGCGGCCGCGGGATTACCCGCGTCAATATCATGGGGCTCGCCACCCAATTTTCCGTCGAGCACACGGTGCGCGACGCCGCCGATATCGGCTTTCACGTCGGGCTGTTGGCCGATTGCTGCGCGTCAGGTGACATGGAAGCGCATCGCGCCTCGCTGCGCACGCTGACAATGCTGGCGGATGTCATTGACAGTGACGTTGCCTTGCCGGCGCGTTAAGCAGGCGCGAAGCACACAAAGAGGGAAAGGGGAGCGCATGTTCAAGGATGGATTGTTGCGCGGCCGGCGCATCCTGGTGACCGGCGGCGGCACCGGCCTGGGCAGGGGCATGGCCGAAAAATTCCTCGAGCTCGGCGCAGAACTTTTCATCTGCGGCCGCCGGAAATCGGTGTGCGACGCCACCGCCGCCGAGCTTAAGGGCAAATACGGCGGCAAAGTCACCGCCTATGGCGTCGACATCCGCGACGCGGCCGCGGTCGATGCCATGGTGACGGACATTTTCGCCTCCGGGCCACTCACCGACCTGATCAACAACGCCGCTGGTAATTTCATCTCCCGCACCGAAGACTTAAGCTCCCGCGGCTTCGACGCGGTCGCCAACATCGTCATGCATGGCACCTTTTACGTCACCCATGCGGTGGGGAAGCGCTGGATTGCCGGCAGTCATCGCGGCAATGTCGTCTCGATCGTCGTGACCTGGATCTATAACGGCAGCCCGTATGTGGTTCCTTCCGCCATGAGCAAGTCGGCGATCCACACCATGACCATGTCGCTGGCGACTGAATGGGCCGGTCATGGCATCCGGCTCAACGCCATCGCGCCTGGCACGATTCCGACCGAAGGCGCGAGCAAGCGCCTGAGCCCCGGCGAGGGCCCGACCGATCGAACCATCCGCTCCAATCCGATGGGGCGGGTCGGCCGCATGGACGAGCTGCAAAACCTGGCAACTTTCCTGATCGCTGACGGCTGCGAGTGGCTGACCGGGCAAACCATCACGCTCGATGGCAGCCAGAGCCATGCCACCGGCGCGAATTTCTACGAGCTGCGGCACTGGACCGACGCGCAGTGGCAGGCGGCCCGCGACGCCATCAAGGCGCAGAATGAAAAGGACCGCGCGCAGCGCTCGGTGTAGACCAGGATCTTCGCCAATCGCGATGAGACTAACTGATGCAGCAGAGCCACACGCATCCTGCTTCTGGAAGCTCTATGATCTAAATTTCCTATTGATTGGCTCGGGCGCGCTAAGATTGCACGGAGTTTAAGGGGGGTGATCATGCCGCGGATCGGGTCGCTTTCTGCCGTCATTCTTTGGGTTGGCCTTGATGCCCTCATGGTAGGCCCGGCCGCGGCTTTCACTGATGGCTGGAGCGGGGCCTACATCGGCGCTCATCTCGGCGGCACATGGCAATCCGGGTCGGATTGGACGTATTTCAATCCCAATAACGGTGCCAGTTTTTCATTGACCCCAGGCGCCGAATTGAGAGCCGCCGGCGGCTTGCAGGGCGGTTACAATTGGCAGTTGGCTTCCAGGTGGCTGGTCGGTATCGAGGGCGATATCTCATGGACTTCTCTCGACCAAACACGGTCGGTGCCCACGATCGGAGCCGGAAGCTTTGCGACGATGAGCGCAACCAGTCCCTCGCTGGGGAGCGTGCGCGGTCGCGCGGGGTTCATCGGCTGGACTAAGACGTTATTCTACTTCACCGGAGGAGTGGCATGGGCTAACGGCGACTACAGTGGACATATGACCCGCATAATTGGAGCATCGACCTTCGTCGCGGACGCCGCATCCACCACGACCAAGCCCGGTTGGGTCTTGGGGGGCGGTGCCGAATGGATGATTAATCCGCACGTCATGCTTGGCTTGGAATATCTGTACTACGGCCTCGGCGATGAAACTCTGACTGGAGCAATTTCTCCTGGAAACTTCCTTCCGGTTACATTCTCCTGGTCGAACTACAATGTGCAGGTCGTCCGCGGTCGCCTCAGCTACAAGTTCTGAACGTTGAAAAGCCGGCTAACCTTCAACGCGACGCTCCCGCGCCTGGATGCCCGCAATTGACCTATCGCGGAAGTGGTCAGATCTGCGGCTTGAGTCCGTAAAGGCCGGTATAGCGCGCATTAAATAGGGCGCCGATCAACTCGATTTATTAGTACGCGATCTAGGGCGCGCTCTTGCGCAGAACTTTGTAACCGGCTTTCTCGCGATCCCAGCTCGCCGCGGTCACGCCGCGTTCGCGGAGCTTATATTTTGTGACCTTGCCGTTCTCCGTCACCGGCAATGCGTCGACGAATTCCAGGAAACGCGGCACGGCGAAATAGGGCATGCGCGGCTGGCAGTAGTCGAGCAGCTCAGCATACGATAGCTTCGCGCCGCGGCGCAGCACGATGGCGGCCATGACCTCGTCCTCGGCAAGCTCCGAGCGCACGGGGAACACCGCAGCGTTCTCGACCTGGGGATGGCTCACCAGCACCTGTTCGACTTCATAAGATGAGATATTTTCGCCGCGGCGGCGGATGGCGTCCTTCATGCGGTCGATGAAGCGATAGAAGCCGTCGCTTTCGCGCACCACGCGATCGCCGGTGTGGAACCAGAGATTGCGCCACGCTTCGACTGTCTTTTCCGGCATGCCGAAATAGCCGGTGGCGAAGGCGAACGGCTCGTCGGCGCGCAGCATCAATTCGCCAGCCTCGCCGTCGGCAACTTCGTTGTCGTGCGCGTCGACGACACGGGCGGAGAAACCTCCGAGCAAGCGTCCCATCATGCCGGGGCGCTGCTCGGCAAGCGGCGCGCCCATGATGCAGTTCGTCTCAGTCGAGCCGTAGCCGTCCAAGAGGCCGAAGCCGAAGCGCTCGATGAATTGGGCGTGGAAATGCGCCGGCACGGCCGGCGCCAGCGCGATGCGCACACGGTGCGCGCGGTCAGCGACGCTTGGCGGCTGCGCCAGCAGCATCGGCACCATGGCGCCGAGCACATAAGTGACGGTCGCCTGGTGCCGCGCCAGCGCCGCCATGAAGCCTGAGGCGGAAAACCGCGGCTCGACGATCAGCGTCGCGCCATTCAGCAGCGCCTGGAAAAACGTGTTCAGCGCGTTGGTGTGGAACAGCGGCAACGTCGTCATCAGCACGTCGCTCTCGCGGACGCCGAGGAGTTGGCTGGTATAGACGGCCCACCAGAAATACTGCGCGTGCGGGCAGCACACGCCCTTCGACAGACCCGTGGTTCCGGACGTGTAAAGGATGGCAAAGGTATCGCCCGGCTCGACCGGGTGGGGCGCGATGCCCTTCTGCGGCGGCGGAAACGGCATCGATGGAAAATGTTCCACCCCAAGCGCCGGCCCTTCGCCGACAAGCCACAAAGTTTCAAGCGGGACGCGGGTGCGATCCAATAGCGCGAGCACGGACGTCAGTTCCCGCTCGACGACCATCATGCGTGCGCTGCAATTGCTGAGAATGTGTTCGAGCTGCGCCCCGCGCGAGGCGGTGTTGATCGGCACCGCGATGGCGCCAAGCCAGGCGCAGCCCAGGATCGTCAGGAGGAGCTCGGCGCGATTGCCGCACATGATGGCGACGCGATCGCCCGCTTTGACGCCGGCCGCAGCCAGTGCGGCACCATAGCCGGCTGCGGCTTGCGCCGTTTCGGCATATGTCAGCGTGACGCCGCCAATCGCGACCAGGCGGCGTTGCCCGTAAAGCTCGGCCTGGCGTGCCAGCATTTTCGGCAGCGTGCGATCGAGCGGGGCAAAAAGCTCAGGGAGCGATCGCGCCGGCGCGGTGCCGGCTGGCGTGCTGGCGAGCACTGACATAGATGCAGTTCTCCTCGGCGGCGCGGAGGCGTTGCCGGCGGGTTATTTTAAGCTTAAAGTATCTCGATTGGTAGCCGATGGACAGGCAGAATTTGACCATTGTCAACGCCACGGCCGGCAAAGAGACGATGATGGCTGAAGATACCGCAATCGAGGTCGTGCTGCAGCGTTCCGGCCTGACCTTCATCGTGCCGCCCGACAAGAGCATCCTTCAGGTGCTGATCGATGAGGCTATCGATCCGCTGTACGATTGCCAGCGTGGCGAATGCGGTGTTTGCCAGGTCGGCGTCCTTGAGGGCATACCCGATCATCGCGATCATATCCTCAGCGATGAGGAGCGCGCCGGAAACAAAGTGATGCAGATTTGCGTATCGAGGGCGAAGACGCCGCGGCTGGTGATTGATCTTTAGAGCGACGTATCATGATATCGACGAGGCGACCTCAATCCGCCCGTCCCCGCGACCCGCCTACGCTCCGTTGGAGCTTCGGCGGGTTCGAGTCCGCCGAAGCGTTTAGCGCGAAGGCGGAAGGCGGGGACCCAGGAGAAATGCTTGAGCGTTGGCCCCGCTGGATTCCCGCTTGCGCGGGAATGAGCGGAGTTTGCTAAGCGGGCCAAGGAGAATACCGGAGCTAGGCATGCGCCATTACCACGGCAACGCAGCGGCGGTTCGTGAACTGGTGCGCGAGACCGAAGTCCACCGCGACGTCTATGTCGACCAGGAAATCTTCGATCTGGAGATGGACCACCTGTTCGCCAACACCTGGATCTATGTCGGACACGACAGCCAGGTGCCCAATCCAGGCGACTATTACGGAACGACCATCGGGAGGCAGCCGGTGCTGATGGTCCGCCACACCGACGGCGTGGTCCACGTCCTCTACAATCGCTGCCCGCACAAGGGCACCCGCATCACCATCGACACTTGCGGCAACGCCGGCAAATTTTTTCGCTGCCCCTATCACGCCTGGTCGTTCAAGACCGACGGCTCGCTGCTCGCCATCCCGCTGCGCAAAGGTTACGAAAATACCGGATTGGAGCAGAGCGAAGCCGTCCAAGGCATTCCACGCGTCCGCCACGTCAAGAACTACCGCGGCTTCGTGTTCGCCAAGATGAGCGACGCCGGGCCCGACTTCGACGACTATTTCGGCGACAGCCTCTCGACCATCGACAATATGGTGGATCGTTCGCCGGCTGGACGGCTGGAAGTCGCGGGCGGAGTGCTCCGCTACATGCACAATTGCAACTGGAAAATGCTGGTCGAGAATCTGACCGACACCTGTCATCCGATGGTCGCCCATGAATCGTCGGCCGGCACAGCGGTCGAGGTGTGGAAGAAGATGTTTCCCGGCAGCAACAAAAAGCCGCCGGCGGTCGAAATTTATTCACCGTTCATCGCGCCGTACGAGTTCTTCGAGAAAATGGGCATTCGCATCTGGCGCAATGGCCACGGCCATACCGGCGTGCACCATTCGATCCATTCCGACTATTCGGCGATCCCCGGTTATTTCGAGAAGATGGTCGCCGCCTATGGCGAGGAGCGCGCCAAGGCGATCCTCGACGAGAACCGGCACAACACGTTGTACTTTCCCAATTTCACCGTGAAGGGACCGATCCAGGCGATCCGGCTGTTCAAGCCGCTCGCGCCGAACCGAACGCTCGCCGAATCCTGGACCTTCCGCCTGGTCGACGCGCCGGATCAGCTCCTCGAGCGCACCCTGACCTATACCCGGCTGATCAACGCGCCGACCTCGATCGTCGGCCACGACGACCTAGAAATGTACGAGCGCGCCCAGGAGGGACTGCATGTCGACGCCAACCCTTGGGTCAACATTCAGCGCCTTTACGATCCGGCGGAGAGCGAGCAGGAGACCGCCGTCATCAACGGCACTTCGGAATGGCAGATGCGCAATCAATTCCGGGCCTGGTCGAAATTCATGACCATGTCGCTGTAACGGATTTTGCCCGATGGCCGCGCCGACTGATCAGGATTTGATCGGCTTCGTCGTGCACGAAGCCCGCCTGATCGACCAGCATCGCTTCGAGGAATGGCTCGATCTGTTCGCCGATGACGGTCACTACTGGATGCCGCTGGAATGGGGCCAAGCCGATCCACGGCTTTCGACCTCGCTGATGTACGAGGATAAGCTTCTGCTTCGCATCCGCGTCGAGCGGCTCAAAGGCAATCGGACATTCTCGCAAAAGCCCAAGAGCCGCTGCCATCACGTTCTGCAAATCCCGCAGATCGAAAAGCGTGACGACGCGGCGAACGAATATGTCACCTGGACGCCGATGCACTATGTGGAAACCCGGCTCGACGAGCAGGATCTTTACGCCGCCTGGGCGACGCATACGCTGGCGATGGTCGAGGGCAAGCTCAAGATCAAATTGAAACGCGTCGATCTTGTCAATTGCGACGCCGCGCTGCGCAGCATTCAACTCTTTATGTGAGCTCAAACTTTCATGTGTGAGCCATGAGCGAACGCCCGGTCGCCATCGTCACCGGCGGAAGCGCCGGCATTGGCGCAACCATCTGCCGCCGCATGATCGACGCCGGCCACGAGGTGGTGTCGATCGCCCGCCGCAAGCCGGATTGGTCGGATCCCGCCCTGCACGCGGTCGAAGTCGACCTCACCGATGCGCAGCGCCACGGAGGAGGCAGCCGCGAGCCTCGCCAAACAATTCCCGATCGGCACCGTGGTCCACAATGCCGGCATCATCCGGCCCAATCTTCTGCCCGATGTCCGCAAGGAAGATCTGGACGATCTGACGCAGCTGCATCTCGGCGCCGCGATCCTTTTCGTGCAAGCCGCACTGCCGGGCATGCGTGAGCGAAAATACGGCCGCATCGTGCTGATTTCCTCGCGCGCCGCGCTCGGCCTGCCGACGCGCACGGTTTATTCGGCGACGAAGGCCGGCATGATCGGCATGGCGCGGACCTGGGCGCTTGAGCTCGCGCCGTCCGGCATCACGGTGAATGTGGTGGCGCCCGGCCCGATCGAGGACACCGAGATGTTCGGCCAGGTGGTGCGCCCCGGCAGCGAGCGCGCCGCGTCGCTGGCGAAGGCCATCCCGGTCGGCCGGCTCGGCAAGAGCGACGACGTCGCGCGCGCCGTGATGTTCTTCGCCGACCCGGCAAGCTCGTTCATCACCGGGCAAATGCTTTATGTCTGCGGCGGCGCCAGCGTCGCGAGCTTTAGCCTTTAGCCAACTCAATCTGGAACCGAAAGCATGGACCCGATCCGCATCTGGTATCAAAGCTATGTCGACGAGCCGAACGGCAAGGTCTATTGGGACCGGCTGCGGCGCCATCTCGCCGACCATCGTCGATCCCGGCACGACCGTCGATGTCAAAGGCATCACCCCGCACGACAATTACGCCCATCCGATCGTCGAATTCCGCTGCGCCAGGGAAGTGATCTGCAACGCGGTGAAGGCCGAACGCGAGGGCTACGACGCCTTCGTCATGGGACACTTCCAGGACGCCGGCCTCTATGAGGCGCGCTCGGTGGTCGACATTCCGGTCGTGGCGCTCGGCGAGGCGTCGATGCTGCACGCTTGCCAGCTCGGCCAGCGCAGCGGCATCGTGACCATCAATCCGCGCTACATTTCCTGGTTTCACCACCAGATCGGCAAATACGGCCTGGAAGAGCGGGTTACCGGCGTCCACGCCATGACGTTCGAGCCGGGGCAGATTTTGAAGGCCTACGAGTCGGAGGCCCTTGCCGCCGAGGTCGTCCGGCTGTTCGCCGAGCAGGCGCGCCCGCTTGTCGCAGCCGGCTGCGACGTGCTCATTCCCGGCGGCGGCATTCCGATGCTATTGTTTGCTCCGTTGAGCGGCCACGCGGTCGACGGCGCGCCGGTGATCAACGGCATACCGATCGTGGTGAAGATGGCCGAGCTGGCAGTAAAACTGAAACGGCTGAACGGGCTTGGCGTCAGCCGCGTCTCCGACTTCGTCAAGCCGCCGCCGGAGATCATCGAGGA
>CAWDQG010000019.1:0-186883 GCA_963804405.1 uncultured Alphaproteobacteria bacterium | reverse complement strand
AGTTCCTCGACACAGAGGTTTTGACCGGTTGGTTTAGCGTAGGACCGGCAGATCTTCCGGATCAACGAGCAGTTCGATGCTGCGGGCGACGCCGGGGTGACGTCGGATGAAGCCGAGGTCGTTCGAGGGTGAGCACCATCTGGTGGACGGTGGTGGGCTGACCTGGAAGTGGCGCTGCATGTCGGCTTCGGCGGGCGGGCGCCGGAACATGTGCGAGTAGGCATGGATGAAGGCCAGATACTGGCCCTGCTTGTCGGTGAAGCCGGCGCTGGAGTGACAAGCGCCGCCTGATTTTTGATTCATTCGTCGATTCGTCCGGCCTCCGACAAGGAGGCCGAGATGAATGTACGTTATCGGGTCGAATTGAGCCAAGCCGAACGCTGTGAACTGACCACGATGCTGAGCGGCGGCAAACGCGCCGCCCGCAAGCTCAAGCGAGCGCAGATCTTGCTGGCGGCCGATGCCGGCTGCGCGACGAGGAGATCGCCCGCACCGTCGCGGTCGGCGGCTCCACCGTGTACCGGACCAAGCGGCGCTTCGTGGAAGGCAATCTGGAACGGGCGCTGAGCGAGGAGCCGCGTCCGGGGGCGGAGCGCAAGCTCACCGGCAAGGAGGAAGCCCTGCTGGTGGCGACCGCCTGCGCCAACCCGCCCGAGGGCCGCGCCCGCTGGACGCTGGAGCTGCTGGCCGACGCGATGGTCAAGCTCACCGAGCACGACAGCCTGTCGGGCGAGACGGTGCGCCGGCGGCTGGCCGAGAACGACCTCAAGCCCTGGCGCAAGGACATGTGGTGCATTCCCAAGGTCGATGGCGAATATGTCGCCCGCATGGAAGACGTGCTCGACCTCTATGCCGAAGCGCCCGATCCCAAGCGGCCGGTGGTCTGCTTCGACGAGAGCCCGATCCAGCTCATCGGCGAGGTGCGCCAGCCGATCCCGGCCGAGCCGGGTCAGCTCGAGCGCTACGATTACGAGTATCGCCGCAACGGCACCGCCAATCTCTTCGTCTTCATCGACGTGCATCGGCCCTGGCGCAAGGTCAAGGTCACCGAGCGGCGGGCCGCAGAAGACTACGCCCAATGCATGCGCGAACTCGTCGATGTCCATTATCCCGACGCCGAGTGCATCCGGGTCGTGCAGGACAACCTGTCGACCCACTCGGCTGGCGCGCTCTATGAGGCCTTCGCGCCCGCAGAGGCCCGGCGAATTCTGCGCCGCCTGGAGTTCCACTACACCCCCAAGCACGCCAGCTGGCTCAACATGGTCGAGATCGAGATCGGCGTCCTCCGCGGCCAATGCCTCGACCGCCGCATTGACGACCCAAGCGCCTCATCAGCGAAATCGCCGCATGGGAACGTCAACGAAACGCCACCGGCGCCCGCATCAAATGGATGTTCACAACCGACAAAGCCCGCGCCAAAATGGCCCGCGCCTATCCCGTCACGTCCAAAGAGTCATAATCCCTGTGCAGAGGTACTAGGTAGCCTTGAGAGACACCTCTCGGCGCGTGACCTAGAAGCAAGTGCGCCAGCAGTTCACTGATCCCGGCATCGGCTGCTACTGTTCTCCACGAATGCCGAAGCATGTTTCCCCACAATGGAAGGCCGTCAGAATCGAACCTGATGATATGGCCTTTCGGACCACGCGCCGGGAAAACGAAACCAGCATTGTCGAGTTCCTCGGCGAGCCCGGTAACCTCCCGCGCCATGACTAGGGCGCGAGCGATCGGCGCAGACATCGGCACTCGAATATCAAGCCCAGCCTTGGCCTTCCGGATGATCAGCAGCCGTTCTTTAGGCTTCACGTCCGACCAGCGCAGTCGACTAAGTTCTCCTGGTCGACATCCGGTCAAGAGTTGACAGAGATGGAACGCTCGGCGCATCTGATTTGGAATTTTCCGCCACGCTCGCGCCCATGCCTTCAGGTCACCGATCGCGATCTCCCTGCGATCCTCCCGATTGAACGTCACGCCGGAAGTCGGGAGCACCGCCGGGATGTCGCGGTTCAGGCGAGCCGCATGTCGGTATACAGCGCGCAGAATCCTGGCGGCATGGTTCGCTGCGGTCGGTCCCACGTCACGCGTCAATCGAGTATGCCAGTCGGCGACAGCCCGCGCCGCGCCGCTTATCTGTGCGAAGCCAAAAAGAACACCTCACGGCCACGCGATCGCGTCACGCGTCCCCACCCTGATACCTTGTCTTACGTCCTAGTGAGTGCTATTAGCGGCGCCAGCGGACCCCCACGTCCGTGATCGCCTCTAGCGCTTTGCGCTCTCATAGGCAGTAGCGAGCCGCCACCCAGTCCGAATGGGCTCGCACCATGTCTGCCGATGATGTTGACAAGCTTGAACCGCTTGCGCTCGCGCCGCGAGATGCTGCGCGTTTTCTGTCCATTAGCAAGCGCTCTCTTTCCCGCTTGATCGCTGGCGGGAAAATAATCGCCCGCAAAGGCGGCGCCCGCACCTTGGTCGATGTTGCGTCCTTGAAAGCGTATTACGTTGGCCTCCCTACGAAATATCAATCTTGCGAAAGGCGTCGAGCCGCAGCACCCCAGTCAGCCAACGCTTGAACCTATGGTATTCGCCTTACGCAGGCTGCCAATGCGACTGATGGCACGAGCCGCCTCGACAATGTGCAGCGCTCTGGGTTCCAACAATGGCAATGTCGCACTACCGGCGACAACCGAGCGGAGTTGAACCGGATGTGTGTAACCGCGTGTGCAATTTTTGAAATTATCCAATCCAATCAAAGCGGATAACAGCACGATCTGCCAACTCGCCGCAGCGTCGTGCAATCGAGTTCGGAATGCAACGGTTTAAAGGCGCAAGTGCGGGGGTAAACGTCACTTAGACGGCGGCAGTTGCAAAAATATCACTCAGAACCGCGGCCGGCGATGGCTGTTCGTGTTCCTTCCTGACTGTGGCAAATAATCAACTGAAATCAATCCCTTATCGATAGGTTAAATTGGAACTATTTGGTTCCCGTCTGGCGTCGCGCCGCAACGCTCAATTTCTGACCAGATCGAGCGGCGCGACTCGCCGAGCGAGTGTTGCGCCGTCGATTCGATCGTGATTTGCGAGACGCACTTTCAGAAACGCACCGAATGAGCAAGACCAAATATGTCGGCGGCAGATCAGCTATGCGCGCATGAATCCGCGGCGCGAGTCGCGGCTGCGCGCTCACCAAAAATCCAGCGTCGGCCAGATGGTTTTTTCCTGCGGCATCAGCGAAGCGAGCTTGCCGACATGCAGCACGATCGGCGAAAGACCGTCGCTGTGCCGGAGCGCGAAGATGTGGCCGACGAACAGCGTGTGGTCGCCGCAGTCATGCCGCGCCGTCACCGTGGCGGCGATGGTGGCGTTGGCGTGGGCGAACACCGGCGTGTCGCCGGCATATTGGTATTTCGGATCGATGCCTTCGACCGGCCGCCCGGCGAAATGTCCGATCAAGTACTCCTGGCCGCGCGCCAGAACGTTGACGCCGAAATGGCCGGCCTCCAGCAGGAAAGCGTGCATGCGCGCTTTCTTGCCGACCGAGATCACGCACAGCGGCGGCTCGAGCGAGCCCGACATGAAAGCGTTCGCGGTCATGCCGCGAACTTCGCCGCGCACCTGCGTGGTGATCACGGTGACGCCGGTGACGAACGACGCCATGACCCGGCGGAAGAGATGCTCGTTGACCGCTTCCAGGCCGGAATGGGATTCCGAAAGTGTCATTGTCGAATGATACGAAGCGCGTTGGGACGAGGCAAGGAACGTTGCCCACTCGCCGAAACTTACACCCTAGTGCGACGAGCTGGGGTCGACGTCCTTGGCCAGCGCCACCAATGCGTTTTTATAGATGCGTCGGACCTGGCTCGAGGAGCTGTCGACAAGCTGGGGAGACTTCTGCGCCTTCCAGATACAGGGCGCGGATCAATTTGAGGTCCGAGCGGGTCAGAAAAATGTAAGACGTGTCGCTATCCGCGGGGTGCGCCCAGATGATGTAGTCGTCGGCATTGAGTTGGCTGCGGCAAAAATAGACCTTCTGGTCGTCAGTCACCACCGCGATCACCGGAAGGGTCTGGTTCGGGTCGCTGGAAATCGCCAGGCTTTGCGCCGTCGGCGGCGGAAACTCTTGCTTGACGCCGATGGTGTCGATGAATTTCAGTATTTTCTTGCAATTGCGCCGGCGAAATCGGCGAGGCGTCCTGCGCGGCCAGCGCACCCGCCGTCATCATCATCAGGATCGCAGCAGCCAGCAACCTTTTCATTTTGCGGTCTCACGCAGTTGCACTTATTGCAACGATACTCCGCGGCCGGTGTCGCCTCAACTGGCGATAGGGTCGCGTGCGGCGTCTATCGGTTCGCCACCACGGCAGCGACGCCACTTACGATTTCACCAAGGTGCGCCCGGTGACCGCTTCGAGGTTCTTGAAGTAGATTTTGTCGGCGTCGGCTTTCGACAGATTGAGTTTCTCCAGGATCCGCAAGGTCTCGCGCGGATACATCGTTCCGCCCTCGGGATCGTACGGGCAATCGGACGCGAACACGATCTTGTCGCGCGGGAAGAATTCCAGGCCGGCCTTGGTCGCCGGCTCGGCGGTGAACACCGCGGTGTCGGCCCAAAAATCCTCCTTGAAATAGTCCAGCACCCGCTTCTTGAGGCTCTTGCGCAGCGTCATGTAGTCGGCGTCCGAGGTGCGCGAGCCCATGACGTCGTTGCCGGGGCCGATGCGGCCTTCGAGCATCGGCACGATGCCGCCGAAATGGTGGGCGATGATTTTCAGATCGGGATGATTGTCCATGATCTTCGAGTAGACGAGGCGCATCATCGCGGTCGCGGTCTCGTACGACCAGCCGAACGTCCACCAGATCTCGTAGAGCGATTTCGTGCTCGGACGTGTAGTCGGGCATCTCGGCGCCGCGCGCCGGATGCAGCCAGACCGGAATGCCGAGCGCGCTCATCTTGTCCCAGAACGGCAGATATTCGGGACGGTCGAGCGGCTTGCCGGCGACGTTGGTGTAGATCTGCACGCCGAGCGCGCCGAGCTCTTTGACGGCGCGCTCCGCCTCGGCGACGCCGGCGTCGGCCGCGGCGAGCGAAACCTGCGCCACCCAGCCGGGAAAATGATCCTTCTCCTTGGCGATCAGTTCGGCGAAGCCGTCATTGATGATGCGGCAATACTCGTCGATCTGCGCCGGCGTTTTGGCGATCAGTTCGATCGGCGGCTGGGTGTAGCTGAGGATCTGCTGATAGTCCTTGTGGCCGTCGACGATCCTCTTGCGCACGTCGAGATCGTACAGCGCCGGCAGCGAGCGCACGCGCTTGCCCATGTCCTTATAGTCGGCGGCGATGTCATCGAGCCGGTCGAAAAATCTCTTCGGGAAAAAATGCGTGTACGCGTCAATGCGCATCGGGCGCGTCCTCCTGTTGGCAGCTATTCGATTTCAAGCTTGCTCGAAACGAGCAAGCACTTCGGCGGGGATCGGTTGCGATTTCATCCGCGGCGGATCGCCGCCGTCGCGGGCCACCCACACCCGGGTCTCAAAGCCCTCGACCGCCAGCGCGCCGGCCTTGGTGAGCCGATGCTCGATCTTGAAGCTCGAGCGGCCGCATTCGACCAGCTTGGTCTCGATCGCTACGTCGTCGCCGAACCGCGTCGGCTGGCGAAAGCGGGCGCGGGTCTCGACCAGCGGATGGCCGGCGAAATTGTAGGCCTTGAGATACTCGATCTTGCTCATGCCGAGGGCGCGCTCGATCAGCGCGGTGGTGCAGGTGTCGAATATCTCGAAATAGCGCGGATAGAAGATGATCCCCGCGGGATCGCAATCGCACCATTCGATGCGGGTGGTACGGATGTTGGTGAGCATCATAGCAACGAGGGGACGACGGAGGAGGATGAAGGACAAACTGATCTGCTTCATTTCTAGCTCAATAGTTTCGATCCCGTGATCTGTCGTCCGTCGTCTGCTACCGCGGCGCCATGCGCAACGCCGCGTCGAGCCGGACCACCTCGCCGTTGAGGTAGCGGTTCTCGACCATGTGGTGCACCAGCGCGGCGTATTGCGACGGATCGCCGAGCTTTTTCGGGAACGGCAGCGAGGCCGCGAGGCTGTCCTGCGCCTGCTGCGACAGCCCCATCATCATCGGCGTCAGAAATATGCCGGGCGCGATGGCGAGGACGCGGATGCCGAATTGGGCGAACTCGCGCGCCGCCGGCAGAACCAGGGCGACGACCCCGCCCTTCGACGACGCGTAGGCGGCCTGGCCGATTTGCCCGTCATAGGCGGCGACCGAGGCGGTGCAGATGATGACGCCGCGCTCGCCGTCGGTCAGCGGCTCGAGCGTCGACATGGCGGCGGCGGCAAGCCGCATCGCATTGAACGTGCCGATCAGGTTGACGCGAATGATGCGCTCGTAGTCGGCGAGCGGCTGCGGCCCTTCCTTGCCGACGATCCGCTTGGCGGTGCCGATGCCGGCGCAATTGACCAGGATGCGCGCCGGGCCGTGATCGGCGGCGGCCTTGGCGATCGCCGCCTCGGTCGAGGCGCTGTCGGCGACGTCGCAGGCGATGGCGATGCCGTTGATGTCGATCGCCACTTCGGCGGCGGCTTTGGTGTTGACGTCGAGGATGGCAACCTTGGCGCCGGCGGCGGCCAGCATGCGCGCGGTCGCGGCGCCGAGGCCGGAGCCCCCGCCGGTGACGAGCGCCGCGTGTCCACGAATATCCATGATCAACTCGCTTGTGCTGTGGGCCCCCACCCTGACCCTCCCCCGCTTGCGGGGGAGGGAAGGGTGGGGGCGACGATGACGTTCGGCGGCGGCGGGTCGGCGTAAAGCTCCTCGACCAAAGCGGCGCGATGGGCAAGCACCGCGCGCTGGTTGATCGATCCTTTGTCGGTCACTTCGCCGACGTCGAGCGACGGCGGGTCGGCCAGCAGAATGGCGCGGCGGATGCGGGCGGAGGTGCCGCGGCTCGGATCCGACAGCGCCTCGAGAAAGCCGCGCAAATGCCGCTCGCACCCGCGGATCGGCCAGCACCGCGGCCGCGGGCCGTGTTGGGCGCGAGATCGGGCGCGAGCTTTCGGCAGGCGTCGATGTCGGGAATGATCAAGGCGGCGACCTCGTCGCGATCGGGCCCGGCCAGCACCACGTCGCGCACCAGCGGCGCGCATTGGGCGATCAACGCCATGCGCAGCGGGCCGACGCTGACCCAGGTGCCGGTCGCGAGCTTGAAATCCTCGGCGATGCGACCGTCGAACAGCAGGCCCTTGGCCGGATCGGCGGGATCCGCGAACTTGAGCGCGTCGCCGATCTTGTAGAAGCCTTCCTCGTCGAAAGCGTTGGCGGTGATCGCCGGCGCACGCCAGTAGCCGGGCGTGATGTTGGGCCCTCGAAGCCGTATCTCGAGCTTGCCGTCCTGCGGAACGAGCTTGACCTCCTGGCCCGGCAGCGGCAGGCCGATATTGCCGACGCGCTCGGTCTCCCAGCTGCACGCCAGCGCCGCCGGCGCGGTCTCGGTCGAGCCGAGGCTGGTCAGAATGAGGATGCGCTCGCCGACGGTCTTGACCGCGAGCTCCTGCAGCGCGTCATGCACGTGCTGCGACAGGCCGGCGCCGGCATAGAACATGACTTTGAGGCGGCTGAAGAAGATTTCGCGCAACGCCCGATCTTCGGACAGATAGGGCAGCAGCATCTCGAAGCCCTTCGGCACGTTGAAATAGATCGTCGGCGCAATGTCGCGCAGGTTGCGCACGGTGGCCTCGATCGCGCCGGGCATCGGCTTGCCCTCGTCGATATAAAGCGAGCCGCCGCAATCGAGCACCAGGCCGAAATTGTGATTGCTGCCGTAGGTGTGGTTCCAGGGCAGCCAGTCGACCAGAACCGGCGGCTCGCCATCGCCGAGAAACGCCAACCCGCCACGCATCATCGACTGGTTGGCGCACAGCATCAGCTGGGTGTTGATGACGCCTTTGGGCTGGCCGGTGGAGCCGGATGTGAACAGGATTTTGGCGATCGTATCGGGACCGACCTTGGCGTGCGCCTCCTCGACGGCCGGCGTCGGCTGCGCGCCCGACGAGTTTCGCAAACGGCGTCATCGGCCGGTCGCTTACCGGGTTTGCGGTGACCGACCACCTCGACGTCCGCCGGCACGGTCGCGGCGATGGCGCGCGCGAACGCTTTGCCGTCGCTGGCAAAGACCAGACCCGGTGTGAGGATTTCAATAATTCCCTTGAGCTTCTTGAAATCCTGCGAAACCAGCGAATAGGGCACCGAGATCGGCGCGTAAGGCACGCCGATATGCATCGCGGCAAGCCCGAGCAGCGCATGCTCGATGTCGTTGCCGGAGAGGATCGCGATCGGACGCTCGGGCGACAGGTCGCGCTCGAGCAGCGCGGCGGCGATGGCGCGCACGGCCGCGAACGCCGCCGCATAAGTTACAGCGCGCCACGCGCCTGAGGCATCGCGTTGCGCCAGGAAAACGCGCTCCGGCTCGGCCGCCGCCCAATGCGCCAGCCGCTCGGTCTGTTTGTTCGGGTAAGGCGTGAGCGCGCGCGGCGAGCGCATGAGGATCGCGCCGTCGGGCCGGCGTTCGACGACCACCTCCGGCGCGCCGAGCCGCACCGCCCGCAGCGGCGGCGACGTTTGCTCCGACAATGTCTGCACCAAGGTGCGCGTCATGACTTCACCCGCGCACGACCTTAGGCCCGCGCTTTTCCAGAAAAGCCTTGAGCCGCTTCTTCGCCTCCTTCTCGCCCTGCGCGATCGCCGCGGTGAGCGCCTCGGTGGCGAAGCCCGCAGCCGGGTCGGCGCGGGCGATGCGCGGCAGCATGTGGGTGACGGCGAAATTGGTGAATGGCGCGTTCTCGGCAATCCGCGCGGCGAGTTCGAGCCCCTTGGCCATGCCGGCGCCGTCGTCGACCAGATATTGCGTGAGCCCGATGGCCTGGCCCTCTTCGGCGCCGAGCGTGCGCCCGGTCAGCATCATGTCCATCATGCGGGCGACGCCGATCAGCGGCGGCAGCCGCACCGAGCCGCCGCCGCCGACAAAGATGCCGCGGCTTCCTTCCGGCAGCGCATAATAGGCCGAGCGCTCCGCCACGCGGATATGGACGGCGGCGGCGAGCTCGAGCCCGCCGCCGACGACCGCGCCATGCAGCACGGCGACGACCGGCACCTTGCCGAACTGGATGCGATCGAAGGCGCGATGCCAGGAGCTCGAATGCCCGACGCCGCTGAAGACGTCGCGCTCCTCGAGTTCAGTCAGGTCGAGTCCGGCGCTGAAATGCTTGCCGTCGCCGGCGAGAACGACGGCACGAATGTCATCGGGCAGGGAGTCAAAGAACGCCACCATGCCCTGCACCAGCGTGTCGTTCAGGGCGTTGCGTTTCTCGGCGCGATGCAGCCACAGCACGGCGACCGCGCCGCGCCGCTCGGCGCGAAGCGAAGGTGGCAGAACGCAAAACTCCCCGGCGCGATCGTTCAAGGCAAGCTCGTCACTGTAAAAACGCCAATCCGCGTTGCATTTCCCTAGAACCGCGTCAAGGCGCGGGACCAAATCCACCTGATCCTAGAGTCATTTGACCCTGCGCACCACGGCCCGTAAATACCGGATCGGGGAGCGAGCCGAAAGCGCGAGCGGGCGGGTCAAGGAGAGCACCATGCGAGAGGTCTTCATCTGCGACGCGGCCCGCACCGCCATCGGCCGCTACGCCGGCGCGCTCGCCAAGGTTCGCACCGACGACCTCGCGGCGGTCCCGATCCGGGCGCTGGTCGAGCGCAATCCGCAGGCCGATTGGTCGCAGCTCGATGAAGTGTTCTTCGGCTGCGCCAACCAGGCCGGCGAAGACAACCGCAACGTGGCGCGCATGGCGCTGCTGCTGGCCGGATTGCCGGACACGGTGCCCGGGATCACGGTCAATCGTCTCTGCGCGTCCGGGCTCAATGCGGTGGGCGACGCGGCGCGGGCGATCAGACCGGCGACATGGATTTCGCCATCGCCGGCGGCGTCGAGTCGATGACGCGCGCGCCGATGGTGATGGGCAAGGCGGGCGAAGCGTTTTCGCGCACCGCCGAGATCTACGACACCACGATCGGCTGGCGCTTCATCAATCCGGTGCTCAAGGCGCAATACGGCGTCGACTCGATGCCGGAGACCGCCGAGAACGTCGCCGAAGAGTTCCAGGTGGCGCGCAAGGACCAGGACGCGTTTGCGCTGCGCTCGCAGCAGCGCGCCGGCAAAGCGGCCGCCTCCGGCTATTTCGCCGAGGAGATCGTGCCGGTGCAGGCGCCCGGCGGCAAAGCCGGCCCGATCGTGGTCGACAAAGACGAGCACATCCGGCCCGACACGACGCTCGACAATCTCACCAAGCTCAAGCCGATCGTGCGCAATCCCGGCACCATCACCGCCGGCAACGCTTCGGGCGTCAACGATGGCGCCGCCGCCATCATTCTCGCCAGCGAGGCCGCGGTGAAGGCGCATGGCCTGAAAGCGCGGGCGCGGGTGCTCGGCATGGCGTCGGCGGCGGTGCCGCCGCGGATCATGGGCATCGGCCCGGTGCCGTCGACCCGCAAATTGATGGACCGGCTTGGCTTGAAGATCGGCGACTTCGATCTGATCGAGCTCAACGAGGCGTTCGCCTCACAGGGCCTGGCGTGCCTGCGCCAGCTCGGCGTCGCCGACGACGCCGACTACGTCAATCCGCACGGCGGCGCCATCGCGCTCGGTCATCCGCTCGGCATGTCCGGCGCGCGGCTGGCGCTGACCGCCGTGCACGGCCTGGAAAAGCGCGGCGGCAAGCGCGCGCTCGCGACCATGTGCGTCGGCGTCGGGCAGGGCGTGTCGTTGGCGCTGGAGAAAGTTTGATTGTTGTTCCGGCATGATGTCGCAACGGAATTTCAGTCATACTCCGACTAAATCGTTTGGCCGGTTACGGATGCTCCGGACAGCCGCTGCGCGGCTTCCGGAATGACGAATGGAGAATTTCTCTGTGCCGATGAGTCCCGGCTACGTCCCTTTTCATCCCAATCCGTCGAAGCCGAAATTCCAGCCGCCGCCCGGCGCGGTCGATGCGCATTGCCACGTGTTCGGTCCGGAGAGCAAATTCCCTTTCGCGCCGGAGCGCAAATACACGCCGTGCGACGCGCCGAAGGAGAAGCTGTTCGCGCTGCGCGACTTTCTCGGCTTCGACAAGAACGTCATCGTCCAGGCGTCGTGCTCACTCCAAGGACAATCGCGCGATGGTCGATGCGCTGGAATCGCCGCCGGCCGCGCCAAGGGCGTCGCCTTTGTCGGCGAAGAAGTGACCGACGACGAGCTGAAATGGATGGACCAGGCCGGCGTGCGCGGCGTGCGCTTTAATTTCCTCAAGCGGCTGGTCGATTTCACGCCGCGCGATGTGCTCGAACGGATCGCCGCGCGGGTCGCGAAGCTCGGCTGGCACGTCGTGGTTTATTTCGAGATGCACGATCTGCCGGAGCTTGAGGATTTCTTTACCGCGCTGCCGACCGCGGTCGTGGTCGACCACATGGGCACGCCCGACATCAGAAAGGGCGTCGATCATCCGGAAAACCAGCGCTTTCACCGGCTCGTGGACCGGCACAAGAATTTCTGGGTCAAGGCCACCTGCCCGGAGCGCATGACCATCGCCGGCCCGCCCTATGACGACGTGGTGCCGTTCGGCCGCGCGCTGGTCGAGCGCTTCCCCGACCGCGTGCATCTGGGGCACCGACTGGCCGCATCCCAACGTCAAAGTCGCGCCCGACGATGGCGTGCTGGTCGATTACATCCCCAAAATCGCGCGCCTCGGCCGAGCTGCAGCGGCGGCTCTTGGTCGACAATCCGATGCGGCTTTATTGGAGTTGACGCCCGCTCCGCTCATTCCCGCGAAGGCGGGAATCGCGGGAAACGTGCACCGATTGTTATCTTTGTTCGCACTGGGTCCCCGCTCGTCGCGGGGACGAGCGGAGGGACAAGACTTACGTTGCCAAGCCTGTTGCGCTATATATGTGAACCCGAGATCGGAGAGATGCGGATGGCTCGCAAAGCGCAGGTTTACGACGACATCCCGGGCACGTTCGTGTTCGATGCCGAGCGCTCCCGCGAGGGCTATGGCATCAACATGTTCTGCATGTCGCTGATGAAGGACGACAACCGCAAGGCCTTCAAGGCCAACGAGGCGGAGTACCTCAAGAAGTTCAGGCTGACGCCCGAACAGACCGACGCCATCCTCAAGCGCGACTACAATCGCATGCTCGAACTCGGCGGCAACATCTACTTCACCGCCAAGCTTGGCGCGACCGACGGGCATTCCTTCCAGCATCTGGCGGCAGTGATGACCGGCAACACGCAGGAAGACTATGCCAAGATGATGCTCGGCGGCGGCCGTTCGGTCGAAGGCAATCGCTCGCGATCGGGCAAGAACGCGCCGTCGCCATTCATTGCCGGCGCGGCGGCGAAAAAAGCGTCGAGCGCCAAGGCAAAGACCAAGACAAAAAGCCAAGCCGAAAGCCAAAGCCAAGCCGAAGTCCAAATCCAAATCAGCAAAGCGGAAGTGAGCCGTGGCCAGGATCATCGCAGGAATTGGTTCATCGCACGTGCCCGCCATCGGCGCGGCGATCGACAACAACAAGACCGAGGAGCCGTACTGGAAGCGGGTGTTCTCGGGCTTCGAGAAATCGCAAGAATGGATGCGCGAGACCAAGCCCGACGTCGCCATCATCGTCTATAACGATCACGCTTCGGCTTTCTCGGTCGATCTGATCCCGACCTTCGCGCTTGGCTGCGCCGCCGAGTTTCCGCCGGCCGACGAGGGCTGGGGCCCGCGTCCGGTGCCGGTGGTCAAGGGCTATCCGGCGCTCGCCTCGCATATCGCCCAGTCGGTGATCCTCGACGAATTCGACCTCACCATCTGCAACAAGATGGAAGTCGATCACGGCATGACCGTGCCGATGAATCTTCTGTTCGGCAAGGTCGACAAGAATTCGCACTGGCCGTGCCCGGTGATCCCGCTCGCGGTCAACGTGGTGATGTATCCGCCGCCGACCGGCCATCGCTGCTACATGCTCGGCAAGGCGATCCGCAAGGCGGTGGAGTCCTATCCGGAAGACCTCAGGGTGGTGATCTTCGGCACCGGCGGACTGTCGCATCAGATCAGCGGCCCGCGCGCCGGCCTGATCAACAGCAAATGGGACAAGGCCTTCCTCGACAACCTGTCCAAGGACCCGCAGAAGCTCGTCAAGATTCCGCATGTCGATTACATGCGCGAGGCCGGCGCCGAAGGCATCGAGATGGTGATGTGGCTGATCATGCGCGGCGCGCTCGACGACAAGGTCGACGAGGTCTACCGCTTCTACACCGTGCCGGCGTCGAACACCGCGGTCGGACACATTATCCTGGAAAACCGCGGCCGTGGCGCCAAGGCGGCCGGCAAGCACAAGCCGGCGGCCACCAAGCACAAGCGCGCCGCGGCGCGGGCGAAAGTCCACCGGGTTCGCGGCTAACTCGTCATTACGAGCGAGTCAAAGCGACGAAGCAATCCAGTGCGCGGCGCAAGGCTGGATTGCTTCGCTTCGCTCGCAATGACGGGTTGACGCGGCCATGACGGAACGAGAGAAGAGGCACCGATGAAAATTTGCGTCGCCGGTCAGGGCGCGTTCGGCCAGAAGCACCTCGACGCGCTCAAGCGCATTCCCGATGCCGAGGTGACGTCGCTGGTCGGCGGCAATCAGGACGCCACGGCGGAAGTCGCGAAGAAATACGGCATCCCGCATTACACCGGCGACCTGTCCGAGGGCATCAAGCGCGCCGACGCGGTGATCCTCACCACGCCGACCAAGATGCATTTCCGCCAGGGCGAGCAGGTGATGCGCGCCGGCAAGCATGTGCTGGTCGAAATCCCGGTCACCGACAGCGTCGAGGACGCCGAGGCGCTGGTGAAGATCGCCAAGGAGACCGGCGTCGTCGCCATGGGCGGCCATGTGCGCCGCTTCAATCCCAGCCATCAGTTCATCCACAAGAAGATTGCGAAGGGCGAGCTGAAAATCCAGCAGATGGACGTGCAGACCTATTTCTTCCGCCGCAAGAACATGAACGCGGCCGGCCAGCCGCGCAGCTGGACCGACCATCTGCTGTGGCACCATTCGGCGCACACCATCGATCTGTTCCAGTACCAGGCCGGCGAGACGATCTCCGATTGCTACGCGGTGCAGGGGCCGATCCATCCGCAGCTCGGCATCGCCATGGACATGGGCATCGTCGCCAAGGTGCCGTCGGGCTCGATCCTGACGCTGTCGCTGTCGTTCAACAATGACGGCCCGATCGGCTCGTTCTTCCGCTACATCTGCGACAACGGCACCTACAAGGCCTATTACGACGATCTGGTCGACGGCAAGGACAACAAGATCGATCTGTCGAAGGTCGACGTTTCGATGGACGGCATCGAGCTTGAGGATCGCGAATTCATCGCCGCGATCAAGGAGAAGCGCGAGCCGAATGCGAGCCTGGCGCAGCTGCTGCCCTGCATGCACGTCCTCGGCAAGCTCGAAAGCATCGTCGATCCGCAGCGCAAGGCGCACGCCTAAGTCTGGCCTGCGCGCGTTTTGCGATATCGCTTTTGCTATTCTTATTGCGGCGGGAACAATGCCGCGTCGCCGGTATTGGAACTGTGATGATTTACAGCGCGTCGTCGATCATCGCAGCGATAGACGCCGTGGACCAACCAACCCATACGACCAGCACTGAGCGCGCCGCCGCGGCCGGGCAGAAGATCGTCAATCTGGCGCTGCAAGGCGGCGGCAGCCACGGCGCTTTCACCTGGGGCGTGCTCGATCGCCTGCTGGAAGAAGAGCGGCTGGAGTTCGAAGGCATCACCGGAACCAGCGCCGGCGCCGTCAACGCCGTCGTGCTCGCCGACGGCTTGGCCGCCGGCGGGCGCGAGGGCGCGCGCGAGGCGCTGCGGATCTACTGGCAAAAAGTATCCGAGCTGTCGGCACGCGGGCCTTTGGCGCCGTCCGTGATTGACATTGCCAATCCGGACCACGGCCTCGAGCATTCGCCCGGCTTCATCTTTCTCGAGCCGCTGACCTACTTTGCGTCGCCCTATCAGATCAATCCGTTCAACTATCAATCCGTTCAAGGACCTGCTGGCGGAGTCGATCAACTTCGAGCGCGTCCGCCGGCAAACCGCCTTCAAACTGTTTCTGTGCGCGACCAATGTCCAGACCGCCAAGGTGAAGATCTTCAACGGCAAGGACATTGGCGTCGAGCACGTGCTCGCGTCGACCTGCCTGCCGCTGTTGATGCAGGCGGTCGAGGTCGGCGGCGAATTTTATTGGGACGGCAGTTACGCCGGCAATCCGGCGATCTTTCCGCTGGTCTACGAATGCAGACGCCGCGACATCCTCATGGTCCACATCACGCCGGCGGAGCGGCCGGGCGTGCCGACCACCTCGCCGGCGATCATGAATCGCATGCAGGAGATCAGCTTCAATACCGCGCTGATTCGGGAAATGCGCGACGATCGCTTTTCTCAACAGGCTGATCGACGAAGGCAGGATGGACGGCGGCAAACGCATGCTCGTCCACCTGATCGAAGCCGAGGACTTGATCAGAGAGCTTTTCATGGTCGAGCAGGCTGAACAGCGATTGGCATTTTCTGCTGCATCTTCACGAGATGGGTCGCATGCGCGCCGAGCAATGGCTCGACGCCAATTTCGACCGCATCGGCGTCGAATCGACGATCGACCTCCACGAAAAATATTTTTGAGGCGTGTGACGCGCCGGTGACACGCGGCCTGCGAGCCAGCGATTTCAACCCGCCTCCGTCATGCTGCGGTCAAATTTTTTTGAACGCGCTGCCTCACTCTTCGGCAGCGCGCGTCACTGCCTAAATTTTTAACGTTGCGTTTTCGGAAGATGAGATCAGCAAAAAATCGAAATGCTGCTGTCATTGTATGGCTGGTAAGGACGCACTACCTACACATCACCAGTCACACGTTGATTTGCTCCGCAGTCATGAAATTGATCCATCAAGATTCCGGCGCCGCCGGTCCCCGCGCAACGCCAATCGTCGCCCAGAAAGTCGTTAACCTCGCGCTCCAAGGCGGCGGCACGCATGGTGCTTTCACCTGGGGCGTGCTCGATCGCCTGCTCGAGGAAGAGCGCCTTTCGGTCGAAGGCATCACCGCGCAGCAGCGCCGGCGCGGTTAACGCCGTGGTGCTCGCCGACGGCCTGGCGGCCGGAGGCCGCGACGGCGCGCGCAAGGCGTTGCGCACGTTTTGGCAAAAGCTGTCGGAAGACGCCGTCGCGCGGCGTGTTCCAGCCCTCTTTGATCGACCGGATGAGCTCGACCCGCGGCCTCGACCATTCGCCGGGCTATGTGTTCATGGAGGCGCTGGCTTACTTCGCGTCGCCTTATCAGCTCAATCCGTTCAACATTAATCCGCTCAAGAAATTGTTCGAGGAGTTGGTCGATTTCGAACGGGTCCGGCGGCAGGACGCGATCAAGCTGTTTCTGTCGGCAACCGATGTGCGCACCTCCAAGGTGAAGGTGTTTTCCGGCAAGGAGCTTCGCGCCGAGCATGTGCTGGCTTCGACCTGCCTGCCGCTGATGATGCAGGCGGTCGAGGTCGACGGCGAGTATTATTGGGACGGCGGCTATTCCGGAAATCCGGCGATCTTTCCGCTGGTCTACGAGTGCGAGACGCCTGACATCGTTCTGGTGCATCTGACGCCGGCCGATCGGCCGGAGATTCCGACCTCGTCGCCGGCGATCATGAATCGCATGCAGGAGATCAGCTTCAACACGGCGCTGATCCGCGAGATGCGCTCGGTCGCGGTGCGCAACCGGCGGATCGACGAAGGCATCATGCCCGGCGGCAAGCGCTCGTTCGTGCATGTGATCGAGGCCGAAGACATTTTCCGCGATTTCACGGCGTCGAGTCGCTTGAACGCCGACTGGAAATTTCTGACCAGCCTGTTCGACAAGGGCCGGGCGCGGGCCGACCAGTGGCTCGATGCCAATTTCGACCGCATCGGCATCGAATCGACGGTCGACCTCGAGGAAAAGTATTTTTAAATCAAAGGGTCGTTGATGGGCCGGGCGCGGGGCCGTACCGAGGGACCATCGGCCGGTTTGACCGTATCCCTGTGGCTTGCCGCGATCGAAGAGTTCAGCATTACGAGCCCTCACGAGCGAAGGAGGTTTATGGTGCGGCGGGCAGCGTTGTGCAGCAAGAGTCGTACTGTGAGCGCCATAAGGTTTGGGTCGATTTAATAGTGTTTCTTGGGCGTTTGCCGTTGCTTCGGTTGCTCGTGGGTGTCTAGATTACAGCGAGCTTTGACGATGTTGCGGGAGATTAGACTGACATGGCGAAGAGTCGTATTGGCTTAGATCATCGTCATCGTGACAAGAGCGGGCGGATTGAGCGCAAGCACGGGAATACGAGAGTCGCTGCCTTGCGCAAGGAGTACGGCCCGAGTTTCGCGAAGGGCCGCCGCAAAGACATGATGCTCAAGACGCTGCTGACGGAAACCGGCTCGGCGTCATTGCGCGACTATTTGAAGCATAGCAACCGAGGGCAAAGGGATAGTTCCAGTACTATTTTCGCTCGGACTGCCGTTGAATTCGCGCCGGCGTTGAAGAATCTTGCGGACAAATAGACGTCATTACAAAGTTCATTTCGAAGAGGCACTAGTAGCCCACAACTTTGCGCTTTCACAATTTGGTGGTCGTGCCGGAATTCGCGATCGGGGCGCCATCGAAGCGGCATTAGCCCGGCCTTATACCGGCTACTATCGCTCAATCGCCCGGAAAGGCGCCGCGCTCGTTCAATCTATAGCGTGCAATCACGGCTTTATTGACGGCAATAAACGCACCGCCTTGTTCATGTTGCAATTGCTGGTGACGCGAAGTGGCTACCAACTACGCGGAAAAAATGCGCAGCAGCTTAACGTCGACGCCGAAAAGATGATTTTGGACCTTGTCGAGCATCGAATGAGTTTCAACGATGTCGTTGCGTGGCTTCAAGCGCGTATAGTTGTCAGAGAGCCGCTCGAGTAAGGCAGCGTCAGCGCGATAAGCCAATTCACAGTCATCGTACGCGGTGGGATCGGCCCGCCCAGACCATCATTGCTGCGGCGCGATAACCTGACCAACCTGTTTCTACAGAGGCCGGGCGCGGGCCGACCAGTGGCTCGATACCAATTTCGACCGCATCGGCATCGAATCGACCGTCGACCTCGAGGAAAAGTATTTTTAAATCAACGGGTCGTTGACGGGCCGGCCGCCGGGGCGATTGTCCCGCCCAGGACGATGGTTAATCGGGTCTTAACCTCGCCGCACCTATGCTATCTCGTCGCTGACGCGGCGGGCGGTCCCGCTGTCCATGATGTATAGGATGACCCGCCAGGATTCCTCATCGCCTGTGCGCGCGCCGGACGCGCGCTCGCCGTTCGTGCGGCTGCGCGAACTTCTTGGCGACATGCCGCCGGGCAAGCCGGCGATCAGCATGGCGGTCGGCGAACCGCAGCATCCGATTCCGCCCTTCGTCGGCCCGATCATCGCCGCGCATGTCGACGAGTTCGGCCGCTATCCGATGAACAAAGGCCTCGACGCATTCGGCGAGGCGGTCGCCAAGTGGCTCAATCGCCGCTACGCGCTCGAACGCCCGGTCGATCCGGCGACGGAAGTGCTGGTGCTCAGCGGCACGCGCGAAGGCCTGTTTCTTGCTGCGCTGGCGGCCAAACGATGGGTCAAGCCGCGCGCCGGCCGGCCGGCGGTGCTGATTCCCAATCCGTTTTATGCGGCGTATTCGGCCGGCGCGATCGCCGCCGATTGCGAGCCGGTCTATCTGCCGGCGACCGCGGCGTCCGGTTTCTTGCCCGATCTCGATGCGCTGAGCGAAGACCTTCTGGCGCGCACGGTCGCCTGCTATCTCGCTTCGCCGTCCAATCCGCAGGGCGCGGTGGCCGATCGCGCTTATCTCGCCAAGCTCGCGGCGCTGGCGCGGCGCCATGGCTTTCTGGTGTTCTGCGACGAATGCTATTGCGAAATCTACAGCGATCGGCCGCCGCCCGGGATGCTCGACGCGGCCGCGCCGGATTTCGCCAATGTCGTGGTGTTTCATTCGCTGTCCAAGCGCTCGAGCCTGCCGGGCTTGCGCGTCGGCTTCGCCGCCGGCGACCGCCGCTTCCTGGCGGCGTATCTGGAGCTGCGCAACGTCGCCGCGCCGCAGGTGGCGATGCCGATGCAACGCGTCGCCATCGCCGCTTATGGCGACGAGACGCATGTCGAGGAGAACCGGCGGCTTTACCGCGAGAAATTCGATCTCGCCGATCAGATCGTCGGCGACCGTTACGGTTATCGCCGTCCGGCCGGCGGATTTTTTCTCTGGCTCGACGTCGCGGCGCAAGGCGGCAGCGAGGCGGCGACGCTCGCTTTGTGGCGCGAAGCCGGCGTGCGCGTCGTGCCCGGCCGTTATCTGGCGCGCGAGCAGGCCGACGGCAGCAATCCCGGCGCGGACTATATCCGCGTCGCCATGGTGCAGAACAAGGAGATCACCGCCGAGGCGTTGCATCGCCTCGTCGCGGTGTTGGGTTAGCGCATGATCCCGAAAAGTGGATACCGGTTTTCGGACAAGATCATGCGCGACCAGAAGCATGATCCCGAAAAGTGGCCACCGGTTTTCGGACAAGATCATGCGGAACTTAAGAGCAGTGCGATGTCGATGATCGACCGCAGCATCGATGGCATGGCCTTTCTCTCCGGCCAGCTCGGCGCCATGCTGCGGCGGCGGTTGCGCGAACTCGGCGGCATTGCGCTTCTGAGCATCGCCATGATGGCGGCGCTGGCGCTCGCGACCTGGTCGGTGCACGACCCCTCGCTCAGCCACGCCACCGATGCGCGCGTGCATAATCTGCTCGGCCGGCTCCGGCGCCATCGCCGCCGATCTGATGATGCAATTGCTGGGCTTGGGCTCGCTGGCGCTGCTGCTGCCGATCGGCATCTGGGGCTATCGGCTGCTCGGCCATCGCCCGCTCGGCCGCGAACGTTTGCGCATTCTGCTCTGGGTGTTTGGCGCCGTGCTGGCCGCGACCTTCGCCGCGTGCCTGCCGCGCGGAACGCCATTGGCCGCTGCCGTGCGGGCTCGGCGGGGTGGTCGGCGACGCCATGCTGCGGGCGCCGGCGGTGTTTTTCGGCGCGCCGATCGCCGGGCTTTACCGTTTGGTGATCGCGCATCATCCTCGGCGTCGCCACGCTCGTCACCTTTGCCGGCGCCGCGGGCTTGCTCTGGCGCGGATCGGCGGACGAGGACGAAGAGGTCGAAGAAGAAGACGACGACGAAATGGCAGATGCGGAGGACGAAGCCGAAGACAATGCCGGCGGCTGGCTCTCGCTCGGCGGCCTGATGCATACCGTACTGAGCTTCCGCACGCGGCTTGCGCTGATGTTGCCGCGGCCGCGCGCGTCCGGCGGCGGCAGCGCGCAATGACGGCGCTGCGCCGCGGCGCGTCGAGCCGCGTTTCGACGGCCGGCCCGATCGGCGCACCGAGGAAGAAGCCGAGGACGAATTGACCGGCGCACCGGCGGCGCGGGCGCCGCGCAAGCCGAAGCCGGCGACGCCAAAACCCGCCCGCCGCTTGGGCGGCGGCTACGCGCTGCCGCCGCTCGAACTTCTGACGCAGCCGAGCAAAACCGGCCGCGCCACGGTCTCCAGCGAAATGCTGCAGGAAAACGCCACCGCGCTCGAAGGCGTGCTCGGCGATTTCGGCGTGCGCGGCGAGATCATCAATGCGCGGCCCGGGCCGGTGGTCACGCTCTACGAGCTCGAGCCGGCGCCCGGCATCAAGTCGTCGCGGGTCATCAGTCTCGCCGACGACATCGCCCGCTCGATGAGCGCGCTGTCGGCGCGCGTCGCGGTGGTGTCGGGGCGGAACGCCATCGGCATCGAATTGCCGAACCCGACCCGCGAAAAAGTCTTCCTGCGCGAATTGCTCGCCTCGCGCGACTATGCCGACACGGCAGCGCGGCTGCCGCTCTGCCTCGGCAAGTCGATCGGCGGCGAGCCGGTGCTGGTCGATCTGGCGCGCATGCCGCATCTCCTCATCGCCGGCACCACCGGCTCGGGCAAATCGGTCGCCATCAACACCATGATCCTCAGCCTGGTCTATCGGCTGCATCCCGATCAGTGCCGGCTGATCATGGTCGATCCGAAGATGCTGGAGCTCTCCGTTTACGACGGCATTCCCCATCTGCTCACGCCGGTCGTCACCGATCCGAAAAAAGCGGTGGTGGCGCTCAAATGGGCGGTGCGCGAAATGGAGGAGCGCTACAAGAAAATGTCGAAGCTCGGCGTGCGCAATATCGACGGCTACAACGCCCGCGTCGCCGAAGCCAACGGCAAGGGCGAGAAGCTCAGCCGCACCGTGCATACCGGCTATAACCGCGAGACCGGCGAAGCGATCTACGAGAAGGAGGAGCTCGATCTCGAGCCGCTGCCCTACATCGTCGTCATCGTCGACGAGATGGCCGACCTGATGATGGTCGCCGGCAAGGACATCGAAGGCGCGGTGCAGCGGCTGGCGCAAATGGCGCGCGCCGCCGGACTGCATGTCATCCTGGCGACGCAGCGGCCGTCGGTCGACGTCATCACCGGCACGATCAAGGCGAATTTCCCGACCCGCATCTCGTTCCAGGTGACGTCGAAGATCGACAGCCGCACCATTTTGGGCGAGCAGGGCGCCGAGCAGCTGCTCGGCCAGGGCGACATGCTCTACATGGCCGGCGGCGGACGCATCAGCCGCGTGCACGGGCCTTTCGTCTCCGACGAAGAAGTCGAAAAGGTCGTGCGTCATCTCAAGGCGCAGGGCGTGCCGCAATATCTCGAAGCCGTCACCGCCGAAGAGCCGCAGGACGAGAACGGCAATCCGATCTTCGACGCGACCGCGATGGGAGCGTCGGAGGGCGGCGACCTTTACCAGCAGGCGGTGCAGGTGGTGACGCGCGACCGCAAAGCCTCGACCAGCTACATCCAGCGCCGGCTGCAGATCGGCTATAACCGCGCCGCATCGTTGATGGAGCGCATGGAGCAGGAAGGCATCGTCGGCCAGCCCAATCACGCCGGCAAACGGGAGATCCTGGTCGAGGCCGCCGGCGAAGATCCGTATTGAGAATGCGGCGGTCGATCGTTAAAAGCGGCGCCTCGCTCCAGCCGCGAATTCGCCATATCGTTTTGCTAGCTATCGGCCGTGGCGATGGGGCGTGCCGCGGCACGGAGAGAGGGTAGAGGGTGATGACAGGACCGGGGGCGCGGGCGTTTTTGCTGGCAATGGCGTGCGTGGTGTTGGCCGCAGCTTCGGCGGTCGCCGAGGATGTCCCGCTGCCGACGCCGGCGCCGCGCGCCGAAGAGGGCGCCGGCCGCGCCGCCGCAAGCGCCAAATCCGGCACCGGCTGCCGCCGAGCCGGCGCCCAAGGGCTTTTTCCCGTTCTCGTTCTCGCTGGGCGGCAAAGGCGCGCCGCAGAGCCAGGCAACCGCATTCGACAACAAGCAGCGGGCGCTGCTCGACAAGGTCAGCAACTATTTGTCCAGCGTACAGACCATGGTCGGCAACTTCGTGCAGATCGGCCCGGACGGCCGCCGCGTCGACGGCAACTTCTCGATTCAAAAGCCGGGCAAGGTCCGCTTCCAATATAATCCGCCGAGCCCGATCGACATCATCGCCGACGGCTCCTCGGTCGTGGTCCGCGACCGCTCGCTGGAGACGACTCGGATTATTATCCGTTGTCGCAGACGCCGCTGCGTTATCTGCTTGCCGACCACATCGATCTGTTACGCGATACTGACGTCATCAGCGTGTCGGCCGACGATACTTTCGTCACCGTCGTGATCGAGGAAACGCAGGTCATGGTCGGCACCAACCGGCTGATGATCATGTTCGACGCCAAGAATCTGCAGCTCAAGCAATGGACGGTCACCGATCCGCAGGGGCTCGATACCACCGTCGCCGTCTATAATCTCGACTCGCAGAAAAAGCCCGATCCGAACCTGTTCGTCATCAATTATTCGGGCAATCTGAAATAAGCCGCCGCGCTACCCTCGTCGTTGCAATGACGATGCTCCGGCGCCGCGCTTTCTGTTTTAATGCGGCGCATTGCCGATCAGGCGGGCGCCGCGCTGGAATGTCAAATAGTTCCACAGCCAATTGAGCGCGACCACGAAGCGGTTGCGCATCCCGATCAGAAAGTAGATGTGGATCGCGCTCCAGAACAGCCAACCTAAAAAACCGGTGAGCTGAAAGACGCCGAGCTTCACGACCGCGGACTTGCGCCCGATCGTGGCGAGGTCGCCGACATGGTGGTAGACGAACGGCCCCGGCGCCGGCCGGCCGCGCACGCGTGCCGCGATCACCTTGCCGACATAGTTGCCCATCTGCTTGGCCGCCGGCGCGATGCCGGGAATCGGGCGGCTGCTGGGAACGGTGGCGCGTGTCGCCGATGGCGAAAATTTCCGGATGGCCGGGAACGCTGAGATCGGCATTGACCTTGATGCGTCCGGCGCGATCGTTCTCGGCGCCGATCCAAGTCGCCGCCGGCGAGGCGACGACGCCCGCGGCCCAGATCACGGTCGCGGCTTCGATGCGGCCGCCCTCCAACGACACGCCCTGCGCATCGCAGCCGATGACCTTGCGGTTGAGCTCCACCTCGACGCCCATCTTTTGCAGCGAGCGGGTGGCATAGTCCGAAAGCGCTTGCGGAAAAGTCGGCAACAGCCGCGGCCCGGCCTCGATCAAGATGATGCGCGAGCGGCGCGGATCGATCTTACGGAAGTCGTGCCGCAAGGTGCGCTGCGCCACTTCGGCAATCGCGCCGGCCATTTCCACGCCGGTGGCGCCGCCGCCGACAATGACGAAGGTGAGGAGCCGTTCGCGCTCGGCGTCGTCTTCGACCACCTCCGCCCGCTCGAAGGCGAGCAGGAAGCGCCGCCTGATCTCGGTCGCATCGGCGATGTGCTTGAGCCCGGGCGCGAACGGCGCCCAATCGTCGTGGCCGAAATAGGAGTGGGTCGCGCCGGTGGCGAGGACGAGATAGTCGTAAGGCAGCTCGATTTCGCTGGTCCGGACCAGGCGCGCTTGCACGTCGATGCCGGTCACCCGCGCCATGATCACGCGCGCATTCTTCTGCTTGCGCAAGATCGCGCGGATCGGCCACGCCACATCCGCCGGCGACAGCGCCGCGGTGGCGACCTGATAGAGGAGCGGCTGAAAGCAATGATGGTTGAAAGCATCGACCAGCGAGACATCGACATCGACCTTGGCCAGGGCCTTGGTCGTTTGCAATCCGCCAAAGCCCGCGCCGGCGACGACGACTTGCGGGCGCTTGTTTCGGGGCTGCCTGTCGCTGTCCATGCCGCGCATCTCCGACGCCGCCATACCAGTATAAGCACCAAGGACGGCAAGTTTGGCCGCACCACGCTGGCACGGCGGATTTGGCTTGTGTCCGCGGCCTTTGCGCCGCATATCAGAACCCATCACCCAGATCATTCCGGCATGCAAATCACAGTCACGACCTGGAACATCAATTCGGTGCGCTTTCGGATTGATCTCGTCGCCAAATTCATTAAGGCGGTCCGTCCCGATATCCTGTGCCTGCAGGAGACCAAGTGCCCGGACGGCAGCTTTCCGCGCAAGCGCTTCAAGCGGCTCGGCTACGAGCATGTCGCGCTCAACGGGCAGAAGGGCCATCACGGCGTCGTCGTGCTCTCGCGGCTGCCGTTCGAGTCGACCACGATCCGGGACTTCTGCGGCAAGAGCGACTGCCGCGATATCTCGGTCGTGCTTGGCGAACGCGCCGGGCTGAAGGATCCGATCACGCTGCACAATCTCTATGTGCCGGCCGGCGGCGATATTCCCGACCCGGCGGTCAATGCCAAATTCGCCCACAAGCTCGCCTTCCTCGACGAGATGCAGGCGAGCGAAACGCTGCGGCCGGCAGCGCGCGAGCGCGCCATCATCGTCGGCGATCTCAACGTGGCGCCGCTCGAATGCGACGTCTGGAGCCACAAGCAGCTTCTGTCGGTCGTGTCGCACACCCCGATCGAATGCGAAAAGCTTCTTGGCGTGCAAAAGGCCGGCAATTGGATCGATGCGGTGCGCGGCTTCGTGCCGGAGCCGACCAGGCTTTACACCTGGTGGAGCTATCGTTCGCCCGACTGGACCAAATCCAACAAGGGCCGCCGTCTCGACCATATCTGGACATCGGCTATGCTGGCGGACCGCGTCGCCGCCATCACGGTCGCCAAGGACTATCGGAGCGCCAAGCGGCCTTCCGACCACGTACCGGTGACGGCGACGCTGGAGCTATAAAAGGAACAATAAAAGCGACGACCCAAGGGGAGGGGCGATGTATCCGGGCAAAGGCTTCGTCAAATGCCCAGGGCAGCCGGCCTTCATCATGGCCGCGACCGGCGAGGCGGTGACCTATGCCGAGCTCGAGGCGCGCAGCAATCGGCTGGCGCATTTGCTGCGGGCGCGGGGCCTGCGCCGGCTCGATCATTACGCCATCTTCATGGAGAACAACGCGCGCTATGTCGAGAGCTGCAGCGCCGGCGCGCGCGCCGGTCTCTATTACACCTGCGTCAATTCGTTTCTGACGCCCGAAGAGCTTGCTTACGTCCTCACCAACAGCGAATCCAAAGTTCTGATCACGTCGCAGGCCAAGCGCGGCGTGGCGCTGGCGGCGCTGCGGAGCTGTCCGAAGATCGAGCTTTGCCTGATCGTCGATGGCCAAGGCGACGGCGGACGCGTGCAAAATCTCGACGCAGGCGACGGCGCCATATCCGGCAACGCCGATTGCCGACGAGTCGCTCGGCGCGGCGATGCTCTACTCGTCCGGCACCACCGGCCGGCCGAAAGGGATTTTACGGCCGTTGCCGATGCAGCCGCCGTCGCAGCCGCTGCCGCTTTACGGTTTTGTCGACAAGCTTTGGCGCTACCGCGACGGCATGATCTATCTGTCGCCGGCGCCGCTTTATCATTCGGCGCCGCAGGCGGCCGTCAGTCTTGCGATCGACCGCGCCAGCACCGTGATCATCATGGAGAGTTTCGACGCGGAGCGGTATCTGCAGCTGGTGGAGACCTACAAGGTGACGCACAGCCAGCTGGTGCCGACCATGTTCTCGCGCATGCTCAAGTTGCCGCCGGAGGTGCGGCAGCGTTACGATCTGTCCTCGCTCGAGATTGCGGTCCATGCGGCGGCGCCCTGTCCGGTGCCGGTGAAGGAAGAGATGATTGCGTGGTGGGGGCCGATCATTCACGAATATTACGGAGCCACCGAGGGATTGGGCTTTGCCGCCTGCGACAGCGCGCAATGGCTGGCGCACAAGGGCACGGTCGGCAAGGTGCATGCTCGGCGAGCTTCACGTCCTCGATGCCGACATGCAGCCGTGTCCAACCGGAACGTCCGGCACGCTGTGGTTCAAGACCGCCACGCCGTTCGAGTATTTCAACGATCCGGTCGAAGACCGCGGAGGCGCGGTCGCGCGACGGCACCATGAGCACGGTCGGCGACGTCGGCTATGTCGACGATGACGGCTATCTCTATCTCACCGATCGCGCGACGTTCATGATCATTTCCGGCGGCGTCAACATCTATCCGCAGGAATGCGAGAACCTGCTCATCACCCATCCGAAGGTCGCCGACGCGGCGGTGTTCGGCGTGCCGAACGAGGATCTCGGCGAAGAGGTGAAGGCCGCCGTCCAGCTCATGCCCGGCGTGGCGCCGGGACCGGACGTCACCGAAGAGCTGCTGGCCTTCTGCGCCGCGCATCTGGCGCGGCAAAAATGTCCGCGCTCGATTGATTTCGAGACCGAGCTGCCGCGGTTGCCGACCGGCAAGCTTTATAAGCGCGTGCTGCGCGACCGCTATTGGCAGGGTCACAAGACGCGGATCGTCTGACAATGCGTTCGACGCTCAAAGACCGCCCACAAGCACTTTCCTGACGTTTCAGAAACTACACGCGGAGCCCGGGCTCACGGCGCTACTTGTCATTCAGGTCTTGCTCATTTTTTTCGTCATGCCGCTTTCCAGCATGGGCGTGCTGCCGCGCGCCGTCGTGCCGGCGATGTTCGTGCTCCTGGTGGTCGCCATCCTGGTGGTGACGTCGCGGAGCTATGTCGTCTCGGCGCTGGTGGTCGTCGCCATCGTGCTGGCGCCGTTCGGCGTCTTCGCTGCGCGCCGATCAATCCGTCGCTATTCACCGAGTTTCTGAGCGAGGGCGGCCGCCTGCTCGGACTGGTGGCGTTGAGCTGGGTGATCGCCGGCGCGGTGTTCGCCCCCGGGCGCGTCAGCGTGCATCGCGTGCAGGGCGCGGTCATCCTGTATTTGAATTTCGCGCTGTTCTTTTTCGTCCTGTATCGGCTCCTCGATACGCTTACGGCGCACGCTTTCACCGGCCTGCCGCCTCCTGGAACGCGAAAACGGCACCGGAGCGGCGCTGCTCTATTTCAGCTTCACGACGCTGACGACGGCCGGCTTCGGCGACATCACGCCGGTGCATCCGTTGGCGCGCAACCTCGCCAATCTCGAATCGGTCATCGGCCAGCTGTTTCCGGCGACACTGCTGGCGCGGCTGGTCAGTCTCGAGCTCGAGCACCGGCGGCAATCGAGGGCGAGCCGGGCGGAGTGAACGGCGGCTTCTACTTCGGCTTGGTGCGCGGCGCGAGCGCGGCGCGGACATTCTCCATCTCCCGCGCCCACTGATCGGCGCGGGCGGCGATCACTTCGCGCGAGCCGGTGGGCGGCATCGGGATAGCCTTCGAGCATTTTCAGGAACATCGCGCGCGAAATCCGGAGCACCGTCGACGGTTCGCGCGCGGTGGCGGTGGCCGGCCGTATGGTTTCCGCAAGCAGCGCCGATTCGCCAAGCAGCGTGCCCGGCCCGGCGATGATGTCGGCTTCGGCACCGCGCTCCGGCCGCAGCGTGAACGAGCCTTGCTGGACCGCGTAGGCGCCGTCGGCGACGTCGCCGGCGTTGAACAGCACCTGACCCTGCTTCGACCCGATAGCCTTCGGCGCCGATGGCGAGGATGCGCAGCGCCGGCGCGCCGAGCCGGCGGAGAATTGGAATCCGCTCAAGGAACGCGATGTCGTCCTCGATCGTCATGATGGCCGCGATTTACGGGACCAGCTTGTAGCCGCCCGCTTCGGTGACCAGGATGGCTGGCGCAGCGGCATCCTTCTCGATCTTTTGCCGTAACCGATAGATGTGCGTCTCCAGCGTGTGCGTCGTGACGCCGGAATTGTAGCCCCACACTTCTTGCAACAGCGTCTCCCGCGACACCGGCCGCTGGCCGGCGCGGTAGAGGTAGCGCAGGATCGAGGTCTCCTTCTCGGTCAGGCGGACCTTGTTGCCTTTGGGGTTAAGAAGCAGCTTCGAGCTTGGCCGGAACGTATAAGGCCCGATCGCGAAAATCGCGTCCTCGCTCGCCTCGTGCTGGCGCAGCTGGGCGCGAATGCGCGCCAGCAACACGGCAAAGCGAAACGGCTTGGTGATGTAATCGTTGGCGCCGGATTCGAGGCCGAGGATCGTGTCGGAATCGGTGTCGTGGCCGGTCAGCATGATGATCGGCGCCTTGAAGCCGTTCTTGCGCAGAATGCGAACCGCTTCGCGGCCGTCGATGTCGGGCAGGCCGACGTCCATGATCACGAGGTCGATCTGGCCGGCCTTGGCGGCCTGCACGCCCTTGGCGCCGTTCTCGGCGGCGACGGCTTCAAATTCCTCGTGCAGCGACAGCTGCTCGGTCAGCGCGTCACGCAGTTCGGCGTCGTCGTCGACGATCAGAATTTTACGCGTATTCGGCATCAATCCGGAATCCCCGTGGCCGCTTGGCGTCTCGTCAAATTGACGCTGCCTCGGCTTTGCAAAGGCTTGCGATTTTGCGGCGCCGCCTGGCGCGAAGTAGAGCATTTAAGGATACAAGAGCAAGCAGGCAGTTGGGAATTCGCCCTACCAAGGCGTTGCGCATGCGGCGGATTTCTTTGGCCGCCATCCATGTCAGCCGTCGGCCGGGCCGGCCGTCGCAAGGCTGGCTCCGCGCCGGATCTTGGTGTCGTGCCGGTCGCGCTTGGTCGCGGCGGCATCAGGGCCAATAAGCGGGAAGGCGATGGCGGCACGCCGCGCGGACGATTTCGCCCGTTGCGGTTATGGTGGCGGGCAGACCGCTCGCCTCGGCCACAGACCCAGTTGCCGGCCCGTCCCATCGGCCCGGCCGACGCGTGGTGCGAAGACCCGCATGACCGCCGTTACAACCATGCTTTCCGTCGGTCGGCCAATGAACCAGGCGACCGGCTTTGGCGCGAGGACCACCTTTACGACATCATTGTCGAGATCGATCACAACACCCGCCCGCGCGTCGCCGGGCGCGGCAGCGCGGTCTTCGTCCACGTCGCGCGGCCGGGCTTCGCGCCAACCGCCGGATGCATCGCGCTGGAGCCGCGCGATCTCAAGATGCTGACGCAGCCGGCTTGGCCCGAAGACGCGAATCGTGATTTATAACTAGCTAGTCGTTCTTGCGCCAAAAACGGCCGTGCCGACCCGCACATGGGTGGCGCCGAAGGCGATGGCGGTCGGGAAATCGCTGCTCATTCCCATGGAGAGCAACGCCAATCCGTTGCGGCGGGCGATTTTGGCGGTCAGGGCGAAATGTGGCGCCGGCGGCTCATTGGCCGGCGGAATGCACATCAGTCCGGAAATCGTCAGGCCATGGCGATCGCGGCATGCGCCAAGAAACGCATCGGCGTCTTCGGGCAGCACGCCGCCTTTTTGCGGCTCGGCGCCGGTATTGATCTCGACGAACAGCAAGGGCTTGCGCGCCTGCCGGGCGATTTCTTTCGCCAGCGCCTCGGCAAGGCTTGCCCGATCGAGCGAATGGATGGCGTCGAACAGCGCCACCGCCTCACGCGCCTTGTTCGATTGCAGCGTGCCGACGAGATGCAATTTGAGGTCGCTATAGCGTGCGACCAGCGGCGGCCATTTGGTCTTGGCCTCCTGCACCCGGTTTTCGCCGAACACGCGCTGTCCGGCGGCAATCACCGGTTCGATCGACGTCGGCGCCGAAGGTTTTCGAGACGGCAACGAGCGTCACCGTCGCCGGGTCGCGGCCGGCGTCGCGGCAAGCGCGTGTGATTTCCGCGCGCACATCGGCCAGTCCGCTTGCTCCCTGTCATGCTTTCCATTTCCTCAACGCGACGGCCGCTCAAATTTTAATGGAACTCCAGAGGGGCTTTTTACGCATGTCCTCTAAGTTGTGGAACCAGGGGCGGGGATCGCACAATGCCTGACATTCACAGCAAAGTCTCCGAGCGTACTACCGGAGACATTGCCAAAGACATTGCCCGAGGCGCTAGCGGCGAAGCCGCGGCGCCACAGGCCGTTCCTCAGCATCCGCGCCAGGCTGATCGTCGTCGCGCTTGTGGCAATCGCTCCGCTGATGGTCGAACGCGTTCGCGGCCTGGAACGAGCCCGCGTCGAACGCGCTGAGTTTGCCCGTGCTCAAGTCGTTGACCAGGCGCGCAGCGGCGTCGCCGCGCAGCGCGAGGTCATCGATTTCGACCCGCGCCTTGCTCCGCGTTGCGGCGCGTGTTTATGCCAAAATGCCGTTCGAGGCGCCCGACTGCGACCAGACGCTTAAGGATCTGACCGGCAATGTTCCGTGGATCCGCGGGCTCGCCGTCGCCGGCATCGATGGCCGGATCAAGTGCGCCAGCGATCCGGCCACGCAGGGATTGAATGTGTCCGATCGACCTTATTTTCAGGATGCTTTGCGCTCGCGCGATTTTGCGCTCAGCGATTATCTGATCAGCCGGGTCGGCGGCGTTCCCAGAGTGATGGCGACTTTCCCGATCGTGAAGGACGGCGGCGCCGTTGCCGGAGTGATCATCGCGTCGATCGATCTGCATTGGCTGAGCGAGCTTGCGGCGAACGCGGCGCAGAGCGCCGGCACCTCCGTCTTCCTGATCGATAGCAGCGGCACGCTGCTGGCCGGGTCGGCCGATCAGCTCCGGTTCTTCGGCAAACGCTTCGCCGGGCACGAACTGACGCGAGAGATGCTGGCCAACGATGAGGGAACGATCACGACGAAGGGCTTCGACGGCGTCCGGCGCATCATCGCCTATGCCCGGGTGCCCTGGACCGGAGCGCGACTGGCCGTCGGCCTCGACGAATCCGTGGTGCATAGCGGCATCGATCGCGAGATCAGCTTCGCCTACGCGCAGCTTGGCCTGTTCGGCGCGCTGGTCCTGCTGGCCGCCTGGTTCGGCGGCGAGCGGCTGATCCTGCGGCCGATCCGGTCGCTGGTGCGAACGGCGGCGCGTTTCGGCCACGGCGATCTGCAGGCCCGCGCCGCCAACGGGCCGTGGATGGCCGAGTTCGAGCCGCTGGCGGCCGCGTTCAACGACATGGCGCGCAAACTCGCCGCGCGCGAGCAAGAGCTGCAGATCGCCAATCAACACCTCGACGAGCTGGCGAGCCTCGACGGCCTGACTGGCCTCGCCAACCGTCGCGGTTTTGACCGCGAGCTCGAGCGTGCGTGGCGGCAGGCGGACGAACGTCGCGACCCGCTGGCGCTGATGATGATCGACATCGACCACTTCAAGCTGTTCAACGACCGCTACGGTCACGTGCGCGGCGATGCCTGCCTGCGCGCCGTCGGCGAAACGCTGTCGCTGGTCGCGCTCGAAGACGCCGTGATCGTCGCCCGTTACGGCGGCGAAGAATTCGCGCTGCTGCTGCCGGGTCTCGATGTCGAGCGCGCGATCGCGCTTGCCGAAGACGCGCGCCGGGCCATCGAAGACCTTCTGATGTCGCACGCCGACGCGGCCGGCGGCGTCGTCACCATCAGCATCGGCGTCGAGTTGCTGGTGCCCGAGCCGGATCAAACGGCGGCCGGTCTGGTCGAAGCCGCGGACCGCGCGCTTTACGACGCCAAGCGGCGCGGCCGCAACACCGTGGTCGCGCATTCGCCGTTGTCATTGCGCGCGGCGAGCTAGCGTTAGATCCGGCCGATCGTCAGGCGTGCGATTTCAGCGGGCGCGGCTGCGCGCCTTGCGCGCGCCTTTGGGCTTTGCGGCCGGCTTGCGCTTTGGCTTAGGCGGCGCCCAGATCATGCCTTCGAGCTTCATGCCGTCGGGATCGGCAAAATAAACGGCATAATAGTTGCGGCCGTAATACTCGCCGGGCGGATCGAGCACGGGCATCGTCGTTCTCTTCCAGAAAAGCGCCGAGCGCGTCGACATCGTTGCGGCTGGAAAGCTCGAACGCATAATGGTGGAAGCCGATGTCGCCCTTGCGATACGGCCGCTTCCTGCCCGCGGCGTCGGCGGCGGCGATCCAGAACAGCGTCTTGCCGTTGCTCCAGCCGGCCATGTCCGCGTAGTCGTACTTGCGCTTGAAGCCGAGAAAGCCGAGCAGCTTGTCGTAGAATTCCTTCGAGCGGGCGAAATTGCCGACGCTCAGGACGAGATGGTCGATGCCGACGACGCGAGGCATGGCGCCTCCGATGGAGAGCCAACCGGCTCACTGCTATGTCTTAACACGGCTCGGCGCTGCGGGTTGCCTGTGCGGCCAGCTGCGTGCCGCGGCACAGCGCGCAAAGACGCGCGTGATGCTCAAAAAGAAAAAGGGCCGGCGCCAGCGCCGGCCCTTTGCTATCAGAGTCGTCCAACCGTCAGCCCTTCCACACCACAGGTGGCGGCGGTGCGGTTGTGCAGCCAGCGATGCTCAGGAGAGAAAGCACCGCGGCCAGCGCGAGAGCCAGTTTCTTCATGTCAGTCTTTTTCCCTGTGACGCTGGCGACCGTAGAGACGACGGCCGCGGGTCTCTAGTGCATGAAAGCCACACCGCGAAGCCAATTTGCGGAGCGGCCAGCGACCGGAATGCGTCTTTTGGGGAACTTTTCGCCTCGGGCTCACAAGACCGGCAGAAATACAACGGTTGTCAGGCCGTAAGGTCGCCCGCCGCAGGTGTCTCGCGCCGCGTTGCAAATATGCCGCACTGGGCTAAAATCCGGACGGTCGCGCCGAAAAATTGCCCTCGGCCGGCGCGAATGTTCACCGCCTCGTTCCGAAAAGCGCTGCAGATGGCTGCGGCATGGCGAATCGCCCACACTGTCGCATCAATTGTTCAAGGGGTCGCCTCAGCGGTATGATGATGGGCCGAGGCCGACGCAAGGCTTCGGTTTTTGCGGCTTTGTTCGTGCGTAACCTTCGTGCGCAACCTTCGCACCAATCTTGGGCCCGGTTCATCGCCGCGCCGGAGATCGTCAAGGCGACGCGCGGACGACAATCACCAGCGGGTCCACAGAGTCCATGAAGATCGCAAGCTTTCGGTCGCGGCCACGGTCACAGTCAACGCGGAGCGTTTTTTCGGTAATCGCTCTGTTCGCAAAACATACGGCGTGGAGCATTGGCCACAGTCGCGGCCGGCTTTGCGCTCGCAGGCTTGGCGCTTGCCGGATGCGCGACGGGGCCGTCAGGCTCTTCTTCAGGGCATGCGACGGCACAGGACCTCTTGGCGCTCAACCGCATACAGGACGCCAGCGGCATCAAGACCCGCGATCTCCTGCCCGAGGAGAAGCAGGTCATCAGCAAGGCCGTCGGCCTGTCGATCATCAATCCGGCTTCGGCGCAATTCCGCTGGCCGCAGATTGCCGACACCGAAGACGGCTCGATCAACTATTGCGGCATGGTCAACGCCAAGAGCTCGTTCCCGTCTTATAGCGGCTGGCAAGCCTATATCGTCGAGGGCACGATCTCCGGCGGCAAGATGACTTCCGCCGTGGTCGGTCTCATCGCCGGCGGCAAGGACGTCGAGATCGTCCGCAAGATGTGCAAGAAATACGGTCTCGACCCCGGCCGCGGCGGCTGATCCGCCAGAGCACGATCCGAAAAAAGCCGGCCCCATACTTGATCCGGGCAGCCGGTTTTCCGATCAGATCATGCTCTGCCAAAAATAGAGCGCCGATCGATTCGATCTGCAACGATTGCGCGCTGGCGGGCGCCTCCTTCATCACGCGGCTTTGGCGCCGGCGCCCCACAATTGCGCGCTGGCTAACCGCGCGCCTTTGACCAGCGCGTCAAGCTTCGCCCAGGCGATCGGTCGGGTGGATCATCATGCTTCCGGCGAAAGTGCCGAAGCCGCAGTCGGCGCCGGCGATCACCCGTTCGCGCCCGACCACGCTGGCGTAGCGCAATATCCGATCGCACACCAATTCCGGATGCTCGACCAGCACCGTCGAATGGGTGATGACGCCGGGGATCAGAATCTTGTGCTGGGGCAGATCGACATGACCCCATACCCGCCATTCATGCTCGTGACGCGGGTTCGCGCCTTCGAACGAATAAGCGCCGGCGCGGATTTTCAGAATGATGTCGATGATGTTTTTGAGCTCCATGTCATTGGTGCGCGGGCCCATGTCGATCGAATAGCAGGTGTGGAAACGAATCTGCTCCTCCGGGATGCCGCGGAGCGCGCGATTGAGCGCTTCGACGCGCACCTCCGCCCATTTGCGGCAATCCTCGAGCGACATGTCGGCGTCGATGACGTACTGCGTGACCAGCCGCGGATCGTCGATCTGCAGCAGCAGTCCGGCATCGGCGATGGCTTTGTATTCTTCGTGCAGCACGTCGGCGAGCGCGAAGATATATTCCTCGTCCGACTTGTAGTGCTCGTTCCTGATCCAGAATTCGACGTTCGACGGCGAGATCGCCGGCAAGAACGCCTCGCGCACCTTCACCTTGGCGAGCGCCGCCTTGAATGTCGCGATGTCGGCCGCGACCTGCCGATGGCCCTTGTAGCTCAGCGGTCCATTGCAAACGACGCGCTTGGCGCCGGACGCCGGGCTGAGATTGAGCGACGCCTCCCAGGCGTAGTATTCCGGGAACGATTTGTTTTCGCGCGATCCTTTCCACGGATTGCCAAATGGCTCGTCGGTGATGGTGACGCCACCGAGCCGCTCGGTGATGTAGCCCAGAAAGCTCGGTTTTGACATTTCGCCGTCGCTGATGACGTCGAGGCCGATATCTGCCTGCTGTTTGGTCAGCGCCTCGACGCTGCGCTTAATTTCTGCGCTCAACTCCGTTCTCCTCGTAAGGCTGACCGGCCAGCTTGGCGCGGATGAGTTTGAGCAGCTCCGGCGGCCGCGGCAGGCTGCCGGCATGCGTCGTGATGATGCGATCGGTGCTGGATTTCATTGTCATCCTCCCTGATTATTTTTTGGTCGGCTTGTGTGCCCAATGGGCATCGCCCCGTTGGACTGGAATTTAATCCGGCAATCGGGGCATCCGCCGGTGCGTAACCGGGGCGGCTTTTTGTTAACCGAACGGCTGCGCGCCTCGCAGCGTTAATTTTGACTCCAACATGCCATCTTTTAGGAGTGGGAGCGCAGTGCGGAGCCCTATGCAATCGGCATTTATACCGCTATCATTGTCGCGTGCCAATCAAGCACGGGGACTAAAACCCCGGCCCACCTTTCACCATCCCCCAGGGAGGAGTTCATGCGAAGACGCGAATTTCTGAAATATTCCGCCGCGACGGCGCTGGCCGGATCGGTCGGCTATCGGGCGGCGAGAGCCGACGCCGCCGCCGTCAAGGTCGGCGTGGTCGGTGCGAAAACCGGTCCGCTCGCGCCCGGCGCGGCGATCACGCATTTCCCGCCGTACAAGCTTTGGGCCGCTCGAGGTTAACGAGCGTGGCGGCCTCAAGCTCAAGGACGGTCAGCGCAAGGTCGAGATCATCGAGTACGATGATCGCACCCAGCCGTCCGAGGCGATCAAGGCCGTCGAGCGCCTGGCAACGGTCGACAAGGCCGATTGGATCGGCGGCGTTTACGCCACCGGCTTCAATCTCGCCACCGCGCCGACTTTCGCCAAGTACAATTATCCGCAGCTCACCCAAGCCTGCGTCACCGATCAGGGCCCGGCGCTGGTGAAGAAGTATCCGAACTTCTTCATGTTCCAGAATTCGACCACGGCCTACGCCAAGGGCGCGATCGGCGTGCTCAAGAAGCTCAAGGACGGCGGCCAGATCGGCAACAAAGTTGCCGCCGTCAATGTCGGCGACGACTTCGGCATCGAGCTCGCCAATGCCGGCCGCCCGCTGTTCAAGGAAGCCGGCTTCGAGATCGTGTATGACAAGTCCTACCCGCTCGGCACGCAGGACTATGCGCCGGTGATCAAGGCCGCCAAGGCCGCCAATCCCGACGCGTTCGTCGCCTGGTCGTATCCGCCGGACACGTTCGGTCTCGCCGACGCGGCCAAGATCGAAGACCTCAACGTGAAGGCCTATTACTGCGCCGTGGGCTGCGCCTTCCAGGGCTTCGCGCAGAAGAATGGCGCGGCGGCCGAGAACGTGCTCGGCGCCGGCGGCGTCGTCGACTCGCCGGAAATCCGGGCGTTCTACAAGAAGCACAAGGAAGTCACCGGCGTCGACGCCGACTATTGGGGCAGCCCGTTCTACTACTCGATGCTCCAGGCGCTCACCCAGGCGATCGAATCGACCGGCTCGATGGATCGCGCCGGGATCGCCGACTACCTGCGCAAGAACAAGTTCAAGACCCTGATCGGCGAAGTCGAAATGCCCGGTCAGCTGCTCGACAAGGTCTATACCGTCGGCCAATGGCAGGGCGGCTTCTTCAACGCGGTGGCGGGGCTCGGCTTCACCAACTTTTCGCAGGTCAAGCTGAAGGCCAACTGGGGATGAGAATCCTCAGGGCTCCGAAGGCGATCTGAACGCCTTTCGATGAGCCGCAAAGCTCCGGCGTAACGACAATCGTCCCCGGCCCTGACAAGGCCGGGGACGAGATGTAACGCCGATTGACTTTTCAACTCACTGGCCGATTGTGGCCGAGGCATCCGCGCCGACGGCGCCAGCGACCTGTAATTCATAGACCTCAGTCGACATGGACATCCTCATCATCGGCCTGCTGCTTGGTGGCACCTATGCCTTGATGGCGATAGGCCTGCAGCTGCAGTACGGCGTCGCCCGCATCATGAATCTCGCCAACGGCGAGATTCTGATCGCCGGCGCCTTCTGCACCTTTTGGTTTTACGCCTCGACGCAAGCTAAGCCCGCTGTTCGCGCTGTTTCTCGTTGTTCCGGCCGCCTTCGTCCTGAACTGGGCGATCTACCGGGTGCTGCTCCAGCCGCTGGTTCGCCGCGCCAAAAGCCAGGGCAAGCTGGAAGTCGACAGCATCCTCGCGACCTTCGGCATCAGCTTCATATCGGTCGGCATTCTGCTGGCGATTTTCGGCGGCCAATATCTCGACTATTCGTACCTGGCGCAGCCGATTTTCATTTTCGGCGAGCGCTACGGCCTCAACCGCGTCGTCGCCTTCGCTGCCTCCAGCGGTGCTCTGCACCGGCTCTCTACTTGTGGCTGCACAAGACGCGGGCCGGCCTCGCGTTGCGTGCGGTGTCGGTCAATCCGTCGGCTTCCGGATTGGTGGCGATCAACGTCGCGCGCACGTCGGCGCTGGCCTTCGCTTTGGGCGGAGCGGTGACGGCTGCCGGCGGCGGGCTTGCTCAGCATGTTCCTCACCTTCGACGTCTCGCTCGGCGTGGTGTTCACGCTCAAAGCGTTGGTCATCGTCATTCTCGGCGGCGTCGGTGACATTCGCGGCACCATCGTCGCGGCCTTCATCCTCGGCTTCGCCGAAACGGCGGTGGCCACGCTGATCGATCCGGGTCTGACGCTGGCCGCGGCCTATGTCCTGTTCATGATCGTCTTGCTGGTGCGGCCGGAAGGTCTGTTCGGGAGGCGCACGGCGTGAGCAGCTTCGTTCTTTCCGCGGCCGAGCGGCGCAACCTGCTTGATCAGCGTCGGGCTGTTTGATCGTCGCCGCGATCGTGCCGCTGGTCGCCGACGGCTATGTGCTGCAGATCGCGATCTCGATCGTGATGTACACGGCGCTTGCGACGTCGTGGCTGTTGTTCTCCGGCCCGACCAACTACATCGCGCTGTCCACGGCGGCATTCTTCGGCATCGGCATGTACATCACCGCCGGCGGCATCGATCTCGTGCCTTATCCGCTGCTGATCGTCGCTTCCGGCATCGCCGGCGCGGTGATGGCGGCGATCGTCGGGCTGGCCACGCTGCGCGTTTCCGGCGTCTATTTTGTCATTTTCTCGCTCGGCCTCGCCGAACTGGTGCGCCAGTTCATGACCTGGGGGCAGCACGTCCTCGGCACCATGAGCGGGCTCTATGTCACCATCGACCGCAGCGAACCGATGTACTACTGGCAGCTATTGTTGCTGGCGGCCGCGGTTTTTCTGGTCGGCTGGTGGATCGGCCGCTCGCGGCTCGGGTTTGCGCTGCGCATCATCGGCAACGACGAACTGGTCGCGGTCCATTGCGGCATCAACACCGCGCGCGCCAAGGTGGTGCTGTTCGTCATTTCCAGCGCCTTCGCCTCGGTCGCCGGTGCGGTGGTGGCGCCGCGCTGGGGCTATGTCGAGCCGGGCGTCGCGTTCAACCCGTTCGTGTCGTTCCAGGTCGTGATCATGGCGCTGCTCGGCGGCACGCATCGCCTATGGGGGCCGCTGGTCGGCGTCATTCCGTTCGTGCTGTTGTGGGAGCTGATCTCGATCGCCTTCCCCAATCAGACGACGCTGCTGCTCGGCGTCTCGTTCCTGCTGATCGTCTACGTCATTCCGAACGGCATCACCGGCCTGATCGAGGATGCGCTCAAGCGCCGGGCCAAGGCGGGCGGCGCCAGCCGCTGGCCCAGTGCCGAGCCCGGTGCAGCAGAGTCCGGTGCAGCCGAGCTCCGGTGCCGCAGAAGAGCCAGAATGCTTAGCCCCGCGACACCCGAGGCGCTGGCGGCGGCCGGCGTCACCAAGCGCTTCGGCGGCCTGGTCGCCGTCGACAATATGTCGTTCACGCTGGCCGAGAAGGAAGTGTTGGGCCTGATCGGGCCGAACGGGTCCGGCAAGACCACGATGATGAATCTGATCTCCGGCGCGCTCAAGCCGAGTGCCGGCCAGATCAGCGTCTACGGCCATGCCATCGCCGGCACCGGCGCCAGCAACGTCGCCAAAAAGGGCATCGCCCGCACGTTTCAGCTGGTGCGCATGCTCCCGACCATGACGGCGCTGGAAAACGTCGCCGCCGGCGGCGTGTTCGGTCACGCGCGGCGATGGGGCAAGGAGCTCGACGATTACGCGCACGCTCTGTTGGCGCGTGTCGGCTTGCCCAACGCCGCCGCATATGCCGGTTTCGGCGTTGACCTATATCGACCAGAAGCGCGTCGAGCTGGCGCGCGCGCTGGCATCCGATCCGAAGATTCTCCTGCTCGACGAATGGCTCGCCGGCCTCAACCCGACCGAGCTCAAGATCGGCATCGCGCTGATCGAACAGCTGCGCGTCGAAGGCTGCACCATCATCATCGTCGAGCATGTCATGCACGCCATTCGCAGCCTGTGCGATCGCTGCATCGTCATGAACAGCGGCGCCAAGATCGCCGAAGGCACGCCCGCGGAGGTGCTGGCCGACCATGACGTCATCCGGGCCTATCTCGGAGACGAGAATGCTTGAGACCCGCAACGTATCGGTGTTCTACGGCCGCCATCGCGCGCTGGAAAACGTCTCGGCGACGGTATCGAAAGGCGAGATCGTGGTCATGCTCGGCGCCAACGGCGCCGGCAAGAGCACTTTTTTGCGCGCCATCGCCGGCCAGACCCGCAAGATGGAAGGCGGCACGGTGCTGATGGACGGCGCCGACATCACGCAGCGGCCGCCGCACGAGATCGTCGAGACCGGCATTGCGCTGGTGCCCGAGGACCGCGGCATTTTTGCCGACCTGACCGTGCAGGAGAATCTCGTGCTCGGCGCCCACCCGCGGCGCGCCCGCGCGCTCGAGGCGGAGAATATGGAGCGGGTGCTCAGCCTGTTTCCCAAGCTCAAGCAGCGCCCCAGGCAGATGGTGCGCACCATGAGCGGCGGCGAACGCCAGATGGTGGCGATCGGCCGCGCCATGATGTCGGCGCCGACCATCCTGCTGCTCGACGAGCCGTCGCTCGGGCTGGCGCCGCTGTTGTGCACCGAGCTGTTCCGTTCGCTCGCCCGCATCAAGGACGCCGGCGTCGGCATTTTTCTGGTCGAGCAGAACGCCAAGCAGAGCCTCGCGATCGCCGATCGCGGCTATCTGCTCGACAACGGCCACATCGTCGGCGCCGACACCGCCGCGGCGTTGGCCAAGGACGAAAAGGTCAAGGCGGCGTATCTCGGCGAATAACGATCGTCGCGTCGAGCGCTTCAGCCGGCCGGAAAAAGCTTGTCCCAAACGCCGTGCAGGCTGGCGAACGCCTCATCCAACGGCGCCGCGAAAGCCGTTCGCCCTGACGCTTGAGCAGGCCGAGCCGTTCGAGCTTGGCGACCGCGTCCACCACCTCGAAATCCAGGTCGATGCCGAAAGTCGATTTGCAGCCAGTCCTCGATGCGCGCATCGAGGTCGTGCGCGGTGAGCGGCGACGCCGCGGTGTGGAGAAAATAATAGGCGAGAAACGCCTCCTTGCATTCCTGCTCCTCGGCGGCGCCGATCACGTAATCGAAAATTCCGGCATTGTTGTTGATGTTGCGATAGTAGATGTTGTCGGTCAGCTCCATCCGATATTTGAGCGACTGGCGCTGATAGCGCACCCACTGGGTGACGACGAAGCCGCCGAGCGCCACCAGGCCTGAGAGCGCCGCCAGCGCCGTCTTCATGTCGCTGTCCTGCACGCTGGCGGTGACGCCCAGATAGAACCCGAGCACCAGGAACAGCACGGTGATGGTGGTGTAGAGATTGATGAGAATCGGAATGCCGGTGGCGATCGCCGGCACGCCGAGGAAAAACTTGTCGACGTTGCTCATCAACACCCGCGCATTGGGGAACAGCGCGTAAACGTCGCCGCGGCGATGTTGTGGAAGTATTTCAGCAGCACCGAGCCGGGCGTGATCTTGCGGCGCTCGAGCCGGCGCGCCCGCCGCTGCGACGCCAGCGCGGCTTTCGACTTCATCGCCGCGAACAGCACGACATCGTCGTAGACTTCGACCTGGATTTTGCGGCGGCGAAAGCCGAACCAGCTAACGGTCTCGAATTCCTCGATATGATGGCCGCGCCGGTAGAACCGGACCTCGCGGCAATCGTCGAGCGGCGCGCGCACCGCGACCGGCAGCACGGTGCGGCGGCTGTGGGCGTCGCTGATCTCGGCGTGCGAGAGCTCGACAAAGTTCGCGATCTTGAGCACGCGGTCGAGCGATTGCACCAGATCGGCGTAGGCGCGCTCGGTCAGGGCCTGATCCCTGACGGCATGCGAAGCAGCCGCCGGGTTGAAATAGTAATAGTCGCTGCGCAGGCGCTCCAGCGTCGCGAAATATTCGTAGTGATAGATCGACGCCAGCATCTCGCAGAGCCGGCGAAATTTGTCGCCCGCACCGTCGCCGATGAACGCGCCCTGTTCGATCAGGGCGTCGAGGATGTCGCCCTTGCGGACCGGAATGAAGCGGTCGCGGCCGTAGCTCGTGAGCTTCAAATCGGGCAAAGCTCGACCCCGCATGCTCAGCGGAGCGGGATGACCGGCAATACCAAATTACTCAGACGCTTACCCGCAATCTTCGCGCCTCGATGTCCCCACGCCGGAGTGACGGTCTCCCGGTCAGGGAGATGCATACATGGTCCGTGCGTCGGTCGTGAAGGCCTTCCGCGATTGCGGATCGGTGTAGAACATATGACCGCCGCGGTAGAGCTTGAGCTCGGCGCGCTCGCCTTCGACGTTCGGCGGCATGTGGTTGAGCACGTAGCGCGAGACCGAATACGGCGTGACCATATCGCTATAGCCATGGGCGATCATCAGCCGGAACGACGGCGTCAGCGCCAGCAATTGCCGTAAATCGTCCGCCACGCTCGGCGGCGAGTGGCCGTCGCCATCTTCCCAATCCCATTTGCCGGAAATTTCCGGCGCCAGCAGGTTGTAGGTCATCTCGGTCTTGAAGCCGAGCTCGTCGCGCGCGTAGGCGACAAAGGCGCTGCCATAGGCGCGGATGAAGCCGTCGAGAAACGGATCGGGCCCGCGGGCCGACGCCGATTCCGGATGCGGATCGTCGACCGCGAAGGTCGCGTCATAATGGCTGACGATCTTGTGGTCGCCGGCGCGCAAATTCTTGACATAGGCGTCGCGGATGAAGCCGCGCTCGCGCGCCACCACGTCTTCCGGCAATCCGGTGATCTGCGCAACGCGCGCATAGAACGCATGCGCCGCGTCGCCGCGCAGCGGCGGGCCGGCGAGTGCGGTGAGATAGTCGGTCAGCGCGAACCGCTCGGCTTGCGCCAGCGCCGCCGGGCTGAAAGCGCCTTTACGTTCGAGCTCGGCTGCCGCCAGCGACGGCAATTCCAACGCCGCGCCGAGCGCGAAATGATCGCCGCCGAACTGGAACTGGCCTTCGATCATCGGCGAGACCATGGCGATGCCGCTGATGACGATGCCCTGATTGTTTTGCAGCGCCCGCGCCACCTTGGCGGCGCGGAAGCCGCCATAGCTTTCGCCCAAGATATATTTCGGCGAGCTGACGCGGCTGTTCTTGGCGACGTAAAGCGCGATCACCTTGGCGAGCGATTCGGCGTCGCGATGCACGCTCCAGAAGGCGCTGCCGCCGTCGGGCTTGGCGGCCCGGCTCCAGCCGGTGCCGACCGGATCGATCATCACCAGATCGGTGAAGGCGAGCCAGGTATCCGGATTGTCCACGAGGCGGACGTTGGCGCCGTCAAAGCCGTTGCCGAACGCGGCGAGGCGCGGACCGACCAGGCCGAGATTGAGAAACGCCGAGCCGGCGCCGGGCCCGCCGTTGAACACGAACGTCACCGGCCGCGCCGGATCGTTCGATTTCGCGACGAAGGCCGTATAGAAAATCGCGGCCGAGCGCTCGCCGGATTGATCGAACAATGAGAAGGTGCCGGCGGTCGCGGTGTAAGCGAGCTTGCCCGACGGCGTATCGATTGCGTGCTCGGTGACGGAATCGCCCGGCAACAGCGACAGCACGCCGGGTCCGCCGCCGCCCTGCTGGCTTTGTTCGCCGTGACCTTGCCGTTCGGCACCGGATCGGCCACCATGCTCCTGCGCGGTCGCGGTGATGGCTATAAGCGCGATGCCGGCGGCAATGGTGACAATGCGAATATCGATCATAGTCGACGATCCCTACGAAATAGCGCGCCGCCGCTGGCTTGTCTGGCCGTCACTGAGTCTCGACTTCATCGGTGTCATCCATGATCGTCCGGTGAAAGCGCCTGAAAGATGGCTGCCCATGTTACACTTTCGTAAGCGGCGCGTGATGACGCGGCCGGAGCAAATGCCGCGAACCGGTAGACAACATCTAAAGGATCGACGAAGTTCTGGCCGCTTCGCGGCTATTTGGCCGGCTGGAACCGAACTAGAACTAAAGGAGCAGCAGGCAGTGCCGTTTCCCCGCGCCTCGAAGGCGCTTGCGCGTTTCACGGTGCTGGATCTGACGCGGGTTCGCGCCGGGCCGACCTGCGCCCGCCAGCTCGCCGACTGGGGCGCCAATGTCATTAAAATCGAAGCGCCGCCGGACTCCGACGAGCCGATGGGCGGCCCGCGCGATGGCTCGGACTTTCAGAACCTGCATCGCAACAAGCGCAGCATGACGCTCAACCTCAAGGCGCCGGAAGGGCTGGCCGCCTTCAAGCGGCTGGTCAAGAAATCCGATGTGCTGATCGAGAATTTCCGCCCCAATGTGAAAAAGCGGCTCGGCATCGATTATCAGACGCTGCGCAAGATCAATCCGCGCCTGGTCTATGCGAGCATTTCCGGCTTCGGCCAGGACGGGCCGTATGTCGACCGGCCGGGCTTCGATCAGATCGCCCAGGGCATGGGCGGGCTGATGTCGATCACCGGATTGCCCGGGCATGGGCCGGTCCGCGTCGGCATCCCGGTCGCCGATCTCACCGCCGGCCTGTTCGCGGCGCTCGGCATTCTGGTGGCGCTTCTGGAGCGCGACCAATCCGGCAAGGGTCAGGCGATCGAGACCTCGCTGCTGCAGGCGCAGATTTTCATGCTCGACTTTCAGGCCTCGCGCTACCTGGTCAACGGCGAGGTGGCGCAGCAGGCCGGCAACAATCATCCGACCACGATCCCGACCGGCGCGTTCAAGACGCGCGACGGCTACATCAACATCGCCACCACCGGCGGCAAGATGTGGGAGCGCTTCTGCCGGACGCTCGGCGCGGAGGAGCTGGCGCTTAAGCCGGAATACCGCACCGCCGAGGCGCGGTCGAAGAACCGCGATGCGCTCAACGCCGAGATCGAGAGTTATCTGCAAAGCCGCACCAGCGCCGAATGGGTCGAGCATTTCAACGAGGCCGGCGTGCCGTGCGGACCGATCTACTCGATCGACCAGGTGTTCGCCGACCCGCAGGTCAAGCATCTCGGCATCGCGCAGAAGGTCGCCGGCAACGGCAAGCAGAAACTCACGCTGGTCGGCCAGCCGATGTCGCTGTCGCGCACGCCGTCGCGGCTCGCGGCGCCGCCGCCGCGGCTCGGCGAGCATACCGACGCCGTGCTCAAGGAGTTCGGCTTTTCCGCGCGCGAGATCAAGGCGCTGCACGAGGCGGGGGCGGTATGATGATTGTCCCGATCGTCATTGCCGGACGCTGATCCGGCAATCCATGGGGCCGCGAAGCTGCATGGATGCGCGGGGCATAGGCGAGCGAAGCGACGCCGTTCTTCGAACGGCTATGCCCGCGCATGACGCAAGAGCAAGAGGAACTGCCAAATGACTCAAACCGACAAGCTGCTCGCGCGCAAGGAAGCGGGCGTCGGCATCGTGACCTTCAACAATCCCGAGCGGCACAACGCGGTGTCGCTCGAAATGTGGGAGGCGACCACCGGCGCGCTCGCCAAGTTCGCCGCCGACGACGAGGTGCGCGTCGTCGTGCTCACCGGCGCCGGCGGCAAGGCGTTCGTGTCGGGCGCCGATATTTCGAAATTCGCCAGCGAGCGCGCCTCGATCGAAGCGACCCGCGCTTACGACGTCAAGACTGCCGCGGCCTTCAACAGCATCTACGAATTTCCCAAGCCGACCATCGCCATGATCCGCGGCTATTGCATCGGCGGCGGCGTCGGGCTCGCGACCTGTTGCGACCTGCGCATTTGCTCGGACAATTCCACGTTCGCGGTTCCGGCGGCGAAGCTCGGCCTGGGCTACGCCTATGCCGGCCTCAAGCGCCTCGTCGACATCGTCGGGCAATCGTTCGCCAAGGAGATTTTCTATACCGCGCGGCAGTTCGATGCGCGGGAAGCCTACGCCATGGGACTGGTCAATCGCGTCGTGCCGGAAGCCGAGCTTGAGGCTTACGTGAAAAGCATCACCGACATGATCTGCGCCAACGCGCCGCTCACCATCAAGGCGGTCAAATTCACCGTCGGCGAAATCCTCAAGGATGAATCCAAACGCGACGCGGCGCGGCGTCGAGCAGATGGTCGAGGCGTGCTTTGCCAGCCGCGACTATACCGAGGGCCGCACCGCGTTCATGGAAAAGCGCAAGCCGGTCTTTACCGGCACGCTGACGCGCGGCGCTCTGCAGATCTCGAATCGTCGTCACGTCATGCCGCGTGGCGGCACAGACAGCGACGAGAGCAGGGCGGTCATCGCCGCCTTGCTTGCGCCTGCCCCGTCCACCGCGCGCCAGGCGACGAAGCCGTCGGGCCGAACGATGACGGCGCCGGAAGACGACAAGCCATAGGCGTCGGCGAAACGTCCATCTGGGTCGCTGACATCGCCATGACCTACCCATGACCTACCTGGTGCGCGTCGATGGCGAGCCCGAGATCGGCGGCGGCCGTGCGCGCGGCGTCGCACCAGGCGCCGCCGTCGGCCGCCGCCAGCACGCAGAAATTCCGGGTGAACAGATCGAGCGTCGAGATCGGCTTGCCGGCACGCTGGAGAACCACGTGCGGCGCGCGTGTGCCCGGCATCGCCTTGGATTTGCGCGGGTCCTCATAGAGCGACGTCCCGCCGTCGGATTCTGGCGACGATCGCCGGCGAGCGATAGCGGTAGCCGATCTCCAGGCTGAGATCGTCGACCAGCGGCTGCATGCCCTCTTTGCCGCGTTCGGGAACGACGCGCAGGACGTAGCGCGTGTAGGCCTGCTGCATGGCGAGCTCGCCGATCGGCTGCCGCTCGGTGTTGTAGGTCGCGAGCAGTTCGCGACCGGCGATGCCCTTGAGCACCAAGGCGAGCTTCCACGCCAGATTGTGCGTGTCCTGCACGCCGGTATTGCCGCCGAAGCCGCCCATCGGCGGCATCACGTGCGCGGCATCGCCGACCAGGAAGACGCGGCCCTCGGTAAAACGCTCGGCGACTTCGGCGACCGCGCGCCAGGTCGCGATGTCCTCGACTTCGACTTTCCCGTCCGGCATGCCGGTCGCGGAGCGCACGAACGCGACGCAGCGCTCCTCGTCGATCCCTTGGGCGACATTGAGCGCATCGGGCCTCGACATGTCGCCGCGCGTCATCACCGCGAGGAAGCCGGAGTCTCCGGTCCGCACCAGGCGGAAAAATCCGCGCAGCTCCGGATTGAAGACGTAGATCACGCCGAGGTTGCGGCCGCGCAAGGCCGCGCCGCAATCGGCGTGGAAGTAGATGGTGATGCACTCCGCCAGCAGGCCGTGGCCGCGCGTGCCGATGCCGAGCTGGTCGCGGACCGGGCTGCGGTTGCCGTCGGCGGCGATCATGTATTTGGCGCGCACCGTGTCGGTCTCGCCGGTGACGACGTTTCTGATGAAACCGGTGACGCCGTCTTTGTCCTGCTCGAACGACACCAGCTCGGTCGCATAGCGCATGGCCGCGCCGAGCTCCTCCGCGCGGTCGCGAAGCAGCGGCTCCAGGCTTTGCTGAGTCATGAACAGGCGCGTCGACGGGCTGATTGCGGCGACGCCTTCATTGAGGTTGGCGATATAGGTCGCGATCTCTTTGCCGGCGAGCGACTCGACGGCGTTGATGCCGCCGTCGGGATCGAACTGCTTCTCCGACTCCGCTTTGACGCGATCCTCGAGCCCAACCGAGCGCAGCGCCTCGAAGGTGCGCAGATGGAAATGCCCGGCGCGGGGATGAATGGCGGTGCCATGGTGGCGTTCGACCGAGAGCGTCGGCACGCCATGCCAGGCGAGAAATGTCGCGGCGGAAAGCCCGACCAGGCTGCCGCCGACAATCAGCACATCGGTTTCGACCATCTCCGCCGCCCCGGTTTCGGCGGCACTTTAGCGGATCGCCGGGCGATCGGAAAACCGGCTTTCCCTTTCCCGGATCATGCACTAAATACACGCCGCGACCCTCAACCTGTCCTCGGTCCTGCGGAGAGGTGGCTGAGTGGTTGAAAGCACCGCACTCGAAATGCGGCATACGGGCAACCGTATCGGGGGTTCGAATCCCTCCCTCTCCGCCACCCTTCGCCCCTGCGGGGCTTCGCGTGGCAGGCCACGCACTGCGTTGAGAGACTCCTCAGCATGGGCGTCCGTATGCCACGGCGCGATGATATGCGCTGACACCGACATGGACGTTGCAAAATCACTTGTAGCAACGCGTTGCGGCACCGCGTAACAAACCCCCGCCTCGCCGGCGTACTTCTAATCGAACTTCACAGATTGAACTTACAATGATCCGCGCTCGTCCCCCGAGTTTTCTCATCATTCTTGTCCTTGGCGCGCTGAGCACGCTCAGTCCGTTTTCGATCGACATGTACTCTGCCGGCGTTTCCGCAGATCGCGCGCGATCTCGGCACCACGCCGGCGCAGATTTCGTTCTCGGTGTCCGGCTATTTCATCGGGCTGGCGCTTGGGCAATTGGTCTACGGGCCCTTGCTCGACCGCTTCGGCCGCAAACGGCCGCTGTATGCGGGCTTAAGCCTGTTCGCCGTCGCTTCGCTCGGCTGCATCGCGGTCCCTTCGCCCGGAATGTTCATCGCCTTCCGCTTGCTGCAGGCGCTCGGCGGATGTGTCGCGCAGGTCGGCGCCGTAGCGATGGTGCGAGACTTCTTTCCGGTGCGCGAGAGCGCCAAGATCCTTTCGTTGCTGATGCTCGTGCTCAGCGTCTCGCCGCTGTTCGCGCCGTCGATTGGCGGGCTGGTCGCGACGACGATCGGCTGGCCGTGGATATTCGTCATTCTCGCTGCGTTCGCGCTCCTCCTCATGCATCGTCATCGGCTTCCTGCTTCCCGAAGGCCACCAGCCGGACCCTGAAATCTCCCTGCAACCGCGCGCCATCCTCGAAGGCTTTGCCGCTATCATCAGGCATCCGCAGTTTCACACCTACGCGATTGGCGGCGCTTTTGCGTTTGCCGGATTGTTCGTCTACGTCACCGGCTCGCCGATCATTTTTATCAATTCCTTCCATGTCGGTCCGCGCGCGTATGGGCTGATTTTCGCGGCGCTCGCCTGCGGCTTCATCGGCGGCAGCCAATTGAACATTTGGCTGTCGCGGCGGCATCAGGACCGAAAGGTTTTTCGCGCCGCGGTGATCTGCCAGAATATCATCATGCTGATCATTCTCGTCGGCACGCTGGCCGGCTGGTACGGCTTAGCGGCGAATGTCGTTTTGCTGATGCTGTATCTGCCGTTCTGCGGCATCGCCTATCCGAACGCCGCGGCGATGGCGCTGGCGCCATTCAGCAAGAATATCGGCAGTGCGTCGGCTTTGCTCGGCTTTCTGCAAATGGGGATCGGCGCTCTCGCCTCGACCGGCGTCGGGTTTCTGAATGCGTCGTCCAGCCTGCCGATCTTTGCGTTGATGGCGGCGACGTCGCTCATCGGTCTCCTGATCGTGCTCGTCAACGAACGACGCGTGCTCGTTGCCCGCGGCAGCGAGGTGTGACGCACGCAACGGAAAAACATCGTCGTTCGCCTCCGGCAAAAATCTCGGCTAGAGTTGCAAACATTGGTCGAAGGGTCGCGGGGTCATCATGATTTTGGTCTTGATTCACATCCTCATCATCGTCGTCGTCGGCGCCATCGTATTCTGGATCATCGACAAGTATGTCCGCGATCGGCGGCTGGCAAACTTGTTGAAGCTGCTCGTCATTCTGGTTTGCCTCGGGGCCATCCTGCAGCGGCTGCTGCCGGTGCTTGGCGTCAGCTTCTAGGCTGTTCCGCCGGAAATGAGCGAAAGCGACTATCGGCCATTCGTTCCGGCGCCGGGGCAGAGCGGCATTGCCGGCCCGACGCCGCGCGCGCATGCGAAGGCGCGGATGAAAAATCCGCGCGCGCAGGACTTGTTCGGGACCTGGGCGCAGCTGGCCGCGGCGCCGTTTCGCGGCATAACCACCGCCGGCGGCATGCAGCCGAATTTGTTTTCGCTGACGCCGCAGGATGCGCCGACCCCGGCGATGGTCGAAGCCGTCAACGCGCTGCTGCGTCATTTGTCGCCGGCGGAGCGCAGCGCCGCCTGCTTCCCGGTCGACTCCGAGCTATGGCGGCATTGGCAAAACACCGAGCTCTATGTCGAGCATCACGGGCTGCGGCTCGATGAGGTCGAGCGCGCCGATCCGCGAAGCCGTCATGGCGGTGTTGCGCGCGAGCCTGAGCGGCAAGGGCTACGACATCACCCGCGGCGTGATGAAGCTCAATCGCTTTCTCGGCGATCTGGTCGGCGGGCCGGACGTGCTCGGCGAGTGGGCCTACATCTTTTGTCTGTTCGGGACGCCTTCGGAGTCCGAGCCATGGGGCTGGCAACTGTTCGGCCATCATCTCAGCCTCAATTGTTTTGTCATCGGCCGGCAGATGGTGCTGACGCCATGCTTCCTCGGCGCCGAGCCGAACTACGCCGATACCGGGCCGTTCGCCGGCATCCGCCTGTTCGAGGATGAGGAGCGCGCCGGGCTAGCGCTGATGCGTTCGCTGTCGGCGAGCCAGCAAAGCCAGGCGATCGTCGCCCATTCGATGGTCGGCGGCGATCTGCCGCCCGGCCGCCGGCACTTCGCCGACAACCTGCATCTCGGCGGCGCCTATCAGGACAATCGCATTGTGCCGTACGAGGGGCTGCGTGCGTCCGAATTGTCGGCGCGGCAACGGCGTGACCTGCTCGATCTGATCGCGGCCTATGTGGCGCCGCTGCCGCCGGGGCCGCTCGCGGCGCGGCTTGCCGAAATCGAGCGGCATCTTGGCGACACGCATTTTTGCTGGATCGGCGGTTTTGCGGAAACCAGCCCGTTCTACTACCGCATTCAGAGCCCGGTGATCTTTGTCGAGTTCGACCATCACGCCGGCGTGTTTTTGACCAATGCCGAGCCAGCCAAGTTCCACGTCCACACCATCGTGCGGACGCCGAACGGCAACGACTACGGCATCGATCTGCTGCGCCTGCATTATCGGCACGCCGCGCATCATCGGCATGAATGAGGTTCGACGTCGCGCCGGATACAAACTGTGACGGCGAACACTCTGCAACGTCTCCAATAATATTATTGGTGAGTTCGGTACGCCTTAAGTCGTGCCGGGGTATCCGCGGTGCTTGCTTGTCACAACACTGTTTTCATGTTGCTCAATGCTGTCGATGTCCCAAACCAACGTCACGGTCTTTCGTCTTTCAGGAGGAGTAGGGCGATGAAAGCGACTTTGATTGCGCTATGCGGCGCTGCGGCTGCCATTGCCGCGAGTACGACCGGCCCGTCCGCGCAGGTGATCAATATTTCCGGTCAATTCCAATGCGTTCAGGGATGCGTCGCGGCTCCGTTGGCGCCGGCCTACGTCACGCAAGCCGACTGGCAGCTGAACCTCGTGAACGAAGCCGGCCTGCCGTCGCGAGCTTGGATCGATTATCCGGGTCATTTCTGGGCGGAAGCCTGGAACGAAGGCGCGATCTATTCGCCGGATGGCATGACCATTCAATTCGACCGCGGCACAGTGTGGCAACGGATCGTCGCGCTGCCGTTGCCGCCGGTTCCTCCGCCTCCGCCCATTCGTCACCGGGTGCACCACCGGCACTATGTTCACCCGTTGCCGCCGCTGCCGCCGGCCAACAGCTGATTGCGGCGGCGCGGTTAGGCTTTGGCAGCCGGCCGGTGCGACCGCGTCGCGCCGGCTTCGGCTGCTTATTTGATTTCGCGCTTCCTTTGACCGTCCGACGGCGCAATAAAGCCCCGCACTTTTGGAAACGTCTCGAACACCGCCGGCGGCTTGCCGAAATGATCGGCGAGCAGATAGGGCGGAACGCGAGTGGCCGTAGCCCTGCGGAATGTACGCCACGTCCCCCCGGTCGAGAGTCTCGATCCGATAGCGCCGTGCGAGCCGAACAGGCTGACGTTGAAAAAATTTCGAATTCCGGCTTCGAGACTGGCGTCAAAACTACCTGACTTCGATGTCGCAAAGCAGCGATCGAAGCTTACACGACGCAAACGTATCGCGCGTTAGTTAGCCTGTGGCTTAGCCGGCCGCGCCCACGGCCGGCGATCGCGGTCGGCGGCCTTGAATGCCGCAATCCGGTCGCGATAGCTTTCGGTCAGGTCGACGTCGTCCCAGCCATTGAGGAGCTGATTGCGGCTGACCGGATCGATGGTGAAGGCAAAGCTGCGATTGCCGCGCGAAATGGTCTGCTGCTCGAGATCGACGGTGACCGGCATATCCGGGTCGGCGGCGATCGCGGCGCCAAGCTCGCCGACATCGGCTTCGGAAAGGACGGCGGTGAGGAGGCCGTTCTTGACCGAGTTCTGCGCGAAGATGTCGCCGAACGACGGCGCGATCACGCAGCGGATGCCGGCTTCGTAGAGCGCATAGACCGCGGCCTCGCGCGACGAGCCGCCGCCGAAATTGCGGCCGGCGACAAGGATCTTGGCGTCGCGCCAAACCGGCCGATTGAGCGGAAAGTCGGGTCTCTCGTTGCCGTCGGCGTCGCGGCGCAGATCGTTGAACAGGACGCGCCCAAGCTCGGCCGAGCGCGGCAATTTCAGAAATCGCGCCGGCAAAATCTGGTCGGTGTTGACATTGGCGAGCAGGAGCGGGCAGGCCTTGGCGGTGAGGCGAACGAATTTTTCCATCGGCTGACTCCCTACAGCTTTGCGGCCGGCGAGCAGCGGCCGCACGTCGGCGAGGTGTCCGGCTGACCGCCGCGGCGGCGACCATCGCCGGCGACATCAGATGCGTGCGCGCGCCGGGGCCCTGCCGGCCGCGGAAATTGCGGTTGGTGGTCGAGGCGCAGCGCTCGCCGGGCGGCACGATGTCGCCGTTGATGCCGACGCACATCGAGCAGCCGGACTCCGCCCATTCAAGGCCGGCGTCGCGGAAGATGCGGTCGAGGCCTTCCTCTTCCGCCTGCCGCTTCACCGTCGAGGAGCCCGGCGAGACCAGGCCCGGCACTTTGCTGACGCGGCCGGCGAGCACCGCGGCCGCCGCGCGCAAATCCTCGATGCGCGCATTGGTGCAGGAGCCGATGAAGATGCGGTCGATGGCGATGTCGGTGAGCTTCTTGCCCGGCGCGATGCCCATATAGTCGAGCGCATCGCGCAGATATTTGGCGCGCACCGGATCGTCCTCGCGCGCCGGATCGGGCACGTTGCCGTCGATCGGCAAAGCATCGTCCGGCGTCGTGCCCCAGGTGACGATCGGCGCGATGGCAGCGGCGTCGAGCGTGACTTCGCGATCGAAGACCGCGCCGGAGTCGGAGCCGAGCTTCGACCAGGCCTCGACGGCGCGATCGAACGCCGCGCCCCTTGGCGCATAAGGGCGACCCTTGAGATACGCGAATGTAGTCGCGTCCGGCGCCACCATGCCGCAGCGTCCGCCGGCCTCGATCGACATGTTGCATAACGTCATGCGCCCTTCCATCGACAGCGCCGCAATGGCGCTGCCGGCAAATTCGATGGCATGACCCTGCGCCCCGTCGGCGCCGATGCGCGCGATGACGGACAGCGCAATGTCCTTGGCGCCGATGCCGGCGGTCGCCTTGCCGCTCGACCGTCACGCGCATGCGCTTCGGCTTTTTCTGCCACAGCGTCTGCGTCATCAGCACGTGCGCGACCTCGGACGCGCCGATGCCGAAGGCGTAGGCGCCGAAAGCGCCGTGGGTCGAGGTGTGGCTGTCGCCGCACACGATCAGCAGGCCCGGCAAGCGTCAGTCCCTGTTCCGGGCCGACGACGTGAACGATGCCCTGACGCGGATCGCCGAGGCCGAACAGGCTGATGCCGCTTGCGGCGGCGTTGGCCTCGAGCGTCGTGACCATCGCCGCGATCGAGGGATCGGCGATGGCGCGGTCGCGCCCGCGGGTCGGCACGTAATGATCGGCCATGCCGAAGGTCAGCCCCGGCTCCGCCACCGGCCGTCCGCGCTCCTTCATCTGGCTGAAAGCGAGAAACGAGCCTTCGTGCACGTAATGCCGGTCGACCCAGAGCAGCGCGGCGCCGTCCTCGCGGCGGGCGATTTCGTGCGCCGACCAAAGCTTGTCGATAAGGGTTTGCGGCTCGTTCATGCCTGGAAAACTAATCCCTGAGCGCCGGACTTGTAGAGGTTGCAGGCAGATATTGTACGCTAAAGAATACCAAGTAAAGGCGCCGCGCGGGCGGCGCTCGGTTGGGAGTAGGAGCGTGCGCGACTGGCTCGGCGAGGCAAAGGCGAAAGCAGGTCTATCTCATCCTGCGCGACCGCATTCTCTGCGGCGCGTTTGGCTTCGGCGCCAAGCTGCCGACCGAGAACGATCTTGCGGACCGCTACGGCGTGTCGCGGGTCACGGTGCGCCGCGCGCTCGGCGAACTGGCGCGCGAGCGGCTGATCGAGCGGCGCCGCAGCGCCGGCACGCGCGTGATCTATCGGCGGGCGCCGGCGCCGATGACCGCGGATATTTCCGGCGTGCTGGCCAACATCGCCGACATGGGACGGCGCACGGCGGTCAAGCTGCTGTCGTTCGACTACGTGCCGGCGACCGGCGCGGTGGCGGAAGCGTTGGGCGTCGGGCCGAATGAGCTGCTGCAGCGCTCGATCCGCGTGCGCTCGGTCGATCGCGTGCCGTTTTCCTATCTGACGACGCACGTGCCGGAAAGCATCGCGCTGACATTCACCAAACAGGAACTTGGCGGCGCGGCCGCTGCTCGAGCTTCTTGAGCGCGCCGGAGTCAAAGTCGAGCATGCCCGCCAGCGCATCAGCGCCGGGCTGGCCACGCCCGACGTCGCCGAGGCGCTCGATGTGCGCGCCGGATCGCCGCTGATCGAGCTCGTTCGCGTCGTCTACGATCAATCCGGCCGCGCCGTCGAGCATCTGCACGCGCTTTACCGGCCGGACCGCTACGCCTTCGAAATGGATTTGGTGCGTTCGGGCGACGACCGACGCCAACGCCTGGTCGCCGGTCGATCGCAACAGCGACGCGGCAACGCGCGCGTGACCGAGCACGGGAATTTGAACAGGAAGAGGAAAGCGGCGTGAGCTGACGCCGCACCGCCAAAGCGAAAGAGAGGGAAGCCATGTCGGAGCAAACACACGGTTCAGCCGCCGCCGGTTTCTTGCCACCACGGCCTTGGGCGCCGCGGCCGCCGCGTCCGGCGCCGTCGCCATGCCGTCGGTTCTGCGCGCCCAGGGCGCGTGGTGTGAAGCTCGGCCTCCTTCATCCGGTCACCGGCGCGCTGTCCTATTCCGGCCAGCAGGGCCGCATCGGCGCCACCATGGCGGTCGATGAGATCAATGCCGCCGGCGGCATCAAGGCGCTGGCGGCGCCAAGATCGATCCGGTACTCGGCGACGCGCAATCGACGCCCGACGGCGGCACCGCCGAAGTCGAAAAAATGAATGCGGCGGAGGTGGCCGTGCATCATCGGCGGTTATGCCTCTTCGATCTGCCTTGCCGTCAGCCAGGCCGCGGCGCGCTACGATCTGCCTTATGTGGTCGATGTCGGCGTCGCCGATTCCATCGTCACCCGCGGGCTCAAGAACACGTTCCGCTTCGGCCCCGGCTTCGGCGTCATCGCCAAGACCGCGCTGGACAATCTGACGATCATCAACGACCAGGCCGGCAAGCCGGCGAAGACCGTGATGATCGTGCACGAGGATTCGCTGTTCGGCTCCGGCCTCGCCAAGCTTCTGAACGCGCAGCTGCCGGCCGAAGGGATTTGAGATTCTGGAGACGATCCCGCACCCGACGCCGACGCGCGACTTCGCCAACGTCGTGCTCAAGATCAAGGCGCAAAATCCCGATCTCGTCATCCCCGCCAACTACTATAACGAATATGTGCTGCTCGCCCGCACCATGCAGGAGCAGCACGTGCGGCCGAAAGGCATCTATTCGGTGCTCGGCGGCGCCGCATCGTCCTACAAGTTCGTCAAGGATTTTCCCGATGCCGCCAAATACATCATGGATTGCAATCACTGGTTCAATCCGAACAGCGCCAAGGCGCAGGAGCTGAAAAAGAAGGTCGAGGACAAGGGCCAGTTCTTCACCTACGAGCTGTACCTGAACTACAGCGCCGTGCTGCTCGTGGCCGATGCGCTGGAGCGTGCCGCCTCTGCCGATCGCGCCAAGATCACCGCGGCTTTGGAGAACTCTACATTTTCCAGCCCGATCATGCCCTATGGGCCGACCAAGTTCGTCAACGGCCAGAACCAGGGCGCCGGCCCACTCAACACGCAGGTGCTCGACAACGACATCAAAGCCATCCTGCCGCCCGAGTTCGCCAATGCGAAGCCGGTGTTTCCGATCCCGGCGTAGGGACGAGACTATGGATCGTCATTGCGAGGAGCGCAGCGACAAAGCAATCCACTCTTCCTTACCCCCGCTTGCGGGGGGAGGAGCAGGGTGGGGCACTGGATTGCTTCGCTTCGCTCGCAATGACGAAAGCGCGCTCGTGTAGGTAACGTGGTCTCGCCCCTCATCCTGATCACGGCGGTCCTCAACGGGCTCATGACCGGCGCCGTCTATGCGCTGGTGGCGCTCGGACTGACGCTGATCTACGGCGTGCTGCACATCATCAATTTCGCCCATGGCGCGCTGCTGAGCGCCGCGCTGTTCGCGGCCTTCTTCGCCTATCAGAAGCTTGGGCTCGATCCTTATCTGGCTGCGGTCCTGATTGCGCCCGCCTTCTTCGCGCTCGGCTATGCCCTGCAGCGCTTCGTCATCGGCCCGGCCTCGCACGGCGACGATCGCAATATGCTCCTGGTGACGCTGGGACTGGCGGTGCTGATCGAAAATGCGCTGCTTTACGCGTTTCGCGCTGACACGCGCACCGTCGATCTGGCCTACGGCTTCAAGAGCATCGATTTCGGATTCACGTTTTTGTCCCTGCCGCGGTTGATTGCCTTTGTGGCGGTGTTCGTCGTCGCGCTCGTGCTGTGGCTGATCATGGCGCTGACCGATACCGGCAAGGCGATCCGCGCCGTGGCCAAGGAAAAGCTCGGCGCCGAGCTAGCCGGCATCGATGTGGCGCACATCTATGCGACGACGTTCGGCCTCGGCACCGCCTGCGTCGGCATCGCCGCCTGCCTGCTGATTCCGACCTACTACGCCAACCCAAAGGCCGGTGACGCCTTCGTCCTCGTCGCCTTCACCATCGTCGTGCTTGGCGGCATGGGCTCGGTGCCGGGCGCGCTGATCGGCGGCCTCCTCATCGGCGTCGTTGAAAGCCTCGCCGGCTTTTACTTCGGCGAGTTGCTCGGCCAGCTTGGCATTTTTCTGATCTTCATCGTGGTGCTGCTGCTTCGTCCGCGCGGCCTGTTCGGAGCCAGCGCATGAAGCGATTTGCGCCCATCGCCCTCGTAATCGCGGCGCTGGCCGCCGTGCCGCTCTTGGTCCACTCGAATGTCGTGCTTAATTTCCTGGTGGTGACGCTGATGATCGCGCTCGTCGGGCAGGGCTGGAACATCCTCGGCGGCTATGGCGGGCAATATTCCTTTGGCCATGCCGCCTTCTTCGGTACCGGTGCCTACACGATCGCGATCCTGCAGGTGCATTATGGCGTCAATGCCTGGATCGGCTTTGCCGCCGGCATTGCCGCCGGCGCTGCGGTTGGCGCCGTCATCGGAGCGCTGGCATTTCGCGCCGGCCTGCGCAGCTCATATTTCGCGCTGGTGACGCTCGCCTTCGCCGAGGTGCTGCGCATCCTCGCCAGTGTGGTGCCGATCACTGGCGCCGGCGTCGGCCTCCTCGTTAAGCTCGACCTGCGGGCGCAATCGTTTCAATTCCAGAGCCGGGCGATCTTCTACCTTGTGATCCTCGCGCTCGTTGCAGTTTCGCTGGTCATCGCGCAAATGCTCGAGCGCTCGCGCTTCGGCGCCTGGCTGATCGCCGTGCGCGAGAACGAGGACGCCGCCATGGCGCTCGGTGTCGACGCGTTCGCGGTCAAGCTCGGCGCCATGGTGCTGTCCGCCGCGATCACTGCCGCCGCGGGCTGCTTCTACGTCCAATATTTCCTCTTTATCGATTCTCGGGCATCGCCTACGGCACCTGGATTTCGATCGAAGCGCTGCTGACGCCCATTATCGGCGGCGTCGGCACCGTGTTCGGGGCGCTGGTCGGCGCGCTGGTGGTCAAGTCGCTCGGCGAGGGGGCCAAGCTTCTGACCGGCGACGTGCCCGGCCTTGATCTGATGATCTACGGCGCCGTGCTCATTCTGGTTATTCGTTTCGCGCCGCGTGGACTTGTCGGCGCGTTCATTGACGCGCGCGCACGTCTGACGCGCCGCCTGATGGCGCCGCGATCGCCGATCAAGGAGGTGGCCCGTGGCTGAGCCGCTTCTCGCCGTCGAGCACGTGTCGCGCCGCTTCGGCGGCCTGTTGGCGGTCGATGGCGCCTCGCTATCGGCGCCCGCCGCCCGCATCACCGCCTTGATCGGCCCCAATGGCGCCGGCAAGACCACGCTGTTTGCCGTGATTTCCGGTTTCCTCAAACCCAGCGCCGGACACGTCCGCTATGACGGCGAGGATATAACACGCGAGCCGCCGCATCGCCTCGCCCGGCGCGGCATCGCGCGCACCTTCCAGATCGTACAGCCGTTCGCCGGCCTGTCGATGCGCGACAATATTCTGGTCGGCGCGCATTTGCGGCATCGCTCCCGGCAAGCGGCGCTGGCCGTTGCCGAACAGGTTGGTCGCGATGTCGGTCTCGGTGACCGGCTCGATCAGCCCGCCCACAGCTTGACCGTCGCGGGGCGGAAGCGTCTTGAGCTTGCCCGGGCGCTGGCGACCGAGCCGAGGCTTCTCTTGCTCGACGAAGTGCTGGCCGGCCTCAACCCGTCCGAGATCCGCGACATCGTGCCGGTCATTCGCGCGCTCGCGGCGCGCGGCATCGCCGTGATCATGATCGAGCACGTGATGCAGGCGGTGATGAGTCTCGCCGAGCATGTCTTCGTGCTGGCCGAGGGCCGCATCATCGCGCAAGGCAGCCCGGCGCAGGTCGTCGCCGATCCCGCCGTCGTCGAGGCCTATCTCGGCCACGGCGCCGCCGCCAAGGTCAGGGGGGCTCATGTCAACTGAGCCGCTCCTCGACGTGCGTGCGCTGTGCGCCGGCTATGGCGACAGCGACGTGCTGCGCGGCATCGATCTGAAAGTCGAGCCGGGCGAGATCGTCGCCGTGCTCGGCTCGAACGGCGTCGGCAAGTCGACGCTCAATCGCACCATTTCCGGCATTGTGCGCGCAAAGAGCGGCGCGATTCTCTTTGATGGCCTCGCTATCGAACGCGAGAAACCTGCGGCCATCGTCGCCCGCGGGCTCATCCACGTGCCGGAAGGACGGCGTATTTTTCCGAACCTGTCGGTGCGCGAAAACCTCGATCTCGGCAGCTACCGCCGCGGCGCCGAGCGCCGCGCCGCCAACCGCGACCGCGTGTTCGCGATCTTCCCGCGGCTGGCGCAGCGGCGCGGGCAGCGGGCCGGCACGCTCTCGGGCGGCGAGCAGCAAATGCTCGCGATCGGCCGCGGCCTGATGGCCGAGCCGCGACTGCTCATTCTCGACGAGCCGTCGCTCGGGCTGTCGCCGCTTCTGGTCGAGGAATTATTCGCGCTGATCGCGCGCATCCACGCCGACGGCGTCGCGGTGCTTCTGGTCGAGCAGAACGTGGTGCAAAGCCTCGAGCTGGCGGGCCGCGCTTACATCCTCGCCGAAGGACAATGCGTCATGTCGGGCCGTTCCGCCGACATCGGCGCCGATCCGGAGCTTAAACGCACTTATCTGGGACTCTGAACTTCAGGACCTTGCATGCCGCAAACAACCTTATCTGCCCGTCTTTCCCGCCCGCCGATTCTGATCGCACCCGGCGTCTACGATGCGCTGACCGCGCTCATCGCCGAGCGTTCCGGCTTCGACACCCTGTACATATCCGGCGCCGGCATCGCTTATTCGCGGCTCGGCCGTCCGGATATCGGCCTGGTCGGCATGAGCGAGGTCGTGCAGACCGTCGCGCTGATCCGCGACCGCGTCGGCGCGCATCTCATCGTCGACGCCGATACCGGCTATGGCAACGCCCTCAATGTGCAGCGCACCGTGCGCCTTCTGGAGCGCGCCGGCGCCAATGCCATCCAGATCGAGGATCAGGATTTCCCCAAGCGCTGCGGCCATCTCGACGACAAGGTGCTGATCTCATCGCAAGAGATGGCCGGCAAGATCAAAGCGGCGGTGGATGCGCGCTCCTCGCCCGAGACGCTGATCATCGCCCGTACCGACGCGGTGGCGGTCGAGGGCTTCGACCGCGCCTTGGCGCGCGCCGCGCGCTATCGCGAAGCGGGCGCCGACATGCTGTTTGTCGAAGCGCCCCGCGAGCACGACGAGCTTGAGCGCATCGCCGCGCGGCTCGGCAAATCCGCCCCGCTGATCGCGAATATGGTCGAGGGCGGCAAGACGCCGATCGTGCCGGCGAGCGAGCTTGAGGCGCTCGGCTTTGCGCTGGTGATCTTTCCCGGCGCGATTGCGCGAACGCTCGCCAAGGCGGCCGAAGATTTTTACACCTCGCTCAAGACCCACGGCAGCACTGATCCGTTCCGCGCCCGCATGTTCGATTTCGATGCGCTCAACCGCTTGATCGGCACGCCCGACATGCTGGAACGCGGCAAGCGCTATGCTGGAGACGAGCCGCCGACGATGAAAGTGAGAAGCCGGAATGAAAATGTTTGATCTCGTCATCAAGAATGCCCGCGTGGTGCGGCCCAACCAGACCGGCGTCGACGGGCTCGACATCGCTATCAAGGACGGCAAGGTGGCGCGGCTCGCGCCGGAAATCCGCGCCGAGGACACCAACGAGGTGTTCGACGCGGGACGGCTTCTGGCCTTTCCCGGCTGCGTCGATGCGCACATGCATGTCGGCATCTACCGGCCGCTGCACGACGACGCCGTCAGCGAGAGCAAGGCTGCGGCGATGGGCGGCGTCACCTCGAGTCTGAATTACATCCGCACCGGCGCCTACTATCTCAACCGCGGCGGTCCGTATCGCGAAGTCATGCCCGAGATTTTGAAGCTTTCCGACGGCCGCTTCTGGGTCGATTACGGCTATCACATCGCGCCGATCGAGGGGCGCCACCTCGGCGAAATGGAGTATCTCGCGATCGAGCATGGCGTCACGTCGTTCAAGATTTTTATGTTCTATGGCGGCTATGGGCTGCACGGCAAATCAGCGTCGCAGAACGAGTTTCTGATGCTCGGCCCGGACGACCGCTACGACATCGCCCATTTCGAGTTCATCATGCGCTCGGCGCGCGCCATCGTCGAACGCCGGCCGGCACTGGCCGACCATATCAGCGTCAGCCTGCATTGCGAGCTTGCCGATATTCTCAATGCCTATACGACGCTGGTCGAGCGCGAAGGCAAGCTGACAGGACTGCGCGCCTACAGCGCGGCGCGGCCGCCGCATTCGGAAGGGCTGGCCGTCTGGATCGCCTCCTACCTCGCCAACGAAACCAACTGCATGAACATCAACCTGCTGCATTTGAGCTCGCGCAAGGCGGTGGATGCGGCCTGGACCATGCAGCAGGTGTTTCCGCATATCGCCTTCCGCCGGGAAGTGACGGTCGGGCATCTCCTCCTCGACACCGACTGCGACTGTGCGCGTGCACGCCAAGGTCAATCCGCCGATCCGTCCGCGCGAGGACGTCGAGGCGCTGTGGCAGGCCGTGCTCGACCGCAAGATCGACTGGATCGTCAGCGATCACGCCTGCTGCTCGGCCGAGCAGAAATGGTCGAAGGACGACCCGGACAATATCTGGCTCGCCAAGTCCGGCTTCGGCGGCACCGAATATCTGCTCTCCGGCGTGGTGAGCGAAGGCAGTAAGCGCGGTCTGTCCTACAACCGCATGGCCGAATTGCTGAGCTGGAATCCGGCCAGGCGGTTCGGTCTGCTCAGCAAGGGCGATATCGCTCCCGGCTTCGATGCCGACATCGTTCTGGTCGACCCGAACGAGACCTTTACCGTGCACGCCAGCGAGTTCGAGTCCGAGCAGGGCTATTCGCCCTTCGAAGGCCAGGAACTCAGCGGCCGGGTCAAGAGCACGTTCCTGCGCGGCGCGCTGGTCTATCACAATGGCAACGTCGTCGGCGCGGCGCGCGGCAGCTATCTGCATCGGCCCAGCAAATAGCGTCGCCGCCCACGTCGGGGCGAGCGCCCAACCGATTGATCAATCGAAGTGGGCGTTACGCAACCATTGCCGCCGCGGCTTTTTGCTGCTTAACGGTGAGACGTCTCGGACGAGAAATCTGCGTCAGTGAAAGCTTCTGGGAGGCATTGCAATGTATCGCGCGACCAAGGACATCATGCTGCCGACGACCATCACCGGCTCGCTGCCGCGGCCGAGCTGGTACACCGAAAATCTCGGCACCCGCATGTTTCTCGACGCCATGGTCAGCCGCCGCTACCGCGAGCAATATGTCGACACGCTGTGCTGTTATTTGCGCGACCAAGAGATTGCCGGCCTCGATATCGTCACCGACGGCGACTGCCGCTTCGACGACGATGTCGGCGGCCAAAGCTGGACCAGCTATCCGCCGCATCACATGTCGGGCTATGAGCGCGGCGATCCACGGCCGACGCCGGCCGGGCGCGGCGGCTTATGGTTTCCGCGCGGCCACATCCTGCACGACTATCTGGAATCGCGCGTCATGCCGGTCATCATCGGCCCGGTTGGGCGCGGCGATCTGCAATACACCGACGTTATGGAAGACAGCGCAGCGGCTCACCACGCGGCCGGTGAAATTCGGCGCCGTGTCGGCGGAGATCGTCGCCTTCGCCTCGCAGGACCGATACTACAAGAGCCTGCCCGAGCGCATGCTCGCGATCGCCGACGCTTTCAACGAAGAATATAACGAGCTCGCCGACGCCGGTTGCCCGGTGATCCAGATTGAGGAGCCGCAAATCCATCTGGCGCCGCACGCGGCATCCAGGACAAGGTGATCACGCCCGAGCTGATGGTCGAGGTGTTCAACCGCACCGTGAAGGGGCTGCGCGCCAAGACCGAGGTGTGGGCGCATTCCTGCTGGGGCAATCCCTCGCAGCAGCGCATGTTCGCCAAGGTGCAGAGCTACAAGCCGTCGCTGGAGACCTACAACAAGGTGGACGCCGACGTGATCACCTTCGAATCTGCCAGCTCCGGCGGCATCGATCTCGAAGCGATCGGCAAGACCATCACCGGCAAGAAGATCGCCATCGGCGTCATCGATCATCACACCCTGCAGGTGGAAAGCCCGGACGAAGTAGCGGCGCAAATCCGCGCGGCACTGAAATACATCCCGCCGGAGCGGCTGGTGATTTCGTCGGATTGCGGCATGGGCCGCGAAGGCATGAGCCGCCGCCACGCCTTCTACAAGATGGTCTCGCTGGTCCTGGGCACCAACATGGTGCGCAAGGAATTGGGCTTTCCCGAAGCCGAATGCCTGGCCGCCGACGAGCGTTATTCGCTGGTCGTGCCGGCGAAATAAATCATCCACCACGCCGATGATCGGAGCTAACATAGCCGGAACCTGAAAGCGCCTCCGACGGTTGGTTCGCTAAGCGCCAACTCAAACCGGCTGGGGCGTGGTGGCGGTAAGGCTGTGGAGCTTTTGTTCTCGTCCTTATGGCTCGCGATCATGGCGTGGTTGATCGCGCGGGCCGTCCAGCAGCGCGGGTGTCTGCGCCGGCTTGAACCGGTATTGCCGCCCCCCGGCAGCGACGCGCCGCGCGTCACCGTCATCATTCCCGCGCGCGACGAAGAAGCCAATATCGGGCATTGCCTGGAATCTTTGCTGGCGCAGGACTATCCAGCCGGCCGCGTCAACATCATCGTGGTTGACGATCAGTCGGCCGATGCGACCGCGGCGATCGTGCGCGGGCTTGCCCGGCAGCATCCGCAGATCACGCTGATCAACAGCCCGCCGCTGCCGCCGCGCTGGACCGGCAAATCCCATGCCTGCTGGATCGGCGCGCGGGCCGCGGCGCCGCCGAGCGAATGGCTGTGCTTCATCGATGCCGACGTGACGGCTCAGCGCGGTGCGTTGTCCAGCGCGGTGCATACCGTCCTCCGGGCAGCGCCTCGATCTGCTCTCGCTGATGCCGCGCCAGGAGCTGGGAAGCTTCGCCGAGCGGCTTATTCTGCCGTGCGGGCTGATTGTCTTGTCGTTCGTTCAGGATCTGCGGCAGTCGCAGGCGCGCTCCGGCAGCGCGGTTGCGGCGACCGGGCAATTCATGCTGGTCCGCCGCGATGCCTACGAAGCGGTGGGCGGGCATGCCGCGGTGTGCACGGTGATTTGTGAGGATCTGGAATTCGCCCGGCGCCTGAAGCAATCGGGCCGCGCGGTCCTGTTGATGGGCGGCGACGATCTCCTATCGACGCGCATGTATACCGGATGGCGGACGCTGTGGCCGGGGCTTGCCAAGAATCTCGTCGATACGCTCGGCGGCCCGGCGGCGACATTGGCACTGGCCATTGCCGGGCTGATCCTGGCCTGGGCGGCGTTCATCGTGCCCGCTGACCGATCTCGCCGGCTGGCTGCGCGGCGACCAAGACGCATTTTCGGCACTGCTGCTGGCGCTGGCCGGCTCGGGCGCGGCGCTCGGCCTGCATCTGGCGGCCACGTTCTATTTCCGCATTCCTTTCTGGTACGGTCTGGTCTTTCCGCTCGGCTATACGGTGGGCGCGCTGATGGCTATCGATAGCGTGCGCCGCCGCCTCAGCGGCCGGGTGATTTGGAAGGGCCGGATTTATTCATGAAGGCTGACCGCGAAAGAAGCGACGAACAGCGGGCCATCGAACGCGCCCGCGCCGCCGGCCCGCTCGACGCCGGCGAAGCGCGCGCGATCATGATCGGCGCCGTCGTCCTCACCATCTTTCTCTATTTCATCAAGCTGATTTTGCTGCCCTTCGTGCTGGCCGGCATCATCGCCTACATCTTCACGCCGGGTTTGGACTGGGCGGCGAAGCGAACCGGCTGGCCGCGCGTCGCTGCTGGCGGTCGCCCTGTTCCTGCTGCTGTTCGGCATCACCGTTCTGGTCTTCATGTTCGCCGGGCAACGCCTCCTCGACGAAGGCCGGGCGATCGCCGCCGATCTGCAGGGCATGCTCGAGAACTTTATCAGCCAGGCGATCGGCGAGCCAGCCGATCCACCTGTTCGGCTCCACATTGACCGCGCACGACATTTCCCAGGGTGCGCTCGACCGCCTGCGCGACTGGTTCAGTCAAACTGATCAGCTTGGCCTCCTGACCGAGTACGGCCTCGCCTTCATCATGGGCTCGTTTCTGACCATCGTGCTGCTGTTCTATTTTCTGGTCAGCGGCAGGCGCGTGGCGCGCGGGCTGTTCTGGATCGTGCCGCCGCATCGCCGTCCTCTGGTCGCGCGCATCTGGACGCGGCTCGACCCGGTCTTGATGCGCTATTTCATCGGCGTGCTGGCGCTGGTCGTCTATGCGACCATCGCCGCCTATATCGGCCTCGGCGTCATTCTCGGCATCAAGCACGCCGTCTTTCTGGCGCTGCTCACCGGCATCCTCGAGACGGTGCCGGTGGTCGGCCCGACGGCGGCGGCAATCCTCGCCGGGCTGGTGTCGCTGCGCACCGCGACCGGCATCATCAGCATCGTCGAGTATGCCGCCTACGCGACCGCGCTCCGGCTCTCGATCGACCAGGTCGTCGGGCCGGTGGTCCTTGGGCCGCGCCGCGCAGGTCCACCCGGTGCTGATCATTTTTTGCTTCCTGGCCGGCGGCATCGTGCTCGGCATTCCGGGCGTCATCCTCGCCGTTCCGGTGGCGCTCGTGGTCAAGAGCACGCTGGCGACGCTCTATGGCGACTTGCCGAAGTGAATGGCCTGCCCAAAATGCTTGCCCAAATCAGGAGCCACCGCCGCGGGTTGTGTAGGATTTTCGGCTCTCGCAAAGTTGGCTGAAATTCGGCTATATTGTGGAGTCCGCCGGCAACCATTTCGCGGGCGGGCAGTTTGGCCGAGAGGTTTTTAGGAAGGCGGAGACCCGCTAGATGGCGGTGTGGGATTCCGCGGAACGAAAGTCGCCCTCGCCGTATAGCCATCCTTGGCTGGCCGAGGCGCTTTCCGCGTTTGACGCACGGCAGCGCCGTCGTCAGGCGGTGTTCGAATATTCCCGCCATCCGGCCTGTATTTTCCGTCTCGATATCGGCCGCGCGCGGCGGTTGCTCGCGCTGAACGACGGCACCCGCGTCGACGTCGGCGAGCGGCTGGCGCGGCTGCATTTTTGGAACGAGCAGATTCCGAAAATGCCGGAAGACGGCGCCACGATTGGCTGGGCGCGGCGGATGCAGCGCGCCATCGCCATCTCGCTTTACGAGCTGGCCCGCTATCTTGCCGAGCGCCCCGATCTCGCCGACGTCGCCGTTGTCTGCGGCGACGTACCCTCCGCGACGCAGTCGCAAAGCGGACAATTGGCGCGCATCATGGCGTATTACGGCTTCGAAACCATCGCCGAGCCCCAGCAATTGCCGCTCGGCGAGCGCTTGCACCGCCTCGGCGAAAATATCCTGATTTCGCTGATCGTGCTTGCGCACAATGCCGGTGCACTCCGTCCCGACACGCTCTCGCGCGTGCGGGTGCCGATCTATCTGTCGCGCCGGGTCCTGGAAAGAGACTTCGCCGATTGGATGAGCCGGTGTTTGGAGCGTGATTTGTCATGACCATGGCCGAAAGTATCCCCGACGCAATTGCTTTCGCCCGATCGCTGGGCGACGTCTTTCTGGTCGTCGCCATTATCGGCTGCATATTCACCCTGGCGCTGTGCGCTTGCGTGCTGAGCTTTGCGACGGACGATCCATCCGAGCCCTCGGCACAACCGCCGGTGACGGTGCTCAAGCCGCTGCATGACGCCGAGCCCGGCCTTCGCACGCGCCTCGCCGCCTTCTGCCGGCAGGATTATGCCGGCCCGGTTCAGGTCCTGTGCGGCGCGCAGCACCGCGACTTGCGTGCCGTTGCCGTGGTTGGCGCCATGGATATCGGCTCCTCGGACACGACGATCGAATTGATCGTCGAGCCGCGCGATCACGGCGTCAATCGCAAGGTGTCGAACCTGATCAACATCATGCCGCGCGCCCGCCACGACACGCTGGTGCTGTCCGACAGCGACATCGTGGTCACACCGGATTATCTGCGCACCGTCACCGCGCTGTTGGCGCCGTCCGGCGTCGGCGTCGTAACCTGTCTTTATTACGGCATCGGCGGCGATGGGTTATGGACGCGCTTGTCGGCGCTCGCCATCAACGCGCAGTTCTTGCCGCAGGCAATCATGGCGGTCAGTCTCGGCCTGGCGAAGCCGTGCTGCGGCGCCACGATAGCGCTGCGGCGATCGATGCTGGACCGGATCGGCGGTTTCGGCGCGCTGGCCGACACCCTCGCCGACGATCATGCGATCGGCGTTGCGGTTCGCGCCGAAGGCTATGACATCGTGACCGCGCCGTTCCTGGTCGGGCACAGCTGCTTCGAGGCAAGCCTGCTTCAGCTCGTCCGCCAGCAGATCCGGGTGGCGCGCACGATCAAGAGCATTTATCCGATGGCGTATGCCTGCACCGTCATCACCCACACCTGGCCGCTGGCGCTCCTTGGCCTGCTGCTGGGCAGCCAGGCCGCCTCACTGGTCGTGACCGCGGCGTTGCTGTCGCGCGTGATGTTGTGCCGGTGCGTCGAATGGCGGTTCGACTTGCCGCGACAAAATTACTGGCTCATGCCGCTGCAGGACATGATCGCTTTCGGCGTTTACGTCATGAGCTTCTTCGGGGCGACGGTTCACTGGCGGGGCGCCGACTATCGCATCATGGCCGACGGCACTTTGCTCGAAGGCCAGGACCTGAGAGGATCGCCCTAGAGCATGATCCCGAAAAAGCCTGCCCCGGACTTGATCCGGGGTGGGAACCGGTTTTCGGACAGGATCATGCTCAAACCAAGAATCGAGGCCGTGATCCGATTCCATTGAATTGCATCACGGTCGAACGAGGATCGGAATGCGCACGTTATGTCTGCAGGCCCCGTGCTTCGATGGATTCGACGGTGGCGCCGGCTCGCGCTATCAGGCCCGCCGCGAGATCCGCTCTTATTGGTATCCGACCTGGCTGGCGCAGGTCGCCGCCGCCGTGCCCGGCAGTAAACTCATCGACGCCATACCACATGGGCTCACGCTGGCGGACGTCGTACGCGAGGCATCGAATTACGATCTTGCGGTGCTGCACACCTCGACGCCGTCGTTCGCGTCCGATGTTCGCGTCGTCGAGGCGCTCAAGGCGGCGAATCCCCGCATCAAGGCGGGTTTTGTGGGCGCCAAGGTCGCGGTCGAGCCGCAGGCCAGCCTGGAGAGCTCGCCGGCGCTCGATTTCGTCGCCGGCAACGAGTTCGACTTCACCATCAAGGAAGTCGCCGACGATCGCGATTGGAGCACCATCGCCGGATTGTCCTATCGCGAGGCCACGGGCGGCATTCGGCACAATCCGCCGCGCGCCATCCTCGAAAATATGGACGAACTGCCGTTCGTTACGCCGGTTTACAAACGCGATCTGACGATCGAGAATTACTTCATCGGCTACCTCAAGCATCCCTACGTTTCGCTCTATACCGGGCGCGGCTGCAAATCGCGATGCACCTTTTGCCTGTGGCCGCAGACCGTGGGCGGCCACCGCTACCGCACCCGCAGCGTCGGCAACGTGATCGACGAGATGCGCTGGGCCAAAGCGGCGTTCCCGCAGGTGAAGGAATTCTTTTTCGACGACGACACCTTCACCGACGACCGGCCGCGCACCGAGGCGATCGCCCGCGAGCTCGGCAAGCTCGGCATCACCTGGTCGTGCAACGCCAAGGCCAATGTCCCGCGGGAGACGCTCAAGGTGATGCGCGACAATGGTTTGCGGCTCCTGCTGGTCGGCTATGAGAGCGGCAACCAGCAAATCCTGCACAACATCAGAAAGGGCATGCGCATCGACGTGGCGCGGCGCTTCACCAAGGATTGCCACGAGCTCGGCATCACCATCCACGGCACCTTCATCCTCGGGCTGCCGGGCGAGAGCCGCGAGACCATCGAGGAAACCATCCGTTTCGCCACCGAGGTCAACCCGCACACCATCCAGGTGTCGCTGGCAGCGCCTTATCCGGGCACCGAGCTCTATCGCCAGGCGCTCGAGCATGGCTGGCTCGACCACAAGCATGCCGAGCTGATCGACGACAGCGGGGTGCAGATGGCGCCGCTGCACTATCCGCATCTCGGCCACACCGAGATCTTCCAGTCGGTCGAGGAGTTCTACCGGCGCTTCTACTTCCGGGCGCCGAAGATTGCTTCGATCATCGCCGAGATGGTACGCAGCCCGCAAATGATGATGCGGCGGTTGCGCGAAGGTGTCGAGTTCTTCTCGTTCCTGCGCGGACGGCGGGAGCTCGCGCACTGAATCGACTGATCATCACCGCCGACGATTTCGGTCTCAGTGAGCCGGTCAACGCCGCCGTCGAAGCGGCGCACCGGCGCGGTATTTTGAGCGCGGCGAGCCTCATGGTCGGCGCTCCTGCGGCCGCGGACGCGGTGGCGCGGGCGCGGACGTTGCCGGGCCTGCGGGTCGGGCTTCACATCGTGCTGACCGACGGCGAGCCGGTGAGCGACCGCCGCGAAATTCCGGGTCTGATCGACCGCGGCGGCAGGTTCCGCGGCGATCTTGCGCTTTATGGCGCGCAGCTGACCTTCGATCCGTCGGTGAAGCGGCAGATGGCGCAAGAAATCGCCGCGCAGTTCCAGGCCTATCGCGCGACCGGATTGCCGCTCGATCACGTCAATGGGCACCGGCACTTCCAGCTTCATCCGGCCATTGCCGCTTCGATCATCAGCATCGGCCGGTCGTATCGGATGCGGGCACTGCGCGTTCCGGTCGAGCCGTGGCAGACGATCGCGGCCATCGATCCAGGCACGCCGGCGCCGCCTCGGCCGGGTCGTGGCGCCGTGGGCCGCGTGGCTGCGCGGGCGGGTCCGCGGCGCCGGATTGGCCACCGCCGACGCGGTATTCGGATTGGCGTGGTCGGGGGCGATGACCAAAGCCCGCGTCGCGGCGCTGCTCGCGCCGGCTGCCGGCCGGGATCGTCGAAATCTATCTGCATCCCGCGACGACCAACGCCTTTGCCGGCGCCGCGCCCGGCTATCGCTATGCCGACGAATTCGCCGCGCTCTGCGATGCCGAGTGCATCGCCGCCGTGCGGCAATCCGGCTATGCGGTCGGCGGCTATGCCGACGCGCCGCTCTAACGCTTGCGCCTGTCCAAATACCCCGCCGCGCGAACCAATTGATCGCGTCCTCAAGCGCCGCCCGATAAGGCCGCGGCCGAAAGCCGAGATCGCGCTCGGCCTTGGCGGCGGTGAAGAACATGCGATGCTCGGCCATGCGGATGCCGTCCAAGGTCGTGAACGGCGCGCGTCCCGGTGAGCCGGGCGGTCGCCTCGGCGGCGTAGGCGACCGGGATGACGACGGCGCGGGGAATCCGCCAGCGCGGCGGGCGGCGTCCGACCAAGCTTGCGATGTCGGCCAGCATGTCGGCGAGCAGGACGTTTTCGCCGCCGAGAATATAACGCTCGCCGATGTCGCCGTGCTTGAGCGCCGCGAGATGCCCGTCGGCGACGTCATCGACATGGACGAGATTGAGGCCGGTATCGAGGAATCCCGGCATCCGGCCGCGCGCCGCTTCGACGATGATGCGCCCGGTGGGCGTCGGCTTCACGTCGCGCGGTCCGATCGGCGTCGACGGATTGACGATGACCGCCGGGAGCTTGTCGTCCGCGACCATCGCCTCGACCAGCCGTTCGGCGGCGATCTTGCTGCGCTTATAGGCGCCGATCCCTTCCTCGACCTTGAGCCCGATCGATTCATCGGCCGGACTGCCATCGTCGCGCAAGCGCGATGGTGGCGACGCTCGATGTGTAGACGATGCGCTCGACGCCGGCGTTTTTCGCCTCCTGCATCACGATGCGGGTGCCGTCCACGTTGGCGGCGAAAATCTCGCTTGGATCGCGCGCCCACAACCTATAGTCGGCGGCGACATGAAATACGTGGCGGATGCCGGCCATGGCCGCCCGCACCGACTTGGCGTCGCGCATGTCGCCCTCGACGAACTCCAGATCGAGTTCCGCAAGGTGAAAGCGCGGACTGCCGCGGACGCACCAGCGCGCGCACCTTTATTCCCGCGGCCACGAGTTTCCTCGCGATCGCCGACCCGACGAGTCCGGTAGCTCCGGTAATCAGGGTTTGCGCCAAATTGCCCATTCTGTCTGGTTGCGCGATGGAACCCAAGCATTTCCATGGCTAAAACGCCATTCTTGTTACCGACCGGCTGCCATGCAGACTGTTTTAATTGCCGGTATTTGCTTTAAGAATGGCGTTGGCGAATGATTATGATAGACTTATGTCGAACTCGGTGATTTGCCGGAAATGACGCCGAGAACGTCTGCGAGGACGCGCTGTTTGGGGGCGTAGTCGAGGTTGGGCAACAGACGCAAGGGGCTGGGCTTTTAATGGCATCCCAATTGGATTTTGCCGGGGGGACTTTCGTTGATGGACTGGTAGCTGAAGCGGACGACTCGCTCCGGGTCGCCGATGCTGCTGCCGTCGAAACGCACCGTCGGCTGGTCATCGCTTTCGTGGGCTTGGCTTTCGAGGCGAAAATCGCCGCCGCACCCGGCGTGCAGGTGGTTTGCCGCACCGCCGGCAGCGAATTGGAAGCGGTCGCCGACAGCGCGGTTCGGCAGGGCTATCGCGGCATGATCAGCTTCGGCGTCGCCGGCGGGCTCGCCTCGCATCTGCGCGCCGGCGATTGGGTCGTCGCTTCCTCAATTCGCGAAGACGCACACCGTCCGCCCGACGGATGCGGCGTGGTCGCGCAAGCTTCTCGGCATGGTCGGCGGCGCCATCCATGCGCCGATCGTCGGCGTCGATTCGCCGATCGCCGAGCCGGCAAAAAAGCGCGAGCTGTATCGGGCGACCGGCGCCGCCGCAGTCGACATGGAATCCCATGTCGTCGCCCGCGTCGCCGCCAAGCACAATCTCGCCTTTGCGGCGCTGCGCGTCGTCGTCGATCCCGCGCATCGCGCGGTTCCGCCGGCGGCGCTGATCGACATGCGACCCGATGGCCGCCCCAATGTTTCGGCGATGTTGCGCGAATGTGATGGCGCGGCCGTCGCAGCTTTCGCCGCTGGCGCGCATCGCCGTCGATGCCTTCGCCGCGCGCGCCGCCATGAATCGCGTGCGGCGCGACCTCGGCCCGCATTTCGGGCTGATGGATCACGGCTGATCCGGCGCGGCGCCGGCTACGCAATGTCCTGAAGCAAATCGAACTCGCCGCCGAGCACGAGATCGAGGCGGCCGGTGCGCCATTTCCCGCCGGCATCGCGCACCAGCGGCGGCTGTTCGCGATAACGCCTGCACCACGGTATTTGGCCGCTCCGCCTCGTCGAGCGCCGCCAAGATGGCCCGGCGCGCCTTGGCGGCGGGAAAGTCGCCGAGCGGTACGATGGCGACGCGCACCCGCGCCGCAACCCGGCCGGCGCGCTCTCCGACGGCTCGAAGATGTGAAGGCCCGCTTCCGATGCCAGAACGCGGTGAGCGCCGAAGCCGCTGACCATCAATATCGGCGTGTCCGGGCTTCCTTTCCGTTAGTCGCCCTCGGGCATTCGCTGATCTGCATGCGGCGTTTCTCCGCCCAGGCGCGATACATCGTCGCCAAATTGCGGCACCAGGCGAGTGTCGCCTGACCGCTCTCCCGCCGCCGTCGAAAACCGGATCGATCGTCAAAGCCAAGCTCGATCGGAGCATTCTCGATCGCGTCCTTGATGCCCTCCCTGATGAGGTGCAGTTGCAGCGCGAAACGGCCGCTCAGCTCCGCCGAATATCGCCGCGGCGGCCGGCTGTATCTTGCGGCCCGCCCGCGCAACGCATTCGCGGTTTCCGCCGCGGACTTGACGCGATCCATCAATGCGAAGCGCGCCAGCGTGGCGAACCGATCCGGCCGGCTCCAGAAATTCGGACGACGCCATGTCGGCGATCAGCCGGTCTTTGAGATCGGTCCATTCGGCGGAGTTGAGCCTGTGCTCCATAGCCTCGTATTCGGCCTGGAGCATTTGAAATTCGCCGGAGCTGCCCATGCGGCGCGAGGATTGCCGAAGCGAGCGCCGAATGCGCGATCGGCTCGGCGGCGGCCTTGATGCTCCGTCCGCCAAAGCCCTATCCGCGACCGCATCCGTATCCGCATCCGGATCGACGAATTCGACCTGGATGCTTTCGCCGTCGCTGCGCACGAACAGAAACTGATCGCCTTCCGGAAACCGCTTTTCGACGATGATCGCCGCCAGCGGCGCGACGACATATTGGTCGATGGCGCGTTTGAGCGGCCGCGCGCCCATTTCCGGCGAGAATCCTTTTTCCAGCAGAAACTCGAGCGCGGACGATTCCCACTCGATGGCCCAGGTGCGATCCTTCAATCCGCGCCGGTCGAGCAGTGCGGCGAGCTCCTTTTTGAGAATGCCGCGCATCAATTCTCGGGTCAGCGGCCGGAACACGATGACCTTGTCGAGCCGGTTCTGGAATTCCGGCCGATAGGTCTGCGCGATCGCGCGCAATACCTGTTCCTTGCTGAACTCGTCGGCCTGCGGCGCAAATCCAAGTCCGAGGCTGCGATGAGCGGTGGCGCCGAGGTTCGACGTCAGGATGATCAGGCAATGGCGCAAATCCGCTACCTGGCCCACGGCGTCGGTCAACCTTCCCTCGTCGAAGGCCTGCAAGAACAAGTCCCAGATCATCGGGTGGGATTTCTCGAATTCATCGAGCAGCAGAACCGAAAACGGCTGCTTGCGCACGCGATTGATCAGCGAGTCGGCGTCGGCCGACGCCGAAAGGATTTTGCCGATCGACTCGTGCGTCTGGAATTCGCTCATGTCGAGACGGATCATCCGCTCGACCGAACCGAACAGAAACTCGGTAATCGCCTTGGCAAGCTCGGTCTTACCGGTGCCGGTCGGCCCGGCGAACAGAAAGACGCCGATCGGCTTGTTGGGATCGTTTAGTCCCGCCTTGAGCATGGCGATGCGTCCGACCATTGCCTCGACGGCTTCGTCCTGGCCGATCACGCGGGCTGTAAAAAAATCGCGCACCGATTTGAGATCAAGCTGTTCCTCTGGTGTCGAGGATCGAAACCGGCAGGCCGGAAAGCTGCGACAGCGTCTCCAGGATTTGCTGCGGACCGATCGCCTTCCTCGCCGTCCTTGGCGCGGATCGCCGAGAGCTTGAGCATGAGACAGCGCCGAGCCCGGCAATCCGCTGCCGCCGAGATATTGGGCCGCTGTGTCGAGCGCCACTTGGCGCTGTCGGCAACGAAACGGATATTGCTGTTCTTCGGCGAGGCCGTCGAGCACGCTCCTCGGCGAGGATCAATGTCTCGTCCGCCGGCAACGGCTCGATCGTGATGGTCTCGAACAGTCGCGCGCAGCGACGGCTTGATCTGCATCAGCCGGGCGATCCCCTTCGGGGTCGCTTCGCCCCAGACCACCAAACGGCCGGCCGCGATCGCCGGCACGATCTGATCGAGCATCGTCGCGCTCTGGCCCTGATGGCGTCCGCTCATCGCCACCTGAACGATGTCGGGGATGTACCAGATCATCCTGTATCCGCGCGCCAGCTCGTCGACGACCTGGCGGATGCGGCCCTCGAGCTGGCCGATATAGACTTGATCGGCCTGCAGATCGGCGCCGCTCGCTTCAAAGACGTTCCAGCGTCGGCGCGCAGGCGCTGCGCCAACAGGCGAAGGAACGAGGACTTGCCGACCAGCGGCTCGCCGGCGACCAGCAACGAGCGCGGCGGGTTCTGATTGAGGGTCGACGCCGCGATCGCAAACGCATGTCTGCCAGCCGTCCGGCTCGACCAGCACGTCGTGTCCGGCTTGATCGGCCCAAAAGCGGCCAACCGAATACAATACGCTCGCCGTCTGCGCTCGGCGTCGCCGCTGGCACGTTCGGGGCTGTCCAACTCCTCGCTCAGCGTCGCCGCGAACGGATGGGTGATAAGCCGCAGAAATCGTCGAAGGGTCTCGTGCGGCGACACATTGGGCGTGGCGCGTAGTGCCGGCCCGAACGTGGCGGCATCGCCGCGATCGGCGCACCGCGCGAAATAATCGCGAAAGATGTTCGGCATCCATCGGCTGTCGATCCACCAATCCTTGGCGCGAATAGCGGCGCGCCGACTGCAACGCGTGGCTCGGCTTCGAACAGCAGGTCGAGCGCGAAATACATCGTCCACGGCGCGAAGTACTGGCACTGCACCAGCACCCGGTCGATGCCGTCCGAACGATCGCTGCGCCGGGTGAGTGCCGCAAGGGCAGCGCTCGCCAGCGACCAGCTGTTGCCCTCGACGTATTGCAGGACGACGGCGAGCGACACCGCCGGAGCGGCCAGCAGATTGACCGCCTCGACGAATTGCGGTTGTACGCGGAGCGCGCTCGGATGGGCGGCGTTCGAACCGAACGGCTCAAACACTTTGTTGAGCTCGTACAGCCGGGTCGCGAGCAGCGGCGGCTCGAACCCGCTGGCCGCGATGCCGGCCGATGTCAGCTTGCGGCGTATCCACCACGCGCGCAGTCGGGCGCGGAAGATGAATCCAAATATGACGACGGCCAGAACGAGGTAAAACAGAACGACCGCCACGTAATCCACGCCCCGAATCCCGCGTGCCCAAAGCCGCGCCGCGATTACCCCTGCGAGATGAATTTCGTGTTCAGATACGCCTGCAGGCCCTCGAGGCCGCCCTCGCTGCCGTAACCGGATTCCTTGACGCCGCCGAACGGCGTCTCCGGCGTCGAGACGTCGATCGAGTTCACCCCGACCATGCCCGACTGCAAGGCGTCGCCGATCATGTCGGCGGTCTTCGCCGAACTGGTGAAGGCGTAGGCGGCAAGCCCGTAGGGCAGCGAGTTGGCGCGCTCCACCACCTCGTCCATGGTCTTGAAGGTGACGATCGGCGCCAGCGGGCCGAACGGCTCCTGCGTCATGATCTTGCAGTCGTCGGGCAGATCGGTGATCACCGTCGGCTCGTAGAAATAGCCCTGATTGCCGCGGCGCTGGCCGCCGGTGACGATCTTGCCGCCGCGATGCTTGGCGTCGGCTGACGAACGAGTCCATGGCGTCGATGCGCCGCGAATTGGCCAGCGGCCCCATTCCGACGCCCTTTTCCAGGCCGTCGCCGAGCTTGAGCGACTTGGCGTATTCGGTGAAGCGCGTCAGGAAGCGATCATAGACCTGCTCCTGCACATAGAAGCGCGTCGGCGAGATGCAGACCTGGCCGGCGTTGCGGTACTTGAACGCGGCGATGGTGTCGGCGGACTTTTTCCGGATCGGCGTCGGCGAACACCACCACCGGCGAATGGCCGCCGAGCTCCATGGTGGCGCGCTTCATTTTCTTGGCGGCAAGCGTCGCCAGATGCTTGCCGACCGGGATCGAGCCGGTGAATGAGATCTTGCGCACCGTCGTCCTTGGCGATCAGGTGCTCGGAGATCGTCGCCGGCACGCCGAAAACGAGATTGAGCACGCCCGCCGGCAAGCCGGCGTCGGCGAAGCAGCGCACCATCTCGACGCAGGCGCCGGGTGTCTCTTCCGAGGCCTTGAGGATCAGCGAGCAGCCGGCGGCGAGCGCGCCGCCGATCTTGCGCGCCGGCGTCAGCGTCGGGAAATTCCACGGCGTGAACGCGGCGACGATGCCGACCGGCTCCTGGATGACGAGCTGGCGAACCTTGCCGCGGCCCGGCACGATGCGGCCATAGGCGCGGCGGCCTTCTTCGGCATACCACTCGATGATATCGGCCGAGGTGAGCACCTCGGCGCGCGCCTCCGGATAGGCCTTGCCCTGCTCCTGGACCAGCGTCTTGCTGATCGCATCATGCCGCTCGCGCATGAGATCGGCGGCCTTGCGCATGATTTTCGCCCGGTCATAGGCGGAGGTCGCGCGCCAAACGGCGAAGCCCTTTTTGGCCGCTTCGAGCGCGCGATCGAGATCGGCCGTGCTGGCGTGCGGCAGATGCGCCAGCGGCTTTTCCGTCGCCGGATTGATCACGTCCTCGCCGCGGCGGCCGTCGCCGTTGAGCCACTGACCGTCGATGTAAAGTTCGAGATTGGCGTACATGCAGGCCTCTTTGGGGTTCCTCGCGTAGGGCGACAGCCGGCGCTGGCGGCCGGGATTTTCGATCTTGGCTGGGGCGGCTCCGTGGCAGAAGGATTAGCAGGTTTCCCCGCCGCGTTCATCCCCGGCCTCGCACGCCTCGCCATTCGCTCAGTATCGATTGGCGATCGGCAGCTCCTCGGCGGGGAACAGCGTGATCACCCGGCAGCCTTTGTCGGTGACCACGACCTCTTCCTCGATGCGGGCGGCGGAATAGCCGTCCTTGGCCGGGCAATAGGTTTCGAGCGCGAACACCATGCCCTCCTTGATCTCGGTCGGATGCTCGAGCGAGACCACGCGCGAGATGATCGGGCGCTCGTGCAGGGCCAGGCCGAGGCCGTGGCCGAACTGCAGCCCGAACGCCGCCATCTCGTCGGGAAAGCCGAAATCCTGCGCCTTCGGCCACACGCTGCAGACCTTGTCGGTGGTCACGCCGGGCCTGATCAGCGCGATGGCGTTGTCGACCCATTCGCGCGCCGTCTTGTAAGCGTCGTGCTGCACCGGCGTGGCGCGGCCGACATTGAAGGTGCGGTAATAGCAGGTGCGGTAGCCGACGAACGAATGCAGGATGTCGAAGAACGCCTGATCGCCGGGCCGCACCATCCGGTCGGTGAAATTGTGCGGATGCGGGTTGCAGCGCTCGCCGGAGATGGCGTTGACCGCCTCGACGTCATCGGAGCCGTGGGTGTAGAGAAACTCGTTGACCTTGGCGACGATGTCGTTCTCGCGGATGCCGGGTTTGAGCTCCTCGTTGATCAGATGATAGGCGCCGTCGACCATCGCCGCGGCGCGGTTCAATAGCGCGATCTCGTCGATGTTCTTGACCTCGCGCGCCTCCAGCATGACCTGCTGGCCGTCGGCGACCTTCAAGCCGGCTTTCTGCAACTCGAACATCATCGGCGGCTCGATGATGTCGACGCCGACCGGCATGTTGCCGACGCCGGCCTCGCGAAGGAGCGAGGCGATCTCCTTGGCATGGCGCTCCATCAGGCCGAAGGCCGGCGCCACGGTGCCGCGCATGCCGATCAGCCCGGCCTTGCAGTTCTCCGGCTTGAGCCAGGGCGCGTAGAGCTTGTGATGCACGGCGGCGGAGCCGAAGTCCCACAGGATCGGGTCGTTGCTGCTGCGCGTCAGCAGCGCGAAGCGGCAGAGCTTGTCGCGCTCCCATTCGCCGATCTTGGTCGAGGTGATGTAGCGGATATTGTTGACGTCGAAGACCAGCAGCGCGCCGAGCTCGGAATTCTCCAGCGCCGCCTTGATGCGGCCGAGCCGATAGCGGTGCAGCCGCCGGTAATCGACGCGCTCCTCGAAATCGACGCCCATGGTGCCGAACGCCGGCAGCGCGCGGCCCCAATTGTAGCGCGGGTTGATGTCCTCGGCGCGGATGACCGTCGGCTCGCGGGTGATCTCGTCCATGGCGTTTGCTCCCTGGTTTTTCTTGGAATACTATAACGCGTTTCCCGGGCGCAGCGCAGCACGCAGTGGTGAGCTGCAGACCCGGGATCGTCGCATACCCAGTACTGGCGCTGAGTTTGCAAATGACCCCGGATCTGCGTGCATCGCTTGCGCGCTGCACCGCGTCCGGGGAACGCCTTAAACTATTCGCGCTGGCGCGCTGTATTTCTACGCCGCCGACTTCCGCCCCCACAGCCGCGCCGAGGCGATGTCGGCGCCGTCGCGGATCGATTTGAGCTTGAGCCATACCGCCGGCTCGATCACCCATTCGCGGCGGGTGAAGGTGCCGAAGCCGCAATCGGTCGAGGCGACGACGCGTTCGCGGTCGCCGATCGCCGCCACCGCTTCCTCGATGCGCCGCGCCACCACTTCCGGATGCTCGACGAAATTGCTGGTGGTCTCGACCACGCCGGGAACGAGGATCATGTCCTTCGGGAATGGCACGCGCTTGAGCGCGGTATATTCATGGGCGTGGCGCGGGTTGGAGAACTCGATCGACAGCTCGCCGACCTTGGCCTGGTAGAGCGCGGGAAGAATTTTTTCCAGCGCGATGTCGTGGATGTGCGGGCCTTCCCAGTTGCCGTAGCAGACATGGAGCCGCACCCGATCGGGCGGAATGCCGGCGATGCCTTGGTTGATCATGGCGACATGCAGCTCGCACGCCTTGACGAAATCGGCGTCGGAGCCGTCGCGATAGAACATGGTGCGGTCCATGGCGAGATCGGGCGCGTCGATCTGCAACACGAGCCCGGCCTTGTGGATCGCCAGATACTCATTCCGCATCTCGCGGGCGATGGCGGCGAGATAGGCTTCGTTGGAGTCATAAAAGGCATTGAGCATGGTCGAGGCGATGATGCCGGGCGATGGCGCGGTCATAAACGACTCGGCAAACGGCTTGCCGTCGGCGGCGATGCGCATAAAGCGCGCGATCTCGCTCTCGATCGCCGAGGTGTCGTGATAATGCAGCTCGCCCACCGCCTGTGGGGCGTTTTGTTGCCGGCTCACATTCGGAAAGCGGCGCGTCAGGTAGCTGACCAGTTCGGGAAATTCCTCGAACTCGCGCCCGCGCCGCCGCTTCGATTCGCCGCCAAAGCCGGACATGCGCGCCGGCACATAGGTCTGAAAGCCGACGCGCTGCTGCTCGCCGTCATTGCCGATGTCGATGCCGGCTTCCTTCTGCTTGGTAACCACGTGCCGGACCGCCTTTTCCATCTCGGCGTCGAACAGCTTGTCGTCGTAGCTGTCGCCGGCCTCGCGCCGCACCAGAAGCTCGCTCAGCGCCTCGTTGCGCGGCAGGCTGCCGACATGAGTGGCGAGAATGCGATCGCGGCTAAAAATCATGGCTTCACTCCGGCACAGATGGCTTTCAAAGGGGCGCATCCGTCATAGCGCAATTTGGCGCTAAAGGCAGCGCCATTGCGGCAAAATTCCCATGTCGGCATAATGCGTTGACGTGGGCCAACGGTGGGCGAAAACCACTGCCCTTGGGGAGGAAAGGCGAACAATGAATATCGTGCAACCGACACCGGCCGCGGCCGCGGCAACGGAGACGGCCCCGCGCGATTACAATTTCGCCGCCGACATCCTCACGCGCAATCTCGACGCCGGACGCTCCGCGAAAATCGCCTTCGTCGATCCGCGGAAATCTTTGACCTACGGCAAGCTCGCCCGCCGGGCGGACTGCTTCGGCCGCATGCTCCGCGCCCGCGGCATCCGCCGCGAGGATCGCATTCTGCTCTGCATGCTCGACACGGTCGATTGGCCGGTCGCCTTTCTCGGCGCCATCAAGTTCGGCGCCGTGCCGATCCCGGTCAATACGCTGATGACCAAGGACGACTATCATTTCATGCTGGCCGACAGCGGCGCCAAGATGCTGGTCGTCTCCGATGCCCTGTTGCCGAAATTCACGGAGGTCGTCAGCGAATGCCCGGACCTCGAACACGTCGTGGTGTCCGGCGACAACGGCCACGGCTACCGTCGCCTCCGCGACTTGCTCAAGCATGAGATGCAAAGCATCAGGTTCGATTGCAACCGGGCACGCGCGCGCCAGCAACCGCCGGAACGGTCCCATACGGCAACGACCAGACCCGACGACATGTGCTTTTGGCTCTACACCTCCGGCTCGACCGGCAAGCCCAAGGCCGCCGTGCACACCCATGCCGACCTGAAATTCACCGACGAACTCTACGGCAAGCCCTATCTCGGCATCGGCGAGGACGACGTCTGCTACTCGGTGGCCAAGCTCTTCTTCGCCTATGGGCTCGGTAACGCGCTGACCTTTCCGATGTCGGCGGGCGCAACGACGGTGCTGCTGCCCGATCGGCCGACGCCGGAGCTGGTCGCGGATATTCTCAAGCAGCACCAGGTCACCGTGTTCTACGCCGTGCCGACCTTCTATGCCGCGTTCCTCGCCAGCGCCACGGCGCCGCAGCAGAGCGAGGTGAAGCTTCGCCGCTGCGTCTCCGCCGGCGAAGCGCTGCCGTCGGACGTCGGCCGCCGCTTCGCCGAGCGTTACGGCATCGACATTCTCGACGGGCTCGGCTCGACCGAAATGCTGCACATCTTCATCTCCAACCGCGCCGGCGACGTGAAATACGGCACCACCGGCAAACCGGTGCCCGGCTACGACGTTCGCCTCATCGACGACAACGGCAATGTCGCAGCGCGCGGCGAGATGGGCGAGCTGCAGGTGCGCGGCCCGACCAGCGCGGTGATGTACTGGAACAACCGCGAGCAGTCGCGGGCGACATTTCTCGGCGAGTGGACCCGCTCCGGCGACAAATATGTCGAGGACGAGCACGGCTATTTCGTCTACTGCGGCCGGCGCGACGACATGCTCAAGGTCGGCGGCATCTACGTGTCGCCGTTCGAGGTCGAAGGCGTGCTGCAAAGCCACCCCGACGTGCTCGAAGCCGCCGTGGTCGGCTGGCCCGACGACGACAAGCTGATCAAGCCGAAGGCGTTCGTGGTGCTCAAATCGCCGGACAAAGCCTGTGACGCGCTCAAGCTCGCCTTGCAGGATTATTGCCGGGAAAAGCTCGCGCCGTTCAAATATCCGCGCTGGCTCGATTTCCGCACCGAGCTGCCGAAGACCGCGACCGGTAAGATCCAGCGCTTCAAGCTGCGCGCCGAGGCGGAGGGACGATGACCTCCGCTCGTCCCCGCGAAGGAAGGCGGGGACCCATGTGCTTGCGCGAAGTTGCGCTTGATTCCCGCCTTCGCGGGAATGAGCGGAACCCGTTCATGCTTGCGTTAACGTGGTCGGGGTATTACTAGAACGCCTCGCCTTTCCTAAGCCGCGGTAGCTCAGCTGGTAGAGCAACGCATTCGTAATGCGTGGGTCGGGGGTTCGAATCCCTTCCGCGGCACCAGATTTTCTTTAAGTCTCGCGAGCAGAACCCGTCGACCCACGCATCCAGCGTGGGCCGAAGGTTGAACCGGTAATCAGTGACGCAGCCCGCTATAGCTCTGCTCAGCAGGTGTCTGCGCGCACGCCGATTCCGGCGCTGGTACGTCTTCGCCCTGGCTTCGGTAGTTGCGGATTCGGTCGCGCAGCGATCGAAATCGATATTCCCAGCAAATCCGCGGCCCGGGTCCTGTTCCCCCTGTTCGATCGTAGCGTTTGCAGAATGAACTCGCGCTCAACAATTGCGAGCTTGTGCCCGACCAATTGCCTGATACACGCGCGATCGTTGGTCGAGAGCCCAAACAGCGTCGCCGAACCAGCGGCCTGACGCTCCAACGGTTCCTCGGTTCTGTAGCCTGGCATCAACACCTCCATTACGACTACCCGGAGTGATGCCCCCTGCTCCCTGCCGCGCAAGTTGCATTGGTATGGTTAAAAATCTGTTACCGCGCCCAGCTATTTTTCGCGGAACTATTTGAGGACATGGAACTTTTGGGAATCTTCGGGAACTTTGCTACGGGAACCTTCTGGAACTTTCCCGCTAGGCGCGAAACGATCTTTCACGCCGGCGTGTGGACGATGTCGATCGGCATATCGACATAGATTTTGTAGGTCTGCGGCTTCGGCTTTAGCTTGTCTTCCTCGTTGAGATATTCGACCGAGCTTCGCGCCAGATAAGCCATCGGCAGGATCATGGCGCGGATGAAGCGCGTCGGCCGGCCGGCGGCCGCTTGGGCGAACACCGCCTCGGGCCCGCTCTCAAACCAGGCGCCGCCCGGTCCGTACGACGTCGAGTGGCCTTTGGTGTCGATGCGGATGCCGCCGTCAACGAGACAGCGGATGCCGGGTCCCTGATGCCGGTGCAGATAGGCGCAGCCGCCGGGCGGAAAGGCGACGCTGTCGCCGCGCAACAGCACCGCGCCCTTGGGCATGGTGTCGAGCCGCGCCGATAGCTTTTCGCGCGAGGTGATGCCGGCGCCGGCCGCCAATCCGCCGTCGGCGTCGGTGGTCAGTTCCCATCGCCAGACCGTCGCTCCTTCGCTGGGCCCCGGCAAAGCTCATGGCGCTTTCGCTGCCCAGGCCCTCGTCGTCGCGCAGGGTGCGATCGCTCATGGCGATGGCGCCATGGACGACGAAAATCATCCGCGGGCGCGCCGGCAAGGAGACTTCGGCGTCGTTACGGAGTACGTCTTCGTAAAGCCGCAGCACGGAGGGCATGAAACTACTCCTGATGATGGGCACGCTCTGCGTGCCGCGCAGAGTGTCTGTGCAGTTTTGTCCCAACGCAATGGGATTTACAGGCGCTCACGGGAACTTAAAATCCGCCGCTCGACCCGCCCCAAGCTTCGCCGTCATAACCAAAAACAACGGTGACGCATCCCTTGAGGAGGAAACCATGCAGCGAACCGCGCCGCCATTCCGCGCCGATCAGGTCGGGAGCCTGTTGCGGCCGCCGGCACTAAAGGAGGCGAGGGCCAAGCGCGCGGGTAACGAGATCACAGCCGAGGCGCTGCGCGCGGTCGAAGACCGCGAAATCGAACGGGCGATCAGAAAGCAGGAAGAGATCGGGCTCAAGCTCGCTACCGACGGCGAGTTCCGCCGCTCCTGGTATCAATTCGACTTCATGAAAGAGCTTGATGGCGTCGAGCTTTATCAGGTCGGCGAAGGCATTGCCTTTCGCGGGGTCAAGACCAAGGCCGAGAGCGTCCGGGTGACCGGCCGTGTGGATTTCGCCTCGCATCCGCATGTCGGCGATTTTCGCTTTCTCAAGCAGCACACCCGTGTCATGCCGAAAATGACAATTCCGGCGCCCGGCATGCTGCATTTTCGCCCCGGCCGGCAGTCGATCAGCAAACAGGTCTATCCCGATCTGGAGCTGTTTTTCGACGACGTGGCAAAGGCCGCGCGCAAGGCGCTACGCGCCTTTTATGACGCCGGCTGCCGTTATCTCCAGTACGACGACACGACTTGGGCGATGATGTGTGATGCGCGCGAGCTGGCGCATTCGCGCGAACGCGGCGATCAGCCGGAAAAGCTTCCGGCCATCTATGCGCGGCTGATCAACCAGGCGCTTGAGGGCAAGCCGGCCGACATGGTCGTCACCTTGCATTCATGCCGCGGCAATTTTCGCTCGGCCTGGATCGCGGAGGGCGGCTACGAGCCCTTGGCGGACCGCCTGTTCAACGAGGTCAATATCGACGGCTATTTTCTCGAATATGACAGCGATCGCGCCGGCGGCTTCGAGCCGCTGCGGTTCTTCCCCAAAGGCAAGAAGCAGCTCGTACTCGGCCTCATCACCTCGAAAAGCGGCGTGCCGGAGAATAAAGACGACATCAAGCGCCGCATCGACGAGGCGACCAAATACGTCGCTCTCGATCAGCTGTGCCTCTCGCCGCAATGCGGCTTTGCTTCGACCGAGGAAGGCAACGTCCTGTCCGAGGACGAGCAATGGGCCAAACTGCGCGCCAATGTCGAACTGGCGGACGAGGTGTGGGGAGGGTAGGGCTCGTCATCACCGGGCCGGCGCCTAAGCGACGTGACCCGGTGATCCCGCATAGGTGGGCACGGAGCTGACGCCAAGGAGACCAGTGGTGATGAAACAAACTAAACCTCCGTTTCGCGCCGATCATGTCGGCAGCCTGCTTCGCCCCGCTGCCCTGAAAGCGGCGCGCGAGCGTTTCGCCAAGGGCGAGATCACCGCGGCCGCGCTCGGCGATGTTGAAGACCGGGAGATCGAGGGCATCATTGCCAAGCAGGAAGCGCTCGGCCTGCAGTCGATCAGCGACGGCGAATTCCGCCGCTCGTGGTGGCATCTCGACTTCCTCTGGGGGCTCGACGGCGTCGAACGGCACGTCATGGACGCCGGCATCGCTTTTGCTGCGGTCATCACCCGCAATGAAGGCGTGCGCGTCACCGGCAAGCTCGGCTTTTCCGGCCATCCGATGCTCGAGCATTTCAAGTTCCTCAAAGCGCATACCAAGCGGACGCCGAAAATGACTATTCCGGCGCCGTCGGCGCATCTACGGCCGCCCGATGCTGACGCCGATCGACAAGAAGATTTATCCGACGCTCGACGAATTCTTCGACGATCTCGGCCGGGCGTACCAAAAAGCGGTGCGCGCCTTTGCCGACGCCGGCTGCCGTTATCTACAGCTCGACGAAGTGTTCATCGCCATGCTGTGCGATCCAAAATATCGTCAACAGATGAAAGATCGTGGCGACGATCCGGACTATCTCGGCACTGCTTATGCCGACCTCATCAATGTGGCGATAGCGGACATTCCGCCGGACATGACGGTGACGATGCATTTGTGCCGTGGCAACTACAAATCGACCTTCATGGGCACCGGCGGATACGACGCGATGCAAGAGGTGCTGTTCGACCGCATCAAGGTGCACGGCTACTTCATGGAATACGACAGCGTCCGCGCCGGCGGCTTTGAGCCGTTAAAAAGCCTGCAGAAGGGCCGCGTCGCCGTGCTCGGCCTGGTGACGTCGAAAACCGGCGCGCTGGAATCGCGTGATACCGATCAAGCGCCGGATCGACGAGGCGGCCAAATTCACTAATCTCGACCAGCTTTGCCTGTCGCCGCAATGCGGCTTCGCCTCGACTGAAGAAGGCAATATCCTCGCCGAGGACGAGCAATGGGCGAAGCTGCGTATGGTCGTCGAGCTCGCCGAAGAAGTCTGGGGCTAGGGCAAGCATGCCAGGGATCGTCGACGGCAAGGTCGCAATCGTCACCGGCGCCGGCCGCGGCATCGGCCGCGGCATCGCGCTGTTGATGGCGGCGGAGGGCGCCCGCGTCGTGGTGTGCGACATCGGCGCGAGCCTTGAAGGCGCCGGCGCCGACGCAGGACCGGCGCAGTCGGTGGTCGACGAAATCAGCAAGGTCGGCGGCGAGGCGATCGCCTCGACGCTGTCGATTGCCGAGCCGGCCAACGCCGAGAAGATCGTGCAGTCGGCGCTCGATGCTTTCGGCCGGGTCGACATTCTGGTCAACAATGCCGGCATCCTGCGCGACCGCATCTTTCATCGCATGAGCTGGAGCGACTGGTCGGACGTGATCAACGTCCATCTCAACGGCAGCTTCGCCATGAGCCGCGCCTGCGCCACCCATTTCCGCGAGCAGAATTCCGGCGCCTACGTGCACATGACGTCGACCTCGGGGCTGATCGGCAATTTCGGCCAGGCCAACTACATGGCCGCGAAGCTCGGCATCGTCGGGCTATCACGCGGCATCGCGCTCGACTTGGCGCGCTTCAATGTACGTTCGAATTGCGTGTCGCCGTTCGCCTGGACGCGCATGGTGCAATCGATCCCGGCCGAGACCGAGGCGGAAAAGGCGCGCATCGCCCGCGCCAGCCAGGTGACGCCGGAAAAAGTCGCGCCGCTGGTGGTGTATCTGGCCTCCGATGCGGCCAGCGGCATCAGCGGGCAGATTTTGTCGGCCCGCAACAACGAAATCTATTTGTTCAACCAGAACCGGCCGATCCGCACCTTGCATCGCTCCGACGGCTGGACGCCGCAACAGCTCGCCGAGCAGCTCAAGGGCGCCTTCGCTACGTCGTTCACGCCGCTCGAGCGCTCGCCTGATGTGTTCTCGTGGGATCCCGTGTAGTGCATAGTTTCACCAGACGTCATGCCCGGCCTTGTGCCGGGCATCCACGTCTTTAAGGTCAACAACGAAGCAAAACGTGGATGGCCGGGCATAGGCGAGCGAAGCGACGCCGTTCTTCGAACGGCTATGCCCGGCCATGACGGAAGAAAAGATGACGATCGTCTACGACAAGCTCATGGCGCTTAAGATCGAGCCGGCGATCCAGGTCTACGACGCCAAGGACTGCATGCTCTATGCGCTCGGCGTCGGTCTCGGCCACGACCCGATGAACGAGGACGAACTCGCCTTCGTCTACGAAAAGAACCTGAAAGTGCTGCCGACCATGGCGACCGTGATCGGCCACTGCTGGCTCGCTGGCGCGCAATCCCGACAGCGGCATTAATTGGGTCATGGTGGTCAACGGCGAGCAGGGTTTCACCCTGAACCGGCCGCTCAAGGGCGAAGACGCGGTGATCGGCCGCACCCGGATCGTCGAGGTGATCGACAAAGGCGCCGGCAAGGGCGCGCTGTTGCTGACGGAACGAACAATCACCGACAAGGCGAGCGGTGAATTGATCGGCACCGTCACGCAGACAATCTTCTGCCGCGGCGACGGCGGCTTCGGCGGGCCGCCGCGCGAGGCGCCGGCGCCGCATCCGCTGCCTACCCGCGCGCCTGATGCGGTCTGGGATTTCGGCACGCGCCCGGAGGCGGCGCTGATCTATCGCCTGAGCGGCGACTATAATCCGCTGCATGCCGAGCCCGCCTTCGCCAAAGCCGCGGGCTTTCCTCGCCCGATCCTCCATGGCCTCGGCACTTTCGGCGTTTCCGGTCACGCCGTCCTCAAGACCATGTGCGGCTATGATCCGGCGCGCCTGGTTTCATTCGGCTGCCGGTTTTCCGCCCCGGTCTTTCCGGGCGAAACCGTCCGCACCGAGATGTGGCGCGACGGCGCAGTGGTTAGCTTCCGCGCCCGCGTCGTCGAGCGCGACGTGATCGCCATCAATAACGGCCGCGCCGAGGTACGGCCGTGACGGAAACCGCCGACCTCGCGCCGATCCGCGAGGCGGTTCGGGTGCTGTGCGCCGATTTCCCAGGCGAATATTGGCGGCGGCTCGATCGCGAGCGCGCCTATCCGGAGGAATTCGTCGCCGCCTTGACCAAGGCCGGCTTTCTCGCCGCCCTCATTCCCGAACAGTATGGCGGCAGCGGCCTGACCATGGCGGCGGCCGCCGCCATCATGGAGGAAATCCAGGCGTCGGGCTGCAATGGCGCGGCATGCCATGCGCAGATGTACACAATGGGAACGGTGCTGCGGCACGGTAGTGATGCGCAAAAGCAGAAGTATCTGCCGGCGATCGCGCGCGGCGAACTGCGCCTGCAAGCCTTCGGTGTCACCGAGCCAACGTCGGGCACCGATACGCTGAGCTTGCGCACCACAGCGACGCGCGACGGCGATCACTACGTGGTCAACGGCCAGAAAATCTGGACCTCGCGCGCCGAATATTCCGATCTGATGTTGCTCCTGGCGCGCACCATGCCGCGGGAGCTGGCGAAATCGCGCACCGCGGGACTCTCGGTCTTCCTGGTCGACATGCGCGCGGCAAAAGGGAACGGACTGACCATCCGCCCGATCCGCACCATGATGAACCACGCCACGACCGAAGTTTTCTTCGAGAATATGCGCGTGCCGGCCGACAATCTGATCGGCGTCGAGGGCGAAGGTTTTCGCTATATCCTGTCCGGCATGAATGCCGAGCGCATTCTCATAGCCGCCGAATGCATCGGCGACGCCAAATGGTTCATCGACAAGGCGGCGTCATATGCGCGCGACCGCGTCGTGTTCGGCCGGCCGATCGGGCAGAACCAGGGCGTGCAGTTTCCCATAGCGCGTTGTTACATCGGCATGCGCGCCGCTGAACTGATGGTCCGCGAGGCGGCCGAGCTTTACGAGGCCGGCAAAGATTGCGGCGCCGAAGCCAACATGGCCAAGCACCTCGCCGCCGAAGCGTCGTGGGCGGCAGCCGACATGTGCGTGCAGACCCACGGCGGCTTCGGCTTCGCCGAGGAATTCGACATCGAGCGCAAATTTCGCGAGACCCGGCTTTATACGGTGGCGCCGATCTCGACCAACTTGATCCTGTCATACATCGCCGAGCATGTCTTGGGACTGCCGCGGTCGTATTGAGTATAAGATGACTCTCCCCCTTTCCGGACTTCTGGTCGTATCGCTCGAACAGGCGGTGGCGGCGCCGATGTGCACCTGCCGGCTTGCCGACGCCGGCGCCCGCGTCCTCAAGATCGAACGGCCCGAGGGCGACTTCGCCCGCTACTACGATCAGTTCGCGCACGGCGAATGCAGCTACTTCGTCTGGCTCAATCGCGGCAAGGAATCGGTGGTGCTCGATCTCGTCAAGGCTGACGACAAAAAGCTGCTCGAAGCGCTGCTCGGGCGCGCCGACATCTTCGTGCAGAACCTCAAGCCGGGCACCGTGGCCAAGCTCGGCTTCCCAATCGCGCGGCTGCGGCGCGACTATCCGCGTCTAATCTGCTGCTCGATTTCGGGCTTCGGCGAGGACGGCCCCTATGCCGCGCGCAAAGCCTACGACTTGCTGATCCAGGCCGAAGTCGGATTGGCCTCGATCACCGGCACCACGGAACCGTCGCGCGTCGGCGTCTCCGTCGTCGACGTGGCGACCGGCATGGACGCTTATGAGGCGATCCTGGAAGCCTTGATCGCGCGCGGGCGGACCGGCGAAGGCGCCGAGCTTTCGCTGTCGATGTTCGACGCCATGGCCGATTGGATGGCCGTGCCGCTGATGCAGCAGGAAGCCGGCAAGCCGCCGCAGCGCGTCGGGCTCTCACACTCGGCCATCGCGCCCTACGGCGCGTTTCCAACCCGCGACGGCGCCGTCGTTCTGATTGCCGTGCAGAGCGATCGTGAATGGCGGCGTGCTGGCGGAGAAAATCCTAGGCGACGCTTCGCTCGGGACCGATCCGCGCTTTGCCACCAATCTCGAGCGCGTCAAGCGCAGGGCCGAGACCGACGCCAAGGTCGCCGTCGTGACCAAAGCGCTCGACGCGCAGACGTTGATGCAAAAGCTCGCCGCCGCCGATATCGCCTTTGCCGGCGTCAACGACGTCGCTGCGCTTGCGCGTCATCCGCATTTGCGTCGCATGACCATCGGTACACCGAGCGGGCCGATCTCATATCCGGCGCCGGCGGAGCGGCACGCGTCCACGTCGCGCCGCTATGGTCCCGTGCCTGCGCTCGGCGAGCATACCGAAAAGGTGCGGGCGGAGTTTATGGTGTCGGAACCGTTACCCTAAGGTACGGCTGCCTCAGGCTTTAGGGAACGCCAAAGGGAACGCCATGGGACGAAAGATTATGGACATCGGCTTCATCGGTCTCGGCAATATGGGCGCGCCCATGGCGCGGCGGCTCGTTGAGGCCGGGCATCGGGTCGTGGTCTACGACGCGCGACAGGAAGCGATCGGCAATCTCGCCGCGCTTGGCGCCGTCGCGGCGCGCTCGCCGGCGGAAGTCGCCGACGCCGCCGAGACGGTGATGGCGAGCCTGCCGACGCCGGACATTGTGCTCAACGTCGCGACCGGTCCGAGCGGCGTGATCGAAGGCAAACGCGTCCGCCGCTTCGTCGACCTGTCGACCACTGGCGCGGTTACGGCGCAGCGCATCTTCGATCTGTTGGCTGCACGCAACATCGTGCAGCTCGACAGCCCGGTGAGCGGCGGCGTGCGCGGCGCGGAAAAGGGGACGCTCGCCGTGATGGTGTCGGGTCCACGCGCCGAAATCGCGGCGATCGAGCCGGCGCTGGCAGTGATCGGCAAAGTCTTCGTGCTTGGCGAGCGTCCCGGTCTTGGTCAGACGATGAAGCTTGTCAACAACGTGCTCTCTGCCACCGCGATGGCGGCGACCTCGGAAGCCATGGTGACCGGCGTGAAGGCGGGACTCGATCCACGGCTGATGCTCGAAGTGATTAATGCCGGCACCGGCCGCAATACTGCGACCGAGGACAAATTCACCAAAGCTGTTTTGCCCGGCACGTTCGATCTTGGTTTTGCTGCCGCGCTGATGCTCAAGGACATCAAGTTGTTCCTCGCCGAGCGCCAGGCGCTCGGCGTGCCGACGGACGTGATCGAGGCGGTCGCCCGGCTGTTTCAGACCACGTGCGACGAGTGCGGAGCGGACGCCGATACGTCAGCGGTCGTTCTGCCGATCGAGCAGCGCGCCGGCGTCAAAGTTCGCGCGTCTTAAAGCTCGCCGGACAATTGCCACAATTAAAACGGGCGTTTGCAAAATACTCTTTTTTAGTCAAACGCTTACGTGAAACAAGATTTTCTGTGATGCAGGTCACTTCGTCGGCCGCGCGGGCCCAGTAGGGTCTAGTTAACAACGGACTTGGTTCGCCGCGCAGAGCCGCGCATCCCCCCGACCCCCCGACGGCCGGCGGCGATTCCAAGGGGTGGAATCTCGGTCCCCAACCCCCACCCATGACCCCTTGAGGGTCGACTCGACCCGCCCGGACCCGGCGTCCGGGCGGGCTTTTATTTGCGTCAAGCATTTGCGGCAAAATCCGGCGCATGCTTTTGTGCTATTGGCCGCGCCTAGCCCATGATCCGATCAGCTTAAATTGGATCATGGGTCTAGATTTTGCGTTGAAGCACGATCTTTTCCGAAAACCGGGTTCCACTTTTCGGGATCGTGCTCGAAGGGGATGCAGAGCCCTATGCAGAAGACTGCCCGTCCGGGTCCGAGCCTGCTATCGGGCTTGCCCGGACATCTCGCGACAGATCTGTTTGTGGGCGCTAAGCCGGTGCGGCTTGCGGCCGATGAGGTGCTTTTTCTCGCCAGCGATCCCGGCGACGGCTGCTATCGCGTCGAAGACGGTTTGCTGAAAGTGACGATGGTGTCGCGCACCGGCACCGAACGGATCCTTTCCTTCCTCGGCCGCGGTTCCATCGTCGGCGAATTGTCGATGATCGATGGGCTGCCGCGATCGGCCGCGGTCGTCGCCGTGCGTCCCTCGGCACTGAGTTTCTTGAGCCGCGCCGCGTTCGAGGCGTTCGCGCAAAACCATCCCGAGGTCTACAAGACCCTGGTCAGGCTTCTCGCCATGCGCTTGCGCGAGACCGACACGGTGGTCGCCGCTGGAAGCTTCCTGCCGCTCAAGGGCCGCGTCGCCTCGACCCTGCTCGAGCTCGCCGAGCATTTCGGCCAGGATGTCGGTTCCGGCCGCATTGTCATCCGCCAGAAGATCGGACAAAGCGACATCGCCGCCATGGCCGGCATTGCCCGCGAGAATGTCAGCCGCATCCTCAACGACTGGAAGCGCCGCAAGCTGGTCAGCCGCTTGTCCGGCTATTATTGCCTTGAGAACAAGAAGCAATTGGAGCACGAAGCGGAGCTGTAGAGCATGATCCCGAAACAGCCTGCCCCGGACCCGATCCGGGGTGGCAGCCGGTTTTCGGAAAAGATCATGCTCCAGCGCAAAATCTAGCAGCCGCCGCATCGACCATTCGCTCCGCCTGGCCATGAAAATTCCGACACTCGCCGACTTCCGCCGCATCGTCGTGAAAGTCGGCTCATCGCTCCTGGTCGATGCGCGCGCCGGGCGGCTCCGCGAATCGTGGCTGGCGTCGCTGACCGCCGATCTTGCCGAATTCCATCGCGACCGGCGCGACGTACTTGTCGTCTCGTCGGGCGCTATCGCGCTCGGCCGCGCTGTGCTCAAGCTCGCCGCCGGTCCGCTCAAGCTTGAAGACAGCCAGGCGGCGGCGGCGGTCGGCCAGATTGCGCTGGCGCGCACGTGGACCGAAGCGCTGTCGCAGCACGGCATCATTGCCGGCCAGGTGCTGGTGACGCTCGGCGACACCGAGGAGCGGCGGCGTTATCTCAACGCCCGCTCCACCATCGACACGCTGCTGCAGTGGCGGGCGATTCCCGTCATCAACGAGAACGACACCGTCGCGACCACCGAGATCCGCTACGGCGACAATGATCGGCTCGCGGCGCGGGTCGCCACCATGGTGAGCGCCGATCTCCTGGTGCTGCTGTCGGACGTCGACGGGCTCTACGACGCGCCGCCCGATACCAACGCCGCGGCACGGCACATCGGCTGCGTTCCCCGCATCACGCCGGAGATCGAGGCGATGGCGGGCGCCGCGGGGTCCGAGCTCTCGCGCGGCGGCATGCAGACCAAGATCGAAGCGGCGCGGATCGCGACCAATGCCGGCACGCACATGGTCATCGCCTCAGGCAATGCCGAGCATCCGTTGCGCGCCATTGCCAAGGGCGCGCGATGCACCTGGTTTCTCACCGCGGCGAATCCGGTGACGGCGCGCAAGAAGTGGATCGCCGGCGCGCTCGAACCCAAGGGAATTCTGACGATCGATGCCGGTGCGGTGGCCGCGCTGCGGCGGGGCAAGAGCCTGCTTCCCGCCGGCGTCGTCAGCATCGATGGCAGTTTCGCCCGCGGCGATGCGGTGATTATTCGCGGACCCAACGGCGCTGAAATCGGCCGCGGTCTGATCGCCTATGACATCGAGGACGCGGTGAAAATCCGCGGCCGCTCGTCGACTGACATTGCCTCCATGTTCGGCTTCAGCGGCCGTGCCGAGATGGTGCATCGCGACGATCTGGTCGTCAGCCGGGAATAAGACCGCAACGAGGTTCCCTGAAAACGAGTTGCCTGAATAAGGCGGTCCCCGAATGAGGGAACCCCGGCCGCTGGCGCGGCCGGGGTTCAACGCCGGGTGATTGAGGGTGAGGGGCTGGGGGGCTTCGCCCGGCGCCACTCAATCAACGCTTTCGTCGTTAGCCGGTTCCGCGGCGGGCGGCGATTTTTTTGCCACTGCGCGTCGCCCCGTTTTTGGGCTGTGATTGCTTGGCGTTGGTCCTGCGCCGGAACGCCAGCGCGCGCGGCGCCGGCGGGCTCGAAAGATCGGCGGGAACGTTGATCCGCCGCCCACCGGGCAAAACCACGTAGCGCGCAATGACGCGAAAATTACCTTCCTCGCCGCCATATCCCTCGACCACGTAGGTGGCTCCAACCGGGAACCGCGGCGGCAATCGGCTCGGCGCACGATTTGTCGACGAACCCATGAGAACCCTCCTTCGCCAAATGGACCTTCGCCAAAATACCGGGACGAAACTCCCTTCGCGGCCGACAGGTTCCGCCAATTCTGTGACCGTGGCGCGAAGCACTGTGGAGCAGTGTGGACAACCCGCAGGCCGACGCCGCCTCGCCGGGGCTGCCTGAACATGGTAGGAAGCCATAACATAAGACGGATCAAGGCCATGAATGCCCCGCTCAAAGCGGTAGAAAATGCCGGCACGCTGCAAGCCACCATGGGCGAGATCGGTCGCCGGGCGCGCGCAGGCCGCGCACGCGCTCGCGCTCGCGCCGGCGTCACGCAAGAACCGCGCGCTGGCCGCCATGGCCAAGGCTATCCGCAGCTCGCGCGCGGCTATTCTTGCCGCCAACGCCGAGGACGTCGCCGAGGCGAAGTCCGCGGGTGCCGCTGCGGCCTTCCTCGACCGCCTGACGCTCGACGCCAAGCGCATCGAGGCCATGGCCGCCGGCATCGATGTCATCCGCAAGCTCAAGGATCCGGTCGGCGCGGTGATGGCATCGTGGCGGCGTCCGAACGGCATGCGGATCGAGCGGGTGCGGGTGCCGCTCGGCGTTGTCGGCGTGATCTACGAGAGCCGCCCGAACGTCACCGCCGATGCGGGCTCGCTCTGCCTGAAGGCCGGCAATGCCGTGATCCTGCGCGGCGGCTCGGAAAGCTTCCGCTCCGCCCGCGCCATTCATGCCGCTTTGGTCGAAGGCCTCGCCGAAGCCGAACTGCCGGCTGCCGCCATCTCGCTGGTGCCGACACGGGAGCGCGCCGCCGTCGGCATGATGCTCGCGGGGCTCGATGGCGCGATCGACGTGATCGTGCCGCGCGGCGGCAAGGGCTTGGTCGAGCGCGTGCAGAGCGAGGCGCGCGTGCCGGTCTTCGCCCATCTCGAAGGCGTATGTCACGTCTATGTCGATGGCGCGGCCAAGCTGCCGATGGCCAAGGCGATCGTGCTCAACGCCAAGATGCGCCGCACCGGCGTCTGCGGCGCCGCCGAGACGCTTGCTGGTCGATCGCGCCGGAGCGAACAAATTTCTCAAGCCGCTTGTCACCATGCTGATCGATGCCGGCTGCGAAATCCGCGGCGACGCCGCGGTGCAGGCGGTCGATGCCCGCGTGAAGCCGGCGAGCGAAGCCGATTGGAGCACCGAATATCTCGACGCCATTCTCACCGCCGGCGTGGTTGACGGCGTCGACGCGGCGATCGCCCATATCGAGCGCTACGGCTCGCATCATACCGACGCGATCGTCACCGAGAATCGCGCGGCGGCGGAAAAGTTCTTGCGCGAAGTCGATTCGGCGATCGTGCTGCACAATGCTTCGACGCAGTTTGCCGACGGCGGCGAGTTCGGCTTCGGCGGCGAGATCGGCATTGCCACCGGCAGGCTGCACGCCCGCGGTCCGGTCGGCGTCGAACAGCTGACGAGTTTCAAATACCGGATCCGCGGCAGCGGACAAACGCGGCCATAATGTTCGGTTCTTCCGCTGCGAGATGGCGTGAAACGGCGGTCGGCGGACGAGGGGGAGGGGGTTGTTTCTCAAGGCCATGAACCGCGAGTTCCCGCTGCCGCGTGCGGCTGACGTACCGACCACGCTTAAGCGCCGCCTCGTCCTGCCGCCGAATGCGCCCGGCATGCGCATCGGGCTGTTCGGCGGCACGTTCGATCCGCCGCACGCGGCGCATCGCGGCGCGTGTCTTCTGGCCATGAAGCGGATCGGCCTCGATCGGGTGTGGTGGCTGGTCACGCCGGGCAATCCGCTGAAGGACACCCACGGCCTTGCGCCGCTTGCCGGCCCGCGTCGTGGCCGCGCAGGCGCTGGCCGACGATCCGCGCATCGACGTCACCGATCTCGAGGCCCAGCTCGGCACCCGCTACACCTACGAGACCGTGCGTTATCTGCGTCCGGCGTTGCCCGCAGGTGCATTTCGTCTGGATCATGGGCGCCGACAATCTGCGCAGTTTTCATCGCTGGCAGCGCTGGCGCGAAATCGCGAAGCTGGTGCCGATCGCCGTGGTCGACCGGCTTGGTCCGAGCCTCTACGCCTCGGCCGGCGTCGCCGGTCAGGCGCTCGCCTACGCGCGCCTTCCCGAGAGCTGCGGCGAGGACGCTGCCGGAACGAAGGCCGCCAGCCTGGATTTATCTGCATGGCCTCAAATCGCCGCTATCGTCGACGGCGCTGCGCGCGGCACGGGCCTTGCAAGACAACTGACGGAAGGTATTTGATTGCAGGAAGATGACGGCGGGGCAGTTGAAACTGTTAACTCCGCGTGCCTATCTTAGCGGTGGCTCCGGACTCGATGGCCGGGGCCGAAAAATGGAGCGAAAGGATAAGGACCCCTGTCCACACCTGTAACTCTTCGGGCCGAACGTCGCGCGCCCGAACCGGTCTCCAGAATGCGTCCTGACGCCGAGGAGATCCTTCGTATGGTCCTCACCCGCCTCGACGATATGAAGGCGGAGGACACCCTCACCATCGATCTGCGGGACAAATCTTCGATCGGCGACTACATGGTCGTTTCTTCCGGCCGGTCGCAGCGCCATGTCGGCTCGGTCGCCGACAGGATCGTCGAGGATTTGCACAAGGCAGGCGTTGCCGCGCGGGTCGAAGGCGTTCCGCATTGCGACTGGGTGCTGATCGACGCGAGCGATGTGATCGTTCACGTCTTCCGCCCCGAAGTCCGGGCCTTCTACAATCTCGAGAAGATGTGGGCGGCTAGCCGGCCGGCGCAGCGCGCGAGTTAGACCTGTTCCGCTCGTTCCCGCACGGGCGGGAATCCAAGTGGAGCATGAGGGCTTTGTGGTGGAGCAGCTGGGTCCCCGCCTTCGCGGGGACGCGCGGTGTACGACGATGGCCGTGTCGTGATCTTGCCCTTAGGCTCGCGCCATGCGCCTTCTCATCGCCGCCATCGGCCGCCTCAAGCAAGGACCCGAGCGCGAGCTCGCCGCGTGCGTATCGCAAGCGCGCCGAGGCGACCGGACGCTCGCTCGGCCTGCGCGACATCGAAATTGTCGAAATTCGTGAAAGCCGGGCGCAAGACGTCGAGCGGCGGCGCGTCGAGGAATTGATCGCGCTGGCCAACGTCATCCCCGATGGAGCGATCGTCGTCGTTCTCGACCAGCGGGGCGAAAGCCTCGACAGCCCGGCGCTTGCGGGCCTGCTGCGCGAGTGGCGGGCGGAGGATCGTGCGGCGGTATGCTTTATCGTCGGCGGCGCCGACGGCCTGGCGCCGAGCCTGATCGAGCGCGCCAAAGTCCGGCTCGCCTTCGGCAAGGCGACCTGGCCGCATCAACTGGTGCGGGTCATGTTGCTCGAGCAGCTTTACCGTGCCGGCACAATTCTCGCCGGTCATCCCTACCATCGGGCGTGATCGGCCTTAATTGCTCTAAAATCTTGCCTCACTCTATTGTGACGGTTCGGCCGGTGCAGCGTCTTAATCCGGTCGAATCGTGGCTGCTTGGTCTTGTCGTTCCCGAAGTTGGCGCCTACCCTTGAACCGCATGATTCCCCGACGCTCGAGCCGCACCGACCCGCGCCTTGTGCTGGGCTCGGCATTGGCGCTTGGCGCTGCCATTTGGCGCCAATTTGCCCGCGTTCGCGCAAAACGCTGCCGAGCCAAATGCCTGCCGGCGCGGCGCAATTGCCGCAGCCAAATCCACGGCACCCGCGATCCAAGTCCTGCATCGCCATCATCCACGGCGCCGGCCGCGCCGCCGCCGGCCGACGCCGAACGCTCAAGCAGCGCGATCAGGAACTCGACGCGGTCCGCGCCCAGGAGCGCGCATCGGCGGAAAGCCAGGCCAAGCTCCGGCGCGAAATTGAAGCGATCGGCGACGACCGCCGCGCGCTCAACCAGCAACTTATCGACACCGCCGCGCGGGTGCGCGACGTCGAGGCGAGCATTGAGGCGACGCGGACGCGGCTCAAGCCGCTGGACGAGCAGGAAATCTCCATTCGCAAATCGCTCGACGAGCGCCGTACCGCGATCGTCGAAATCCTCGCCGCGCTGCAGCGGGTCGGGCACCAGCCGCCGCCGGCCTTGCTGGTGCAGCCGGAAGACGCGCTGCAAAGCGGTGCGCACCGCCATCACGCTCGGCGCCGTGCTTCCCGACATGCGCGCGCAGGCCGACGCGCTCGCCGGCGACCTCGCCGATCTCCTCGCCGTGCGCAAGACCATCGTCGGCGAAAACGAGCGGCTTTCGCGCGATCTCGACTTGCTCGGCCGCGAGCAGTTGCGCATGAACGTGCTGATCGATGAGCGGCAGAAGAAGCAGGCGGTGACCGAAGAGGCGCTCGATGCCGAACGGTCGCGCGCCGCCGATCTGGCGCGCCAGGCCGACGGCCTCAAGGACCTCATCGCCAAGCTCGAATCAGGCCTCGATGCCGCGACCCGCACGCTCACGCCGAGGCGCGCTCGATCGAAGAAGACGCCACCCGGCCGGACCTCGCCGCACTGAAGGATCCGGGGCGGCTTTCCCCGGCGGTTGCCTTCGCCGCGGCGCGCGGTCACCTGCGCCTGCCGGTGAATGGCGTGAAAATCCGCGAGTTTGGCGGGTCCGACGGCGTTGGTGGAACCCAACGGGGCCAGTCCATTGGCGCCCATGCCGGCGCGCAGATTACCTCGCCCTGCGACGGTTGGGTTGTTTACGCCGGACCGTTTCGCAGCTATGGCCAACTCTTGATCCTGAATGCCGGCGGCGGGTATCATGTCTTGTTAGCGGGGATGGAGCGGATTTCCGTCGATCTCGGCCAGTTCGTGCTAACTGGTGAACCCGTAGCGATGATGGGCGGCGGATCGCAGGTATCCGCGGCCGCGGCGACCAGGTCCAAGCAACCTGTACTCTACGTGGAGTTCCGCAAAGACGGCGCTCCCATCGATCCCAGCCCATGGTGGGCAACAAACGAAGGCGAAAAGGTTCGCGGATGATGCGCAAAACTTCCCTCATTTTCCTGGGTGCGATCGCAGGTGCCGGGCTCGCACTGCTGGCGACGCAGCCCCACACGGTGTTCGTCGGATCGAGCGCAAAAGCCGCCTCCTCGGACACTTACCGGCAGCTCAATCTGTTCGGCGACGTGTTCGAGCGGGTGCGCGCCGATTACGTCGAGAAACCCGACGACTGCAAAGCTCGTCGAATCGGCGATCAACGGCATGCTCGCCGGGCTCGATCCGCATTCGAGCTACATGGATCCGAAGAGCTTCCGCGACATGCAGGTGCAGACCCGCGGCGAGTTCGGCGGGCTCGGCATCGAGGTCACCATGGAAGACGGGCTGGTGAAGGTGGTCGCGCCGATCGACGAAACGCCGGCGGCCAAGGCCGGCGTCATGGCCAACGACATCATCACCAAGCTCGACGACGAGCAGGTGCAGGGCCTGACGCTCAATCAGGCGGTCGAGAAGATGCGCGGCCCGGTGAACACCAAGATCAAGCTCACCATCATGCGCAAGGGCGCAGGACAAGCCGATCGACGTGACCATCGTGCGCGACGTCATCCGCGTGAAGTCGGTGCGCTCGCATAGCGAAGGCGACGATGTCGGCTATATCCGCATCACCCAGTTCAACGAGCAGACCACCGACGGCCTGAAGAAGGCGATCAGCGATCTGACCAGCCAGCTCGGCGCCGATAAGGTCAAGGGCTTCGTGATCGATCTGCGCAACAATCCCGGGCGGCCTGCTCGATCAGGCGATTTCGGTGTCGGACGCGTTCCTGGACAAGGGCGAGATCGTCTCGACCCGCGGCCGCAACGCCGAGGAGACCCAGCGCTTCAACGCCCGGCCCGGCGACCTGACCAAGGGCAAGCCGATCATCGTACTGATCAATGGCGGCTCCGCTTCGGCGTCGGAAATCGTCGCCGGCGCGCTGCAGGACCATAAGCGCGCGACGCTGGTCGGCACGCGCTCGTTCGGCAAGGGCTCGGTGCAGACCATCATCCCGCTCGGCGCGGGCAACGGCGCGCTGCGTCTCACCACGGCGCGTTACTTCACGCCGTCGGGCCGCTCGATCCAGGCCAAGGGCATCACGCCCGACATCGAGGTGCTGCAGGAAGTGCCGGATGATCTCAAGGCGAAGACCGACACCAAGGGCGAGGCGTCGTTGCGCGGCCACCTCAAGGCCGAGGGCAGCGAAGAATCCGGCTCGCAATCCTATGTGCCGCCGGACGAGAAGGACGACCGCGCGCTCAAGGAGGCGCTCGATCTCCTGCGCGGCACCATTACCGACGCGGCGTTCCCGCCGAATCCGAAGGCCGCCGTTCCCAACTGAGCGGCGCCTGCTTTCAGCTTATGGCGGGGCGGCAATGAGCCGCCCCGTTTGCTTTTTAGGGATCAGCGACCTGTCCCGGAAGCGGTTGTAGCGCCACCTGCGCGAGTACGCGCTTATCGGAACCAGGCCCGTGATAGAATCCGGCCGCATGATTCGCCGGAACGTTATTTGCTCCCGATCTGCTCGCTGGGATTGGCGCATGACCGCCGATGACCTGAGCGCGCCGCTTGGCCAAGGACGTCAAGCGCCGGCGCAGATTCCCCGGCGCGATGGTGCGCGCGCTGCCTCTGGCCATCGGCGGAGCGCTCGCGATCTTCCTCGGCGTTTTTCTGCTGTGGGCGATGTTGAGCGACGATCCGCTCGGCGGCGAACCGATGGTTGCCGTGCCGATCGATCTGCATGCCGCCATGGCGCCGAAGAAATCCACGATGGCGGGCGCGTCGGAAGCCAGCACGGTGACGCCAGGCGCGACGCCCGGACTCATTCCAGCCGCTCCGACGCCCCAGGCAGCGGTCCGGTAACGATCGCGGTGCCGCCGGCACAAGCAAATGCCGGCAATGCCGGCGCAAACAACGCCGGCAACACCAAAACGGTCACCATCATCGACGGCAAGACCGGGGCCCGGCAGGACGTCGTCATCCCGGCAGAAGGGAAACTCGCCGGCCCGGATGGCCAAGCCGCTCGAGCAAAAGTTCGCCGAGATGACGCCGCACGGCCCCATTCCCAAAATCGCGGCCGATGGCACGCGTCCGGCGGAAGCCTTTGCCCAGCCGGTGAAACCCATCCCCGGCAAACCCGACGCACCGCGTGTCGCGCTCATCGTCGGCGGTCTCGGCGTCAGCGCCAGCGTTACCGCCGACGCTATCGCCAAGCTGCCGGGCGCGGTGACGCTCGCGTTCATGCCCTATAGCTACGATGTCGATCACCTCGCCGGGCGCGCGCGCCGCGAAGGTCACGAGGTGCTATTGCAAGCGCCGATGGAGCCGTTCGGCTATCCCGACAACGATTCCGGCCCGCAGACGCTTCTGACCTCGCTGACGCCGGAGCAGAATCTCGAACGGCTGTATTGGCTGATGAGCCGGCTGCACGGCTATGTCGGCGTCGCCGGCGCCATGGGCGCGCGCTTCACCGCCTCCGAGCAGGCCTTCGCCCCGATCCTGCACGAAATCGGCAAGCGTGGGCTGATCTTTGTCGATGACGGCGCCAATCCGCGGAGCGTCGCCGGACGGATCGCCGGCGCCAACAATTTGCCGTATCGCCAAAGCCGACATCATCATCGATTCGGTGCCGACGCCGGCCGAAATCGACCATGCGCTCGGCCGCCTGGAGATGGCGGCGCGCGAACGCGGCGCCGTCGTCGGCATATCGTCGGCGCTCCCGGTATCGATCGAGCGGATCGCCAAATGGGCGAAAGCGGCGGAAGCCCGCGGCCTGCAATTGGTGCCGATCACGGCCGTGGCGCTGAAGGCGAAGCACAAGTCATGCGGCGAATAGCGAAACGGCCAGATAACGAATAGCCAAGTGAGCGAATAGCGAATAGATTGAGTATCTACCCTTTCACTATTTGCCATTCGCCATTCGCCATTCGCCATTCGCCATTCGCCATGTCCCTCAAAGATCGCCCCTATCGCCCTTGCGCCGGCCTGATGGTGCTCAATCGCTCCGGCCGCGCCTTCATCGGCCGCCGGATCGAAGGCCCCGAACATATCGACGCCACCCATGTCTGGCAGATGCCGCAAGGCGGCATCGATAAGGGCGAAGACCCGTGGCCGGCGGCGTTGCGCGAATTGCGCGAGGAAACCAATATCACCTCGGTGCAGCGGCTCGGCGAGATCGCCGAGTGGCTCACCTACGACATCCCGCCGGAGATCGCGGGACACGCCTGGAGCGGCAAATACCGCGGCCAGACGCAGAAATGGTTCGCGCTGCGCTTCACCGGCAAAGAAACCGAAATCGACATCGAGCATCCGGCTGGCGGGCATAAGCCGGAGTTCGTCGAATGGCGCTGGGAGAAGCTGCAAAATCTTCCTGCGCTCGTCGTGCCGTTCAAGCGCGCGGTCTATGAACGCGTGGTCGCGGAATTTTCGAAATTCGTCTGAGCCCGTCATTCCGGGGCCGAGCAGGGCGAGGAGCCCGGAATCCATAACCACAGTCTGTGAATTGGATTCCGGACTTGCGGTTTCGCGGCAATCCGGAATAACGATCGGCGGCAGTTTTAAACTAATGCGCAGCCGGTGCAGTCGCCAGCGCCGCCTGCAGAGCCTTGAGCTGCTCAAGATGCCGCACGAGCTTGTCGCGCGCCGCCTGGTCGGTGGCGTCGGCGACGTCTTCCTCGGCGTGCTTGATTTCGGTCGCCAGCATTTCGGTGTCGAAATCCGCGCGCGCGACGGCGCGGTCGGCCAGGATCGTGAGCCCGGCGGGACCGACCTCGGCAAAGCCGCCGGTGATGACGATCGGCTCGCGCGCGCCGCCGCGAAACACCGTGACGATGCCGGGCCGCAGCGTGGTCACCATGGGCGCATGGTCGGCGAGGATGCCCATGTCGCCCTCGGCGCCGGGCAAATCCACCTGGTCGACGTCGCCGGAGAACAGCACGCTCTCGGGAGAAACAAATTCAAAATGAAGTGCCATTTGCTTTTAGCGGCGAATGGCGGATGGCGAATAGCGAATAGCGTTGAACTATTCTCCGTTCGTCGTTCGCCGGTCGCTATTCGCTTCCCTATTCGCTACTTCGCCATTCGCTATTCGCTTCTTACGCCTCTTCGGCCAGCTTCTTGCCCTTCTCCACCGCTTCCTCGATGGTGCCGACCATGTAGAAGGCGGCTTCCGGCAGGTGGTCGTATTTGCCTTCGACCAGGCCCTTGAAGCCCTTGATCGTGTCCTGCAGGTCGACAAGCTTGCCGGGCGAGCCGGTGAAGACTTCGGCGACGTGGAACGGCTGCGACAGGAAGCGCTCGATCTTGCGGGCGCGGGCGACCGTGAGCTTGTCCTCTTCCGACAGCTCGTCCATGCCGAGGATGGCGATGATGTCCTGCAGCGACTTATATCGCTGCAGCACCTGCTGCACCAAACGCGCCACCGCGTAATGCTCCTCGCCGACGATCAGCGGCGAAAGCATGCGCGACGTTGAATCCAGCGGGTCCACCGCCGGATAGATGCCCTTGGCGGCGATGTCGCGGGACAGCACGGTGGTCGCGTCGAGATGCGCGAACGAGGTCGCCGGCGCCGGATCGGTGAGGTCGTCGGCCGGCACGTAGATCGCCTGCACTGAAGTCACCGATCCCTTGGTGGTCGTGGTGATGCGCTCCTGCAGCGCGCCCATGTCGGTGGCGAGCGTCGGCTGATAGCCGACTGCCGAGGGAATGCGGCCCAGAAGCGCGGAGACTTCCGAGCCGGCCTGGGTGAAGCGGAAGATGTTGTCGACGAAGAACAGCACGTCCTGGCCCTGATCGCGGAAATATTCGGCGACTGTCAGCCCGGTGAGGCCGACGCGAGCGCGCGCGCCCGGCGGCTCGTTCATCTGGCCGTAAACCAGCGCGCATTTGGAGCCCTCGACCGAGCCTTTCTTCGGATCCTTGTTGACATTCGACTCGATCATCTCGTGATAGAGGTCGTTGCCCTCGCGGGTGCGCTCGCCGACGCCGGCGAACACCGAATAGCCGCCGTGCGCTTTGGCGATATTGTTGATCAGCTCCATGATCAGCACCGTCTTGCCGACGCCGGCGCCGCCGAACAGGCCGACCTTGCCGCCCTTGGCATAGGGCGCGAGCAGGTCAACGACCTTGATGCCAGTGATCAGAATCGCGGCCTCGGTCGATTGATCGGTATAGGCCGGCGCGTCCTGGTGGATCGCCCGCAGCGCTTCGCCTTTGACCGGGCCGGCTTCGTCGACCGGATCGCCGATCACGTTGATGATGCGCCCCAGCAACCCGGCTCCCACCGGCACCGTGATCGGTCCGCCGGTATCCTTCACTTCCTGGCCGCGCACCAGCCCTTCGCTGGTGTCCATGGCGACAGTGCGCACCGTGTTTTCGCCGAGCTGCTGCGCGACTTCGAGCACCAGGCGGTGGCCCTGATTGGTGGTTTCCAGCGCGTTGAGGATCGCCGGCAGGTTTTCGTTGAAATGCACGTCTACGACGGCGCCGATGACCTGGGTGATATGTCCGACTGATTGAGCCATAGTGTCCTCTTCAAGAAATGCTTCAGAGCGCCTCGGCGCCGGAGATGATCTCGATCAGTTCCTTGGTGATCATCGCCTGGCGGGTGCGGTTGTAGGTGAGCGTTTGTTTGCGGATCATTTCGCCGGCATTGCGGGTGGCGTTGTCCATCGCCGACATCTGCGCGCCGTAGAACGACGCGGCGTTCTCCAGGAGCGCGCGGAAGATCTGCACCGCGACGTTGCGCGGCAACAGATCGTGCAGGATGTCCTCGGCTTCCGGCTCGAACTCGTAAGCCGCGCCGCCGAGCGCAGCGGTGGCGTTGCCGTCGAACACCGGCGGAATGATCTGCTGCGGCGTCGGGATCTGCGCGATCACCGAACGGAACCGCGAGTAGAACAGCGTGCACACGTCGAATTCGAAATTGTTGAAGCGCGCGATCAGCTTTTCGGCGATGCCCTCGGCGTGCTCGAAGCGGAGCGTCCGCGCCGCGCGCAGATCGACCATCTCGACGATCTGGCTGGCATAAAGCCGACGCAGCTGATCGTAGCCTTTACGGCCGACGCAGAAGAATTTGACTTCCTTGCCCTCGCGAATGAGGCCGCCAGCGTGCTCGCGCGCCAGCCGCACGATGGCGGTGTTGAACGGGCCGCACAAGCCGCGTTCGGCGGTGCAGACCAGGAGGAGATGCACATTGTCGCTGCCGGTGCCGCGCAATAGCGGCGGCGCAGTCTCCGAGCCCGCGACCGATGCGGCGATGTTGCCGAGCACCTTGTCCATTTGCGCGGCGTAGGGCCGCGCCGACTCGGCGGCCACTTGCGCACGGCGGAGCTTCGACACGGCGACCATCTGCATGGCCTTGGTGATCTTCTGCGTCGCCTTGGTGGAGGCGATGCGGTTGCGCAGGTCTTTGAGCGAGGGCATTGCGTCTCAGTCGTTTCTCTTCATCGTCATGCCCGGCCTTGCGCCGGGCATCCACGTCTTTACCGCACGCCACGCTACAAGACGTGGATGGCCGGGACGAACCCGGCCATGACGGCGATTAGGCAAATGTCTTGGCGTAACCCTCGACCGCCGCTTTGAGCTTTGCGGCCGTGGCGTCGTCGAGGTCGCGGGAGTCGCGGATGGCGGTGAGGATGTCCGGGTGCTTTTGGCGCAGCACGCCGAGGAGGCCGTCCTCGAACGCGCGAATGCGCGCAACCGGCAGCGGATCAAGATAACCGTTGACGCCGGCATAGATGACGCAGACCTGCTCTTCCATCTTCAGCGGCGAGAATTGCGGCTGCTTGAGCAGTTCGGTGAGCCGCGAGCCGCGGTTGAGCAGGCGCTGGGTGGTGGCATCGAGATCGGAGCCGAACTGCGCGAACGCCGCCATCTCGCGGTATTGCGCCAGCTCGCCCTTGATGCGGCCGGCGACCTTCTTCATCGCCTTGGTCTGCGCCGCGGAACCGACCCGCGACACCGACAGACCGACATTCACCGCCGGGCGGATGCCCTGATAGAACAAGTCGGTCTCGAGGAAGATCTGGCCGTCGGTGATGGAGATGACGTTGGTCGGAATGTAGGCCGACACGTCGTTGGCCTGGGTTTCGATCACCGGCAGCGCGGTGAGCGAACCGCCCTTGTGGTCGTCGTTCATCTTGGCGGCGCGTTCGAGAAGCCGCGAGTGCAGATAGAACACGTCGCCCGGATAAGCCTCGCGGCCCGGCGGCCGGCGAAGCAGCAGCGACATCTGCCGATAGGCGACGGCCTGCTTGGAGAGATCGTCATAGATGATCACCGCGTGCATGCCGTTGTCGCGGAAATATTCGCCCATGGCGCAGCCGGAGAACGGCGCCAGGAACTGCATCGGCGCCGGGTCGGAAGCGGTTGCAGCAATCACGATCGAATAATCGAGCGCACCCTGTTCCTCCAAGACCTTGACGAACTGCGCCACCGTCGAGCGCTTCTGCCCGACCGCGACATAGACGCAGTAGAGCTTGATCTTCTCGTCGTTGGAGGCGTTGAGCGGCCTCTGGTTGAGGATGGTGTCGAGCGCGATCGCGGTCTTGCCGGTCTGGCGGTCGCCGATGATGAGCTCGCGCTGGCCGCGTCCGATCGGGATCAAGGCGTCGATCGCCTTCAGTCCCGTCGCCATCGGCTCGTGCACGGATTTGCGCGGAATGATGCCGGGCGCTTTGACGTCGACGCGCGCCCTGTGGTCGGCCTTGATCGGGCCCTTGCCGTCGATCGGCTCGCCGAGCGCGTCGACGACGCGGCCAAGCAGGCCCTTGCCGACCGGCACCTCGACGATGGCGCGCGTGCGCTTGACGGTCTGCCCTTCCGTGATCGCGCGGTCGGTGCCGAAGATCACGATGCCGACATTGTCGATTTCGAGGTTCAGCGCCATGCCTTTGACGCCGTTTTCGAACTCGACCATTTCGCCGGATTGCACGTTGTCGAGGCCGTAGACGCGAGCAATGCCGTCGCCGACCGACAGCACCTGACCGACTTCCGAAACTTCGGCTTCCTGGCCGAAATTCTTGATCTGCTCCTTGAGGATGGCGGAGATTTCCGCGGCGCGGATATCCATTATCGAGCCTCTTTCATCGCGTGCTTGATGGAATTGAGTTTGGTGCGCAAGGAGCTGTCGACCATGCGGCTGCCGAGCTTGACCACGAGCCCGCCAATGATCGCGGGATCGACTTTGATGTTGAGATCGACATCCTTGCCGCTGACCGCTTTGAGCGCGTTGCGCAGCGCGGCGACGTGATCGTCCTTGAGCGCCTCGGCGACGGTGACCTCGGCTGTGGCCTGGCCTTTGTGCCGAGCGACCAGCTCGCGAAATCCGCGCACCATGTCGCGCACCGCGAACAGCCGGCGGTTGGTTGTCACGAGCTTGACGAAACGCGCCGCCACGCCGCCGATGCCGGCACGATCGAGCACGGCGCCGACCGCGTGCAATTGCTCGTCGGCGGAAAAGACCGGGCTGCGGACCAGCCGCTCGAGATCGGCGCTTTCGGCGACCAGCGCGTCGAAACGCTCGAGGTTGGTCTTGACGGCGTCGATCTCGTCGGCCTCACGCGCCAATTCGAACAGCGCCGTCGCGTAACGGCCGGCCATTCCGGACACAAAGGGTTCTTCGCCTGCCAAGGGGGCTCTCTATGCTCGCGTCGTCGTCTCGGATTCTTTTGCAGCTTTCCGCAAACTCGCATCCGGCCAAACGGCCGTTGCAAGCCCTTGGGATTAAAGCGGGACTTGGAATTTCGGGGCTCCGGGGAAGTGCCCACGCGCGCCCCGCAAAAATCGCGATTTTGCTAACATAGGGCGGAATGCGGTGCAACAAGCCGGAGCGCGGAGCCCGGTCGATCTCCGCCTAGCCCGCGCCCACTGATTGCCCGCTGGTGCGCGCGACGGTTTGTGGGCGTCCGGCCCCATGCCGCCGGATCACGTCGAGGAAAACCTCGCCATATTGCCGCAGCTTTGCCGCGCCGACGCCGTGCACCGCGCTCATCTCGGCCGCCGTCGCGGGCCTGCGCCGCGCCATATCGATCAAGGTCTTGTCGGCGAACACGACGTAGGCCGCGACACGCTGCTCCTTGGCGAGCTCGGACCGCCGCCGCCGCAGCGCTTCGAACAGCTCGGCTTCGCCTTCGACGCCGTTGGCAAGCGCCGCGGCATTTGCCGCTGCGCGGGTGGCCTTGCGCGTCGCCGGCTTCAAAGTGTCCCGGCGTAACGTGACGCCCGTCGTGACCTTTGAGAACGCCACGTCCAGTCTCGGTGACCGACCAGGTGCCGTGGCCGGTGATATCGAGCGCGATAATGCCGGCGCCGTGGAGCTGGCGGAAAATCGAGCGCCATTCCTGCTTGCCGTATTCCTTGCCGACGCCGAACGTCGGCAGGCGATCATGGCCGAATTTCTCGATCGCCTCGGTATTCTCGCCGAGGAGCACGTTGGTCAGATGCTCGGTGCCGAAGCGCTGCGCCGGTACGCACGATCGCCGACAGCGCCTTTTGCGCCGCGATCGGTGCCATCGATCACTTCGGCGCCCTCGCAACAGAAGTCGCAATTGCCGCACGGCTCCGCCGCTTCGCCGAAATAAGCGAGCAGCGTCTGCCGCCGGCAGCGCGGCGACTTGCACAAGGAGACCAGCGCGTTGAGGCGTTGCCGGTCGACGCGCTTTTGCTCGGCCGTGGCCTCGCTCTCGTCGATCTGCAGGCGGCGGAGCCGGATGTCGCCCATGCCATAGAGCGTCAAGGTGTCGGCCGGCATGCCGTCGCGGCCGGCGCGGCCGATCTCCTGATAGTAGCTCTCGATATTGGCCGGCATATCGGCGTGCAGGACAAAGCGCACATCCGGCTTGTCGATACCCATGCCGAACGCGACGGTCGCAACGATCACGACGCCGTCCTCCTGCAGGAAAGCGTCCTGGTTGCGCGAGCGCGCCGCGGCCTCCATGCCGGCGTGATAGGGCAGCGCATTGACGCCGTTCTGGCGAAGGAATTCCGCCAGTTCCTCGGTCTTGCGGCGCGAAGCGCAGTAGACGATGCCGCTCTGTCCGCGATGGGCCTCGATATAGTCCGCGATCTGCGTGCGCCCGCCGGCCTTCGCCCGCATGGCCAGACGCAGATTGGGCCGGTCGAACCCATGCACAAACAAAGCCGGTGGCCGGGCGAAAAGCTTTTCCACAATATCGGTGCGGGTGGCGGCGTCCGCCGTCGCCGTGAACGCCACGGTCTGCACGCCGCCAAGCTCCGCTTGCACTGCGCCGAGCGCCGCGTATTCGGGGCGGAAGTCGTGACCCCATTGCGAGATGCAGTGAGCTTCGTCGACGGCCAACAGGCCAACGCTGGCGCGCTTGAGACGATCGAGCGTTTCGGTTTTGAGCAAACGTTCCGGCGCGACATAGACGAGACGCAACTCACCGCGAGCGATCCGCTCGAGGATCGCGCGATTCTCCGCCGGATCGTTCGCCGAGTTCAGGCTCGCCGCGGCAACCCCGTTGCCGCACAATTGCGCGACCTGATTGCGCATCAGCGCGATCAGCGGCGACACGACGACCGTAAGACCATCGCGCAGCAGCGCCGGAAGCTGATAGCACAGCGACTTGCCGCTGCCGGTCGGCATCACCGCCAGCACGTCGCGGCCGTCGAGGATGGCGGAGACGATCTCGGCTTGACCGGGCCGGAACGCCTCGAACCCGAAGACCGTGCGCAATTGGTCTTGCGCGGCTGAAAGATCGGACATGGCTGTCGCTGCTGGCCCCGGCCGTCGTTGTTCTATCTTTGTTCTAGATGCGCCGCAAGGCTGTTATGCTCCGCTCAACGCTGCGGCAAGGTTTGTTGCAGCATGGCGCCCGCTCATGCAGGGTGCGCGCCGAAAGTTCAGCTTCAAGCATGCCGCCCGCCGGGAAACCCGCCGCCGAAAATTCGGGCGGCCATATCCGCTTCTTCGGCCTGCTGTGGCTCGCCGGCGTCGCCATGCGTATGACACTCCTGGTGATGCCGCCGGTGATCCCGCAAGTCCACGGCGAACTGCATCTGAGCGAGACGCAGGTCGGCCTCCTGATCGGGCTGCCGCTTGCCGTCTTCGCCATCGCCGCCATTCCCGGATCGCTCTTGATTGCGCGGATCGGCGCGACCGTCGCGGTGACGCTCGGCATGGCGATTGCGGCCATTGCCGGCGGCGCCCGCGCCGCCGCGGTCGACGTGTGGACGCTTTACGCCGCTGCGATCGTGTCCGCGTTCGGCGTCGCCATCATGCAGCCGGGCATGCCGACGCTGGTTCGCGAATGGCTGCCCAGCCGCATTGCCCTCGGCACCATCGGCTACTCCGCCGGCATGCTGATGGGCGCGATGTTTCCTGCGGTATTCACCATCGCCTTTGTCTTGCCGGCGGTCGGCGGCAATTGGCGGCTCGACGTCCTGCTGTGGGCCGTGCCGGCGCTCTTGATGGCGCCGGTGTTTCTTCTGTTGAGCCCGAGAATCCGCGACAGCCGCGATAAGCTGGTAGCAGGAGGCGGCCGCTGGTGGCCGGATTGGAAGAACCCGCTGGTCTGGCTGCTCGGCTTCACGTTCGCCAGCAACAACAGCACGTATTTTGTCACCAGCGCCTTCCTCGGCGACTATCTGGTGACGCTCGGCAAGCCGGAATTGCTTGGTCCCGCTTTGGGCTGGCTCAACGGCTCACAGATTTTCGCGGTTGCGGTGTTGCTCGTGACCGTCAATCGGCTGCAGTTGCGCGCCTGGCCGTTCCTGGTCTTCGGCCCGATCATGTTTGCCTGCGTTTCTCGCGCTGCTCGTCTTTACCTCATCGTCGTTCGTCATTGTCGGCGCAATGGCGGTCATTGGCGTTGCCGCGGCGGTCACGATGACGGCGATCCTGGCGCTGCCGGCGCTGTTGGTCGCGCCGGCCGACGTGCCGCGGACCGCCGCCGGCATGTTCACCGTCAGCTATACCTGCGCGGTCATCATTCCGACCATCTGCGGCGGGCTGTGGGACCTGACCGGCAAACCGTGGACCGTCTTCGCGCCGCTGTTGATTTCCTGCGTGACGCTCACGGTGCTGGGCGTGATCGTGGTGCGCTTTCGTCCGGTGGCGGAGAAGATGCCCGGCCGATGAACTTTCGGCCGGGCCTTCCAATCTTACTCGCACTCTCACTTGTACTCTCACTTGCCGTTTCGCTGGCGCCGCCGGGCACGCTCTGCTGCCTCCCGTCTGGCGCGGCGGGATTTTTCCAGCTCTCGCTCCATCCGCTTGCCGAGTTCGCTATTCCAGTAGAAGCGGCCGAACTCGGCGCGAGCCGCCTGCGTGGCGACGCGCGCCCGCCGCGCTTCCTCTGTCAGGCTCGGCCGGAGCGGCGGCTCCGGCATTCTCTCCTGTGCCGGTTTGCACCGGCCTTTGCGATATTCGGGATTTTTCAGATCATCGCGATGCACCTTCTCCCTCGTCGGCTCGAGCCAACGACCGCTTGATCGCGGCCGCCCGCGCGGCCAGGCGTGCGAACGCGGTCGCACGTCCGGCGTCGGCGCGGGACGGGTGGGAGAAGGGAGATCAGGTGCTCATGGGAGGCGCGATGCATGGCTGCAAATCGCGGCCGAATGTTGACGCTGGTTGCGCCGCCCGGCAGGAATAGCCGCGCATGACCACGCGGCCGGGAAAATCCGCGCGCACCAAGGGGAGGTCGACGCAGCGGATGCTGCCGACCGACCGTATCGCCTATTCCGCGATTACCGAACGGCCGCCGCTCAAGTTGCCGGACGGCGCCCGCATGGTGGTGTGGGTCATCGTCAATGTCGAGGAATGGGACCCCGAGCAGCCGATGCCGCGCACGGTGCTCACGCCGCCGGCGGGCGGCTCGCCGATGCCCGACGTGCCCAATTGGGCGTGGCACGAATACGGCAACCGGGTCGGCTTTTGGCGCTTCGTCGAGGTGTTGGATGCGCTGTCGATCCGCCCGGTGCTGGCGATCAACGGCTCCGCGCTCGCCGCTTATCCGCCGATCGTGCGCGCCGCGGCCGAGCGCGAGTGGGAGTTCATCGGCCACGGCTTCACCCAGCGCAACATGCAAAAGGTTGCGAACGAGCGCGCCGATATCCGCAAAACCCGCGACGTCATCGCCAAGGCAACCGGCATAGCGCCGCGCGGCTGGCTCGGTCCCGGCCTGACCGAGACGTGGGAGACGCCCGACCTCCTGGTCGAGGAAGGCTACGACTATGTCGCCGATTGGGTGCTCGATGATCAGCCGGTCTGGCTCAAGACCAGAGGCAAGCCGATCCTTAACGTGCCGTACACCCAGGAATGCAATGACGTCGCGATGATGCTGATCCAGCATCACAAGGCGTCGGAATATAGCGACCGCGCTCTCGATCAGTTCGAGCAGCTCTATGCAGACGCGGCGTTCTCGGCGCGCGTCATGGCGTTGGTCGTGCATCCCTACATCATGGGCGCCCCGCACCGGCTGAAATATTTCCGCCGCGTGCTCGAGGTCATCAGCGCGAAGAGCGACGTGAAATTCTGGACTGGCGCGCAGATCGCCGACTGGTATCGCGCCGCCGGGCCGAAAGCGCTGTGAGCGTTCAACAGCACAGTCAAGGCAAGCCGGTGGCCACGGGTGCGGGCGACATGGGCGCGAAGGCCCTGGTTGTCACGCTCTGCCTGCTGTGGGGCACGACCTGGCCGGTGATGAAGATCGCGCTCGAGGATATCCCGCCCTTGAGCATGCGCACCATGACGGCGGCGTTCGGCGCGGTGTGCCTGTTGGTTATTTGTTTGGTGACGCGCCGCCAGCTGCGGCTTGCCGGCGCCAAAGCGTGGGGCCACGTGCTCATCATCTCGCTCCTCAATATCGCGGCCTTCAGCCTGCTCAGCGCTTTTGCACAAGTCGCCGCGGCGACGTCGCGGGTGACGATCCTGATCTACACCATGCCGATCTGGACCGTTCTGCTGGCCTGGGTTCTGCTGCGCGAACGGCCGAATGCACGGCAGCTTCTCGCGGTCGTTCTGTGCGCGCTCGGGCTCGCGGTCCTGGTCTATCCCTTGGCCACGAAGGGCGTGCCATTGGGCCTGCTGCTGGCGGTCATCGCCGGCATGAGCTGGGGCGCGGGCACGATCTATGTCAAATGGGCCCGCGTGAAGCTCGATCCGTTGGCGCTGGCGTTCTGGCAGCTGGTGATTGCGTTCTTTGTCATCGCCGCCTGCCTCATAGCAGTCGATGGCCGGCTCAACCTCGATCATGCGCATGCCGGCTCACTGCTTGCCACCGCCTATGCCGGAATCATCGGCAGCGGCATTGCGTACGCGATGTGGTTTGAAGATCATTCGACGATTGCCGGCAGCCACCGCCTCGCTAGGCTCGCTGGGCATTCCGGTGGTCGGCGTTGTTTCCACCGTGCTCATTATCGGCGAACACCCGACCATCACCGACATCATCGGCTTTGCGCTGATTTTTGCCGCCTCCGCCTGCGTGCTGCTGGCGCCGCCGCCGGCGCGCGGATAATCCCAACATTTCCCGGACGCGGTGCGGTGTGAAACACTGCACCGCTGATCCGGGATCGTCGGAAGCTCGGAGTGCTTTACGATCCCGGGTCTGCAGCGCATCACTTACGTGCTGCGCTGCGCCCGGGAAACGTAGTCATTCTTAGCCACCGATTCCCCTCGCCAGTTCGGCGATGCGCGCCACCATGGTGTTTTGCGGATCGGCAAGCGCGTCGAGGACGGTGAAATGGTTGCCGGGCAATTCGGCGTAGCGGGTCTCGGCTTTCGCCAGCCGCCAGGTATCGGCCATGTCCCGGCTTTGGCGTTTGAACTCGCTGGATTCGAGGTCGCCGACCGCGGCATCGAGCGTGCGCCCGGACGGGACCGGCCACGCGATCGGTGAAATGCGGCGCGCCTCTTCCGGATCGAGACGAAAGTCCTGGTTCATGCTGGTTTTGACCAGGGGAGCGAGATCGAAGACGCCAGAGATGGCATAGCCGGCCGGCACCAGGTCGCCGGGGACTTTCGGCCAGAGCTTCTGCCAATCGGTCGCGACCATTGCAGCGGCGAGATGCCCGCCGGCCGAATGTCCAGTCACCAACAGGCGCCGCTCGAATCGCTGCCAGAGAAACAGGCAGGCGTAGCGGATCTGCTCGATGATATCGGCGATCGTGACGATCGGGCAAAGGTCGTAGCCGACGACGGCCACGGCGAAACCGCGCTCGTTGAGGCCGCGCGCCATGTGGCTGTGGAACGACGGGTCCATGGCGCGCCAATAGCCCCCATGGATGAACATGGCGAGCGGCGCCGTTTCGCCCGCCGCCGGCAGGAATAGATCGATGAATTGTCGCGGCGTTTCGCCGTAGGAAAGGCCGAGCTCGGCCTTACCGTTTTTGAGCATCTCGGCGCGGTAGTCCTCCGCCGCGCGCGCCCAACGGGCAAAAATCTGCGCGTGGTCGGGCACCGTGACCCGGGGGCTATATTCGGTCTCAAGATCGACGGCGGTCATCGGCAGCTCCAGGCTTGGCGCGCCAGATTGCGCCATGAGCATCTAGCGGGCAACCATGCCTTTGCTTCGTCATTGCGAGGAGCGAAGCGACGAAGCAATCCAGAAACTGAGCGACCCGACTGGATTGCTTCGCTTCGCTCGCAATGACGAGCTTGGCCAGCAGCCCGCGAAATCTGCTAGGAATCTCCCATGAACGTCGACGGCAAACCGATGCGCACCATCTGGCTGGAGCCGGACGGCTGGTCGGTCGGCGTCATCGACCAGACGGCGCTGCCGCATCGGCTCGTCACCGCGCGGCTGACGACGTTGGCCGACGCCGCGCATGCGATCAGCGCCATGGTGATCCGCGGCGCGCCGCTCATTGGCGCCACCGCCGCCTGCGGCATGGCGTTGGCGCTGCGCGAGGATCCGTCCGACGAAGGGCTTGAGCGCGCCTACGCGACGCTCCTTGCCACCCGTCCGACCGCGATCAATCTCAAATGGGCGCTCGACGAGATGATGGCCGTGGTCCGCAACCGGCCGCGCGCGGAACGCACCGCCGCCGCGTACCGGCGCGCCGCCGAGATTTGCGAAGAGGACATCGCCATCAATACCGGCATTGCCAAGAGCGGCCTGCCGCTGATCGAAGCCATCGCCGCGAAAAAACCGCCGGGCCAGCGGGTGAACGTGCTGACCCATTGCAATGCCGGCTGGCTGGCGGCGGTCGACGTCGGCACCGCCACCGCGCCGATCTATATGGCGTACGACAAGGGCGTCCCGATCCACGTCTTCGCCGACGAGACCCGGCCGCGCAATCAGGGCGCGTCGCTCACCGCCTGGGAGCTCGGCCGGCACGGCGTGCCGCATACCCTGATCGCCGACAATACCGGCGGCCATCTGATGCAGCACGGCCTCGTTGACATCGTCATCGTCGGCACCGACCGCGTCACCGCCAACGGCGACGTCTGCAACAAGATCGGCACCTATTTGAAGGCGCTGGCCGCCCGCGACAACAATGTGCCGTTCTACGTGGCGCTGCCGTCGCCGACCATCGACTTCACCGTTGCCGATGGCATCGCCGAAATTCCGATCGAAGAGCGCAGTCCCGATGAAGTCGCGACCATGACTGGCCGCGCCGCCGATGGCCGCATCGAGACCGTGCGGATCGCGCCTGCGGATACGCCGATCGCGAATTACGGCTTCGACGTCACCCCGGCGCGCCTCGTGACCGGGCTGATCACCGAGCGGGGCGTCATCGCCGCGTCCCGCGCCGCGCTGGCGGGGGCTTTTCCCGAGCGCGCCGACACGGCAAAATAAGCATTTCGTCGAGTTGGTTGCGCAGTCGGGGTTGTGTGCCATGCGTAGGATCGAAACCGGGCTTTCGTCGAGCCTGCCGCTTCCCGGAATATTGTCGATGAGCGTCAACCTATTGCCGGCAGCCGCCGGTCGATGGACGGCAATCACCGACCGCGCTAGCCATCGCGCGCGGCACCGCGCGGTTCCTGCATGCGATGGGCTATTGCGTGGTCAGCGAGCTGCCGCTGCCGTCGGGCCGCCGCGCTGATCTGGTCGCGCTCGGCGGTGACGGCGAAATCCTGATCGTCGAGATCAAATCGTCGGTGGCCGATTTCCGCGCCGACCAGAAATGGATGGAATACCGGTTGCACTGCGACCGGCTATTCTTCGCCACGATTGTCGACGTTCCGAGCGAAATATTTCCGCGGGATGCCGGATTGATCATCGCCGACGCCTTCGGCGCTTCGATCCTCTATGAGGCGCCCGAGCATCGGCTGCTGGCGGCACGGCGCAAGACCATGATGCTTCGCTTCGCGCACGCGGCGGCGCTGCGCCTGCAGTCGCTGGTCGATCCGCAGAGCGCCAGCGGCTCGGAGTTCTAAGAGTCAAACGCTTCATCCGCTCGTCCCCGCGACCCGCCTACGCTCGCTTTGCGAGCTTCGGCGCGGTCTTGGTCGCGCCGAAGGGCGGAGCGCGAAGTCGGAAGGCGGGGACCCAGCGTTGCCTTGGCGAAGCTGTCTTGGCGAAGTTGTCCCGGCGAATCTGGATTCCCGCTTTCGCGGGAATGAGCGGAGTTGGAGCTGAGGACTACAGTGCTGAAGGCGCGAGGGTGCCGCTTTCAGCCGGCGCCGGCGCGCGGCGCGCTTCAGCCACGTCCGACGTGAAGCGCTTCACGCCTTCCTGATCGAAGGCGAACAGCGGCAGCACGTGCGGCATGGCGATATCCTCGAGCAGCGTCAGCCGGCGATTGTCGAGCATGATCCACTTTTCGTCGACGCGGGCGGCAACGACGGCATGATCATCGCCGGTGGCGAGATCGCGCACGATGACGAAGCGCACATCGCTCTCGGCGACGCCGGCTTCGCGCAACGCCACATACTTGGCGATGGCGTAATCCTCGCAATCGCCGCGGCCGCTGGTCAGGGTGGCGAGCGGCGCGGTCCAGCGATCCTCCACGCCCCATTGGGCGAGATCGCTCATCGGCTGGATCGCGAGATTGATGGCGCGGTTGATGATGCCAATACGGGCACGGCCGTCATGGGCGCGACCGTCGGCGATGACGGCGAGGAATTTTCGTGCCGCCGCCGGGCAATGCCGAGCGTCGCTGCGGCAGCGCGTCAGTATCTCGCTCTCGGCGCGAATATCGGCGACGACGCCGTTCCATTTGTCGAGCACGCCGCCCGCGGTCACCGGCACAAGGTTCGAGGGCGAACGGCTGTCCGGCTGCCGGAGTGTCGCTCGAATGCTCCTGCGGCTCGGCCTGCATTGCCGGTTGCTGTGGCGGCGCCGGCGCGTCGGTGATCGCCGAGAAGCGCTCGGCGAACGTCGCCGGCTCGTTCCCGCTGGCGCCCGGCTGCGATTGGCCGAACGCGCGATCAAGCAGAACGAACGGCAACAACGTAAGCAGTACGGCTATGCCGTGCACCACTCGACTGAACATCTTGACGTCCCTGGCGGCAGAGCGTCGCGCTCTTCAAGCGCTCGCCCGGCTCTTTGGTTTCAGGGGACGCGATAACCCGGTCGCCGCTGCCGTCGCGTTAAGGCGCGCAGGTCGGCGATGGAACAATCGAAAACAGCGTGCAGGAAGTGTTACGCCCGGACCAACAGATTTAATGCTTGCTGAAAAATGGCTGGGCGGTGCGGCGTGGCGGCTGCTGTACAGGTCCGCCGTTTTGCGTTTAAATGCGATGGGTCAAAATTTAACCAATCAAATCATCTGGAGGAAATCATGCGCCGGCCAATCGTGCTCGCTGGAGCAGCGTTTATCGGCCTGGCTCTTTGGACCGGCGCCGCGTCCGCAGAGGACAAGACTGTCGAGCTCAAGCTGTCGCACTGGGTGCCGCCGACGCACCCGTTGCAGAAGGCGATCGACGAGTGGGGCGCCGAGGTCGAGAAGGCCTCGGGCGGCACCATCAAGTACAAGATTTTTCCGTCGCAGCAGCTCGGTAAGGCCTTCGACCATTACGACATGGCGCGCGACGGCATCGCCGATATGACGTACGTCAATCCCGGCTATCAGCCGGGCCGCTTTCCGATCATCGCCGCCGGCGAACTGCCGTTTCTGATCGGCGATTCCCATGGCGGCATTCGCGCCATCGACGCCTGGTACCGCAAATACGCCCCCGGCGAGATGAAAGACGTGAAGTACTGCTTCTCCTTCATCCTCGATCCGCTGACCTGGCATTCCAAGACCAAGAAGATCGTTGTGCCCGGCGACATCAAAGGCATGAAGATCCGGCCGTCGCAGTCGACCGTCGCCGCCTGGGTGACGTTGCTCGGCGGCACCAACGTGCAGGCCAGCGCCACCGAAGTCCGTGACGTGATGGAAAAGGGCGTCGCCGACGCGGTCAATTTCCCATGGGGATCGCTGCCGCTCCTCGGCGTCGACAAGGTCACCAAGTACCACATGGACGCGCCGCTCAACACCGTCATGTTCCAGTGGCTGATGAATCCGAGAACCTACGCGGCGCTGTCTCCGGCGCAACAGAAGGTGATCGACGATCACTGCACCACCGAATGGGCGGCAAAGTTCGCCGACCCGTGGGCGGACTGGGAGCGCGCCGGCCTGGAGAAGATCAAAGCGCTGCCCGGCCATGAGGTCTACAAGATCACCGATGAGCAGCTCGAAGCGTGGAAGACATCGTCGCAGCCGCTCCATCAGAAATGGGCGGACGCGGTGCGCGGCGCCGGCGGCGATCCGGACGCGATCATGAAGGCGCTGAAGGACTCGCTCGCCCAATACAACGCGGCCTATTGATCGCAACCCGCACTCATTTTCCCGGACGCAGTGCAGCCCGTTAGCGCGTGACCGCGCTTATGGCGGTGCTTTGCGCCCGGGAAACGTAATATGATGCCGCCGATGGGGGCGCTCACGCACGGGACGGAGCAGCCGGTTCATGGATGAGCCGCGGCCGATAGCGTTGCCAGGCGAGCCGCGGGCCGCGCGCGGGCCGATGAATTGGCTCATCGACTTCATCGAGCTGATGGCCGCCGGATTTATCGGCATCGTCGCCGCCGACATCTTCATCTCCGTCATGCTGCGCAAATTCTTCGACGTGCAAATTCCGGACGCTTACGACTTCGGCCGACTGCTGCTCGGCATTCTGATCTTCTGGGGCATCGCGGCGACGAGCTATCGCGGCACCCACATTACTGTCGACCTGCTCTATGCCAATGTCAGTCCGCGCCTGCAGCGCTGTCATCGACGTCTTCGCCACGCTGGTGCTCCTGTTCGTCGTTACCGTGCAGACCTACACTCTGTACGACAAGGTCGCGACCACCCGCGCCGATCATGTGCTGACCTTCGATCTGCGACTGCCGGTCTGGCCGTTTTATCTGGTGGCGTGGCTCGGCGACGTCTCGGCGGTGCTGCTGATCGCGATCCGTACCTATCGGCTGATCTTCCAGCCGAATGAGTTCGGCACATACCAGATCAAGCCGGTCGAGTGAGCGCCGTGAGCAGCGACGTCGTCGCCATCCTTGGATTTGTCGCGCTGTTCACGCTGATGCTGCTGCGCGTGCCGGTCGGCATGGCGATGGGCCTCGTCGGCGTCACCGGCTTTGCCTATCTGGTCAACGGCGATGCCGCGCTCAAGATCATCGGTCACACCTCGATGCGGACGGTGACCGACTACACGTTCGGCATCATCCCGATGTTCCTGCTTGATGGGCGCGTTCGTGTCCAATTCCGGCATGAGCCGCGAGTTGTTCCGCGCCGCCAATTCGTTCGTCGGCCATTTCCGCGGCGGGCTCGGCATCGCCACCATCGCCGCCTGCGCCGGCTTTGCCGCGATCTCCGGCTCCTCGGTCGCCACCGCCGCGACCTTCGCCACCGTCGCCTATCCGGAAATGCGGCGTTACAACTATCCGCAATCCTTCGCCACCGGCGTCATCGCCGCCGGCGGCACGCTCGGCGCCATGCTGCCGCCGTCGACCGTGCTCGCGGTCTACGGCATCATCACCGAGCAGGATATCGGCAAGCTGTTCATCGCCGGCATCATTCCGGGATTGCTCGCGGCGACGATGGACATGCTGACCGTCGTCGTCATCGGCCGCGTGCGGCCGGACTTTCTGCCGGTGGCGCCGCGCCATTCCTGGAAGGAACGGCTGATCGGCCTGCGCGACATCTGGGCGATGTTGCTGCTGTTCATCTTCGTCATCGGCGGGCTCTATGGCGGCCTGTTCACGCCGACCGAGGCCGGCGGCGTCGGCGCCATCGGCGCGCTGCTGATCGGCGTCGCGCGCGGCAAGCTGACGCCGCGTGGAAATCCGCCGCTCGCTGCTGCAGGCGGTGCGCACCGCCGCCGCGGTGCTCACCGTGCTGATCGGCGCGCTGCTGTTCGGTTATTTTCTCACCGTCACGCAGACGCCGCAGAAGGTGACGGCCTTCCTCACCGCGCTCGGCCTCGGCCGCTACGGCGTGCTGGCGCTGATCATGCTGATGTACATCGTGCTCGGCTGCCTGATGGATTCGCTGGCGATGATCATCCTGACCATCCCGATCATCTTCCCGGTGATCCTGCAGCTCGGTTTCGATCCGATCTGGTTCGGCGTCATCATCGTCATGACCGTCGAGCTTGGCCTGATTCATCCGCCGGTCGGCATGAACGTGTTCGTGATCAAGAGCGTGGTGCAGGAGGTGACGTTTCTCGACGATCTTCCGCGGCGTGCTGCCGTTCATCGTCACCGATCTGATCCGGCTGGTGATCCTGATCGCGTTCCCGATTTTGGCGCTATGGCTGCCGTCGCATATGTATTAGGGCTTCTGCATTGCTTCGGACATGCTCCGCTCATTTCCCGCGAAGGCGGGAATGCAGAATGGCCTCGCGAAATACTTGCGAAAATACCTGGGTCCCCGCCGACGCGGGGACGAGCGGGATTCCGAGCTAGCAAACAAGGAGGACGCCATGCTTCGCCTTATCCTCGCCGCCGTCATGATCGCGCTGGCGCCGGCCGCTTACGCCGCCGACGCCGCGCAGATGGAAGCCAACAAGAAGGTCGTGCTGCAGCTCTACGAGGCGGCGATCAATCAGAAGGACTTCGATGCCGCGGCGAAATTCCTCGGCCCGCATTACATCCAGCACAATCCCAGAGCCGCCGACGGCGCCGAAGGGCTAAAGGCGTTTCCTCGCCTTCCTGCGCGAAAAATTTCCCGACTACCACAGCGACATCAAACGGGTGTTCGCCGACGGCGACTATGTGATCCTGCACGTTCACAACGTGCCGACGCCCGGCAGCCGCGGCAACGCCATCGTCGACATTTTCCGGCTGGAAAACGGCAAGGTCGTCGAGCATTGGGACGTGCGCCAGGAAATTCCCGAGCAGGCCGCCAATTCCAATACGATGTTCTAGAGCAATTGCCCGCTCGTCCCCGCGCGAGGCGGGGACCCAGCCGGCTTACGGCGCGCTTGAAATGCTCCCGCTGGATTCCCGCTTGCGCGGGAATGAGCGGAAGATACCGCTTCGCGAGACGGTTTAACCGCCTTAGCTCCGCCCGCCGCCGGCGAGCACCGCTCGCGTCGCCCGGTCCGGACCGAAGTCGTCGACGCTGTCGATGGCGAGCAAGTCGGCGAGCCGCGTGCGCGCGCGGTTGACGCGGCTCTTGATAGTGCCGACCGCGCAGCCGCAGATCGTCGCCGCGTCTTCGTAAGAGAAGCCGGACGCGCCGACCAGGATCAGCGCCTCGCGCTGGTCCGACGGCAATTTGGCGAGCGCCGCGCGGAACTCGCTGAACTCGACCCGGCCGGTCTGCTCCGGATGCGACTTCAGCGTCTCGGCGTAGCGGCCGTCGGCATCCTCCACCTCGCGCCGCCGCTTGCGGTATTCCGAGCGGAACAGATTGCGCAAGATGGTGAACAGCCAGGCCGGCATGTTGGTGCCGGGCTGGAAGGAATCAATGTGCGCCAGGGCGCGCAGCAAGGTCTCCTGTACCAGATCGTCAGCGCGGTCGATATTGCCGCACAGCGAAATGGCGAAGGCCCGCAGGCTCGGCACCGTGGCCAGCACTTGATCGCGTATCGCTGGATCGAGCTTCATGCTGCCCCATCATCTTGCTCGCTGAGCCGACGCACGAGTTCGGCGATGTGCGGCGGCACCCCTTGGCTCACGACGTCGTCGTACATCGCTCGCAGTTGCTGGCCGATGCGCGCTTGCACTTCGCGTCCGAGGCGCACCTCGCTCCTGCGATGGGTCGCTGGTTTGCCCATTTCGTCCCGGGTCTCCGCCTTGTCCGCGTTCGGAGCCGGCGGTTGAAGGTTAACTGGTTTGCTGGTCGTCATTTTTCATCACGCCCCCATGGCCGTGTGTTCCCGCAATCGTGCATGGCTTCGCCCCGTTTCTGCCTCACTAACGCGCGGCTTTGCGGTTGGTTCCTGCATTCGGAACTGATTTTGGAACTTTGTTTGCCAGGCGACGTTTTAGCAACTAGCCTTGGGACAGCGGAACCGCGGGAGGGAGTCTTTTGTCGACGTCACAAGCCGTAGTGCAGCATTTGCCCTTCCTGCGCCGGTACGCCCGCGCGCTGACGGGCAACCAAGCGTCCGGCGATGCCTATGTGGCCGCCACGCTCGAATCGCTGATCGCCGACCCGAAAACCCTTGAAGCCGGCCCCAATCAGCGGGTCGCACTTTACCGCCTGTTCACCAAGATCTGGAACTCGGTGGCGGTGAACGGCGCGGCCGACGCCACGGTGCCGAATCTGGCGCCGGAGCAGCACATCACGCAGATCACGCCGCGGCCGCGCCAAGCCTTCCTGCTCGTCGCGCTGGAGGGTTTCTCGGAGGATGACGCGGCCAAAATCCTCGACTGCGATCTCGCGACGCTGCGCGGGCTGGTCGAGGAATCCGGCCGGGAGCTCGCCGCCGAGATCGCGACCGATGTTCTCATCATCGAGGACGAGACCTTTATCGCCATGGACATCGAGGCCCTGGTCGAAAGCCTCGGCCACCGGGTCATCGGCGTCGCCCGCACCCACAGCGAAGCCGTTGCGCTCGCCCGTCAGAAACGGCCGGGGCTGATCCTCGCCGACATCCAACTGGCCGACGGCAGCTCGGGGCTCGACGCGGTGAACGAGCTGCTGGCTTCGTTCGAAGTCCCGGTGATCTTCATCACCGCTTATCCCGAACGCTTCCTCACCGGCCAGCGACCGGAGCCGGCATTCCTGATCGCCAAGCCTTTCCAGCTCGCGGTCGTTTCTGCGGTTGCGAGCCAAGCTTTGTTCTTCGGGCGCAAGGCGCGTCCGCGCGAGCGCCAGCCGACTGCGTAGCGTTCGCAGCACTTTAGATCGCGCTGAATTTTTGCATTTGGGCGCGCCACAAGCCAAAACAAATTACAGCGTAATCTTGGAATTGCAAAAGCTGCCATGCAGAACCCAAAAAATCTGCATGGCAGCTGCATGGCTGAAAGCCTGTTTATCCGCTCCGGCGGCCGCAAGTATCTAAATGAGCCCGAGCGGCGGCGTTTCGTCGAAGCCGCGCAAAAGGCACCCGCAAGGATAACGGCTCTTCTGCCTGATGCTCCGGTGGAGCGAGGCGCGCATTTCGGAAGTGCTCGAACTGACGCCCGCCGCGATCGATATCGAAAGCGGCGTAGTGAGCATCGACACGCTAAAGCGCCGCAAGCGCGGCATCGTCAGGCAGGTGCCGATCGTGCTTCGCGAGCTTGACCGCGTGTTCGAGGTGCGGATCGCGCAGCGAGATCCGCAGCTTGCGACGTTGCGGCTTTGGCGCTGGAGCCGCACGACGGCGTGGCGCTCGTCAAGGCCGTCATGGCGACAGCAGGCATCACAGGCACGCCCGGCCTGCAGCACGGGTTTGGCGTCAACGCCTTTCAATCGAACGTGCCGCCCCATTGGTGCAAAGGTGGCTCGGCCATGCCTCACTGCGGACGACATCCATATACGGCGATGTTGTCGGCGTGGAGGCATCCGCCGATGGACCGCGACAGACGCTGCTGCCTACGAGGGCCGCCGGCTGGGCGAAGGGCTCGACAAGGCCAATACGGCGAGCGGGATTTGGGCCAATACCGCCTACCGATCAGTGGCCGACGAGGCGTTCCTGGCAAAGAACGGTTTTGTCAGCCATATCCATCGCAAGAAGCCGAAGGGCCGTACCATGCCAGAGGTGACGCGGCGGGCCCAACAACGCGAATCAAGAATCCGCTCGCGTGTCGAGCACGTGTTCGCCGAGCAGAAGGAGCGGATGGTTTTGTTCATCCGCACTATCGGCATCGCACGGGCGACGATCAAGATCGGCCTCGCAAATCTCGTTTATAACATCAAACGCCTCATCTTCCTACGGCGAGCCGCAGTTGTATGATGGCTTCTGATACCCAAGCGAACCATTCAGCACTGGCCAAGCGAAAATTGGCAGCCAAAGACCATCGAAAGCCCTCAGTCCCCCAGGAATAGCCGATTGATAGAAGTGTCCAGTTTCTGTGGGGGTCGGTTACGCCTTCGCTGGCCAATGGACCTCCCTAGTTAGGGGGTTGTCGCGCCGCGAAAGCTGGGACGACGACTTCCTCGCGAGCCTCATCGCCGCATGTTTCTCACCGCATTCCCCCGGCGGCGGAGGATGGCGGAGGAGAGAAGCACTCCAACACCCTTCTGTTTGTTTGAAGGCCCGCTCCAGGCCCGCCGCATTCGGCTCGTGCACGACGGCGGCGTATCGAAAGCGTCCCGAAATTGTGAAAACAATCCCCAGCCGGCGCGGCTACACTGCGCAGTGTAGGTCGCGGCACGCGCGTGACCGGCGTCGGAAGTAAAAACATTCGGTCTGCTCGAGTCTCGCGACCGTTCAAAGAACGGCTTGGGGAGGTTTTAGCTATGCCGAATATCCATGTGTTCACCGGTGCGGGCGAGAGCCCGGCTTACCCGATCGTCCGCAAGATCGGCGCTGCGGATCTGAAGGACGCGGTGGCGAAAGGCATCGACGACTTCTTGGCGATGCCGACCCACGTCATCTTCCTCGCCGTCATCTATCCCGTCGTCGGCCTGCTTCTGGCCGCCATAACATTCGGCTACGACCTGATGCCGCTCCTCTTCCCGCTCGCGGGTGGCTTTGCGCTGATCGGCCCCTTCGCGGCCATCGGCCTCTACGAACTGAGCCGACAGCGCGAACGAGGTGTCGAGGTCTCGTGGAAGCACGCTTTCGGGCTGCTGCGATACCCTTCCCTTGACGCCATCGCCGCCATGGGATTGGTCTTGATGATCGTGTTCCTGATCTGGCTTGCCACCGCACAGTTGCTTTATCAGTCGTTGTTCGGCTACGGGTCGCCGCAATCGATCAGCCAGTTCCTCAGCGACATCTTAACCACCTCCGCGGGTTGGACCCTCATCATCGCCGGAAACGGCATCGGCTTCCTGTTCGCCGCTCTCGCGCTGACTATCAGCGTCGTTTCCTTCCCGCTGCTCCTGGATCGGGATGTCGGCGCGATTGTTGCGATGCACACGTCGGTCAGGGCGGTTCTTCGCAATCCCCTGATGATGGCGGCCTGGGGTCTCTTCGTTGCAGCCGCCCTGGTGATCGGCTCATTGCCGTTCCTTGTTGGACTCGCGGTGGTGTTGCCGGTGCTCGCCCATTCGACCTGGCATCTGTACCGCAAGGTCGTAGAACCGGACCTGAGCCCGCGACAGGACCGCCACCGCAAACCGAAAGGACGGCGTTATGCTGCACATTTCCCAGCCGTTCTCTTTCCCTGGACCCACGAGGATGAGCCATAGAAAAGCGTAATCGGGGTGGACTTTCGGGCGCCGGGTCAGAAAGCCGGCAGCAAAGTTGCATCGATACCGACTTGGGATTGAGTTCTGATCTTCTGAGGCCGCGGCATCGGCTTTGTGTTTGTAATCCTTTGCCCCGCGGATCAAAATCGTTTCGATGTCACTCGCCATCACCATCTCCTAGCGCGTTAGTACAAGCCGCCGATCTCACCTCGGGCTAAGGTGTAGTTATCGGTGCCAACGGCGAGGTTCTTACGAACGCTCGCGTGGTCGAGAACTGCACGAAAATCACCGTCCGATCTTCATCGGCTGCTTCGGCGGCGTTTTTGATCGCACGCGATGAGAAAAATGATCTTGCGGTAGTTCGCAGCAAACTCCCTTTATCCTCGGTTGTCGCGTTCCGAGAGGGCGGACCGGTTCGCGCTGGCGATGCGGTGGTGGCGTTGGGTTATCCTTTTTCTGAGCTTGTGGCGACCACGGCCAATCTCTCGGTCGGAAATGTAAGTGCGCTCGCAGGGCTTGGAGATGACTCGCCGCTATCTTCAAATCAGCGCGCCCGTGCAGCCCGGTAATAGTGGCGGACCACTGCTTGACGGAAGCGGTAACCTCGTCGGAATTGTGTTTATCGCCGTTTGTGTTGCCGCAACCGAAACGCGCGCCGATTTATTTAACTTGGTTGCCGGTAGTGTGTCCGGGACTTTTATCACGACCGGCTGCTGTGATCTTATATCCAACGGTGGTGGCTTCGTCGGAACTGGAGCAAATACGCCCTACACCCAAGCTCTCTCAGGGTTGTCCGATCGTAGTTTACACCTCATGTCCGAGGAACGCCGCTTCCGAACCTCCAGGGTGCGGCAGATGCGGCCGGGGTAGTCGGCGGAGAAACTCGAACTCATGTAACCTGGAACGCTCGGCGCGGGCAGAAGTGACAGTGCGCTGAAGGCGCTCGAGCATACGAGGCGGACTGAGGGAACTCGGCGCCTGAAGCAGAAAGGCCGCCTCGCGGCGGTCTCTCCCGAAATCCATTCAGGGGTTTGATCAGGCGGCTGAGAGCGCCGCAGCGTTCTTCCGCTTTTTGCGCCAGCCTACGATAATACGCGGTAGACCGAGTCGCGGCCAATGTTCAGCCGCTTCGCGATCTCAGTGGCACCGAGCCCATTGGCCTTTAGTTTCTCCACCAGGGCCTGATCGCGAACTGATGCAACTCCCAGGCCTCATGATCGAGGTTGCCCTTCGGCAATTGTACGTTGCCATCAGCGCCACATGGAGAGGAGGCGGGAGGGCATCACGCCGGCTTTGGTCCGTAACAAAGCCGCTCAATTTCTTTCGCCGTATAGACCGGTCCGCCGATCACCTTAATGGTTGCTCGTATCTTCTGCTCAGGCGCCAACCGTTGCCAGGCCAACACAGCCTCTTGCAGGGTGGCGCAATCATTCAAACGCCGGCGCCGTTGTTCAGCGTCGCAGGCCGCCCGGCATCTACATAGATTTTGTAGTCATCGGTCATTTGTGTGTCCAATTGTCTTCCGCCTCTCGCTTTACCGCTGGCGCGGCTGGGTTCTTGACTTTGATCCAGTCGGCCGATCGGCCCGAACGGTACGGCGAGCCGAGCCGCTTCGAAACGATGCCTTCGCAGCCGAGCTTACAAGCGTTCTTGAAGACGATCGCTCCCTCAATATCGAAATGGCGGTTGTAAGCGATGCCGGGATGCGATTTGTCGAGCAGCTTTTTCAGCGCCAGCTTACGGTCCTCAATCGGTTCTTGGCGTAGGTCCTCGCCGTTTAGCTCGATTAGATCGAACGCGCACAGCGTGGCCGCGTTACCGCGACGGAAGTTGCGGATCAGTTGGAAAACAGCAACGCCGTTATCGTCGCAGACGATGGCCTCGCCATCGATCAGGCATGAGTGCACTGGCAATTGCGCAATCGCCGCCGCGACAAGCGGGAAGCGGTAAGTTAAATCGTGGCCATTGCGGCTAATCAGTCGAACCCTGGAGCCGTCACGCCGGGCTGTGATCCGGAAACCGTCGTGCTTTATCTCGTGTATCCAGTCAGGACCGGCCGGTGGCTCGTTTGCCAGGCGTGGTAGGCATGGCTCGATCTTGCCGGAAAGAGGGCGGATACGCGGACTGACCAGCGGCATCCAAGCAACATAGGCAGGAAGGCAGCGTCAGGCAAGAAAACGCGCCTCGGTCTGCAGCCATTCGCCGATGATGGCGAGCGCGCTGCTCAGGGAACGATGATGTCGTGAAATTCGCATTCCGCCGGGCGCGCTTCGTTAGGCGCCAGCGCGGGGTTGTGGCGATAAAGCGTCGAGCAATAGGGGCACACATATTATGGCACGCGGTGAGAATGGATGACCCTTCGCGGCCGAGGGGTGCGGGATGGTCACTGTGGGACAATTATTGGCATGCCCGCGCAGACGCCTGCCGCCGGAATGAAGCCCTCCAAGAAGAGAGGTGGTCCCATTTCTTGAGACAGCCGGCTAAGGTGGATTTGCCCATTGCAGAGGACGATCCATAATGAAGACGCGGAGACGGTTTTCGGCTGAGTTCAAGGCCAAGCTCGCATTAGAGGCTATCCAGGGTCATCTGACGGTGGCCGAACTGGCCAGCAAGTACGAAGTCCACCCGACGCAGATTGCAGCCTGGAAACGCGAGGCGATCGAGAAGCTGGCCCAGGTCTTCGATGAGAAGGGCGGCGTATGTCAGTCGATCCTCGAGAAGAGGGAACGGCCGTGCCTTCTGGAATTTATCTTCTTGAAGGCGCATAATAAGTTCTGAGTTCGAAGGCGTGCCGATGCCTCTAACAGGCGCAATCCCCGAAGGCCGGAGCTTCTTTTGCCCCCATTGCGGAGCCCTTTATGCTGTGACGTATTCGCGACTTTCCAACAGCGACAGCATTGTCGCTAGATGCGTGGTCTGCGGACAAATTATGGACAAATGGGTTTCAACCAAGGTGCCTACCTTCAGCTCATTCATCGACCTGAAGATCACTAATCACCCCTCCGCAGGCGCGGCGCTTAGGCTCAATTAGATTGACCGCCCCATTAACTCCGGCAGCTTAGCGATATTGGCGGCGATTGGGCCAATAACGCACCACGACCGATAACCCACAAAACGGATAACCCCATAACCACGACTTTGACGGGGCGCGCCCAGCGCCTTGCTAACGCATTGCTTGCCGATCGTGCCCGCGCCACGCCCGAAGATTTAGCTGGAACACTTTGCCGCTTCACCCAACTCAACGTCAGAATGTTCAGCCGCTCGAACCTGACAATGCAATAGCGGATCAGACGCGGTGTTTGATGTAGTGGTGCCTGACGAGGCTGGGCGCACTGCCGAAGTCGAGACGGAGTGACGCTCGGGGTCTCTTCGGTGTTATTTCCCGGGTTGTTTGCCGCAATGTTGCGATCACGGCAAAGAGAGCGATAGCGAACAGGCAGAAAAGCACAATCTCTGCAGCTTGGTGAGCGAGCGGGCGAACGCGGGTTGACGTCAGATACAGCGCGGCGGCGCCAGCGAAGGTTGCCATCGCGCAAAAAAAGATCGCCGCCAACGCTAAGTTCCAAAGGTCCACGTCGCTAGGCCCCTTTTCGTGAGCGTGGCAACCCTAATACGGGGGATCCATCCTTGGCAACGCGGCCTTGTGTCTGCCGCGCGGACATCGCGCCAGCGGGCCGCTTATGACTCCACCCGGTGGGCTGGTACGCGCAAACCCACTTCAACAAAAAAATCGCCGCCCGATTTGCCCCGCGCGCGTGAGCTGACGCTCGCGACCGTTCCGGTTCGCATAACGCGCTTTAACTCGAAGCCCGCAAGTCCGGTGACCTCGCCGACCGCTAACTCAAGCGCGACCTGGATCTCGGCCAATGCTGGGATCGGCGCCCGTAACCCGCATATAGCCGTGGGCGAGAAGCCGGAGCGGCCCGAGGCCATGTGCTCGTGGCCCAAGCGCCCGAAGACATCGACATAGAACTGGTAGTTCGTGAAGATCACAAAGTTCTGGAAGTGCCCCGGATCGGTGCCGGTGTAATGGAAAATCCGGTGCAAAGAAAGAATGCCACGTAGATTAGGGCGTTGAGGCCTTTTTTCGCAACATTTAGCGCAGTGCAGCGATATGTCTGTGCATGCACGTATTCGTGGGCGAGGTTGTTATAAAGCCGAACCTTCACGCGCGCTCGCACATCGCGTGGCATGAGCGGTGTCTCTTTGTCGAGATAATAGATGATGACCTTTCACAGATAGCCGCGCAACTGGTCGGCCGCCGCTTGGGGCGTCTGCTGTAGGTCGAATAGCGCGACGAATTGGCCGTGTTTGTCCATGAGATAGACGACGGCGGTGTGGTCCATCGTGTAGTCGCCATCCTTGAGCGGGATTTTCTTTGCATAGACCCGATAGGCCTTGAGCGCCGTATCGACCGCCGCCGGTGCGCCAGTCAGCCCGCGCAGATGCGGGTCGAAGTTCGACAGGTAGTCCTTAAGCGTCGCCGGTGTATCGCGTTCCGGATCGACCGTGACGAACAGGGCGCCTGTGCGGTCGGCGTCCCGGCCGAGCGACTTCATGACCTCGGAGATCTCAAACAAGGTCGTCGGGCAGATGTCGGGACAATGGGTATAGCCGAAGAACACCACGAACGGCCGTCCTTTCATGTCTTGGTCGCTGACTGACTTGCCATTCTGGTCCTCGAGATGAAACGGGCCGCCTGGTCCGATCGGCGAGTTAGAACGTCCGGCAATGTAAGCGCCGAAGACGTAAGAGCCGAAGACCAGGACGAGTTCGCAGAGGACGACACCGACGACCTGCAAGACGCGGGCAAGCGGCTTTTGAGCGCTCAAAACCGTCCTCCGGAGTGCGCCCCTAGAATTTGGGCAGGATCATGCAAGCGGTTTTGACCGTCTGCCGGGCGTGGTGGTCCTCAACCTGTGCCGGGCTCAGGTACCCTAGCGCGGAATAGAGCCTGCAAGTGATATAGACCTCATCGATAAAGCGGGGAAGATCTCGGTGACGTCTTCGAGGGTTTCATACTTCATCAAATAGACGGGCCTCGACCTTAAGGTTCTTCCTGAAGCTCTCTGCCTTGGCGTTGTCGTAGGGATTGCCGCGCCGGCTCATGGAACCGACGAGACCATGTTCGGCGAGTATGAGACGATAGGGGTCGGGCCATTCGTATCGTTTCTCGCCAGTCATACGGCGCGCCAACGGCTTCAGCTATGACGCCGTCAAGATTTTCTGCGACAAGAACGGCAGGATGACAAAGGTGGAACCGCAAGCCCAAAGAGTAGCGCGACGCGCTCGACGCGGTTGTCAGGCTCCTCCTTGCCCTCGTTCCTTGATCCAATCTGCAATGAAGACACGGCCGTTCCTGATCTGCGGTGTGACCGCATTGGGTAGACAACACATCAGAATTAGCTAACGATGTTGCAAAACCCAATTAAAAGTCGATGGTGAGGCCTAGCCGCGGGCGGGGCAATGCAGTTCCGTTCCATTGCACAATGACGCGAATAGCATCGCGCACTACTTGGGCATGGGCATGTGGGGCGGCTGTTCGGGGCTAAGATACGGAGTAACTCCATGAAACGCATCAATTGGAAGACCATCTCTAGCGCTTGCACGACCTCGTTAGCGCTCGCATTGATGCAAATCTCGACAACACCCGCTCGGGCTGCCGACTACGATATCGGCTCGATCCACATCACGCAGCCCTGGGCCCGGGCAACGCCGAAGGGCGCATCGTCAGGCGCCGCCTACATGACGATTACGAACAATGGAAAGGCACCAGATCGGGTCAACTGCGTGTCGAGCGACGCCAGCGCTCAATGCCAAATTCACACCATGACCATGGACAACGGCGTGATGAAAATGCGGCCCGTGGAGGGCGGTCTCGAAATCAAGCCGGGCGAAACGGTCATACTCAAGCCTTCCAGTTTCCACGTTATGCTGGTGAACCTCAAGCACCCACTGGAGCGGGGCAACACGGTCGAGGCGACACTGCAATTCGAGAAGGCTGGAACGGTCAAAGTAGAGTTCCCTGTTGCGGCTATCGGCGCGACCGCACCGGGCGCTCCTACGGGCGGTGGCAACATGATGGAAGGTCACGGCGGCATGATGCAAATGGACAAGCACTGACGGCTGCGCTGACTGAGCGGTCGAGCTAGCGGCCAGCGCGACGAGCAGGCGCCATCGCATAAGCGACGTCCGCTTGTGGCCGATCTTGTTGAAGAAGTCGGTGAGTAATTTGAGATTAATCAGCCCGGCCATTCGAAGGCCGTCGATTGCGAGCCGCTGATGGTCTCAGGCTGGGTGAGGGCTTGGCATCGGTATCAGCTTCGCCAGCTTTCGGAGGTTTTGGGCGGTTGCTGCGAGAAGGAACTCATCGCCCACCATTCGGTCCTCTTAGTCTGAGCCGATCGAGCGTGAGAATGCGTTTGAGATGGGCGAACCGCATTTCAACTTTCTTGCGCTGTCGTCGCGCGGTGCGGCCTTCCCACGAGCTTGCGATCTGGCGTGCCATGTCACGGGCGCCTTCATAGACCGATCGCGGCACGTACCGGGCCGGCTCCTTTGGACAGCATCGGGGCTTTAGGCGGCAGGCTTCGCAGTCATACTTGTTCGCGCGGTAGCGTAATGTCGCTCCGTCATTCACACGTGAGCCGGTCGTAGTTAGCATCTTGCCGGCGGGGCAGGAATAGACGTCGCCGACATGGTCGTAGGTGAAGTCGTCGCGTGAGAAGGTGCCGTCCTGACGGTTGACTTATCGAACACGGTCACATGGCCATGCTCGGCGCCTAGGTTGGGTCACGATAACAAAGCGTCGAAGCCTGCCGCTTTTCAACTGGCCTCGGCCCATGCGACCGCCCGCTTATGGCCTCGTGCCGGCCAGACGCTGCCCTATCTCGGTGGTGAGCGAAGCCACGAAGGCGAATGCGGCGGATCGTTGACCGCCTTCTGTCCGAGGCTCAACGCGGTGACGGTCAGCAACTCCGTCGGAGGCGCAGCGGATGCCTTTATCGCGCCGCGCCTGACGCGAGGGCAACCGATAGGACGGGGACGCGCAAAATACTGGCTATTACTGTCAATTGCCGCTCCCCGACCGCAACCTCGCTTCTTCCGTCTTGCTTGCAATTCTCGCCTCCTCCGAGCCGGAGCTCGGGTTCGATGGTGGTAGGAGCACGCACTGCGGGTTCACCGACCAGGTTGGTTGGCGTCGACGGCGAGGTCTACATTGGGGTCATCAATGGAAATTCCGCGATGTTCGCGTCACGTCCGTTTTACCCCGGATAAGCAGACAACATCATCGGTTCGTGCATGTATGTTTCGGGTCGTTGAGCGGGGGTCATCTTCGCGGCTCTCACCTTCCTTCCCTTCACCCACATAGCTCCCAGTCTTCGACCCTTGCCGCTGACATTTGACAAATTTGCTGTGCCTTTTGGAAAATCGCGAATGCGTCGCGGAGTAAAGGGCTCCGCAATGGGGGCAAAGAAGCTCCGACCTTCCGGGATGGGCCCTGTTAGATGCTGTCGGCACGTCAACAGGGTTGTGGGCTTCTTTTGTTAAGGCAGCCCCTCAGCTGGAATTTATATTCCTTAGGGCGCATAATGGTTCTGGACGGAGGCGCCATCGGCGCTCGACCTCTCGTGTGTTTGACGCCATCACGGCCGGGCACAGGCTCGCCTGGCCAGACGAGCCCAAGTCTGAGTGCAACTCAGGAAAGGTCCAATCAGGCATTAAACTGCTTGGGGTTCTTTTTCGTGGTAAGGTTAGATGGCCCCTGCGCTTCAGTTGGGGCAGCTTGGCGAAGTTATCCGCCATCCGCCGAGCCTCGTTCTTGGTGAGCCGCTAAGGCCTCTTTTGAGGGAATGATCTAGACCAAAGCGCGGGATGATCTGCTAACGGCAGATTAAGTTTCGTTGTGGATTGGAAGCCAATATCTACTGCGCCGTACGCCGGTGATCTTGAATTAGCCGTCATTGAAAAGGACGGCCCTCATACTGTTGCGTTTCCTTGTCGTCGCGTTGTTGGCGGATGGATCGCGGCCGAAACCAATAAATGGATTAAGGTGAAGCCGACACACTGGCGGGTGTGGCCATCGTCGGTAAAAAGAATCCTCGACCCTGAACCTTAGCCCGTTTTACGGAGCAAATCCGGCGGTATGGCGAAGTTGACCCCCATCCGCCGCGCCTCGTCGCGGGTGTTACCGCTGTTGAAACACCGGCCGGCAGGTGCAAGGGCGGCTTGCCGGTGATCCTACCGAAGACTTTGACGAAAATGACGCCAACAATCGCTGGTGTGTTTAGCTTGCACCGGGGTGCATCTGGTCAATCCGAAAACCGGCGCGACGGTGCCAACGAGAAACAGCGACGGGCAAATATAGTGGCCAGCAATGTAGATAGTCGTCCTTGCTCGCCGGGCGCATGGGGCTCCTCCCAGATTGTCGGTCCAGTCCCGGTAGTGGCACACGGCCGCCCCTATTTAATGCTTTTATTCGCGCCGAGGTTCTGAATTTGAATTTTCATCCTCAAAATGGATGGTTATTGCCCACCGATCGAGCTGGGCTACATCTGCTTCCTTTTCAACGACAGCCATTTCGGTCCGTAGAGTTTGTCGCAGTCCCTTTTGGGTTTTCCACCATTCATCCGCCTTGCGCGTTGCTTCTGCGCGAGTGGCCCCAATGAACACCCTTTCCATGGCTATTTTCTCTCCCGGACTTCGAATTTCGGTCGCGGATATAGCCGCCGGTCGCAAAGATATCATTCACTTGCGTTGCCCGCATTTTTGCCAAGACGGCGAGCGGCTCGTCGGTGCCGCGATCCCTGACGGCCTGCAGATAAAGGCGCACCGCCGAATAGTAGCTGCCAGGATCGTCTTCGTCGAGGACGGCGACGCCGACGAATAGCGCCTCCTGCCGGCCCAGTGGCCATGTGGCGCACTCGTTGATCGGGTCTCTCAGCCATCAACGCCTGGGCGTCGAGCCGCTGCACAGAGCAAATTAGGACAAAGGGCTTGGAAGGGGCATAGTCTTTCAATACTCGCTTCTCTCACCTATGCCTTCTGGACGGTTCTATTCGTTGCCGTCACCGGGCTCGCGGCAGCCATCTGGGTTTGGTGAGTAGTGCCGGGCGCAAAAGTCGAATTGAGGTAAGTCTTGTAGGGACGGGCCGGGGGCATCTACCTTTTCGCCTCAGTTTCGCGATCGTGATCCTGGCGGATGCCGCGCGCACTCTGGTCGGCTAGCGAAGCTAGGTATTGTTGGAGCGTGAGCTCCTAGATCCCAAATGCGCTGACACCATAAACTGGCTCGTCGGCACGTTGGGTGCGGGTCTTCCCTTCCTAGCAGTCTGCTCAATCGCGAGCTTTTTACGTGGCACAACCGAAAGAGCGCATAGATGTTGACGGCACACCTCCGACGGACCAACCACTTGAACTCCTTTGCGAGGATGGCGTCGGTACGTATGTCATTCCGTCCCCCGGTCGATGGCACAATGGCACCAGGCAAAGCGTGGAAACAAATAGCCAGATTGAAGCCACAGTCATTGGTTGGCGACTGCTCATCAAAAAATCCACTACCTAATCGGGATAGCGCCAGTCCTTGGCTTGCTCTTCTTGCGTGGGGGGCCAGTTGGCGGTTTGGGAGAAATTCCACGGCGTTTGCGAAGGCCTTGACGGTTGCTGGTCATGCCCTGATTTTTTCCAGGAGGCAAAGACATTGACGCGGTGCAAAAGATGGAACAACATGCAGCCGAAGAAAGATGACCGGCGCGCTATCGCGTGCCGTCTTTTCCAAGCTTTGTGTGTGCTATATCCGGATCGCTACATTGCTTTAATTCAACCGCACGATCCCGCAAAAGCGCCAACGTTCACCGCCGTAAAGCTGGCCATAAACTGAAGCGCGGCGCATGGCGGGGCCAACATCGCCAAATTCCCTGAAAAGTATGTCGGCGGTCTAAGCGTTGGACGCAACGCAACCCCGTCAACGCGAGTTGGCGGGCGATTTTTTTACCGGCCCGGCTCATGCTCGGTTATGGTGCCGGTCTCAGCGTCGAACTTATCGGCGGTTTCACCGTCACACGCGGTGGACCACGATTTAATTACTGCTGGATGTAATCCCGTAACGCTGCGGCTTCGCGTTCTATCTCCTCGAGGCGGTTCTTGACCACATCGCCAACCGACACGATGCCAACGAGCTTTCCCTGCTCCACCACCGGCATATGGCGGAATCTTCCCGTCGTCATGTGGCCCATCAAGCTCTCGATGGTGTCCTCTTCGGAGCAGGTCTTTACGTCGCGCGTCATGACCTGACCGACCGGTTCGTGCAGCGCTGCCGGCCCACGCTCAGCGAGCGCACGCACAATATCGCGCTCGGACAGGATGCCGATGATGCGGTGATCGGCCCCGAGGATGACTACCGCGCCAATTCGTTGTTCAGCCAGAAGCTTTGCCGCCGCGGCAAGTTCGGCGGTCGGCTCGATCGTAACCACCTTCCCGCGTCTGCCGAGCAAAATATTTTTGACGATCATAGCGGCCTCCCTAGTTGTGGCCGCAAACAACGATCCGCCCCGAGGCTGGGTCCGTCAAGAGAGTGATAGTGCAGTGCGAAAAGACCCCACCGTTAATGGGCCGCGCGCCAGCGGGGGCCTGCCACGGGCGCTAAGTCTTGAGCAGAATCTGACCGAGCTCCAAGAAACCGGCCTTTCGGGTCGAGGTCGGACGCCAAGCCAACCCAACACTTCGTTGTGGCCGAGGCTCGACAAAGCGCAGGAGTTTTACGCGCTCGTTTCGCACCTCGACGTCGATCGCGACTTCGGTCAGTAGTGTCACGCCATAGCCGCTCGCCACCGTCTGCAAGACGGTCCTTAGGCTGCTCGCCCCGAGCCTGGCATGGGCGGAGTCACGCTCACCGCAATACACTAGCGCCTGTTGCGGGACAAGCAGAACTCGTTCACCCCGCGGCCGTGCGAGCGAATATGCGGTCGATCTTGGTGGCCATGATGAAGTCGTTCTCATGCAGTCCCTTGATCTTCTTGGTCTGCAGCGAGACCGTAGCATTGCCCCAACCGAAGCTGATATTTGGATGATGGCGTTCAGCTTCCGCAAGTTCACCAATCTCCTGAATAAAAGTAAGCGCCTCCCGGAAATTGCGAAATCGGAAGCTCCGCTCGATGCGGTGAGCTTCCTCCACCAGTTGCCAGTCTGGGGCCTGTGCATGAAAGAGCTCAGCTTCATCGCGCGTGAGCGGAGGAATTCCTCCGCGACAGGGAATACATGCTTTGCTAGCAAGAGATTCGGTCATGTTGCTTGTCCCTTGTGTCAACCGTCGCCCGCACTAAAGCTGGCAAACTGCGAAAGTGATGTTGCGATCGCCGCGCGCCAAGCCACTGAAGAGCCCATGATCACGGCCGCTGCTGCGCCCGCTTGGATCAGTTAGACCGATCTCGGGCCCGGCACCGACGGCGCTGTCCGCCTCAATCACCCGCGCCGGAATTTGGCGCGAAGTATTGGAGTTTGTCCGGCTTCCCCTCCCACTCCTTAAGAGTCAGCCGGGAGCTCTTTTTTGAGCGTAATAAGTGGCCAGATTTTCGCGTATTCCGCATTCAGGGACAGCCATTTCTCAAGCCCCGGGTCCGTGTCGGGCTTTATGGCGGGTTCGAGCCGAGGCCTCAGTGCCCCAGGGAAATCCGATCTGGGTTCGCTCGGATGTGCGCGAAGAGTGCTGCCGTTCCGAGAGATCAAGACCATGGTGCCGGCATTCACAACCCCCCACGATCACCGAAGTACTAAGGGATGAACAAACCACGAAGAATGCCGCACAACACCGCTTGGTCGAGTGGAGATGGTGCGGCGGAGCATCGCGATCGGAAACCGCGCCGACCTCGGGCTGTTCGACTTTCACGTCAATCAATCTGGTCCATGTGGCTATGGGCGGCACGTCGAGATGGTGCTCATGGACGGTGAGATTTGGTCGGGGACGCCCGCGCGTGGAAAGTGGACGGAGGCCATCCGACGCGACGCAGACGCCGCGATCCGCGCGCTCTGGACGCGGGCACACGCCGGCTAGACACACGCCAGTCGCAAGCCAGAGACGCCGCTCCTGATCACAATCTGGTGCCAAAGCGCATCTGCGCCTCATGTTCGGGCCCCCGAGGTGCCTCAATGGCCCCCCTATCCGTGGCACACACGAGCCGTCCATAGCATCAAGAGCGGACGTATTCCTCTCTTTCATGAGTTGTCTAGAACCCACGGGAGTAATAGAGTGATGGCGCTTTAGTGCACATCCAACGGCTTTGACGGCTAAGGGATGCCTACAGTACTCATACTGGTTTTAGTAGCGCTCGGCTCGGTTTTGTTTCACATTCTGAGCCCGTGGTGGTGGACGCCGATTGCCTCAAACTGGCGTTACATCGATGACACGATCATCATCACATTCTGGATTACCGGGGGCGTTTTCACCGCGATCCTCTTGTTTATGGCCTATTGCGTATTCCGCTTCCGTCACAAGCCGGGAAGACGGGCGGCATACGAACCAGAAAACAAAAAGCTCGAGTGGTGGCTCACCATAGTGACCGCGGTTGGCGTCGGGGCTATGTTGACACCCGGCTTGTTCGTATGGGCCCAATTCGTCACAGTCCCGCAAGGGGCGTCCGAGGCCGAGGCCATCGGCCAGCAGTGGCAGTGGAGCTTCCGCCTTCCAGGGGAAGACGGCCGACTGGGCAAATCCGATACCCAGTACATCAGTTCTGACAACCCTTTGGGCTTGAATCCAGACGATCGCGACGCGCGGGACGATGTCGTGATCGAAGGCGAAGACTTACACCTGCCGCTCGGCAAGCCGGTCAAGCTATTGCTCCGCTCGATAGACGTCGTGCACAGCTTCTATGTGCCGGAGTTCCGGACCAAGATGGATCTGTTGCCAGGCATGGTTACCTACGTCTGGTTCATCCCCACCAGAACCGGGACCTTCGAGATACTCTGTGCTGAGCTATGCGGCAGTGGGCACTTCAACATGCGGGGCAAGGTCGTAGTTCAGGAGGAGAGCGAATATCAGGCGTGGCTACGAAAACAGAAAACGTTCGCACAATTGTCGACTCGCGCCAGACAAGCGAAAGCGACACCCTAGACTTGGCCTTGAGCTAGGGGCAGGCATCGGGGGGACGAAACGATCCGTACGATGCGACCCACGAGTCTCATCGGAAAGAACGAGGGATTCCAATGGTCGATATTACGATTGGCGCAGCCGGAGCCATCCAACCCGCCGAAGTTAAAGACGTAGAACTCTACCATCCGAAGAGCTGGGTGACGAAATACGTCTTTTCCCAGGACGCCAAAGTTATCGCCATCCAATATTCGATCACTGCGCTCTCGATTGGATTGGTGGCTCTGGTGTTGTCATGGCTGATGCGGCTGCAATTGGCCTTCCCGACCAGCTTCTCCTTCATTGGCCCGGGAGAGTACCTGCAATTCATCACCATGCACGGGATGATCATGGTGATCTATTTGCTCACCGCGCTATTCCTGGGGGGCTTCGGGAACTACCTGATCCCGCTGATGGTGGGTGCCCGGGACATGGTTTTCCCCTACGTGAACATGGTGAGCTACTGGGTCTATCTGCTTGCGGTGCTGGTCCTGGTGGCGAGCTTCTTCATGCCGGGAGGTCCTACGGGCGCCGGCTGGACCCTGTACCCGCCCCAAGCCATCCTCTCCGGCACCCCGGGGCAGCAGTGGGGCATCGTTCTGATGCTCTCCTCCCTGATCCTGTTTATCATCGGCTTCACCATGGGCGGGTTGAACTATGTGGTGACGGTGTTACAGGCGCGCACGCGGGGGATGACGCTGATGCGCATGCCCCTGACAGTATGGGGCATCTTCACGGCCACGGTTCTCGCGTTGCTAGCCTTCCCCGCCTTGTTCGTCGGCAGCGTGATGCTGCTATTCGACAGGGTCCTGGGGACCAGCTTTTTCATACCGGCTGTTGTCGAGTTGGGAGAACACTTGAAGTACAGCGGCGGCAGTCCACTAATGTTTCAGCACCTCTTCTGGTTCTTCGGCCATCCCGAGGTCTACATCGTCGCTGTGCCGGCCTTCGGCATAGTTTCCGACCTGATCAGCTGCCATGCGCGAAAAAACATCTTCGGCTATCGCATGATGGTGTGGGCGATCGTCGCCATTGGCGCCCTCAGTTTCATCGTCTGGGCGCACCACATGTATGTGAGCGGCATGAACCCGTATTTCGGGTTCTTCTTCGCCACCACCACGCTCATCATCGCCATCCCAACGGCCATTAAGGTCTACAACTGGGTGCTCACTTTGTGGCGCGGCAACATTCACCTCACGGTCCCGATGCTGTTCGCCCTCTCCTTCATCGTCACGTTTGTGAACGGGGGACTGACAGGGCTGTTCCTCGGCAACGTTGTCGTCGATGTTCCGCTGTCCGACACCATGTTCGTCGTCGCCCACTTTCACATGGTGATGGGCATGGCGCCCATTTTTGTGATTTTCGGTGCGATCTACCATTGGTACCCGAAGGTCACCGGGCGCATGCTGAACGAGCCCCTCGGCAAGTTTCACTTTTGGGTTACGTTCCTCGGGGCCTATTCGATTTACTTCCCCATGCACTATCTGGGCCTGCTGGGCGTGCCGCGTCGGTATTTCGAGCTCGGCGAAACGGCGTTCATTCCGCCATCCGCCATGACCCTGAATGCCTTCATCACGATGGCGGCATTGATCGTGGGCTTCGCCCAGATGGTGTTCCTGTTCAACCTGATCTGGAGCCTGTTCAACGGCAAGCCGGCCGGCAGCAACCCCTGGAGGGCCACGACGCTTGAGTGGCAAACACCGGAAACCCCGCCAGGGCACGGCAATTGGGGGAAGGAGTTACCGGTGGTCTATCGCTGGGCTTACGATTACAGCGTGCCGGGCGCCCAGCAGGATTTCATACCGCAAAACCAACCCGCGGTCGCACGTGCCGCGTTGGAAAACGCGCCGTGAGCTTCGCGATACTATTTTTGCTGGTTCCGATCGGCGCCATCATCGCATGGTGGTTATCGCACCAAAGACTGATGGCCAAGCCCTGGTTGGAGGTCAGCGCGATCGGCGAGGTCCCCGACACGGGCGCGTCGTCCTTGCCTGCAGCAACGATCGGATTGGGTTTGTTTCTTGCTGTCGTCAGCTCGTTGTTCGCGCTCTTCATCAGCGCCTACTTCATGCGAATGCAGGTGGCGGACTGGGTGCAGTTGCCCGCGCCAAAGTTGCTGTGGTTCAACACGGGTGCGCTGATCTTGAGCAGTGTCGCACTGCAATACGCGCAGGTTGCGGCACGCAGGGGACGGATAGAAACCGTCGGAGACGGCCTGATTGTAGGAGGCCTCTTCGCCTTAACCTTCCTGGTTGGGCAGCTCTATGTGTGGCGACAGCTGAACGCCGCAGGCTATTACTTAGCGGCCAACCCAGGCAACGCCTTCTTTTATCTGTTCACCGGTGTGCACGGACTGCACTTGTTGGGCGGCCTCGTGGCCTTGGGAAAGACAGCCGACAAGGTGTGGCGAAGCTTTGATTTGAACCAGGTGCGCTTGAGCGTGCGGCTGTGCGCTCTCTACTGGCATTTTCTGCTTGCCCTCTGGCTCGTCTTGTTCAGTCTCCTGACGCCGTGGGTGGGCGATTTCGCCGCCATCTGTCGCGGGTTGCTGACCTGAGGAGGACTAAGAACAAATGGCGGACGTAGCGCTGGCAAATACGGGTGCATCCCCCCCACGGCCTTCTGGCTGGCAAGGCATCGTCGCCGACTGGTCCTCGGACCAGCGAGCGTTCAAGAATGTCTCCTGGGGCAAGGCCATGATGTGGATCTTCCTCCTGAGTGATACCTTCATCTTCAGCTGTTTTCTGCTGTCCTATATGACGGTGCGGATGTCGACGAGGGTGCCCTGGCCCAACCCCAGTAAAGTCTTCGCTTTGACGATCGGCGGTACGACCATCCCGCTCATCCTGATCGCTATCATGACCTTCATCTTGATCAGCAGTAGCGGGACGATGGCCATGGCCGTCAATTTTGGCTACCGCCACGATCGCGTCAAAAGCGCGGCGTTGATGCTGGTGACCGCGGCATTTGGCGCCACATTCGTCGGAATGCAGGGTTTCGAGTGGACCAAGCTGATTATGGAAGGCGTGCGGCCTTGGGGCAACCCGTGGGGCGCGGCCCAGTTTGGCTCCAGCTTTTTCATGATCACGGGCTTCCACGGCACCCATGTGACGTTCGGAGTGATCTTCCTGATCATCACTTCGCGAAAAGTGTTTCGTGGAGACTTCGACCGTGAAGCGCGAGGCTTTTTCACCAGCCGGAAGGGGCGCTACGAAATCGTCGAAATCATGGGCCTGTACTGGCACTTCGTCGATCTGGTGTGGGTGTTCATCTTTGCCCTTTTCTATCTTTGGTGAGGCGACACATGGCACAGGCAGTTGCACACGTCGAAGGGCAACAACACCCGATTAAGCTTTATCTTGTGGTCTGGGGATGGCTGTTTGTCCTCAGCACTTGCTCTTATCTCGTCGATTACTTCGGTCTACATGGATACTTCAGATGGTCTCTGATCCTCCTGTTCATGATTTTGAAGGCAGGCTTGATTGTCGCGGTCTTCATGCACATGGCCTGGGAGCGGCTGGCCCTGATGTATGCCATTCTGGTCCCGCCAGTGTTAGTGTTGGTGTTTGTGGGAATTATGGTGTTCGAATTGGACTACACGCTTTTCACTCGGATTGCATTTTTTGGGGCTGGGAACTAGCGGTCATTGGGCGACTTCTAGATCATGATCCGATCAGGTTGCGTTGCCGCCCGGACGCGCCAAGCTCGCGACGAAGCGGGCCCGACCCGGTCAATGACACTCGCGAACACGATCGGCACGGTACGGGTTGTTTGTAGCAACGCCGCCACGCTCTGGCTGGCAGAGGCCAGCATGACGTCCGGCGCGTGAGCGCGAGCAAGTCCGCCGCGTGCACGCCTCAACGCCGCGGTCTGTGACGTAATTCACGGTCCTTGGGTAGCCGGGGAATGTCAGCTCGTGATGTGGTGGACGGCGCCCGCTCCCGGCAACGAGGTCCCTTAGGGTGGTCGTTGTCAACGAATCACATCAGGGAGCGGCCCCATGCAAGTTACAACGATCGGTTTGGATATCGCCAAGAACGCGTTTCAGGTTCACGGCATCGACGCAGCCAAGAAAGTCGTCGTTCGCAAGCAACTGCGACGAAGCCAGCTGCTGGAGTTCTTCAAGGCGCTGCCGGCTTGCCTTGTTGGCATGGAAGCCTGCGCGACGGCCCATTATTGGGCGCGTGAACTCACGCAGCTTGGCCACCAGGTACGGCTGATGCCGGCGAAGGATGTGAAGGCCTACGTCAAGCGCAACAAGAACGATGCCGCTGACGCCGAGGCGATCTGTGAGGCAGTGCGACGCCCGACCATGCGTTTTGTACAGGTCAAATCGGCGGAGCAGCAGGGCCGTTTGATGCTGCATCGGACGCGCGATCTTTTGATGCGGCAGCGGACCAACTGATCAATGCGTTGCGGGCGCATTTGGCCGAGCTCGGCATTGTGGCTGCACAGGGGAACGCGGGGCTCAAGGAGCTGCTGAAGATCATTGCGTGCGAACCGGACGCGCGCTTGCCGGTCGATGCTCACGCCAGCCTCGTGGTATTGGCGGCGGGGCTTCATGCAGTGCAGACGACGATCGGATCGGCCGACAAGCGGATCATTATCGAGCATCGCTCGAACGAGGCGAGTAAGGGGCTCAGGAGCATCCCTGGGATAGGCATTGTGGGCGCATCCGCCATCGTCGCCACCGTCGCGGATGCGAAGGCATTCCGCTCGGGTCGTGACTTCGCGGCCTGGATCGGGCTGGTGCCGCGCCAAGACTCGACCGGCGGCAAGCAGAAGCTCGGGCCGATCTCGAAACAGGGCGACCGCTACGTGCGGCGCATTCTTGTGGTCGGAGCCCATGCGGTGTTGAAGCGTGCGCGCCAGCAGCCAGAGAAGTATCCCTGGCTCACGCAACTGCTGGCGCGACGACCCTTCAAGGTCGTGGCGGTAGCGCTTGCCAACAAGATGGCGCGCGTAGCCTGGGCGTTGCTGGCCAAGGGCGGCACCTATTATCGGGCGCGTGCGCTGGTAACTGCGGTCGCGGCAGCGACCTAATAAGAAGTCGGGCAATGGAAGGATGAAGTTTCGTCTGTGCGTTCACGAACTGCAAGGGTGATGACGCCGTTGATGCGACACGGTCGAGACCGTCGATCGGAAAACCCGTTGTGGGCCATCGCGAGACTTGAGCGCGTGCTTGTGTTTCGGGACCGATCAGCGGATCACATCAGGGCCAGCGGCCACAGTGGCTGCATCGCGATGGAGGCAAGCCTTCACGCGAAAACAGGCCGCATACATGGCTGCACCCGAACGCTTCGCAAAACGTCAGATTCCTCTTGCACCGCGGGCGCCGTCATACATGGCCCTAACCGGAAAAGGCGCGATGTCCGACTTAAGTCAGCATGCGCTGCAAAACGGACATTAGCGGGCGGCTGCCGACCAATTTCCAAACAGGGCGGTTCAGCATAGATTAGCGAGCGCAGTCGCGCAAACACAAAGCCGATGCTGCCGGCCTCAGAAGATTAGGCTCAATCCAGGGTCGGTGTCGATGCAACTTTGCTGCCGCCTTCTGACCCGGCGCCGAAAGTCCGCTCATTCTATGTGCTCTATGGCTCATCCTCGTGGGTCCAGGGAAAGAGAACGGCTGGGAAATCTGCGGCATAGCGCCGCTCTTTCGGTCGGGGCTTGTCGTCCTGCCGCGGCCTCGGGTCCGGTTCCACGACCTTGCGGTAGAGATGCCAAGTCGAATGGGCGAGCACAGGCAACACCACCGCGAGCCCAACGAAGAACGGCAACGAGCCGATCACCAGGGCGACTGCCACGAACAGCCCCCAGACCGCCATCATCAGCGGATTGCGAAGAACCGCTCTGACGGACGTGTGCATCGCTACCATCGCGCCGACATCCCGATCCAGCAATAGCGGGAAGGAAACGACGCTGATCGTCAGCACCAAGACAGCGAACAGAAAGCCTATGCCATTTCCGGCGATGATGAGGATCCAGCCCTCGGAGGTGGTTAAGATGTCGCTGAGGAACTGCTCGATCGATTCCGGCGCCCCATAACCGAACAGCGACTGGTAGAGCGACTGTGCAGTGGTGAGCCAGATTACGAACACGATTAGCAGGACCATTCCGAGAGCGGCAATGCCGTCGAGGGACCGGCATTGCAGCACTCCGAAGACGTGCTTCCACGAAACATCGACACCTTTTTCGCGCTGCCGGCTCAGTTCGTAAAGGCCGATTGCCGCGAAGGGGCCGATCAGCCCGAAGCCCCCCACGAGCGGGAAGAGGAGCGGCATCACGTCGTAGCGGAAAGTCATGCGTGCCAGAAACAGGCCGACGAGGGGATAGATGATGGCGAGGAAAATGACGTGGGTCGGCATCGCCAAGAAATCGTCGACGCCTTTCGCGACCGCGTCCTTCAGATCCGCAAACCCGATCTTGCGGATGATTGGATTAGTCGGGATGTCGCCCGCACCGGTAAACACATGGAGATTTTGCATAGCAAGCCTCCCTCAGCCGTTCTTCGAACGGTCGCGAGGCTCGAGGTGACGAATGCTCCACTGCCGGCGCTGATCACGCGGGAGCCGCGACCTGTTGACCGGAGAATAGCGCGGCGGCCGGGGATTGTCTTCACAGTATCGCGACGCTTTTCCATACGCCGCCGTCGTGCATGAGCCGAAAGCGGCGGGAACCTTGGAATGCCTTCTCCTCCGTTTAAGATCAAGGAGGGGGTCATCTTGCACGGTGATTGGACGAACGTTCGGTGATTTCGAGTACGAACATCTCAAGCGAACGCGACAAGCGAGCGATTCGGCTGTGGCTCTACGCCGTCGCCGCGCTCGTGCTCGCCATGGTTTTGGTCGGCGGCGCGACGCGGCTCACCAAATCCGGCCTCTCGATCACTGAGTGGAAGCCGGTGATGGGCACGCTGCCGCCGCTTGGCAAAGCAGCGTGGCAGGCCGAGTTCGCGAAATATCAGGCTATTCCGCAATACCACGAGCTCAATAACGGCATGAGCCTCAATGAATTCAAGACCATCTATTGGTGGGAATGGACGCACCGGTTGCTCGGCCGGCTGATCGGCGTTGCGTTTCTGCTGCCGTTCCTCTGGTTTCTTTGGCGCGGCTGGGTTGCGCCCGGATTGCGCGTTCGGCTGTGGTTCATCTTCGGGGTTGGTGCGCTGCAGGGCGCCGTCGGCTGGTGGATGGTCGCTTCCGGCCTCTCCGATCGCGTCGAAGTCTCGCAATATCGCCTCGCGACCCATCTCGTCCTCGCCTGTGCGATCTATGTCGCTCTGCTCTGGACGGCGCAGCGGCTGGGCGATCGGCCGGTGCCCCCTTCCTACCCTCACCCGCATGCTGGGGAGGGTAAGAAGCGGGGCCGCGTTCGCGCCGGCGCCATCGGTCTTCTTGTTCTGGTGTTGGCGCAAATCTATTCCGGCGCACTCGTCGCCGGATTACGCGCCGGCTACGTGTACAACACTTGGCCGCTGGTCGACGGCGCGTTGGTGCCGGACGCGTCGCGGCTCTTTTTCGATACGCCGCTGTGGCGAAATTTTTTCGAGAACACGCTCACGGTGCAATTCGATCACCGCATGCTCGCCTACGCGATCTGGCTTTGCGCGCTCCTGCACGCACTCGACGTCGCGCGCACGCTCAAGACTGGACTGGCGCGCATCGGTGCATTTGCGCTGTTCGCCGTGGTCACTTTGCAGGCGGCGCTTGGCATTTTCACGGTTCTGCTGCGCGTGCCGCTTCCCGCGGCGCTGCTGCACCAGGCGGTGGCGATGCTGGTGCTGACCGCGGCGGCCATGCACGCTGCTAGTATCGCCGAGCGCGTCCCGCGCGCGCTCGCGCGCGCGTGAGCATCGGCGGCAGTTTTCCGCTCATTCCCCCGCAAACGGGAATCCAGATGTTCGGGCAAATATAACTTTAGGTCCCCGCTTACGCAGGGACGAGTGGATAAGAGGAACTATTCGGCTAGCGCCTGTTCGAGGCCGGCGATGTCGACGGCGCCGAGCCGATATCACGCTTAAGTTGTTTTGGTTGAGTTGCCGCCGACAGCAATATGGTTCGTGCGCCCTTCACGTTACGCTTCGGCGTTCTCGGCTCGCGACACTTCGAGACGCATGGTCCACTCCCGCACGAGGTGCTAGGCTCAGACCTTAATTAATTTCGAGAGAGTCTCTGAGTCATCAAGCAGAATAAAGATCACGCAGAATGATGAAGAGAGTTTCGATTGCGATTGTCGCGCTCGCGGTCTCGGCGGGAGTGGCCGTTGCTGGAGATGCGAACAAAAATTCGGGGGTCGTCTGGGACGAAGGGACCTTCAAGGAATACATCAAAGATCCAAAGCGAAGATTCCGGGCACCAAAATTGTTTCCGGGGATTAAGAACGAGAAGGACGCCGACGATTTGTGGAGCTTCATCGAACAATTCGGACCCGACGGCAAGAAGAAATGAGCAATTTAGGCCTCGATTCCCAATGTGGCCATGGGATTCTTGATGCATTCCTTGAATGCCGCCTCATTCCAGACGATACCCGAGTCTCGAGTGGGCTTCGGAATATTGGTAATTCGAGACGCTACCGGCCTTGCGGCCGTCCAGGCCATTCTGTTCGGGACCGACCTCGTTCTTGCGCGCCAGGGACGACGCCGTGGTCGGTGATCAGCTTCTGGAACTGCTCGCTGGTGTACTGGCTGCCACGATCGGAGTGATGCAGTAGCGCGTCTGGTTTGCCCCTGCGCCAGATTGCCATCACCAGCGCATCGGTGACGAGCTGGGCCGTCATCTCAGCACTCAGCTACCAGCCGACCGCGCGCCGGGAGAACAGGTCGATGACGGCGGCCACATAGAGCCAGCCTTCTGCCGTCCGCACATAGGTGAAGTCTGCGATCCATTTGCGGTTGGGAGCAGGCGCGTTGAAAGTGCGGTTGAACACGTTGGCAGCGACGGCGGCGACCTGCCATTCATCAAGATCGGGCGGCAGTCGACGCCGTCGCGGACGGGCTTTGAGAGCCTGTAACCGCATCAAACGCTCGATCCGCTGCAGCCCACACGTGAAGACTTCCGCCAGCATGTCGTGCCACAGCCGGCTGTCGCCACAGGTTCGATCGCTGGCAAGGAAGCTTGAGCGAACCTTCGCGCTCAAGCTGGCTTTAAGAAATGTATGACCTGCCATAGCAAATAAGGCGAAACCGCCCAAAATATGCTCGGCCCAGTCCTCAACGGTTTGAAAGGACGCAAGTCAGGCTCGGTGCCAGGCTACAATTACTCGGATGCGAACAAAAATTCGGGGGTCGTCTGGGACGAAGGGACCTTCAAGGAATACATCAAAGATCCCAAAGCGAAGATTCCGGGCACCAAAATGGTGTTTCCGGGGATTAAGAACGAGAAGGACGCTGACGATTTGTGGAGCTTCATCGAACAATTCGGACCCGACGGCAAGAAGAAATGAGCAATTTAGGCCTCGATTCCCAATGCTTGGAAAATGGCCACATCACCTCTCGGCGACCGTTCGGGCCGCCCATTGCGGAGAGGCGGAAAAGCGCTAATAATCAGCCAGTTCGAGAGGCATCCGGGGAATGTCGGCTCAATCACAAGATGATGCCGATGACGATGGGAACGAATGATTCTGCTCCGCTGAAGTCATTTAGCGCCTCTAAGCGGGGGGTTGATCAACGCTTGACCACAGGACGTCCATTCATGTCGCGCGCAAGTTAAGGTGCCGATTTGAGTCAAATCGGTCGCACTGTTGCTCTGCTAAGGAGTCATGCGAGCTTTGGTGACTTAGTCGCGCTGATGAAGCCGCGAGTCATGTCGCTTGTCGTGTTCACCGCATTGGTCGGGCTTTTGGTTGCGCCTGGTCACCTCGATCCACTCATCGGCTTCGTCGCCCTCCTCTCCATTACGGCGGGCGCCGGCGCCGCCGGCGTGCTCAACATGTGGTACGACGCCGATATCGACGCGGTGATGACCCGTACCGCCATGCGCCCGATCCCGCGCGGCCGTGTATCGCGCGCGGAAGCGCTAGCGTTCGGGCTCATGCTTGCAGCGGGCTCCATCGCCGCCCTAGGTTTTGCGGTCAACATTGCCGCGGCGGCACTGCTCGCCTTCACGATCTTCTTCTATGTCGTCGTCTATACGATGTGGCTAAAGCGCCAAACGCCGCAAAACATCGTTATCGGCGGCGCCGCCGGGGCTTTTCCGCCGGTGATCGGTTGGGTTGCGGTGACCGGCCGCATTGGGGTGGAGCCGCTCATTCTGTTCGTGATCATCTTCTTGTGGACGCCCCCCCACTTCTGGGCGCTGTCGCTCAATCGTGCTGGCGAATACGCCCGTGCGGGCATCCCGATGCTGCCGGTCGTGGCTGGCACGGCGGAAACAAAGCGGCAGATTCTCATTTACACCGTCCTGCTGGTGCCGATTTCGATCCTGCCCTGGGCACTCGGATTTGCGGGAGCACTCTATGGCGCGACCGCGGGGATGTCCGGAGCGACGATCATCCTGCTTGCATTGCAGCTGCGCAGGAGCAGTGACGCTGAAAAGCGCCCCGCTCGCCGCCTGTTCGCGTTTTCGATCCTTTACTTGTTCGTGCTCTTTGCCACGCTGTTGGCGGATGCGGCGGTGATCGACAGTCGACCCGCTTAGGTCATTTGCTATAATACGCTATTCGGGCCCTGTCTGCCCCGTCCAGGGGCTTCGGCCAGTGGTGGGATAATCTCAACCGCACAGACTTTTCTCACCAGATGCGCCAGTACTGCGGCCTGGTAACCTGAACCCGTGCCGACTTCCAGGACAGTATCGTTACTATTCTCGCTTGCGTGGCCTGCTTCATTTTCGGTGGATGCGCGGGCTTTCTAGTTTCGGGTCTCTGCTTCGCCGCCGCAGACAAGAAAAGCCTATATTTGGATCAATACTAATACTCAATTCGGTCGTTAGAAGTCGGCAACTTAGCAGGTGGCGTGGCAACGAAGCACGCGCGCCGTCGAAATTCCATCGCTCGTCAGGATTAAGGTTACGGCTCTAGCGGATCGCGGTGGCGCAGCCGCGATTACCACGCATTGGTGGCGCTCAAAAGTTTATAAGGATTTTTAGCGTGGGAGCTTGCTAACCGACCTGCCAAAACATAGCGGCAGCGCGGCCAATGATCCAAATAACGACTGCGCCGACAATCGCGATGGGAGTAGAGATGGCCCAATTGGGATGAGTTTGCACGGCGCCAATGGCAAAAATGAAAGTGCCCACAGCACCGCCGCGATGCAAGCTGCTGAATAAATTGTAACCGCCGGTACCCCAGCCGCAATTGAGGTACAGGCCGGGCACGGACGTTAGCCCGATGATCGGTGAACGATCTGGGGTCACGTCGACAATACCGGCCCAGTTCCGCAGCATCCGGAGGCGTCTGAATGTCGGGAACAGCTCGCAAATTGCCTCTAACGTGTGGATCGGAATCTGCAAGCTGCCGCGCTGGCCATAAGACACACGGGAGTCCGTGCCGGCGCCGTGACCAATTCGCCCTTATCCGACTGGCTGAGATAGGCGTGCACCGAGTTCGACATCACCACACAAGGCAATACCGGTTTGATTGGCTCCGACACCAAGGCCTGCAGCGGATAACTCTCCAAGGGTAAGCGCACACCAGCAAAACCAAGCACGACACTGCTATGGCCGGCAGCGACCACTCCGACCTTGCGTGCCCTGATCACCCCTCGCGTCGTCTCGACAGCGGCTACTGCACCATTCGCGTCCCGGCGGATGCCCGTGACCTCACAATTCTCAACGATATCGACTCCCAGAGCGTCGGCGGCGCGGGCATAGCCCCAGGCCACAACATCGTGGCGCGCAACGCCACCGCGACGCTGCAAGGCCGCCCCGAGGACCGGGTAGCGCAGAGAGGGCGAGATGTTGAGCGGTGGGCAAAACGCCCTTGCCTCCGCTGGCGTCAGCCAGTCGTTGTCTACGCCGTTAAGTCGATTCGCATGCACATGCCGCTTGGCGGTGCGCACATCACTAACTCAATGCACTGCGCCCGCGGCTGGCACGCCGGACGGCCGGTCAACGCGTCCGTCGGCGCCTATGCGCTCTGGATATAGTCGCGCAATGCCGCGGCCTCCTGCTCCATTACCCACAGCCGATGTTTGACGATGTCGCCGATCGACACGATGCCGACCAGCTGATCCCGCTCGACTACCGGAATGTGTCGGAACTTGCCTGTGGTCATCCGCTCCATGATAGAGACAGCTGTCTCGGCCTCCCCACAGGTCGCAACCTCGCGGGTCATGACTTGCGCCAGCCGTTTGGTTAACGCATCCGCGCCGAATTCCGCGAATGCGCGCACGATGTCGCGCTCGGACAAAATGCCGATCACGCGCCGATCCGCGCCTAGCACGACCACAGCACCGATCCGGTGCTCTGCCAATGTCGTGATCGCGGCTTCCAAAGTCGCACTCGGCTCGATCGTGACGACATCCCTGCCTTTCCTGGACACGATAGTTTTGACAGTCACGGGTCGCCTCCCTCCACCGGCGACAATCCTACCGCGCGGAGTCCCGGTGTTTCACCAACACAAAAAGCTAGGTTCGAGTTCCACCGCGTCGTCGGGCACACTCTTGGGACGATCTGCGGCTTCGTGCAGCGGCGATTTGCTGCGCTGCGGTAGCGTTGCGCGCTTTTGCCTATGGCACGCAACGACGTCGCACCGTTGTATTCGGCGACACGCTCAGGAAGCCGGAGCGTTTAGCAACGCGTTCGCCTCCTTCAAATCGAGTGTGTCGAAGCCTTTGGTGAACGAACCATAGACCGGAGCGAGAAGATCGCGGGCCTCATCCAGCTTGCCCTGATCGCGCCACAGGCGCGCCATGCTCGTCGCCGCGCGCAGTTCCCAGGATTTCGCATGCTGCTTACGCGCAACCGCGAGCGCACGCTCCCATCTACCAAAGCGTAGCCGAGTTCAATGAGGAGACCTTGACCTTCCTGAACCGCCACACCGGCTAGGCCTCACGCTCGACGGCGGCTTTGACGAGAGCACGACTAGCCGTGTCAGCACCATTCGCCGTCCCGAGCCGCCAAGGATGGGGTCGTATTGATCACCCGCCCCAAGCTGCTGTACGGCGAGCGGCGGCGCGCCGTGATTCATCCGTAGATCGCCCCCTAGGAATCCGGTTCATAGGGTTCAGGAAGGCGGCTCGTTTTGAATGTCTCTTGCAGGCAACCTACAGAAGTGGCCTCGCTGGCATTCTCCGGTTTCGAGGACGGGCTTAGAGATAAAGAGGTAGATGATGTTTCGTCAGGCGGCGTTTCCACCACGGCATCGCTGGGCGGCAAATCGGGCACGTTCGAGTCCGGGTTTGGCTGAAGGAACACAATGTAACCGATCGCGACGCAGACGGTAATGCCTACGACGAGCGCCGCGAGGACTAAACTCCAGGCCGCCACAGATGGGCTCCCTTGACGTGCAAGCTCTGGTCTGTCTGTTGAACCGTGTTCTGAGTTACAAACTCTTGATTCGGGCTTTAACCCACCGCTGAAGTGATGTCCACCGCCGCCGTGATGAACGACGGCAAAGTGGTGAGCGCCGGCCACGTGATGAACGCCAGCGAAGTGGTGACCGCCAGGATGGCCTCGCCGCCGTGATGACCACCGCCCGAATGGCCGCCGCCGGCATTATGCCGACGCCCTTCGAACTTTCGCCTACGGCTTTGACGAGAGCACGACCAGCCGTGTCAGCACCATTCGCCGTCCCGAGCCGCCAAGGATGGGGTCGCATTGGTCTAATTGACGCTTGAGAGACGACGAAAACGATTTGAAGGGGACCTTTATGTTCGAACTCGACTACGTTACCGAAAAATTCCTTGTAGCAATCCACGCACCCCGAGGCGAGGGAAGTGTCGTGCAACTCTTAAGCGGGTGTCAGACTAAGAGGCTGCTCGAGTGATCGACCTGATCCTCAATTTCTATCATCGCGTTGAGACCTGTCGCCGGGGCGAGGTCAGCAACGATAATCACTTAAGATGTGATCGCCAGCGGATTTGGCATTGTCGCATCAAAGCTCATGTCGACCCTGGCATTCCTTCCATTGCTTGTACTGGTCGCTTTTTTCATTCGGCAGCGACAGCATCTCGGCAAAGAGCGCGGCATCCTGGGCTGATGTCGAACTCTGCGCCAGCAATGCATCAAGCTTGTCGAGCCTCGCTCGCGCCAGGCTCGCGCGATTTCGATGTCTGGGTCTGAATCGCGGTCCTTCAATTTTTCGAGCACTGTCCGATCATAGGTAGTGGCAAGCACAACGGCAGCAGTCGCGTCGTTCGCCTCCGCGGCTATCCTCAGCAGCACCTGCGCTGCCCAGAGTTATGGTGCCGCCCAGCTACAATTTTCGCGGCGCTTTGATCCGGTGGAGTCAAACAAAGCTCCGTGTCTGAGAGGTCGCGATCAAATATTGGACCAAGGAATTGGCTTGTCAAGCGCGCAGCCCGGTTGGCCTCGCGCCTGTGCGTTTGTGACCCGCCTGCAGCATCGCTCAGCCGCTCGACCGTTTGTCCCTGAATACCCCGGCCATTCCAGTGTGCGGCTTCCCGACACGCCGGATCAGATCGCCAAGATCGCTAAGGAATATCGCGTCTACTACCAAAAAATCCCGACGAGTGACGGCGGCTATGTGATGGACCATTCCGCCATCATCTATCTGATGGGACCGAGCGATTAGTTCGTCACCGTTATACCCTATCAGGAGGACGATCCCTCGACGCTCTCCAAGCTTAGCAATCTTGCGGCGATGACACCAACGTCCTGACTAATCGAGTTCTCCCCCGCCGCGCTGCATTTCTGCGGGGTCAAGAAAGGCACGCAAAGCACGCATCCGATCCATGGTATGGTGACGAATTACGCGCCCTGCGAAGGGTCAAGCGGGAGCAGGAGCCCAAGTCGCCGTTCGAGTTCACGTCGGAGTGCGGCACGCCGTTCACAACGGCCGGCTTCGCGCGGATGGCCGAACGAGCTGGAGAGTACAAAGACACCCGTCCCCAGCTGTCCGATTAGGACGATGGCAAAAAATCTGTTAGCGGCGGCTTAAAGCTTTATCGCCCTCTATCAGAACCGCGCCGGTATTCGGATTCACGTGGTGGATCTGGTGGCACACGGTGCAGGTCGCCGGTTCGTAAACATGTTGGTTTTCCGAAATATCTTCGGCAGTGAACCCTTGCACGCGGTATCCGGTTTTCGGGCAGCGGTAAATGAAGAGTGGCATGTCGCAGCCTAACTCCATTAGGTGCGCTAGCGCATGGGACAATGTGTCCCGAAGTGCGGGGCCCGCTTATCCAGTCTGGGCCACCTTATCCGCCACCGCGCCAATAGCGCCTATTTCCATTCCTCCTCGGCCTCCCGCTTCACTCCGGCGAAGCTGGGTTTTTGATTTTGAGTCAGTGGTCGACGCGGCCGGAGCGATACGGCGATCCTAGCCACTTCGACGATGCGCTCGCACCCGAGCTCGCATACGTGTTTGTAGATGATCGCGGGGTCGCCCTGATAGTGCTCATCGAACACAATGCCTGGATGCGAGCGTTTCAATAGCTATGCCAATGTGCTCTTCCGCTGCTCGATCGGCCGCGCAGCAGCTCATCGCCATCGAGCTCGAGCAGATCGAACGCGCAAGGCGTCACGGCATCATCTTGGCGTCGGTAGCGGATTAGATCGAACGCCGAGAGCCCGTTGCCATCCACTGCGATTGCCTCACAATGCTCCACTAGGCGGGATTCACGAGATGGACCTGGTGGCATACAGGACAGGTCACCGACTCAAAATAAGTATGTTGGTCCTCCGCAGCACATTCATGTACCGCTGTTCGAATCCAGCATACCGAGTTCAGGGCTTTTTCCGCTGAAGATGATACCCGGCTGCCAACAAACAGGCAATAATCGAATCCTCACCTGCTTACTGCTTCGGCGGTGACTTCAGGATGACGCGCCACTCGCGGCGGATCATGTCCCATTTTACATCGAAAGCACCAAGCCGCATATACTCTTCAAACTGCTTCGCGATTTGCTCGCTCGATATGCCCCTGAATCGTCTGGCATAGCTTCGCAGCAATTGCTCGCGCGTTGGCGCTGGCGGCCCTGGCTGTTTGCGGGTGTCATCCCTCACCCTTGTCACTCCTATTCTGCGGCGAGGTCATCGAGGCTGTCGCCCACATCCATTCATCGCGACCGTGAGGCGCACGCCCGGCATACTTCACACTCCCTGTATTTCATCAGGTCGCTCTCTCACGATGCTCCGCCTAGTAGTTTAGATCGAACCAAGGAACTCCGCCCCGAGCATGAGCTCAAAGTGTTTCGGGGCGGTCTCGCCTAGAATGGTTTGTGATACGGGCGAAGCAAGGCAGAGAAAATCAATCGCCGCAGATGCTCCTTGCTGCTCTGGCAATTGCTAAGGGCCGAACCCATTCAACCCCTTGCAGCATTTGACAGTCAAGGGCCGGATTTTTTGTCAATCGCGCCGATCAGGCTGGCTTGGCGTCAGACCTCGTCCCACAAGGCCGATTTCTTGGAGCTCGGCCAGCGAACGGCCGCGCAAGTTTCGACTCATTCTCGGCGGGGCGCTCGCGGATGTTGTGAACAGCTAATTCGGAAGGGGGTCCACTTTCACTTCAATTGCGGAGATGACGGGTGCGCGCGCTATCGGTACCCCCATGGCCCGCAGCTGCAACGAAATGAACCCGCCCTATGGGCCGCGGTCGTAGTCGCGCAAGCTCGCGGGCTTGAATTCGATTTCCTGCACGCGGTGTTTCACCACGTCGCCGATCGACATGATGCCGAACAGACTAACCTTCCTCTACGACCGGTAGGTGCAGAAACTTGGCGGGCGTCATCAGCTCCATGATGCTGCTCATCGTTTCCGCGCGAGGGAAGCGCAGCATGGACCATTTTGCTGGACTAGACGTCTCAGTCAAGGAGACGGTAGTGTCCTAATTTGACGACCAGCGGCCTTGGTTCCATTTGGCTACCAACTCCGCTCCGTAAAGCGGCGGGAGTCTATCGTTCAAGAATATTTCAACCCGAAGCTGCCGCCCGTGCTCGTCAAAGAGTTCAGCCGCTTTTTGGAAGGCTTCTTGTTCAGAATTGCACGGCCATGACGGAAGCGTATCAGCGCCGAGAGTTCCCTTTACGACGTATCTGTCCGCCACCGCTAACACGTTGAGGTTCGATCTACCAATTCCTTTAGCGACCATACCCGATCCGTCACGTTCGCCGCAATGGCTGGCGTGACGCTTTTCTGCAGCCGCACTAGATTGTAGTGCGCGAAGTGCAGAGCAACGGCCGCTTGCAAGTTCTCAAACTTCTTACCGAAAGCGTTGGTTAGCCGCGTAAACTGGTGCATGCTCATCCGCATCGTCAAGTTCTGACGCTCAACGTTGCCGGTTGAAATGTGGGCTTGGTCAGGGTTTCCCGCGATCACTGTGCGCTCCGCGCCTGTCACACGGCCTGGCCCGATCGGTTCGGCATCGTAAGATTTAACTATCTGCCCGTAGTCCACATCCGCGCCGAAGGCCCGCTCAACGGCATCCAGATAGGAACAGAGCGAGTCCGACGCGGCTGGCGAGACCTTTGCAGCTCTTTTGTGTTACCTTTCAAAAGGTAACGGCTAGCCGTGACGCGGCGGGTGCGGCCAATTGGCCGTTGACACGCTGCGCCGGCGCCGCTTGAACGGCTGCGGGCCGAATTTGCGGCCGAGTGGAGCGTGGCCGAGCCGAGCGCCGGGTCGACACCAAAGGGGAAGGGACGCATGATGACAAGGACGCTGATCGTGGCTGTCGCGCTGATTGCCACGTCGACGGGGGCAGGAATGGCGCAAGATGTGGCCAAGGGCGAAACCTCATTCAAGAAGTGTCTGATCTGCCACAGCATCGGCCCTGGCGCGCAGAACAAGATCGGTCCCGAACAGAATGGCCTGGACGGCCGCAAGGCCGGTAGCGTCCCGAATTACCAATATTCCGATGCCAACAAGAATTCGGGCATCGTCTGGAATGAGGCGACCTTCAAGGAATACATCAAGAATCCCAAGGCCAAAATCCCGGGCACCAAAATGATCTTCGCCGGCATCAAGGACGAACAGGAGATCAACGACCTGTGGGCCTACCTCAAACAATTCGATGCCAACGGCAATATCAAAAAGTAACCCAACTGGGATTTCCCAAATGGGCGCGACACCCGCGCACTGAACGCCTATCTCGCCCACAAGAACATCCGACACACCAAATTTGTCTTCGTTACGCCGGCCGCGCTGCACGCTGTTTGGCCGCATTTTCATTTTGGCAATTCGTTGGGCGGCAAGTCGAGCGGAGTTAAAGAGAACTTCACCAGCGCTGCGCGGCAAAAGCCATAGTCCTGCCAAACTAGCGGTCGTCATTGTAGCGGCCGTGGTGCAACAAGCGAATGTGACAGGGTTCGCGGATCATGCACAAAACTTCCCAAATCGCGTGGGGGCGCGATCTACCACAACGGAGCAGATCGACGTCAATCGACATCCGGCGCGAATACGATGTCATCGTCATGTCATGAAGGCCGATCTCACGAGCTAACTGTTTATCGCCGTGAAAACACATCATCGGGGAGCAGCGCATGCTGTTTGAAGAGCGGCAAATCCGTTGGAAAATCCTGATAGGTCAACAGCGATTAGGTTAGGAATTTCAGCGCGCCCAAAAAAGTCACCCGAAAAAGACAAATAGACGAATTTTTCGCCGTTCGCTTCTTTCGTTTTTAGATACCCCACAAGCCTCCCAATCTCATCCTGGGATTCCAGAAAAAGATAGTGGTAGGCATTTTTCCATTTTTGTGAAAGATCGGCTGATACATTATGTGGTCCTTTCTGAAACAGAACCACTACCTCATCTTGCGCGTTTTCGTACGTTCCCTCAAACGGCAGTAACGTCGCGCCAACGTCTCTTGATCCATCCTTCTCAATACAGATAAATCCGAGTTCCGCTGTTTTGTTGCCATCAAGCGAGGCGCTTTGTGTATATGACAGGGTGACAACGTTGCTGCGCAACCAATCAAGAGACCATTGGCCGTACCGATCTGTGGCGGTCGCCGCTACTCCACCGAAACATAATCCCAATACTGCGTATAGGAGGTGTCGGCACATGTTTACCCCGTCGCATCAGATGGTGTTGTGCGCCCCTTTCGCTCTTCAGCTATTTTACAGCGCCCCCACACTACACGATATTCACCAACTTTGCCTGCGCCTCACAATCCGTCTCCATGTACCTGCTCGTGGTCGAAAGGCTCGCATGTCCCGCTTACGCCTGAACGTCACGCAAAGACCCACCAACCAACGACGCCTTTCGGGCTGCTTGTGTGATAAAGCTATGCCTTCCGCTGTGACTTGAACAGCCGACAAAACCATGACCTCAGCCGACGATGCGGCGCGCGGACGAGGAGCGGGAGCCCAGCCAGTCGGCGGAGATGGCGAACGGCCGCTGTCGGATGCACGGCGGCCTCTCGCCGGACGCTCCAAAGGGAAATAAAAACGCATTCAGGCACGGAAGCTATACGGCGGAGGCGATTGCGAACCGGCGTGAAATTGCGACGCTGCTGCGTACCATGAAATTATTGGCGCGCGTCTCGCGTGAATAAAGTGTGCCCAACCAGCTTATTCGGTTGCGACAAAGAGAGTTTTGAACGGAGGAGCCAACACTAACTCGCTAACAACTCCAAGCTTGTGATTGTCGGCGCGGCCGTTGGCCAGGCGGTTTAAGTCTGAGCGGTCTTCCTGACGGAAAGCGTCAGGCAGTGCGCGAAACCTCACCCGCTCGGGAAAGCAATAAGCTTGCACGCAAGCAGAAGTCCGTTGCGACCTTCATCCTTCTCGCCTTTCGGCAGCGGTCCGCGCTCGATCTGAGGTTCGTTTGTCGAATTCTCGCCGGCCGATCGGCACGCCTACGTCATAGCTGACAATCGATTGGCGGAGTTGGCGGGGTGGGACCGCGCTAGCAAGTGAACGCCGCTTTTTAGAATGGATCGGCAGGGTTCGCCTTGTCTGGCCAGATAAGTCATGACCTCCGTTCAACTCGATGGCTCGGCACTCAATTCCTCAGTGGCCTTCACGGGACGGCGGGGCCTCGACACCCCAGGCCGCGATGTAAACACTACCGTCTTCCCGACGCCTTGCGCCGAACCGCTCCAAGGATTTCTGGCGCGACTGAGCCGCGCGCATTGCAGCCCGAGCGGCATCGCCGACAACGTCATGCGCTCGATGGCGCCCGGCAAGTCGTACGATATCGAGATAGCCCTGCCCGCCGACCAAACGCGCAGCACCTACTGGTACCATCCGCTCTTCCACGGCTCGGCCGATGTGCAGGTGGCGAGCGGCATGGCGGGCGCCATCATCGTCGAAGGCGACTTCGCCGATGTGCCGGAGATGCCCAAAAAAGAGATTGTCGCTAAATCGTTGGCTTCGGGTCTAAGCACAACAAACAAAGCGTTGTTCACTACCGAAGTAGAACTGGCGAAACTTGACCCTCGTTATCCGTGGTACTTACAGGAAAAGGTTGATGCAGACTCAGACTTTAACAGTTTTGCCTGCGGTAAAAAGCATTTTGCGTTCGAAAGAGAACGAGCAGGACTGAAGGGTCTCGACTGGCGCAATCAAGAAGACATTTTCAATCTAGAACAGAAATGGAAGCCGTTCTCTCTTGCAAAAAAGCAGAGTAAAGCTGTTTCAGCCTTCCTGCATCAAATCGCAGTTGATTGGGGGCGCATCGATTTTTTGCGGACAGGTTCGAGGTTGATATGGAATACAATGCAAACGGACAGTTCGGATTTTTAGACCCGAAGCATGAATATGGCGTTTTGAATAACGTAGTTGCGTACTTGCTGGCAAAGCGAGCGATGATAACGGGAACAAAAATGAGGTTTAGGGTAAGGAGGGCTCCAATAGAGCTCAACTCTCACCTAGCACCGGGGTCAGATTGACCCGGTGATTTGCAAACCGGTCGTTTGAAGAACCATTGCCCTTAACTACAATAGCCCACTGGGGTTATCGTCACCAGGGGGCGACAATGGAAAGACACGATCATGCGTCGCATTCTAAGTTGCGCTTTCGCTATCACCGTTGCGAACGCCACAGTCCTACCCGCGTCGGCGCAATCGATCTTGGAAACGCTAGCGGGTATGAAATTTTATCATACGCTCAAGGATGATGCCCAGCGGTTAAAATGCTTTGATGGGTTGTTTGCTCAAATGCCGAGTGAACAGACTCCACCCACAAGCCCAGCCATCGAGGGCACTTGGACCGTTAAGGAAAGCAAATCACCGCTCGACGACAGTCTGCAAGTCACTGGCCAACTTAAGGCCATTAGTTCTGACGCCGTACTGATGTTGCGCTGTAAGGAGAAGGATACAGAGGTGATGTTTTACCGCCCGGGCACTATTCTGAGCGGCGGCATCGGCGGCGCGATCAAAGTGCTCGTGCGGATCGACGATGGTAAACCGATTGAGACAATGTGGACCCCTTCAACGAATGGCCAAGCTGTATTCGCTCCGAGTGCCATTCAATTCATTCGAGCACTTCCAGATAATGGGAAGATTTTCGTTAGGGCGTTCGGCTTTGGAGGCAACGCCGCCGATGGCGAATTTAAGCTTGGTAGCGATTTTGAAGTTAAACAAAAGATTGCGCTCGCATGCAATTGGTCGGAAGAACGCACGAAAGGCTCAAGCCCCAAAATGAGTCCAACCCGCTAAGCGTGAGTGGAACTTTGTCATTTCAGTTCCTTCATGTCGGCAGGATCGCAGAAATGCTGCGCCCACGAGGAGGCAGCATCGCAGCAATTATGCGACCGTGAGACCGTCGCGCCGCATTAGCGAATGTCGGGTGAGGGGAGATAAGATATGAGTGAACCGGATTTTTGGTGGAACTGGTCGGTTCAATTAGCCATTGCCGTGGGTACGATTGGAGCTGTGTTAGTTGCTATGCCCTGTGTCGAGGATGGGGCTAGCACGTCACGTCGTTGATTGTCGGTCAACCGCCACACTGTAAGATTTGGCGATAGTGGTTGTTCACGGTGCGTCCGCGACCAAACAATCGCCACCAGAAGGTCACATAGGTGGCGACAACAAAACTCCGAGAGATGACGATGAGCACTGAGCCGATCACTCGTTGGGTGCCTGCGATAGGGCAATGGGAATTTAACGAGCCTGGCAAGGCTGTCTACGTTGGCCGCCAGCCCGGTCAAGACCGACCATTCGGCATCTGCTTATCAAAGAGTTGGTTTTCCGAGGGAGAAGTGCGCGTGACGGTCCAAATGCCCGCCAAGCAGCCAGACATTTCCGAACGGCTAGTGCTTGGGTATCGCTCACACGATGCTGAATACTACACCGTGGGAATTGGCGGCAATGCCTTTGCTTACACCTTGGTTCACTATCAGCCCGGCATCGGATGGCTTTTTCCGTTGGCGTTAGCGGGTAGCGAAACTGTTCTGCGGGCGGAGCAGCCGTATCACCTTGTCCTCCGTGTCCAAGGACTGAGGGTTACGCTTAGCGATGGCGATATACCCGTCTTTGAACACGTTCTTCAGTCGCCTATTCCAGTGGGCCAGCTTGGACTATTCGCATGGACGGACAATCGAGTTGAATTTACAGAAATGTCTGTTACGGAGAAACGCGGCACAGCATTCGTCGTGATGCAATTCACAGAACCTTATAAAGAGCTGTACGAGGAAGTAGTAAAGAAGGTAGCGGAATGCGACCATTTCAAACTTAAAGCGTTTCATGCAGGGGAAGTATTTGGCCGTGTCATCCTCCAAGACATTAAACGTGGAATAGAGGAGGCACGAGTTGTTATTGCCGAGATAACACCCTGCAACAAAAACGTCTTTTACGAAGTTGGATACGCTCACGCTCTAAATAAGCCCACCATTCTGCTTGTGGCAAAGGGAACAGAACTTCCGTTTGACATTGGAGGTTACCTTTGCATCCTCTGTGAAAATACCATTGCCGGAAAACGCCGAGTGGAAGAGGAGCTTTACAATCATCTTGACGCAATTCTGAATGGGTGAGGCGGGATGGCGGTCGCGGTGAATGATCAAACCCCGCTTCGCCGCGCATCGGCGATACTCGTGACACACGGCCATCAGCGGAAGTTCTTCCGCTCGGAGCGAGCGCCTAGCGGAGCGAATTTCAGCCCGCACTCTAGGGAGCGCCATCAAAGCCATTAAGGTATTAATTTTTGGGTAGCTCGTCAGCCTGTCGGTCGACAATTCCGGCTATCGTGAGACCCTCGGCAATCCGCTGGACGTCCTCTTCCCTCTTGAAAGGTTGCCGGCCGAAATGTTCGCTGAATGAGTATTTTGGATTGATCTCTTTGAGTTCGCTCCAGACGCGACGGGCCTCCTCAACCTCGCCGAGATGACCAAGAGCCGAAGCGAGTAAGACCCGGCCAAAATCCGTCTCGGGCATTAGGAGAATGCGCTCCCTTAGCAAAGCCGCCGCTGTTTCGTACTTGCCCGCAAGCAAGTACGCCATGCCGAGGAAGTGTAGATGTTGCGGCCTAAAAGCGGGATCGAGGCGAGTGGCGCGCTCAAGCGCCGGAATCGCTTCTAGCGGCCGTCCCGACAACGTTTGAATATGACCAAGAATGACGTAGGCTCCAGCGAAATTCGGGTTCAGGGACAGCGCAATATCTGCCTCGGACTTCGCCCGACCGAGATCCTTTTTCGATTGCGGCCCACGACGCGACAAGTCGCGCAAGCGGTTCGTTGGAGTCCTTTTCGATCGCGTGTTCCGCATTGTGTTTTGCAAGCCGCAGGGAGTTTCGAGCACTGAGCGCACGCCAAGTTCCCGGCCGACCTCGCGGATGTCGACCGAGCGTCCCTTATAGGTGAAACTTGAGTTGCGCGAGATCACCAGCAGGCCGGCGATCTTCGACAAATCGGTGATAACGTCTTCGCTGATGCCGTCGGAGATGTACTCCTGCTCCGGATCGCCCGACATGTTGGTGAACGGCAAAACGGCGATCGACCGCGTCTCGACCTTAGGCTCTGGATGCGCGGCGTTGGACCGATTGGCGGCGACATCCGGCCTGCCAGGATGCCACTTCCAGATTCGGATCGGGCGGTCGATGTTCTTTACACTTATGTCGCCGCCATCCTGGAAGCGAACGTCGATCCGGTTGCCGACGCTCTCGTTGACGATCGAGGAGACGCAGATCCCACCGGGCTCAGCGAGAGGTTCCAGTCGCGCGGCGATGTTGACACCATCGCCATAGATGTCGTCGTTTTCAATGATGACATCGCCGAGATTGATGCCGATTCGGAGCACGATGGTCGGCTCGCGGCGCTTGCATCTGGCAACGAGGCGATCGAGCGTTGCACCGAAAGCGCGCAGTTTACAGCATCGACCACGCTGCCGAACTCGACGATGGCGCCATCGCCGATCAGCTTCACGATGCGGCCGTTGGGGGCGGCGACGGCTGGATCGAAGATGGTCTCCCGGTGCCGCTTCAGAGCAGCCAGCGTGCCCGCCTCGTCGGCTCCCATCAGGCGTGAATAGCCGACCACATCGGCCGCGAGGATTGCCGCGAGTTTGCGGTTGATGCGTGTGTCGGCCATGAGAGTGCATGCCGACAATGTAAGGAATCCTGGGTGCCGGCCATATTGACCATCATGCGGCGCCGAAACATTCGTCGAACACGATGGCGATTGGCCCGGGCCACCAATTCCGAAATGGTCTTAAATCGAGCCACCGCAAGAGGCGGGAACGGCAAAACCGTTACAGCCTCTCGCGAATGTGCGCGAATATGACACGGGATTACGGCAATGCGTGCGTTTCCCAGCCGAGCCTCGTTCGAGCCTCATTCGCCCCACGACAATCATGTCGGGGTATCGGGGTGCAAAGGGCAGAGGGGCCAATCTCGAAACAGATAATTTGTTAGGCAGTAACTCCTGTCTTGGCGGGCCCTCGGTGATTTTTCCTAGGGACTGAGGATCGCCTGTTTCAGCAGACCCACTCAAAGCATTTAGCCCGCCGCAGCAAGTCCGGCAGCGTCGCTATATTGGCCCGCAATTAGTGACGCGTATTCGTACTCCTCGTCGGAGTCTAACATTCCCCATCCGTATTACTGGGACACGTCGCGCCGAAGCGGATAATCGCTACTCTCATATAGCCGACAGATCTCATCGCCATCGAAAGGCTCATCTCCGACCTGCATCCAAGCGCCTAGTGTTCTGACGGCGGTAAACTCCTCGACGGCGAAGCGGATAGCCTCCGCAGCAGTCGCGAACCGGCGATAACCTGTCGGCGTTCGCCGACCACCAACGCCCTTGCGTTTGGGTATAAACAACTCGGCCGGTGAGTTGTAGTCGAGTGCCATGCGCCATCACATTGCCCGGTCGAGTTCGCTTTCCTTGACTACTCGATCGTGGGGCTCGTCAGCGCTCTTGATCCGATATTGGTAGTCACCACCTTGCGGGGGCAAGAGCTGCATGATCTTGAACACGCCGCCGCGGCAGCCGCTCCGGTAAGGTCCGGACGTGTAGTGCACCGTTTGCCCGACCTTGAACTTGTGGTCGCTCACATCGTCACCAGGGGCTTTTCACCTGGCACGGTATCACGAATATGCCCTCGGGCACGGCCCACCTTATGAGCGAACCACGTCGCGCGCTGCTTCGCGAAGTTCGCCGCACTTGAGGGGGGAATTGAACTGCCTCAGAGTGTTGGGCCAAGCCAACGGGAGAAAGCTTTTGGAAAAGCGTTGCTTGAGTGTACACTAAATCCCCCAAAACTCCTGTGCCCCAACCAGCTGAATTATGCGCGCTTAAGAATTGTTGCTAATAGACGTGATGACTGCAGCTGAACAACAATCCTTATCCTGACTGCGGTGTCATCGCCGACGCCACAGCTTGCGGCGAAGCCAGCGCAACGCCCGGCGTATGGGCTGTTCTGTCTCGGGCAAAAAGAAGAACCGCAGCACGACGAGCGCGAGCAAAACGGGCGGCAAGAGCCAGAGCACCAACGCGATCAGCGCGAGCTTCGTCATTGTCGCTCCCGGCTTGATGTCGGACAACATAATATTCACGCAAGAGCGTGTGCGACGGCATTATCCACTTGGCGTTGGCCAACCACGCCATTCTTGCTGATCTGATGGAATGATTTCGTCTGAGGATTGTTGCCACCAATCGCAACACCCCATGCCGAAGGCAAGCCGACTGCCAAATAATGGCAATCCTTCTCGTTGAAATAGCCGCACTGACTCAGCCGCGGCCGTGGATTTGTTTTTCAGGCCGGCGGCTAGCGTGGTAGCGGACTGGTACGCTTGTCGCACGTTGCAGTTGGTTGGGATTGAACAGGTGAACTCACGTCGGTCTGGAGGCCTTTGCCTTCGTTCGTTTTAATGCGCGTGCTTTTCCCTGCATAAGCTTCGTATTTCGCTCTTGTGCGAAGGCGAATCATCTATGTTGAAGGTTGCTTCGCCTGACGCGTATGGAGAGCCGCGTCAGGTGGGATACCGTGCCAGAGCCCCGGCCGCAAATGGTCGGGGCTTTTTTTGCCTTAAGCAAGCAGACCGCCGAGAATTCCACCAATTTGGCGAGGTGCCCTTGCGCGAACCTGCTGACCTCAGCGTCGACCGGAGCGCCAGATCGAAAGGATGATCCAGAGGCTGTTCACGAAAGCGATCAGGTAACCGAGCAGCCCGAAAAAGGTGAGCATCGGCACGCCGAACAGGGTCGGCCCTTCCGCCACCGTCATCACGATGGAGGAGCCGACCACGAGCGACGCCGTCATGATGCCGATGGTGGCCCGATTGATTGCACTGTGGAGACGATGGCCAAAGCTGTCGAGGCGCTTGAGGTCGAGATCGACCCGCAGGCGGCCGTGCCGCGCGTCTTTGACCAACCGCGCGAGGTCGCGCGGCATTGACGTGACCAGGCCAAAGAAGTCGCTGAGTGTCTCTTGGGCGCGCCGCGCCGCCTCCGCCGGCTGGTAGCGCTCACGCATGGCGCTGTCGAGAAATGGCTTAGCGCGTTCGATCAAACGGAAGTCTGGGTCGTACTGGCGGCCGAGCCCCTCGAGGCTGATGAGCGCCTTGAACATGAGAGTGAGGTCGACCGGCAGCACGATCGAGTGTTCGCGCAGGATCGCCGATACTTTGCGCAGCAGCACCCCGATCTTTAGGTCCTTCAACTGCATGTCGGCATAGTCGAACACGAATTCGCCGAGATCGGTGACGAGTCGGGCTTCGTCCACAAAGTCATCGCCGCGCCAGTCGAGCAACACCTCCAGCATCGTCTCCTCGTCGTGGCGCGCGAGTCCCGCCAGCAGATCGACGATCTGCCCGCGACGAACCGGCGAGAGCCGACCCACCATGCCGAAATCGATCAGCGCGATGCGGTTGCCGCGCAGATACATCACGTTGCCCGGGTGCGGATCGGCGTGGAAGAAGCCATCCACCAGGATCATCTTGAGCAAGGCATCCGCGCCGCGCGCAGCGAGCGCCTTTCGGTCGAGGCCCGCATTGTCGATTGCTACCAAGTCGTTGCCACGGATGCCCTCGATGTGCTCCTGCACATTCATCGCGCTGCTGGTCCATTCCCAGTAAACGCGTGGGACGAGGATATCGAGATCGTCGGCAAAGTTGCGCGCGAAGCGTTCCGTGTTGCGTGCCTCCACCGCGAGATCAAGCTCGCGCTCGAGCGAGCCACGCAGTTGGCCTACGACCTGGACGGGCCGATAGCGACGCACTTCGGGTATCTCACGCTCGACGAGAGAGGCAAGGCGCTCGAGGATTCTGAGATCAGCGTCGATCTTTGCCTCGATTCCGGGACGGCGAATCTTCAGGATCACTGGCGTGCCGCTGGCGAGTTTGGCCCGGTGTACCTGCGCGATTGAGGCGGCGGCGTAGGGTTCGCGCTCAAGGTCGCTAAACACCTCAAACGGAGAGCGGCCGAGCGCCTGTTCGACCTGTGGCAAGAGATCGTCGAATGGCACTGGCGCCACGTGGCTGTGCAGCTTGGCGAGTTCAGTGGTCCAAGTCGGCGGCAGAAGGTCCTCTCTTGTCGAGAGCATCTGGCCGAGTTTTACGAATGTCGGCCCAAGCTGCTCGAACGCGAGCCGCGCGCGCTGCTGCGGTTCGAGATGCGCGATTTCACTGGCTTCGCCCCATTGCAATACGTGCCCGGCGTGCTCGAGCAGCGTAGCGATGCCGGCGCGACGCACAAGGTCTCCGAGCCCGTGCCGCACGAAGACCGAGCTGATCTCACGGAGGCGTGGCAGCTCGCGGGTCGTACTGAACAACCCGGAGATCATGAATTTGTCCTATTTGTCTTTCTTCGCCTCGGTTTGGTCGCGCAGTGCATCCGCGACGCCGGCCAGCACGCCACTGGCAACCAACGCCATGCGGACGCTTGCACCGCGCATCGTCGCCAGCCCACCCATGCCGCTCGCAAACTCCCCCATTATGGTTGCGACACGGGCACTCGCCTCCACGCCGACGTTTTGAGCGTGAACCGCAAGCTCCGTCATTTCGTGGCGCAGGTTACCGCTCATCACCTCCGCGAGGCGATTCGCTGTAGCCATGTAGTCCTCTTCCAGCTTCCTCAGACTGACCAGCGCTTCCTTCAGGTCGTTGTCAGTGAAGTCCTTCCCGCGCGACGCAAGCTGCTGGAGAGCGCCGTGCGCTGCGCTAGCGGACTTCACGAGCGCCTCATCAAGCCCTCTCACTGCATCGGCGAACATTTCTCGGGCATCCGCACCACTAACGGCCGCGTTGCCGGGCGTTCGACCGATCACGGCGCGGACAACGTCTCTGACGGCCTCGGGGTCGACCCGGCCCTGCTGCAGAACCTGGCTCGTCAGCCCTTTTACACGTTGACGGATCGCTTGGTCTTCGGTCATGGGAGGCGCGGCGTCTCCCGGCGATGTGGTCGGCTCGGGCATGTGATGCTCCATAGCTGGTGCTGGCCAAGAGCTTAGCGGGTTTTGCGGTCGGCGACAGGAGGAATACAGGCATTTCCACGTGATCGGCGTGGAGCTTCCGCGCAAGGACACTGTGGTCGCGCAGAGCCAAGGTGTTAACCCAGTGGCATTGGTCTTGTGGAATATGCTCATGGCGCGGACCAATTGACCTGATGTCAGAGTGGGGGGTCTTACGCCGCCAACTCCTCCGGCAACGCCTTCGCCTCCTTCAGATTTGTTACTGTCACGGAAGTCGGACCCGGCGATCCGGACACGGCAGTGAGGCAGTCATGCTAACACGACGAGGCTTTGAGGGTATTGCATCCTGCGCCATTACGGGGTTTGTCGCGACCAACCTGTTGGCGGCGGAGCGCGTGCCAATGACCCCCGGCCTCACGGGGCAAGAAGCGCTATCCGTTAATCGCTGGCGACACCTTTTTACTCGCGACAGTCCCGGGGCCACATATGCCTGGTGGGAATTGCTATCTCGGGCTGATCGTGATCTCGACTGAAGCATCCGGCCCAAGATCGTTGCGGTCTTCAGCATGAAGTTCCGCGTACCAATGTCCAATCCCTCGCCTGACCTCACTGATAAAGTTAAAGCCACGTTCCTCAGCCAAGTGTCCGAGATCGCAAATCAAGTCTGCGATGGCATGCTCGTCGCCGGTGCGGCAGTGCCGCTGATAAACCGCGATGGCGTTCGGCGGCCCAGGCAATGTGGTCGGCTTTATCGGTCATGCTCTTTCCTTCGGGGCTCCCAGTCCCACGTTTGCAACATGTTAAAATCTAATGGGATTATCGCCAGATGAGGATGGCAGTGAAAACTTCGCCAATCGCTATCAGGGGTAAAGGAGACATGGTGCAGACTGTGCCCAAAGACCGAGTCTAACTCATCTGAGATATTAACGGCTCGCTGAACGCTGGGCCCGAGCTCTGTTCAAACCCTTTCCACTGTGCCGTACCTTGGCCATGGCTTAAATTTGAGGAGCCGCTCGGCGTTCAGGTGAGCCACCTTCTCCTTGTCATCCGGGCTGATCGGCAATTTTCGAGGAAGCGCTTGCAGGCCCGGTTGTCGCTGTAAGGATAGTCGACGGAGAACAGGATTCTGTCGATTCCGATCGCATGCAGCAGGCCGATGAACGCCGCATAGTCGATCGACCCGTCGGGCGCCGCATAGTAGCCGCTCGTTGTCACATGAATGTTTTGTTGGAAATAGTCGATGACACGCCTTTTTAGGTACTTCGCCGCCGGCCCAATTCCGAGTTTGCACGCCAGATCATCGACGGCAATGCTTCACCCATGTGGCCGATGATGATCTGTAACTTAGGGACGCGATCGAATACGCCACCAAGAATGAGCCTGAGCACGTGCAGGCCCGTATCGAATCTCGACGCTACTGCGGATAAAGCCCTTGCCGTCACAAAAAAAGAACCCCGAAGCGCGAATCCTCGGGGCTGCTACAGGTTGTTGCCTCAAGCTTGTAGGCTCTTCTGTCCGGGCCGCGATGGGGTGTCGGGGGATGGGGGATCGTCGCCCAGATCGGCCTACTAAGCAAAAGATAGGCAGGATTTCACTCAACACAACGTCGCACCAGCTGGAACTATTCGCCATTGTCCGCGACCGTAAACTCGGCAAACGTACGCAGCTCAGCGACTGTGCTGTATACGATTGCTTAAGCCGCCAAACCTGCTCCGCGATGCGCCAACTCGTCGGCCCCTGCGTCTCCTTCCTCAACATGCCACTCGTCACATACGCAGCAGTAGAAGGAGTACAAATCAGGCAACCCGCCAAATCGCGATGTTCTGCGGAAAAGTTGCATCGGCCTAGCGCACCTGTGGCAACGCGGAGGTTTAAGCGCGAACATGGCACGATCTCCAATGTGTCCGCCAAACCATGTGGTGTGCGAGCATTACCGCCGCGTGGCCGGAAGCTTAACTTTTGGCAAGATTTCGTTAGGTCAATAGCTCGAAGCAGACGCATGCCCGCGCCTGTCAACACGTACCGACGATGTCCGCGCAGGGATCGTGTTCCTTATTCCTGCGGATCAGGCGCGTTGACAGTTCGGGCGTGAGTTCCTGCGGCAACTCGTATTCATCTCGAAGCTGGTGCCCAATCGCCATTTGCATCTCACGACGCAAAGCATCCGCCCATTTGGGGATGCTGGCTGTTAGATGTTGATCGCAGCATTGGTATCTCCCACGGGTCAACGATCCTCATTTGATACTTATCGAGAGGAGGGGGCAGTGACTTGGAAGCCCCAAGACAAGAGACATTGACTCCCAGGGATCAGCTTTGTGCCTGTTTAGTGTCCTCGCGACGGGTTGATCGCTCCGGTCGCCTCATCCGGTACGCTGGGCCAACTGCAAGCGCGCCCTATCTTGTCTCTGATCTCAGATAAGCCCGAACCCAAGAGTACGAAGTTTGCGTCTTTGTTCTTTCCGTCAGCATCGACGGCTCTGATGAAGACCCTACCATCGTCAGGAAGAGCGCGAATGAAATCCATAGGCTTCGGCGCGAATGCTGCGCGGCCATCTACTGACGGACGCCATACTTCCTTGATTGGTTCTTCGGAATTAATGCGGAAACGTATGGTCACCGAATTGTCACCCAAATTAGTGGATTTGGTCGAGAAAGCCGCCTCCGTATTATGTTCTCGGCACCGCAAAATCAGTGCTGCGTCCCCCACGACCATCCCGGCGCTGACTTGGGGACTATCGTCGGCTGGCGATTTGCTTTCGACAATCGACCAAGTCGGCTGTGCGGACGCCGTCGCCGAAGCCATAAGACAGACTGCGCCTACGATCGATCGCGCTTGGGCCTTATCCATTGCTCCATCCCGGGCTTAGGCCGTGAATTCGCTACTGCTGACCCAGTGTGCGCAAGCGTCCTGCCAACAGGCGCGCCGCAGCGCAAGCTTGGTTTGGACGACCGCTGGGATTCCGACAACGATTCGCGACTGGGTCATCCGTTCCGCAGCCACCGAAAGTACGCTGCCCTGACTCCTAACGCGGCGGCGTCTGCGGCGGTTAAAGCCCTGCCGGCAGGCGGCCCGTCGGAAATAAGCGCACTTACCTGGTTCACGCACGAACGCGCGAACATGAAACGCTTGTACAGACTATTCGCCGCCCGACGACGGCATTGGCGGTGGGAATTGAATCCCCATATCTGCGCTCCTAGTCTCTATGTTGGCACATCGGATTTCAGTAAGCCGACGAAGCGTCGGCCAACGCGGCGCTCTATCCTGTTGAACTACGCCCGTCGCCTATTATGGCTTTTTCCGAACGTGCTTGTGCGCCGCCCTGATCGGAGGGGGCGGCGGGGGCGAATAGGCATCGTTTCCGAACGCCGACGAGGGCGCTCGCGCGAACAGGCAACAACCACCACCACAGCCGCAGGCGAGCCGCTCGCCGGCCTGGCTTTCTTTGTCGAAGACATGGAATGTCGCCAGGCTGACATCGGAAATTTCCTCCTCGCGCAGTGTAATTTCGTGAGTCACTCCTGCGCTGCGCGACAGCAAATCCGCTGCCGGCGTACCGCTGATTCCCTGTCCTCCACTCGCCAGCGTCAACGACAACCCGGCCGCTCCTAAAACCGGCACGGCTTTGATCCGACGCTCTGCCGAAGCTTGCTTCGCGCGCGACATGTAAAATCTCCCGGGCAGATAATTAGAGTCACGGCCGTGCCTCGCCTTCAAGCTGCTCCAGGATACGCTTGACGAGCTACCGATGCCAGGCGCCCTGTAGGCACCCCGCAGTCTATGCTCAAGCGGGGGGCCTCGATGCTCTGCGGCGTCAGAATGCGCTGCATCGTCCTATTTCGAAAAACATATCCTCAGGATGGTCTGGGTCGTGCGCCAGCTCCTGTCGCTCGATCTGAAAGAAGCGAAGGCGCTGCTCGATATACTGGTGGGCGAGGTAGAAAAACGCAGCAACGTGAACCTAGATAATCGGGTGGAAATGTCGGAGGTTCGGGCTCCTTGGTTCGATCATGATGAAGCGCGAAACCATCGCAATCGCTGACATCTACGTTCCGATCAAGCGGCGTGCCACGCTTGAACAAAAGCGAGTAGACGAGATCGCGGCGAGCATTCTCGACAAGGGCTTACAGTCGCCGATCCTAGTAAGGGCGGACGGTGCGCGCTTCGTACTCGTTGAGGGTCTGCATCGCCTCGAGGCCGCCAAGGCGCTCGGCGAAAAGACCATCGTCAGCTTCCTTGTCGATGCGCGGAAGCACTGACTGGCCGAGCGCCTTCATTCGCTCTCGGGGACACGCGCAATCGGGCACGTAAGTGGCAATCCGTTCATCTGGCCACGCGAACCATGGACAGGTCTAGCGGCTGACGCTCCGAACCCCCACTTAAAGTCTTCCCCCCAGACAACCAAACAGAGGAGCATGCAGTGGCTCCACGTCAAATCAAAATGCCTGTGAAGAAAGATGCGGAGAAGGAGGCCGAGGATTTGTCCGCCCAAAGCAAGCGGCCGGAGATTGGACGCTATTTGCTACAGGTAGACAGGCAGACGAAGGGCTCCTACAAAACATCGGCGCTCAATCAGCGGCGCTGGCAATCAAGACGAGTTATCCCATCGTTAAGGTGTCGATTTATGACAGTGTCAATAACTCGCATACGCTAGTTGAGTTACCGGGCGCCGCCTCGTAGTGCGCGCTCCCAGTTGCGCGCCTGCATCAAGAGCGCGGCCCATCCATAACGCCCAGCACTAGTCTTAAGTGGTCTGCGTGCGGTGTGCCCTTCCGTCGCTGCATTTCTTCGAGAACGCGAGCGCGGCATAGCGCGTGGCAGGCGTGCGCTGCCTTCTCCTTCATGCGTCTATTTACTTCCTGCGCTTTGAAGATTTGCTCGCAGTCGGCAAGAGCAATGCGCACGCCCTCGCGAATTGCGTTATCATCTTCGCCCTCAAGCGCAAGAACGTCAGCCAGAAAGGATTCGATGCGCTCGTCCATCGGGTTTGCCGCCTTGCTGCTTGCCAATGATAACTCAAAATTTCGCCATGCGGTTGTGGCGGGTATCGAGCATGCAGCGCGGGAACTGCTTGACCGGCTGTTCAAACAACGCGCATTCGCTGACCTAGCTCATGGCGCCCTCCCTCAGTCGCAGATAATCTCCGATTATTTTCAACTGAGTTAGAAGCTGGACGACACTGTTAGTCCGATATCGTCGTATGGCTGGATACGTCGACGGGCATCTACCATCTCAAAGGGATGCGCTGGTAGGCAACACAACGAGCGGGGCATTTGTCAGCCAGAAGGAAGGGGATTGGGCAGGCTATCGTTTGTCCGTGTTTTGTCGCTATTGTTCGGGGCACGCAAACGAAGAACACCGCCCTTTGCTTTATTGCTCCCAACTGTAGGGCGATCAACACGTGAGCGGGGCTTTCAGATTTGCAAAGATTTCTCGCACATCAGGCGACGGATCTTCTTGTAATTTACGAGCAAGGGCGCCGGCGGTTCCAGGCGCGCGAAAGGCGTAATGGTTACGCCGCTTTCCGACCGCCAGCGCTGGGGCATCAGTTTCGGGGAATCACTGGGGCATCACAATGGCAACCGGGATATTGGCCGTCGGGGCGACGTCATCCTTGCATTAGGTGAGGTGACCGGCTGCTTTCCTTTCAGCGGCGCGCCTATCCTTCGCCGGGCGTAGCCGGCTGATCGGGCCGGGAAACCGCGATCCTGAAGGTGACGTCCATACCGCGCGCCATACTCGCGCCGGGCCCGGGCGTTCGGCCGGTTCGTAATAGGCCTCGCTTGTGCGCCGCGCTAGGCCCGGGCTCCAGGTAGCGGGCACGCGATATGGGAGGTGACGTTCATCCCTGGCGCCGCGTCTCTAGAGCGAGGCGAGCTGTACGGCTCCGCAGCGCCTGCCTGCCGCCCGGCGCTGAGGAGGCAAAGCGCTTCGCAGATCAGCGGCGTCTATTCATTGGGCGGGCGCAGCGCGCCTCGCTTATCGGCGGCGACCGCCGCAGCAGCTCCGGCAGCTTGGCGAAGTTCACCGCCAACCGCCGCACCTCGTCGCGCTTCAGCCGATTGGTCGCCGAGCGCAATTCGACGCAGCGATATGTCGGGGTCGGGGAGAAGCGGAAGTGCGCGGGTCGCGCTTGAAACGACGTTGATGACGCCAAACCGACCATCAAGCGTGGGAAGCTATCTCGGTCCTTCGCTGGCGTCGTGCTTCCTGATCTCAGGCTTGTCGTACAAGACCACGTTCAACAGCGAGTTACGGATTTCCAGTTTTCCGTTGTATTCGATATAGCCCAACTTGCGAAATTTATTCATGAAAAAACTCACGCGTGATCGGGTCGTGCCAATCATCTCCGCGAGGGTTTCCTGACTAAACTTCCCAATGATCGGCTCAACCGTGGCTTCTTTGCCGAAATTCGCCAGAAGCAGAAGGGTCCGCGCCAGCCGTTCCTCGCTTGAATTGAATAACTGATCGATTAGGTCCTCTTCAATTCGACTGTTCCGACTCAACAGATCCGCCATGAACAATTCAGAAAATTCCGGCTCATCATGCAAGGTGGCAATCATTGCTGCTTTGGGGATGCGCGTAATCAGGGATTGATCGATCGCCGTAGCCGTGGTGACACGCAGCGGATGGCCATTCAGACATCCTTCGCCAAAAAAGTGGCCAGGTTCGAGAATACCTACGACTGCTTCCTTGCCCCGCTCGGAAACGACGGGTGAGCTTGATCCGGGCCTGCATCTACCGTATCGAAGCCGAACTGGTCGAGCAAATGCGTCACTCTGGCTTTGGCATCCTTGTCGTCACCAGCGATGACCAGCGCGCGGCGTTTCTTCGCGCCGGCTGGCTGTCCGTCAGTAGTAAGGGCAGCGGCATAAATATGGTTGAAGGCCTTGACGACCTTCGAGGTTGGCAGGTGGGCCTGCAAGAGTTCCGACGTGGTGGTCGACTCGTTGTCGAGCTCGGGGATGTGGCCGTCACGCTCAGGGTAGTAATTGTCGGTGTCGATTACGATTTTGCCCGTCATGGGCTCGACCGGAACCTTCCGGTCCGGTCGATGTCTGCTTGGGAACGAGGCCGAGCCACGATTGCCACGCTTCGATATCCTGCCCAGGATGGTGCGGTCTCCGCGACTGGCGCCGGCTCGACGAGCGGCGTCGCACCGCAACGTGCTGGCGATCGCGCTCGCCAACAAACTCGCCCGTATCGCCAGGAGCGCGATCCGGCCTGCCAGCGGTTAGTGACAGTGCGCGTAGCGAGGATTTGCGGAAGCCCGGCTCGCAGGAAGCGCAGCCCCTGGCGCACGGCAACGCCGCGCTCCAACAGAAAGGCGCGGATCTGATTGACTATGCCAGTGCGCTGGCTGACCAGCCGCTCGCGCACACGGTGCAAAGCTTGCTGCTCAGCAGTCTTCGTAGCGATGAACTTCATCGTCGGGCGCTGCACCGCTTCGGCGATCGCTTCCCCGTCGCGGAAGTCATTCTTCTGTCCCTTGCTGTACGGCCGCACGTATTTCGCCGGCATCAGCCGGGCATCGTGACCAAGCGTCTTGAGCCTACGGCTCAGATGATGCGCGCCGACGCAGGCTTCCATTCCGATCAGGCACGGCGGCATGTTGGCGAGCCGCGTTTCCACCTGGCCGCGCGACCACTTTTGTCGCAACGCAATCGCGCCGCGAGCATCAAAACCTATCACGTGAAACGAGTTCTTGCCGATATCGATACCCATCACGGCGACTGTGGTATTGCGCTTCTCGGACATGGCGTGCTCCTTCTGTTAGTCGCCCCACGCCAGCTTTGCTTGCTGGCGGGGCAGGAGCGCGGCCGGACCATTCCATTAACGTCATTTGCTGCGAGAACAATACGTCAATGCGCTTCGCCAGGATCTCCGGGAGTTACTGACGAAGGAAGCGAAGCCCTTGGCGGACCGGAATGCCGTGCTCCAAAAGAAAGCCGCGGATCTGATTGATCACAGCGGTCCGGCCGCTGATCAAGCGAAATCGCACGCGGTGAAGGGCTTGCAGATCCAATTGATCGCCGGTCTTTACCGGAACGCAGCGTGTCGTTGGCCGCTGCACAGCTTCCGCGATCGCGTGCGCATCCCGGAAGTCATTCTTGTGACCTTGACGGAACGGTTTGGCATAAGCCGGTGGCACCTGCTTTACGTCATGACCGAGTGCAATCAGCTCACGACCCACATAATGCGTCGCCATGCCGGCCTCGATACCAATCAGGCACTGCGGCACATTCGCAAGCCGCTCTGCAATCCGACTGCGAGAGACCTTTTCGCGCAAAACAATCGCTCCTTTGTCATCCAGGCCAATCAAATGCAGCGTGTTCTTGCCTGTATCAATGCCAATTGTGCGGGCGACTACAGCATCCGTCTTCCGGCTGGCGATGTGCTCCTCGTGCTTCTAAGCCCCGCCCGACTCTGACGGCGCCCTCATAACGCTGCCATTTTCTCTGCTGAGAAGGCTTGTTATCGGAAGCAACGGCGTGGTGGTCGCCATCCCGCGGCAAATGTTCCAGGAGATTCTGCGGCTCATCGCGGAACTGCGGCCGCAGCCACCACCAGCGCCAACGTGAGACGCTCGATATGCATGCGTTCAAGAGCAACCGACGGGAGCAGTGTGCCGAATGCCAAGGAAAATGGCCAGATCAGGGCTCAAGGCCATTTGGGAAGCCCGCTATGCCGGTAGCCATCGACACCACCTTCTCGGGCTTACCAGCAATCCAGAAAATCGCTACAATTCAACTCGTTTGGGAGTCATCGGGGGAATCACCGTTTTAATGGTTGGAGGTGGGTGTTGGCGTCTCCAATTCTTTTGCTCGATTGACCGCTACTCCGAGAGCCAGACTTGATGGGCGCAGTCCAAACTCGGTAAGGGGAAGTGAAATGCTGAAGTGGAAATGGATAGCGCTTGCGCTTGTGACCAGCACGCTGTCGGCTAACGCTGAGGAAAGCTCGAAAGAGAAGTTTCTGAACAACTACGGGCGCATGTTGGTCGTTGAAGCCAGGTGTCCAAGTTGGAAGATCAATGAACAAAAGGTCGTGGAGATTTTAAACCTCTTCAAGATCGCCAACGCCGACATCGAGCCGGGGGGCCATGATTGGCCTGCCATAGAAAGGAGCATTCACTCAAACCAAAGAGCTTTTGCGGGAATAGGCCCGAAGATGATGTGCGTAAAGGCGAACGCGATGTATGGCCCTAAAGGCGCTGTATCGCCTGGGCTCATGGAACCAAAGTGAAGGGGGAGGGAAGTGAAATGGGAGGTGCCCGGATACTACCACGCCGACGGTTTATCTCTTTTTTCGAACTAGGGGAAGCGATGGACGTGAACCGGGATGAATAGGATGAATAGGTAATTAGATAAAGCAAACTAATAGGATTGGTGTTGTGTTGCGTTGTGCGGTCTGTGCCGTGAGTATTGACGTAGAGTTTGCCTCAACGCCTGTTTCGCCCTTGGTGCCACGTCGGCACTTGGTTACGTGGGCAACTCCCCGCTTAGTTATCTCCGCGTTCGCGAAGATGGAATTTGTCATTCCGCGGCGACGGCGCGCAGACAATGCACCTGATCAAATGTGCGAAAAATTCTGGACACTACTGCACATGACCTGCCCGGATTTTTCGGACTTATTACGCAAAATGCTGCGAACTCGATATTCCGATCATGATGCAGGTCGGGCAAAATCTGATTTATCAGCGTTTAGGGACTCTGTTCGCCCCGCATTTCGTTCGCGACGCTCCGCTAGGCTTATCAGCGGAGGTTCGGCGAGACGTCAAATCGCCTGATCAGATTCCACAATGCCTAGGATGCGAACGTGCGCTCAGTCGTCGTTGTCAAACTGAGGGGCGTTCCTGGGGAACACCATCGACGATCAAGTCGACTTGCTCGTTGTAGAATGCAACCAGGCCCGCAATTTTTGCGCAGTCCGCGATCGGCATCGCGTACGACCACGCGATGTTTTCACGCCTGATTTGGCCTACGGTCAAGCTCCAATAGCGCGCAAATCCCTTGTAAGCGCAGCCTGTGCGGTTGTCGGTGGGCTCAAGCAGGTCCATGCGCACGTCGGGCTTCGGCATGTAGTAGCGAATCGGCGCCCCTGTTTCGTAGACAATGGTAGGTCGGCGAGTGTCGGCGAGCTTCACACCGTCGAGCGAAACTTCGATGTGGCGGGAGCTGTGCAGAAGGTCGATGCGCTTATATGGATCGTGCGGGTGGACGAAAACCTCCTCTTCTTCCTCGAACCAGGCGTCCATCTGATCCCATTCGAAACGGACGTGCCCCCGAATCTCGAAAATAGCCGATTGCGGGTAGTGCCACGCGGAGTTGGCGACGAATCGGTTTCCGCCGCGCACATTGAAGTAGCGCGCCAGTCCTCGCGTCGACGATCGGTCGGTGTGATCGCTTTCGAGGAGACAACTCATGCTGACATCTGCCATCGGGAAATAGTAGGCGGGGTAATGTGGCACTTCCCAGACGAGCTTCGAGCGGATCGAGTTCGACGATGATCTTTCCGCCGAGGTAAACACGCACCCGCTTCGCGCAATGTTCGATCTTCACGCGCGTTCCGTCATTCATGGCTTCACCTCCTTCGTCGCAAACCCGACTGCTTAGCTCCAGTCGGCGGCAAGCAATCGTCCTTCGCCGCGCAGAACCGACGCGGCCTTGTCAAAGCCGGACCACGCCGGGCTCGCGAGCATCAAGTCCTCGGGATGGTGCGACGAGCGTAGCACCTTGTGGCCGTCCTTGACCCACAACCCGCCGACGGAGCCGTGCACCTTGGTGTCGCCATTGGTTCTGCGCCGCGCCGAAGACTAAGCCGCACCGTCGCGCTCTCTGCGAGTAGCTCCTAGTGCTCGCCTCCCAGCACACCGAGGTATTCAGCGAAATGGACCGTCTGGAGGCCGCGCTCATCGAGTTCGCGGGCGATGCCCGCGATGGCTTTCGCGAGGTCTTCGTCGCGGGCCGGGTCACCGTTGCAGGCCCGCATTCGGGTGAGTTCAAGGGGCACGTTCCCGAGGTGGATCCGAAGATCTTCGACGTATTATCGGAAGCGAAACGCAAGAAGCTGATCGACGCCGGTGTGAACAAGATCGCGCCGCACTGGGCCCGGGATTTCCGCGGTCGCCTCGAGGCGGCGCCGATCTCCAGCGGATAGATGTGGAGCACCTTCGCGATGATCGGCTTGCCACCAATCGTCATTTCGTAGCAGCGGCCAACCGTTATCTGATCTCCTGTTAGCGGCATTTTGGGTCTCGTTCTCTGAAACCCCGACAGAATAGCACTGTGGGCGCGGCTCTCCCGGTTGTCAGCGGGGGTGCGTTTTGCTTCCTGGAATGCGGCGTTATCGGAAGCAATGTCGGGGCATTAACCGCTCCCTTGAAACGACTGGCGCTGCTGAACTGCCGGGCGTTTGTTGGACGCCTATCCCCCGTCGCGCCGTTCGCCTCGGAGCCTGCGTATCGTTAGGCATAAAAAGAACTCCCGTGATCCCGCAGCATGGCGCCACACCGCGTCGGAAATCTCCGATTTTTCGTTGGAGTCAGGTTTACGACAAGAAGTCGAGCAGGTTGCGCGAGGTCGAAATCCCGAAAACTCAAGCTTGGTTCTGAACCGCGCCGGTGGCCGGGCGGTTATGCCAGGCTCCTGAAACCGCCACCAACAGCGTTGCTGGCAAAGTGAATTCCGACGACGGGAACGGTTGGCACGCTGGGGAAAAATCGCCCCTGCTGTGCTGCAGCACAGCGGGGCTGGTCTTCCCTCGAAAGCTGCCGCGCAGCGTGCAAAGTGATAGTTGTTACGTCCAGCCATAATGATTTAAACCTAAAATAATGAGCCCTTGACGCGCCCGCGCGGGAAGGCTTCGCTCTCGGGACGATTTAGCCTGTTTGGGGCAACCAGCATTGTAATTTTGCTCCTTCCCAAACAAACGGAGGAAATGTAAGATCATGAAACATCTTGAGGTGGTTTTTCTCGCCGTGATCGTGGTGATCTATCCGTTTCTGTTTACTGTCATCTATGAGATGCGGCACATTCGCCGAAGAGGTCGCGACCTTCCCTTGTTTCCAGCCCCCTCAGACAGCCTGTCTCGGCGGTTAAAAATCCGCATCCTTGAAACCGCGACTCAAATGCGCGAAGATTTGTCGTAGCATTTCGGCGTTGGCGCTTTCAGTGGTGACGTTCTGGCCGCCTCTCACCGGAACTAGGAACGGCGGAACATACGTCGCGCATTATCGGCGTTGCGGCGCACGAGCTCGTGCACGGTTTCGCCGCTGGCACATAAGACCACCCGCAGGTCGCCGCTCTCTAAGTAGCGTTGCGTTCGCCCGTTCCTTTTTGGTGGGGGTGGTCGTGTCAAATCTCCCGCATTTCCAAGAATCTGGAAACCGAAATCGCATTTTATATTTCTACAGTTTTCGTATAGGCGACCACGTGTCTCCTGAATCACCACCCCCGCCGTCTAAATCTCTCAACGCCTGCGTCCTATCGCACTAGTGCCCCATCGAATCTCCACGAATATGTTGCAGTGCATGAGTTCGTTCATGACCTTTGCGACAGTTGGGGCAGTGCTACGATATGTCCGGAGTTGGATGAACAGCGGAAGTGGTTGGCGCACGCTCGAAACGACGCCAATGACCAAGTGCCTCGACGGCAGTTCTAAATTAGCGCGCTCTAAGTGACCGGCGCATCGCTATTCGATCACCTCGATCCAATGTATGTTGGCAAATTAAAGACGTGCCTGACAAACGGAGTAGCAAATGACGATCACGTTCCGCATCAACGGACAGAGCGTGAGTTCCGACGCGCCGCCGCAAACGCCGCTGCTTTGGATCATCCGCGAGCAATTCAAGCTGATGGGCACGAAATTCGGCTGCGGCGCCGGATTGTGCGGTGCTTGCATGGTGCACATTGACGACACGCGCGCTTTTTCGTGCCAGACGCAATTGTCCGAGGTCGCCGGTCGCGCGGTGACGACGATCGAAGGTTTGTCGCACGATTCTTCGCATCCGGTGCAAATGGCTTGGCTCGCCGAGCGCGTACCGCAATGTGGCTACTGCCAGTCGGGCCAGATCATGAGTGCGGTCGACTTGCTCAGGCAGAAGCCGCATCCCACACGCGACGAGATAGTCGAGCACATGAGTGCACACATCTGCCGCTGTGGCACCTATCCGCGCATCATCCGCGCGATCGAACGCGCATCGCAGGAGGGCTAAGCCATGACCCAACATCCGATTGACACGCTGAGCGCCAGCGTCGCTATCTCCCGCCGCCAAGTGATGACCGGCGCAGCCGGCTTGACCTTCGCTTTCGCGCTGAGCGGCGGCGACCTCGCGGCCGGCGCGATTCCGGCTGGCGAAATGCATGGCAAGAGCCTGAGCCCTTGGGTTAGCATCGCACCAGACGGCACCATCTCGATCATGTCACCTGCGACCGAGATGGGGCAAGGGTCGATGACATCGCTACCATTGATCTTTGCGGAGGAGCTTGACGCCGACTGGAGCAAGGTGCGCGTTGTACCAGCGCCAGTAATCGAGAAAATCTACGGCAATCCCGGGTTCGGCGGCATCATGTTGACCGCCGGCAGCAACGCGGTAACAAGCTACTTCAAGCCGCTGCGCACGTTTGGTGCGCAGGTTCGCCGCATGCTTCTCGATAACGCCGCCAGGAAATGGGGTGTTGCGGTCGAGGAGCTGACCACTGAGCCAAGCGTCGTTGTGCACAGCAAGTCCGGCCGCAGGCTGGGCTATGGCGAAATCGCCGCGTTTGCCGAAGTCCCGGCGGCGGCGCCCGAGATCAAGCCTGACGAGCTCAAAAAGACGAGCGAATTCCGTTTGGTCAGCAAAGACGTGATTCGTGTCGAACTGGCGAACAAGGTCAACGGCAGCGCGACCTATTCGATCGACGTTGAAGTGCCAGACATGATGTACGGCGCGGTGGTGCGCAGCCCAGTCGAGGGCGGCACGCCGGACAAGTTCGACGAAGCCAAGGTTAAGGCCATCCCCGGAGTGATCTCCGCCGTGCGCTTGCCCTACGGCATCGGCGTTCTGGCCGAAACCGTTTGGGCGGCATTCGAAGGGAAAGCGGCGGTCGAGCAGACCATCACCTGGAACCGGACCGGCAAGGCGTGGGGTTTCGACGGCGAGAAGGGCATGGAGGCGTTCGCAGCGGACGCGCGCAATCTCAGCGTCCCCGTCACCAATGACTGGTTCAAGCAGGGCGACGCCGAAGCCGAGATCGGCAAGGCCGCAACAGTGATCGAGGGTGAATACCGTTGCGACTATGCATATCACGCACAGATGGAGCCGCTGAACGCGATCGCGTCGGTGTCGCCGTCGGGCGACGCCGTCGAGGTGTGGTGCGGCTCGCAGAGTCCGACCATGGCGTTGGACGCTCCCGCCAAGGCGCTCGGCATTCCGCGCGAGAAGGTCACGCTGCATTACACGCTGCTCGGTGGCGGCTTCGGCCGGCGCGGCCACCGCGATGAGGAGTTCGTCGTCGACGCGGTGCTGCTCTCGAAGGAAGCCAAGCGTCCGGTCAAGATGATGTGGACGCGCGAGGATGACGTGCATAACGGCCGCTTGCGACCGATCACAGCGCATTATTTGCGCGCGGGTCTCGACTCGTCCGGCAGGATCGTCGCATGGCACCAGCGCCTCGCGGGCGATCGCGTGACACCCTATATGGACCCGGTGCGCTACAAGGCCGGCCAGAAGGACTTCATCCTGATGCTCGGCGTTGAGCTGCGCAGCTACGACATCGCCAACCAATATTGCGGGCAAATCTACCGCGACAGCGGCGTGCGCACGTCGCCGTTGCGCGGCATCGGCTATACGGCCAACAAGTTCGTCACCGAGGCGTTCCTCGACGAAGTCGCGCTCAAGCGTAACATCGATCCGGTGCAGTTACGGTTGGAGTTGCTCAAGAACACGCCGCGCGGCCGGGCGGTGGTTGAGCGCGTGGCGCAGATGGCGAACTGGGGCAAGAAGTCGGCGGACGGCCACGCCCTCGGCTTCGCCTTCATCGACTACTCAAACTCACTACTGGGCGGCATCGCAGAGATTTCCGTCAACCCCGCGAACGGCCAAATACTGGTGCATAATTTCTGGTGTGCGATGGATTGCGGCATCCCGGTGCAGCCAGATAACATCGTTGCGCAGACGGAAAGCAGCATCGTCTTCGGCCTTGGCATGGCGCTGACCGAACGTATCTCGATCAAGGACGGCGCTGTCGAGCAGTCGAACTTCTACGATTATCGGGTCATGCGCATGCGGGACGTGCCGCAGATGCACATCGAAATCCTCGCCACCGACAATCATCCGACCGGTGCGGGGCAGATGGCGACGCCGCTAGTGGCGCCCGCCATCAACAACGCATTCGCGGCCTTGACCGGCAAGCGGCTGCGCGAAACGCCGATGACGCCTGAGCGCGTCAAGGCAGCGATGGGCTGACGACTTGCTGCGTCGCGCACTGAGCGCGACGCAGCAGACATGGCCCGTCTCGCTCAAACACGTCCGGCTTCGGCACGCTGGCGGGAGAAAACATTGAAGAATTCGGCCGCTCCCTCGACCGAATAGCGGAACAGCCCGGAGCGCCAACCCATAGTTACTGGGATAAGGGTCTTGGTCCAGTTGAGATGACAAGCGTTCTTCAAAAGCAGCAAGGCCGCTAGCAGCGTTCAGATTGCCCAAACCTTAAGACAAGCTTGGCACGCCTGCGGCTATGCGCTTCGCGAATAGAGGCCACGACACGAGGGCATTGCAGGCGTACCTGGGGCACCGCAACATCCAGCACACGGTGCGCTACACTGAGCTGTCGCCGACGCGGTTCAAGAATTTCTGGCGGGAGTGAGCGGTACGAAATGTGCCTTCGTTACGCCGACCGCGCTCTCATAGTTTCCGCACGCTGTTTGGCCGCGTGGGCGGTAAGTCGAGCGGAGTAAAGGGAACTTAACTCGCGCTGCGCGGCAAACTAGCGGTCGTCATAGTAGCGCCGTGGTGCAACAAGCGAATGTGACAGGATTTCGCGGATGATGCACAAAACGTCCCTCGTTTTCCTGGGCGCAATCGCCGGTGCCGGGCTCACACTTCTGGCGACGCAGCCACACACGGTTTTCGTTGGATCGAGCGCTAACGCTGCCTCGTCGGACACCTACCACCAGCTCAATCTGTTCGGTGAAGTGTTCGAGCGGGTACGCGCCGATTACGTCGACAAACCCGACGACAGCAAGCTCGTCGAATCGGCCATCAACGGCATGCTCGCCGGGCTCGATCCGCATTCGGGCTACATGGATCCAAATAGCTTGCGCGAGATACAGGTGCAGACCCGTGGCGAGTTCGGTGGGCTAGGCATCGAGGCCACGATGGAAGATGGCCTGGTGAAGGTGGTTGCGCCGATCGACGACACGCCGGCGGCGAAAGCCGGCGTCATGGCCAACGACATCATCACCAAACTTGACGATGAGCAGGTGCGGGGCCTGACGCTCAACCAGGCGGTAGAGAAAATGCGCGGTCCGGTGAACACCAAGATCAAGCTCACCATCATGCGCGAGGGGCAGGACAAGCCAATCGTAGTCACCATTGTGCGTGACGTGATCCGCGTGAAGTCGGTGCGCTCGCATACCGAGGGTGACGATGTCGGCTATATCCGCATCACCCTATTCAACGAGCAAACAACCGATGGGCTAAAGAAGGCGATCAGCGATCTGACCAGCCAGCTCGGCGCCGATAAGACCAAAGGCTTCGTGGTCGATCTGCGCAACAATCCCGGCGGTCTGCTCGACCAGGCAATTTCGGTGTCGAATGCGTTCCTGGATAAGGGAGAGATCGTCTCAACCCGTGGCCGCAATGCTGAGGAGAACCGAGCGTTTCAACGCCCGGCCGGGCGACCTGACCAAAGGCAAGCCGGTCATCGTGCTGATCAATGGCGGCTCCGCCTCGGCGTCGGAAATCGTCGCCGGCGCGCTGCAAGATCATAAGCGCGCGACGCTTATCGGCACCCGTTCGTTCGGCAAGGGCTCAGTGCAGACCATCATCCCGCTCGGACCGGGCAACGGCGCGCTGCGGCTGACGACGGCCCGGTACTTCACGCCATCCGGCCGTTCGATTCAAGCGAAAGGCATCGAGCCCGACATAAAAGTGCTTCAAGAAGTGCCCGCCGATCTGAAAGCGCGCACCGATGCCGAGGGCGAGGCCTCGCTGCGCGGCCACCTTAAGGCGGAAGGCGCCGAGGAATCGGGCTCGCAGTCCTACGTGCCGCCTGATGAAAAGGACGATCGCGCGCTCAAGGAGGCGCTCGATCTGTTGCGCGGCGCGATCACGGACGCGGCATTCCCGCCAAATCCGAAGGCCGCTGTTCCCTAAGGGGGAGCTTCACACGAGCTTAAACCGCAATCTTTCATCCGCAGCTCGAGCTGCCCGACGATTGATAGTCGGGTTGTTGCTGCTGAGCCCCCAGCCTGAGCCCCACATTCGCAGACAATCCCAAATTATTTTCAGCGCGTCCACCGTCGCAGCCCTCACGGCGACTACCTATTCGACTGCAATTGCTGCGATGATTGAAACCGAGACCTATCGTGGTGAAAAACGACGCCGATATTTGCTATTCTACGAGCCCGAAAAAGTTGACGCTCACATAAGCATTTCGGGGTTTGCCCTTCCTGAAAACACAATAAAATAACGTTTTAACAGAGAAATTGTTGGCGCTCATTGAAAGGGCCACAACCTTAGATTGAAGACGACCGCAGAACCGCCAGCAACTGTACAACTCCGACGCTTGGCTCATATGGAGCGCGAGAGAAGTAAATCGCAGACCGACATGCCTGCTCGGGCCAACCACCACCAGCATGCTGCGCAATTTGCAACAGCAGTTTTCAGATTGGCACTCAGCCATGGCAAACCGACGCTCATATATGCTCGGCATCATCGCTCACGTCCAAATAGAGGGAGGGCATCTCGACGCCGCCGTTAGCAGTTTAGAGGGCGCACTGACTACAAGCAGAACTATCAGATCGCTTTTTATGATGCGGAAATCAGTCGCCTTCAAGATCGCTGCCTTCTCACGGAAGGCAAAGCAAGGGGTGAGACTGCTGAGGAACTGCACTGGCGAACCGTTCCGCTGGGGCCCGCACGAGACAGTCGCCTGAAGTCGTCAAAAAATCCGTACCGCGACAACGCCGATACGGTAAGCTATACTTTAGGGGCGAGGGTGCGGGCTACTCCGCCGGTAGCCGTCGGGCCGCAAGGACAACCTTCACGAGCCCGTTGTGGACATTGGAGAGCCTGCGCTTTGGACCGGATGATGCGGCGGCCAATGCCGACCGCGGAGAGAACCATGACCCCCGGGGCGGGCGATCAGGATGAACAAAGAGAAGACTTGACAGTGGAGATGCGATTAGAGAACGGCGCCCGCGGTGCAAGAGGAATCTGACCTATCTATCTGCGAAGCGTTCGGGTGCAGCCATGTATCCGGCCTCACATGATGGTTTCTCCGTCAAGCGCTGATTTGGGCAGACCGCGATCCAAGGCGGGGCTCTCATCGCTGCAGGCTTTTCCTGCAAACCTCACATCCGGCGGGAGTTGATCCCAACCACTGTCCCGCATTCGGGACGGGAGGGCTTCCAAGAGAACGGCACCACTCTGTGTAAACGGCGCCGTAGCGCCATGCCGAACAACGGCGACGTTCCTGCGGATTGGCGGGCTGCTCCGCGTTCGCAGCGCAGACCGGACTGCGGGGCCGATTAGGCAGCAGGCTTTCAGAGTTGCGCCTTCGGGCACCACACCGTCGATGACGAACCGCCATAGCGCAATCAGCAGTTTTCGGGCCAGGGCCACCACCATAATCTTCCGCGCACGCCGTCCTGTTGATCCAACCCGCTCGCGAAACCAGCGGACCTGAGCGGCGCCGGGCTGATAGCGCGTCCATAACCACGCAAGCTCGACCATCACAGTTCTGACCCGCCGATTGCCGGCCTTTCCAATGCCCTGCTCGCGGTCGATCCCACCGCTACTATACGGCGAGGAAGCCAGACCGGCGTATGATCCAAGTGCCTTGCCATTAGCGAAGCGACGTACAAACGCTTCACGCACCAGCACGGTCGCACTCTGAACGCCGATACCACGCAGGTTGGTAAGCTGCTAAATCATCTTACTAGCTTTGTCGGACGCTTCCGCTTCCACCACCGCATCACGTTCACGCTCCAACTCAGCGATCTGCGTCAGTACCAGTTCCAACCGCGCAAGCAACCGCTCTATTTTGGCCTGCGCGTTCCGCGGCAGTGGCTCGCCGAGACCGGTCCTCAACTCGGTCAGACGACGATGCCGGCTGCGGAGCAATGGGTTGTAATCGCTCACACCAAGCGTGGCCAGAACAGCTCCGATCCGATTGGTTAGACCGACGCGCTCGGAGATGAGCTCGTGCCGCTCGCGAACACACCGTCGGGCATCTTCATCGGCCTCGTCTGGGATCGGCACCATCGAACACACGCGCGGCTCACCGCGCAGCCAAGCGAGCAGTGTCCCCAGTAGCAACCCGGCGTCAATGCCATCGGACTTTGCGCGGCGCATCCGACGATCGACAGGCACACTCGAAGGTTGGATAACGTATGCCTCCCATCCCATGCCTCATAATCCACCGCGCCAGCCAGAAGCCCGACCATCCCGCCTCGTACACCGTAATCACCCGCTCCATGCTGTGGCCGGAAGCAGTAGCGCGGGCGCGATATCCAGCAATCGCCGCCATCAATAACTCGGCGTCTTGGATTGATCGTACGCTTCGCTTTCGTATGTGGCAGGCCAGGAACTTGAGCCGCGAGCACCCAACTTTCGTTACTCACCTCAATCGCGAGGACGAGCGTCCTTTCATAGTCCACGGCGGCAGCTATAAGAGCGGCGACTGTCTGCGTCATCAGATCCTCCAGTTTGACGTGGCTCGCAGCCTAGCCTGCTCGTGCCACCATCATAGGATCTGTTTTTTCGCGTGGAGGCTCGCCCCCGTCGCGATGCAGCCGCTGTGGCTGCTGGCCCTGATGTGATCCACTGATCGGGTC